>CBDDTI010000109.1:0-36007 GCA_965233585.1 bacterium
TGCCAAACTTCGTGCTTATGCGGATTGGACATTTGGCATGTCTTTGACCCGTGCGATGTCTCTGAAAGCAGGTCAGACATTGCACATTGGCAGGGTTTCTACTCCGACTTTAAATGCGATTGTCAAGCGATGCAGAGAACATGAGACTTTTGTCCCTCGTGAGTTTCAGGTGCTAACAGCTAGTTTTGGAGAGGTGAAACTCTCCTCTGATGAACTGAAGCCTGAACAGATGGAACAGTTAAAACTTCCTGTTGAGCAAGAATTAGTATTGTCCATAGAAAAAGAAGTCAAAGAAATTGCTCCTTTGCAGTTTTTCTCTCTGGAGACTTTACAGCAGGAAGCAAACAGAGTGTTTTCTTTCACTGCAGATGAGACTCTGAAAATAGCTCAAAGTCTGTATGAATCTCAACTGATCACTTACCCAAGAACAGATTCTAAACACTTACCTAGTGACTTTGACAAGATGAGCATCAAGAGCATTTTTATCATTCATCAAAAGTTGTTTGTGGATTACACAGAAAGCAAGCGATTCTTTGATTCTAGCAAAGTAGAAGACCATCATGCCATCATTCCCACAGAACAAGTAGCCTCTTTGGAAGATGAAAAGACTAGGGAGTTGTATGAGTTGATTTGTGCCAGATTTTTCCAAGCGTTTCAACCTCCTGCTCAAGTAGAAACTCTTAAAATCTCATCTTGTTTTGATGGAATTGAGTTAAAAGGGAGTTTAGGTAGAGATGTGATATTAGGTTGGAAAGCTCATTACCCTTATGTCTCTGTCAACTCTGATGAGTGGCTAGAGTTCCAAGATGGGCAAAGTGTTCAGGCTTGTCTTGATTTAGAGAGGAGGACAACCAAACCCCCTGCTTTGTTCAATGATGCCTCCATTTTGGGATTTATGAAGAATCCAAAATCAGAATCTGACGAAAAAACCAGCAACGGCATAGGCACTCCTGCCACCCGTGCAGGAATCTTAAAAGAATTGCAAAACAGGGGCTACACTTTGCACAAAGGCAAAAGCATTGTTGCCACTGACAAAGCCTACACGCTCATTGATGCCACGCCTGTTGCCACTCTCAAAAATCCAGACATCACTATTGCCTTAGAAAAGCTGTTTGATTCCCTGAAGAAAGGAACAATCAGTTATGAACAAGCCAAGTGTCAGATGCAAGAGACCTTACAAGTTTTGATACAAGACGTCCTTAAACTGCCAACTCAAATAAACAAAGACTCAAAAAGCTATGGTCTTTGTCCTGTGTGTGCAGAGCCTGTGCTGTATGGCAAATATGGGCTTTACTGCAAGAACAAGGATTTTTCTTTGCCAATTTCTTTTTGTGGCAAGAAGATTCAAAGTCATTGGAAAACTTTGATGAAAGGTCAGCAGACGCCTCTTATCAAGGGTTTTCAATCCAAAGCAGGAAAAGCCTTTGATGCTTTTCTTGTTCTCAATGACAACAAAATTCAATGTTTGTTTAATAACTAATTTATGGAGAAACCTATGAAAACTGAAGAAGAAAAAATGCAAGAGTATTTAGCTCAAGATGATCCGTTTTACGATCCTGACCACCCCTTCCAAGTTCCACCACGAAAAGAAAGTTATACTGCCGAAGAACTGGGATTTTCTTCTATTATAGGAGTAGATGAATACGGCAACCCCATCGTTGACCCTGATTCAGATTTTGATGAGGAGGGAAACCCCAAACGAGTGTTTGATGAAGAGGGGAATGAACTCTTTATGTTGGATTCTGTTGAAGAAATTTAAACATGGTCAAAGTGTCTGATGTCAAACAAGCTCATTCCATTGAGTCAGTGGTGTCTCAATATGCTGTCATTGACAAAAATGGCATGGCTTGTTGTCCCATTCATCAAGAAAAGACAGCATCGTTCAAAGTCAATGCAGACAAAGGTACAGCTCACTGCTTTGGTTGTGGCTTTCATGGGGACGTCATCTCCTTTGTGCAAGCAGTTGAAAAACTAGACTTCAAAGAAGCCATTCAAAAACTTGGACAAGGTTTGACCCCTTCTCATCAGCCAACAACTTCAGTCAAACAACAAGCAGCTGCTCCAGAGGTTTCACAGGAGCAAAAGCAAATTATTTATGCTGTCAACAAACGAGCAAGTGACTTGTTTCATGCCTCACTGAATGCAGGAGGCAAGCAATATCTCTACGGCAGAGGTGTCAATGATGAGAGCATTGAAAACTTTCAACTTGGATACTCATCAGCTCATGCAACTGAAACCTTAAAAAAAGAATTTAGGCAAGAAGATTTAATCCAAGCAGGTTTGTTTAAGCAGACTGACAAAGGATTGAGACCTGTTTTTTATAACAGGCTGATGTTTCCCATTCAAGACGAACAGGGACGATGCTGTGGATTTGGTGGACGTTCGTTGAGAGAGAATGACAAGGTCAAATATCTCAACACAAAGGAGACACCCATCTATAAGAAATCTCACTTACTTTATGGAGAGTCTCTTTGTCAGAATAAGGAACAGGTTGTCATCACGGAAAGATACGTAGATGCGATTGCACTGCATCAGAAAGGATTCAATGCAGTAGCACTTTGTGGAACTGCTTTGTCTGATTCGCAAGTGGCAAGAATTGAAAGGTTTGAACAGGTTGAACTGGCTTTTGACGCAGATAATGCAGGGAGGCAAGCGACTGACAAAGCACTTGAAAAGCTCCCTCAAGCAGAGGCTTGGATTCTACCACAAGGACAAGATGCAGCAGATTTTCTCTCTCAACAAAAAGAAATCGGACAAAGCTTAGATGAACAATACAACATCACAGGGAAATATCCCAGTTTCACTCTACCCACCAAGACACTCAAAAACATGTATACCGATGGTTTCTATATGACAGAATCACGTCGCTTTAAATATAGAACAAGCCAAGCGGAACAACGAGATGCAGAACGTTTATTAAATGCTGGAATGAAGGGTCAAACACTCATCATCAAGAACATTGCTAAGAAATACGAATCTCATTCAAGACGACATGGTTCTCTCAATGTCAGACAACGTAAATCCATCTCACGTGCTGGCTTGCACTTGCATCAGATGGCAACTGCTTTCCTCATTCATCAAAAACCGATGCCGAAAAAAATCACACAACAAGAACAATTTAACAAACTTCTTGATTCTTTACAGAAGTTGGAAGACAAAAATTGGCAACAAAGTTGGTCTCCAGCTCTCTCTCATTTTAGGAGTCCTTCTTTATCCTATCGTTCTAATGGTTCTGTCTATGGAGCATATAACCAATTTGCTTTGTCTTTAGAACGAAGAATCCAACCTTGTTCTAATGTGTATATTGGATTTGTAGAAGCCAAAAAACATGGCTGGTCTATTAAAAAAGGAGAAAAAGGGCATCAGATCATTTTTACGAATCGTTATGTTTTTGACCAAGAAAAAAGAAAACGACTACAAGAACTCAATCAAAAAGATTCTTTAAGTGAGCAAGAGTCAAAAGAGAAAAAAGACATTGAGAAAGAGGCTGTACCTTTTGCTAAAGCACAGACTGTGTTTTCACTAGACCAAACTACTGCAGCACCTGAACAAATCAAAGAAAAACTTGGTCTTGAAATCAAAGCTCCCGATCTAACAAACCATTCTTTGATGGAGCAAAAGCGATTTGCTCATGCAGAGTCTATCTTACAAAGATACTTCAAAGAACAAGGGATTACTTTTGAGTCAACAAATTCAAATCGTGCATTCTTTAAACCTTCTGAGAAAAAAATTGTTGTTCCCAAAAAAGAGCAATTTAAAGAATTAGAAGAGTATTATTCTACTGTGTTTCACGAAGCAGGACATTCTACTGGAGTCGCTTTGGGGAGGGAATTTGGAACTCATCAAAAAGGAAAAACTTATGCCAAAGAGGAGTTAGTTGCTGAATTGACAAGTCTCAATCTGCAACAAGAGTATCATTTTACAAATAATGAGACTCACACCAATTCTCTGAAATATCTCAAAGGTTGGTTAGACCATGCCAAAGGAAAAGAAGACGCTCCCAAAGTTCTGTTTGAGGCGTTTAAAGAAGCAGAAAAAGCGACCGATTTGATTATGGGAAGGAATCAAGACTTACAAAAAGGTGTTGAGATTGAGCAAGACTCTCAAAAAGAAAAACTTCCCTCCAATCTTCAACTCAAGATTGATGAGAAAGGCACTGCTCATTTGCTTGGTAGTGACAAAAGTATTTCTTTGCCACAAGAAAAACTTCCTTCAGACATTCAAAGCAAGCTCATCACAGAAGCAGTGCAGCATGGTTTTACCTATAATGACAAAGAGAATCTTTTAACTGCTCCTGAAAATGAAACTTCTCAAAAATTCATCAAGGCTCTTGAAGAAAAAACACTTGCCACCCATCAAGAGTTAGAAATCACAAAAGAAGAAAAAATACCTGTCCAACAAGAGCAAGAGAATCTTGCTAGCAAAGTGGTTGTTGCATCAGTTGGATTTGACCAAGCACAGACTCAAAAATTTGACCAAGCTGTCAGGGAAAAGTTTGACCTTAAAAAAGAAAAACCGACTGAAACCCAAAAAGAAGACATAGTTTCTCAAGTCATTGTTAAGGTGAGTGAAGAAGAAAAAATCAGACCAATTCAAGAACAACCAACTGGCACAAAAAGCACTGAACAACCGAGTTTATTACCTCCTGAACAAGTGGTTTTCAAACAAAAACTAGCCTCTTGCAAGCCTGAATTTGTGCAACTGCTGAACGACCATGACTTCCGTTATGATCCAAAGGAACAAGCCTTTAAAGCTCCTGCTGACAGCCCTAAAGCTCAAAAATTCTTGAAGATTGCTAAACAAGAAGAGCAAAAAATCAAAAAGCAAACAAAGGAAAAAGAAACCTCAATGCAGATGTAGATGAAAAACGACACTTACAAATTATTAAGAGATACTTGGTTTTTGATTCCTGTGTTGGTGTTTGCAGGAATCAATGCCTTTTATGCTGAGGCTTTTGGTCAGAGATGGTATGAGATGCCTTATGTAGAAGTCATCAACTCTCTTTTTGAATTATTAGAATCTTCTCAAGAAGGCAGTGATGTGTTCAGTCTGTTAGCTTTTGACGAGTTGGTTTCTTCTCTTTTGATGTTCTCTTCTGTGGCTTTAGTATTGTTATACAATCCGTTTCAAGAGTTGTATGAAAATACACGTGTTCATGGAGCTGCACGCTTTGCTAAATTGAAAGACATTAAGAAAGCAGGTTTTTTAGCAAGGAATGGCATCGTGTTAGGAACTTGGAGATCAAAGACTTTGAGGTTAGATGAGCCTTTGAGTGTGTTGGTTTTAGCACCACCAGGGACAGGAAAGAGTGCAGGGATAGCCGTGCCGACTTTGTTTCAGTGTCAGAACTCCATCGTGTGTTTAGATGTTAAAGGAGAGTTATTTTCTATCACGTCTGCCCATCGTGCATCGTTTTCAAAAGTGATGGTGTTTGAGCCGACCAATCCCAACACGTCCAAATGGAATCCGTTTGCCAAATCTTCTTTGCCAGATGACCAATCAGAGTTGTATGTCAAAGTGCAAAAGATTGGTACCATTCTGTTTGATTCCTCGCAGAGTCAAGACAAGTATTGGCAGGAAGCAGCCAAGAAGATTTTTATCAATACAGCTTTAGCTCTCATTGCCAGAGATGGAGAAACCTCTTTGCCACTCATTTACCAATCAACATTAGGAGAAGATAGGAAAGGGGTGTTAGCTAGTCTGTCTCATGTGGAGAAACTTCAGTCATTCACATTTGGATCAATGGTCAAGAAGGAGCTGTCTGAATACATCAACAAAGCAGACAATCAGTTTTCAGGTGAGATTGGCTCATTTGATATGGGAATGCAGGCATTTACCGACCCAAGACTGATCAATGCCTTGTCTCAAGATGAGATTCGCTTTCAAGATTTAAGAGGTATTGATGGGAATGCAGTGTCTCTGTATCTGATCATTAAGCCTGAAGATGTGGACAGGCTAGCTCCTGTCATTCGTTTATTCTTTGAATTTATGACTCAATATTTCTTGTCTAATCCAGTAGATAAAAGCAAAGATAAGATGATTACTTTGGTTTTAGATGAGTTTATCAGGCTTGGAAAGTTAGACCAGATCATTCAGATGCCAGCCCTGTCTCGTGGGCAGTGGGTCAATGCTGTGTTTATTGCTCAATCCATTGGACAAATTGACAGACTTTATCAAGAGGCTGGTAGGCGTGAGATTATGGCAACAACAGCTGTCAAAGTCATTTTTTCTCAAAATGATCCTCAATCGGCAAGAGAAGTCTCTGATTCCATCGGAGACACCACTGTTGAGATTGTCAATCGTTCTGCAGGCTCAAAGCATTCTGTCTTTGCTTCTGCTTCTGTCAGTGAACAAGGCAAGAAACTTTTATCGCCCCAAAAGATTCAGACCATTCCTAAATCAGACTGCTATGTCCTCTATCAGTTTGGCGGAGAAAGACCGATCCAAGCCAAGATTGCTTACTGGTTTCAAAACAGAACATGGAAAAGAAAACAAGGAGCAGTCGCTCATAGTTTGATTTACAGACCTCATCAATCACAAATCTCTGACCAAGAACTCCAAAAGATTCTACCACCTCAAACAACCACACCCGCACAAGAACAAGTTTTTGATGAGAATCTTGAGAATCAGGAGCTTCAAGACAACATCATCAACTTTCTCAAACAAGATAGCGATTAGCTGCTGGTCATTTCATTCTTCTTTCTTTGCCTTCTTCTATCTGCTACAAAGAAAATAATTGTTGTGACTCCTATAAAAATGACTGTTGTTGTGTACAGTATCATTTGTCTTTCTCCAAAAAGTAGATAATTGTGACTATGACATTTTCTATCACTAGACTCATCAAATAACCTATTCCTGCAATATTTCCTGCAAGAATCAACAACAGGTATTCTTTCATTTTAAAATTTTTAGATGTATATTAAGTCTTTGATGAGAATCTTGAGAATCAGGAGCTTCAAGACAATATCATCAACTTTCTCAAACAAGACACGGATTAGCTTTTAATCGCTTTTTTTCTTTCTAAGATGAAAAGAGTGATGACTGTGATCCCAACCACACCTGTCATTATCATATAAAGTATCATTTTTGATTCCTCATAAAATAGACAACCATCAGTATTATTTAGAGTAACCTAAAAGCGTCTTTTTATTTTCCATGACAAGACTGATGAGATAACCAGCTCCTGCAATGTTTCCACCAAGTAACAACAATAAATATTCTTTCATTTTTAAGGTTCTAAATCTTTTTCATCACATAATATCCTTAAACAAGAAAATATATCAAAAAGACATAATAACAATACTGTTATCATATTTTTTTGATACTAGAAAAGCATCTCATCTAATAATTTGATATTGCCAAAGTGTTTTGCTTTTTCATAGTACCTTTTGTCTGCAGTGATGAAGTCACATTGATTAAAAAGAGCTAAGGCATGATAGCTTGCATCATAGAAGGTAGGGAATCCTGATTTCTCTGTTCTTTCTTCACTAATTGTGAGAGCTTGACTGACTATTTCTTTTTGCAATTCAAAGACTTTGATACATGGGTTGTAATAGTAATTGTTAAGAAACTCTTCTATAAGAACTTGGCTATAACCATATTTCTTAAAAACACCTATCACTTCATATAAAAAAAGAGAAGGAACAAGAATATAATTTTCGTCACTGATGATTTTGGCAAATAATGCCTCAACACGTTCCGAATCTTTTTCAAAAACTAAAAGTTTCACATAAACGGAGGAATCTAACACATAACTTTTATTCATCATTTTTCTGCTGGATAGCGACTTGAGACTTTCTGTCAGTTATCTCCTTCCTGACTTCTCTGACTACATCTTCACTTTTCTTATTTAAAGATTGAGGTAGATTTTCCCTTTCTCTTTTGAGTGTTTTGAGACTTTGAAGAATTTTTTTTCTTTCCAATTTTTCTTGTTCTCTTTCTAATTCATTCTTAATCGCTCTGTTAACAAAATCTGTTTGCTTCCTGCTGGGAATGATGAGTTTCATCAGGTCACTAGAGTCACGATTGATATTGAATGTTTTTTTGTTAAATTCCATAATTGAGATCGCTTTATAAGTCAGTATAAATAGATGGCATTATATATGGTTTTATAAAAAATTACAAAGAAAGAAACTATTGATATTATTTTTATTTTATAATAGTATATTTTCAATCTCATTAAAATATTAATATGATACTAACAATAGCACACCAGAAAGGCGGAGTTGGCAAGAGTACCATCGCATTTAATCTTGCCGTAGAGTTTCAAAAGAAAGTGAGAGTTAAATTACTGGACTTGGATATTCAAAAGACTTTGAGCTATACGAATCTTTTAAGACAAGAACATAAGACAATGCTTGATTTGGAAAAACCAAATCAAATGCAACTAGAAGAGATTTTATCTGCTCCAGAAAAAAATGTTTTTTATATCTTAGATTTAGGAGGTTTTGATTCTAGTTTGAATCGGATTGCTTTGTTCACATCAGATTTGATTTTGACACCTGTGTCAGATGAAGGTGTTGAGATTTTGGGATTGCAAGAGTTTGAGAAGATTTTGAAAGAGTTAAGTGAACTAGCAAGTAGCTCCATTCAGTCTTTTGTGATTTTGAACAAAATCAATCCTGCTGCTAAAAAATTTGATGAGATGAGACATTTCATCAACAGTTCAGATCATTACCAAGTTTTGGATAGCATCGTCAAAAGAAGAGTAGATTTGTCAAGATCATTGGCAATGGGATTATCTGTATCTGAATATGCCCCAAACTCTGTTTCTGCCCAAGAGATTAATCAGCTCACTCAAGAAATTTACAATTTAACAGGATTAAACAATGTCTAAAACTCAACAATTAGAGAAGTTTAAGCAGGTTGCTCAATCTGCTCCAATGCAACAAGAAGGCTCACAAGCCACTCAGAATGATCATAGTCTTGTGGTCAGATTCCCGAAGCAATGGATTGAAAGAATCAAAAGCCACCCTTCCAATTATTCAATGAATCAATTTATTCGTTCAGCCATTTGGGAAAAAATAGAAAAAGAACGTCTCTAATCGTGATTTTGGTGTTGTATTAAGGAAAATAGGGGTTGTAGTACTGATTTTTAGGTGTGTAGTACGCTTTTTTAGGGTTGTATTAAGGAAAATAAGTGTTGTAGTACTTTGATGGGATTTTGAAGAATTTAGGTAGCAGGATACGCATTTCCTAATAGTGAAACTATTAGCCATGCAATGACGGGGTCGCTGACGCTTACTGTGATGAAAATTGTGTTAAAAATTGCTTGACATCTTGTTGTGAGTCTATTACGATAGATGCAAACGTTAGGACTTTCACAAATGATAAGAATTATTATCGCTTATATAAATTATCCTAATCTAGCTTGGTGACTGAATTGTATTCGGTCACTTCCAGTCTGAGTGGATTGATGACATCCACATTTTCTATTCCTAATCTTATATCGTTTTCTGGGAATTGAGTCAAGAGTTTCCACTGTATCAGTGCGACTTTCTTTTCAATGTTTTCATCAGTCTGACTAATATACTCCATTTGAATTAAGTTGTCATCTAATTTTTCAGTTGAGATGATTTTAATTTGAACAATTTGATTGGATTGTTTGAATCGTCTCCATTTAGAGAATAAGAAAGGATTTGTGAATGCTTTGAGATTTTCTAAATCCCTTCTTTCATGGAGTAAGATGAATGTTTTAAGATATTTCTGAATGATGAAATCATCACCAGACGTCAATCCATCTTGAACGGATTGGATTTGTTGGATGTGTTGGTTTTCGTAGAGATAGACCTTTTGTGTATTGATTTGTCTTGATAGATAGCGATTGGATATAGATTGATAGACAATTCCAGCTAAAGCAATCAGACAAGCAGAGATGAGAATCTTGGTAATGGCTTTTTGGACTTCCCAAGTTTCAAAAGAGAGTTGAAATCTGTGAATTTTCATTGTTGTAAGTGAGCAATAGCATAGTTGGTGACTTTGAATCCTGAAGGATTGATGTTGAGTTGATCCCCTTTGATTATTTCATCTTGAAAATCAAACCTGATGTTGATTTTGAATTTTTTAATAGATTTTTTTTTTTGTAGCAGATCAATGGTTTTGAGTTGGATTTGTCGGACGTCATCAGAGATTTTCTGATACATATTGATTTGAACAAATCTTTGAAAAGGTCTGTTTTGGATTCTATCTTTTAATCTACTTCTAAAGTCTTGAAAGAAAGCAAAAGTGTCTTGGTTGGACATTGCATTGATTTTGTTGAGTTCTTCCTTTTTTAAGGGATAACGTTCTTTGGTGAGGACATATTCATAGATGAGAGCTTTGATGAGGTTCTCATTGTCAAGGTATGAAGTTTTGAGTCTATTGACTTGGTATTCGCTTGGTTTTTTGAATTGGACATAGTCGTAAACAATTTGAGGAGTTTTGATGATCCAGAAACGTTCAACGAGTAGAGCTAGATTGACAAGTAATAACAAAATCAATAGGACAGAATAAGTTTTGTTGATGAAAACTTTTTCTCTGATGAGAGTTAAAGGGATATTCATTTTTTCTTTTTTTTATGGCATCTTTTTGCGTCTAGCACACCTTGTGTGTGCGCTAAGACGCAAAAAATTAAAAAATAGAGCATGCGTTAGCATGCTTCCTTATTTCTTTATTTGTTTTTTTGAGGTTTATTTTTCGTGAGTCATGGACGTCCTTTAGACAGAATGAATGAACGATAGTTCATTCAAGAGAAGTAGGTCTGTCTAAAAAAGTGTTAGGTGAATAAGAATAATGGAAATCAATTTTTGTAAAGTTGTTTTGGGGGAAGTCATCTTTTAGAGCCTGTAAGACTCTTTCATAATAAGACCCTCGTAACAAAGACAACATCATCTCATTATTGAGATAAAAAGACACCTGTCCATCTTGGATTTGGACTAAATCCGTGTAGCCTTGCATCATCTGACCATAAGTCTTGTCTTCCAAAACCTTAACCCAAAAATTGATGCCAAGACCTAAAATCTTGCCTTCTTTGTTCTTCTGCTCAAGAATGTTTCTTTTCTCTCGTTTAGCGACTTTGGCTTTGGTAGATTTCAATGCTCGGTCTTTAAGACATTCCTGCCTATTGTTACAAGGCAGGACTGCAATCGCTTTGAACTTGTTCATTAAATCTTTCACAGACACATTTTTAGGAGCTTGTCCCACCGACAGTTGCAAATGATAAAGAAAATAAGCCCACGGATTCCTGACCTGATGGCGACCTGATTTGCTCATGCCATCATATAACGTTTGTAGTGCCTGTTGAATCTTGTCATCATCTTCCCATAAACGATACAAATACAACTCATAGAGACTTGGCATGTTCCCACGTCCTGCTCCAATAGCTAAAAAGACATTTGCCAACTTACTCCAGACCTTTTTAACAAGCCTTGTTTTAATTTCCCCTGCATTGAAACAATACAGATGACTGATGATAAGTTTCTGGTCTATGATGTCTTTGACAAAAAGTCTCTTGTCTTCATAGCTAGGACACTCTCCCAGCTTCTTAACTAAATGATCTACTTTCTTATTCTGTTCAAAGACTTCATCTACAGTGACATTGGAGTTGCCTGACGTGTCAGGTTCTTGTCCTTTGGCTCGCTGAAGTTGATCTTTGAGATACTTCTGTTGTTCTGCATTAAGATTGCGATTGATGAACCCTGTCTTTCTTTGAATCTTCTTGCAGTTGTCAAAATCATCAAGCCAGCGATTCTGCTCAATCCAATCAGAGATTTGCACCAGATAGATTTTTCTGTCTGTGACAGGCTGCCCTCCTTTTTGAATATTGAGGGATTTCCTGTGGATTAAACAAACGACACTCTCTAATCGTTTTAACACTTTATTCACAGAAGTTGGAGAGGTCAGACCTACCAACTTTCCCATGCTAGACTCCTTGTAGGACGTCCTTTTCATCTTAGAAAGAAGGTATTGATTAGAAGGGTCACACACACGACCATTGCGTGCTTGATACTGATCAAGAAGTCTCAAAACCTCTTGGTCACGATTGTTCAGGACTCCCAAGACCTCTAAGTCTTGAGTCTGTGGATAAACTAAATTTTGTTGGAATGCTGATTTTGAAGTTGTCATGTCCGTTTTCCTTTAAAAAAGAGTTGAAGAAAACGGCAATGTCAGAAAGGAGAAAGAGAAGAAAAAAAGACTCAATGCTCACTTTCTGACACAATATTCACTTATCTCGTCTGGTTACGACCCCAAACTTAGCCAGAGTGAGCATTTGCTTTGCAGATTCAGGAGAGCAAGAGAGTCTTTGTCTGGTTCTTTTGACGTGACAGATCCGTAAATTCTGTCCCTCAGTGAAAAGGTGTCTAGCAAAAAGCTCAATCCAGTATTTTAGATGATAGAAAAATGGTTTGTCAAGGGGTCTGGTCTCTTTTTTTCTTTATTAGTCATAAAAATCTATTTTTGCAACAATGGTAGCAGATTTTTGTGAGGTTAAATCAGGACTTCCATCTAATATTGCAGGTAAAAGTTTAATAGTCATATCATCAATATCATTAGCATCTTGATGAGACAAAGCCTGACCAACCAAAGAAATATTGATCATAGTATCACCAATTTTGGTCACGTTGACAGTAATTCCCATAGGAACATTAGAAACTGTGTAGTGAACATCACGGGTAAAAAGATTCCAAGCCAAAACGCTTTTTATAAATTGATGTCGTTTAACACCTAGCTTTCTTGTCACCACTTGAATGACTGGGGAAAGTGTAAAACTGCCATCATTACTGGAACCTTCTAGAAATCTATCTTTGCCTGCATCTTTTGGCAAATAACCAGTCCAATAGCTACTAAAAATGGCTTTTTTAGCTTCTTCTATCTTTTCATCTAATTCTTTTATTTCCTTATCATCTTCTGAAGAACTACCACCAGAACCACTACCACCAGAACCACAAGCGATCAAGAAAGCCAAAGCCAAAGCCATAGTCAAAGTAAGAAACGATTTAATTTTCATAGAAATTCTCCTGAAAAAATAATAAAAGTTAAGTGTTTAAGAACATCACACTTAACTATAACACCTCGCAATGCGATTGCCAAACTCATTGTAAACATATTGTTCTTGTTGAGGTGTGTCAAGTCTGCTTTCTTGATACTGATTGATTCTAATCTTGACGTATTCAGAGCAAGGGCTTGTTGGTGGTTTGGTAGAAGAACAACCAGAAACTAAAAAGAGACCAACCAACACTTTTTTGATAGACTTATGATGTCTTTTTGATATGTTTTAAACATAGATTTGATTAAACAGTGATATTGGGTTCAAGGTCTTTGTTCTGTTTCTGAAGAACAGCCAATCAAATTTGAACAAATCAAAATCTTTAGTGTTAGAATATCAATTTTTAATATTGAAACATTATGCGAGTAGATACATCAGACATAGGTAAGGATGTCATCATTATTGTTGAAAAAAATGGAACACAAAAAAGATGTGGAATAACCACTTCAGGTAGAAAGTATATTGAGTATCAAGGCAATCAATACGATTTAGTTGAAAAACAAGGTCAAATTGATGAAAGGATTCCAGAAGGCAGTTTTTCAAGATGTATTTTTTTAATGGATGTAGATTTTAGTTCTGCCAATTTTACAGGAAGTGTAGATTTTAAAGAAAAACATTTTTCAGAACATGCATCTTTTAGTCATGCTACTTTTTTAGAATATGCAAATTTTAGTCATACCACTTTTTCAGAATATGCAAATTTTAGTCATACCACTTTTGTCAAAGATGTATTCTTTAACAACGCCATTTTTTCAGAACAATCTTTTAACGAAGCCATTTTTTCGGAACATGCATCTTTTAGAGATGTATCTTTTTTAGAACATGTATCTTTTAGAGATGCATCTTTTTCAAAACACGCAGATTTTAATTTTGCTAGCTTTTCAAAAGATGTAGATTTTGAGTTTGCCTCATGTGAAAGGGTCCTGTCTTTGAGGGAACTTCAAAAATCAGGAGTCTTGAATCTTAAATCTGCTCAAGTTGGGAAGATAGATTACTATGACACAACCATAGATCAAGCAGCCAATCGTGAAACTTTTTTGGTTCTCAAAAACCTTGCGATTGACCAACAAGATCAAGTAAAAGCTTTAGACTTTCATGTTCAGGAGATGGAGATGTATAGAAAAAGTTTAAGCTGGAAAAAGTTTGATTGGTGGCTTTTAGATTTTGAGAAGTTTACCAGTAGTTATGGGACGAAGCCTTGGCAACCTTTGCTGTGGATTATTTTTTTTCAAGGTTTGATGCTGACTTTTATGTTTCCCCTATTTACCAATGGCGCATTAGAATTGACAGAATATCTTTCCAGCATTTTAGGTTATAAATTTTGGTCTCATGAAAGTTTAGAACCACTTCAATTCTCTGAATATTTCCAAGAAAATAGCCTACTCTCATTGGGGAGTTTAAAACTTATCAATAGCCTCAAGAACATTGGCACTGTAGTGCTGCTTTATGAGCTTATCAAGTCTTTTAGAAAGTTTTCAAGGAAGCTTTAAGCATCACACCTCGCAATCCGATTTCCAAACTTCCCTGTCTTCTGAAATATTCCTAAGGATTGGATTTTTTTCTTTTATTTGAGTAATAAATCGCTGTTGAGATATAAAAGATACCTATTGCTGTCACTATTGCAACTACAATCATTTTCCCTCCTCTCCGTTAAAGTAAATAAATATAAGTGCTACGTGAATGATAACACCAGCCGCTAGCAAGCACCATGCTTCTAGTGCATATGTTGTTTTTTCTGATGCAATGTAGTTGATTGCACCTCCTATCAGCCCTCCACTGAGTCCAATCTCTACCAGTAATAAATTTTTCATATCTACAACAATAGCTAAAAACCTAACTATAACACCTCACAGTGCGATTTCCAAATTGATTGTTTTTTGTTAGACTAACTCATTTTTATAGTAGTTTTTTATGCCAATCGCCATCAATACACTAGAATATGCTCGCTTACTGATAGATTCAGGAGTAGAACAAAAGCAAGCAGAAGCTCATGCTCTGACACTGGACAAAACGCTTAAAGAACATGTTCCCAGTAAAGAAGACGTTCAAAGCACCATAGAACAAGCTCAAACCCAACTTAAAAGAAAAATCCAAACCGATATTGATAGCTCTATTGACACTGCAAAGATTGAAATCAATTCAACTATTGAAAAAGTCAAAAGTGAACTCAAACAAGACATATCAGAGTTAAAAAGTGAACTCAAACAAGACATATCAGAGTTAAAATCCGACAATAAATTGATGAAATGGATGCTGGGGTTTCAGTTTGCAATGATTTTAGCAATTTTTGTAAAACTTTTTGTTGGTTAGGCATCACACCTCGCAATCCGATTTCCAAACTGATTGTAAACATATTGTTCTTGTTGAGGTGTGTCAAGTTTGCTTTCTTGATACTGATTGATGCGAATCTTGACATATTCAGAGCAAGGACTGGTTGGAGGTTTGGTAGACGAACAACCAGAAGCCAGAGCCAAACAAATCAACACTTTTTTGATGTGTTTTTGACTCTTTTTTGATGTATATCTGATGTCTTTTTGATATGTTTTCAACATAGATTTGATGTAGATTTGATTAAACAGAGATATTGGGTTCAATGTCTTTGTTGTCTTTCTTGGGTAAATTTGTTTTGACTTCAGGAGTTTTGGGGACAGGATTGCCCACTTCAAAATCTTTCTGGTCTTGTTGGAATGATGGCATGTTGTCGTAAAGATCAAGAGGCGGTCTCTCATCATTTTGAGCAAAGGAAGGCATGTTGTCATAAAGATCAAGGGGCGGTCTCTCATCATTTTGAGCAAAAGAAGGCATGTTGTCATAAAGATCAAGAGGAGGTAAATCCATCGGAGGCCTGTCTGATGCCTTCTCTTTTTGAAGTTGTTGATTGGTCTCTTTTTCATTGGTTTTCTGCTTGGATTGTTGAGCAAAGTTTTGAGAACGTTCATGCGTCTTTTGAGGAACAGACTCAGATTGAGCAGAAAAAGAAGGAAAAGCAGGCATGTTTGATGGAGCTTGTGGCGTCTGCTGTGATGCACTTTTTTTCTCTTTCATATCTGATGAAGTGTGAGAAGAGTGAGATGCTTCCTGTGTCTGCTGTTGCTGTGAAGCAGTAGAAGATTGAGAACTTTGAACAGTTTCAGAGGAGGCAAGAGTGCCTTCAATGATTCTATCTGCACCAGTCGCACCAGAACCTGATTGAGAAGATGACCCTTGAGTTTGGGGGTTGTCATCAGGCATCTTTTGTACAGAAAAAGGAGGCGGTTCAGGTTGTCCAAGATTCCTGTATTCTTCAACAGGAATATGAGGCAGGAACACAGGCGGTGCAGGGAGCTGAGGAACATCACCAGCACCAGATGACTCTCCCCCACCATCTGAACGCATTCCTCCTAGCATTTCTTTAGCACTGCTGATGCCTGCTTTTCCTGCACCATAAGCAGCCTTGCCAGCCCTCGCTGCACTGGCAGCAGCAGAAATGCCTTTGGCAGTCGCACCAATGATGTCTCTCCCAATCTGAAATGGATTGCTTCCCTTGCTAGAGACATTGCCCCGAGTCAAAGAATTAGCAATCTCTGCCACCTTAGAAAACGAAAAACAAGCAATCAATCCAATTAAAATAATAATCCCTGAAGGAATAGGAGAAGAGGAGTTTTCAAGACTTTGGTAGTCCAAAGCCAACCTAAAAATCAACTCATTGACAAGATAAATAATACAGGTCGCAATGACTGGATACAACATAACAGTCAGCACAGCACGAAACCATTCAAAAAACACATTCCTACTCTCTGAAAAGGCAGAGAGCATAATGACCGCAGGAGAAAACAGCATATAAATCACTACATTAGACAAAAAAGCAAACTGCACCAGCCAATACTGTAAGTAAGTGATATACACCACCAAAGCAGCAAGATAGATGATGAACGCATCATAAGTTGGCAAGACTGACATCCAGCGGTCATCATTGCCTGCTTGTTCTATCAGATTGTCATAAATCATACTGTACAGCTGGCTCATGTTAGTCTCTGACGGAATTTTGAGACCCAAATTGTTGGCATTGGCAGAAATAATAAATTCAGCAATTTCTTTGGGGGTGTCAAACACCAGAGCAATCAAATACTCTTCATAAGACTCCATATTCGTTATGAAGTTAAAATTCATAGAAAGCAGGAGACCTGTGAACATGGTTTTGTAGCCGACTGTGCCGATTCCCGTTTTAAACGCAAAGACAAAGTAAAACAGAATCGCCAAGTGAAACCCTGCCGAAAAAATAGGCTGTGCTGCATGACCAAACACCGAATACAAACCCAAAATCACCTCTATAAGAGTTGTCTCAAAAATCTCATAAACTTCATTTCCTCTAAACATTTTTTTTACTTTTGTGACAAAGATTAATCAAACAGTTATCTACAACAGTAGAAATTAAGTCAGTCTATCAGACTTGATTTTTGATAACGAAAGTAGTAATTTGATAGAAATTTAGAAACGATGAAAAACATCTTGTTACAACAAATGAACGCCTGCCTTGCAGGCATTGGTGGCTGTCTGGCTTATTTTGCAAGTGAAAAAACAAAGTACATAGACCAAGCAGTTTATCTCACACTCGGATTTGCCATTGCTTATCTAGTTATATTTTTAATCTACACAAAAGAAGACTCATGACAGGAGAAACCGCCATCTACGTTGCTTCAGGCATCTTTTTTATGAGTGTTTTGATTACCATCATCAAAACACTCAAACAACAAAAACGAAACAAAACAACTACTTAAACAAGGGACCTGAGTCATATCTCTTGTAGTATTTGCTTTGTCTGACTTTTTCCAACAAAGCATCAAAGTTAGGAGTCGCAGACTGATGTTGGTCAGCACTTTTACCCTTTGCTCGCAAGTCACGGATTTGCTGTTCAGTCAGGGACAGCTTCGCCGCACGTTGCAGTTGCCGCACGTTTCGTTTCTGCTTAGCGTGCAAGTTGATGCCGTTCAAATAAATCCCCTCCAGATTTTTGTCAATCCTGTGCAAGATTTTAAGCATTTGCCACTGAAGCATCATCTGTGTATCTAATGTTCCTTTTGTTCCCTCAGTACTCGGGTCATTTCCAGACACCCGATCAGCTAGAATCTCCCACTCTTTGTCTTTGAGTTTTTTATAGTCTTCGTCCAGATTTTTCATGTATCTTGAATTGATGCGATTAAACTCACCTCGCTCCCTCTTGAGCTTGTCCATTGCTTCGTCATAGTAGGTCTTGACTAAAGCACACTTGCCTTTGACAAGCATGCCCAGCTGGTTAGTGCCTGCTTTGCGATGCACACGTTTTTTCAAGTAAAGCCCTCCCTCGGGATCCACCTCTAACGTGGTATAGGTAGATTCCCTAGAGTCTACGTCATTGTTAAATCCAAGCTCTTTTGCTATCAGCCCCTCCCCTATCTTTTCAGGATCCTTGCCGTAGAAGTAACGTGCATTCCACATGTTTTCAGTTTTCTGATAAGCATCTACATCAGAAAAAACACACTCTGAGTCTTTTTTGAACTGCTCAATCGCAGCCTGAAACTCCCCCGGAGTTTTTTCTAGCTCATCCTTGAGTTGCTTAATTTCCCCCATCACCCCAAAAACAGAGTTGTAGACTTTTGCCATTTCGCTCCTCATGTTCATAATCTCGTCCTGTACATTCATCATGGTCATCACTGCTCTTCTGCTAGTTTTCACTTGCTCCCTCAAATTCGCAACAGATTTAACCGCCTGCTCAAAATTTGAGGGATCGAAGACGTATTGAACACCCTGACCGTAAACTACTGAAGGAATGACAGCGACCAAAAAAATATATTTAATTTTCATTAACATACAAATCTCCTTTTGAATTTAATTGATTTGAACTTAATCCACCACTAGGACTAACTTCTCTATAATTAGCAATTCCATCTGCGCCAACAGAACAGGCTTTTTCTTTTGCTTCTTTCATGGCTTCTTCTACTGGTTTATTACTACAACCACAGAAAATCCCTGCTTGCAACTGCTGAAAAATAGTCACCTCCCCTATTTTTTTCTGTCCCTCTTGCAGAGGTTCACGCGAAATGGGAATGTCACAGGTTTTAGGCTTTGGTTGGTAGTTTTCATCAGTCATCTGGCTGTACAGAGCTGGCTGGGAACACCCCGCCATCAGGGCGGTTGCACAAGTGGCAGTGATGATTGATTTGATTGTTTTCATAAAATTCCCTTGTAAAAAAAATAATTAAAAAAAGTAAAGAGTTATTTCTTATTATATCTACAACAGTAGAAATTAAATAAGTCTATTAGACCTCTTGCAGAGGTTCACGGGAGACGGATCTACAACAGTAGAAATTAAATAAGTCTATTAGACAGCAAAATATAGAGTAAATGTCTGGTATCTACAACAGTAGAAATTAAATAAGTCTATTAGACCAGCTCTTTATTCTAAGATGACAGATATCTACAACAGTAGAAATTAAATAAGTCTATTAGACCATTCCACATGTTCTCTGTTTTCTGAATCTACAACAGTAGAAATTAAATAAGTCTATTAGACGAGTTGCTTAATCTCTCCCATGACACATCTACAACAGTAGAAATTAAATAAGTCTATTAGACAATTTTACGGCTAAGCCTCTTGGCTGATCTACAACAGTAGAAATTAAATAAGTCTATTAGACACATGTTTTCAGTTTTCTGATACGCATATCTACAACAGTAGAAATTAAATAAGTCTATTAGACTGACATTCCTGTCTCTCGTGAACCCTATCTACAACAGTAGAAATTAAATAAGTCTATTAGACCGATAACACGCTTGCAACCCGCACATCTTGGTCAAAAAACAAAATCAAAAGTGTAAATTTTGAGCAATTTCTGCCATTAAGACTCAGGTTTGCAATTTTTTAAGAAAGAAACGATCCATCAGCGGTATAGCTTCATCCTCATCATCTACAACAGTAGAAGTTAAATAAGTCTATTAGACATTATCATCAGTAGTGGGTCTATACTTCGATCTACAACAGTAGAAATTAAATAAGTCTATTAGACCCAGTACCAGAAGATGACCCTTGAGATCTACAACAGTAGAAATTAAATAAGTCTATTAGACGAAAGAAATGATCAAGCTATCCAGTGATCTACAACAGTAGAAATTAAATAAGTCTATTAGACATTAAAGCGTTTTATGTTAGATTCATATCTACAACAGTAGAAATTAAATAAGTCTATTAGACGATTTTGATTTTCATAATTTTCCTTGATCTACAACAGTAGAAATTAAATAAGTCTATTAGACCGATAACACGCTTGCAACCCGCACATCTTGGTCAAAAAACAAAATCAAAAGTGTAAATTTTGAGCAATTTCTGCCATTAAGACTCAGGTTTGCAATTTTTTAAGAAAGAAACGATCCATCAGCGGTATAGCTTCATCCTCATCATCTACAACAGTAGAAGTTAAATAAAAATTTTGTTTCATTTCATAGGCAATTTTTGGTCAGAGGTTAAAGGTTTTGAATTTGTTGTTTGGGTAGTCCAGTGGCAATGCTGATGGTATCAATGTCTAATCCTTGAGCCAGCATCTTTTTGGCAATTTCAATAGCTTTTTGTTGTTCTCCTTCTTGCCGTCCTTTTTCTATGCCTTTTTCCATTCCTTTTTCCATTCCTTGCTGGAGACCTTCTTCTTTGCCTTCTTGCCGTCCTTTTTCCATTCCTTTTTCCATTCCTTTCTCCATTCCTTTTTGAAGACCTTTTTGGAATCCCTGTTTAAGTTGGAGTTGTTCAGCACCTTTGATGATGGCAACAAACTCCTGCCTTTTGTAGATGACTTCTAGTTCTTCAGGAGACAGCCCTGCTTGATTGACCAGATGTAAGGCTTCTTGAATGGTTGGATTAAAAGTTTGGGGAATCTCTTGTAAGCCTTCAGCGTGCTTGATGCAATAAATCCACTCTTCTTGCAACTCTTTGAGTTCATCTAAAGACTTTTGAAACTTGGGGAGTTCTACAAAGATCAATTCAATGTCATCAGAATACGGGCTTAAGTTCTTCTTCTCTAACAATTTGAAAACATTGATGATTTGGTCATTGTTTTCAAACATGATGAAGTCAAGGATATTGAGAGCAATGACAGGATTCAGCAGATGAAACTCCTGCCCTTTCTCTAGTTGCATAGAGTAGTTTTTACAAGCATTGTAAAGGATTCTTTTCTCAAAACCTTCATGGTTGATGACCTGCATCTCAATCAGGACTTGCTGACCTGTGTCTAGTTTCGCTTTGACATCAACAAAGGTGATTTTCATACCTTCTAGCAAAGGCGGGTTGTAAGGGTCTTGAATGGTCAGGTCTTGAATTTTCTGCTGATGAGGAAACTCAATGAGCGAGTTAAGAAAGCTGATGAGTAGCTTCTTATTCTTCTCATCTCCAAACAGCATCTTAAAAGCATAGTCTGTTTTAAGGTCTAAAAACTTCATCATTTTTGGCAAGGGTTAGAGGTTTATTTTTGCTCTCTACGGTTTAAAACTTGTTTGACAGCAATGTACGAGGCAACTACGCCAATCAGAGTCAACAAGATGGTTGTTAAAGTGATGATCATTTTTTGTCCTCACAAATAACAATGATGAGATAAGCAGTGGCACAACTTGAATAAAGAATGAGACCACCACTGAAAATAACCCAGCTTTCAAAAAGATACTTTGTTTTTTCGCTGCCAATATAATTGACAGCAGAAGCAATAGCACCCCCAGCCATTCCAATTTGCAGAAGTAAAAAGTTTTTCATAGGCAATTTTTGAAAAGATTGTAAAGGCTCATTATTTAGTAAGGGATAGAATCTGTCAAGACTTTAGGAGCCAGAGAGAGTCGTTTAAAAGACATAAGAAACTCAAGCAAGATGTCCGAGAAGTTTGGGTCAACATACTTGGCAAGCAAGTGTCCAAGTCCTAAAGTCAGGGCATAAGCCAGCAATCCAACGAGTAACATGTCCATGTTATAGGGGATCAAATAAGCAGGAGCAGAAATAAGAAACCAAGAGCGAGGGACTCCAAAGATGAGTTGAGGACGCAACAGGGTTCGGTACACTTTGGAATAAATCATAAGAAAAACCAAAAATAAATGAGAGAGCCAACTAACAACAGCAGTCCAAGCCCTTGCTGAATAAGCGTTTTGTTTTGCCAAAAAGGGACATTGACACTGACAGCAGGTTTTTGTTGAGCGATCAAGTCATCAGCACTCAAATCCAAAGGCTCACTGGAAGTGGGACCTACGTTAGAGTCTTTGTGAGGGGTCAGCTGTGCCTTAATATCCTTCAAGAGTTGAATGATGACTTGATTGGGGTCATCAGGTTGTGTGCGTTGTCCAATGGTCTGGAGCATGTTTTTGTTGATGTTGACAATTTTCAAAGTTTCTTTGGTGTCATTAGCCATTTGGGACACGGACAAAGAAAACTGCTGATAACTCTCTAACACTGCTCTGACATATTCAGGATTGGAGTCAGACTGAGCCAATTCCTGAAAAGTCTGGTTGTCAGCATTGAGCTTGCTTTGGAGTTCAGCGATGTGTTCCTCTAAATAATTCAAACGAGGCTCAATGAATGACTTAAAAGTTTGGTCTAATGCTTCAAGAATCTGTGAACCAACTAAGTTGGTCAAGTCAGGAGTTTGAAGATTTGAGTTTTGAGAGTCTTCAAGGTCTAGCTGGTCAATCTCATCAGACTGTGAGTATTCAGCTGTGGAAGCATCTGACATTTCAGCAAGCACCTCCTCAGTTGGATTCTTGCCTTTCTTAGACTTCTTCGCCTTCCCTTTGGCAAGAGAAAGTTCTTTTTCAATTTGGTCTTGGTCTTCTTCTTGATTCATACCACTGCCCGTAAATACTCTTGCATGAGTTCTTGAGGAGAAAGGTTTTGTTTTTGGAGTGTTTCAATGGCTCTGACGTGAGTTTGAGAGGAATTGAAAACGTGTAGATATTGTTTTAAAAAAGCTAAGTTAACTTGGACAATGTCAGTAGAACCGCCCGCTGTTTTGACCATGACGGCTCTGGTTTTAGGGTCTGTGTTTTTCAGCCAAGCCAGTTCGTCTTGATTGAGTCCAATGCCGTCTAAGTAGGCATCAGGATTCAATCCCTCACGAGAAGGAAACAGAATAAACTTGGCAAAGTTAGCAAGATTTTGTTTTCCGATGGGGTGCAAATAGAGATGATCTAAAGACTGCACGGCTGCGACAAAAACACCATTGAGTTTTCGCAACTCCTGCAACATTCTGGCAGCGATTTTAGCAAAGACCTCAGATTCTAAATATCTGCGAAACTCATCAACAAAAATGAGGCGAGGAGTGCCATCGCAAGACTTAAAGAACCGATGCGAGAGATAAGACGCAAACAGCCCCAGCTCCTCAGGTCTCTCTAAGAGATGCGTGAAATCAAAACACAACCAGTCAGCCTCAAGAGGCACTGGCTGTCCAGAAAACAAACCTGACTTTGTGCCAGTAGAGCCGTATTGTTTCAGTTTCTCATACAACGGCTCTCCTTTTTGAGCAATGGTGTGAAGGAGCTGATCCACGGTGCGACTGGACAAGTCCCAATCCAGAATCTGCGATGCCCCTGCAATGATTTTGAGCTTGTCTTGCTCACTTTGCACCTGTGCCATGTCACACAAGAAATCAATCAAGAATCCTGAATCCTCTTTGTCCAAATCAAACGGATTGAGCGACAAGCCTCCTTGCTCAAAGTTTAAATACTTGCCACCAAGTAACAATGTAGAAACTTTGAGACCTTGCAGTTGGTCAAAAGCGAGCATCTTCATTCCTTTGTACTTAGTGGCTTGTGCCAGTAAAAAACTAATCAAAGTGGTCTTACCTGACCCTGACGAGCCAACGACTAAAGTATGCCCTAAGGCACTTTGTGAAGAATCTTTGTGAAAGCAAAAGTTGTAGATAGACCCTGACGCACTAGAGAAGTGAGTCAACGGCTCACTTCCCCACGAACAAGACGTCAATCCCTCTTGAGAAGAAGGAAACGCGACAAAGCAACTGGCATTTTGTGATGTGATTTTTGTGTTTCGTTTGTTTGCCTTGCGTTTGGGTGGAAACTGCGAATAAAACAAAGATTCTTTGAGCAAGGTGTCATTACCCAGCAAATAGCCGTTCTGGTCTAAGAATTTTCTAATTTTCAAGCAATCCTGCTTGTTCTGACTTTCGGAGTGAGAAATGACTTGAATCGTGAAGTAATGTTGAATGAGCTGAATCAAGTCAGCCTGCAAGTTGTTTTGAAGCTCATAGTATTCTTGCAACACAAAGTCTGCATACTTGACGAATTGATGAGTGAACCGAATCTTGTCAGCCACGAACGCTAAGGCTTTCTCTTTCTCCATGTAGTCAAAATGATGAGCCACCATCATCTCCACAGGTAGCTCAAGCAATCGGTCAAAGACAGGTTGTGCGGCATAGTCTCCATAGTTGCGAATCGTCATAAAAGACGACACCCGATTGGTGTTGAGATAGTGCAAATAAGGGTCAAAGCGAGACATCTTGATTGGCGTGTTGAGAATCCACTCATCCAAAAGTTGCTTGTTGAATTGCAAAGGGTTTTCAAAACACTCTGCATTGATGAGCGTGGCTAGAAACTGCAACAACACAGAACCTTTGAGCCTGATACAACCAAAGTCTTCAAATGCTGACAAGAAATAAGTTGCCACTTGCTCCAGACGTTCCACATCGGATGCAATGTTCCGCAACTTCTTGATGGGATTGGTCTTGCTAGTGAGCATGAGATAATGCTGTGTTTCATAAACCGATTGAAACGACCCTGCCCAAGATTGAGCGATGGTTTGGACGTTGACATTGTTAAATTCACTGACTTTCAGATCACTCTGTTTCTGAAAGCGAGTGTGAAAGATAGAGATGACAAGGTCATCATTATTAGCAAAGGTAGAGTTTCTGACTTGATACAACATCTGTTTTCTGCTTTCGGGAATGGCATTGTAATCCACCCCTGCAAGACTCATCACACAAGACACAGTCTCATCTTTGTTCAAAATCAAGGCATCAGAGAACAAGCACAACATCGGCAGTTGCGGACTTTCTAACCCTTGCCAATTCTTGAAAGGATTCAACCACTGACTTTCGGAAAACTCTTTTTTCAAAAACTCCAGCATTTTGTCTTTTAAATAGAAGTTTGTTAGGCTGTCTGAATGGCATCATTGAATAAAATTTTTACCACTTACTTTGTTTTTAGTTTGATTGGCTTTGGCTACTTAATGGGTTACTTGATAGAAGGTCAAACCTTTCAAAAGATAGATGTTCAAATTATTTTCATTATTTGGTCTCATTTTATGAGTGCAATAGGAATGTTCCTTACAGAAAAATTTGGCAAAACAAAAACCTATTCAGTAAAAAGCCAGTCTGAAAGGTTTGGAGCAAACATGACAAGGAATGCTCCTGCTAAGACAGTGATGGCAAAGCCTTTGTTGATTCTTCCAGAGAACCAGCCAAAGCCAACAATGACAATGACGATGGTGGTGAGAGTTTTGGCAAATCCTCCCCTGAGTGCTTTGGTGATGACTGATAGTTTCTTCTCAATTTTGGTGAGAAAAGGGAGTTCACCCCCTTGAGCCAGTGCGTCAATGCCTCCCCCAAAGTTGAGACTTCCAAACAAGAATCCAATCAACAGTAGTTTTTTAATGGTTTTCATAAGTTTTTCCATAGATAGATAAGAGTTGACAAGCAATGGCTTCAATGGCTTGTCGGTTAGAAATTTTTCGTTCAGTGAGGGACTGCATGAGGTGTTTAAGTTGCTCAATCACTTGAAGTCCTTCATCAGACAATTTTAAATAAATGACAGTGGTCAGGTCTTGTTCTGCTTTGTTTTGCAAATGGGATTGAAGCAAGTCCTGCCTCTGTAACATGAGTCTGGCAGTGCTGATAATCAGGTCTTGATGAGCCAAGAGACTCTGTTTATATTTCTTTTGAATCCTGAACTGTTTTTTGTTGGTTGATGGCATAGTTGAATTTTTTGAGTTTAGTCGGGTCATTTAAAGCAGACTGATAGTTTTTGAGAGTATGAAAGAACTGCTGAGCAGCTTGGAATCTGTTCTGTTTTTTGTTCAAGAAGTATTGGTCAAAGATGACATCCAGTTGATTGACTTGCTCTAGGGAGACACCTGCGTTCTGGGCAAGTCGTTTCTGATAAAAGGCTTTGCGTTCAGCAAGAAACTTGTCTTTGGTGTGCTGTTCTTTGAGGAGTTCAAAGGCATGACGATCCAGCTTTTCTTGCTGCATCTGTCCTTGAAGGACAAAGTCAATGGTTTGTTTGATTCGTTTTCTTTTGTTGGGGTCGTTTGACTTTTGAAACCATTTGAGTTGGTCTTGCATGTAAATTCTGCCAGAGTCTCCGTAGGGATTGGGTTGTTTGATTTGTTGAGCAACGGCTTTATTTTCATCTTGCCTCTGTCCAAAATCAGTGATGGCTTGGAACACTGCCACGGTTTGATGGACAGGCAAGCCTTTTTGTGAAAGCAACATCAAACTCTCTTTGAAAGCCCTAGCACGTTGCAACTTCTCAAGCGAAGGGACATGTTCAGAACGTGCTTGTTTCAACGCCTTTGCCTCCATTGCAAAGGCATAATCTACGGTCATCTTGACATGTTCAGGTTTGAGACTAGGACACGCTTCTTGGAGTGCTTGTTTGGTTTCAAACTTTTCTAGCTGTCTGGAGTAAGCAGCCAGAGAGTCTTGAAAAGACTGATGAGCTGCTGCATCTCCTTTGAGCGACTTCCTAAAATCTTTCAAAATCGCAGTTGCCCGCTGTCCTGCTTGTCCCTCATCGTGTTGTTCAATGAAGGATTTTTTAATCAGTTTTTCTCCCACTGCTCCAAAATCCCGCTTGGCTACTGATTTCAAATAGTTCTGGTCAGACTTTTCTTGCTGGTAGTCTTGGTATTCAGGACTATTGGATTTGGTGGCACAATAACTCAAACCTGCTTGTCTAACAGACTTGGCAAACTCATACCGCAACGCAAAGAGTTCTGCTTTGCCCAGTCTCAACTTGACTTTGGTTTGGTTGTTTCTGGCTCTGATGATGAGATGCGCATGAGCATTCTGGGTGTCTTGATGGACAGCAAAGGCGGTGTCAAAGCCCTCATCAGCATAAGCGTTTTGAATCTTCCTAATGGCTTGTTCAATGATGAGACAATTCTTTGAATTGGGAAGTTCATTAAGAGAAAAGATGAGATGAGCAGCCGTGCGTCCTTCTTCTCCTTTGTTCTTCAAATCCCAAGACGCACCAAGCTGCCTAAACTCTTCCTTTGAAAGTCGCTGCCCATGTTCTCCCACCAAACAGAAGGCTTTTTGTTCCTTGCTGTAATAGTCAAATTCAGTTTGTTCTTTGGAATCCTCTTTAGACAAATAGCCAAAGACTTTCTGACTTTCTGATGTCTTTCCTTGCGAATCAGGTTTTTGATATTTGTGATGCCAGATGGCTTTGACTAACACTTGTTTAGCTGAAGTCTCTGAAAAAGAGTCATCAAACAAACCTTGCTCAAAAGACCCTGTGTGCCTTCTTTTCTTTTGGGCAGAAGAGACAACAGGCATCGTATAAGAATAGTCTTGTTTCCCTCTTCTTCCCTTTCTCCATCGTTTGATTTCCTCATCTATGCCAAAAGGATTTTGACGAAACAAAGCCCCCCGACCATAGACAACTAACTGACCTGCTTTCATTGGTTCTGAATGTTTAAGGCTTTTTCAATGGCATCTAATTTCACAATCGCCTCTTTCATCTGGCTTTCTAATTCTTCAATGGCTGACTGAAGTTGCTGAAAGTTAATCTCCATTGGCTCTATTTTGCGAATATAAATGTTGCGAATGATGGTGTTCAGCAGTGTTCCGATTTTTCTAATCACAATCAAAGTGTCCACATAGTCAGCATGACACTGGTCAAAATGAGTCCGATTGATCTCTGCTCTGGAGTCCAAAGCAGTCTGGAGCAAATAGACAATCGTTTCAGAAAAAGTATTAAATTTGTTGATCTCTTGAAAGTTTTTGATGTTGGCACACAAGTTTTCAGGCAAAGAGACTGATTTAGAGAGACACTTCATGTTGAGCAAATTAGAGAATTACGGTGTTTTTATATAATTGATAATAATTCTTATCATTTATCTAAAAAGAATTTTAAGCAAAAAACAAAATTTCAATTTTTATTATTTTTTATGACACTTAAACAACTGGTAACCTTTTTTTGTTTGGTAAATGTCTTTTTTCAAGGAGTTTTAGCTCAACAAATTGGAACAGATGCTAATGCTCCCATGATTCAAAATGAAGACACAGAACAAAACACTCCTAAAATAGGAGGATTACATCTTTATGTAGATGACATCAAAAGGATTCAAGAAGCATTTAATCAATCAAAACCTGATAGCAATATCATTATATATAGATATGATCCCCAGCATACCTACAAAGTCCGATTACGTTCCTTTATGACAGCAGTGATTCAACTGCCAAAGTGGGAGCAAATCTATGCCTTCACTTTGGGAGATACTCATCTGTTTCAGTTTGAAGTGCTGGATAAGAAGAACGTAGGAGTGATTAAAAATAAATTCGCAGGAGCAGATTCTAATCTGACTATCATTGGAACATCAGGCAACATCTATAACTTTTATATCCGAGTGGACAATGTCAAAAGTCCTTTCTTACCTCTCAATGTGGTCTATATCCATGCCAAACAGCCTGAATCTCTTCAAGACAAGACACTCACCAAAAACCAAAAACCCATCAAACCTACTCAAGAATCAAAGAAATCTCCCAAAACTCCCAAGAATGTCAACGATTACTTGAGAGACATTGACAATGCGACAAGAAGACAACTAGAAAGCAGACAAGACCTTGATTGGAGATATGTCATCTATCTCAATGAAAACATGATCCCCCCAACCAAAGTCTTTGATGATGGATTCTGGACTTATTTTAAAATCAGCAAAGAGGACAACTTAGACAAGGTGGAGGAACTCCCTGCTTTGTTCATGGTGGATTCAGAAGGAAAAGAAGTCCCTGCTAACCTGAGAGTGGTCAAGGGATACCTCATTGCTGAACAGATCGGAAGGGCTTGGGTCTTGAGACAAGGAGAGAAATACATCTGTATCCAAAAAGACACACACAACAAAGAACGAGATTTGTCTTAATAAAACTTGCTTAACATCACGCCTAACATGACAAGATTCATTGCTAAAATCACTCCTCGTTCCAAAAACAGCATTCTAACAAAAAGGAAGGTATGAATCAAATCTTGATGTATGCAGGGGGAGCAGTGGCAATGATTGGAGGTTTCTTAGGTTGGGTGTATTTAGATGAAGAACAAACAGAGAGGAGTTTTCAGTTTGAGAGTTCGTATTCTGAAGAGATGTTGCCTGATGAGGTGGTCGTTCAAAACTCTCCTAAAAAAAAGGAAAAAAAGAGACCAGTCTCAGCCAAGCCTCAAAAGAAGAAAAAACAGATTACTCCAAAGAAAAAGGTGATTCCAAAGAAACCTGCCAAGCCTGTTGCGAAGAAACCAGAACCAGAACCGCAACCAGCACAAATACCTGAAAAGCCTGTCCAGCAACCAGAGACTCCAATCATTGAAGAAGAAGAAGTCTTTGTCAAAAGCAAGGAGGAATTAGAAGCAGAAGCGATTGCAAAGGTTTTAAAGTCATCACAGAAGCAAGCTTTTGATGAGACGGTGGTGTTGACGTCTTTGAGTGCTAGTAGTGAATCTTCTCAAAGTGCTACAAAGGAGACAGACAAGAACAAGGCAGAAGATTGGAATGTGGACAAAGATGAAAACACTTACCCCTTTGATTTGACGAGAGTCATCACGAAGGAGAAGTTTATCCCTGCCATCACGAGGAATCGGATTGTGTCTAAGCTAGCAGGCAAAGCGTTGTTGTTGATTACGAGGAATGTGTATGGGTCTCATGGGAATTTGGTTTTGATTCCAGCAGGCTCACAAGCCAGCGGATATTACAAGCCCCTAGCGAAAGTGGGAGATGATCGTTTGTCTCTAGTGATTGAGCGAGTGGTCAAACCCAATGGCGATTTGATTCTTTTTAGAAAGACGTCACTGGGAGCAGATGCCTCTGGAGCCACAGGAGTCCCTGGAGACGTGGACAATCACTACTTTGAGAAGTTTGGGATTCCATTGATGTTTTCTACTCTTAACTCTGCTAGCAATGCTGCTTTAAGACAGTTCATTGCCAACAATTCATCACAAGCAGGTAGAGAAATCTTTGATGGACAATGGCAACAAGAACAAAGACAAACCAACTCTCAAGTGATTCAAGAGATTATCAGAAACAACATCAACATTGCTCCTGTCATCACGATAGAAGCAGGAACATCTCTGTTGTTGTTCTTACAGAATGACATCTTTTTTAAACCCAATCTGAACAATCAGACTTCTGAAGCTCAAGAAGTTCAACTTTAACATTCTATATGGAGAACACCATGAAAAAACTCACGTCCTGCCTCGTACTCATCTTTTATGGATTCACGATGGTCGCAGAAACCTTACAAATCACACTGACCCAAGAGACTTTTTTGAAAGACAAGGAGCAAGCACTAGGAGATGTGTTGTTCCAGCAGAAGACGTTGTCGTTTAGTGGAACACTTGCTGTGGAGCAGTTGAACGGGACACAGCGGATTAAAATCAACTGGACAAAAGTCAATGGCAAGTCCGCTCCCAGTGAATTTTTGTCTCAATTTAAGACTCAAAGCCAAGAATTACCCAGAGGGTTCAAGTTCAATATCACAGGAGACTTTGAATCGCTCAATGATCCCAGTCTAGCAGTGGCAGTCGTAGATGAAGTGGAAGATTCAGGTGTTTCAGATTCATCTGTTCCCTCTGCTTCAAATTCTGCTCCAAAAGAAAGTCAGGGATTAACAGACTCTGCTGACAATCCTGATGCTGCAACTGCAACCTCTCCTGTTTCCATTCCAAATCAACAGGACATGACTCAAAATCAAGGCACTCAAAGCACTCCAGAAAGGTCTTTCCAAAAAGAAAAACAAGAAGAAAAGAATGATGATGATGAAAAAGATACTCCTGAACAACAAGAAGAAAAAAGAAATGATGCAACAGCAATAGACACGTTGACAGAGACAACTCATGAAACTTGTGATGCTCAAATCACTGATGTTGCTTACATCACAAGGAAGCAAAAAGTGTTGTCCTATTCTTCAGGCAAGAAGGTCAGACAAGAGTGCCAGAATGACAGAACCTTTGCTTTGCTGGAAACTTTTCAAGGGTGCAGTCCCAGACATGACTTTCAGAACAAACGAACCATCATGCAGAAGAAAAAATACTATGTCTCTGATGCAGGCTCACGAGTGGACATTGTCAACTGTACAGACTCCAAAATCATCTATCCTCATTTACAAGCTGTGTTTGACTGCACTCCTGTCTTTGATGCAGGTCAGCAGAGAGCCTACACCACCAAAAAAACCTACTATGTGGACGGCACTGGTTCTATTCAGACCATTACAGACTGTCGCATGGCTTCTGATGACTTTCAGACCTTCACTCAAAATGATTATCTCATAGAGTATTCTGATAAAGACCGAATAGACCATGCTAACAAAGTGGTCTATCGCAGAATGAGGCATTACATCAAAGTCGGAGACCAGAAGAAAGTGATTGGTTCGTGGCAAGATGACACTGCTAAACCGATGCCGATTGTCAGGGAATATGACAAATGTAGTTACTTTCACAACAAACAAGCCCAGAAGTCATACAGGCAATATGCAGATGTCTATTACAAGAACGGACAAAGGCAAGTGGTCATTGCTTGTCAAAAAGACCCAAACAACTACTTTGCTCACATCTCTGATTCCAAATACTGTGACCCAATGGTCAACAATCGCAAAATGGTGTTGCGGAAGTCTGTCTATTTCTTTGACCAAAACGGACAGAGAAAGAACGTAGAAGATTGCAAAGTCTCTTCTGTGGAACACGATTTGACTCCTGCAGACATTCAAAAAGACTTCTCAGTTTGTAAGGCTCATTTGGATTTTGCTGCCAAACGTGCCTATCCCAAATATAGAGAATTTGTCCAAATCAAAGAAAGCAAGACCTACATCTCTAACTGCCAAAAAGACAGCAACTTCTTTGACATGGTAGAGACTGATCAAGGATGTTCTCCTCGTTTTGATTTCAATCAAATGCAAGCCATCATCAAAAAAAGACTCAAATACAATGATAGCCAGAAGGATGTCTTTGTCTCTGCTTGCTTGGAGACTTTTAGGCGGTATGTTCTCAAAAATGATGCTGCCATGTGCCGTGATCGGCTTTCTGAAGACAAGATGAGCATCATCAAGTTTCAAGCTGTGGTTTACACCGATGACAAAGGAGTTAAAAAAATTGCTCAAACTTGTCAATCTACTCATCACTCCACTCCCATTGATCCCAAGAAATTGGTCAAAAAATACACCTGTGCAGACCTCTATGATGTCCCCAACATGAAGGTTTACAGACAATACAAAAACTATTTAAATCTAGGAGGAAAAGAAGAAGAAATTAGCAGTTGTCTGGTAGATAAGAGCCAGTTTTATCCCATTGAGAGAGATTTTGCTGATTGTAAGAATGATTACAACACCTTCACGATGAAAGCCATCTTAAAAAACAAACTGTTTTACAACACAGGCATTGAGAAAAGATACATCAGTGCTTGCTTGACCTCCAATATACAATATGACCTCCAAAAGACCACTGGAACTTGTCCACCCAAGTTGTCCCTCAATAATTCTATGTTGGTCGCTCAACAAGAAATCTATTACATTGACCCCAATACCAAGAAACGAGTGGTTGTTTTGCACTGTCACGAAACTGATCAACTCACAGCGATTCCAGATTCTATGATCATAAAAAAATATGCAGAATGTCCTGTCTTTTGGAATCCAAAAACTTTGAAAGTGGTCAAACAATACAGGAAGTATGTCAAGTTAGATGGACAGACTGAAACCAAGATTTCTGATTGTGTCTTTGACCCTGCCAAAACCTACAACTCTCAATGGGATTACTCCAAATGCTCTGTGAGAGTGGACACAGTAGCAGGAAAAGTCAGAGAACTTGCCAAAGCCTATTATAATGACGGGGCGCAGGATCATTATGTCTCTGATTGTGTAGAGACTGGAACGTTGTATGCGATCAAAGACAATCACAACATTTGCCAACCCATCAAACTGGCTAATCCGACCAAAGTCATCTTGCAGAAAAGACTTTATTACAATGACCGTTTAGGAATTGTCACGTGGCTTGGACAATGTGAGCCTTCTTTGACAGTAGATTCAGGAAAAGAAAAGTTATGTGCATCGTCTCCTATCAACTACAATGACAATGTCAACCAAGCGTTTTTAAACACGAAATGGATCTATCAGCACGGTGCCAGTGAGATTGAGTTGGTGTCTTGCAACGTGAAAGCACAACGTCCGTCTTCTACTTATACTCAAAGACTCTGTGGTTGGCAGCATGCCAGAGCGTCTTCTTATGGAGAACGAGGTTATTCCAAACCTAAGATTGAGTCGTATATTCAATTTCCTCAAACCTCTCTCAATGTTTTACTAGATGCCAATGTAGTTGGAACGAAGAAATACATAGTTCCCACCAAAAAATGTGATGTTTCTAACATTGAAGTCAATCACTCCACTAGACATGTCTTTGCCAAATATTGGCATCAAAACTTCTTTAGGATTATTAACCAAACTCATACCAGACAAGTCACCTCCTCTATTCCTATCACTCAAAGGTATCTTTATGCAAAAGTAAATTGTAGTAGGTATGCTCATTCAGATTCACAAACAGACTACCCCTACAGGATGCGTTATTACTATCCTGAGAGTCAGACTCATTCTTCTCCGAGGCGCGTGGCAAGTTGTGGTGCTTATAGCGATATTTATAAAACAAAGACTGTTGGATACACCTATCATTTCTCTCAAACCAATGAGTATGAAATTCAGTGTGGTTCACGCTTTAGAAAAGCGATCATTTACTCCTACCCGACTAATTACAACATTGCCCAACAAAGTTCTAGCTCCTTTGGCAATGATTACGATCACATCAAATTAGATGCCTATGCTAAAACCAAGTGGGGAACGTCTTTTAAGGTATACAAAAGTGCGGGAAGTAGTTCTTTTGACTCCAGAAATGCACATTTAAATTCTGCTCCCAGTCCCTCCAATCCGTCTCTCAGTAACCTTTGCAATACCTCCAAGATAGAAGGAGATCAAGATTCTTACGGAAACTGGAGGGTGGATAATGGTCTTGATGGAAAAAGGAACTGATGCAACTTGAAGGATTCATCAAGGAAACTTTAAGACCGATTGAGAAATACTTAACCATGAAAGGAGTCGTAGAGTTGATGATCAACCAAGCAGGTGAGATTCTGCTAGAAACGGAAAATGGAAAAATCAAATCGTTCAAAGACCCTTCTTTGACTTTGGAGAGGCTTGAGGCAATGCTGTTCAACATTGCCAACTGGGCGGGGCAGGAGTTTTCTATTCAGAACCCTATCCTTTCTACTTATTTACCCAAATATGGTTTTCGGATTCAAGGCGTGATTGCAAATGCTGTGGAGTCTAGCATTTCTATTTCTATTCGGGTAGGAAACACAAGGGTTTTTCCTCTGAAGTTTTATTTTGGGGAGCAGGCTGATGCAGTGAAGCAGTTGATTCTTGAGGCTAAGAACATTGTCGTTGCTGGTGGAACGTCCACAGGCAAGACAACCTGTGTCAACTCTTTAATTACTGCGATTCCCTTAGAAAAAAGAATCATCTCATTGGAGAACATGAGAGAACTCAACATTCCTCATCTTAACAAAGTCTGTTTGTTGGCTAGTGAGTCTAAAGATGAACAGATGTATTTTAAGTTGGCAAATTCAATTCTTCGCATGAGACCTGACAGGATTCTCATTGGAGAGCTGACCATTGCCTCTACTAAATTTTATTTACGACTGTCTAATACTGGACATTCTGGGACGCTGACCACTCTGCATGCAGATTCTCCTCTCAAAGCATTAGATGCCATGAGACAGAACCTCATCTTAGATGGAGCATCAGATTCAGGACTCATCAATTATGTTGGCTCAACCGTGCAGTATGTCATTCAGATGACCAGACAACAAGGCAGGAGAATCACTGCCACTCTCTACAAAACAGGAATCTCCAATGGACAATTTACTGCTCAAGAAGTTTTTTAGTCTTCTTGTGAGTGTGTCAGTAACCCCTTTTTATAAGCGTAAACAAGACAACCTGTTAGCATCAGCGCAATGAGTGTTCCTGTGATAGACAAAATCATCTTTTTGCTCCTTTAAAAAATACAGAAATATAAACAATATTCAAAATAATCAAAAACATGATGCTTAAAAATAACAAATACAGACCATGTTTAACCAAATCGTGTGCAGGATTGCTCACAAGCCAAGTCACCAGACTACCAGTACTTGATGCTAAAATTGCAACCCAAAGTAGTAACCATGCTTTCATAAATGCACTATTCTAACCCTTAACACGAGATTTGACAATGAAACTGATATTAACAGAGAAACCTGATGCTGCTAGAAAGATTGCAGCAGTCGTTGGAGCAAAGAGTAAGAAAGAGGGTTATTTAGAGGGCAATGGTTATTGTGTGTCGTGGGCGATTGGACACTTGATAGAGACGTTAGAGCCTGAAGGACAAGATGCGAATTGGAAGGATTGGAGACTGGAGACCTTGCCTCTGATGCCTGATGAGTTAAAAACTCAAGTCATTCCTCAAAAGGCAAAACAATTTAAGATTATCAAGGAGCTTGTAAAGCAAGCAGAGGTCATCATCAATGCAGGAGACTGCGGACAAGAAGGTGAAGCGATTCAAAGACTGATTTTGGAGCATTGCCAGTTTAAAAAATCTCACAAAAGACTCTGGTATTCTTCTTTTGTGGAGAAAGAGATTCAAAGAGCCTTTCAGGATTTAAGAGAGTCTTCTGCGTATGATGCTTTGTATGCTTGTGCCAAACTTCGT
>CBDDTI010000110.1:5000-10069 GCA_965233585.1 bacterium
CAAATCTGTGTTTGCCTCAGGTTGCTTCAAGACGTCTTGTTTACCGTTCGTTGACATATTAAATGTTGATATATCATATAGGCAGAAACTGCTGAGGGCGGGAGAGAGATAGCGAAAAACAGCCCACGGTGGTAGGATCACTAAAATAGTAGACTGTATCGAATCGTGCTTGGCTTGCCCTATAATTATAAACCAAATTTATCACTTATCACACACGGAATTATTGTTTTACTTTTCGGTCTGAGTTTTCGAGACACTCAACAAGTGGGTGAGTATTTATCATCAACGAGCGTGTGAACGAGAGTATTTCCAGGAGTATCTTCAACGCAACGAGAACTGGCAATGGATTTAGTAAAATAATGAGAACTGGCAAAGGATTTAATAAAGGATTAGGGTTAGGAAACAGGAGAGGTATATACTGTTTGAAGCGACTAGAACATGCGTTTGGTTGAAAATTGATGTTTGCAGCATGTGTGTGAGATTTGCAACACAACAGCGCGACAAAAGTGGTTTAATAAATCATCAGGTTAAAGTGGTACTATGATCAAAAAATCATTTCCTTTTTTCCTTCCGATTTTGAAAGCGTATTCGCTAGACATCCAACTGGCAAAATTTTGAGCTTTGTGTTTCATCCGAAGGCTGTTTATTTTAAGTGTAAGTTTTGGATTTCACGGTCCGCCATTACTCCGTTCAAAACTGACCGATAGGACATCAGAGGGTTGGATCTAGAGAAAATGACGTCATTTACTCACTAGCTTAACATTTCAGCGTGTAAACGCAATTTATTATATATGCAAAACACGGGTTTAAAAGTCTGAAAGCCCAAAACTCCTGTGCTGCATATTAATTCAGCCGCGTACACACGCATTGCATTCTTAAACTAGTGAGTCTTTGACGTCATTTTCTCCTCGTCCCAGCTCTCTCAAAATTTTAAAGTTAGTAATGGCAGACCAATAAATAAGAAAATTCCAGTTAAAATATTTTTGGTCGAAGTACCACTTTAACTGTTTTGCCAAAGCGAACAGCGCTTTCACCATTTTCTTACAAAGAAGGCATGGCAGACTTAACTCTGAAGTGTAAATTAAAGTGCTATGTGAAACCCATGAAAGACCCACTGGGCGTTAGCCCTAGTAAAGGGAATCAGGGAACCACACAAGGTAAAGAAAAAATTCTTTTGACTTCGGTGGAAATTGAACCCACAACCTCCAGATAAGATCTACTGTTACTCTGCCAACTGAGCTACAAGGTCGGACAGAGAAAGTCGGGGACGATTTAGGTGGTAAATAACGCCCAGTGGGTCTTTCATGGGTTTCACATAGAACTTTAATTTACACTTCAGAGTTAATTCTCTATTCCACCATTTGTGTTCATAGTTCTATGCAGCACAACATTCATATGTACCCTTACTTTCTCTTTGCCGCGATTTACTACCAAATATCAAGGTAGCTTTAGAATAAATGGTGCTCGCACGTACAACACCCTACCGAGAATCATTAAACAAGTAGATACCCTCAGTGAGTTCAAAATTAAGCTAAAGCGCCACTTTAAACAGTAACACCTGCGTTAAATGTTATGTTAACTTAATTGATTGTTTAATTTTAATGTTTCAATGTCTTTGTTTTTGTGTTTTGTCAGGGCTCCATTTAAACTAGCTCTGCTAAATTGGATGCCCCTGGATAAATAAATAAATAAAATAAAAAATAAAATAAAAATTGTCCCCGACTTTCTCTGTCCAACCTCGTAGCTCAGTCGGCAGAGTAACGGTAGATCTTATCCGGAGGTCGTGGGTTCAATTTCCACTGAGGTCAAAAGAATTTTTTCTTTACCTCGTGTGGTTCCCTGATTCCCTTTACTAGGGCTAACACCCAGTGGGTCCTTCATGGGTTTCACATAGCACTTTAATTTACACTTCAGAGTTAATTCTCTGTTCCACCATTTGTGTTCATAGTACTACGCGGCACAACATTCGTATGGCAGACTTATAGTTTACCAATTTAAGGCTGTTTCGTTGCTTTCGAATTGAGATTCCTAGGTTACAAAGCTTATACCATCTTCGTCGTTCTCGTCTTCCTCCGTCACATCTCCTTCTTCCACAACCCGACTCGATTAGCGCTGAACGATCGAATTAAAAGAACCTTCCCCTTCTACCGCTAACTGCAGCGACTCAACATCACACAAAGATGATGTATCACTGGATAATTCATCATTTGAGAACATTTTCCACTGAATGAAACAGCTGAAAAGACGGCTCAGTGAGTGGCAACTTTGTAGGAAATACACTGACTCAAAGTGAAGCAATCGAAACTTACACACCTTATGACGTCACTACATGTAGTTCCAGGCCTCGGAAAACGAAAATTGCATTTTTTGCTAACTTTGGAGGGATAGAAAAATTATTTTGCGTGCCGGAACAGAGCTTGAATTCAAAAATTATGAATCAGTGCAACATGGACTTCAATTTTCTGGAATAAAAAAGGGGGCTAAAATTTCATTTCATAGGCACTTTAATTAGTTTTCATGCCGAACGTGGCCACGCGGTGAATAATATTTACGGCCTGTTATGCTTTTCGTTCTGTTTTTTTGTTTCATTCTCATTTCTAGACCGTCGAGGTAATGTTTTACTCTAAATCACGTCAGAAAAGTTCGAAAAAGATGTCCCTATTCAAAGTTTAGCTCTCAGGCATCAATTCTGAAATTTTTTTGACCGAAAAGTCAGCTGGCTGATTTCATTGATTAGTTTTCATGATGGCGGCCACGCGGTGAATAATATTATGGCCTGTTATGATTTTTGTTCTGCATTTTGTTTCGTTCTCTTTTCTAGCCCGCCGAGGTAATGTTTTAGTCTAAACCACGTCAGAAAAGTTCGAAAAAGATGTTCCCATTCAAAGTTTAGCTCTCAGGCATTAATTCTGCAATTTTTTGACCGAAACATCGGCTAGCTGTAAACTGAATCAACAAAAGACAACTGAGATTTCATCATGTCAAAAATCTGATGTTCACAGCTGGATATGCCAGAAAAGAAGCCCAAGTTCACGCAGATATGCGTCTTGTTTAATATAAATTAATTTCAAAATTGCTAGATCAAAAATGTAGAAAAATACAGCCACTTCTTACTTTTTTGTATAAAGTGTACATATGTGTGCATATGTATTCATATACATTTAACGTGTCCCTACGGCCAAAAAGGATTTTTTAGGCTTTAGTTTCTCTATAACATTTAAAATGTTTTCAAACCCAAAAAAGTGAATTCCAATGCTTTTTGCCATAAAATCAAGCTTTAAATTTCCCCTTTTGGTCATGCCCAATGAAGTTGACTGCATAATGAAAGATTGGTGATGAATGACGTCACTTCAGGAATATGTTTTTTTACTTTGCTAGATTGACGACTGCATTGCTTTGCCAACTTCATTTTGTTTGTTTGAATGACGTCACTTCAGGAATATGTTTTTATTTTGCTATCTTGACGACCGCATTGCTTTGCCAACTTCATTTTGTGTGTTTTTTTGTCGAGGAAAACTCATTACCACTACATATACTGAAACAACAGGTACCTAAACTAGAAGGATTTCGTGATTCCTGACTTGACCCATTCAGAAACCCAAACCCTTTTCTGCACTGACTAACGGTCAATTTCATTGAGCGTGGCTGAAGTGGAAGCTTTAAACCTTGATCTTAGGGCGTTAAAATCTCGTAATCCAATTTGTTTTCTTAGAATACCTTTTAACACATTATAAAGCTACAGTACATGTACCATAACTTTGAAAACCGTGTTGGCCGTATAGACACTTTAAGATTCCATAAGAGGACAACAGTCTCTATATATGTATAGCATACACAGTACTTCATCCAGTCGCTAGTTAATAAAAGGGTGCAGTATACTATTTTACAGTATATAGTTATGTGTTTCTTGGTGAATACTTTGCTCTTGACTTGTTCCTTACAAAACACATATTAATCTCTTGTTTTGGCTATACTTAAGAAACCAACATTTTATCACACTGATAGAACTTAAAGGTATTAATTTCCAAATGACATCAGATGATACTTTGTATCTTCTTCTACTTTATAGATCGCTTACAGTTCTTCAGGAATCTGTCAACAAAAAGGCATTATATTAAAGGTAAAGCCTTTATGTAGTATAAAAATAGTTCATTTTGGTATATACCACACAAGTGAATAGTACTTTTCACGTGCGCTGATTGGCTAGCTCGGAGGTGATTAGCCACATACTATTCACCTCTGAGCAGCTGAAGAAAAACAAAATGGCTTTTGCCCGTATACTGTCACAATAAAGTTACTTGTACTCTTTGGGTCGCTAGTTATTGAGCTTGTGTGGTATATACTAAAACAATTATTCACCTCAGTGTTGAGGAAAGTGGTGGATATTAACCTCATGGCTTCGTGGCTCGGTAAGGCAAGGTAAATCCGAGCATTCTGATTGGTTCTTTTTTGGTCAGGATTTTACCATATGGACCGTTTCCATGGGAACAGTCCAAGCCGTATATTTTTTGCTTTCAAAAGCTGGCAAATTTATTTGCAGCTTAAACTACCAAAAGAAAACGTGTTAAATACCCATATTTCTTCGAATAGAAGAATACGACGATGAATTAGCTAATCGTAAGACAAATGAAAGAATTCAGTGACAGCCTACATGTACCTGCATCCGAGCTTGAACACTTTTCACTCAACATGTTCAATTACTTTCGTTAATACATTTGTGTGCATCCAAGTTCAGTAAACTTTATGAAGAAGAGAATGAGACAGCAACAATTTCCAATTTTCTTCACTTCTTCACTTTTCATCAGTGTAAGGAAGACGTTTTCATTCAGCATATTAAAAACAATAAGTTTAAAAATTGAAAAGAAAACTAGTATTGAAGCGCAAAGCAAAGGTCATGCACAAACAAGTGAAAGCCACTTTGCAGATTTATGAAAACAAATCCAAAAAAGATGCTCTGTCAAAAGCGAGAGTTTTCGGGGACTCCAATCCAGTTGCACTCGAAAGAATTGCATGTGAATGTTATCCCCTAAATTTGTCTCATAATCCAGAAATGATAGCTGTAAGTTACA
>CBDDTI010000111.1:0-6275 GCA_965233585.1 bacterium
TGTGCGAAACATTGAGGAGCTCGGTATGTTGGATTTTCAACTGTGATGAATGCGACCTAGAAGAAGAGAAAGAATTGCGAAGCCAAAAAGAACGGAGATGGATCGATATACTTAGCAACCCACTGTACATCTGTCTGGAATGGCTGTGGAGGAATAATCCCAATTCCCAGTACAAGAAAGGAATAAGACGTAAAGAAAGCAAGTTTGCAGACATCATTGAAGCTGCCTTTAATGACGCCTATCTCCTGGAGAAACTCGCTTCGTATGAGCGCCACTATAAATACTATAGTCCAGATGACTACCGGCAACGAGCGATGAAATATGAGAATTTCGCTATTGATGTCGTTGAGCAAGTACCCATTTCAGAGCTAAACCAGCTTCACGAAATCATGGATATCAAAGGAAATGGTTCTTTACTGAAAAGGAAGCCCGAAAATTTTCATCAGAGCCTTGGTCTCCTTAGAATAGCTGTTGATAAACAACGAAAATCGGTTGGTATAAGCTCTAATTGGATTCTTTTTCTTTTGGTGAGTATTCCCCTGACTCCCTGATGGTGAATTCAGAACCGTACAACGGAGTGAATTCATTCCTGGGGGTATGCTCTTGTTCCGAAGGCAAATATAATTATCAATATTTTTTAGTTCAAGCAAGTAACATCAGTACTAGTCAATCTCTTAGGGAGGCACTAAACTGAGAAACTACTTCAGGAGGAAAAAAATTGTATTGTATTGTATTGTATTGTATTGTATTGTATTGTATAGGCAGCGTGGTCGAGTGGTTTAGGGCGCTGGATTTTAAATTTGGAGGTCCCTGGTTCAAATCCTCCACCTTACTATCATCTGGATTTGTTCTCGGTAGTCTTGAGTTCAACACCTCGATCGCGCTATGTAAATAGCCAACTGGTCAGCCTCCCACCAGCTAGGATTCTTAATAGTTTATGGTATTTTTGCAATATTTGTTTATTTATTTACAGTGTCGCCAATTAGCACAAGTGTTAAATACATTAGACACTTAAATAAAGTTGTTATTAATATTATTATTATTATTATTATTATTATTATTATTGTTATTATTATTATTGCGCATGCCGAAGCCATCACTTGCTAATAGATTCAAAATTAGCAATTGTATAACTATCTGAGGCCAAGTTCGGACGCCGTGCTTTATTACATAAGCCCAAACGAATGCAAATGAGAAAAATCCTTTGTTCCCTTTCATTAGCATACGATTCCGCGTCTAAACCGGGCACGAGAAATAATTACAAGTCAATATTCGGTTTGTCAAAGCGATTATTACTTTGAAATCCAAGAATAGAAAAAGTTCGCGGAGAAGGAAAAATGCATGGCAGTAGTACTTTCACAAACGGGAAGTAGGCTTGCACAAACGTGTGATGCAAAAGATTACTTTGAAATCCTAGCTGATCGGAATACCGGTAGAAAGAATTCGCGGAGAAGGAAAAATGACTGGCAGCAGTACTTTTACAAACGGAAAGTAGGCTTGTATATACGTGTGAGATTTAATTTCCTCTTATTTTGTTTTGAAAGACTGCTAATTTGTAATTTAAATTCTGTTCGCTTTAATTTCAGTTCGTGGCAAGCCCCAAGTGCCAATTTGTTCTCAACGAGATCGTTTATCTTGGATGGCGAAATTGGCGAGATGCTGGTATAGTTAGAAAAACCCTATGGCTCTTTCTTCATGTTTTCCTTGTCGCAATTACTTGTCTCGTGTATATTCCTGTTCGATTGTTTCGGAGAAGCTGTTCCTGTCGAAAACTTCAAGATAACTACTGCTGGAAAATTAGGAAGTTATACGAACTTCCTTACGCCAAGTGTGTCAACCACACCACGTCGTACATGCTATTCCTGAGCCTGCTTTTCGTCTCGTCCTTTGGACAAGAGATCGGAGCAACCCAAACAGGTTTAGCGTGGATTGGTAAGTTTCACTATTGATCTTCGTGAGACACTGAAACCTTGCCACTATTTAACAGTCATAGCCCAAGGGCATTCCGTTTACTGTTGTAATTACTTTCCTTTTTTGCACCAAAACGAAATGATCCTCCTCGCCTGAGAATCCAAGTTTATTTAAAGCGCACGCCATACATGATGTTCACGAGAAATCAAGTACGGACCAGAGAGGTATTGAAGTCGAACCTGGAATCTAGAATCCTAGAGTACAGTCAACCCTCTCAGAAGCGACCACCCATGGTGCAAGACAAAGTAGTCGCTTACGGGAGGTAATCGCTTACGAAAAAAATGACCAGAATAAGCCCAGTGGTAGATTGACTGATCAATTACATAAAGATATTACCTTATCAGCTAAAATTAAGCAAACAGAAACTAAGTTATTGTTTTTTTTTTCACATGCAGCAATTTTCGGGAAAAGTACAATGGAGTGTACTTGTCAATATGTGCATAGCCAGAAATTCCGAACCAAAGTGGGCGGTGTTTATTTTTGTTACGCGCCAGCACACATGTCAGCCTGTCAATAAAGCTAGCGTGTGATTGGTCTATGTGTTAAAGGGGAAGCGGTCCGGGAAGCCTGTAGTCAAACCTTTTATCTGTCATTGAGCTATTGGTATCAAAATGGCGAATGTTTTCAAAGAGCATTTAATGCGAAGAAGAGAGGCAATCAAGACTGTTTATTCCGCGCGATCGAAGTAAGATTAATGTTCATGGATGTGCTGATATTTGCTGAAAGTAGGCTAAAAAAGCCGCAATATTTTCAGGGTATACAAAGTCTTAACTGCCGTAAATGTTGAAAGACATCTTTGAACTTAAACAATTTCATTGGGATGGATCGATACCAGGAGAGGATTTTGGCTGAGTCAAGACGTGGAAAGGGGCATTTATGAAGGTAGGCGCCATTTTGTGAGTTGTAAAGGGCATTTCTTTGGAATGAAACACTCCAAGTAAAAACCGAAAAAGCCGCAACTAGTTTTTGATTTACCACAACAAATTAATTCTGGAATGAAAGTGCTGATGAGTATCATTACATCTGGCATTGGGATGGCCGGTTTATGTCCATAATACGAATTTTAGAAACCGGTTTTCTATGACTCTCCATACTTTTCCTTCTATTCTTATGCAAGTTTAAAATACCGTTAAAATTCTAAGTCTTGCGGTCTATTGCGCACGCGCGGTTCGGAATTTCTGGCTATGGTCTTGTTACTTAAAATCACCTAAAATCACCTAATCGAAATCTAAACCGAACAAATGAAGATTTTCTAACGATCATACGTCATGATGTTGGGTGGTCGCTTTCCGAAACAAAAGAATATGTGAAAACTGGTCGCGGTCACTTACGAAAGAGCTCTCGGAACTGTATTTGCTTGAGAAACAAAACGGTTATTTACAAAGTTGTCGCTTACGGGGGTGGTCGCTTACGAGAAGTGGTCGCTATGAGAGAGTTGATTGTAGTATAAATGGGCACCTGCAAATATAATGCTAGGGCTAACGCTACGCTGCCTAGCATCCCATCCAAGGGGGAGTAGGAATACTTTTAGCCGCTCCATGCTACAGTCTTGTTTGGTTGTACAAAACTCCATCAAAAGTCCGCGTCTTCATCCGTCTTATCCGTCCTATCCATCGACAGCCATTTTTCAGGACCGACCGCGCGCGGATCGCTGTTGGGCTTTCATTTTTCTTCAAAATCCCAACAAACCACACATTTTCTAAAGGCTGCATGTCTTATCTGTCGTTACTTCGAATGAATCACACACACACACACACAACTACGATTGCAGACGTGCACACTCGAAAGTCACCTGACTTAAACGCGGAAATTAAACGGGGGGAAAATTACATGAACAATACAGGGGACCCAGCAAGAGTTAACATTTCTATAAGAGCGGCATCTTCAAGAAAATTTCTGTTGAAGTGTTACGGTATTAAAGATAGTACGAAAAACGAAGCAAAACTAGTTTTAAGTGCTATTGAAAACAATGTCCATAAGGCTTGATGAAATATCATTTTGGTCTTTTAAAACCGTGAGTGAACCGTCTCCGGAATCGTTCCAATTGATTTTAAGAACTATGCTATCTTAAAAACGAACTGGTTTTAGTGCTTTTTTTATATTTTCCATAATTGATTCGCAATCATATGGTCACGTTTAGTTTTTGTTAAAATTTAATCTTCAATTTAATCAATATTTTGTGCCCTTAATGCTAGCTGTCGATGGCGCATACATATCATAAAAATAGGCAGTCGATGACTGCATGCAGCTTACTGCGCCTAAACGCCCTGAAACAACGACACTAGAAATTACTCACACCAGGAGCTCCTGCTCACACCTAAAGATAAGTGCCAGCATGCTCTGTGATGAACAAAACAAATATATTTTAGCACAAAGCTTGTAGTGAACAAAACCTATTAGGAGAAAATTACACAAGATCATTTTTTTCGCTAGCAATTCATCTCGGAACATATATAAATTTATATTCGTTTGAAAGATCTGAAAGATCACTATTTACATGATAACAGCATATCAAGCTTTGCCTATTGTTAATGTTTAAATTTTTGAAGACAATAAGCCTTTTGTTGTGTGTCCTTAGGGATTTTTCCGTCCTGTTTCCCGAAATTAAAATCGGATCAAATCGGATTGAGTCGGCAACTTGCCGCTGGTGACAATTTTTTCCCAACGGTAGCCTACTTGGGAAAACGAAGACAAAGTAACCGGGCGCATGTTTCGATCTAACACAACTTAACTGTACTTAACTTTTCTTTTAGTCGTCAAGTAAGTATTTTTTTTTTAGCTCATGTTTTAGCGAGCAAGTGGCGATGAGTAGTTGGAAGCGATAAGAACGGAGCGTCTCCTATGTTTTATCTTAGTTTAATATGCTTTATACGCTATGCTACTTTGAAAATGACTTCTGTTCAAAATTCGTGCATGGCGAACAATTGCGCCTGGATCTACGAAACCGATAATCTAAAATAGAACTGTGTCGATCGGCAAGAAAACAAGTTTTTCTTTTGCTCCTTTTCACGGTTTTAAAAATGATTTCGCTTTGCGCCAATTGTTCCACTGCAAAAAACAACTCAAAAAAAGCAAAACAATAGGTGTGATTTTCTCACCTTTTTTCGTTTCAGTGATTTTATTCTCCGGTTTAGCAAAAATTCTCAAGCAAAAATCTTTATCGTCGCATTCATTGAGTGAAAAAGAAAAATGAGTATGAATGGTTTGGAATTTCCTGGGCAAACCGGTGTTATTTTTTTTTCCGACTCCCTACCTCGCGCGCGCTCACGTTTGTCGCAGATTTGTCTTTAATCCTTGCCCACGCGAGGCGACAATTCAAAGATTAACGGCGGCGGACCATTCACTAATTGAGAGTATTGATCTGCATTTGAAAAGCCGGCTCGTAAAATTTTCTTCATAATGCTTGCATATAAACTCTCGCAAACGCAAGTTATAATCACTTTAGACAATCTCTGATTGAGAGAAGAGCAAATGAACATGAGTAAGTTTTATGAAGTATCGAAAGTGCTCGATAAGCGTACCGACGTTCACGGTCTTTTTCAGTACCTCGTCCGCTGGCGTGGCTACAATTGGGTTTTTAAGCAATACGAAATACGCTTTTGTTTTCTTATACTTTTAATAACGACTCAATCCTCCTAGCAGTTTACTGATATTTCAAGCATAATTGATAGTGGCAGTAAACTGATATACGGTAGTTCTTCGCTGCAGGTAGCTATAGGCCGCTTTCCTCGCAGCGGCTTTTGCTTTATAGCAGCACCTGCCTATAGCAAAAAAATGCTTATTACCTCTATCACTTTTCAGTTTCTTATCTGATGACTGGATTTTGCTTGTAGTTGTTTTGCGCTTTTCCATTTGTATTTTAGAATACAAACCGTAGCCCTTTTAGCGTGCTTCTGAACGTTCACATTCGCCGGTTTCCGCGAGTAAGGGAAATACCTGGAAATTTCGACAGCCCGCGCGTCAGGTAAAAAATTTTCCCTTCCGCCCCCCGGTAAAATTGTCGTCGTTCTGAGCAGCATTTCCTTACCCCACCCCGAGAAGGGTGATATTGTTAACATCCGGCCGTCAACGAAGATTTTGAATCTCGCGGTCGAAAATTTGCTAAGCGTCGGTTCTTTCAAGCTTTTGTTCTAGGAACAAAAGAGCCTCAAAGCTGCAAACAATAAAAGTTCCCATAAAAGGAAGTTAATCCGTAGAACTGTCTACCAAACATTTAACACAAAGCTTGATATGGGAGTCCAATAACTTACACTCGTTTAGGTAAAGAAGGTGAGTGCTTGCAAAAGCGGATAATCTCTTCTTCC
>CBDDTI010000112.1:0-28861 GCA_965233585.1 bacterium
TTTTGTAGTTTCTTTTTTAAAATTAAAAAAATGAACGGTTTTGATTTGAGGTTTAATATTCCGTCCAACATGTTGGTTGTCGGTCCAACATCAAGCGGAAAAACAACGTGGTTAAAACATTTAGTGCTTCGTCGACACGAGTATTTTGCAACTCCACCTGAAACAATGTTGTTGTTTTACAAGGAGCCGCAAAAAGCATATCAGTACATGGAAGATGACATGAACGAGGGCAAAGGTTCTAACACGCAATTTCCGTCTTTTCGTAAATTCAAAAATATTCCAAATTCAATCGAAGAGTTGAAAGATATTTTAGAATTATATCCGAGAAAAATGCCCAAATTGATTGTTTTTGACGATTATTTAGACGATGTTGGGCAAATATTAAAACATTTTTTTACGGTTTTGACTCATCATTACAATTGTTTCACCGTTTTTCTTTGTCAAAATTTATTTGACAAAAAAGGCGATTTACGGACATTGAGCATAAATACGCAATACATGATCCTTTTTAACAATCCACGGGACAGAAGCGCCATCACACATTTGGCAAAACAAATTTTTCCCGGTCGTGTTGGAATTTTAAATAAAGCATATAGAGAAGCAGTTAACGGCCGAAGTCACGGATATCTTCTTCTAGATTTCCATCAACAGCAAGACGATAAAGTCAGAATTCGAAGTAACATCTTTCCTTATGAAGGATTAATGAAAGCCTACGTTACTGTTTAAAAATTTCATATCTATTTAAGAAAAATTAAAAACAATTACTGTTAAAATGTCAAAAAAATTAGAAAAAGCTAGTTCGCTTTTTAATGCAATAAAAAAATTAAAACATCAAGATTGCGCAAATTTTTTAAATTATTTGGACGATCGCGGCGTTGAATTGCTTTGTCGTATTTTACATTACGTTTTGAACGGTGAATTGCCCTTACATGGCGAAGTGCGAACACGACTTCAGAAAAAAATAAGAGCTCATTTAGGGGAGTTTAGACGTCTTGCCACGCCGCCTCGTCGCTCTTCCGACATTTCAAAAAAAAGAATAATACTACAAAGGGGCGGAATTTTAGGAACTTTATCAACAATTGCCAGCATTATCGTCCCTATTTTAGCTCAAATTATTGCAAAAAAGAGCTTGCAACGTCGTCGTTAAAGGATGAGTTCAGGCGTGAAAAGAAAAACAAATGATGAAATATACTCTATGTTTTTAGTCCCCAAAAGGCTATATCATTCTTTAATAAAAAATATAGAAGATAATGAAACAAAAAAAGAACTTATTTCTATGAATGAAAAACCAAATACGACCAATTACATTGAAAATGCCATTAATTTTAAAAATTTACAAGACAGGCAAAAAATGAATCAAAGCGGCGATAAATTGTATCGTTTTGGTTCTGATAATATATCGAATGTTATGCCGCCAGTACAAATCGATAGCAGTGCGGGTCGCACGTACCAATCTATTTCAAGATCAACAACCGCTCAAACTCCCCAACAAAAAGAAAATACCGCTCAGTTTTCACCCACTACTCCCGTTATGGAAAGAGAACCCGATCCAGACTTGTTTTATACTGCTTCAAAACCAAAAAGCAAGGACGATACTTTAAGTTCTGACGTGCCAGAATGGCGAAATTCGCCTATTATAAAGGCTTTGACACAAAAAAATTCAGACGGCAAAATAGTTTGTCCTTTTAGCGCATGCGGGAAGCAGTATGTTGACGATGCGCAATTCGGCAAACACCTTGTAAGAGATCATATGAAAGAATTGTCTATATTTGACACAGAAAAAATCGGTAAAGATATAGCCTCGGTCTCTTCACAAGCATCAAAGTCCCCTTCAGCTTCAATGTCATCCCTCAAAACAGGATCAGGAGGTGCAAAAAAGAAAACTTTTACTATTTCTCCCGTACAAACTAGATCTAAATCAAAAAAACTTTCAACAACTGATGCAGATGCTGTTAAAAAAAAATTACTTTTTCCGGGAAAATACCTGAAATTATAATAAAAGTAAAATATATATCATCGTTTATTTTCAAGTTTTTTTATAAAATGAGTTACAATTTCATCATTTTTTATTTTGGGTTTTTTTACAAATATTTTAACAAATTGTTGAGGAGACATTAAATTGTTGCCCACGGATAAACAAAAAGCGGTCACGTACCAGCCGCAAAACAATGAATGAAAATCCTGAATGGAGTAAGACAGAATTGTTTTGAATGAGTTTTTTTCTATCCAAGGTCGTAAGAACTTCATTAAAGATCGATTCCATATCGGCGGTAAAAAACCAAATGAATCAAAATAATAGAGTTGATTTTTTCCGTTAATATACATCGCTATGAAATGTGATCCTTTTTGATTTTTTTTTGATAAGTTAGTGATTAAGCAACAAGGCAACTTAAGCGAATCGGACGGCAAATTATCGCTTGAAAAAACCCCGATGAAATATTTACATCTTGGTTGAATATAATTGGATAAAAAGATATTTGATAATCCGTTTTCCATGATTTAATTTGTTCCTTTTATAACTTGTTGGAATTGATCTATTTTGATGCCGGAGTTGAAAACAGAAAAAGCCAGGACGTATATAGGATGAGGAGTTATTACGGAAAAAGCCAATTCTAAATCTAAATTTCCGTAATTTTCTGGATGCACGTGGAACGAATTACATTGATCCGGTGTTAAATCGGCCGCTAGAAAAAATCTTCCTTTTAAATATTGTTCATACGTTAAACCGATGGATTGATTGCCGTGCGAAATGCCAATACTGTCGTATAAATGCCGATACAAGTCAATGGCGTCCCCCTCGTTTATATTAGGTTGAAATGGTCTGGGAAATACGCATTGACCGTTCTTTTTTAAATTAAAAGTAGACAGATTAAAATGTTGAAAGTTGAAAGGGTTTTTGTCCGGGGCGTGTGACATGGCTTGATTGTGAACCATCACAAAAAACACTTGTTTCGGTAAAGTACCATTAGCGATATTGGCGATGTTGAAGGACGACACACCTTGAGGAATAACATAATGTCTTAAACGTGTGGCGCTAAAAGGTAGGTAGCACGGTTCTTTTAAAAGTTTGTTTTTAAAACTTTCTCGCAGCAATAATGTGGGCAACACTTTTCTCATATGTAGTTTAACATCTTTTAAAACAATTTTAAAAGGTTTTTCTGCCGCAGCATCTTGAAGCAAACCAAACTTTTCAGCGGATCTAACCAGCTTGATTTTGATATCCACATTTGGGGGTAAAAATCTGTCGGTGTCAAACAGATCAACGGCTAAGCGCGTATTAAAATACACTTTTTTACCATCCATAATTAACTGCTTTCTTTTATTCAAAGAAGGTGTGGCGGCTGTAAGATTTATGGTATCAACTTCGTCAGCATTTTCGGGATAATACCCTTCAGCAGCCAGATAAGTTTTTTTCACCTCTGAATTGTAACTTAGGAATGATTGTATAAACATTCTCCAAGGATAAGTGACCGCTGAACTTAAATCAGCTACTTGGACCCCGTTTAAATATACTTCTACTTGGCTGAATAGACAAGCGGCAAAATGATTAGCCAGTGTGACTTTAGTATCATTTTTTACTTGGCCACCATCATCATTTGTCACTACAAAATAGCCGCTAAGTCTGGTTTGATTCAGTATAAAAGAGCATTCGTTATCGCGAGGAACAAGAAATTCGACCGGTCCGGTGTTGGTGATAGAAGCCACGCTATTGTAAATAACGTGAGCTCCATCTAATAAACCCGTTTCTACTTCTAACGGTGAGTGAAGCGCTAAACCACTTTCGGTGCCGTCGTTTTGTTCAACGGCCAATCCGGCAATTCCACTTTTTTCAGGTACGCCCATAACAAGATGGAAGTGTTGGTCAGCAATGTAAAAATTAGTTGTAAAGTTCATCTTATCAACAGCGACGAAATCTCTTTTAATACCGATAATACAATAAAACGTTATAATAATTTTGTTGTAATAAGAAAAAAATATTCCTTTATTATATTTACCAAAACAAAGCAAAATCGTCATTTTCACGTAAACATTACAAAAATTCCCTCTACAGAACACATTGCGAAAGCATTAGACGAACTAAAATTTATTATAAGTAACGAATTTGTTGTTGAAATATTTAAAGTAGAAAACATGACTTGTTTGTATCAATCAAAAGAAGAGATTAAATTATTAAAATTATACAACCATTTAAAATCGAATAAAGATTTTGAAATTATTCATAAGAGATACGATCCAGAAAAATTCCCAGGCGTATTTTTAAAAATAAAAAAATGTTCAGCTTTAATATTTTCGTCAGGAAAAATAGTTATAATTGGAGCCTCCAGCGAAGAAGATGCTAAACAAGGAATAAAAATTATTATTAAATTATTAAAAAAATATAAAATCGAATGATGTGAATAATGTTTATTTAGTCGAGTTTTGATATCTATACAATAAACATCGAAATCATGCACGAGAAAGTAGATTATACTAAAATATGCAATCATCAATATCTAATAGAAGACACTAGACAAGGAGACGTGGTGTGTACCGAGTGTGGATTAGTTATTGATAAAATATATTGTTATAATTTAACAAAATCAAATTTGGAAACAGAATGGGACAAAATAAAAACATTTGATAAAGAAATTAAACAAAAAAACCAGCATTTAGAGAAAGAAAAAAATATTTTAAAAATTTTATGTAATAAATTACATTTAAATAATGATGTTACAAATGTTATTTTAAATCTATGGTCAGATATAGCAGCGTGGCATTATCGAAAAGGCGGAAAAATTAAAATGGATGCTAAAGGATTGGTGGTAATGACGTTGTATCAGGGGTTAATAAAAGAAAAAATTCCCCGTCCGATAAGTCATTTGTGTCAAGAAGTCGGCATTAATCCAAAGATAGTGTGGCGTTGGATGAAATTATACAGACGGGATTTGACTGACATGAATAAATTAGACAATTACATAAAGGCAAAAGATATGAAAGAATATTTTTTACAGCCGCTGCAGTTAAATTATCAAGAAATGACGTCCGTTGAACAAATATTAAAAAAAAATGAAAATAGTTCTTTTGCTCCAAGAACTTTATTAGCTGCATGCGCTTATGCCTTTTTAAAAGAATCCAAATTGCGGTATTTAAGCGTCAAAAATATGGCTCACATTTTAGGCGTCAGTGTTATGTCGTTGTACAGATGTCGTAAAAGTCTAAATCAATAAAATACATATATGAATTACCACAGCGGTTTACATTGGCAACGAGGTTCGGGAATTGGATCGCTTTTTTCCGGAATTTTTCGCGGATTAATGCCGGTAGCGAAATCAACGATAAAAACTATTGGACGTGTAGCTAAAAGCGCCCCGATAAAATCTGTAGGAAAAGCTTTAAAGAAAGAAGCGACAAGAGCGGCTGTAGAAACGGCAATAGAAGCTTTGGAGGGTCAACCGGTGGGCAGAAAAGCAAAACAACGTTTGAAATCCGCTACGCGAGGTATTTTGCTTAACGCTGCCCGACAAGCCGATAACAACAACGATTATCGAACTCAAAATTCGAACAGAAAAAGGAAATCCTCGTCAATCACGCAATCTAGGAAAAAAAGGCGCAAAATATCTAAAGAACCCTTGTTTTAAATGTCGATAACAACGAAAGAGACTTTTTTAAAAGAATACGCGAAACCGGGTTCGCCAATAGCTTTTGCGTCTCCCGCGCTAATTTATCATTATTATGGGAAAAAAATACCTCTGACGTTAATCGAGGAGTGGCTAAAAGGAACAGACTCTTACACATTACACAAACAGCCTAAATTTCCCAGACCGAGAAATCCAACATTTGCTTATCGGAAACGGTATCAGTTTCAAATTGACCTTATAGATTTAGGAAATTTGGCTGAACAAAATGATTCTAATAGATACCTTTTGACAGCCATCGATATTTTTACACGATTCGCCTTTGTAGAACCACTTAAAAATAAAACGGCAAAAACATTTATGGAAGGGTTTGAATCTATTATGAAAAGAGCAAAACAATTTCCGCGTAGAATTTTAGCCGATAAAGGAGCGGAAATTAAGAATAAATTATTTCAAGCCTACTGCAAAAACAATAACATTCTTTTGTTACACAGCAATAATTTTGTGCACGCCCCCTTTGTGGAAAGATTTAACCGAACTTTAAAAAACCTGTTGTTCAAATACATGACTCACGAAAATACTGACAGGTACATTGACGCGTTACCATTTCTTGTCCATACCTACAACAATCGTAAACATCGCATGATTGGAATGACGCCCGCTGAAGCAGAACTCCCCGGAAAAACCTATCACATTAGAAGAAAACAAGAATTGGTTTATTCAAAGATTAAAAGAATGAAACCAAAATACAAAATCGGCCAAACCGTGCGTATTAGCATTATGAAGGGAAAATTTGACAGAGGATTTACACCGCAATTCAAAGAAGAAATTTTTAAAATAAAATCAATTTCTACACGTTTGCCAAAACCCACTTATGAGTTGGAGACTTTAGAACAGGATGAAACTTTGGAAGGAAATTTTTATGAGAGTGAACTTACACCCGTAGATGAGCCGGAAGTATTTGCCATCGAAAAAATTCTTCGGACAAAAAAAGATAAAAAAACCGGAGAAAAAATGGCTTTAATAAAATGGAAAGGGTATAAAAACCCTAGTTGGACATACGAAAAAGACATAGTTGATATGCCACAATAACGCGGAATGGATTATAATATTTATTGCGTGTCAAACGCTAGTTCCGATACGGATGACAAAAATACTTTGAATTCTTTTACCAATTTATTTCCACAAAGTTTAGACTTGAAAAATAGAGAATGGGAAATTGGGGTAGTGTCTATTGGATTACATTACAATTACAACCAATTGACTTTGTCAAAAGGCCAACCTTGTTTCATCGCGCTAAAAAACGAATTAACATCTATAAATTCTTCGGAAGAAGACATAAAGTCCGAAATTTTAGACCAGACAAAATCCATTTGGGTTTTGCCTAATTTAGATGAAGATGTATTGACAGTGCATAGACTGATGCAAAACTTGATGCAATATATTTACAAGGAAGGAATGAGATTGTATCATTTTGAACCCAAATCGGGGGGTAAAGATGAAAAAGCTTACGTAATAGATGAAAACCCAAAAAAAGAAATGGAAAATGAAAATTACAATTATAATAGATATTTTTTGATACATAAACATTTAATAAAAATTTTAAATTTAAAATACTACCAAAACGGTTTTGTATCCTCCCAAGCAAAATCAATCAAGTTTTTCGACAACGAATATGTATATTTTTCTGTAAAGAAAAATTTTGCGCTTCTAACTACAGCAATTAAAGTGTATTCAGTTTTGAAACCCGGTCTGGTTCAAATAAAATCAAATATTATTTCTGACGTTCCCAGCGGAAATAGTTATTCCACAATTATGTTTACAACGACTTTGCCAAATCAAATGGAAGGTCATTATTTTTACCATAATGTAAAAAATATCAGATATTATCAAGTGCGACAATCCAATATTGAAACGATAAACACTCAATTTACAGATTCTTTTGGGAATCTTTTAAGTTTAAACGAAGGTCAGCCGTCTATAGTGCATTTTCATTTAAAAGAAAAAGACAAAAATATGGATTACGAATTAACGCACGTACGAATCGATTCACAAGTAGATACCAAATTGAACTACGAAAATACAAATAGTAGTTTTTGGGCACACTTAAAACATCCGATAAGTTTAAATCAAAACGCAAAAATAGCCTTGATGGATATATCTTTTCCCAACACCATATGTAGCATTCCAAAATCAATTGGAAGGAATCCGTTTATCTTAAATGTGTTAATGACCCAAAACGAAACAAAAAGACACGTCGTGGAAATACCAGAACTTTATTTCTGCAACTCTGATGATTTAACAACATCAATGAACCGCCTGTTATCCGAAGAACTAAAGGAAATTTTACATTTTGAGAACTTTAATGGGTTCTTTAGGATTGTGGCTAAAACAAATAAACCTTTTTCAATAGGCATTCCCAAAAACTTTTGCCCGTTTTTAGGAATGTACGATTACTCGGAGAAAGAACTTGCAAGAATTGAGGAACGAGGTGATTACGTCACGCTTGCAGTGACTAAGGAAAGATTTTTTGAAGCACCAAAACCAATGGACGTTTACAAATTATATCCCGGTGTTATGATATGTTATGCAAATTTTGTTCAACATTCCATTATTGGAGACAAATTTTACCCAATATTTAGAGTTATACCAACAATCGGTCAATCCACACAAAATGACTACTGTTCTATCCATTTCGAACATTTAGAATTCATAAGATGCAATGTTGATTATTTAGACGACATAAAGATCGAACTCAGGAGATTAGACGGAAATTTGATTGAATTTAACGACGATCGAAGAGTAATTTTAAACATTGTAATTAAAAATCCAATTTAAATTATATTTCAATAAAACAATTTATTTGAAAATAACGAATTATTGGTGAGATTTAATAAAGAAATATCTACTAAAGTTTGATTCACAAAATTAAGCGCCTTTAAACCGTTATAAGTTAGATCGTACATCAACCAAAGAAAAACGGAAGTAATGACAAAAATTGATAAAATCATCGCGCACACGCTACAACAATCGTTTTTTCCACAAAGATCAGGAGATTGCAAATCTTGATGAAACGTATCTTGATCTACTTCTTTGAAACAAGATTTTTTATCTCGGTCAGAGCTCGTCGTTCGGCGCAAAGAGACGCTCATACTTCTACTACTTCTTCACGAATTGGATAATGTTCTAAACAGAAATCTTTACACAACAATTTCATGCAAAATGACGCATAAAAATGAAACACTTTCATTTCATTTGAAATTTCACGATGCCACCACAATTTGGTATCGGAGTCGCGTGAATTATTGAGTTTGCCAAGAAGTTTGTCTTTGATGCAAGCCCTGTACTGCACCAATTCACTGTCCAAAGATTCCAATGCTTCGTTGATTTTACGAAGATGCGCGCACATGCGACGCAAAGAATGATGCACAACGCGGTTCGGGTCGGAAGTATCATAAATACCGGTAACATCAGGACCGGTATATTCCTCTCCCCAGTCGGAATTGTGCGACGATGATGATTTTGACTGCTTGTTGTCTTGACCACTCATGATGCACAACTGAAACGACATATTACACAGACATTTCTAATAAATATTAAAAGCGCGCTCGAAATTTCCGACGTGATTTGTCACAATTTTCAAATTCTTGCACGTGGCTTGATAAATTAAAATCGAGCCGTCGTACAGGAATTTAAAAAGCATGACCAATGTTCTTGACAATGAAGTCTTGCGCTTGGATGTGCTTCCGACGATGTAGATTGCTTCCAATCTTAAGGCGTTTGTAGGGCTCAAATTATTTTTTAAAAATTTGAGCTGTACAATTACCAAAAGAACGAGAAGCTTATGTTCACAATTAATGATGAAAACAATCACAAACGCATTCACTAATAAAATATTATAGCACAATTTATTAATAATAAACACGTATTCGACGGAGTATTCGAAGTAACTTCTCATGGTTTATAAACCGTAGAGTATTTGCTTAATAAAATAAAATTTAAGCAAATAATCAACGGCGAAAAAACCTGAGAGAATAATCTTCTTAATGACGATGTGGCGGATTATTTACAATCTTAAGGCGTTTGTAAAACGCAAATAATTTATGGAAAAAATTTGAGCTTCACATACTGCCAAAAGAGTGTAAAGAACGGTATTCTTGATGGATGATGAAGAAACCACTCACAAATTAAATCGACATGTCACATTTTATAAAATTTTATTCGGCGGAGTATTTGAAGTGCCTTCTCATGATTTATCGGCCCTTGGGTAGAGCTTAATAAAATAATTTAGCAGCTACACAAAGGTCAAAAAAGCGTGAGAGAAAATGTTCTTGACAATTAGGATGAAGATATTCCGCTGTTTGTGATTTTCTGGTTTTTTGCATACAAAATAGACTGAGAAATTCCAAACTCATTCTAAAATGTACACAAGGACCAAAAAATCGTGAATAACAATCTTGGCAACAGAAAAATAATAATTATAAATTAAAGCAAAATTGTAGATTGTTCGACGTTTTAAAGTGATTATGAAAAATCTAAATAAATTTGTTAAAAATTTAAACCCTTCATATTCACTAAAAAACATGAAACGTTGTAATTTTTCTGACTCGAGGATGTGTGTTTAGATGGGAGTTGATGATGGTTGATCATAATTTTATCGTTTGTTGGAGATCCGAATTATTTTTCCGGGAACTTTCGGACCACCCAGCCAAACAATAAAAGCATGAAACCTAACAGTTTTTTCTTTTATCACTTTTAAAATATTTGGTTGTTGCTTGCTCACAAAGATGTGGTATTCGTGAAAATCCAAAATAAATTAGAAATTTGGAGATTCTCAGGATTGCCACGAAATTGTAAGGTAAGTGCCGAATTTCTTGATACGTGTTGAATTTTGGATTGATCGAAATTGACTGTGAAATTAGTTACATCAATGTTGAGGAAAAGCATTTGGACACCCCTTCCCCTAACGTGATTAAAATTTGAGCCTAAATCTTTGCTTACGGCGCGAATTGAAATTTAAAACGCGTTGGCGCGCGAGTTGATTTAATTTTAAAGACATGAAGTTTGGACATGAAAGAATATTTAAGGAACAGTCAAACCGCGCGGAAATTGACGTTTTTCGTTCTCAGAACCTTTCTTCGCGCCCCCGAACTGATTCAAGACGTGGAAAGTGGAAAAAATTGAGGTTGCAAACGGCTTGCAATCGGCTTGCAACAGGCCGATTGCAGACGAAAACAAGCCGATTACAGGCTCGATTGAGCCTGTTGCAAGCCGATTGCAGACGAAAACAAGCCGATTACAGGCTCGATTGAGCCTGTTGCAAGCCGATTGCAGACGAAAACAAGCCGATTGCAGGCTCGATTGAGGTTGTTGCAAGCCGATTGCAGACGAAAACAAGCCGATTGCAGGCTCGATTGAGCCTGTTGCAAGCCGATTGCAGACGAAAACAAGCCGGTTGCAGACGATTACAAGCCGGTTTCAGGTTGAAACAACCTTAATGTAGATGCCATCAAGGTGTTTTGAGAGCGCATCAAGATGGTTTTTATCGGTAAACGGATGGTTGAAAGACGGTTTCAGCCTGTTTTAAGGTGTTTTGAGAACGTTTTAAGGTGATTTTAGAGCGTAACAAGCTCGAATGAGAGTGATGTAGGGACATTACTCCACAACAGCTGTGGATATCTTTAATTTTTTTGTGCTTAATTTGTCATTAATTTTTTCTCATGCAATTGGCTCGTAAATGTGCCAAACTATTTCCCACCAAAAATTGTATAAAAACGCGGTCATATTTTCAAATTCATTCATTATAAGTTTGAACATTCGTTGAAAGAAGATCTTCTGCCATTCGCTGTCAAATAATTAAAATGTCTAATTCACCAAATGACTCAAACAACCCTCGCCAAGTTTTTCTTGGCCCTGCAGGGTTAAGAATAAGATTTCACCTAAGAAACGCTGATGATTTAACATCACCGCCATCTCCTCCGGTTGTGCCGATTGGACGAGGTCGAGGAGATTTGAGGTCAAATGATGGCCCAAGTTCTTCTCTCGCCGCTCGTGGTGTTGGTCGGGGCCAGACAACATCTTCCTTGTTTAATCAACGGGGTCGAGTATCTGAACCGATAGTTGTAAACCCCGAAGGATTTGGAATTATGGTTCGGATCAATAACAATTTAGCCGATGATTTAACATCGACCAATAACTCCGCCGATGATTTAACATCGCCATCATCAAACAACGCTGTTGATGATTCAACATCAAACTCCATGTCTCAAAGAATTTTTGCTGAGCGCAACACCTCGAGTACTTCGGTCGCTGGTCGTGGCGTTGGTCGGGGACAAAATATTTCTCGTCCCTTTTAATCAAACGACTTCAGCCTCGATTGGACGAGAGGTCAGACGCGGTGTTGGTAGGGCTGGAAGATATTCTTCTCCTTATCAACGTCCAACTCGATCAGCAGAAGAAGAAATAGAAGAGGAAAATTATTTCCCCGCACCCTCAAATTTAGAAAGATCGAGTGACGGTCGTTTAGCCTCTTTCATTCTTGATTTAATTGATGTAGAAGGAGGCTCACCTTATGATTTGTTCAATCGTTATGCTGAGTACGTATTGCGTCAACGCATTCAAACGCTTGAGCGTGAACGCGAACGCTTACGTGCTCAATATCAAAGATTGTTGCGTCATTTTAGACAAGAATGATTTGTATTAAGTAATTTGTTTATTTTGTCTGAGCTATATAGTTTTAATGTGTTTATATATATTATTTCCAAAATTCATGCGTCAATAAATTTTGTTTCAGAATTTTAACAGAAATGCCAAAATCCTACGTCTGCCGCGAATGTCAAAAATCGTTTGCTAGAAAATCTTCCCGAGACAAACATGAATCGTTTCGTCATCGTGAAACATCGTCAAAATTCCGAAATCGGACTCCATTAAATCAATCGCTTCAGTGTCCGTTTTGTAAGAATGAATTAAGTTCCTTTAAATCAAGAAAAGATTTGGTCTCTCACATCGATTCCTCTCATTTAGAAGACTTAAATTATTCTCTTTTTAAATCTGCTTTGAACGGTAAAATTAAAATTTTTCGGAAACATATATTTTCTACAGAAACGCTTCACGCCTTTGTTGTTAATAGAGCAAATAGACAAGAAATTGTTGATGTTATTCGTCATGAATTGAGTAAAACCTTTACAGTAAAAGTTGCTTTAATTTTATCAGCGGCGTATCAGATTCCTGATTTGAATTCAGCTACAAAAGACAAAGACACTGAGACGGAAGCCGCTGTTGATAATACTTCAACACAGCCTCAAACGGTTGTTAGCAACATTGATAATTCAACTGAAAAAAGTCTTGATCAGTCGTCACATGAATTAATGCCTAGCGATCGAGATGTCTTTGCTTTAAGAACCGGCTATATTCAATTCACGTCTTTTGATTCTTCTCGCTCGTTAAAAGGTAAAGTTCAAAAATTATTAAACAATTTAATAAGTCGAGAAGAGGATTTGTTGATGAGAGGTTCCGGATGGAGATTCGAATCTCTGTCTTTTAGCGACATCCAAATTACCAATATTTGATTTAAAGGACTTATTTTGTTGTATATAAAAATTCAAGTAAGCTTTGGAAATGGATTTTATAGAAATTCCGCGAAATTTAAAAAGATCTAACTGCTTGGAATGGAATACTCGATATGATAAATTCAACTTTCTTTATCTGTACATTAGACATCTTTTTCCAGAAACTGCTTCCATCACAGATTTTCGTCAAATGCCAGTAAAATATCTTAAAAAATTTAACATAAAAGGTTTTACGTTTCCTCTTCAATTTTGTGACATAAAAAAATTTTTGTGTAGAAATCGTCATTTACCAATTTCAATTTCCGTACTTTATGAGAGTGAAGGCCACGTTTCAAAGTTAGGGTTTATTACTAACAAAAACAACGATAGGAGAGAAAATACTCTTCATTTGTTAATGATAAAACACGATCCTAAAATCTCTTCCGATAAAATTTCTAGTAATTCCCGTCCCAAAAAATCGAGTTTTCCTTCCAAGTTTCCTAAAAAAATTAAAGATTTAAATCAACAGCATCATTTCTTTAAAATTACAAAACTCCAAGGTTTTTTGAATAATCGGGCCGGACTGTTGTCGATTAACAAAGCGGGTCAACAGAAGTACATTCACTGTGAAAAATGTCTGCTGCGTTTCCGATCAAAATCCAAGAAAGAAAAGCATGAGCGGATTTGCTACGATAAGCAACGCACCATTTATCCTGGCAAAAATGCTGCTATAAGTTTTTCTAACCACAAACATAAGTTTAAAGCACCTGTTGTGGGATTTTGTGATTTTGAAAGTGTACTTCAAAGAAACAAGGAACGATCTAAATGTCGACTTTGTTCTAAATTGGAATGCTTATGTGCTTTTCCCACAAGTGACGATATAAATGTGCATAGACCGGTAGGCTACAGCCTGATTTTTGTGGACTCCGAAAATGAAGTATTCTTTCAAGAAGAATATTTAGGAGAGGATGCGGCTAAACGTTTTTTGGATCGGATACCTCTCTACGAAAAAGTTGTTGAAGAAAGAAAACAAAAATTCAGAGATGTTCTCAAAACTCAAGCCACCCAGGAGGAATGGCAAATGTTTCGAAAAGCAACCGTTTGTCATATATGCGGTCTTCGATTTGCTATCCATCCTAAAAAGTATAGAAAAGTTTTGGATCACGATCATGTCACAGGAAAAATAATGGGTGCGGCTCATTCGCTGTGCAATTTGACAAGATCCGGACCCTATCATACGCCAATTTTTTTCCACAACGCTCAAGGGTAAAAATTTTTTATTTACTTTATTTTTCCAATCAATTTTACAAATTAAACGTTTCAGATACGATTTGCATCTGATCATAGAAGAGTTAAACATTCGCCAATTCAAGAGAATGCCGGAAGTCTTGGCTAGAAACAGTGAAAAATTCCGCACTCTTACATTAGGCAGATTCAAAATTCAGGATTCATTAGAGCACATATCTGCCAGCTTAGACGCTCTTGTCCAAGATTTAAATCAAACTTCAAACTTTTCTTTCCCTATTTTACAACAGATGGAAAGATTCAAAAAAATTCCTATCCGTCAAAAATCAAAAGCTTTTAAACTTTTAAAAAGAAAAGGCATTTTTTGTTACGAGCATTTTCAATCATTACAAGAAATGAAAAAGAGTCGAAACCTCCCAACCAAAGATGCTTTTTATTCCGAATTAAATGAAGAACACATCTCGGAAACGGATTATTCTCATGCGCAAGAAGTCTTCAAACTGTTCAAGTGCAAGAATGTGGCGGATTACATGATGCTTTATTGTTCTTTGGATGTTATCCTGCTATGTGAAGCGTTTCTTCAATACAGAAAAATGGTTATGGAACATTTTCAATTGGATCCAATCTATTACTTAGGTAAATTTCTTTTCTGTTGCTTGACATATAAAGTTTGAATATGAAATTTATTTCGTTTAATTTAGGAATTCCTGGACTAAGTTTTGATGTTATGCTTATGTTCTATCAAAATTCTGAACGAGCTACAACAACAAAAGATAACCTCGCGGGTGAATCTTCCAAACCTCCAGGATCTCTGGATATCTATTCTGATCCTGAAATGGAGCACTTTTTCACAAAGGGTATCAGAGGCGGACAAAGCTTTATCTCTCAGCGTTATGCAAAAGGAAACAGCAATCCGAGAAAAAGCGGCGATCATTTACTTTACATTGACGGTAATTTTATACTGCATCGTTTGATTAATTTATTTATTTTAAATCGGTGACTTTTTAGCAAACAACTTGTACGGGAGCATGGAAACTTTAAAATTGCCAGTTTCTGATTTCGAGTGGGTTGCAAAAAAAGATCTTGAAAAATGGACTGCCAAAGATATTATCAAGATTCCTTCTCAAGACGAGACCGGGTACGCATTCGAAGTTGATTTGCATTATCCTCCTCATCTTCACCCGGTAAATCTGATCTTTTTAACACGTTTTTGCATTTTGATAAACGGTAAAATATTTACAGACACATGATCAATTTCCGCTGGCTCCGTATACAGACACGGTTTCTTACAAACATCTGTCTCCTTATAATCGCCGTTTACTAAAACATCTTAACCCTCGAGATTATAAGAACAAAAGATACCGAAGCAAGAAACTGTTGAGCACTTTTTATGATCGAAAAAAGTACGTGGTGCATCTGGAAAATCTACAATATTACTTGAAAAAAGGCATGAAGCTGTTGAGGATAAGAAGAGCCGTGAAGTTTCGGCAAAAAGCTTTTTTGAAGGAGTTTATTGAAAAGGTCACGATGCTACGATCAAACGCCCGCAACGATTTTGAACTTCGACTTTTTAAGCTTTTTGCCAACTCTACTTTTGGAAAGTTTATCGGTAAGTAAATACCCGGATTTAAAATCTTTTTTAAATTTTTATATTTGCACAAGCGTGTGGTGGTACTGCCAATATTTCGTACAAAATGTGTTGGCAGTACACACCACACGCTCATTCGCATCTTCAATGTCATCGGGAGGCGCGTGGATCTCGGCCTCCACGGTGATGACCTCCCCGTCAAAATCCGCCATCCGGTTTTCCGCCGCCCGGATTTTAGCCAGGCGGACAATCTCCGTCGCCCGACGTCTGGCGGCAAAAGATCTGTCGTCAGCGGGGAGTCTAATGGGGATGGGGGCCTCGATGGGGTTGTCGGTGGGGATCTCGATGGGAAATTCGACAAACGCCTCGGTGGGGAACTCGGTGGGGGTCTCGGTGGGCACCTCGATGGGGACGGGGACCTCAATGAGCACATCGATGGGGACATTGGAGGGAATTTCAGCGGTGGGGACTTCAATGGGGGGGGCCTCGATGACTCGGTGGGGGCCTCGATGAGCATCTCGATGGGGGCGGTGGGGGCCTCGATCTCGATGGGGGACTCGGTGGGGACCTCGGTGGGCACCTCGATGAGGGACTCAGTGGGGGCCTCGATGAGCACCTCGATGGGGGACTCGGTGGGGACCTCGGTAGGCACCTCGATGGGGGACTCGGTGGAAACCTCGGTGGGCACCTCGGTGGGGACGTTGGTGTTGGTGGGGAGGTCAATAAGAATGCCGGTGGGGACGTCAGGCGCAATAAAATTTTCGTTTTGAAGGCCTCGGACAGCGCGACCGCTGCCGCCTCCGCCGCCGCCAGCGCCGTTGGCGGCGAGCACAGCAACGCTAACAGAGAGTGCAACGGCAGCGGCGCTGGCGGTGGCGGAGGCGGCAGCGGGCGGCGGAGCATCAAAAATCCCAGCCACGGCCGACCGGATCCGTCCGATTACGCCCCCCGGTCTCCGGTTCTTTTTCTCCTCCTTCTCCTCCTTCAGCAGCCACTGCTCGTCGTCGTCCTCCTCATCCTTCAACCTCATATATCCCCTCTTCATCATCATCATCATCATCATCATCACTGTCCTCTTTCTTCTTTTTTTGTTTTGAAAGTTTGTTTTGAAAATTGCCACATGGTTTTAGGAAGTTTTTAAAAAATAAATCTCCAAACTCCTACACACTTTATAATGAATTTTTATAAAAAATGTTGTATTCTTTATAAAATATTTATTTAATTTTATATTTTTCAGAAAATGTTCGAAATTACATCGAAGTGGTCCTTTGTGGAGATGAAAAAAGCTTGAGGAAAGCCAGTCTTGGTCAACACATCAACAATTTTCAAATCATTAATGAGAATTTGGTGGCTGTCAACAAGAAGCCGGCAATGATAGAGCTTAGAAAGCCTTTAGCCGTCGGATTTTCCATTCTGGAGTTGTCTAAGTTGTTCATGTACAGATCATACTATGACACCATTCAAAAACATTTCGGCAAAGACAATGTGTCTTTGTGTTTTTCGGACACAGATTCTTTTCTTTTAAAAGTTACATGCAACAATTTGGAAAGGGAAATGAAGAGATTGAAACACATGTTTGATTTTTCAAAGTACCCTAAACAACATCCGCTTTTTGACGACAGTAAAGCCAATCAACTTTTTTATTTCAAAGATGAATTAAAAGGTAGAGCGGCTATTACTGATTTTATAGGCTTACGTCCAAAATGTTATTCAATGAAAATAGTCGATTTTTTGGACAAAAACAAAACTGATGAGAAAAAAGTATGCAAAGGTTTAAAAAAATCTAGTATAAAAAAGCAATTAACTTATGCAGATTACAAAAAGTGCTTAAAGCAAACTGTTGTAATTTACAAATCTTTTAAAAATTTAAGATCAAAAAATCACAAAATCCGAACGTGTTTTCAAAGAAAAATTGCGTTGTCGGCAATGGATTCTAAAAGATATGTTTTAAATTGTGGATGTCACACTTTATCGCTAGGAAATTGCCTTATTGTTAACAACAAAATGTCTAAATGTCAAATTTGTAAATAAAAATCATTACTTTTATTTAAAAGAAAATTTTGTAGTTTCTTTTTTAAAATTAAAAAAATGAACGGTTTTGATTTGAGGTTTAATATTCCGTCCAACATGTTGGTTGTCGGTCCAACATCAAGCGGAAAAACAACGTGGTTAAAACATTTAGTGCTTCGTCGACACGAGTATTTTGCAACTCCACCTGAAACAATGTTGTTGTTTTACAAGGAGCCGCAAAAAGCATATCAGTACATGGAAGATGACATGAACGAGGGCAAAGGTTCTGACACGCAATTTCCGTCTTTTCGTAAATTCAAAAATATTCCAAATTCAATCGAAGAGTTGAAAGATATTTTAGAATTATATCCGAGAAAAATGCCCAAATTGATTGTTTTTGACGATTATTTAGACGATGTTGGGCAAATATTAAAACATTTTTTTACGGTTTTGACTCATCATTACAATTGTTTCACCGTTTTTCTTTGTCAAAATTTATTTGACAAAAAAGGCGATTTACGGACATTGAGCATAAATACGCAATACATGATCCTTTTTAACAATCCACGGGACAGAAGCGCCATCACACATTTGGCAAAACAAATTTTTCCCGGTCGTGTTGGAATTTTAAATAAAGCATATAGAGAAGCAGTTAACGGCCGAAGTCACGGATATCTTCTTCTAGATTTCCATCAACAGCAAGACGATAAAGTCAGAATTCGAAGTAACATCTTTCCTTATGAAGGATTAATGAAAGCCTACGTTACTGTTTAAAAATTTCATATCTATTTAAGAAAAATTAAAAACAATTACTGTTAAAATGTCAAAAAAATTAGAAAAAGCTAGTTCGCTTTTTAATGCAATAAAAAAATTAAAACATCAAGATTGCGCAAATTTTTTAAATTATTTGGACGATCGCGGCGTTGAATTGCTTTGTCGTATTTTACATTACGTTTTGAACGGTGAATTGCCCTTACATGGCGAAGTGCGAACACGACTTCAGAAAAAAATAAGAGCTCATTTAGGGGAGTTTAGACGTCTTGCCACGCCGCCTCGTCGCTCTTCCGACATTTCAAAAAAAAGAATAATACTACAAAGGGGCGGAATTTTAGGAACTTTATCAACAATTGCCAGCATTATCGTCCCTATTTTAGCTCAAATTATTGCAAAAAAGAGCTTGCAACGTCGTCGTTAAAGGATGAGTTCAGGCGTAAAAAGAAAAACAAATGATGAAATATACTCTATGTTTTTAGTCCCCAAAAGGCTATATCATTCTTTAATAAAAAATATAGAAGATAATGAAACAAAAAAAGAACTTATTTCTATGAATGAAAAACCAAATACGACCAATTACATTGAAAATGCCATTAATTTTAAAAATTTACAAGACAGGCAAAAAATGAATCAAAGCGGCGATAAATTGTATCGTTTTGGTTCTGATAATATATCGAATGTTATGCCGCCAGTACAAATCGATAGCAGTGCGGGTCGCACGTACCAATCTATTTCAAGATCAACAACCGCTCAAACTCCCCAACAAAAAGAAAATACCGCTCAGTTTTCACCCACTACTCCCGTTATGGAAAGAGAACCCGATCCAGACTTGTTTTATACTGCTTCAAAACCAAAAAGCAAGGACGATACTTTAAGTTCTGACGTGCCAGAATGGCGAAATTCGCCTATTATAAAGGCTTTGACACAAAAAAATTCAGACGGCAAAATAGTTTGTCCTTTTAGCGCATGCGGGAAGCAGTATGTTGACGATGCGCAATTCGGCAAACACCTTGTAAGAGATCATATGAAAGAATTGTCTATATTTGACACAGAAAAAATCGGTAAAGATATAGCCTCGGTCTCTTCACAAGCATCAAAATCTCCTTCAGTTTCAATGTCATCCCTCAAAACAGGATCAGGAGGTGCAAAAAAGAAAACTTTTACTATTTCTCCCGTACAAACTAGATCTAAATCAAAAAAACTTTCAACAACTGATGCAGATGCTGTTAAAAAAAAATTACTTTTTCCGGGAAAATACCCGAAATTATAATAAAAGTAAAATATATATCATCGTTTATTTTCAAGTTTTTTTATAAAATGAGTTACAATTTCATCATTTTTTATTTTGGGTTTTTTTACAAATATTTTAACAAATTGTTGAGGAGACATTAAATTGTTGCCCACGGATAAACAAAAAGCGGTCACGTACCAGCCGCAAAACAATGAATGAAAATCCTGAATGGAGTAAGACAGAATTGTTTTGAATGAGTTTTTTTCTATCCAAGGTCGTAAGAACTTCATCAAAGATCGATTCCATATCGGCGGTAAAAAACCAAATGAATCAAAATAATAGAGTTGATTTTTTCCGTTAATATACATCGCTATGAAATGTGATCCTTTTTGATTTTTTTTTGATAAGTTAGTGATTAAGCAACAAGGCAACTTAAGCGAATCGGACGGCAAATTATCGCTTGAAAAAACCCCGATGAAATATTTACATCTTGGTTGAATATAATTGGATAAAAAGATATTTGATAATCCGTTTTCCATGATTTAATTTGTTCCTTTTATAACTTGTTGGAATTGATCTATTTTGATGCCGGAGTTGAAAACAGAAAAAGCCAGGACGTATATAGGATGAGGAGTTATTACGGAAAAAGCCAATTCTAAATCTAAATTTCCGTAATTTTCTGGATGCACGTGGAACGAATTACATTGATCCGGTGTTAAATCGGCCGCTAGAAAAAATCTTCCTTTTAAATATTGTTCATACGTTAAACCGATGGATTGATTGCCGTGCGAAATGCCAATACTGTCGTATAAATGCCGATACAAGTCAATGGCGTCCCCCTCGTTTATATTAGGTTGAAATGGTCTGGGAAATACGCATTGACCGTTCTTTTTTAAATTAAAAGTAGACAGATTAAAATGTTGAAAGTTGAAAGGGTTTTTGTCCGGGGCGTGTGACATGGCTTGATTGTGAACCATCACAAAAAACACTTGTTTCGGTAAAGTACCATTAGCGATATTGGCGATGTTGAAGGACGACACACCTTGAGGAATAACATAATGTCTTAAACGTGTGGCGCTAAAAGGTAGGTAGCACGGTTCTTTTAAAAGTTTGTTTTTAAAACTTTCTCGCAGCAATAATGTGGGCAACACTTTTCTCATATGTAGTTTAACATCTTTTAAAACAATTTTAAAAGGTTTTTCTGCCGCAGCATCTTGAAGCAAACCAAACTTTTCAGCGGATCTAACCAGCTTGATTTTGATATCCACATTTGGGGGTAAAAATCTGTCGGTGTCAAACAGATCAACGGCTAAGCGCGTATTAAAATACACTTTTTTACCATCCATAATTAACTGCTTTCTTTTATTCAAAGAAGGTGTGGCGGCTGTAAGATTTATGGTATCAACTTCGTCAGCATTTTCGGGATAATACCCTTCAGCAGCCAGATAAGTTTTTTTCACCTCTGAATTGTAACTTAGGAATGATTGTATAAACATTCTCCAAGGATAAGTGACCGCTGAACTTAAATCAGCTACTTGGACCCCGTTTAAATATACTTCTACTTGGCTGAATAGACAAGCGGCAAAATGATTAGCCAGTGTGACTTTAGTATCATTTTTTACTTGGCCACCATCATCATTTGTCACTACAAAATAGCCGCTAAGTCTGGTTTGATTCAGTATAAAAGAGCATTCGTTATCGCGAGGAACAAGAAATTCGACCGGTCCGGTGTTGGTGATAGAAGCCACGCTATTGTAAATAACGTGAGCTCCATCTAATAAACCCGTTTCTACTTCTAACGGTGAGTGAAGCGCTAAACCACTTTCGGTGCCGTCGTTTTGTTCAACGGCCAATCCGGCAATTCCACTTTTTTCAGGTACGCCCATAACAAGATGGAAGTGTTGGTCAGCAATGTAAAAATTAGTTGTAAAGTTCATCTTATCAACAGCGACGAAATCTCTTTTAATACCGATAATACAATAAAACGTTATAATAATTTTGTTGTAATAAGAAAAAAATATTCCTTTATTATATTTACCAAAACAAAGCAAAATCGTCATTTTCACGTAAACATTACAAAAATTCCCTCTACAGAACACATTGCGAAAGCATTAGACGAACTAAAATTTATTATAAGTAACGAATTTGTTGTTGAAATATTTAAAGTAGAAAACATGACTTGTTTGTATCAATCAAAAGAAGAGATTAAATTATTAAAATTATACAACCATTTAAAATCGAATAAAGATTTTGAAATTATTCATAAGAGATACGATCCAGAAAAATTCCCAGGCGTATTTTTAAAAATAAAAAAATGTTCAGCTTTAATATTTTCGTCAGGAAAAATAGTTATAATTGGAGCCTCCAGCGAAGAAGATGCTAAACAAGGAATAAAAATTATTATTAAATTATTAAAAAAATATAAAATCGAATGATGTGAATAATGTTTATTTAGTCGAGTTTTGATATCTATACAATAAACATCGAAATCATGCACGAGAAAGTAGATTATACTAAAATATGCAATCATCAATATCTAATAGAAGACACTAGACAAGGAGACGTGGTGTGTACCGAGTGTGGATTAGTTATTGATAAAATATATTGTTATAATTTAACAAAATCAAATTTGGAAACAGAATGGGACAAAATAAAAACATTTGATAAAGAAATTAAACAAAAAAACCAGCATTTAGAGAAAGAAAAAAATATTTTAAAAATTTTATGTAATAAATTACATTTAAATAATGATGTTACAAATGTTATTTTAAATCTATGGTCAGATATAGCAGCGTGGCATTATCGAAAAGGCGGAAAAATTAAAATGGATGCTAAAGGATTGGTGGTAATGACGTTGTATCAGGGGTTAATAAAAGAAAAAATTCCCCGTCCGATAAGTCATTTGTGTCAAGAAGTCGGCATTAATCCAAAGATAGTGTGGCGTTGGATGAAATTATACAGACGGGATTTGACTGACATGAATAAATTAGACAATTACATAAAGGCAAAAGATATGAAAGAATATTTTTTACAGCCGCTGCAGTTAAATTATCAAGAAATGACGTCCGTTGAACAAATATTAAAAAAAAATGAAAATAGTTCTTTTGCTCCAAGAACTTTATTAGCTGCATGCGCTTATGCCTTTTTAAAAGAATCCAAATTGCGGTATTTAAGCGTCAAAAATATGGCTCACATTTTAGGCGTCAGTGTTATGTCGTTGTACAGATGTCGTAAAAGTCTAAATCAATAAAATACATATATGAATTACCACAGCGGTTTACATTGGCAACGAGGTTCGGGAATTGGATCGCTTTTTTCCGGAATTTTTCGCGGATTAATGCCGGTAGCGAAATCAACGATAAAAACTATTGGACGTGTAGCTAAAAGCGCCCCGATAAAATCTGTAGGAAAAGCTTTAAAGAAAGAAGCGACAAGAGCGGCTGTAGAAACGGCAATAGAAGCTTTGGAGGGTCAACCGGTGGGCAGAAAAGCAAAACAACGTTTGAAATCCGCTACGCGAGGTATTTTGCTTAACGCTGCCCGACAAGCCGATAACAACAACGATTATCGAACTCAAAATTCGAACAGAAAAAGGAAATCCTCGTCAATCACGCAATCTAGGAAAAAAAGGCGCAAAATATCTAAAGAACCCTTGTTTTAAATGTCGATAACAACGAAAGAGACTTTTTTAAAAGAATACGCGAAACCGGGTTCGCCAATAGCTTTTGCGTCTCCCGCGCTAATTTATCATTATTATGGGAAAAAAATCCCTCTGACGTTAATCGAGGAGTGGCTAAAAGGAACAGACTCTTACACATTACACAAACAGCCTAAATTTCCCAGACCGAGAAATCCAACATTTGCTTATCGGAAACGGTATCAGTTTCAAATTGACCTTATAGATTTAGGAAATTTGGCTGAACAAAATGATTCTAATAGATACCTTTTGACAGCCATCGATATTTTTACACGATTCGCCTTTGTAGAACCACTTAAAAATAAAACGGCAAAAACATTTATGGAAGGGTTTGAATCTATTATGAAAAGAGCAAAACAATTTCCGCGTAGAATTTTAGCCGATAAAGGAGCGGAAATTAAGAATAAATTATTTCAAGCCTACTGCAAAAACAATAACATTCTTTTGTTACACAGCAATAATTTTGTGCACGCCCCCTTTGTGGAAAGATTTAACCGAACTTTAAAAAACCTGTTGTTCAAATACATGACTCACGAAAATACTGACAGGTACATTGACGCGTTACCATTTCTTGTCCATACCTACAACAATCGTAAACATCGCATGATTGGAATGACGCCCGCTGAAGCAGAACTCCCCGGAAAAACCTATCACATTAGAAGAAAACAAGAATTGGTTTATTCAAAGATTAAAAGAATGAAACCAAAATACAAAATCGGCCAAACCGTGCGTATTAGCATTATGAAGGGAAAATTTGACAGAGGATTTACACCGCAATTCAAAGAAGAAATTTTTAAAATAAAATCAATTTCTACACGTTTGCCAAAACCCACTTATGAGTTGGAGACTTTAGAACAGGATGAAACTTTGGAAGGAAATTTTTATGAGAGTGAACTTACACCCGTAGATGAGCCGGAAGTATTTGCCATCGAAAAAATTCTTCGGACAAAAAAAGATAAAAAAACCGGAGAAAAAATGGCTTTAATAAAATGGAAAGGGTATAAAAACCCTAGTTGGACATACGAAAAAGACATAGTTGATATGCCACAATAACGCGGAATGGATTATAATATTTATTGCGTGTCAAACGCTAGTTCCGATACGGATGACAAAAATACTTTGAATTCTTTTACCAATTTATTTCCACAAAGTTTAGACTTGAAAAATAGAGAATGGGAAATTGGGGTAGTGTCTATTGGATTACATTACAATTACAACCAATTGACTTTGTCAAAAGGCCAACCTTGTTTCATCGCGCTAAAAAACGAATTAACATCTATAAATTCTTCGGAAGAAGACATAAAGTCCGAAATTTTAGACCAGACAAAATCCATTTGGGTTTTGCCTAATTTAGATGAAGATGTATTGACAGTGCATAGACTGATGCAAAACTTGATGCAATATATTTACAAGGAAGGAATGAGATTGTATCATTTTGAACCCAAATCGGGGGGTAAAGATGAAAAAGCTTACGTAATAGATGAAAACCCAAAAAAAGAAATGGAAAATGAAAATTACAATTATAATAGATATTTTTTGATACATAAACATTTAATAAAAATTTTAAATTTAAAATACTACCAAAACGGTTTTGTATCCTCCCAAGCAAAATCAATCAAGTTTTTCGACAACGAATATGTATATTTTTCTGTAAAGAAAAATTTTGCGCTTCTAACTACAGCAATTAAAGCGTATTCAGTTTTGAAACCCGGTCTGGTTCAAATAAAATCAAATATTATTTCTGACGTTCCCAGCGGAAATAGTTATTCCACAATTATGTTTACAACGACTTTGCCAAATCAAATGGAAGGTCATTATTTTTACCATAATGTAAAAAATATCAGATATTATCAAGTGCGACAATCCAATATTGAAACGATAAACACTCAATTTACAGATTCTTTTGGGAATCTTTTAAGTTTAAACGAAGGTCAGCCGTCTATAGTGCATTTTCATTTAAAAGAAAAAGACAAAAATATGGATTACGAATTAACGCACGTACGAATCGATTCACAAGTAGATACCAAATTGAACTACGAAAATACAAATAGTAGTTTTTGGGCACACTTAAAACATCCGATAAGTTTAAATCAAAACGCAAAAATAGCCTTGATGGATATATCTTTTCCCAACACCATATGTAGCATTCCAAAATCAATTGGAAGGAATCCGTTTATCTTAAATGTGTTAATGACCCAAAACGAAACAAAAAGACACGTCGTGGAAATACCAGAACTTTATTTCTGCAACTCTGATGATTTAACAACATCAATGAACCGCCTGTTATCCGAAGAACTAAAGGAAATTTTACATTTTGAGAACTTTAATGGGTTCTTTAGGATTGTGGCTAAAACAAATAAACCTTTTTCAATAGGCATTCCCAAAAACTTTTGCCCGTTTTTAGGAATGTACGATTACTCGGAGAAAGAACTTGCAAGAATTGAGGAACGAGGTGATTACGTCACGCTTGCAGTGACTAAGGAAAGATTTTTTGAAGCACCAAAACCAATGGACGTTTACAAATTATATCCCGGTGTTATGATATGTTATGCAAATTTTGTTCAACATTCCATTATTGGAGACAAATTTTACCCAATATTTAGAGTTATACCAACAATCGGTCAATCCACACAAAATGACTACTGTTCTATCCATTTCGAACATTTAGAATTCATAAGATGCAATGTTGATTATTTAGACGACATAAAGATCGAACTCAGGAGATTAGACGGAAATTTGATTGAATTTAACGACGATCGAAGAGTAATTTTAAACATTGTAATTAAAAATCCAATTTAAATTATATTTCAATAAAACAATTTATTTGAAAATAACGAATTATTGGTGAGATTTAATAAAGAAATATCTACTAAAGTTTGATTCACAAAATTAAGCGCCTTTAAACCGTTATAAGTTAGTCCGTACATTAACCAAAGAAAAACGGAAGTAATAACAAAAATTGATAAAATCATCGCGCACAGACTACAACAATCGTTTCTTGAACAAAGATCAGGAGATTGCAAATCTTGATGAAACGTATCTTGATCTACTTCTTTGAAACAAGATTTTTTATCTCGGTCAGAGCTTGTCGTTCGGCGCAAAGAGACGCTCATACTTCTACTACTTCTTCACGAATTGGATAATGTTCTAAACAGAAATCTTTACACAACAATTTCATGCAAAATGACGCATAAAAATGAAACACTTTCATTTCATTTGAAATTTCACGATGCCACCACAATTTGGTATCGGAGTCGCGTGAATTATTGAGTTTGCCAAGAAGTTTGTCTTTGATGCAAGCCCTGTACTGCACCAATTCACTGTCCAAAGATTCCAATGCTTCGTTGATTTTACGAAGATGCGCGCACATGCGACGCAAAGAATGATGCACAACGCGGTTCGGGTCGGAAGTATCATAAATACCGGTAACATCAGGACCGGTATATTCCTCTCCCCAGTCGGAATTGTGCGACGATGATGATTTTGACTGCTTGTTGTCTTGACCACTCATGATGCACAACTGAAACGACATATTACACAGACATTTCTAATAAATATTAAAAGCGCGCTCGAAATTTCCGACGTGATTTGTCACAATTTTCAAATTCTTGCACGTGGCTTGATAAATTAAAATCGAGCCGTCGTACAGGAATTTAAAAAGCATGACCAATGTTCTTGACAATGAAGTCTTGCGCTTGGATGTGCTTCCGACGATGTAGATTGCTTCCAATCTTAAGGCGTTTGTAGGGCTCAAATTATTTTTTAAAAATTTGAGCCGTACAATTACCAAAAGAACGAGAAGCTTATGTTCACAATTAATGATGAAAACAATCACAAACGCATTCACTAATAAAATATTATAGCACAATTTATTAATAATAAACACGTATTCGACGTAGTATTCGAAGTAACTTCTCATGGTTTATAAACCGTAGAGTATTTGCTTAATAAAATAAAATTTAAGCAAATAATCAACGGCGAAAAAACCTGAGAGAATAATCTTCTTAATGACGATGTGGCGGATTATTTACAATCTTAAGGCGTTTGTAAAACGCAAATAATTTATGGAAAAAATTTGAGCTTCACATACTGCCAAAAGAGTGTAAAGAACGGTATTCTTGATGGATGATGAAGAAACCACTCACAAATTAAATCGACATGTCACATTTTATAAAATTTTATTCGGCGGAGTATTTGAAGTGCCTTCTCATGATTTATCGGCCCTTGGGTAGAGCTTAATAAAATAATTTAGCAGCTACACAAAGGTCAAAAAAGCGTGAGAGAAAATGTTCTTGACAATTAGGATGAAGATATTCCGCTGTTTGTGATTTTCTGGTTTTTTGCATACAAAATAGACTGAGAAATTCCAAACTCATTCTAAAATGTACACAAGGACCAAAAAATCGTGAATAATAATCTTGGCAACAAAAAAAAAATAATTATAAATTAAAGCAAAATTGTAGATTGTTCGACGTTTTAAAGTGATTATGAAAAATCTAAATAAATTTGTTAAAAATTTAAACCCTTCATATTCACTAAAAAACATGAAACGTTGTAATTTTTCTGACTCGAGGATGTGTGTTTAGATGGGAGTTGATGATGGTTGATCATAATTTTATCGTTTGTTGGAGATCCGAATTATTTTTCCAAGAACTTTCGGACCACCCAGCCAAACAATAAAAGCATGAAACCTAACAGTTTTTTCTTTTATCACTTTTAAAATATTTGGTTGTTGCTTGCTCACAAAGATGTGGTATTCGTGAAAATCCAAAATAAATTAGAAATTTGGAGATTCTCAGGATTGCCACGAAATTGTAAGGTAAGTGCCGAATTTCTTGATACGTGTTGAATTTTGGATTGATCGAAATTGACTGTGAAATTAGTTACATCAATGTTGAGGAAAAGCATTTGGACACCCCTTCCCCTAACGTGATTAAAATTTGAGCCTAAATCTTTGCTTACGACACGAATTGAAATTTAAAACGCATTGGCACGCGAGTTGATTTAATTTTAAAGACATGAAGTTTGGACATGAAAGAATATTTAAGGAACAGTCAAACCGCGCGGAAATTGACGTTTTTCGTTCTCAGAACCTTTCTTCGCGCCCCCGAACTGATTCAAGACGTGGAAAGTGGAAAAAATTGAAGTTGCAAA
>CBDDTI010000113.1:0-5939 GCA_965233585.1 bacterium
TTAGAAGAGTAAGGATTCATTTAATAGACGACAGGAAGTCTACGGAATGAAGGGGCGAAAGCTTCAGTTTTTTTTTACGATTGAAAAGATCGATTTTTTTAGTTCTGTACAGCCAATCAGAAACAGGATCGCTCCATACACACCCTCTATGAGTCAGTTGAAATTTTGTTTCCTGACAAACACTAGAAGACTTAAAAAAGGATTTCATGAATTTAACCCCAGAAACAGATTACAACCGGTTGCATTCCATCTGAGCAGCGGAACACGTAGTTAACAAGACTTTTAGTTTGTACTTCCTCCATGACTACAAACACTCCCAAGTAAAATCGCGGTAAACCTAGTCAACCTCTTCGTGAAAAAAGAGATAAGATATAACCAATAAATGAACGAAATTAGGGCGATTACTAACGGAACGATCAGGCACGATGTGTGTCAGGATATTGGTGTATGTTTACTCAGGAGCAAAACCGCACGTACTGTAGCTTAATTACGAAAACGATGTCAGAAGTATATCATGCCTGGTAAAATTTCCGCCTTTTTTAAAGTTGCAATACAAAATGACTTGGTGAAAAAAATCATCTTTTTTTTCTGCTGGTCATGTTGTCGAATGTTGAGCCTGGAAAAATAAAAATTAGAGATATATCGGCAAGAATGGATACGTCAGGCTTCAAAAAGCTTTGATACAATGTACTTCCTTGAACAATGAATCAGAATAATGTTTTCCGTAAATAAAGCTTTCCTTTTATATCTTAGATTTGCTGAGGCACGTTTAACGTAACCAGGCTAATAATATGCTTGGTATAAAAGTTCCTGGTTCAGTCTTCAGAGGCAAATTAGAGTTTCTGTTCAGCGCTCTACTTTAGATTGACTTTGTTAAAAGCATGAAGAACTTCTTTTTGGTCTTACTCTTGGCCTCTGCTGCTTTGCTTGCTCTTGTTGGGGTATCGGAGTCTATTTTCTGGAGGCGAAGAAGCCGAAGACGCAGACGATCTTGCCAAAGGCAAGATTGCGTTCTGTATGACTGGACCGATTTCGGAAGCTGTTCCACGAGTTGTGGTTGGGGATATGTAACTCAGCGTAAAAACATCAGAACGAATCCTAGGTGCGGTGGCACATCATGTCCGTCTGCTAACAGTCCACAACGAAAAAGAAGTCGTTCATGTTACAGTGGTTGTTGTCGTGTTAACTGTTTGTGGACGTGGAACTCCTGGAGTCCTTGCCAGGGTTGCGGCACATCGCAACAATCCAGAACGATGCGTATTTCACGAAACCCAAGTTGTGGAGGAGCAGCGTGTCCGAGTAGAAGAAGCGAAAGGAGAAGCTGTTACACTGGAGTGTATGTTGTACCTTTTTTGATTTACTATAGTTTTCAAGAAAGTTCTACTGAGTAGTGTAGTCACTCTTTCTTAATCCTTGTTCCGCGCGCGGGTTATTTTGTTCTTGTGCACGTTTTATCTCGTGCGCTCGTCACTTAGCATTGTGCGATCCAAAATAAAGACGCGAACAGATAACAAGGAGCTCAGTGCCGGGGGAGGGGGGAGGGGGGCTCTCCTTTTAGCGAGCACATATTCTAGCTATGGCAGCACCACTCTGGCAGCTTGCAATTGCCGCAATCAGAAGCTGTTCCAAGACTTGCGGATTACCCGATACTTCGTTATGCATACAGTTCTGTGTTTAAAGAAATCAATGGCCTGACTGTGAGATTTTCGCACTTTGTTTCTAAACCTTTAATTATTCTAGTCCACATTCCATTTTCCCATTTTAGTTTGATTTTGGGTTCAAAATACGTCAAGTCAAAAAACAGAGAAAGTAAAGAGTCTCTTGGTAAAAATGCATTTTAGTAACGATAAGGCCGAATGATTACCTTAGCCTCTCTTAATTACCTATTTTTATGCTACTGTTAGAAAAATAACTCTCATAAGTGGAATTTTAATTCCACTTATTTAATTCCACTTATGAGAGTTCTTGTTTTAACAGTAACACTCGTCAAGCCTCACTCGTACACATTACGGAGCTATCTTTTATATCCGTTCAGGCAAGTAAAACCTCGGTATTTTTTTAAGCTTTCTAAGTGCCTAATATTGTCTGTAAAGGTCAGTTCGATCGAGTTTTCTTTATCGAGCGCTGTACATCAGTTGTGGGTTTCTATCATAAGCATGAAGAACTCCTTTCTGGTCCTTCTCCTGGTGTCTATTGCTTTGTTTGCCCTTGTTGGGCTTTCTGAGTCGTGGCTTCGAGGAAGACGTGGCGGTCGAAGAGGAGGAGGCGGGCGCGGACGAGGGAGATACAGAAGATACAGAAGATCTTGCAGCCCAAGACAAGACTGTGTTCTTTATGACTGGACCGCATTCGGAATCTGTTCCAAAACTTGCGGTAGTGGATATTTGACACAGCGAAAAAATATCAAAACGTATCCAAGGTGCCATGGCAGACGGTGTCCGTACTTCAGTAGCCCTCAGCGATATAGGACTGTTTCATGTAACACTCAATGTTGTCCTGTCAACTGTTTGTGGAAGTGGAATTCCTGGAGTCCATGCCAGGGTTGCAGTGTTTCCCAACAAACCAGATCCATGAGTATTACACGAAACCCAAGTTGTGGAGGAACGGCTTGTCCGAGTAGAAGAATCGAAACGTGAAGCTGTAATACTGGAGTGTAAGTCAGCTTGTTTTCAAGTTACGTTTTATGTTGTAACGCGCTCTTCGTTCCTGGTTTGCTCATAGTTAATCGAGGGGAATGGTCATGAAACTCGTCAAAGCTCTTTGATGTACGTTTTTGTTCTCCTTTTAGGCCTTGACACTGGACAAAACGCAATAGTTGTTTACTCTGTACTGAGGTACCAACCAACAGAAACGTGTTGGTTACGTATTTCATGCATAGTGTATGAGCACAAAACAAAAGATTGTGCAGGGTCGTGGACCTTCCACTGACATAAATCTTGGCATCTTTGTTTGCTCCTTTGATGTTCGCCAGGCTTCATAACCAGTCCCTTCTATTAACCATGGTTTGCTTTAAATTTTAGCGCAAAAGAGGTTGAAATAGGAAAGGAAGGGTCTCAGGAGAAAGGGAAGTCACGTGTCTGACGGGCTTGCTTTCTCTCCAGCACCTTCTAAATTCTCTCGTACGTTTTTGTCTTTTTTGTCATCACTGCGTTTTGATAGTTTTTCACTCAGCTTCAGAGCTTACAACACGCTTCTGCCTGTATGTTAAAGAGGAACGCCGAGAATTTAACCTTGAAACGAGAGAATGACAATTGCATTCATCTAAAACCATCGCCAACGAGGATTTCGCATCAAAGGCGCATCTTATTTTTCAATCAACAAAAAAGGGATCGTCAACATATCACAGTTAAATCAAGAAAATATGAGTTATTTGCAACGGAGTCTGAAAAGATGTGCTGACAATGCACATACAGCTGCTGTAACGATGTCAGCCGCAGTTTCACCGCGATCTTTAAGTACGGTGTTAGGCGATGAGGTAGTTAATCCCCTTAAAAATTACCTCAAGGCAAATTTTGTGAACTCGTTGTGGGGTATAGTTTAAAAATTATGCAAAGCAAGTTGAACGCAAATTTAATAAGTACTTCTCATGTCCTATTTACACCGCCATTAAATCTGGTTAAGGTTTTTTTTCTAAATTTGTCGATTACGCTTTCCAGTCACCTTGAGGGGAAAAGTTTCAAACCACCTTGTTAAGAGATTTTGATCAAACAGGTTTTTACCTTGTTTAGTTGTGGTGTACACACACGATATGAGCAACTAGCTTTTAACCTTCTTTAGTTAAACCACTTTTAATTACGTTTTCCCTGTTGGTGTGAACGGGGTTTACATGGGAATAGACCAGATGTTGCACATTTGTTAAGGCATGTAGAAAGATAATTGGTATACAAGTGCCCGGTACCGTATTCGCTGATCATTTACAGCATATTCAGTCCCTTCGCTTCTTGCTCGAAAGATTTTTCTTCTCTTTCTGGTTGTCTTTGCCTGTTTGTCTACCCTGGTGGATCTTTCGTCGGGGTGGAGCGGCAGAAGACGAAGACTCCGATCCACAAGCTACCGAAGATGAGAAGATCTCGCTCACCGCAAAGTTCCTCTTACTACTGGTATTCCTAGAGTAGTTGCTCGCGGTCATGCGATGGAGAAGCAAAAAGTCATCATCACAAGATATTCGAGTTGTGGTGGTACACCGTGCCCGTATAAACGCTACAGAACTATCTCGTGTAACACTTATTGCTGTCGTGTTGACTGCGCGTAGATGTGGAGTTGTGGTGGTACACCGTGCCCGTATAAACGCTGCAGAACTATTTCGTGTAACACTCATTGCTGTCGTGTTGACTGCGAATGGGTTTGGAACTCTTGGAGTCGTTGCAAGGGATATAAATATCGTGACAAATCAGAGCGATGCGTATTACGCGAAACCCAAGTTGTGGAGGAACGAGGTGTCCCTTTATTCGAAGCCAGACGCAAAATTGCAACACTGGCGTGTAAGTGGCATATTTTTTGTTTATTCTAACATTTCCAAGATAGTTTTATATAGCAGTGTACACACTATCTCATTTTAGAGCGTTGGTCATTTTCTTCTCGTAGGCGGTTCCGTTTTTGCATCTCTTTGGTTTTCTTTCTACCTTCCAAAATAAGCCTTGTAAATAATAAGGAGCTGCTAGAGGGTGTACCAGCTATGAGAGCATCAATCCTGGGACATGCTGGGCTAGGACTGAGACTAGACACGATCTATTACAAAACTGATCTGAACGATTAGATTAAACGAAAGAAACGCTGTCCAGACATGGATCAATTCATTTCAAGATTCTATGACAAGATATCGCGGAATCTAGAAATTATTGCGTTTGACACTGAGAACGCAGGTCTAATCGGGTGAATGCAGAAAAACTTGATATCTGTGTATGCATCTGTGGACACCAATTCGCCCCCCCCCCCCCCCCCCCAAAATAAAAAAAAAATTCTGATTCTTCAGGAGTGAATGAGGTCATCTCCATGTCAGTGTCCATATGCTTTCTTTCGAGTGTTGAGCAATATTGCGGACTTTCGAGTGTCGAGGCAGGCTTCGGGTTATTGTAGACTGTTCCCAGAATTTTTGCATTTTAAACAACTTGTTTAAAATCTCGTCTCGTGTCTTCTAAAATCTCTTGTTTTAAATCTCTGCTTTTTGCGTGTACCACCACAACTCGAATACCTTGATGACTTAGTTTGTCTTCGAGAGACGAAATTCATGACTATTTTTATATCCTTTTTACCCAAATTATACTTAATTTATATTGTACACACATTCAAATTATTCTGCTCTTTGTAACGCGCATTTGAAAACCGTATGGTTGACACCTGCGCGCTGGAAATTAATAAATTATTATTATTACCAAACCTATCAAAACTGGAACGCGCTTTGCGATTATTACTAGTCATTACTGATTACTATACATCCTTAGATGCAGACTGGAACTTTACATTTCTATGCATGCGTTACTTTGTTTGCACTTAGCAATTACTCAGTATATGACTCAGCCGGCATATTCTCATATACAAGGACAAAACAAAATTATATCTAGCTAGGAACCAAGTGCTGAATAATGGGGTAAAAGCTGGCGAAACCAGGCTTTTCTCGTTATCAAATGCATAGACTGCTGGCAGTCTGTTTTTCTCTCGAAATTTCAGCAGGGATTATGAGGAGAGACACTCGTCCTAGTGACCCTTAGAGGAAAAAATCGGCAGCCAGCAGACTGTCAAATGCAAGGCAAAGCAATCTCGTTAATAGCAAAGACACCAAATAGTCCCATGCAGACATTTTATTTTTCAACGGTCGCATTTTGCAACTTGCTTGTATTGTGACGCCAGGGAGTGGAAAGAATGATACTCAACTCAAAATGTTTACATTAATATCTGCTTCAGGCAATATATGTCAGCCGGTATAATAGTGAAAGTTGATT
>CBDDTI010000114.1:0-14832 GCA_965233585.1 bacterium
TCCATCGGCTCTAGCGGCTGTATCGGCTCCAACGACTCCATCGGCCTTATTCAACTTATCGGCCTCATCGGTTTTATTGGCCTCATCGGTTTTATTGGCGTTATCGGTTCTAACGGCTCCATCGACTCTAGCGTCTCCATCGGCCTTATCGGCTCAAGCGACCTTATCGGCTCCATCGGCCTCATCGGCTCCATCGGTTTTAATTGGTTTGATCGGCGCCAGCGGTTCTAGCGGTTTCATCGGCATGTTTTTCTGGAAAGCCTATTACGGTCGGAAGCAGGCGGAAGCAGTTACGTCTATTTTGCGCCTATGGTTTTCTTCACTGCCTTTTGATTAGTATTGATTTATAGTATCTTGGCTTGTAATATAGCCTCCAAGTATCGAACGTACCCCCCTACCCCTCCCCTTTTCCACGCCTCCCACGCACCCTAAGAGCAGACTCAAAACATTGTAATAATTTACAATATTTTTATTCTTTGTGGATCAAGAAATCATATTTTATTATATGGTGAAATATCCGTAAATATCAATGTTTTTGCTAGGTGCTGGCCAAAAACCACTGTAAATACCGTGCTTTTTGCTACCAGAGGCAAAAAATATCGTAAATACCGTGGTTTTGGGCTTCCGATCCACCCAATACATTGGTATTTACGGTATTTTTTGCTCCGAGAGTTCCACAAATATGCAAAAACACTACCTATTTGACGATGTTCGATCACTACCGAACCGAGACAAAAAGCTGCAGGGGTAACACCAGCCCCAACAGCACCACCACCTCTACTCTACCACCACCATGAACAACAACAACGACATCACTAGGACCAACAACAACAGCAACAACAGCAACAATAACATTACGCCAACAACACCAACAACAGCAACAACAACAAGAACAATAATAAGAACAACAACCAGAACTACAATAACAACAACAACAACATGAAGAAGAATAAGAACAAGAACAAGAAGAACAACAACAACAACGACAACAACAACAACGACAAGAACACGAACAAGAACAATTGCGGGTGCGAAGGACCAGCGCTTTTCTTCGCTAATGGCTCATGATTAGCTGGTGTGTGTGTGTGCCAGTGCATATTGTGCGCAGCCTCGGGATCGAAATTTTCGCGCACATTGTCGAGCCAGCCGGCCCGTCAAGAAGAAGAACAAGAACACGAACAAGAACCACCACCACAATCACAAGGGCAAGCGTCGCTTTTACCTGCCTCCACGTCGTATTTTTTTTTCCCTTGCCTCTCCCCTTCACTTTTTCTTCGGTTCCTTTCCTGCTTTTCGATACTTCAGATTCACAAATTATTGGAAAAATACAATATTTCGGGATTTTCTTATCTTTTTACGATCCTGGATTTTTTTTCCTTTTTTTTCTTTATTTCTCTTCTTTGATTCTTCCCATCTCTGCTTTTCATCTGTCCATATTCTCGGAAATATTTGATTTCTAAAGTTCCTTCAAAAATTAGATTATTAAAATGAAATAAATAAATTATTTTAAAAATCAAAATTCACATAATAGCAAGGATGACGTGACCTTGGTCTATTTTTCCAAATTCTGCCTATAATTTGGGAGGTTTGGTTGGTTTATCCTTTTTTGAAATTATTTTTAGAAAAATAAAAAAGGAGTTATAATGAAAAAATTTAAAAAAATGAAAATTGCAACGTATTTTTTTTTTCCCCCAATTTTGAACGAGAATTCCACAAATGCGCGAAAACACTACCTATTTGACGATTTTCGGCCACTACGGAACCGAGACAAAAAGCTGCACGGGTAACACCTTCACCAACCCCAACAGCACCACCACCTCTACTCTGCCACCACCATGAACAACAACAACAAAAACAACAACGACGACAACAACAACAACATGAAGAAGAACAAGAACAAGAACAACAACAACAAGAACAAGAACAACAACAACGACAACAAGAACAAGAACAACAAGAACAACAACATCAACAACAGCAACAGCAAGAACAACACCAACAACAACAACAGCAACAGCAACCAGAACAACAACAGCTGCAGGGGTAATACCAACACGACCACCAAGACCCTCATTAACAGCAACAACAACACCACCACCACCAACAACAACAATAACAACAACAACAGCAACAACAACAACCACAATAACAAGAAAAGTAACAACAACAACAACAGCAACAATAACAACGACAACAACAGGACCAGCAACAACAACAACGACAACAACAGGACCAGCAACAACAACAACAATAACAACAACAACAACAGCAACAATGCCACCTACCAACAATACCAACAACAGCAACAACAACAAGAACAATAATAAGAACAACAACCAGAACTACAATAACAACAACGACAACAACAACGACAACGAGCAGAAGGACAACAACAAGAACACGAACAAGAACAACTGCGGGTGCGAAGGACCAGCTCTTTTCTTCGCTAATGGGTCATGAGCAGCTGGTGTGTGTGTGTGTGCCAGTGCATATTGCGCGCAGCCTCGGGATCGAAATTTTCGCGCACATTGTCGAGCCAGCCGGCCCGTCAACAAGAAAATCAAGAATACGAACAAGAACCACCACCACCAGAACCACCACAATCACAATGACAAGGGCAAGCGTCGCTTTTACCTGCCTCCACGTCGTAATTTTTTTTCCCTGCCTCTCCTCTCATTTTTTCTTCGATTCCTTTCTTACTTTTCGATCCTTCACATCCACAAATTATTTTGGAAAAATACAATATTTCGCGATTTTCTTTCCTACCTTTTTACGATCCTGGATTTTTTTTTCAGATTTTGTTTTTTCCATTTTTTTACTTGCTTTTATATGTCCATATTCTCGGAAATTTGATTTCTAATTTTTCACAAATTGTAAGAATTTCATCCCCCGCATTTTTTTTTCATTATTCAAACAAGATGAAGCCCACGAACCCGAATGCTCACACGTATGTTAATGGTGAAGATGTCAAAACACATGGTTATGCAGTCACGCACAATACCTTTCTGCAATAGTTTATATCGATTAGTCTTGTACATGTTTCCCTTGTTACCAGTCTGCAGTGTGGGGGGTGTAGAGCGTGTAGAGTGTGCAATATGGGGGTAAAGTGTAGAGTGTGGAGTGTAGAGTGTGGAGTTTAGAGTGAGGAGTGAGGAGTGTACAGTGTGGAGTCAGGGGTGTGGAGTGTAAAGTGTGGAGTGAGGAGTGGGGGTGTAAAGTGAGGAGTGTAAAGTCTGGAGTGAGGAGTGCGGAGTTTGTAGATTGTACCGTGTGAAGTGTAGAGTGTAAAGTGTAGAGTGTAATAAAGTGTAGAGTGTAGCGTCTGGAGTGTGGGGCGGAAAGTGTGGGTTGTGGGGTATAAAGAGTGGAGTGTGGAGCGTGGAGTGTAAAGTGTAGACTGTGGGGTGTGGAGTGCAAAGTGTGGAGTGTAGTGAGGAGTTGAAAAGTGGAAAGTTTGGCGTGTACAGTGTAGTGTGGAGTGTAGAGTGGTGGAGAGTGTAAACTATGGAGTGGAAAGTGTGGGGTGTGGGGTTTAAGGTGTGGAGTGTGGAGTGTAAAGTCTGGTGGAGTGTGAAGTGAGGAGTGTAAAGTGTGGAGTGTAGGGTGGAAAGTGTGGAGTGTGAAGAGTGGAATGTAAAGTGTGGAGTGAGGGAGTGAGAAGTGTAAAGTATAAAGTGTGGAGTATGGAGTGCACAGTAAAGTGTGGAGTGTGGAGTGCGGGTGTCGAGTGGAAAGTGTAGAATGCGGAGCGTACAGTGGGGGGAGTGGAGTGAGGGGTGTAAAGTGTAGAGTGTGGAGTGTAGAGTGTAACGCGACGAGTGTAAAGAGTGGAGCGTGGGGTGTAAAGTGTGGAATGTGGAGTGTAAAGTCTTAGATGAGGAGTGACGAGTGTAAAGAGCAAAGTGAATTGTGGAGTGTAAAGTGTAGAGTGTAAAGTTGGGCATTGTAAATTGTGGAGTTAAAAGTTGAAAGTGTGGAGTGCAGTGCGGAGCTGCCCCATAAACAGAGATAAGATAAGTGGGTGCAAAAAATAAACAGGATTTCGCGCGAGACATCCTCCAATTTTGATATTTTCGACACGTTATCAAAAAAATTTGGAATGTCATAAAGTGCCACGCATGGCACACAAAACAGAATGACAACCTGCTTGAACACATTCGAAGACGAGCATGGCTGCAGAAAAACGAGCATTTCGTGCGAGACTTCCACTAATTTTGGCATTTGCGAAACATCATCAAACAGGTTGGAATATCACAAAGTGCCACGCCTGCCACGCAAAACGACATGACAACCTGCTTGGAGACATTCGAATAGGAGATGTTTTCAGCTTCCCCATAAACACGGCGATGCCATAGGAAAACCAGAGACTCGAGACAACACACGGTGGTGCAAACAAAACGAGGATTTCGTGCAAAACTTCTCAAATTTTGACCTTTTTGAGACGTTATCAAGCAGGTTGGAATGTCACAAAGTGCCACGCATGCCACAAAAAACCACATGAGAATCTGCTTTGACACATTCGAATCGGAGATTTCTTCTAGCTTCCCAAACCAGCGACTCGAAACAAGACATGTAGATGCAAAAAAATCAACATTTCGTACGAGACTTCCGGCAATTTTCACAAGTGGCGACATGACGAAAGGACAAATTTTGCAGCTTCCCCCATAGACACGGCGAGGCCACAGGAAAACCAGACACGCGAAACTAGACATGCGGGAGCACCAAAACGGGCATTTCGTGCGAGACTTTTTCTAATTTTTCCACTTTGTAGCTTCAAAATCGACGTTTTCTTACAAGTTTTCCTTAGATCTTCAAATTTGCAACCTTGAAAATTGATGTTTTGTGCGAGGCTTCCGTCAATTTTCAGCACATCGAACAAATGCAACGCCTGCCACGGAATTGCACCTTGTCGCCACTGGACGCAGCCCTGCCAATGCGATGTGAAAAAACACGCAACACGACACATCTAAAGTGCTGCGCCTGCCACGAAAAATGACGATGGACACGTCCAAAGGGCTGCGGCTGGCAGAAAAACTGCCCTACATCTTTTGACAAGGTCGCAAGAGTATTGCGCCTGCCACGCAAAACGACTTTCGACAGTTTCCAGAACACGTCTGAATGTCAGGGAGTGCAAGACCTGCTAAGCGCCATTTTCAGAGTATGGGAATTTTGCATTGTGGTATGCTTCGTTTATTAATCTGACCATCGACCTGTCTATCGCTTATCGACTCTATCGGTCTTATCGGCTCGGCCTTATTGGTTCCAGCGGTTTTGTTGGCCTTATTGTTTCCGCGGCTCCATCGCCTTTATCGGCTCCATCGCCTTCATCGGCTCCATCGCCCTCATCGGCTCTAGCGGCTCTATCGGCTTGCATCGGCTCCATCGGCCTTATCGGCTCTAGCGCCTCCAGCGGCTTGAGCGGCCTTATCGGCTCCATGGACCTCATCGGCCTTATCGGCTCTGGCGTTTCTATCGGCCTTATTAACCACATCGGCTTTTTGGTCGACTTTATGGTCGATTTTAGCGGCTCTATCGGCCTTATCGACTCCATTGGCCTTATCGGCTCCAGTGGCTCTATCGGTCTTATCGGCTCTAGCGATTCCCCAGCGGTTCCGTATCGGCCTTATCGGCTCTAGCGACTCCATCGGCTCTAGCGGCTGTATCGGCTCCAACGACTCCATCGGCCTTATTCAACTTATCGGCCTCATCGGTTTTATTGGCCTCATCGGTTTTATTGGCGTTATCGGTTCTAACGGCTCCATCGACTTTAGCGTCTCCATCGGCCTTATCGGCTCAAGCGACCTTATCGGCTCCATCGGCCTCATCGGCTCCATCGGTTTTAATTGGTTTTATCGGCGCCAGCGGTTCTAGCGGTTTCATCGGCATGTTTTTCTGGAAAGCCTATTACGGTCGGAAGCAGGCGGAAGCAGTTACGTCCATTTTGCGCCTATGGTTTTCTTCACTGCCTTTTGATTAGTATTGATCTATAGCATCTTGGCTTGTAATATAGCCTCCAAGTATCGAACGTACCCCCCTACCCCTCCCCTTTTCCACGCCTCCCACGCACCCTAAGAGCAGACTCAAAACATTGTAATAATTTACAATATTTTTATTCTTTGTGGATCAAGAAACCACATTTTATTATATGGTGAAATATCCGTAAATACCAATGTTTTTGCTAGGTGCTGGCCCAAAACCACTGTAAATACCGTGCTTTTTGCTACCAGAGGCAAAAAATATCGTAAATACCGTGGTTTTGGGCTTCCGATCCACCCAATACATTGGTATTTACGGTATTTTTTGCTCCGAGAGTTCCACAAATATGCAAAAACACTACCTATTTGACGATTTTCGATCACTACGGAACCGAGACAAAAAGCTGCAGGGGTAACACCAGCCCCAAAAGCACCACCACCTCTACTCTACCACCACCATGAACAACAAGAACGACATCACTAGGACCAGCAACAACAACAACAGCAACAACAGCAACAATAACATTACGCCAACAACACCAACAACAGCAACAACAACAAGAACAATAATAAGAACAACAACCAGAACTACAATAACAACAACAACAACATGAAGAAGAATAAGAACAAGAACAAGAAGAACAACAACAACAACAACGACAACAACAACAACGACAAGAACACGAACAAGAACAATTGCGGGTGCGAAGGACCAGCGCTTTTCTTCGCTAATGGCTCATGATCAGCTGGTGTGTGTGTGTGTGCCAGTGCATATTGCGCGCAGCCTCGGGATCGAAATTTTCGCGCACATTGTCGAGCCAGCCGGCCCGTCAAGAAGAAGAACAAGAACACGAACAAGAACCACCACCACAATCACAATCACAAGGGCAAGCGTCGCTTTTACCTGCCTCCACGTCGTATTTTTTTCCCTTGCCTCTCCCCTTCACTTTTTCTTCGGTTCCTTTCCTGCTTTTCGATGCTTCAGATTCACAAATTATTGGAAAAATACAATATTTCGGGATTTTCTAATCTTTTTACGATCCTGGATTTTTTTCCTTTTTTTTCTTTATTTCTCTTCTTTGATTCTTCCCATCTCTGCTTTTCATCTGTCCATATTCTCGGAAATATTTGATTTCTAAATTTCCTTCAAAAATTAGATTATTAAAATGAAATAAATAAATTATTTAAAAAATCAAAATTCACATAATAGCAAGGATGACGTGACCTTGGTCTATTTTTCCAAATTCTGCCTATAATTTGGGAGGTTTGGTTGGTTTATCCTTTTTTGAAATTATTTTTAGAAAAATAAAAAAGGAGTTATAATGAAAAAACAAAAAAAATGAAAATTGCAACGTATTTTTTTTTCCCCCAATTTTGAACGAGAATTCCACAAATGCGCGAAAACACTACCTATTTGACGATTTTCGGCCACTACGGAACCGAGACAAAAAGCTGCACGGGTAACACCTTCACCAACCCCAACAGCACCACCACCTCTACTCTGCCACCACCATGAACAACAACAACAAAAACAACAACAACGACAACAACAACAACATGAAGAAGAACAAGAACAACAACAACAACAACAAGAACAAGAACAACAACAACGACAACAAGAACAACAAGAACAACAACATCAACAACAGCAAGAACAACACCAACAACAACAACAGCAACCAGAACAACAACAGCTGCAGGGGTAATACCAACACGACCACCAAGACCCTCATTAACAGCAACAACAACACCACCACCACCAACAACAACAATAACAACAACAACAGCAACAGCAACAACCACAATAACAAGAAAAGCAACAACAACAACAGCAACAATAACAACGACAACAACAGGACCAGCAACAACAACAACGACAACAACAGGACCAGCAACAACAACAACAATAACAACAACAACAGCAACAGCAACAATGCCACCTACCAACAATACCAACAACAGCAACAACAACAAGAACAATAATAAGAACAACAACCAGAACTACAATAACAACAACGACAACGAGCAGAAGGACAACAACAAGAACACGAACAAGAACAACTGCGGGTGCGAAGGACCAGCTCTTTTCTTCGCTAATGGGTCATGAGCAGCTGGTGTGTGTGTGTGTGCCAGTGCATATTGCGCGCAGCCTCGGGATCGAAATTTTCGCGCACATTGTCGAGCCAGCCGGCCCGTCAACAAGAAAATCAAGAATACGAACAAGAACCACCACCACCAGAACCACCACAATCACAATGACAAGGGCAAGCGTCGCTTTTACCTGCCTCCACGTCGTAATTTTTTTTCCCTGCCTCTCCTCTCATTTTTTCTTCGATTCCTTTCTTACTTTTCGATCCTTCACATCCACAAATTATTTTGGAAAAATACAATATTTCGCGATTTTCTTTCCTACCTTTTTACGATCCTGGATTTTTTTTTCAGATTTTGTTTTTTCCATTTTTTTACTTGCTTTTATATGTCCATATTCTCGGAAATTTGGTTTCTAATTTTTCACAAATTGTAAGAATTTCATCCCCCACATTTTTTTTCATTATTCAAACAAGATGAAGCCCACGAACCCGAATGCTCACACGTATGTTAATGGTGAAGATGTCAAAACACATGGTTATGCAGTCACGCACAATACCTTTCTGCAATAGTTTATGTCGATTAGTCTTGTACATGTTTCCCTTGTTACCAGTCTGCAGTGTGGGGGTGTAGAGCGTGTAGAGTGTGCAATATGGGGGTAAAGTGTAGAGTGTGGAGTGTAGAGTGTGGAGTTTAGAGTGAGGAGTGAGGAGTGTACAGTGTGGAGTCAGGGGTGTGGAGTGTAAAGTGTGGAGTGAGGAGTGGGGGTGTAAAGTGAGGAGTGTAAAGTCTGGAGTGAGGAGTGCGGAGTTTGTAGATTGTACCGTGTGAAGTGTAGAGTGTAAAGTGTAGAGTGTAATAAAGTGTAGAGTGTAGCGTCTGGAGTGTGGGGCGGAAAGTGTTGGGTTGTGGGGTATAAAGAGTGGAGTGTGGAGCGTGGGGTGTAAAGTGTAGACTGTGGGGTGTGGAGTGCAAAGTGTGGAGTGTAGTGAGGAGTTGAAAAGTGGAAAGCTTGGCGTGTACAGTGTAGTGTGGAGTGTAGAGTGGTGGAGAGTGTAAACTATGGAGTGGAAAGTGTGGGGTGTGGGGGTTTAAGGTGTGGAGTGTGGAGTGTAAAGTCTGGTGGAGTGTGAAGTGAGGAGTGGAAAGTGTGGAGTGTAGGGTGGAAAGTGTGGAGTGTGAAGAGTGGAATGTAAAGTGTGGAGTGAGGGAGTGAGAAGTGTAAAGTATAAAGTGTGGAGTATGGAGTGCACAGTAAAGTGTGGAGTGTGGAGTGCGGGTGTCGAGTGGAAAGTGTAGAATGCGGAGCGTACAGTGGGGGGAGTGGAGTGAGGGGTGTAAAGTGTAGAGTGTGGAGTGTAGAGTGTAACGCGACGAGTGTAAAGAGTGGAGCGTGGGGTGTAAAGTGTGGAATGTGGAGTGTAAAGTCTTAGATGAGGAGTGACGAGTGTAAAGAGCAAAGTGAATTGTGGAGTGTAAAGTGTAGAGTGTAAAGTTGGGCATTGTAAATTGTGGAGTTAAAAGTTGAAAGTGTGGAGTGCAGTGCGGAGCTGCCCCATAAACAGAGATAAGATAAGTGGGTGCAAAAAATAAACAGGATTTCGCGCGAGAGATCCTCCAATTTTGATATTTTCGACACGTTATCAAAAAAATTTGGAATGTCATAAAGTGCCACGCATGGCACACAAAACAGAATGACAACCTGCTTGAACACATTCGAAGACGAGCATGGCTGCAGAAAAACGAGCATTTCGTGCGAGACTTCCACTAATTTTGGCATTTGCGAAACATCATCAAACAGGTTGGAATATCACAAAGTGCCACGCCTGCCACGCAAAACGACATGACAACCTGCTTGGAGACATTCGAATAGGAGATGTTTTCAGCTTCCCCATAAACACGGCGATGCCATAGGAGAACCAGAGACTCGAGACAACACACGGTGGTGCAAACAAAACGAGGATTTCGTGCAAGACTTCTCAATTTTTGAATTTTTTGAGACGTTATCAAGCAGTTTGGAATGTCACAAAGTGCCACGCATGCCACAAAAAACCACATGAGAATCAATCTGCTTTGACACATTCGAATCGGAGATTTCTTCTAGCTTCCCAAACCAGCGACTCGAAACAAGACATGTAGATGCAAAAAAATCAACATTTCGTACGAGACTTCCGGCAATTTTCACAAGTGGCGACATGACGAAAGGACAAATTTTGCAGCTTCCCCCATAGACACGGCGAGGCCACAGGAAAACCAGACACGCGAAACTAGACATGCGGGAGCACCAAAACGGGCATTTCGTGCGAGACTTTTTCTAATTTTTCCACTTTGTAGCTTCAAAATCGACGTTTTCTTACAAGTTTTCCTTAGATCTTCAAATTTGCAACCTTGAAAATTGATGTTTTGTGCGAGGCTTCCGTCAATTTTCAGCACATCGAACAAATGCAACGCCTGCCACGGAATTGCACCTTGTCGCCACTGGACGCAGCCCTGCCAATGCGATGTGAAAAAACACGCAACACGACACATCTAAAGTGCTGCGCCTGCCACGAAAAATGACGATGGACACGTCCAAAGGGCTGTGGCTGGCAGAAAAACTGCCCTACATCTTTTGACAAGGTCGCAAGAGTATTACGCCTGCCACGCAAAACGACTTTCGACAGTTTCCAGAACACGTCTGAATGAATGTCAGTGAGTGCAAGGCCTGCAATGCGAAACAAAACAACGACACGTCTGAGACCGCCAAAAAGGACAACTTTTGCAAACTTTCCATAGGTACGATTATATGGTCCTCGCGCAGACCGTTGCGAACGGTTGCGACCGTGAACGCAACGTCGAGCGAACACACTCTCCACCCCCAGACCCCCAGAGTGAAACGGGAACCCGTGCTAAGCATTCGAGAAAAATTGAACCCAGACTATTGTCGAGACCTTGCCGCTTCTTCAAATTCAAAGGTTTAACACACCAACCTCGGCAGGAAGCTTATTTGCTTCAACCATTTCTCTTTTTCTTGGCACGAGCCGGGATGCACAAAGGTGCAGAAATATTTTCAGTCTCGTCCAATGATTGGCAAAGAAGCCGTTTTTGAGTTTTGCTAATTTCCAATGTTTAAAAACACATGCTGGCAGATTGAAAGGGAAAAAAATTAAACAGAATGTTTTTTTCGTCCCAAAAATCGACCGTGCTGGTGGCCTGCAAGCTGATTTCTTTTCGTCGGAATGAAACAAACAAATCTTTATCATGCACAAAGAAAAACTTTTTGTACTGTTCTAAATTGACTTGCGTGCTGCTTTTTAATTCTCTACTTTTTTTTCCGTGAAATGCATGCGTATTAAACCGCTCGATTCCCCCAAGGTGCAGGCTGATGTCTTGCTTTCTCATGCAGTCTAGCAGATATATTCGTTGCGAGCCTTCCAGCATTTGCAAAGACCCCGATCAGAAAAGCTACAGATTGCAAAGAAAAACCAGATCGACGGATTTGGAAAAAAAAGAACAGTAGAAAGAAATTGAACTACTGGAGCAGCTCTTTGTGTTCCTTTTTCTTTGAAGATGGTCATGTTATCAGTAACTGCAAGTTTTTCCAAACAACGATAGAAACTGCAAAATATTTTTGCGAGGTGTCCCCGAACCCAGTGTACAATGTCAAAATTGCAGGAAAATGAGAAAGATTTCGAAAAATGGTTGTAAAAAGGTGTGCATTGCAGCATGTGCCACGACAACCACCACAACCTCAATACAATTTTCACAAGGCCACAAATGAAAAAAGGAACCATTGCAGAAGTTCGCTACTTTACACATCTTTACAACAGAAAAGAAAAAACCCCTCCACCGCACTTCCGTGCATTACCAAAACTTGAACTGCACACACAATTTTAAAATAAATGGCGGGCTCGAACCCCAAAGCATCAGATAATTATTCCGAAAAGGAGATGCATTTTGTAATACCAAATTTCCCAAAAATCTGATTGTGTGCCAAGTTGAACCTAACGCTGGACACTGACTGCCAGCTTTCTTGGAACTGTTTTTGAGCGTGGCGACACTGTGACGAAATTACATGCGACACCTTCTTTCAACCTCATTGACTTTGAATGGATGCCACCGAATGAAAAACAAGACCCACCCATGTCACTTAACTCACTGAACAACTTGCTTATTGTAACTTGGCCAGTATTGAGCACATACACCCCACTATTCAGGCTGCTTGGGCGCATGGACTGGCAAAATGCCAAATCAAGCACGTTTTCCGTGGAATGATGAATCCTTTCAAGAGCTTGTCCAAATATAATCACGATGTCTGTACCTGATTTGAAAAGTTTTTCAGATACTTTCGTTTGGTGCACGGCCCCTAACGCTCCACTTGATTTACCCTTGCGCGTGCCATGCACTATGAAATTTTATTTAGTTTGACTTCACGCAGGACACAAATTGATTGCAACCTTGGAAATTTTCCACAGCTGTAGTTTCATTTCATCTTACCTAGTAATAAAAATTGAATGTAGGCGAGGTCGCTGGTGAAAAAGACAGTCAGCAAAGAGAAAAGACAACAGTCTGCAATATTTCATCTCTAATCTGCCAGGTGGCTGCGCAAATGATGCTTTAAGGATCTAATTTTCAATTCTCCCGAGCCACACAACAACGAAATTACACAGTGGTGCGCGGCGTCCCCAACTTTTTGCAAAAAGGCCTCTTCTTTCGGTTCACATTTTTTGTTCGCGAGAAGCAAATTTTGCATTCACACTGTGGAAAGCACAGCAGCTTCGGACCTCTTATCGAAGTTGAGAAGTCGACTCACGCCCAAGTCAAATTTTTTGACATAACGGTGAGTTCTATTTTTTTTGGATGGTCAAATCTCGAAAAGTGGACGCGGTTGTGGCGGGAAGCAAATCTTCAACAAAAACAAGGGTTCAGACCACTGGGAGATACCAATATTTCCGTTCCTTTGCTTCCGGTCATTACACTGGACTATAAGTGGACCACACTACAGAGATAGATAGAGATAGATTGTGATAGATAGAAAAAGATAAAAATAAATAAAAATATATAGATAGGTAGATAGATAGATAAAAAAATACATAGATCGAGAAAAATAAATAGATAGAAATAGAAAAAAATACATACAACCACACTCCAACACTACAAATACAACTACAGACTTACACAACTGCACACACCAAACTGCCATACACTCCACACAAAAACACACATCCCTATATGACAGTACAATAGACAAACCGATAGCCAGATAGACATATAGAAAATAGATACAACTAAAGAACCACACAACTCCCCACCAGATGCACAACACACCGTTGACCTGAACTACACTATACTAGGTAACACCAGACCAGAAAGATAGGTAATTAAATGGAAAATAGATAGAAAGGTAGATAGAAAGTCGGAGAAAGACAAAGCACGAGTGAGAGAATTCAGTCCATCAGTAACTTCGCTCTGCCACCCCAAATTGATAACAACCAAGGTCTCCTATAACTTTCCTATTTTTGAATTTTCCGCCACCAGATCGATTTATTTTTTTACTTTGAAAATAGATATCGTTTATTATTTTTTATTTTCGGCATGTACCGTTGCTTCCTTTTCCGCGTTTACTATATATAAAAAAAATCATATATATTACAAAAAATTGTTTGTTCGGCTTTACCTACTTTCCTTCCTCAATTCGGCAAAATTTCTACGAAAAAGATAGATAGATCGCCAGAAATATAGAGAAAAAAATAGATAGATGGATAGACAAGAATATGGATATAATATAGATGATATAGATAGAATTAATAAATAGAAAAATAGATCGATAGATAGATAAAGAAATAAATAGATAAATAGACTAATAATATAAATAAAATAAATGGCATTAATAAATCGACAAATAAATTTAATAAATAAATGGATAAATCGACAAATAAATAAACAAATAAATTAATAAAAATATAAAAAAAAAATTACATAAATAAATTTATAAAAAATAAATAAATAATTAAACAATTTAAAAAAAAACAAGCAAAAAAGGCAGCCTAAAATTTCTATCGATCCATCAATCGATTTTTTTTATTATTCCTAATTTATAAAAATTAATTTCTCCTTTAGATTTCTAATTTTAAAATTTCCGATCAATTTATACGATATTACTAGTGTTATCAAATATAAAAAATTTAAATAAATTACTAAATACTTAATTTTATTAAATTTTAAAATTAAAAATAAATATATTTTAAATATATTAATTAAAAATAAAAATAATACATTTCAATTTTCTTATATATTATTAATAAATTAATTTTACTATTCATAATCACCAATTTTTATATAAAATATTTTTATTATTTTCACCAATATTTTAAATAATATTATTAATTTGTTTTTATTTATTTTTTATTAAAGATCCTAATCTTTATATTTAGCCATAATAAATATATTTATTAAAAATTAAATATTTATAATTTATATAATTTTTTTTAATATTTATATATTTTACTTATTTTCGAACCAATCGTAATATAATTTTTCAAAAAATATAATTTATAATTAAATCCAAATTTCTTTTTATAATCAAAATATAAAACTAAAATAAATACGCAAAAAATCATATTTATTATAAAATATACTTCTACGTATCGTAAATAAACCGGCACTTTAACGAAAAAAACTTTCAATTTATATCGCCTCATAAATCGCCTTAATACTAAAATGCTATTACGATCTTCGATAATTCTCATAAAATAAAATATGTAGTATTTTTGTTAACGAAAAAAATCAA
>CBDDTI010000115.1:0-13544 GCA_965233585.1 bacterium
AACGAGAAAAACGTCGCAATTTCGTAGACGACCTCCAGCCACTGCACACTAATGGCTGATATTGTGCAATGACTGAACCAACCAGATTACAGCATTTGCATTAGTATACTACTAGAATTCGACTAAATAACAACAGTTTATAACTTAGCCGTAACCGAAATACAAATATAAGACTGTGAACTGCTCAACATTGCTTGACTAAACATGTTCTTATAATTTTGGGCATTAAAATGGCAAAATTCTGACAGCAAGGTCTCAAACGACTAGTTTCTTAAACGCAAGATTTTAGTGCAATATAACTGTAAGAGAGATAATCTGCATAAGTGCATTACCCAGGTGGGTGTCACAGTTGAAACCAATGTATCCGGATGCACAACGGCATTCAAAATAAGGCCAGTAATCGACGGATGAGCAGGTACCACCATTGAGACAAGGATTGAGCAAGCACTGATTACCTGTTAAAACGAATTAAAAAGAGATTGCTTCAAACAGGGAAGATTATTTTTTGTTTAATGATGATCGTCCGATGTTACCACGAAATCCAGTAAAAATGGACAAAAGGCAAGAGGAACCTTAGTAGACTTGTGATAAACATGTTGTACCATTCCGAATCAAGAATTTAATTTCTTTGACTGGCTGGGAAGGTTTTTACGTAATTAAGGTTTTGTTGTGTTCTTAGAAAACACATTCACAGTGCTTGCTTTCAGCTGGCACAAGAACATAAATTGGTTCCAGGAAATTGTTCAAGAGGTCTGACAAAGTGCTCAGGGATGGATGTAGAATTTGGATATGTAGCTGGAATGTAAGATGTTGAAATGGAAGAGGCATATGTTATAGATTAGCAGCCAATACTCTAACTGTAATCATTGCAAAGCCACAAGAATTATTCAATGCTAGGTAATAGGCGATATTACCCTGTTATAAGGTTCAGTGAAACCCCCTCAATACAGTCTCCGAGAGCCATGAAAATTTGGCCGTATTACCGTGCTGCCATATCAACAGACTAACGTCAAACTATATGACTGATTAACAACGAATGACGTCTAAAGAGACTCTTAACCTCCCAACTCAAATTCGTTTTCCGATTGGAGGAGAACACGTCACGTGTCGTGGGTCAAAGCTCACTAACTCCCTAGAGAAAAAACAATATGAACTTTCGACTCGCACGTGATCAGGTCGTGCTCCTTGAAACCGCGGCAAATTTGTGAGTCAGCCGGAGTAAAGCAAACGATCTATTTGCTGTTTTTTTTTTCTGTTTGCCCCCCAAATTTTGCATAAACTATTGTTGTGAAATGCTCTTGGGAGGCCTGCACATTCCCAGGAGCATTTCACAACAATAGTTTATGCAAAACTTGGAGGCAAACAGAGTGCATTATGGGGAATTGGAAAATAGTGAATGCAACATCCACAAATGTTGCATGAAAAATTTGATCATTTCCAAATTTGAGCCAACGACAAAAAACGTGTCGTAACACCTTGCCGGGGCTTTAAGGGGTTGAACGCATAAACAGGATTTTCTCATAAGAAACTGTAAGAGCACTTCGCCGGGACCAAAATGGTGGCCGTAACAATGCGGTTACTGTATCAACACAAGATGACCGTTCCTGACTGTAAGGGTATCACATTTTAAGGTGTCTTACCAATAGCACATGTATAGCCATGGTACTCTGGGGGACAAATGCAGGTGAAACTTCCGGTTTCATAGTCACTGACACACGTTCCACCATTCCTACACCGATTGATCAGACATCCATCTGAGGAAATTCATAGACATCAAGAGAGAAGATGTTATGAGGAGATCATCATTCTGCTGACAAGCTGATCAACTGTGGATCTGATTTGGCATTTTATTGCAAGTTGTGTTGTACAAAACTAAATAGTAATAAAATGACTAGTCAATTCCACACTTACGTTGATCAGTCGTCCTCTGTTATAATCACGCTCTAGTTTATTATTGGGCACTCTGAAAACAGACCTGCAAACCAACTCGTTTATATATAGGTGTTATATAATTTCTGGCGGAATAATCACCTGTCTTGAGTATGCACGAAAACCCCTCAAAAAGATCAAAGTAACGACTTCATTCCTTGTTGCCGTGCGTCTGTTCAGTAATTGATCTTAGATGACGTCAAATAGTCATAAGAACCAAAAAAGTGGAACACGAGGCGATAGCTGAGTGTGTCACTGTTGTTTTTATTACCTTTTGACGTCTTCTGTGATGCATTACTGAACAGAAGCACGGTACACGAGACGATAGCGGAGTGTGTCACTGATGTTCCTTACCACATGTTGACGTCTTTTGTGATCAATTACTGAACAGACGCACGACAAGATGGAATCTCTTAAATTCATCTATACATCTGTCCACCATTTGATAATAAGTAAGAACCAATCAAAATACGTGTTATAAATATGTTAATTGAAGGATCAGACTTCAGCTGTTTCAGCTTCTTTTTTAAGCGCCAAGAAGCTTGTTAATTAAATGCAGATTTATCCCTCGTCGAATTGTACCCTTAACCTCTCACACTTCAAGCAAGTGTTTACCTGATTCAGACTATCCTGGTTAATTTATTCGCTCTCCAGGACCGGGAAGTCTTTAAAGGTAAGTTTGTAGCCGTTGAATTCTCACAGGATGACTTCCCAATGTTAAAGGATATGCAGGGGCGGATCCAGAAAATTCAGAAAGAGGGGGCTGAGTCCCCCACCCCCCCCCTCCCCTTCCCCGAATGAGAACTTTACTTCTCAGGACATACAGCATACAGCATTTTCGTGATACAAAGCAAAGTAACGTTAACGTTTCGGAAGATAGAGTTAAAGAGCATTTTTTAAAACGATTTTCAAAGGCCCCTCCCCTAAATCCGCCTATTTTATGTTGCCCAAGAAAAGAAAATGTACGAAAATTTTTCATCAGGCTCACTACGGTGGCTTCAAAGGGACATACACTTTTCTCTCTCTTTTTTTTCACTTGCGACTTAGCTGCTACTTTCTTGCGACTTAGCTGCTACTTTCTTGCGACTTGCTACTTTCTTGCGACTTAGCTGCGACTTTCTTGCTACTTTCTTGCGACTTGCCACTTTCTTGCGACTTAGCTGCGACTTTCTTGCTACTTTCTTGCGACTTGCTACTTTCTTGCGACTTAGCTGCGACTTAGCAGCGACTTTCCTGCTACTTTCTTGCTACTTTCTTGCGACTTGCTACTTTCTTGCGACTTAGCTGCGACTTAGCAGCGACTTTCCTGCTACTTTCTTGCGACTTGCTACTTTCCTGCGACTTAGCTGCGACTTTCTTGCGACTTAGCTGCTACTTTCTTGCGACTTAGCAGGCCAAGTTGTGTTATTTGAAAACAACGTGGACTCCTATCAATAATTGGTAGTCTGTTTTACCTTGGCTTCACAGTATATTAGTATGAAGTTTTTCGCCGTTTTCACTTTCACGTTAGTATGCTCTACGTCGCTGGCAGTGCAATAAGGAACAATGCAGTAATGCGCGACGAGATAATCGAGTACTATTTTAATCTCGGGCTTACTACATCAGAAAACGCATTATTTCTCGTAAGTGTACATGGTATTGGGATCTCGTTAACCCAATGCAACCTGGCCTGTCGTCTCACTTGGATCAGCTAGGTAGTCAGGCAGCTAAGTCGCAAGAAAGTAGCAGCTAAGTCGCAAGAAAGTCGTAGCTAAGTCGCAAGAAAGTAGCAGGAAAGTCGCAGCTAAGTCGCAGCTAAGTCGCAAGAAAGTAGCAAGTCGCAAGAAAGTAGCAAGAAAGTCGCAGCTAAGTCGCAAGAAAGTAGCAAGTCGCAAGAAAGTAGCAAGAAAGTAGCAAGAAAGTCGCAGCTAAGTCGCAGCTAAGTCGCAGGAAAGTAGCAGGAAAGTCGCAGCTAAGTCGCAGCTAAGTCGCAAGAAAGTAGCAAGTCGCAAGAAAGTAGCAAGAAAGTCGCAGCTAAGTCGCAAGAAAGTAGCAAGTCGCAAGAAAGTAGCAAGAAAGTAGCAAGAAAGTCGCAGCTAAGTCGCAGCTAAGTCGCAGGAAAGTAGCAACTCGCAAGAAAGTAGCAAGAAAGTCGCAGCTAAGTCGCAAGAAAGTAGCAGCTAAGTCGCAAGTGAAAAAAAAAAAAGAGAGAAAAGTGTATGTCCCTTTGAAGCCACCGTAGCTCACAGCTTTCGACTGTTCACACGGCCTCCCGCCAGCAAGCGAGCACAGTGGAACCTCCGGTTGTGACAATCTCCCGTAAGAGATCACTTAAGCTTGACATTTTGGGATATCGCTTAAGGGAGGTTGGACTTTAAATGAATTTTTCTCAGCTGTAACGTGATCTCGTTTAGTCACGTGGCAATACGTGGTTGATTTTATGGGTAGGGCGTCGCCCCCATTTCTGTTTTGAGTTGGGCGTTGTTGCCTTGTCATTTCAGATGAAAAGAATGTTAAAACTTACCTAGACAGCCATAGAGCTCAACCCTCATAGCGATGCCACCAATCGAAGCCATTGGAATAAACTTGATGAAATTTACCCAGATTGCTGGGGTCAACTCATGAGAAACAATGGTAGTCCGGTCTGTGTTTCCAGCAAATTCCTACATGAATCAGTAGGAGGGAACATTGTCAGAAGCGCGCCGTCATGAGAATACTCGGTCTTGAGAATGATTTAGAATTAGTAAAATGGGTATCATATTGCAGCATGCATGCCCGAGGATTTGATAGAAAGTCGAACAGCCTTTTTTTAAACTTGTATCGTTACTGCGCCTTTCAATAATATGCGGACTCTAACATTCAAAGCTCAACCGACAAATGTATTTTTCGCTACCATCAATCAAGTGTTCGGCGACTCCTCCAAGCCTCCGACTACGTATGGTCGAGCGTGCGGTAATCAAATCGTTGAGCCCAATTTAGAGAACGAAACAGTGCTCGGCAGTAGTCAGAAGCTAGGAGGAGCGGCTGAACATTTGATTGACGGTAGCGAAAAGCGCATTTGCCGGTTGAGCTTCGAATTTTAGAGTCTGCATGTTATTGAAAGGCGCAGTAATGTAATATCAAGAGCCCATTACTAGGAGCTTGCAACTCCCATAATAAGCCAATGCAACATCATTTTTACAGATCAGTCTAATTTTAGACATTTTCCCCGCGAAATAGGCCAGCTCCAGTCTACATGAGCACGCTTCAGTAAAGATAAAACAATGCGGCCTCACGTGAACATGTCGACATGTAAATATTAGTCCGTGAATTTGAGATAAATTCAAATTAAAATAGATCGGTCAGCTAAAACGCCGTGACTGGAATATGGATTAGTTGCAGGCTCTTAGTGATGGGCTCCTGGGTAATATACCAAACACGAGAGAGTGTTTCATCGGGAAATCCAAACACCGAGAGGACAGTTGAAAATACGACACGCAGCGGAGTATTTTTGACGAAATTCAAGGTGTCTGGATAGCCGGTGAAACAAGTAAAGAAGAAAATCGTCAATATCTATGAGACCAGGTGACTAAAACTCCTTCATGATTGTAATTTTTCTTTGTTTTAACTTGATGAATTATTAATCAGTTTCAGAAGGATATATACCTTGCTTGGCAGCTTGACAGACTCACCGAAGTCGCTAGCAAAGCTGCACTATCTACTCAGAATACACAGGTGCGCATCCGTTGATGCACAAGCAAAATAAGCCTCGCTTGACGAAATAAATTCATTTCCACTGGCAATGTTATTAAACATTTAATTCATGCTATAATCTTTGCATCATTGAGCTATGATACACTGAAGTAGTCCTTTTCATGGTTAGTTTTTCTCATTTGCATTACAATATAATCCAACGTGGATGCAAGGCAATTTCCGGCTAAAACTACAAAATAGCCCGAAATTGCCTCACATGCGTGCTAGATTTCATTGTAATGCAAATGAGAAGAGTTAACTGTGAAAAGGGCTATCTATTGGAGAGCACTTAAGAAGCGAGAGCTGCTCTCAGGTGCGCCTAGTGCAAACAATATGCCAATTTCACGCTCTCAAAACTTCGCTGGGGAATTATATATAATTCAAAGACGCATGCTAAATCATAAATCGATTGTTAATTGTCTTTAGGAAGCATGAGGCCAAGAATGTTAATTTTCACATGTTTAGTATAAAGCTACTATACAAGAGAAATGATAAACTTCGATCAATCACCTTGAATGGTCCGGATTGTTGTGGATCCTTGTAGTATTGCACTTTCGTTTTCAATCTCCAATACTGCAGCTTGTACTTAGTCACCCACTTGCTGCTCTCCTCTAACCCTTGTGTTGCTACAGCAGTTATCAACACGTTCCATTGGTCAAGAGAAATCTGTAGCCATGCATTGTAGTCTTCGTCCTCTGGAATCCAAGCTCCTTGGGAGTGTTTTGATTTTCTCAAGTTAAGTCTGGCTTGATCAGGACTTGCTTTCTCGGTGTCGCTTGAGCCCGAAATTTGCCCCTTTTTAATTGCAGTGCTTTCCATACCAAGGGGCTCTTGACAAGCTATAGATGTTGCGGAATACTCATAGATGTTACAACAAGAGAAACTCATTTTCCCTTGATTATGCCTATCGCCTATATGTTCAAAATTCTCAATTGTTACTGTTTCTGCGGAATTCCATATGTCACTTAATTGGCGCGTAATCACGCAGCGTCTAATTAAACCTGTCCAACCACACACGCCCCGCGCCACGGCACATGCCACTTGTTACGCGCCTCGCCCTTTTTGAATGCTGCTTAGCACTAAGCTCCTGAGAACCTGCAAACGAAGCAGGTTCCTAATTAAACGTGTCTAACAACACGAGTCACGCGTCACCCGCCCCGCGTCATGCGTTACGTGCCATGTCTAATGCTGCTAAACCCTAGAAATCCGCCAAACTGTGATTTTTACCTTTATTTGTTTCACAAGTATCACCAGTATAATCTGAGGGACAACTGCATTCAAAATGTATTGTGTAGTTACTGGTACAGGTGCCACCATTTTGACACGGATTGGACAAACACGCATCTGAAGGATTCAGAGATAAGAAAGGAGTCACAATGAGACGAAAATGAGGTTCAATGACTAACGGTGGTGACCCGTATTTACTTGTAAGAGTATTAATTGAGAAGCACATTTTTTCTAGATAAGCAGTTGAATACAACTAGTACGTTCAGGCTGTCAGACCCAGAATGTGTGATAATTAAACAAGTAACATAAAACAAATAAATAAATTAAAATATTTAGAGATGATGTCACATCAGCCTTAGCTACTTTTCATGTGCGGTCTCTATCCTGGTCGAATAGGAATTTGGAGATGTTAGTCTAGATGGAGGGAGGAAAACTGGGGAACCTGGAAAAAAAAAACTCTTGCATAAGGCGAGAACCAACAAAAAACTTAATCACTTAAGGCACGGAGCCGGAATAAAATCAGGGCCAGATCGAGAGATGCGCGCGTTTTCCCTGCTACCCAATGTAGAATAGATATGGAGGAAGTTTCCCTTTCCAGTTTAGAGAGCACGTAGCTGCATTATGTCCGCGGTCAATGAAACGTATAGGTCGCAGAAGAGAAACCTCAAGCAGCTCAGGCTGGTTTGATTCAGTCTCTCTTTTGCTTGAAAATCCGTGGGGAAGAACGCAGAAAAGAACGCAACACAAGTGAGCATTTGTGGGCGCGTTTCAGCGTGATATGCGAAGCTGTCGAAGCTGCGAACCGCGAGTAGCGCGGGCGTCTGAAGATGAGCCAAAAGAGAAACTACAATAAAAAATTTAAAGAAATTAACCTTATTTAGGGGGGGGGGGGGGGGGTAACACTTACAGCAAAGCTGACAAACCTCTGGCCTTCATTTCCAGATCGAACTGGAATTTGCAGTGCTGGTTTTTGTGGAGGGAGGAAACGCCGGAGAACCCGGAGAAAAATCCTCGGAGCAGGGACGAGAACCAACAACAAACTCAACCCCCATATGACGCCGGTTCCGGTAATCGAACCAGGGCCAAAGCAGTGGGAGGCGAGCGCTCTTACCAGTGCAATGGTTTGATATACATCATTTCTGAAGCGCGGCACTCTGGTGACGGACTTATTCTATTGGTCCATCTACGTATTCATGACGCACAAACTAATAGACTGTTCGCAGTCTGGTTTAGCTTGGACTAGTTTTATGTTTTCAAGTTGACAAGAAACTTAATGAAAACGATGCGGTTCTCTACCTACTGAGCGACCAACAAACTAAGTCAACTCGAACGTGAGTAGCTTTTGAGTTGGTATTTACCCCGGAGAATGAAGGTAGGGACGGGAATCAATGCAATATCATTGTGAGTTTGATCTGCGGTTAAAGAGATGCGAAAAGAAAGCCTTAAGGTTTTCTTTTGGCTTAACTTCGAAATCCTCTTTATCTTCTCGCCTTATCACAGGTGTGAAGTGTCTATTTCAAAACTATCGTCCGTATACGTAAATAAATAAATAAATAAATAAATAGATAAATAAATAAATAAATAAATAAACAAATAAACAAACAAAAGAACAAACAAATGAATGAAATATTGAATGAATGAATAAATGACTGACTTACTGAATGACTGAATGAATGAATGAATGACTGACTGATTGACTGAATGAATGAATGACTGAATGACTGAATGAATAAATGAATGACTGACTGAATGAATGAATGAATGAATGAAAGAATGACTGACTGACTGACTGACTGAATGAATGAATGAATGACTGAATGACTGACTGACTCAGAATGAATGAATGAATGACTGAATGAATGAATGACTGAATGACTGACTGACTGAATGAATGAATGACTGACTGACTGACTGAATGAATGAATGAATGACTGAATGAATGAATGACTGACTGACTGACTGATTGACTGAATGAATGAATGAATGACTGACTGAATGACTGACTGACTGACTGACTGACTGACTGAATGAATGCCGGAATGAATGACTGAATGAATGAATGAATGAATGAATGACTGACTGACTGACTGATTGACTGAACGAATGAATGAATGACTGAATGAATGAATGAATGACTGACTGACTGACTGAATGAATGAATGACTGACTGACTGAATGAATGAATGAATGAATGACTGAGTGAATGAATGAATGACTGACTGAATGACTGACTGACGGACTGAATGAATGAATGAATGAATGAAAGAAAGAAAGAAAGAATGAATGAATGAATGAATGAATGAATGAATGGATGAATGAATGAATGAATGAATCATAAATATCTTATTTGACCACTCCCCAGTGGAACTTTTCAGGGCCACTGAAACCAAATGATGAAACAAATAATGCAAATAAACGGAGCATGATCAAAAATCCCAACTGGCGGGAGGCAGACCAGTTAGCATTTTCTGACAAGCATGAGCTAGGAGTCTACCGAGAAACAACTCCAGCTAAGCGAGACTCTTGAACTCGCGATCTCTTGATTAATTTCAAGTCCGGCACCCTTGCCACTCGGCCTAAGCACTCGGCGAGGCTGCCTCCTCTATAGCATCCTGAAAATCACGATTGTACCTGTCTTACAGTTACCTTGACACCCATACAGTTCAACTCTCATCGCTCTGTAGTTCTCAAACTCAACTGGACGAAACATGATGGAGGATGCCTCAAGTGGTGGGTCCAGTGAGTGTTTAACAATGGTGTTTTGGTCTGTATTCCCAGTAAAGACCTGAATCAGGAAAAAAAATATCAGTTACGATTCTAAAATCCTGTCCGTACCTGTAATAATTAATTTTTTGCCATTGGATTTACACTGTATAAATAATGACAATTTTGATACATTTGTTGCAGCTTTTCCATTCTTGACCGTACCACTTAATTTTAGCATCCATGACAAAAGATTAGATATGTACAGGGAATTAAGTCTGATGAAGGCAATAAATTGGCCTGCTCTTAGGCAGTCAAAATGAAGTAATTTTCTCAATCATGGGGGTTATTCCGTAAGAGCGAGCCTATCTCATTTTGCACATTTCCACGTATTTTTGTTTTTGACGTATATGATGAAAAAAAGAATAAAAAACAACTCAATTAGGGAAAATAGGCAAAACTTACAAAAGAAAGCAATGTAATTAGTATTTAATGTTAATTATTATTTGTTGATTATTTCAGTTAGCCCTGGGTAGCCCTGCGATAGACCAGCATCCATTCAGGGACGAGTAGAAATACTCTTCCTGCTTCATGCTACAGAAACCGAGATAAGCTCCGGTCTGATGGGCCACTTGGCTCGAAACTAGCCTTACATTCAAATTGTTATTTACCTTGTACAAGGTTTCTCCAGGATCCTGGTAAAAACCCTTTTCCCCATTGGGTTTTGAGTACGTCAGCCTGTACCTCTTAACCCACTGGCTTGCATCATGCCTTCCTTGAGTAGCGATACCTGTTACTCTGGTAAACGGATAGCTAAAAGTAATGGTGAGAGTTGGTTTGTCATCGTCTGTTGCGGCTACCCAGCCTCCTGATACCCCTCCTGACGATATAAAGTTAAGCCTGGCTCTACTTGCGCCAGTGCTTCTGTCATACACAGAAGATGCACTTATTTCGTCGTTAGTTATTTTACCATTCTCCATACCTAGAGCTTCTTGACAACCGGAATAGTCTGTGGAATAGATTAAAAAAAGACATGTACCGTTCTCGTTTGATAAAAGTTTAATTGCCTCTTAATTTCCTTGATTGTTTGCAATCTAGGCAAAAATAGCTCTAGAAAATTCCATTCTCGCCTCCAGTGCTGTTCGTTTTAAAATACAGTTTGAAGTAAAGGAATTTCTGGCTCCTTAATAGTCTTCGCATGCTCCAATTAGTTTCCTGATTAATTGTATAAAACTTTCTCCAAAATAGATTTCTCAAACAATGGTGAACCTTAAGTCGAGTGTAATTTGACAGAATTTTCAAATTTCACGAGTAAAACCTTAGTGACATTCGAGTTCACTGACGCAACCAGTTAGAAACAAACTTAAAGTGTATATGAAGTGAATTTTTTTTTTGCATAATTTTACCGTTCAATATGTAAATAAATCGATTGTAAAACTTAAAGTTCTCCTTAACAAAAATTTAGTCATGTTTTTAGCGCTGAAAACTACTTAATTTTTGTCAAGAGATGTTCAGCAGACTGGGACGAGTTTTATTGTCTAATTTCATCCTGTGAGGTAGTGTTGTGGACAGATTTAATCACTAAGAAAGGTTTCTGAGGCTAAATAACATGTCGAGCGATTCTGAATTGAGTGCTTTCTTTGAATCTTTAATTTACGACGAGGATATTGATGTTGTGTATAGCCAATACAAGCCGTATCGTATTGCAATCTCGCAGTCTTTTCCACAACACTTCGTCATCAGAACATTTTGGCCGCGCGATTCGAAGACCATTTTTGAGAGCAAGATCGCACAATTTCCAGGTGTTATAAAATCGCCAATTTTTTTCAAACGAATAAAGGGGGTAAGTTTCTAAAGAAACTGTGGTGCTGCGTCGGTGGGAGTATTACAAGATAATTTGGTTTTATCAACTGAGTTGACAATGTAAGTTAGCCACCGTAAAGAGATTCGAAAGCTGACGTTTCGAGCGTTAGCCCTTCGTCGGAGCAAATCGAGGAATTGTGGGTTGTGTGTGGTTTATATACAGAGGAAGGAGCTACGCTATTGGCTGGTGCCTGGTAACGTGAAAAACAACAGAATAAATTAGTTGAATGAAAAGCGTTCATTGATACCGTGAGGATTAAGAGTGCCGATTTGAAAAATAAATTTTTGTTCTAGAGTTTTACGGCTTTCAGTGCTTCCTTGATGTAGGGAGAGGCCGCAGACTACCATATGTTGCTTAGAATGATTGGGCAGATTAAAGTGTCTGGCGACCGGTTTAGATGCGTTTTTGTTGTCTTTCTCTGCGTCGCGAAGGTGTTCTCGGAATCTGTCGCCTAGTCGTCTCCCTGTTTCGCCGATGTATAACTTTTTGCAAAGAGTGCAAGTTATACAGTAGATGACATTGGTTGAGGTACAAGTAAAATGATCAGTGATCTTAATGGATCGCTTTGGTCCCGACAATTTCTCAACGTTGCAAATAAAAGGACATGTTTTGCATCGTGCGCGTGCGCATTTAAAAGTTCCGACCTGATTACTCGTTTGGAATGCACTTCTGACTAAAAAGTTACCTATGTTTTTGTCGCGTTTGAATGAAATTAGTGGAGGTTGCGAAAAGATTACACCAGTATCGGGATCATTTTGAAGTAATTTAAAGTTTTTTTAGAATGATGGATTTAACTGCGTGGTTGTGAGGGTGAAATGTGAGGGTGAATGGAATTCCATTATTATTCTCCTTCTGAGACGTTTGTAGTGCTGACTGCCGATCAATTTGTTGGGCGCGATGATGGCCTGCTTGAACAACAGAAGCAGTATAGCCACGTTTGTAGAAGAAATGGCACATTTCCTCTGATTTTAAGGAAAAATCAGAGTCCTCACTACAAAGGCGACGAAGTCTAAGAAGCTGAGAATAAGGAATAGAATTCTTGACATGTGATGGATGTGAAGATGAGTATAACAAATAACTATGAGAATCTGTGGGTTTGTAGTGCACACTGGTGCATAAACCGTTGCCTTCGATGGAAAGTTTGATATCTAGAAATGCTAAAGAAGTATCGGAGATTTCCCAAGTATATTTAAGAGCCGGATGAGAGGAATTAACAGCAGTTATAAATTGGTTGAGTTCCTCTCTGCTAGAAGAAGTGGCACCGACACAGTCGTCAATGTAGCGACGATAGAGTTCAGGTTGAGAGCCATTGTATTGATTGAAAAATTTGTGCTCGATGTAGCCTACGAAAAGATTGGCGTAGCTGGGTCCCATTTTTGTGCCCATGGCCACACCATTGATTTGTTTATAATAACTACCAGCGAATGAGAAACAGTTTAGTGTTAACACTAGTTCAGCCAGGTGGAGCAGTGTTTCCGAGCTTGGTTCCTTAACTGTGCGTAAATCAAAAAAAATGTTTGAGGGCTAAAAGACCTTCGCCATTAGGGATGACGGTGTAAAGAGATGTAATATCCATAGTGAAAATAAGTTTGTCTTCGCCCAGGAAATTGAAATCGCGAAAAATTTGAAGCGCGTGTTGACTGTCTTTAACGTATGACGGTAAAGATCTGACGATAGGTGCCATAATTTTGTCTAAATAGCTGGAAATAAGTTCTGTAGGGCAACTACACGCAGAGACGATAGGTCGGCCTGGGTTGTTAGGTTTGTGAATTTTGGGTAAAAAGTAAATACACGAAGTTCTAGGAGTGGTGATGATGAGATTAGTAGCAGTAGCCGGCAATTCTTGTTTGACTATAAGGTCGTTAATAGTGCTCTTGACAATTTGTTGATTAGTGGAAGTGAGATCTTTATCGACTTTAGCATAAAAAGAGGTGTCAGAAAGTTGCCGCAAAGCTTCTTTTTGGTAGAGGTCGGCCCGCCAAACAACCAAAGCGCCGCTTTTGTCGGCCGCTTTGACAATTAGGTCTTTGCGCTTACTAAGGTTTTCGAACGCCGCTCTCTCTTCCGAAGAAAGGTTGGAAAATTTGGTGTTACGATTGAAATTAAGCTT
>CBDDTI010000116.1:0-9871 GCA_965233585.1 bacterium
GGGTCCCTGGGGAAATTACACCGGAAACGGCGGGAAACTCACCGAAAAAAAATTCCGCTAACTCATTGCTTACAGCTGATCGAGCGCTTGTAGCGATGGGTTCTTATAGCCGTATGAGTATTTGCAAAGATGACTACGATCTTTACGAAAGAGCAATGTGAAATTTTAGCGCTCAAAGGAACTGTTATATTGAGCAATTTTAGCGCTAAAGAAAAGTACTATTCCTGAGCGATTTTAGCGCTTAAAAGCACTGTTTTAGTGAGCAATTTTAGCGCTGAAAAGCACTGTTTTATCCCGGGTGTTTTATTGAGCGATTTTAGCGCTTAAAAGCACTGTTTTACTGACACCTACTGAGCGATTTCAGCGCCGAAAAGCACTGTTTTGCTCAGCAATTTTAGCGCTGAAAAGCACTGTTTTGCTAGGCAGAAATGGAAATGCCAAAATGTCTGAAAATCAATTCCACTAGAAAGTGCTCTGGAGTAGAACTGACCAACGAACAACACGAACAACGTCCAACTGTCTTGTTAGCACGGCAACAATAAGCGCGGACAGCGGAACAATTATAAAAATAAAACGGCCAGTATATATGACTTGTATTACTTCTCTAGCTCTGCAAGCGGTGAGTTTCCCGCCGTTTCCGGTGTAATTTCCCCAGGGACCCTGATACGGTTCCATTTGCATAGAGCAAATTGACCTTTGCCTCCCTACGGTTGAGGGCGACTTTGTCGTGATGGAGCGGTCGCTAAGTCAACGATTTTCAAATCTACGGCCAAGATAACTTGTTAACGGATCCAGATGAAGCAGAAATGGGCAGCCAGCGTTGGAAAAGGAGCGTTTTTCGGGTGGATAATATAAACCTTGGAATCCGAGGGGAAGCAAACTAGAAAGAAGAATTATCGACGGCTGCCGTGAGGCAATTTTGGCGAGCTCCGAGCATTTTAGTGGAATTTATGGAGCTTCGAGTGCGAACCGTCAGCCGACCAGGTCGCCAGCCTTTCGTTTCTCTTTAATGGCAAGCACACCTGGAAAAGTTTAACTCGTCAAAATGGCTTTAGAACGACTTTAGAACGACTCAGCTGCCACAAAAACTTCAAAATAACACAAGCACAGACTAAGGTAAGCTCCTTTTATTTAAATCCTTTACTACAAGTTAAATTTAGAGCGATTTTCGAACCATTTTCATACATTCTCTTAAATGGTTCAAAACATAACGCAATACTGTCACGTATGTAAATCACAAACAACGTCTGGGCCGCCTGTGATTCAAGTTGCAAACTAGCTACTTTGATAACAAATATTTTTGGAATTGGAGCGATGAATGCTGCTGGCGTTACATTCACAATAGAATAAATATAAATGTGTCTAAATTCTTGGGCTTTTTTGTCCGATACTTTGGAAAGATTTTCAAGCTGAATATTGGCCAAACTATAAGCTTTAATCTAATCAAAAAGGCATCTGTCTGCAACATGACAGCTTCCTTTCTAATTTACTAGCATCACGTTTTACTACATTTTGGCTCAGGCATGTGAAGAAATCAAAATTTTAAGACAAGAAAATAAAGTGACCTACGTCTTTCCAGGTTAGGCTTTTGTATTTTTAAAATTATTTTTCGCTTTTCCTTTTTCCCTTTTTCTTTTCTTTTCTTTTTGCTGCAGTGATCGGTCTTCCAATGGGCTTGCTTGCAGTTAAAACCTTCAAAGAAAGGGTCATCGAGATGAGCAAATTTTACCATGGAGTAGCCACGTGTAATGGCAGGAAATTTTGCTCCGAGTTTTTCACTCAACTTTTTGTGCATATCTCAGGCACCTTTAGGCTGAGCACTCTGATCTGGGTATTATTGGAAAGATCTTTCCACCTGCAGAAGTTGAGTATAGATGATGCCAATTTTGCTCAAAAGTAATGACGTCAGAAGTGGAAGGCCAAGGCTCATCACGGCCTGCACAGGAGTCAATGGGTTAAAGCAGAATTGCGAAACTCAAAAACAAAAGCAGCAATATAAATTCTTGTTAAAAAAGGTGCAGCAATTGCATGGATTCATCAGATATTGAATTTGTTTGACCATGAGCAGTAATATATTTATTTTATCTCAGTCATGATCTGATTACTTTGACCGACGTTAGACAATAAATATCATTAGGGTCTCCTGGAAAATTTTTTCTCCCGCACCCTTACCCTAAAGTTCCACAATTCATTTCACCCCTCCCCCTCCAGTCTTCCCCAAACTCCTGAATTGACCATGGCAAAATTGATCCTGGGCTCCTAAAAAATGGGTTTGGTTCCTGACTTTTGAAGTTTTGTGTGTGAAATTAATTAACTATTAATCATTATTAGTTGATTAATTAATGATTAATTAATGATTAATTAATTGATTAATCTGAAATTAATTCCGGGCTCCTAAAATTGTGGCTCGGGCTCCCAACTTTTCTTTTTGGGAGCCTGAAGGGCTCCCTAAAATTTTCCTTAGGCAGCAGCCTTGTTTTATACCAAAAAATGTGTACTAGCAGAGAGCTCCTGAGAAAAAATGATAACGTTGTGAGGCCAAATTATTGTGCGTGACAATGTCTTGCGCCGCATTTTAGCTACATCCATAAATAACGTCATGACTTTTTCTGCTTATCATACTTGTATCATTACTTGTATGTAAATGTATGTAAATCTGATTATTCTTTATACACAATTTAATTTCGGGCTAGTTCCTCACACCTTCGGGCTAGTAACCTCGAGCAACAGCTTGCCCGAAGGGCAACCTCGTCTTTTCATTTTCGTCTCACCCTGCTCAGTGGTCTACTGGAAATCCCCATTTTAAATGACTACCGGTACTTCTTAACTCCTTGATATAAGTAATGGGTTGTACATGCAGTACTCTTAAAAATGGAAAATTACTGCCAATTTCTGGTTAGACTATTATGGACAAAAGTGCAAAGCCTGTGATCCTTATGACCATCTACCATAATAACAAGGCTATTTATATTTAAAGTGCACCTAACCCCAAAATATTTTTTCGCTTAAATAAATCTTTGCACCTGTTTGAAATGCATAGCGCCTTTTTGCCCCTTTTAAACCTAACTCTTAACTTTTTACAGGCTGTAAAAGTCACAAAATCTGGCCATTATCTGTCACACAACCGAGCAAGTAAGGGGTATGGGTCTATTCCTTGTTTGATGTCACACACTTCTTTGCATGCATGCTTACAAAGACTTAATACGATGCAAATCAGTCTGTGACATCAAACCAGGAATAGATCCATGCCCCTTACTAGCTCGGTCATGTGACAGATGATGGCCAGATTTTGTGACTTTTACAACCCATAAAAATGTTAAGATTTAGTTTAAAAAGGTGCAGAGCATTTCAAGCAGGTGCAAAGATTTATTTATTTATAAGCGAAAAAAATATTTTGGGGTTAGGTGCACTTTAAGCATGTTTTCTATGAGTTAAGTATTAGTCAGCTTGACAGTGACTTGATGAAAGTTGACTAATGTTTTTTGATACAGACCACTCATAAACCAATTGAAAGTTCATCTGTCCTGAAAAATTCGGAAAAAGCTCAGACAAGGATTGTCAATGTTTTCCTTACCTCTTGCATGAACAGCAGTGTCCCGCTCATTACAAACAACTGAGCACTTGGTCTCAAGTCCAGAGCAACTTTTATGTCTGCCAAAGCCTCCTTGATCTTCCCCAGTGGTGAAAACACCTATAAAAGGGTGAAAAATTCTGTCCTCAAAAACTGGTAAACAGTCATGCAAGCACAGTGCCCGGGTACAAGAATTGTAATCAGGTGGATAAGGGCAATGTTTTCCTGTATCAGTTTATCACTTTAATTTTGCTCTAGCATTTGCCATTAATTTTCCTTATTAATTCATGCTCAGCAAAGTAAAATTTCATTCCAGAATTTTTTCTTACAAATCATGAGATCGGGAGTACCGGTACATTGTATTTTTGGGAGGCCATGAGAAAAGACAAAAAAATTGTGAGACTCATGGCAAAATCGTGAGAGTTGGTCTGAGATTATCTTCTCGAATGTCAAAAATATGTCAATAAACTGTCACATGGGTTGAAATCCTTGCCTAGTTCTAAACTTATGGTAAAACATGCTTTAATCTCTTTGAAGCGATGAACTGCTTTGAAAGACATGTCCTTTGTACCTCTGCTCTCTTGATCCATCCATCAGGATTATCAGGGCTAAGTCTGATAATTGATGAGAAATCTTGTATTGCTGCCTCAGCATTGCCCTTGTTCTGAAAATAGTAATAAAAATGTCAGGTGACACCCCACCCTGCCATTGCAAGAAGCAACCTGGGTATTGAGCTCTATTCCCCCTGCCCCCAAAGTACTGTCAGTATAATTCACCCACTACTGTCAATTGGCTGTCGATTATTGAGGATGACCATAGACAAGGTGACAAAATGTACACAGTACAGGAGCAAGATTAGTAGACTTGCCACAAGTCAACCTCATGAGTTTCAGGACAGAATAGCTAAGCTAGTGAAGTGATGTGCAAAGTTTTAGGTTGCAATGTGGGTGAGCGAGCGACAAAGTCGTGAGGGGTCGCCTTGTCTCAGGGTGGAAGGGTGTTCCTTGCTAAAACTGAGGAATGTAGTGACTTGCAACTGGTGTTTCAGATTACCTTTGCGAGCTAGTCCTTGATCTGAATTAAGGAATGTATCGATACCTTTTTAACTAAAATGGCCCGCAACTGTTGGTCTGAACAATGCCATGGGAATTAAGGTTTGAGACCTGGTCTTTCCTGAGTGAAATCAGCAGAACCAAGTGCAACAAGACGAAGGTGTGGCTAATATTGTAGGTATTCTCTCCATTTTAACAGTCAAATCATGCAATATAATATTCTGTGGCCTTACAATTGCTTTTGCAATTGATCCTAGCCCATACTGAAGTCAACTGCAAGTCACATTTCATTCATTTGACAGTTCTTTCCTCAAGGAATGTTTAATGGCAACTCTAATTGGTCAAAGCACAGCGACCCATTTCTGGGTTGCTAAAATTGGCACAAATCAAGTTGGAAAAGTCCTTTGTCTGGCGGGTGCTGAATAAACAATATGAAGGACTTTTCTGAAAGCCTAATTAAGGAGCAAGTTAATGATCACCAACCATGATGATTACAAGTATTTAACATGTTAATTAAAAATTTGATGACAATAGCTGAGAATTAAGGAGAGTCCATAACTTTCAAGCATACATGTAGAAGATCAAATCACATCTTTATAATACTATTTTGATCACAGAAGAAAAAACAGAAAACAGCAGAAAACAAGTGTAGGAGTTAAACTCTTGACTACCCTCCTCATTCTCTCATTTTGCCTTTAAATCAAGGTTCTGAAAGGACAAAAATTAACCATCCTGATGATAAAATTTAAAATGCACTTTGGAAAATGTTATGTGTAAAAACATCATGCTTGTGTATTTAAAAAGTCATTATTCAAATACCTGTAAGCCTTTTTGAACATAAGCTGTCCCACGACCAAAATAAGCCGCAGTGACCCATGGATGTTCCTGTAATAAAACTCATTTAACTTAATCAAAAACAAAAACCACCATTTTAAATTATCAGCATTGTTATAATTATTATTTTGATAAGCAGGACAATACATTTAGATGCCAGAAAATTAAGAGCAGGGTGCAAACAAAATCAATTTTTGCATTGTTATCTGGGCAAGCTGTAATACTATGCTGTACAGGGTTGAGAGCCACTTCTCACTAGCCCCCAAAATTGTATCTCTTACTAACAGTACTTCTTTCATTTAATGTTCACAAAAATTCTGTCAAGAAATGCCGCTTGCTTATCCCTGAAGTGAAGGTTAGAATCTGCCAGCCCAAATGCAAAATCCTCTGGAGCGCAGGCTAAATGATATGACTGTCTTTGCATGAAACACAAATTTAGTGTTGAATAAAATAATGGAAACTTAATTATTATTTAAGTCTGTAAAATAATGGCAGGGGTAAGATTACCTTGATGATGACAGTAAATTGCTCAATTGCTTGATCTAATTTTCCAGTGTTCATGAGGAGCATAGCATAACCTGAAAGTTAGGTACGTTATACATGTACTGTATCAAATGCTTCTTACTTAAAAAAATTATTGAGTAACTAAAATTCAAAGGAAAAAAATTTTGGCAGAGTGAGAGGGTCTCACAGTGTACCAGGATTATCTACTTGTATCACAGAGCGGTGGAACTTTTGCTGACGAGATGTAGCTATAACAATGGTTTTATTCAATGAGGCCCTATACAGGGTCTTTGGATCAAACATTAACAGGATACTGAATTTTAAGGGGAAAAATTACTGATATATAGGATGTGGAATATTAAGATCAAATAAAATGGGATATTCTGTATTTTGTCAATTCTCCTAATAAAATTGAACTTGAACTTGATATTGAGTATGGAAATAGGTACTTTTTGCAACTGGAATTAATGGGAAACAGGATGTTCAGGCCAAATATTAACAGGATGTGGGATACTCGGACCCCTCGCCCCTAATGGAACCTCTTAGAACTGTGGTATTGGGAAAGCCATTACTATGCAGTCCAAGAAATTAAAGGTTTATAATTAGTGTTTAAACAAAGGTATGATCAAAGCAAATGAAAACATAATGAGCACTCAGAGGGACAGAGGTTGGTATTGGAGGGAGGGCTACGCCAAAAAACCGTCCCATTGAAGTGGCATGAATATTCTCTGGAACAACACAATAACTAAAGCCATTTTTGAGTTGCTTTTTACTTGTTTCAGAATGAGTCCTGTTATACAACCTTGATTTGCAAGACAATGAGCACGTAAAAAAAATCCTTTTAATATGAAAGGTTGTGCACCAAGATTTGTTCTGAAACAGAGGTAAGAGCAACTTGGAAATTGATGGCATATTCACATTTGTCAGCAATCTCCTTCCCAGAGTCTTCGTTCTCCTCGACCAGTGGTCAGAAAGCGAGAGCTCTGGGAGCAACCATTTTGAAATAACAAAGGAAATAACCGAATTCTGCCCATCCGGTTTCACGTGGTCTGCATCTATAGCGCATGCCTGAAATGGTTGTTCCCAGAGCTCTTGATTCCTGACGCAGGCCAGACGGATTGTGGGCTCTAGGGATGAGAATGCATTTGTCAGCATTTCAGTCTGTTTGTGACATGCTCAGACTGTTTATATTACATCACACGTCATGTTAGAGAGAGGATCAATCACTTTTGGGATTGCGCACATAAATTTTACTCAATTTATTAGGCAGCTACATGATACCACGGGGGGGGGGGGGGGTGTAGGAGTACACAGTAAGGGACAGATGGGTTGATGCAAATTATTACCACGTAACCATGCTTATAATTGAATGAGAGTGATGCAACTCTTCTTACCAACTTGTTTATCAATTTCATTATTTCCTGTCAGAACAACTTCCTGTTTTACATCATGTGCTATGACAAGATGGAGACTCTGGAAAAAATTAAATGTGATTCTGAACATGCACAGAATTTTTTAAGCTTTGCCAAAGTTGCATCTTATCCTGCTAATCAAAATTCAATAAAACAAATAAGAACAGGTTTCACCATGCTGTTTTTGAATTTTATGTACCAGAAGCTAAAATTAAGGGAGTTTTTTTAGCAGGTTATACTGTTGCTATGGCAACCTATTGTGTCATGAAAGTGATCTTGCGACTGAAGCTGATGGTATGACAAGACGCCATTTACAATGCCACTCTGAAAACCTCTTTATTTGAAAACTACTTCATGTAGGTAACACTGAATATAAAAGCACATGTTCAACCAAATGTGGTACAACAATCCATATTACATATTAACCTTTATGTGACATCTACCACTTAATGGGCAGTTCTTTATAACGTTGTTATAACCGCCCTTTAAATGCTGTCTTGGAAATTGCTAAAAACTGTTTTAAGCCAGCTTAGTGCTGTATATGAGTCAATAATCACCATTATTCATTCACAACAATGCAGCACTTAATCAAAGCATGCTGCAGGTAACCCAACCAGAACACAACAGGAAAACAACCGGAAAACAACCGGAAAACAACCGGAAAACAACCGGAAAACAACCAGAAAACAACCGGAAAACATCCCGAACCACTGACAGCTGGTGCTCATTCAAGGGAACACGGTATTTGGATTGTGAATAGAAAAAAATGTAAATGATGTTCGTGTTAGAATTGCCTCAGGGTAAAATAAACGATCTCGGACAAGAAAAAAATTATCCACATTAACCAACATTTGGTTGATTAGTATTAACTATTGAAAAAACTTGTCATAAAAATACTGGTATAATAAATGGTTCAAAAGCTTTCTTTGAAATAAGCGTTGCTTAACAGAGCTACCTTTTTTTATTACCAGTATATTAGAGTGTCAGTTCCACATGAAAGGTTCCCAAATCAACAAGATGCATTAAGATAATTATACTTTATTTGAGGCAGAGAACAAAACAGACTGAATAATAATTGGAAACACCCTTCCTGTTCTCTACAACCAACTACAGTCTACAACAAAAGAAAACAAGTTTTGCTGCATTGTAGAAACAAGTTTGAAAGGAAGCAGAGGAAATGGTCATAGCATGAGGCCGGGGAGAGAATAAATCATGATTAATGAGTCAAGGACAGTCATTCAGACCATGTCAGATTGAATGGGAGCACTCACACGGAACATGCAGACAGACTTCAAGGTGCCCTGTGAAATTAATTTCAGTTATCCAATAAGTGTTATCATATCACACGGTATGATACTAGCAGTAGCGTCATTAGCAGTAGCATCATTTTTTCATGCCATGTGTAGGAACCTTAAGAACAGGTCTACTGGGAATTTTGAAATTATTTATTGTGCTGTTCAATGTCATGGGTTAAGAAAAACTTTAAGGCATCTCTGAATATATACACTTTTAGCCCCTTAACTAATTAACATTTAATCCCCAAATTCATAAATAGTTTGTATTTAATACAATACAGCAAGAATAATTAAGTAGACAACTGATCCTATTGGGATTACCTTGTCATGCTCTGGGGTGTGAATGATAAAATGCTTTTTATTATTGAGTTGTTTTAAACAAGGACCAGCAGGGTTCATGCCATCATCAGTGCACTTCTGTGGCTTCAGTTTAGAATGAAGAGGATCAGATATTTGCCTGTATCCACAGTCTGCGAAGGAAGGACATAACAAATCTCAGTGATTATTTCATCATATCTTGAGCTGATCAAAGTAAACTTTGAAATAATTTGTTAGCAATAAGATAATTAGCCTGCAAACCCAGACTGATTTCAGCAGTGTGAAACAAAAGCCTGATATCTGTCTGGGGAGAGATGATAATAAACCAAATGAAGTAAAAAAATTATAATGAAATTGAAAGATTTGATTGGCTCAATTTTACAAACTAGACAGACACACAGACAGATAACCTTAATTAACCCTCCATGCTATGTTCTGAGTGCTAAATGATGCAAGATAACGAATTCCTAAAGTCAAAGGTAAATCTTAAAATAATGAGGAACGTTATATATAAACTATATCAGCCACCCATGATAAAATGATAACCTCATCTAAACAATACAGGAACACCTAGAAATCTTTTGTTACTAAGGTAATATAGTGGGGTGGAATTAATAATAAAATAATGTCGCTTTTTAAGGAAATAATGCAGCATGCACAAAAATGAACAAGTTTTAGAACGTTGTGTTTAGAAATCTCTAGATAAAAAGTTTTTTTTGTTTTAACCCTTTAACCCTTTTAATAGATTTTACTCTGTCTAACGCCAGACGATTTTACTCCTCAAAGGGAGACCCCTTGGGAGTGAATTTCATATATGCAGTCAAGTAAATTGTTCACTTGCTTGTTATTATAATTTATGTTAATTTGGATAGTTTACATTATTAA
>CBDDTI010000117.1:0-4233 GCA_965233585.1 bacterium
ATTAATCCCCATCGAAAACTTTTTTCTAACCGAGACTCTATTCGTAAGGCCAGGGAGGCTTTTAATTCAAAAAGGCAGAACAATTGATCCCGATGGTCTGAACATCCGCGAAGAAACATATTAATTGTTTCCTTTTAATATGTTATTTTATTTTATCGTATGTTTATCTTTAATTTACACTGTCAATTAGTTTTACGTGTTTACGGTAATACAAAAATATGCCACATAAAAACACGACCCAATGTTAAATTCTCATTGTACCTGAAGAAGGCTGGTTTGGCCAGCCGTACACCTTCAAAGCAATCATTCTAGGTTGTGTCGGTTTCTTCCTTCATATTCTTCATTTTATATGTGAAGCCGATTAAATCACAAGAGATCAAACGTATCTCAGCAGGATCGTCGTTCCGGTTGCTTGCTTAAACATTTTATAGTGGGATAACTCATTTTTACTTAAACTTGTACGGAGAGAGACACACAGGATTATGTGCCATTACAGCGCCGAGCATCTATTTAACAAACTAACATCCATTTTTCATGTGTCTGTCCTGTCATTGATCATGAATTTCGTCATAGCAGTGTTTAAGTAGTTGAGGATCAACGAAGCGATAGCCGAGTGGATCCGCAAACTACTTTGACCATGTTATGACGAAATTCATTGTCAATTCAGGACAGACGCATTAAACACTGACGTCAATTTGTGTTTTGTACGATGAAAAATTGTCCAATTGTCCAATTGTCCGTTCTTACTAGTTGAAGCCACATCGTATAAGTTATAAAATCGTGTCTGTCCTCTTATTGACAATGAAAATTAGCCAATGAGCGTGCGATAGTTTATGCAGTTATCGTAACAAATAAAGAAGCCTCGACTGTGCTCTGTTCTGTTGTAAAGCACGCAGGAAGCGGTAGAACACGAAAGAAATTTAGGGGAAAACACGAGAAGCAGTCAAATAATTTGATTGGCTAACGAGACCACGGCTGTCAATCACAAACTGGACTTCAGCTAAGCTTTCACCTTCGAGCTGCTTTCGTGAGAAGAACGATGCCTTTAAAGTTCTCTTTTCTGATAGTTTAACTGTTTTAATCAGGACGTAAAGACAGGTAAAGATTGTTAGTCTAGAGAAATCCGACCGCATTGTGGCTACTGAAAACGTGTACTTTTCCAATGGAAATTACGGCGAGCGAAGGAGCTCAAAGCTTGCGGATTAAACTAATATGAAATGCTGAGTTTTATTTGAAAGAAGCTACAGCTATTTTATATTTACGATTTTAATCCGCTTGCAGCAAGATTGCCGCACTTGTTCAACTCCGAACACGGGAGCAAGCGTTCAACTGATTACTCGTCGGGTGAGCAATGATACGAAATTTTGTTCAGGCTCACTTCGCTGAGATGACCGGAGATCGCTTTACTAAGCAAGCGAGCGTTACTGCACCGCATGTAAAAGTTGTTTGAGCATTTTTTTTTAAATAAAGCTTCTCATCATAAACAGAGACATCTCAATTGGTATTCTCTGTCATTGTTTTACTTCCTAAGTATAATTTCTGCCTTCGTAATATATTGTCTTCATCGAAGAATTCGCTAGGTTGAGAATTTGTTTATTTCGCTGAGTGTTTTGTCAGAATCAAGCAAAACTTGTTATTTTCGTACAGTTTTTATACATACTACTTATTAACCGAGAGTGAGGTCATTACAGGGAAATCTCAGACCGAGGCCTTGATGTATTGACCGCGCGATAGCGAGGTCAATACATTAAGGGCGAGGTCTGAGATTTCCCTTTAATGACCGAACGGACGAGGTTAATAAGTTATTTATTATATGGCCTTTCTAGCGCTATTCTTAAAAAGAATACAATAAGAATACAATAAGAACACCGGAAGTAATATTCCACATCCGCTTGGGCGCGCTACGGCTTTCTTCGTCGCTCGTACTAAAGAAGTATCTGTATGCTAGTGTTTCTTTCAGTTGTTGAAGATATAGTTGTATTTTGTCCATATTTTCTGTTGTTTTCGCCCACGCGCACGTAGTTTTACTCACAACTCTAAAGAGCCGTCGAGCCGAGAAAAAATTTCATAATGCCCGGTCATTACAAGAAAATAATGCCCGCTCAGCAGCCAATCAGAGCGCGCGTACTATTGTAGCCATATAATAATACTGTGTAACAATGGTCTCCATGAGCCATATTTACTGCTGACAAATAGCTCGTTTACATTGTTTTTGTCTGAGTCACAGGGAATGTTTAATTTAGGTCAACTTTTCAATTTTCCAAAGCAAAAATTTGAAAGCCAGCTTAATGTTATCAACCCGTGCTCTGTTCTCTGATAAAGCACGCTGTTTCAGCCAATCAGAGCGCGCGTTATATGGGAACTTTATTATAGCGGAGCTCCGGCGGCCTGAAGGGCCGCCAAGCGGAGCCCCATACCCATATAGAAAACTGAAGGAAACCCATGAATTGATTTTCTCATGGTTATCATGGCTAGCGGTATTTCTCGTGGACGCGTACGCACGACGACGACGACGGCGACGACGACGGTGGAGTTGCGCAAGATGGCAGCCATCCTCCAACTAGTAAGTGCAGCCTTGGTTTACAGAGTACTTCTTTGATATTGGACATCCATGTTATGATCAATTGACACCTGTCAAAACAAGGTATCTACTGACCAGTAACACGTGACCATATCTCGGGCTCAAGTCTACAACTGATCGAGGTCACGGTTTTTTTTTGAAGTTGACCGCTGATCAAGTGCTGCTTTTTCGATTGGATCGCGGGCTTATGTGAGGTTAACATGGTTAACTTGTTGAAAACAGAGCAGAATTGTTTGGAAGCCGGTTAACGCTAGCCCAGGATTAAAATTTTTCGAATTATAACTTTTTTCTATAAATTTTTTTTCTGCTTTTTTGTGTATATGGCGATTATAAAACTCAAAACAGAAAGCGAAACAATAAACAGAAAACCTCACCGCAAAGTTACAAAACTCAAATCAAAATTCTACCCTTTCCTGGGTTAGCTTAATCGGGCACTGAGCAATCCGGCCAAGGAGCTACGCTTTTAGGTTGGTCTAAATCTATATATTAAATATTGATTCACCTGCTTTGGCCTCCAATAGTAAATAAAAACTGGCTGTCGAAAGACAAATGTATTTCATTATCTTGCGTTGCTACAGAGTAACTGAACAGTGTTCCTGTCGGATCCAAGGACTTCATCCACATGCACACAGTGAACTGAGTCGAATTTGGCATACCCCAGATGTTGGAGTAGTCACTCATGCCTTTGTTTCGGAAATAAAGCGCATAGTCTGTGGGAGATAAAGGCAAAATTGATATTATGCTCTTGCGCTATAATTACGCTAGTGTACCGGTCTTTTTGTTTTGTTTTCTCTCTCTCTCTCTCTCTAAATGTCACATGCCCATACAGACTTTGTGGACGGTTATTTGGAACTCTAAGTCATAGTAATTGGACGGAGTGCAGTACAATTCAGGGAGAAATCGCGCGAGTAATTTCAAAATCGCACGAACGCGAAGCACGAGGCCGATCTGAAGTTATAAGCACGATTACTCCCTGAATCATACGATACGAGGTCCAATTACCAATTAATCGTATCTATAACAAATTTCGGAATAGTTTCGATGTTTTAACGTGGGAGACTGGTGTCGAATTTTATCCATCAAAGCGAGGCTCTGGGAAATAAATTCACAGAAATTCACTCACGATAAGTTCACATAGCAACACACAGGTATAATCAGTAAACTGCGGCCACACAGGCAAGCTACAATTTGTCCCAACTAAAACCAGCACCCTTAGGCGATATAAACTGCAGCCTCTACTGGAGGGTTAACCTGTATTACTATTGCTATTACGACTAAGTCAGGATTGATAGCGTAATGGGATGGAACACCTGTAAACTATTTTATACTGTCATATGCATTATCCCCAGGGTATTAATTACGTATCAATCCAAATGAACTTTGCATAGAAGAATGAACGCTTCGAGTATAGTGAGTTTTCCGCAAATTTTATTCGCTAAAAAGGCAATAACTTCTAGCAAGTCTTCACTGAAGTCTCAAAATCTGCCTCTGTCATGGAACCAGGAAGGTTACTATTGATCACTAGCTTATAACAGTTTTTAATTTAGTACCCTCATTTAGATGAGATCTTGGACACTGTAAAAGTTTTAACTTTATAAGTCAAACTAGCTACTGTGCAAATTTGAGGGCTAAAACAACACATTCCAGTAGTC
>CBDDTI010000118.1:0-11387 GCA_965233585.1 bacterium
ATGCGTTTGAAGTTTTGGTACATTTCTTAGCCGTCTTCTTCTGCAAAACATCTACGTGAAACGACCAAGTTCTACGTATTTTGGAGAACGCGAACCACATTGGCTATTTGTATCATCATTTGGAATTAAATGCTGTCATTACATGATTAGCCAGAGCAAGTTTTTAGACCGATAGGCGAACTGAAAAGATCTACACGGTTGAGATATTCGAAGACAAAACATTAATCCATTTTTTCAAGGGGTTGTCCTCGCCATTGCCATCGTCATTGCTAAAACTACCTTTAAACTCCCCAATATCTTAGAAATACCAATTGCAACTGCCGTTAACGTTACAGCACAAAGCAATGCTTTATTTAACGTGAAACATACTATTAGCTAAATGGAGGAAGGTTGTTTGGTCTCTATCAGTGACTTCCAGGACCAACTTTAGTTAGTTCATTACTTGAACAAATGTTTTCTTAGCTTGAAGGCCGAGCCTCAAGTTACTTTAGTCTTAACAATATGCCGCGCAGCAAAATAATTTAGTCCAATTAGTTCTTAGGTACTGAGCGGTGTTTGTTGACTAATAATACACATGAAAAAATTCCTCGATTCTGATTGGCTGAGAGCATTATATTGCAGGTCAAGTGTAACACAGTGCAAACAGTGTAACACCGGTGCAAAAAGTGTAACACCAGTGCAAATAGACCAGTTTCGAATTCCCCATGACTGCTGAATACAAGGACTGACAATGCATTTGTACAGGGTTAGCCTCGACCTAAAAAAAATACTCATAAATACCGGCGAGAATGTGACACGAATTTGAAAATTAAACTATACACAGAGCTGTAAACAGGTCATCTTCTCGCTGGAATTTGTGAATATTTTACTTTAGGTCGAGGCTAACACTGTACAAATGCGTTGTCAGTGCTTTTATTCAGTGGTCATGGCGAATTCGAAAATGGACTATTACACATCGTAATTCATGATTAAGATTGGCAGAAATACAATGAGAAATTTTGTAGGCCAATGATATCATATAAAGTAATGACAAAAATTTTGTACGGAAACTCTGAAAAAAGCTTTCTCGAATGCGAAAAAATGGCTTCAAGAAACATCTTCCGGCACTTTTTCCGCGCGAATTTTTTCATTTTTGTATTATTAGTAAGTAATCATACTGTTTTTCTCGTTCAATTTGAAATTAATTTGCACTTGTGAGTTTTTCAAAAAGGTGAAATTGCACTCGCCGAAGCGGCTCGTGCAATTCCAGCTTTCTGGAAAACTCATTCGTGCAAATTAATTCCAAATTGAATTCAAAACCATATGATTACCTATTTATAGAATATAGAGATAGCGGCATCTTAAAGTCGCTTATACTGCAGGGTAGTTAGATTGTTCTACAGATTTTCGCTTTGTCGGTGAATGCCACGAAAGATCACACATTTAAAATGCCGAGAAAGTTATCAAGACATGGCTGATCATCGACGTTATATATATACACAACTTCAGCAGCTGTGAAATTAAAGCTTGGAAAACGTTCACGATTCGATGAATCAATTAAATATTAATGATTTAATAGGCGTACCGAGAGAGACGTGACAACCCAAAGTACGCGGTGTTGTGTTTTGGGCGCTCTACAAAGCTGCGACAAACTCCTCAAAACCCCCCAAAGACGATGAATAAAGAAACCAGGCAATGTGGATAATTTTTTCTCTATTTCATTCCCAAATAGTAGCATCCAGCGATTTTGTGCTTCGTAGAGCGCCCAAATGAGGCGCGGTGGCCTCATGGTTAGTGCGCTCGACTCCGGAGCAAGCGCTCCGGGTTCGAGCCCTGGCCGGGGACATTGTGTTGTGTTCTTAGGCAAGACACTTTACTCTCACAGTGCCTCTCTCCACCCAGGTGTACAGATGGGTACCAGCGAATTGTTGGGGAAAACCTGACAATTTGCGGGGGAGTGACCTGCGATGGACTAGCATCCCGTCCAGGGGAAGTAGAAATACTTCCAGCCGCTTCATGCTACAGAAACCGGGATAAGCTCCGGCACCAATGGGCCTTGCGGCCTCTAAGGCTTCGCTTTTTTAGAGCGCCCAAATAATTCTCAATGGTCAAAACTGCTACGCAACATCGCGCACTTTAGGCAGTCACGTCTCACTCGATATGCTTATATAAATCATTAATAGTTCGTATTGTGTGATCGTCTGGGTGAGGGTAGTTCTGAAAAGAACTGTTGTTGGTGACTGACGTTTCGACAACCTGAGCGGAAGTCATCTTCAGAGTCAAGTGAATAGTATTTGTCAGTCGATGATGACATCATCGACTGACAAATACTATTCACTTGACTCTGAAGATGACTTCCGCTCAGGTTGTCGAAACGTCAGTCACCAACAACAGTTCTTTTCAGAACTACCCTCACCCAGACGATCACACAATACGAACTACTGATACTCCTGGGTTCAAACCATTTACTATAAATCATTAATATTTGATCGATTCCTGGAATCATGAGTCTGGGATGCCTGTGCTACAAACTGAGCTATCAAGACAACTGGAGGCTGGTCACACAGATCTCCGCTTTGTCCACCACTTGTTTACAGATGTGCCACGATAGGCTACGATCTACCATTTGAAATAGGCTCTAACTAGTACTGCTGGTTTGTCAAGCTATGAATTAGCTTCAGTTGGCCGGATACGTTTCCTGGGCCTCATATATACCCCAATCAAACTACCTCTAGCAATAGCAGAAATGCAGCTGATCACTTAGAATTAGATATCTAGATCCATGTGTTTGGATCAAGGCTCCTCTACTCGGACATCTCCATGAACACCGTCTTTAAACTGGGCCCAGGAATGCACCAATCCTGTGGCAAGCGTGAAGTTTGCGTTCTGAGAAGCAATATCACTCGCTGAAAGGACACTACCCCACAGATTGAGTTCTGTGATCTCACCGGGTCCAAATACATTACGCCTCGAGAACCCCCCGCTAACGCTATCTTGATCTTGTCCGATGACAGCAGTTCCCCCAGATAGAATCACGTACTTTGTCGCCATTCCTATTCCATTTACTGCGAGCTGACCATTCTTATACAACTGCCACATTCCATTCGCGTTTTCCCAAGTAAAACAAATATGATGCCATCGGTTTTGTTCAAGCTTGACACGAGTGCCAACTCTGTCTCTTCAAAAAACAAATAAGAATAATTATTAAAATTTAAATTTTAATCTTTGCTCGTTACGAAACTCTTGTTCACTAAAATTCTAAACAATTCTTACGAAGGGATTCATTTGCTAGGCAAATTAACCCTCTAGCTTTGGTATAACAACAACTCATTTGATGAATTCTGATGACCAGCAATAATGAATACGATCGATTGCATCTCAAAAATTGATTTCCCTTTACCTTGTGCGATAAATACTGATTTCTCACAGACCTATTTAGTTCATAATACCAATCAGCACATTTTCCAAAGCAAAGAAACTATACAATCTCTAAACAAGCATGTAGATAAATAATCAAAGGAGAACTATGGCCAAACTCGTGGATTAGGTAATCTAGAGATGAAACATGTTGGTAAGCTTGCAATTATTTGTGCATAATTAAAGGCTGTTAAAGCAAGCCCTGTTGGTACCATGCAAGGTCGCACTTATGTTATGAAACGTAGGCTTTTTCGTTTGCTTTTCCTGCACACATATTACAAAATAGCTAGGGTAGTAGAATTGAAGCTGAACATGGAGTAGTGAAAGCTAAGGGTTCTTGGGTCACATTGCACACTCATGCCCAAAAAATCAGAGTACTTTCTCCCCCGACACCGACAACCACCCCCCTACCACCACCATCCAGAAGTTGATGTTGTTGTTGGTCTGCCTGTTGTGAAAATTTGCATGCATACAAGAACATTTTTCTTTTTATGCGAACAGACCTTTCTCACTGCATTTCACTCAAGGCTATATAGTTAAGGTTTCTTATGAGACAACACTTCTTTTTCAAAGTGAAACCACATGTCTCTGTATATATTACACGTAAACTACATCAAACTAATTAGCCGGCTCTTTTGAGAGCATTTTCAGTGTTGATGCAAAAAATCTGTCAACCAATAAATGTGTTCTAACAAGCTCACAGGGGGTTTCTTTCCCCTTGCTATCTTTTCAATCAGGAAGCAAAAATGTAAACAAAAGACAGTGTTTGGGAATTCGTGCATTTCACATCTCACTCAGAGTGCAAATGAATGTACTTAAATAAACAAAACAAGTATGGAGAACACAACTTTAATCTAAACTTCATTCGATGTCAGTTGAATGTGGACAACTCGAGATAAAAAAACTTTAAAAGTGCGATAAACTGCAAAGCCATTAACGAAGATCCTGCTTGATTGAACGTTGGATCCCGCAGGAGATTTAAAAAGCCAAACTTGAAAAGTAAAACGATAATAAGTCAAAGACTATGGCAAGGCTGACACAAAGCGTTATATTTATAACGATATTTCAGGTTATCAGACCAGAATTATAAAAATTAGGTGATGGACAAAACACTGATCCTCAGTCCATGAACTCCCCAATTGGACTACCCAAATGGACTACCCCTAAAATAATATTCTAAATGAGTATTATTTAAAGTTGTAAGCTGCTATGTACCTTGCTTGTTTTGTTCTGGAACCACGGAACACAAAATAGACAAGTAGATTCACGTTGTTCATTATAACTATGGCTTAGTTAGCTGTATTGTTAACCATGTTCCAGGCTCAGAAGCCTGACTTGTAATTCATTATTCAGCCATTATTCTTGTCATCTCCTATCATGTCATCTTTTGGATTACAAGTGCATGTGTAGTGGCTGACAGAATCGCATGGAATAAAATTGACAATTACTGTGTCTCCCAGAAAGGCTGGGTGGGGGTATGCGGACCACATCCTCAAACACTTATCCCATTTATGACCATAATCTGTGATTTTTGCCACCCTATTTATGACCTGGCCAAAAATTCGGTACCCTATTTATGACCGTTGCAGCTGGTACAGTTACCCTAAACATAAGTTATGAAGGGCTTTTGGTAACGGTCTTTTTGAAAATTATGAAAAAGTAGCTTCTCCCAAGAGACATACCCAGTATGCTAAAACGATACCCTACTTATGACCAAAGTGGCTGAAAAACCCTACCCTTTTGGGGCTGCACATACCCATTTAGCCCATGTAAAGGAGTTCAGTGCCCCTAGGCATTTTTTAACTTGTGCTATTCGTAAATCAAATATTAGATTGGGCTTCTCACTCGAATTTCAATGGCTGTTAAATTATTATGCTTACACTTGTGTGATCCTGATACTTATTGGCACCTCTGATTGATAGTAGTCGTTGATAATCAAATGATGAAGTTTACGCTTTTCAAACTAATTTGTGTTTAGCAGTTGTTTACTTCAAGTACAATGATTCAAAATAGTGGCTAGAGGCTGTACAGGACTGATGATCATAAGCAGAAGTTATGTGTAATTTAATTATACTAGCAGCTAAGAACATTAAATAGTACTCATTTGGATTATGTTTTTAGGTATAGTCCATTTTAGGGTAGTCCATGGCCTGGTGTCCGAGTGTTTTATCCATACTTAAATAGAAAACATGTACCGTGTTTCTGTCGAGTTGTAGAGACACGAGTGGAAGTTTGGGAAAACGAGAAGTTCTGTGGGAACACGAGCCGCAGGCGAGTGTTTCCACAGCTTTTTCGAGTTCTCCCAAACTTTCACGAGTGTTTCTATAACTGGATAGAAACAGGGAGTACATGTTTTCTATTTCTTTTAGATAACACCACGACGAGAAAAGGAAAACAGCTCATTAACTTTGATTACCAACATGTATATTCTCTTTGCTTGCGCCATCATTACGTCAAAAGACCGTGCTGACTCTGTGTCTCTGTTACGAAAAATTATTGCGTGACTTTGAACATCCGCGTATATATGCTAATTTGCTCTAGACGTTTCGTGCATATTTAATTAGAGCCGTATCACCATGATTCATCAATTTATTTCAGTCGCTTACGTCTGCTGCTGTAAATAGTTTTATATTGTAATGTTTCTTTATATAGTAGTACCGGAAAGTTCTAGAACCTTTTGCTGTAAAGTATATAAGTGAATGGGCGTAGTGTTTAGATGGTTTTTCCCAGGAGTGTTCTGTAAATCATTAAGGTCGGCACACACGATGGGACTAGTCCCTGCAGGGACTAGTCCCATCGTGTGTGCCGACCTTTAGTAGGGACCTTAAGATACGAGGACGGGAAGGCTAGGACGGGAACGGCACTGGACGCGGGAAACTTTCGCGGGTCCCGTTGTGTCGTCAAAAACAAAATGCTTAAGATGCGTATTTTCTCAAAGGACGGCGACGTCAATAATTCGAACTTCGTAAAAGTCATACCATTCACAGAAACAGTGACATCCTTTAGACAATAAAGGGACCATAAAAGAGATGGTGTAAACCTTATCCTATTAAGCTTTAACGATAGTGATTGATTTCTTGACAAGCGAAGCAAACATTTCAGTGTAAATATGCTAATAGAGTAGCCAGAATTTCCGTATGAAAAACTTATTAAACGGACAACCTGACCGCCCTGCTTCAGATGGCTTTTTTACCAGATACCAGAACGTTTGAGAATTCTGTCGCTGTAGAATCCTGACTTTTGGTGAACACTGAATTTCGATCTGTAAATATTGTAACAAGCTTTATGAACATAAAACAAACATTGCATGAAGTCCCGTTTAGTATCAAAAACAACAACTAAAAATCAGTTTAAAAATGTGACGGCATTTATTCTGACAACCGTTCATCGACCTTACTCACGCTGATGTATTCTCAATGCATACAGTTTGTACTTCATTTTGAGCTTGCACACTCGTGACAGCGACTTGAACAGAGTCACTGAAACACAAACGAACAGACGAAGAATATTTTTATTCACATTTTCGTATCTCAGCGTAGCACTGTACACTAAAATCACGAAAAATATGAACCTTAGAAACATCCTTATCAATATGACTAAAAATAAGGTCGATTGGAACATTTGTCGGGGATAAACAAGAGCAAAATACTCACGTCTTCGACACGACGGCTAGACTGGTGAAATGACGTCCCCGACGAGACGAGGACGGCAGAGCGATGATTCTAGAGTTCTTCTGCGCATGCCCGGTTGAGTAAATTTACTTCCGGCAGCCGTCCTGGCTCGTCCCGTCGTGGTATCTTAAGGTCCCTGTGTTTACTGAAGTGCGACGAAGGTCGCGTGTTATAAGTGTTGGCGGAGGCCGTGATTATTCTAGTGTGACAGAGGTCACGAATAAAGTGTTGGCGGTGGCTGAGTTAATTGAACTGTAACAGAGAGGTTACGTGGATATTTGGCAAGAGGCCGTGTTTACACCAGAGTGACGGAGGTCAAGTGTAGTTACAAGCCTAGTGTGAGCTTGTTGTGAAGTCTTGAGTGGAATTACCGTTTTTTGTGAAATAAAATATTCTGGTTGTGTTTCGACATCCCTGCGTTCTGCTTAGACAACAAACTACCACCACTTTAAAACATTGAACCTGTAACAGTCTCCATCGAGTTATAGAAACACAATTTTTAACCAATCGGCGCGCGTATTTTCTTAAGACTGTTTTATAAATTAAAATATTATATAATGAATGGTGCCAATGTTTGTCCTGTCAGTTCAATAGCTGTTTCGTTTGTAAATAATTTATTCCTTTCGCTCACATAAGTTCAGTGAGGTCGACAAATAAGGCACATTCTTATCAAAGCTTACTACATTAGCATGAGATTTACTCATTTTCAGGTCACTTTCCAGCACTCTCTTCGACGAGTCAAATGTTCATGAAATTCAGCCTTCAAGTTGGCCACAGTACTAAGTCTAACATTCAACGTCAAGTCCTATTCAATTTAGCGAAACACGTAATAGATTGAAAGGGCTACAAGGCTGGCAAGAAGCACGGCTTTGAGTGAGTAATCGGGCTGCACAGTTACTATTCCAACATGGTGTCGGGCGCGGGCTCGGTTACTATTCCAACATGGCATCGGGCTCGGTTACTATTCCAACATGGCGTTGGGCCGATTAACTACGAACAGTGTCTACACCTGAGAGAGCCACTGAGTGACAAAATTTGCTGAAAAAACGTTTCTACGCTTCGCGTATCCATGAGTTTAAAAACGAAAGAAACTGTTAAATTATTAAAACAATCGAATATAAACTTTTAAAAGGAAACAAAAATTGAGAACTGTTAACGTAGAAAAAAAATGCGTCAAAGTGTCATGTTGTGAAAAATCACAAGCTTTTCGGTGATAGTCCTTCAGTCTGAGTGTACGTGAAACCGTTAAAAAAGGGATTAACGGAGGGATAAAGGGGTATACCCAAAGCTTTTTTTGTTGTTGTTGTTTGTTTGTTTGGTTTTTTTTTTTACAAGATGACACTTTGACGCATTCTTCTACGTTATCAGTTCACAATGTTTCTCATGTTTATATACAATCTCCACACTGTGAACAGGCTAACTGATTGGCTGGGCTGTTAGCAATGCTGTGGTATTTATGACGCTTTGAACGCCTGTTTTACTGCCAAAAAAGTGCGTAGCTTTAAAAGGCTCCTCACACCAGACATGGATAAATGTTTTTGAACAATAGTTTCATCCGATTAAATTTAACTATAAGCCTTTATAAACGACAAGGAGATTATAAATCTTCGCGGAGAAAGAACGAAGGAAAGAAAACAGCGCCCTGTGTTCAAAACGCCCGCCATTTGGATCGGCACGCCAGCGTGGATTTAGAAATCTCACACAAAACAGCCCCGAAACTGATTGAAAAAAGGTTCCTTGGACACTGATTTAAGTTTTGAAAGACACTAAATTTCGGGGAAGCACCCTTAATCGAGCTAATAACGTTTGTTGTTCTTGTTGTCGCTGCTAACGTTGTTGTTGCCTGAAATTTGAAAACAGGGTTAGCAAAGATGAGGATTCAATCTACTACTTGGCAATTAAAAACAATAAAATTCGTCCAAAGGCCAATTAAGAGCCTATATCTGACCCCGGGCAGTAAGTTAATGGTCCCTAGAAGCATTCCAACAAGTCGAAATTTAAAATGACGCAAATTTTAGAGCATTTATTCAGTAACCTGACTTCCGGCGAAGTTTCAAAGCGGTGTCGTTTCGGTCTAGAAATTTTTAAGTTGAGTTCGCTGCAGCGATAGAGTGCCTGGTTTAGGGGCAGATCTAGGGTCGATCTAGGGGAGGGTGCAGGGGGTGCGCACCCCTCCCTGATATGACCTACGGCTTTCTAATACAACTGGTATTCTGCAGAAGAACGTGGTTTATTGGAGTTAGTCACGCTATTCCTTAGTGGTGTACCCCCTCCTAAAAAAGATCCTGGATCCGCCCCTGTGGTTAAGGCTTACATAGCAACTTAAATAGTCAGCAAAACACTACTTTTTCCGCGGTCCGATAAACAACAGGATTTCGCATGGAATAGACAACAAACTGAATGAAACAGTGCACAACTTGTCACCTTATCTGCACAAAGTCGACTGGCCTATGGTTCAATGCCATTAGAGCCCGCTGAAACTAGACCTAGATCTAATTTTCCCGAGTAGAGAGTTGCTTTTTCCAAGGTACGAGCAGCTAAGCGCTAAACACAGACGAAACAATATTAATGGCTGGCACAGACTATTTAATTTACCGAAACGGCAGTTAAACAACACTTCACATACCTGTCAGCACCATGCAGAAATCACACAAGCACACACTTTCGCGGTACTGATGAGACTATCCACAACCACGCATAATCTTCCCACGCTCAACATGAGCGAAATATCATGATCATCGAATAACTCGGAAAAACTCAACCTATTGGCAAATAAACACCTCTGGACTTTTCTCTTACACTCGTCTTATGTAAGTTCCCGGATGTACAGTCACGCGCTGGCGGGGAACACATTAAAACTAATTTTCACACGGAAAAAACTAAGTCTTGGCCCGGGTCAACGTTAACCTGCAAGCTTGCTCTCGCCTAATTCATTTGACTCCTAATAGCCTGTTCCCGAGGCCAAAGACTTAGTGATCACCTTAGAAAAGCCAACAGCATCGCACCTTTCCGTCTCAGCCCGAATCAGGGTCATGATTCGGGCCACACCTAGATTAGCTAGCTACCTGTGGGCATGTCGAACTTGTTAAAATATTTATTAGAAAATAAAGAAATGTATGTATGTATGGATGGATGGATCCGTTTAGCCAAATGAAAATAGAACTATTCACCGAAGTGGAGGTGGCTAGCGGTGGATATTTACCGAGCCGCGAACCGGCGAGGTAAATATCCAACGCTAGCCACCGACACTGAGGTGAATAGTTGTTTTAGTATATACTAAGACAGTGGGATAATATACACCACAAAAAATTAATTTGGATGATTTCTCCACTTGTCACGGATGTAAACTGGGACACCATTTCTCCCGAGTTGCTCGAAGGTAAATAATTAACAATTATCCTGCGAAATCGCGCGGAATATCGTCTGATACTTAGCCGACGAGGCCGTAGGCCGAGTCGGCTAAAATCAGACGATATTCCGCGAGATTGAGCAGGATAATTGTTTTATTATTCAACAAATTGATAACAAAACTCGTAACATTTTTAAATCTTTCTGTCGACATTTTTTCACTTCACTTTTTCTTCCCACGTACGAAGCTACGTATATCGCCGGATATACGTTACCTACGGATGACAGATATCGAGAGCATCATGACCATATTTGGATAGTGTTACAATTTGTTGAATAATAACACAGGATATTCGGAGTTTGACAAGACTATTAGCGCGCGCGTTTGACACTCTCCACTGTTTTAGTATATACTAAATTACGATATTGGCCGATGCAGACTCTGCCAATCATAATAACTTTGTCCCATCTCAGAGCTTTACATGATGCTCTCCGGGAAACTTTTCTCAAGGTGACCAATATCTAAAAGTAAACTGCTAAACGGCACCGAAACCAGCTTAATTTTAGGCGTGTACTGATTTCAAATAACTGTCACTTGTATTAAAGAGAGAATTGTGGGTAGGGACAAAAAACATAGGGGCGGGCCGGGGCGGGTGTGGGGTGGGCGTTAACTATGCCTACATCCTCTTGTAAACAAATCCCTAACCAGAAAGCAAGCAAAAAAAAATCGACATCAGCCGTGAACAACACGGTAAACCAGCTACTATTAGACAGGGGAAGTTGTGAAAAGTTACACAAAAGTTTAGGTATATGTACATGGCTGCCATAGAAACGTCAAAGTAACCAAGCAGTTGTCACACCAAAATATGTCCACTGACTTGGGAAAAATCCTAAAATTTGAATTTTGTTTCAAATCAGAGCTAGCACCTGCTGTCACACTTACGTTGTAACACATAACAGTAATTACCTATG
>CBDDTI010000119.1:0-5952 GCA_965233585.1 bacterium
ACTAGGCTCGATTTCCGCCGCTCTCTCGTGTCTGATCAACCCTCCCCGAGAAGAACGGCTGGACGCGTGAGCGGCAAAGCATGTCTGTGACGACAATTCATAATTAAAATTCTTGCGGCGCTTCTTGTGGTTAGAATTGTCATCTGATGACAATCATTGGCGGGCTCACATGACGCCTGCGGCTCGTAACATTTGTACATGTGCCGTTTTCGCCACCACCTCTTTTAATTTTGGCCTTCCAACCTATTTTGTTTCATACTATTGTTACGGAAGGGCATTATATGCTGTTTTTTATAGAAGAGTTTTTTTAAAAAAAGTAGAGCAGAGCTGTTTGACTGTGGTGTGGCAAATGACATGTCAAAGGTCACACATCTGGTGGTATGTATCGTGTTGACACCATGTTTTTGTTTTGCTAGTTCAGTTTGTTTTGATTCATTTGAAAATTTAATTTTGTCTAGCCTCGCCAGAGACTGGTGTTGCTTTTTTTCAAGAAGATTAGCGTACACATCAATTTGCTTGAGTAGTTTTGTTTTCTTGAGATCGATGTTTGCGTTTATCCCTCCCTTTTTTGACCTTGTTTGTTATCTGACATTCTGGCACGACATGATTCAAATACAGTATATAGAGGCTCACGCAAGAAGTCCGTTGACTATTTCGTGTGTTCTATATGCCGCTATGGAATAGATCAGGCATTATTTCATCAGTTGAAGGTATTTGGTTAGATGTCGTGCTAACGCGATCGCCTTTAATATCGCACAACTTCTATGTTACTGCAAGAAAGATGATTTATGCAGCCTGCTCGATTCAGGCAGGAAGATATTTTATTGGTCGAAATTAACAATGCTAAGGTCCACGAGTCCAGCCGTGTGTTCGGGAGAGGAGCGCGGGCTCCTTTCCCGAACAGCGGCTGGTAATCGAGCCTACACTCTTACCAGAGAGTTCTTGTTTCCCAGACTGCACTCTGCCAGCAAATCTAGAGTTCGATCTGGAACCTGGTGACAACAACTCGGTTTCCTGTGCTGAAGGAATTCTAGGCATGCGAACATCAGACGTTTTTGTTGAAACAGGAACGTTGGTTCTGAGAAAAGTAGCAAAAACTAACTTGAATGAATAAAGGGGGTAAGTTTCTAAAGAAACTGTGGTGCTGTGTCGGTGGGAGTATTACAAGATAGTTTGGTTTTATCAAGCTTTCGAATCTCTTTACGGTGGCCAATTTACATTGTCAACTCAGTTGATAAAATCAAACTAACTTAAAATGGTTTCATGGCTAGGTCATAAATAGGGTGTGGCTTTTGCACTCTAGCCTTGGTATAGGTATGTATTTAAGAAGAAGCTACTTCTTTATAATTATCAAAAAGACCATCAAGAAAAGCCCTTCACAATTTATTTATGGTAATTTTACATTGGTCTAGCTTTCTAATTATAAAGGGGGAAGTTTCTAAAGAACCTGCAGTGCTGTGTTGGTGGGAGTATTGCAAGATAATTTGGTCAATCCAGTTGATGAAACAAAATTATTTTCTTATTATAAGGCAGGTGTAAAACACGGTATTTATTTGGGTCGGGTCACAAACAGGGTATCAAATGTTTGGTCAGGTCATAAGTAGGGTAGGGTAAATAAGCGTCTTAGTAAACGAGTTGCACACCCCCACCTAGCTTTTAGAAGGGTAGCGACCCCCCCACCCTTTCCGGAAGTTTTGACACGTTGGATATTTTGTTCATAATTCACGATTTAAAAAATTGTGACAGCATTCCTCTTTTATTGATGGTTGCTATTTAATTTGGCACTGTAGATGTACCAACTACTGTCTATGGAACAAAACAGTCAAACTCTGACCTCTCATCCAGAACAGTGATCTCTTCTGCAGCTAAGGAACTCTTGGCTCTTTTCTTCAGTCTTCCTGCAGGACACAAGAAAAACAAGCATTATAAACAGAAAAACAAGCAAACAAAACGAAATCACATGAAAGTACATTTTATTAATGTATGCATAGCATGTTAGGAATTCAATTGTACGTCTGACAGTAACTTACTTTGAGCTCCTTGAAGCGGTGTAGTAGTAATTATCTGAACTGTTCTCTCCTGCAAAATATTCAAAATTTAACGTAGCAAGGTTTAATAAGTACATATATTTTTTCTTTCAACAATTTCTTATCACCTCACAGTTCTCACTTGCTAAGGTGTTTTTTATCATGTTATACTTGCATCAGTGTATTGTGGCCATAGCTAAGGCTTCTGCAGTCACATATTTCAAAAGTATAATACCACTGTATGCAAGTGGCAAAGTAAACACATCAGCTACTTTTAGAGAACTACTCAAAGTATACCAACAAACCTCTAAATGTTCTGTTGATTGTTTTTGTTCAGTGATTTCACGGCTTAACTGGGCCGAGTCGTTTTGGACATGAGGAGGAACTGGAGCTGAAACAAAACCATGGTAATTACATGTTTGAGATTTAACAAAATTCTAATGAGGAGGAGACATGGGGTTTTCTTTTATGTAGGGAAGGAGGGTATGATGGCAGGTTAAGTTGCAATGAGACTATTACTTTTAAATTAATAAAATTTTGCAAAAAAATTGAAAGCTGGCTGACTTGACTATCTCCTATTTTTTAACCAACATGTTACCCAGACACAACAGTTTCTTCTGGTTTTTTTCCTGACAGCTTTTTCTTGAATTACTCAACTTACCTGAAAAGATCTTCTTGGATTGAGGTTTGTTATTTTTGGTTTGGTCTGCCCAAGCACCTGGAAAGGAGACAGTCACAAAGCAATCACAAACTGCTGACAGTGCAATCTGAATATTTTTAACTGCTCGATATACTGACATTCGACTGACCTGATTCACTATTATTTAGTAATGCATTGTATTCAACAGCAGCTAGCTTACATTAACACAAAACAGTAACTATAGTACCTTTCAGGACAACTTGCACCCTTCTACCCTTTGCCACATCAACAGGTGACAGACCTGCATAGCAAATATTAGTCAGAGCATTATTTATACATGCAGTTGAGGCACTCTAAGTAGGTAGACCTAAACATGCACTGGAGCCTTAAAGTGGTACTGCGACCAAAAAAACAATTCTTACATGTATTTTTCTTTGGATTTCAAAACTATGTTAACTAAACACCGACTGACCCAAGTATTAAGTTCTGGTTTTAAAAAGACACCTGTTTATTTTAGCTGGAGCTTTCTTATTTATTGGTCCGCCATTACTAACTTTAAAATCTTGAGAGAGCTGGGTCGAGGAGAAAATGATGTCAAAGACTCACTAGTTTAAGAATGCAATGTGTGTGTACGCAGCTGAATCAATATGCAGCACGGGAGTTTCAGGCTTTCACACTTTTAAACCCGTGTTTTTGCATACATAATAAATTGCGTTCACACGCTGAAATCTTAAGCTAGTGAGTAAATGATGTCACTTTCACTAGATCCAGCACTCTGATGTTCTATCGCTCAGTTTTGAACGTGAGTAATGGCGGACTGTAAAATCCAAAACTTCTACTCAAAATATACAGCCTTCGGATAAAATTCAAAGCTCAAAATTTTGCCAGTTAGGTGATAAGCGAACACCCTTTCAAAATCTGAAGAAAAAAAGGAACTGATTTTTTTATCATAATACCACAGTGACTTTAAAAGAACCCTGCACATGATTGTATGCAATTCTTCTAAGCTATTTAAATTAGTTCGTCATTGTCATGCTTGTGATCATCATCATCGTTGTAGTCATCATCATCGTCATCATGGTCATCATCAGTATCATCAGCGTCATCATCATCATCATCATCATCATCACCATCATCATCATCATCACTTTTGATAGAGCAAGGAGACCTCCAAAAAAACCACCAGTCAAAGGCTTAAAACAGAGGCCACCTGAACTCTTCAGACTGTAGATGTAATTTTGCCAATGTTCACTTTAAAGACACTGAAGGAGTAACCATTAAATAAACCTACCATTGTCGTCTGTTATAGTAACATCCGCTCCATGATGAAGAAGTGTGTCAGATGCTTTCTCATATCCATGAGAAGCCTGCAGCATTTTAATAAAGCAGACAACAATCTCTTAGGATCACCAGACTAAGCACAGTGTAATATATTCCCCATTAAGCAAGCTCATAGCAATTTTAAATAACTATATACTGTAAGTTATAACTATATGGAAAATTCTTTATATACTGATTGTTAACAGTTCTAATAGTTCACAGGAAAAAAGTCAAATTTTGCAGGATTTTCAACGGAAACTCTGCTATTTCAGTATTTCTAAGTGAGATACCTAACTCAATGGTGGACAACAACAATTGACAGTAATTTGGTCCACAGTAAATCAATTTGAATACAACTGCAGTTTATACATACAGCAATATGGAGAGGAGTCCTTCCAATATGTCCCTTGGCATTGACGTTAGCTCCACCCTTGATAAGAGCCAGTAGGATTGGTTGATTATCCTCTTTGGTCGCCCAGTGTAGGGGGGAGTTGGAGAATCTATCTGGCACATCTATGGGGAAAAATGCCCAAGGGAAAATACATTTACCATTAATTATATCTAAAATGGGACAGACGAACAAAATTTATCAAAATTTAGCTGTACTCTTTGGTAGACAAGTTATGAACCTATGGTGGTACATGTCATACAGAAATCTCTCTGCACGCAATGCAGACCTATGTTGCCAACTGACAGCTTACCAATTTTAGTTTCACCCTTCTCTATCAGGACATCTACAACATCCCTGGCATGGCTTCCTTTTCCATAGGCTGCAAGGTGAAGAGGTCTTTTGCCTTCACTGTCTTTGGCATCACAGTTACTGCAAATAAATTTCAAACATATTGAGTACATGCACACTTAAGGTGCTGGAAATTTAAGGGAACTTACGAATTTTTAGCACATAAATAAGCTGTTAAGTTTCACATACCATACATTTACAAACAGTACATGTCACATTGAATTTTTCACAATTGTACTATATACATGTAGCATTTCAAAGAAAAGCTAATTTTCCACATAAAAAATATATTGTACATGTACACTAGAAAGCTAAAATTATATGCCATGGAGGCAGAACAATATATTTATTTTATTAATAAATTAATAAAAACAAAATTCGATAGTTGACTTTTAGATTGAAGTAATTTGTTATACAATGGCTTTTGAATATACATGTTTATCATCAATCAAATCTTTTTGCTTACGCGTGATTGGCCTAAATGTGTCACCAGGAAACTGGGGAAAATCCGATAATATTCCCCAATTTTCAAAACTGCACACGTTGCGAAAAAGATTTGAAGGATAATAAAGGCAATAGTTGCCATTTGGGGCGAAAATATGCCCGGATATTTGTCCTTGGACATTGTCTGTTCCTCGTAGCTCACAGCTTTCCTCAAGCTTCGCTCTCGGAAAACTGTTCGCTTCTCGGAACAGATAATGTCCACGGACAAATATCCCAGCATATTTTCATGCCAAATGGCGACTATTGTTTATATAAAAAAATTATATACAAACATTTGTTTGTGCATAATCAGCATATTTGTGACACATGCATGCAGCCACATTATTTGTATTGGTTTTGGAACATGACACATCAACTGATGATGTACTGATTAGCAATATTTATTATTAATAATATTACAGTACTTACGCATTGTGATTTATCAGTTCCTTCACAACTTCCACTGGATCATAGCCATTTTCCATGACAGCTTTCTCAACTGCAGCAAATTGATTATCAGATAAGTAAAGCATTTATCATTTAAATTCTAAAAAATCAATTAAACTGTGGAAAAATCCAGAGCATTTTGGATCTACATAAATGAACAGTATGTCACCCTAGGCATCCTCATTAAGGCCATAGGTAGTCAGCCTCTACCATTTTTGATGCCATTGACATAATTATTATAATTGAGATATTGTAAAGTATTCTTGTTTTACTGCTGGTTGTGTTGACTAATTCCT
>CBDDTI010000120.1:0-5019 GCA_965233585.1 bacterium
AACCATGTAACACTGAAGATGCAGTAGACGGGGCCTATGGTTTATAGTCCTTATCCTAGAAGACCTGAACGTCTAACCATTTGCAGAAATAATTACAAAGGCAGCACATTCTCCTCAGTTATTTTAAGACCCTGAGTGTTGGTCCGGTCTAGGGCTTGAACCCTCGACCTCTCGCACAGCAGACTGGCGCTCTACCAACTCAGCTAACCAGGCAGCGATCATTCATTTGGTTCGCTTTGTTTGTCTTTATTGTAAATGCAAGGCTGGGGGCTAAAGAAATTATGAGGTGCCCAAAGGTTTCTAATCATGCTCATCCTGGGTGCCCAGCACCCAAGTTTATATGAAAAAAGTAAGTTTTTCCAGTGGCCCAAATGCAAAAGTTATGAGTAGTAACCTATGGCACACAGGCTATATTGGGTGTTTGCCTTGCACAAAGCGTCGCAAACTACAAAAAGTGGTTATGTGCACTCATACACATACAAAGTCTAACTACATTGCAATTATGTAATTTTTGCGTAGTATATGAGCAATCAATGCACAGGGTCAAAGATCTTCCAACATAAATCTTAGCCTATTTGTTTGCCTGGGGAACAGGCTCCCAGCAAATTAAGGTAGTACTAATTTTCTCAAAGCAAACGTATACAAGATACAGTAAATGTGGAAACTGTACTTAGTGAGGGATGCTGAAGCTGCAATCTATGCAATCGTTAAATTATGCTTTTTTCAAATGCTTTTATTTTTTTTAATTTTATTGTTAAGTATTTTTGGGAAGCTTGCAAATTGACTAATTTTTAAATTTTCCTACAATTTGTTATTTTTATTTTAGATACAGTACTGCTCACAAGTAAGTTGACACTCGAAACTCGAACCTTGAGTCTCGATCCTTGAGCCTTGATGCTCGAAACGTTCGAGGATCTAGTCTCGAGTATCCAGAAACAATGCTTTCTCGAATATGCAAAAGCTCGAAAGTGTTTTGAGGAAACGACTTATTTCTTGAAGGAAGAATAATACAGTACTGCTCACACCTAAAGTGCAAGTGCTTCGCGCCAATCGTTATCACATGAAAACAATCGACCATACGATAACGGACTAAACGGTTTTTTTTTCTGAGACAACTGGTGTTCAAAACTAAATGTAGACCTGCAGTCGACGATGGAAACTTACCGGTAAATGCGGATAACCCTTTGCGTTCATAGCCATTTGCAAAATTGTTGAAATAAAATACTTCTAGTACTATAGCTGACAGCAGCATGCGCAGCGTCATGGAGTCTAGCCGCAATCAAAGCACAACGTGTTTGTTTACTTTGCATATCAGATTGTGAACTACACTGAAGTTAAATTGATGTGTAACACAGAACCGTTTTTCCTTTTGTCCATTAGCTGTAGTCCTCTAAGTGCTGATCACTTTCATGTTTACATTATTCCTAGAGCCTGTATTACACGCTGGTATATCTTCGTTATTATAATTATACAACCTTGGGTAAATTTGTTCAATTCGTCGAAGATCGTGTTCGAATCTTTGAATGTTCACCTCCATCTTGTCAAGCTGCACGAAATCATTGTGAAGAGAAGAGTGAAAAAATTATAACACGCAGAATTAACAACAAATCACCTTCCCAATTCGGTTTTGACACATGCAGGAACAGTGTCGAATTCTGAAAAGCCAGCAGTAAGAGCATATTTTTTTCATTCGAGCATAGGTGTACGGGCACCTTCGGACTTGGGGGGGCGATGACTTTCTTGCCCAAAAAAATTACGCAATGCCCGAAAGGGTGGGGGCTGAAATTGGCATGCAAACGCAGACGTTCACCATTTTCCCATCTAATGAAACTGCTATCACTGGAAAAAAAAGCTCAATTGAAAGTTTTCCCTCTTCCATTTTGCACAAATAACGCGTTGATGATAAGGGCGTTTGTTTTTCTTTCTATCAGGTCCTTGATCCGTCATCTCTCCCGTCTGAAAATGGGGTGTAAGGCCATCCCCATAAGATGTTTCGTTTCCCATCGCCTGACCGACCCAATTTTTTGGAAAAGTAAAAAAAAAAAAAGAAATTCAGAATCACTTGTAAAGAAGCAAGTAGCTTAGTTTACAAGCACACGATCTTGTCTTATTAACACCAATTGTCTTAAATTATCATCCATACTTCGTTTTAATTTTTTGTAGCCTTTTTAGACATGTGGTAGTCCTGTTCCTGTTATACCATCTGATCACGAACGAAAGGACCACGTAACCAAGCTTTCGTACTTAGCAGCCTGGCCTTCACTGGCACTCTTTTTGCTTGTCCGACCGACCGACCCACCTTCACGAGAGGAAGGGCGATGGGAAATGAAACAATTTATTGGGACAGCCTAAATGTGTAATTATAATCGAATCTTTCATCTGATCAAATGATGTTACAGTTACTGTAAGAATATTTTAAGAGTACTGTGAGTGAATTTTTTTAATCGATGTCACGCTATTCCGATTTTCTCATTCAAATGAAAAAATGTTGATATTGCATGACATCGGTGAAAACTAAAAAGGTCCATAGGAAACCGAGTATTCCACCTTTTAGCATGTTGAAGTGCAGTATGTTAACATCAAACAAAATTAGCAAAACTACACCGATGAATAAATACAAAATCAATAATGATGAAGATAATGTAATAATACAGGAAAAAAACAAAACTCAGTTCCGGAAGTCTTCATTAGATAACACATATCAGTTCATTTAGGGACAGTAAAAGCTGATAAAGCAGTGGCGGGAGATTCATTCATTCATTAGCATAAACGATCGCAACTCAGCACCCTCATGCCCTTACAGTGTATCTGTGTTTACAATAGAATCGGTCGCACCCAACTTGGTAATTATTCGTTTTTCGGATTCCAAAGTGAGCGGAACGATTGCTTGCAAGACTGTTTGAGGCCCGTTTGTGCAATTAATTTCTCGAGAGATCAGTCAAGCGACAAGCTCTTTAACTTTCTCGACTCGCAACTCGATACTCAAGACTCTAGACTCAATCCTCGAGATTGGATACTTGAAACTATCAAGGATCAAGTATCGAGTCTCGAGGCTCGAGGGACTGTCAACTTTCTTTTGAGCAGTACTGTAGGTGTCCTCTATTAGTAAAGGGTTATCCCTAAAGTTATACCTGGCGCAAATTTGGCCACTGAAATGTTCATACAAGTTTTCGTAGCGTTCTACAGCGCTACACTTCATATTTTTTTTTCCTTTTTTTGCCCAATTCTAAAAGGTAACAGTCACCATAGAGCCGTAGAGCAGTAAATTCTTCTAGCCCTAACAGTCACCGTAGAGGCGTACAGCCGTAGAGCCTTAGAGCAAGATTTCATTATCACTGTTTATTTGATATACAGTACAGGTCAGAGATAGGCGGCCAACGCACACGCAAAACGCACGCACCATTTTTGCGCAAACGCGTGTTGAAAAACGCGTGCTTATATACGCGTTTGCGCGCATTTGCGCGCATTTGATGCGCGTGTTTTCTTTTGTTATTCACTCACATCAATGGCATTCTTCTCCTTCTTCTCTCAACAAAAGGCAAGACAAAAGGCAGTTCCTACAAACACCGCTAAAAATAATTCCGCCGACAAACAAATTGCCGATACGTTTTTGGCCATGCACATGGTGTTGACAAACGTCCGACTTTTACTCGAATATTTTTGTTATGGTCTGAATGTAAACGAAAACAATACTAGCCATCGATTCTCTGTTATAATAGCTTGTGCTGTTGCTGTTTGAATCTCTCTTTTGCCGGGTTAGCGAGGAACAAAGAGAAAAATTTACACAACGCACTGAAATTCCCATGCAAGGCGTTACATTTTCAATCCCAAACTATGCAGAGTTTACAGTGTTTACAACGTGTCTCACGTTGTTTGGTTTCCCAATGTAAATCGTGTCGAACCTTCCGTTTCTATCGTTCATTTTCCTTCTATAAAAGCAGTTGAAGAAATTAATGTATGTAACTCAGAGGAAAAACCTTTCGGCTTCATTCACCGTGATATTTGCTAACCGTGGGAACCAAAGATCGTGATTGGCCAGCCTGTTTATCAAAAGTCAACAATAAGAGTCAACACAGTAGTTTCGTCTGGGATCCTTCTAGCTTTTATACGAAGGCACAGAAGTGTTATTTGTAGCTGAAAACAAATATTCTTGAGGAATCTACCATAATGTAACGGAAATTTCCATGACATGAGAAACTTAATGCTGCCACTGGAAGCCACGAAACTTTCCGGCGGCTGATCCTACAGTCCAGTGAGTTCAAGCCTCTCAAGCACTGGCTCGTCACGCAACAAATTTACGAAGAGCAGCGTGCATGGTTCTGGTCCCAAAAAAAACATTCTCCAGTCTGACGAGTACCATTCTCAAGCGTGGTAGATTTTCGTAAAACAAAGTCGTACCAAAACTATACTGTGCATCAATTGAAGCTGAAGTAGAGATTCACTTTTTGCGAGCGAATTGTAATAGAGGCAACAGACGTGTCATGTGTGATGATCGATTCTTTTCTTTTGAAGATTTCTTGACGGGAAGTTTTGAATTTTCCTTTTCATATCTCTGGTTCTACAAGGCGTATGAAAGCACTTGAAACGGGAAATTGTTCCGTGGTTTAAGCTCTTATTTGAAATGAAATTCACTTTGACGCGCCAGACAAGACGAGCTCCCTGCGAGCGAATTGTATGTTTAGGTAAATAAAGGCAAGCCGCGCGTCTTGTGTGATAACCGATTCTTTTGACGATTTCTAACGGGAAGTTTTTAATTTTCATATCTTTGGTTCTATAAGGCGTAAGGAAGCGCTTGAAACGGGAAAATGTTCCGTTGTTTAAGCTCTTATTTGAAATGAAATTCATTTTGACGCGCCAGACAAGACGAGCTTACTGCGAGCGAATTGTATGTTAGGTAAATAAAGGCAAGCCGCACGTGATGTGTGATAACCGATTCTTTTGACGATTTCGCAACGGGAAGTTTTTAATTTTCATATCTTTGGTTCTATAAGGCGTAAGAAAGCGCTTGAAACAGGAAAA
>CBDDTI010000121.1:5000-8619 GCA_965233585.1 bacterium
TCTGTAAAGGATCTGATGATTGACACCTAAAAATCTTAAGAATCTGAACTTTGGTTGCAGACTAGAACCAGTTTTAAGGCTGATCAGCTGAGAAATTCCCATTACTGTTTAATTATTAATTTTTGTGTTGAGCTTAGTAAGTTCTGTCTGCCTAAGGAACAACTCATTAAAAAACTGGTCCTTGAACGGGGTGCACTTAATTCTCTCAGACAAGCAGGATTACATACGAGCTATGTGCTCTCTGTTGAGCTGGCTGATTCTCTGAGGGGAGGTGGGGTGGGGGAAGGTGGGGTGGGGGGGGGTAGGGTGACATTGATTTTGTCCCAACAAAGCACTAGTGCAAAGAAATTATGTAGTAACTAGTGTGCTGGAGTACAAATATTATGAGTATGTTTTTTTAACTCAGGACAGATATCTGGGATGTTGATTTCATTCTTTACTTGAGCGCAGGTATTATCTGGGCTCAACTTCAATAAACACAGTCTGTCTTTCAACCGGGAGGTCTTTTGGATGATTAGGGCTTCTTTAGATTACAGTGGGTCAGGAATACATGTAATCAGCTGAGATAATTATCTTTGACAAAGTTTGCTCCCAATAATGGGAAACTGCTTGGACTAAAAGAAATTTCAAGGTCTTCTAGATCACCTCCCTGATAACATTATGGTCTATGGGTAGCTTGTATATAAAGGTGTTTTATTTATTTATTTTTTTTATTTTTGCAGAATTTTCAAAGGAAAACACTTCATGACGCAGTCAGCTAAGGAAGTGAAACTTTGATGCAAAAGAAGAGCCAAGAGCTTTCACAACATTGATAGATCGCATATTTAGTACTATATTAAAAATCCCGAAAGAAACGAGATTGTCTCTTTTTATGTGTCTTGATAGGTTGTTTCAAGACTTAGATTTTGATGTGTCATTGTAACCACACTATCAATTGATACTACTATCATGGTATATAAAAAAAGACTGCCCAGTCATTGGTGAACACGTTGGTATTATTTTTGTGACACAACAGGTTACCATAGCAACACTATGATCTGCTAAAACACCCTTAATTTCAGCTTTAAGCGCTTCTCAAAAACAGCAGGGTGAATTTTTTTTTCATGTTATAGAATTTTGATAAGCAGGATAAGATGCAACTTTTTGCAAAGTTTGGAAAAAATCTGTATATGGGGTTCAGAGCCACCTTAAATTTTGAAAATTTACAGTGGCTCTGTTGTGTCACAAAAATAATACCAACGTGTTCACCAGTAATTGGGCAGTTTTTTGATACCATGATTAAAGCATCAATTGATAAAGAGTGGTGACTATCACCCACCAAAATCTATGTCTTGGAAAGTGCTGAAAACTGTTTTGAGCCACCTTAAAGAGGCTCGAAAGGGTTTTTCGCTGTACGCACGCGCGCAATCTACACCAAGATGCATGCGTCGGCTGAATGAATCAAAACAAGCTCACCGGAAGTTAAATGCTGCGTAAAATCGCGCGAACCGGAAATAAAATCTGCGGGAAACATTTGCTTTTAGCTTGAAATTTAGCTTGGTGACCTATCTTGACTTTTTTGCATGCACGTACCATTCACGATGGCACTTAAAGCATAAAAGTTTCGGGAAAAAGTATCCAGTAGAATTTTCTGTAAGCCATAAAACGCGTTTTCTTTAAATATATTTAACTCAACTAGATAATTCTTTTCCTTACCGTCTGGAAAGTTAAATAATTTAGGCAACTTTCCAACAAGTAAATAAAAATGGTAGGTCACCGAATTGGTTTTTCAGATAATTTACAGAAACTGAAATTTAGAGGACACTTTGTGGACCTTATGCGTTGCCATGGTAACTGATATGACGTCACAAGTACCCTTAAAGTATAGCCCATCAAGAGAGCTGCAAGGAGACGTATAGTTTGTCCACACCATTAAATACCCTTTGTAATCTTTCATCGTTCCACAAACAGCAACGAAAAACCCTTTCGAGCTTCCTTAATAATTAAAAAAATGGTAAACGCTATAGCGTGTACTATTGAGTTATGGATGCACGCGGGAGGTTGCTAAGCACGAAAGAAGCGTAAGAGTCGCACGAGGTGATGGCAAAAGATTAACTGCGGTAACAGTGAGCGTGCGAATTTCAAATGTCCGTAATCAGATTTTGTCAAACACATTAATTCTTACGCGATTTGCTAACGAGGCAAATCATTTCCCTGTAATCTCCTCAAGGTGTTCTGCGTCGCGGCGGGCCGAAAAAACCGTGACCCCGGGGCCTGGATTTCATCGAGTCGGAAGCTGGAGAGCACCGGCGGAGGTGAGCGTGTGAAAAGTAAAAAAAAAACGTCGTTTTGTTTCTGGGCAATACACGTCTCATTTATTTAAGTCTTCAGCGCGCGCTGCAAGCGACATTTAAACAACATGACGAGAGCCTCCTTCAACGGCTGCACACTGTTCAGTTGAAGGTGACAAAACGTCAAACTAGGACCGAGTTGTATCATCCAAATAGCAAACAGAACAATGACTTCCAGAACTCTAACCTTGCAGATGGATTTTCATAAATCTTTGGCAACACCTAAGGTCAGTTCTCAGGACTGGTATTACAGCAAGAAGCTCCGAACAAACCTGCTTGGAATTTATTGTGCTACCGACGATACTATTAATTGTTTTCTATACGACGAAACAACGGGTGGAGTTGGACCCAATGAGGCGATATCACTCTTGGACTATTTATTAACAGATCTGGAGAGTCGAATCGGAGGCCACGATCAACTCATAATATGGTGTGATAATTCTCCAGCTCATTTTAAGGAGTGTTATCTGTTCTTCTACATGGATGACTTAGTTAAGAAAGGAAAGTTCTTGAGGGCCGATTTGAAATTTTTGCTTGAAGGCCACTCGTATTTTATTTGCGATCGACGGTTTGGATCTATACAGCGCCTTTTCGACACCCACGAAGTCATCGAATTCCCGCACCAGTGGGCGATTGTGCTGGAACGAAGTCATCTGAAAAACGTTCGAACATATTGGGTTACACTGAACATGATCAAAGATTACAAATCTTTCCTCAAGATGCAGTACATCAGCAGAAACGAGGACTTGGACGGCGAAAAATTTGAAGTCAGGGGCATCGCGTGGCTTAACTTTGGATACGGCGAATTACTAAATGAGAAAGGAGAACTGAAACTCGTGCATCATCCAGAGTCAGTCTTTTTGCGATTCCGTATGGACCCAAAGGAACAACCGAGACGCGTTTCCTTTATTAAAAAAAGGCAAGTCACTAAACTTATGCCAGAACTACTTACACCGTTTAGTCAGGAAGCACGGCCGGTGAAAAAGAGCGTTAAAGATTTTTGCGTTAAGTTATCACAAAAATATCTAGCCGAAAATGCTGTTCATTTTTATCAGTCTTTAAGAGTTGTTGACGAAGATAGTGACACTGACTAAAGTTATAAACGCATCCCGCATGACCCACTCAGGCGCGGATCCAGGGGAGGTGAAATGGGTGAATTTTCACCCCTCCCCTTTTTTTCTGAGCCCCCTTCTTTCTTTTTTTTTCCTTATCCCTCAAATATCGAAATAATATTTGATTTCTCTGATTGAGGTGGAGAATGTGCATAAGCGATGACTGGTTCTACCAAT
>CBDDTI010000122.1:0-3543 GCA_965233585.1 bacterium
CATCCCTATTGGAGAAATTACTCCTTTGGGACTTAAAATAGATAGGAAAAACACAAATCAATGTTTAAGTGCCCCCAGAATGGAATCTTAAGCAGTGCAGAGTCCTCTCAGACCTTTCTGGTGAATAATTTTTCCTTCTTTCAACAGCCTCGAATAACATGCGATCTGTGTGTGTGCTTTGAAATCGAGTTTTGATAACGGATCGCGGATCTAGAGCAGCTTCCTGGACTTAAGTAAACCAAAATGGTAATGTACAGTACTTCAAAAATGACTTCTACTTTCGGAACGACTGGTAAGGCCACGGCCGATAAAAAGACTGCCAAAGTTGTCGGTAAACTCAAGCTTTCACTTTTACGTGAAGACATGCTGTCACGCAGTGAAGCATGGCTTTGAAATTTTGAACATTTTTAGCTTTTAGATAGGTTTTTTCCTCATCTTAAATGAAAATTTATCGGTATTGAATTTCCTGTGGCGTTTCTTTCCATTGATTGCCTATATTTAGGAATTTTAGGTTTTAAATTGAACAGTATTTTTGTACGGTGAATTTCTGAATAATTAATTTACGGCGACCTCCGCGGTTTGTTTCTTTAGTTTATTCGCTTTCTTAAAATACACATTTTTTGAGTCTTATTCAACTACTACAGAACCCCTAAGAAAAGAACTAGGTGGGCACTAACTTAACATGGTTTAAATACGATTTATCTCAAAATAATTGGCTTGCTTTTATGTCATCTTTTAGATTTACAACTTTCATCTTTCATTCGCTGCACTATTATTTTTTAGTATCACCCAACTAGTGGTCTAATGCAAATCCTGCATTTTGATTGGCTACGCTACTAGTGATCTAATAGTAATAGTCATCGAGTAGCGAAATTCGCCGGCTTTTCTTCGTTTTTTCCCCCCAAATAAGTATTTCTTCAACTTCCACGGGCTACGGGTCTAATTGTTAAGTAGCCTGCGTAGCTGGCGGGATTTCGCGCGTGAGAGCTTTTGTTTTGGTAGCGAAGCCGTGAACGAGAGTGGCGAAGCCATGAGAAGATTGGTGAAGAGTCCAGTTGAATTCCACTCGCGGCTTCGCCGCTCGCGAAATCCCTCGCGGGCTTTATGGCTGCTCCGCCGCCGCGCGCTCGCCCGCTCACGAATCCCGCCAGCTACGCAGGCTATTATTTTGTCAAGCGGCGCGCGAAGAAACTATCAGATTTCTTGTCTTTAAATTGGTCTTTACTAGCGCCTTTCGCTTTTACTTTCCCATGTTTTCTCAAATGTTATTACTTTTAATATGAGTGATAGAAACCGACGTTTCGGTGCATCTTGCGCCATTATCAAGGTTACATAATTAATGATAAAAAGCGGTTTGTAAAGAGGCTAAGTTGAAACGAATTTGCATAACATAGCGGCAAGCTAATTACTTGAAAACTTTTGCACGAAGAGAATCCGACTGCACATTCAATGTTGGTTTAAGCTCATGAATACACAGCATTTCATTAACAAGGCAGTCAAATTTGTTCATGCATTTCTTGATTACAATGAAGCGTGCTAAGCATTACTACAAAGAACATAACACTGCTGTTCCGAACAATTTCTTAGCACGCTTCATTGTAATCAAGAAATGCATGAACAAATTTGACTGCCTTGTTAATGAAATGCTGTGTATTCATGAGCTTAAACCAACATTGAATGTGCAGTCGGATTCTCTTCGTGCAAAAGTTTTCAAGTAATTAGCTTGCCGCTATGTTATGCAAATTCGTTTCAACTTAGCCTCTTTACAAACCGCTTTTTATCATTAATTATGTAACCTTGATAATGGCGCAAGATGCACCGAAACGTCGGTTTCTATCACTCATATTTCTTGTTTCATGTATTTCTAAATCATTTGTTATTACTTTTAGTTAAAAAATGGAAATTGGACCGTATTTCCAGTTAAATTCAGCGAACAATTTTACCGCGAATCGATCTGTTGTTGATTCAAATTACTGTACGTAATCGTGTTACGTCTTGGAAAAAACATTCGAGGACCACGTGATGTAAAGTAACCAATCAGCACAAACCGTTCGCCAGGCGAACGGTTGGAAGAGCTTAAACAATGGTGTGACTACAGGCGGATAATTCTGGCTTGGCGCTTCGCCCTCGTTCTCGCGCTTCGCGCGCGCTTTCGTGTATCGCGCTGGCCCCGCTAATCCGCTTGTTCTGCAGGCTACCGTAGAACTTGTACGTTAACCTACGAAAATGGCGGCCCGAAACCGTTACGATCATGACCTGCACAGTTCAAGCTGACGATAAGCTCGGGGAACCCGGTGAAGAGTATAATTAGTCCCCGTGCAGGGCAGGGAGCCCCAGATTGTTCAAAGACAATATTCACCATAACCATCGAGTCCAGTTCCTGAACTCTCCTTTCTTCCCGCGCCATGTAGGGGCTGAACCAAGAGGTCAGACTACACATCTCCACTGTCTGGCCTAACCTTCACGCATGCGCACAGCAAAGTACCCGTAGAGTGGCAACAATGGACAGCTGTTTCGTCCTGATTAGGACTCATCAGCATGACATAGCCAGGCAAAAGGGTCTCATATAAAATCACTGACCCCGCCGTTTACTCCAGAGGCGAAACCAAAGGTTCCTTTAAACCTCAGCTCACTATAACACATATGGGAGCTGTGCTGGGACTGTAGAACAGACCTGGCAATGGATCCATTTCTGAATGCACGTGTGACGACAAATAAATGTCATAATAACCATCTGAATGCAATGGTCACACTACACATCTCCACGGCTCCTCTAGGCCAGACCGTGGAGATGTGTAGAGTGACCATTGCATTCAGATGGTTATTACAATATTCACCGTCCGACTACACTCTCAGGAATATTTTCCCGCAATTTACCAATCTCGTTCCCAGAGCCTCGTTCCCTTTGACCAGCGGTCGGAAAACGAGAGCTCTGGGAGCAACCATTTCAGGCATGCGCCATAGATGCAGATGCGCAGTGAGCCGGATAACCAGAATTCGGTTATTTCCTTTGTTCTTTCATAATGGTTGCTCCCAGAGCTCTCGATTCCTGCCGCAGGCCAGAAGGATCGTAGGCTCTGGGGACGAGATTGGCAATTTACTTGTCTCGGTTAGCATGCGTGATTGGCCCAGGCTTGGGAAAGAATGGATTCCCGAGGGTGTAGTCGGACGGTGAGTTTTTTAGAGCCAGCGATCAAGGACGTTCGCGCTAATTGTTTCTGCGCATCCTTACTGCGCACGCAAAGTTGTACATAAATGAAAAAAAAAATTCATACAGACCCATCCAATATATTGAAAGAACTGGAATGTTTCTATTGCAAGTTGTATGTAAGTGGCCATAATTTGTCGAGAATTGATCAAGAAAGATCTTCATTTTGGGGCGATTTAAATGTGTCAAAACTCTCCGAGGAACAGAAAATTAAGTGCGAGGGTAAAATTTCGTCAAAGGAATGTTTTGATCTATTTTCACAACAATAAAACGCCAGGGAATGATGATATTTCTATTGAATTCTGTAAAAGGTTTTGGCCTGTAATTAACAATTA
>CBDDTI010000123.1:0-11865 GCA_965233585.1 bacterium
ACAAACAAGTACTAATGAGTTGGTGACAAAATGAGCTGGCTTGTAGACGGAAAAACAACCTTTACAATAATGGACTATTAGACTTAATAATTATACTAATGTTGGGCAAATGTGAGTTAAAATTGACAACAAGGGGAAAAATAACCTTTTTCTCTCGTTCTTTAGGTGAAAGGAGGTCCGCCCTGGGTATATCTTTGGCCTTATGAAATTGTGTTTTAACTTTAGAAGGGTGGTAACCCCGATCGATTAGATATTTCTGATATTCCTTGCTGCGTTCTTCAAACTTTTCAATTGTGGAACAGTTTCTGCGAACTCTTGTAGCAACTCCGAATGGGATAGCCCTGGTACAATGAGATGGGTGGGCACTATTGCGCAATAAATAGATGTGATGGTCCGTGGGCTTGGAATAGATATCTGTCCGAATAAACCCATCAACTAAAAGGAGAGTGAGGTCTAAAACATTGAGGGAAATTTCTGATGATACCATGGTGAATTTGATGGTGGGGTACAGTGAATTAATGAATTCGGTAAATTCCTTTAGCTTGGTGGGTCCCTGTGTCCAAAGATCAAAAATGTCGTCCCGATATCTCCACCATAATTTAGGTTTAATCTCCTCAGACTTAGCCTTATGATCGATGACTCCCATAGCCAAATCAGCGTAGCTACAAGCGTTCTTAGGGCCCATTGCGGTGCCATGAGTTTGCAAAAATTGTTGATCCTGAAAGTGGGAATTGTTGTGCTCTAAGCAGATTTAAGTCTCATAGCCATTTCATTTATGATTCACCCACTCTAGCACAGATTTTTCCGAAAGGGTCGATCATTCCCTCCTATAGAAGGGCTAAAAACATCAAAGAGCTCCTAGCGAGACCCAAGGGATCTAATTATAGTAACAACGACCACTCTGCTACGGGTTGTTTTAAATGTAGCAAAAAATGTGATTTATGTAAGAACTATTTAAAGGAGGATAAGATTTTTTACAGCGCTCGTACTGAGCGTTATTACACTATTAGACAACATCTTGATTGTAAATCTAAGGACGTAATTTATTTGGCCACTTGCAAGAAATGTAAGGTTCAGTATGTGGGTTCAACATCCAATGAATTCAAGGTCAGGTTTCGAAATCACAAGTCGGCTATGTTAACAAATAAGACCACGTGCGAATTAGCCGTGCATTTCAATAGGATTGAACACCTGATGTCTGACTTTGAATTCATTGTGATCGAAAAAGTTGTTAATGAAAGTGAGGACCACATTGATAGGCGCTTACTCACAAGGGAAGCTTTTTGGTGCTCCCAGCTGTGCACTCTCCATCCCAACGGCCTTAATAAACGATCAGAATTTAACTCAAAAAATAGAATTAGGTTCAGTCAATAAGTTTCATCGATTTTTAGCCATTATCAGATATCGCTTTTGTTCATTTTTAGATTTTTAAGTCCTCTACTTAATGTTTTTATATTTATTTTTATTTTAATCAGCAAGGAACAATGATTTCTCTAAGTGTGATGTTAGGATTCTTTTAAAACGTTCAAAGGCTTCACTTTAGGAACTTGTTATTCTTGCTTACATAGGCGGGCTCAGTGGCTTATATCGAGGAATTTATTACGGTATTTTCCGTTTAAGGGCCCCCTTATAGGATATTGTTTTCTTCCTCACTGTTGCGACTATTCAAGGACTTTTGGTTAGGATTTTGTTACGTTAAAATCTTTCGTCGTACCTCTTCTACATTACCACCTTGCATTTTTTACATTTTCATTGTTTGTTACGCAACTTTTAGATACAATGCTTTTTAATGTCTTTAATCCTTAATTCTTTTGTGCTGGGTGCCACCCATCTTACAACATAATTAACTCTATATTGTTTACTCTACCAGACATTAGGAACTAACAAATTGTCCATTATTGTAAAGGTTGTTTTTCCGTCTACAAGCCAGCTCATTTTGTCACCAACTCATTAGTACTTGTTTGTAAATTCCTTGCGATTACGTAATCTGTAGATTTTGTTTTTATCACTTTTTCGCATATTTAAGATCTTGTAACCGACTTAGTTCCAGCCAAGTATTTTTTAGCTGATACTGTGAACACTGAAGAAGCCCGAAGGGCGAAACGTTTGTTCTCTACATTAAACATGGACCTGTGAGTAGGTTGCTTTTGACTCCATTTTTCATTCAACCTATTTACTACACTGTGAAGTCAAGGCATCGTGTATCCTTCTTTGGATCCTGCTCGCAAGTGGCATTCTTCGTTGAATTGTGAAAAAAACAATGTCAAATCGTCAATTGGAGTAGAGAAATTGGAAACTTGAATGTTGAATTGCAGATGTAAGGACAAATTGTAAAACTACAATATCGAATGCCAAAAGTACAAGCAAAATTCAAAAGTTGAATTTTGGTCTCGATGGTACGCCATACCTCCCTACCCTCGGGCCCACACACGCCATTGTTTACGCTGGCCAATCGGAACTCGTTCCAGACGAATTTGAAATTGAAGATTTGCCCTTCAGTTCCTGTTAGCTGCTCGGTAACGGGAGAAGTACGTAATACTTGAACGTGTCTTTGATGTCTTCTTTAAAAGGGAACGATCATCTTTGTCCACAAAAGGAACAAGATTCAAGCAAGCGAGATTCGAATCAGTCCGGTTACCGACCGGAATGAAAATTCTGGTGGGTAAAGTTTTTTTACGTGCGTGTCTTGAAATTCGAACGTGTTAAGACGGAATCCGCCAGATGTTGGAGTAACAAGTGGACAAAAACCCAGTACCAAGATTATTTACATTCTATTGCAAACTTCTGTAGGGCTCTGTTAATTATGTTCTCAAAACAGTTCATTTCTAGCAACACCAAACGTCGAAAACGCATGTTGAACTTCCTATGAAACACTTTTAAAAGGTTTTGGTGAAATGAAACTGATGATGAAAGTTTACCTGTGTTTCCACAAAATCACTGAACTTTGAAATTTATTTTCTCTCGTTCCCGTGGGAAATTATTTTTCGGTGTTATTTCAGGCAATTGTTTATGTATCTAGCTTTAAGAAAATGTAAAAATGACTGTAAAATATTTAAAATTACTCTGGTACAGATTTTTCTCCACTAAAACCAATTGCTCGATCTTCTATCGGATTTCGTCTTAATTCCTTTGAACTTACGGTAAGGTTTCCTTTTCTTTTTCAAAACGTAGGTTTTTGTCACATTACGAGTACGCCGAAGGAAAAATGGTGTACATAGGAGAAATTATCGAACATTGTTTCAAAGAGAAAGTAAATTTTCAGAAGGAATTGTCCCGGCCTCGCTAGGTTGAATGGTAAAGCCTGGTTCACACCTGCGACATAACGACATAACGGAAAGGTCACGCAAACCAAAAAATACCTCATGTTGAACGTTTTATGTCCCGAGTGTGAACATCACATCATAACAACATAGTAGGAACATAATAACATGAACATAACGACATAAAGAAAAAAACTAATCTTTTCTTTATGTCGTTATGTCAATGTTGTTATGTCGTTATGTCGCAAGTGTGAACAGTCCGGGATCGTGATCAGATTTGATAACCATATGACGTCACAACGTGGCGGCCATTACAAAATTCGGGAATTTTCGTACTCACTCCGCTTTGCTCGTCATTTGTTCGATTATACTCGGGTAATTTACCCATAGCTCTATTCGATAAGTACCAGAAAGGAAGGAGCCTCGTGTGTGCTGAAGACAGCGGTTGAAGACCGGCATAAACGATGTAAAATGCTAATATTTCGCTAGGCAATAATCCTGCGTTTTTAGAAAGACATTTCGTCAGGGTAGAGCCGTTAGAGGTCATTATTATGCCTGCATGGCTTCCGCTGTTATCCGCATGTAATTTGTAGTGTTTGACACCTCTGTTTTTTACCAGTTATTTCTCTCTCGGCTCATTCATAGCTCTGGAGGGACAAAGTTTGGAATATTCCGTGAACATGTTGACCACTTGTATTTTGTATTGCTACGTCGCGGCCGACCCCGGCTGTTTGATTAACTGTTGCAAGTTGCGGTGTTTCTTATTACGCAAACTAAACGAAGTACAGTGTCAATTTATAAACTCAAGATGTATTTACTGTTACTGTTTTGTTTATATTTTATACAGACTGTTGAACATGCAGCCTCACCAACTACCAAGAAAACGAAGCCTGAGTGAAAATAGAAGCTATCATATTAATATCAATAAACAACGCTTTTGTGAACAGAACAACTGTTGTCTACCTTCGCTGTGTCATTTTACTCGGAACAAATATTATACGGTGTCTCTTTAGAATTGGACGAAGACAGTTTTCTTCCATAGATCTGTTTCTGTTGTATAATCCAGTAACCTATTATGAAGCGAACATAAGTCAATGTAACTGCATTATGATGTTGTGAAAAAAAGTAACTGTTATCATCGCAGCGCCCCGTCGACCGCCATATTGAATTACTAGTGCTACCAAATAATGTCACGTGAACGAAAACTTGTGCAGCAATTGGTTAATGATTTGTTTTGGTCGAGGTTATCAAAACTGATAACGATCCCGGACTGGTGAACCAGGCTTAAGGGCTGCTTCGGTGTGGGTTGGCCAGGTTGTCATGTAATCGCGAAGTTGATTTTTGTTGCGTTTAACGAACATGCTGAGATCCCGGCAAACTCAAACCAGCCTGGCTAACGGGGCCAGCCCGGCTCATGTAATCAGGCCCTAAAAGACGTTTTCGAGGATCGCGTGCGTCTAGTTCAAAGAGGGTCAAGGAGATCGAAGCAACGTGCCTCCCTTAAATGATCTAATAAACGCCCACTCTCAAATAAACGCCCCGTATCTAATAGACGCCCCCCTTGCGTTGTATAGTTTGTATTAGACGCCCCTCTCTAATAAACGCCCCTTGTCTAATAGACGCCCCCCTTGCCCCACCCCACCCCCCAAGAATCGCATCAAAAATAAAGAAAACTCTTAGCAAATCACGCAATTTATTTAGCTTTCTTCATGATTGACCAACAATGGGTTGCGAACAGCATCTTGTTCGATGTCTAGTTCGAACTATAAACGATATCAAATTAGTATTATAATCTCTAGGCTGAGTTACTTTCAGTAGCGCATATTAAAGTTGTCTCATGCTCACAAACTTGTTAACGTTTCAGTTAAATTGAAATAAACGCCCCTCTCTAATAAACGCCTCGTATCTATTAAACGCCCCCCCCCCCCCCCCCCCTAGAACCCCTAAAATTTAATAGACGCCCCGGGCGTTTATTACATCATTTACGGTATTTGAATCTCCAGCGCAAACAAGAAACTCCCGTCGTCGTTACCGAGGTCTCCGTAGACGTACGCAGTTTTGATCTGGAGAAATTAGATTTACCTAAAGGTTGGCTTGCCACTGAGGACGGCCCCGAACAAACCACGTTCATTCGCCACGAAAGCTGGGAAGTTAACAATCAGAGGGGAATCACCGAACTTATAGTCAGCTACACAACTCGAAAAGAGACCTCGATGATAGTCAGAGCCCACGGCTGCAGTGCAAATCTGAAAAAGGGTTTTGGCTTAGAAAGATTACTTGAGGATGTGCCTGTTGAAAAGCAAATTTTGCTAGCCCTTCAATGTATTGAAAACTCGTCTCTTTGCTCTGGCTTTAAACTGGAGGAGGATCAAAATGTCATGACTCTCCTTCCTCATGTCAATGGCGCCATCAGCGAGATCAATGATGACCTTAGGCGCAAAACGGTATTTGCAGAAAATTGCTTGGTGCTTGCTGGGCGAGGCGTGATTTGCGCAAACTGCTCGCGTCTTCAGAAAGTGGATACTAACCGACGAAAAAGAAAGGCTGAAGAGAAAATTATACATCCAGCGTGCAACAAGCGCTTCGTGACAAAAGAGGAACTAGAGTGTCTACTGTAAAGCGAGCAGCTGGCCCGGAGAAATGCTGACAAAAGAGAAAAGTACTGGCTGTACAGGTAGATAAACAAGATCAAGAAGATCTTAAAGAAATTTTTGCGCAACCAGTGGGAAATCTACCCGAAGACATCCAGTGCTTGTGGGAACAACAGCACAAGATAATAAACACAAAAAGCGCACATGGATACAGGTGGCATCCCAAGTAAGTTCATAGCAAAGGTTATATGCAAAGAAGCATGCAAGGAAGCCGGATTTAATTTAATTATCTCGATTAATTTAATTTAATTAATTTAATTTAATTAACTATTTGATTGATTTAATATAAGAAATCATTAATTAATTAAAATAACTTGCTATTTGTAATTTTTACTTATTTGGAAATAGTCGATGTACTATCTTTGTATAAGACTCCAAATAAACATATCTGTTCTGTTCCGCTCTATATTGTAGCCCCAGGGGTCACTTGGGTCAATTTTTGCGGGATATGTGTCGCTTGCATCTCAGAATCCCACTCCCATTATAGTCAGTCCAGTCGTGAAAAATGCGATCCCATCCAGCGGCACATGGCGATTCCCAGTAGCCCACTACTAGGAGTTGCTTCCTTCCGCCCCCCCCCCCCCCTCCCCCCCACCACCACGGGCTCTTAACCTGGACATTCGTTTTAAAGAATGAGACCCCCGAATAATAAGAAAAAAAAAATCCCGTGTAAAGTAATTAAGATGAAAGTCTCAGACTTGAATCTTTTTGATTTCCTCGGATATGAGTAATTTCTTTAAGATTCGCTTCAAGCAATTTTATTCTCAGTGCAACTTCCCATTCTCTCATATTTTTTATCTGGTTTGTTGGTTTATACACTAATTTGCCCTTGCAATCCAGCACCATGCTAAGTGGTTTTCTTTACAGGATCATGCAGCTGTTTACATACCGCGTTGAGAAACTTGTATAAATGCTCTAGATTATTCAAAGTCTTTTGTTAGTTAGACTTTATTAGTTAAATCATGTAACTCGATGTCATTTATTTCTTCATTTTATTTCATTTTGTTATTTGTATCTTCCACCCTTCTGTAACTTGTCTGATATAAATATATATATATACTGCAAGAATCCACACGTATTGGATCCCCTTCGAAACGTTAGTCGTTTGCCCAGTAATCTTACCATCAGGTGAGTGTAAAGAAACATGGCAAATAGACAAAAAAAAAAAAATGAAAAATAGGATATACTTAGTTTTTGTTCACTTTCTTTAAGGTATCATAAAAACAAGAGGGAACAACGACCAGGCTGGAACAGAGACATATTGGAGTGGTGTGCGCAGGCTGCCAAGGAAAAAAACCTGAAGGAGTGTGATTTCTGGGGAGGTTTTGTCGTTGATGAAATGAAAATTGAGGTAATAGTTATCAGTTACTAACAACATTATTTCTACTACAATCAAAAACATTTGTTTCCTGCTCCGGAAACATGATAAAAGTTAAACAGTTTTACAAACTCGGAGCTAAAAGTTAAAACTTATGAAATATTTCGTCCGTTTTTTCAACCGGACTTCATCAGTCAATGATATGAATGTTAAAAAGATGAATTTTAAAAAGGGGTTTTAACGCCTCTTGGGGGTTAGAATTGTGTCGTAGATAGCTGCTAATTCGTAACCATTGTCTCTGTTTAACGCCGGTTTCGTAAGTTTAATTTGAATAGCTTCTTTTAGTATATACTAAAACAGTGGATAGTGTCAAACGCGCGCGCTGATTGGCTCGTCAAACTCCGAATATCCTGTGCTATTTACCTCCGAGCAACTCAAGAGAAAATGGCGTCCCGGTTTGCGGCCGTGACAAGTTAAGAAATCATCCAAATAAAGTTTTTGTGGTGTATATTATCTCACTGTTTTAGTATATACTAAAACAACTATTCACCTCAGTGTCGGTGGCTAGCGTTGGATATTTACCTCGCCGCTTCGCGGCTCGGTAAATATCCACCGCTAGCCACCTCCACTTCGGTGAATAGTTGTTAATTATCCTGCGTTTGAAGGTGTTAACTTCGGTTGATAGTACTTTTGTCTTATTTGGGTCCACCGATCGCGAGTGGCCCTCTAGGCGACAATGCTCGTAAATAGCTGATGAACTTCTTGATTGGTGTTCTTTCACTCCGATTTCCAGAGCGCGGGCCGTTTCGCCAACGTACTCCTTGTTACACTCTCGAGCACATACTTCACATTCCAGGGTGAATTCTACAAACAAAAGAAAGGAGCCGCCATGGGGTCTCCGATTTCCCCGGTAGTGGCCAATCTCTACATGGAACAGTTTGAGAGCAGAGCTCTGGACACCGCCCCCACCCCTCCAACTATGTGGTATCGATATGTGGATGACACGATGGCCAAGATTCACGAAAACGCCATCGATTCCTTCTCAGAACATCTAAACTCCATTGACCAACATATCCAGTTCACTTCGGAACAAGAAAAGGATGGCAGGATTTCTTTCCTTGATACCTGTGTGAGTATTAACCAAGATGGTTCTACCAAGATCTCCGTGTACCGCAAACCTACGCACACGGACCAGTACCTAAACTTCCAATCAAACCATCATCTACAACACAAAAGAGCTGTGGTTAACACCCTGATGTTGAGAGCTCAGACCTTGGTTACGGAAAACGATGACAGAACTAGAGAAACACAACACGTCAAGCAAGCTCTAAAAATGAACAACTATCCAGAATGGATGCTAACAATACCACATCCAAAATCTACAACAGAAGATATCGAAGAGCCTCAAAATGAGAAGAAAATCTATGCATCAACGCCATACATCAAAGGAATCTCGGAACGCCTGCAAAGAGCTTTCAAAGCACACGAGGTTACACTTATTCATAAGCCCGTCAATTCTCTAAGATCACAATTGGTACGTGTCAAGGACACAACTGTCAATCTCAAGAAATGCGGTACTGTGTACCAGATCCATTGTGAAAAGTGTAACAAGGAGTACGTTGGCGAAACGGCCCGCGCTCTGGAAATCAGAGTGAAAGAACACCAATCAAGAAGTTCATCAGCTATTTACGAGCATTGTAGCCTGGAGGGCCACTCGCGATCGGTGGACCCAAATAAGACAAAAGTACTATCAACCGAAGTTAACACCTTCAAACGCAGGATAAAAGAAGCTATTCAAATTAAACTTACGAAACCGGCGTTAAACAGAGACAATGGTTACGAATTAGCAGCTATCTACGACACAATTCTAACCCCCAAGAGGCGTTAAAACCCCTTTTTAAAATTCATCTTTTTAACATTCATATCATTGACTGATGAAGTCCGGTTGAAAAAACGGACGAAATATTTCATAAGTTTTAACTTTTAGCTCTGAGTTTGTAAAACTGTTTAACTTTTATTATTTCTACTGCTTTTTGAATTTAATGATATCACCATTTTTTTCAATTTACAGTAAGAAAAATTTCAAGCAGACAAAAAATATGCCTGGCTTTATAACCGTTCTCTTTAACCGTCTTTCTATGTCTTAAGAAAAATGACTTATTTAAACAGAATTTGTTTTGATTGATTGACTACCTATCTTTATTAGGAAAATGTTGAAATGGTCGTGAAAAATGGAAAGCATCGGCTGGTTGGATTTGTGGAGCTTGGACCCTTGCACAATGATATGCTTACATTAGAAGGTAATTTGTGGACAAAATTACCCCTTGAATGTTTTTGTTTTTCTGTATGGGGTTGTACCATTGGGACCACTGCCTTTTCATGGAAGGCTACATTTTTGCAACCCCATTTAAAAAAAAGAAGAATCATAAACTTTATTTATTCAACAATCACTGATTAGTGTCCATTAGAAAAGTAATCAAAACTCAGGGATTTCTGTTGTCCATTTCAGAGTGAATTGCATATAAACCACACCCTTTACAGCAGTATACTCCTAGGATATTAGGTCTATTCTTAGGCTTACGGTCTACAGAAGTCCTCTTCCCTGCTATTGATTTGTTAACCCTTTCACTTATAATTAATTCAACAGGGAAGAAGGAAAACCAACTTGCATCACATGTGCTACAGTTTATTTTCCTGAGCGACTGTGGATTTAGATTTCCAGTAGCACAATTTCCTAGTCACGACTGCACACCAACTGACCTATTTTATCAATTCTGGAAAGGTGTTCTCATGATGAAAGAATTTTCCTTCAGGTAAGCAAAATGTTGTATGTATGAACGGAACGTCTAACAATTAAAAAAAAAAACTCATGTAATTTTTTGGCAATAATTCCTTGAGTAAAATTATTTCACCCTTGCAGCTCTAAACACATGACATGTTAAAAAGAATAGCCTATAATTACATGTACAATCTCACCTATGTGAACTGAATACTACTAATAATAACAACAACATCAACAACAACAACGACAATAATAATAATAGCAGTAATGATAATAATAACAATAACAACAATAATAATAATAATAATAATAATAATAATAATAATAATGGAGAAATAATTTTATGAGAAATCAATTTGACCTATGTTGAATCTACAGCATTTACCGGACCATTCTTGATGGCGCCGAAGTCAATCGGAAATTTATCAAGATGCATTTTCCTGGCTATGATGCAGTTGACAAAAAAATTGTCGCTTTTAACATGCACACTGCTGGGCCAATGGTGTTCTTGGTTGACTGTAAGGTTAGATATGCAGAAAAATTTGTGATAGCTACTGAACTTGTACTGACATGTTTCATTTAAGTATTACAGGTACATGTGTTTAACTTGGCAGCTAAAGACCCACAGAAGTATCAATTTGAAGCACAGTTTTCCACACTTGCTTGATGTTACACCTACACTGACAGGGAGAAATGATGTTTGGGCAGTTCTCCCGAATTTTTGGTACAAATTCCCAAAATACCTCAAAATTCCTGAAATTTCTAACTTTGTTTCTTTGTGACAAAATCAAAAAATCTTCAGATCCCCACAAGAATATTTTGTTCCTCACGAAACAGCCCTTTTGAGAGTTGACGCCCCCCTTACACTGTATTGCAGTTATTAAAACCTTGCAAATATACACATAGTATGGATTTATGAGTCATTATGGTCTTGAAAAATCTACAAAATAATTAGAACATACTTTGCATGTTAAATGCATTTTAAACTACTTAATTATTAAATTGTTAATTGCTTAGTCAAGGTGTTTTTCACTCTCCAGCATAATTTTAAAACAATTCGTAACAACCTGGAAAAGTCCAACCCGTCTGGAAAGCCAAGATGCTTAACAGTTGGTGGCAAAAAAATTATTTGGTATTTGGTAGAGGCATACAAGTTTGACCAGACATCCACATCTATCCACATACATGAAAAGCTTAAAGAAGATCATTTCAACCTTGACCCAGCTCTCAGAATGCGCAACCACTTGGCAGAAGAGGTCCTGGACTCCAGAATGCATTTCCTGATGAAGGTAACAAGGATACATTTCATAAGGCTCAAAGCAAACTGGAATAAAACAATGTCACTGTGTTATTTTACACATTAGCATGAAAACCTGACCAGGCTTGCAGAATTGAAGGGCTATTAAACTAATCCAGAGGGCAAACTCAAGTTAAAATTCTGTGGCAATATATTTTAATGTGAACCATTAGCTTACATGTGCATGTAAATCAAAGGTAATCAGATCTGTTATGGCAAAACTATTTCTTTTCTCTCAGTGTCTGCATTTAAGTCCTCTCCAGGTGGAGGAACTTAAATTTGACAAGGGAATTAAAGGTGCTACAGGTATTTGTTTGCATTACATGTAAGATTTGTCATTACTTATTGTAAATACATGGTGTACATGTTTACTACATGCAATAGCTTTACCTGTGATTAGTAACAAAACTCTCAATAAATGTGATATGAGTATGTTGAATGTATTAATTCAATTTTTACCAACAGGCCTACAAAAGAAACTTGTCGGAGAATGGGAAAGATGGAAGTACACTTGATAGCACAATTGTGCTTGTGGAATACACAAGCTCCCTTATTGA
>CBDDTI010000124.1:0-2500 GCA_965233585.1 bacterium
GGTACGTTTGGGTGTGTCATGATTATGTTCATTCAAGGCGTCATTTCTAGGAATAACGAAACGGTTCTTATAGCCTCGTTTCGTTAAGTAGAGTTGAACTCTACTTAACGAAACGAGGCTATAAGAACCGTTTCGTTAAAAGCCAGATTGCAAGAGCTAAACTTATTCCTAGAAATGACGCCTTGAATGAACATAATCATGACACACCCAAACGTACCAGAGTCCCATTCATCGTAACGTATAACCCGGCCTTACCTAACATCCGTGAAATTCTTCACAAGAAACAACCCATCCTCGATTCAACAGAACGCTTACATAACATCTTCAGCGAAACGCCAGTTGTGGCCTTCCGTCGTTCACCTAACCTACGCGATTTATTGGTTCGCGCCAAACTTAAAACTCCCGAAAGTAGTACACTCCGCCATCCTCCTGGTACTTTCCGTTGCAATTCGAGACACGGCTGTCTCACTTGCCCTAACATCGATGACGGTAGAACCACCTACACGTTCAGCACCGCGGGTGAGACACGGGAGATCAAACAACACATCACTTGCAAATCAAACAATCTTACTTATATGATTGAATGTAAAAAATGTAAAAAACAATACATTGGAGAAACCAAACGTAGCCTTCGCGAACGATTCACTGAACACAGACAAGCTACAAATAATTCTGATCACGCCAGCGCTTCAGCAGCAGTACCTACGCATTTCAACTTACCTTCGCACTCCGTCAAAGACATGCTACTTATCCCTCTAGAACTTCAAGTAACCAATAATCCATCCCGTAGAAAAGCCAGAGAGGCCTATTTCATACAAAGAGGTCAAACGTTAACACCTTATGGCATCAACCGACGAAATGAACGCTAATTTTGGCCGTTTTATTTACTGTAATAATGTTTTTTTTTTTTCCTACTAGTACCATATATCACTTACTATTATCACTCTATTACTCTCTTTATTACTCTTTATTTACCGACATTTTCAGCCTATAGCTTAAGAAGACTAGCTCTGCTAGTCGAAATATTGGCCCATTAAAGTTTCAATTGTCCTTGCCGTAGTACCAGCCTTGCTATCAAATTTGTTTTGTTTACACTTCAAGTGACGTCTGGTACGTGAATTTCTACAAGAGATCCGGCAACAGAGTGGCCAAGTTGTTTTGTTCGACGTTGTGTGGTTCTCCTGCATTCAATCGTTTGTTACATTGGTTTTCGTTTATAATTAGATTATTCACTCTCAAGTTCTATGCGTGACTGTTTAATCAGGCTGCACCCTCGTCAACAGCTATCTCCGGTAGAAATTTCGAGCTCAGTAAAGATTTAAAAAGTTCGTTTTGTCCTGCTCGGGAAATTTCTTCTGCTTGGCGATGATTGCTGTTAACTAGCTTTAACTTGAACTACCACTGTGACGAATCAGGCCAATCAGGATTTCCGCACTGCGCTTAGTTTACTGTTTTTTACAGTGGATGCAGAATACCTCGCCACTTGAAGCTGTATCTCTTTCAAGTAAAATTAGGGAGTTTTAGCAAACCACGACGACGACGGCAATGAGAGCGTCTCCAAACAAAAGATTTAATGAGTAAAACAATAGCTGTGCACTTGCATTTTGAATCTTGGTTCGTTTCTTTGCTGTCCTCTACAAATTAACAACATGAAATGATTAAGTTCTACTATTTTAGAGAACGCGAACCGCAATGGCTAATTTTTCTTATCTCCATTTCGAATTAAACGCTGTCGGTGCATGTTTAGCCTGAGCAAGATTTTAGACTGATAGGCGTACTGAACAGATTTACTAAGTTGCGCCATTTGAAGGTAAAATATAAATCATTTGTGTATGTAATGTATACGTGATTGGCCACTCAGGACCAATGTAAACAAACAATGATAAGGAAATCTTCAAATAAACATAAATTTTAATGAACAGAATAAATATTCAAATAAACATAAATTTTTAACAAGGGTTCGTCCCCGCCGTCGCCGTAGTCATTGCCAAAACTCCCTATTATGGCTACGCGGCTACGTGGATACGTGGTTACGTGGCTACAGAAGATCGAAGAGACCTCTGCTCGCAGGGTACCCGGACGTGGCTGTGGCCACGTGCCAATTTTTTTGGCTCATGGATTTAAGAACGAGGAATAGTCATGTAAGTAGCTCCGCAGCCGCGTAGCCACGCCCCGTAGCGCAGCCGCGTAGCCACTTAGACTCCAAGCCGTGTAGCTCCGTAGCCACAGATTCTAGAGATGTGTTTTGAAGTGGCAAGTATACAAAATAACTTATTAACTAGGGCTATCACAGCGGGAAATATTTACCCTTGCGTGCGATGTCTTAGGCCTAAATATCATCCTCGTCTTCAGGGTCCCTTTTGTCATGCGCTGGAAATCGGGACGCCAGGCCAGAGGTCGCGAACCCCGTCGCTGACCAAAAGGATCGCGGCAGTTCATGCTGTCCCCAAGCAGGTTGTTCAGGGGGCAAACCTCAGAAAACAGTGTTTCGAAGGGGTTT
>CBDDTI010000124.1:7500-13653 GCA_965233585.1 bacterium
GTGTCAAACTCAACGTGACGACATGCAAATAACAGTGGATATCTTGCAGACCCATGTCTTATAAAAATTTGCCATAGCACCGGCGATTTAATGGCTCAACTCTACTTAAAATTCCTCCATATTACACAACATGAAGTGCCCCTCATAAACACGAGTGAAGCGACAAAAAAGGTCGAAAGACCAACCAGAGAATGGCTAATGTACAAATGTCACAAACCGTAGAAGTCGTGTTGGCTATGTGTCAGCTACATAATTCTGTCTTTTAGGATTTCGGTTGATTTTCTGTTATTCTGTCTTTTAGGATTTGGGGGTATTTTCAGCCGTTCTGTGATTCAGCGATTCCGTCTTTTTGGATTTGGGGGTATTTTCCACCGTTCTGTGATTCCATGATTCGGCGATTATGTCTTTTAGGTTTTGGGGTGATTTCCGCCATTCCGTGATTCCGCTATTTCATCATTCCGGCTTTTAGGGTCGCTCGTAATTCTCCACCTTCAATGTTTTCAAGTTATCTGAAGGACCTTGCTCTTCCTTGCAGTTTACTACTGTGGGAGGGGGGATATTCCCAGAAAAATTGGGTGGGGCTGTGTGACCTTCTTCTCGAAACCCTGACCCTATTTATGACCAAAATCTGCAATGTTCCCTATCCTATTTATGACCTGACCAAAATTTGAAACCCTATATATGTCCTGACCCTTATCCAGTTTCAGACCTGTGTTATAATTGGATCCCTAGTTCAGGCCAATGTTAAATTACCGTAAAGATAATTTTTGAAGGGCTTTTGTTGATTTTCTTTTTGATAATAATGAAAAAGTGGCTTCTTCTTAAAAGCATATGGGCCATATAAAGGCTAGAGTACAAACACCATACCCTATTGATGGCCAAAATGGCTGAGAAACCATACCCTTTAGGGCCGCACACACCTATATAGCCCATATAAGGGAGTATCCCCTTCCCACCCCTCCCTGCGGGCATAAACTTTTCATTGTTGGCTGCTCTTGTTTGGGAGTGGGATGGTGAGGTTGGTCTAGCGATTGCCTCAAGGGTAACCTTAACAACTTATTTTCTTTGATGGGCTATTTATAGCATGTTCCTACCATTTCTCAAAACCATCTATTGGTAGCTCTGGCTATTCAGTGTATGTTTTAACTGTTGCTAAACATTTACATTTAAATGTACATGTACCTGTTGTAGTTCAATTTTAGCTTTGGTACAAAATTTTTTTGAACCAGTACAAATCTTTTGAACTGGTACAAAATATTATGAACTGGTATCAAATGTTTCAACCTAGGTCAATTTGATTTCCTTTTTTGTTTTTGCGTCAAACAAAAAAATATTTTTGGCACGTTCAACCTTCTCTTCATCTTCCCTCTTCTCTTTACCTCCACTCTGCTTACCCTCCCCTACTATTCCCTCCCTGCTCTCCCAGCATCCCAGCCCCTATTCTTTTTACCTCAATGCTTACCTTGTGAGCTTTGAACCACAGACCTTTGGTTTTCCTCTGAATTCATGTACTGGTTGAAACAAATTGTACCAAAGGTAAAATTGAACTACATGTACAACATATCTAATGAGGAGGCAACAAGAACCTCTTGTTTAGATAAATTATATAGAAAACTTTTCCACTCAATTTGTTTCTCTTTTCTGACAGGCTGATGGTCGAAAAAGGATTACCTGTCCTTTGGACAAGAAACAGTGAGATTATCTTTATTCACTTTTCAGTAAGAATAATTATTAGTTCCCAATTGACTCTGTCTTTTAAAGACGGTTCGAATGGGCACTTGAAAACCTGGAAAGTCTTGGATTTTTATTGGAGCATTTTCCAGGATTAGAAAGTTCTGGAAAAAGGCTTTTGGTCCTGGAAAGTTCTGGAAATCTGTTTAACTGTAGTAAAAATATATGATGTGTATGGCAGAGAGCAAGGAGAATTAACATTGAGATCTTGGGAGTGAAAGGATTAATGTGAATTTTAAAGTCCTGGAAAAAATCATTCTGAGCCCTGGAGAGGCTGTGGAAAAGTCCTGGAAATCTTTTTCTGACAAAGGGTGGAAACCCTGTTTAGAGTTGGATTCAAGTGAGTGTCATAACATCAAAACCAAATTTATCACTCTGACTTACATGTACATCTACAACAAAAGGACACAATTCAGTGAACCAAACAAATGTTGGAGTAAATTTATACATGTACAATTTAGCCTACAGGAAGCATGCAAAACATGTGAGCAAGTCACTCTTGGGTTAGTTTTCATCTGTGATTGGACGACAAAGTGGGTTGTGTTTTTGTCAGCCAATTTCTTAGCATCGTAATGCAAAATCAAATCAAATATGAATTAATTTTGACACTTGTAAGAAACCGCTCTTATTGATTTGTAACAATCATAGGGATTTCTTGGGTGTTAAGAGACTGCTTTATTGAGGATTAAGTTAAAAGGTTGTTTAAGATTGTTCTGTTTTGAACCATTGTAGCACAGTATTTGAAGACCAACTTGAAAAGCACCTAAAGAAATGCAATCAAACAAAAAAGACTCAAGTGGTAAGGCTGTAAGTGAAACATATTGATCAGTATGCATACATATACATGTACAATGTCAATTATTTTAATTTTGTAGTACAGGCAGGTTTCTTTGATGATAGACAAGCATGTATCAGTACTATCCCTGAGAGTGTATGTTTTGTTTAAATATTTTTAGTCTGTTGTGGCTAGAATGTACACACGTACTTTTGGTTTGCAGGTGTTCAAACTCGTCTGTTTTTATTTTCCTTTGTTTCAGATCATGAGAACAGAGGAAAGTAGCAATCAGACTAACGTAGCTTGAAAAATGTTGAAACAGAAATGAATTTTCTCATATCAATTTCTCTATATCATGAAAATTCCTTGTAAAAGAGGTTAAATGGAAGTTTTGTTGTGCTTACAGTGTAGAAGATAAGAAATGGGTAGCAGATACTCTTTATCTCTGAAAAATATATATTATTTTAATATTAATCAGCTATTTTTATGTCTGGTAACAAAGTACTAAGATTGGTATGACTTTTTTTTCATCCAGGTGTACTTCAGTGTTAACATCAACTCTGGTATATCAAATTATGAATTTTCTCCAGCAGAAAAGGTATTGTTTCTGAAATCATTTATGTGTTGCTATACCCTAAAATGCCATTATTACTCCAGTCCTCTTCCAGAAGAACTTTGTGAAATTAAACACCTTAAATTTCGAATACAAAAATCCAAGACTTTTTTTTTTTTCCACATTTTTATTCCATTGTTAACTACAAACTACAGCACTATTATTAGGTGTCAATAACATTACATTGATAATGACATTGTCATTTGATCTTTAGTATCACACTTACAGACCATAATTAACTATCAATGAATAATTTCCACCTGGCCTGGAATTTTCTTTGCGTGTTGTTTTTGACGGCTATGTACTTTTCAGTCTTGTACAGTGCAGCTCAGATATATCCGAACCAAAATATACGAGTAATACGCGTCAGCCCAATACGCGTATACGCGTATACATATACGCAAATACGCGTATACATATACGCAAATGCGCGTATGCATATACGCGTATACGCGTATACAGTGTATGCGCGTATGCCTCATTAGTATGGCTAACCTATGGTTTCTTCGTTTGTAACAGGTCATTGTTTCTTGCCACAGAGCAATTTTCATTAGTTTGAATACATGTACGTGTATACAGTATACGCGCGTATGTCTTCAGACTAGACTTGACAAAATGTTAGCCGAAACTGCGGAAACTAACATTTTGCAATTGATCACTTTGACAGAAAATTAACTGACTGAACATTAATTAAAAGGGAGATTATTTTTGCCATTCAATCAAAAATTTACTGTTTTTTTGTCAAATGGAACCGGGGATACAAGGTTAGACAAGATAAACATCTCGCAATTGACTTGCCGACGCGTGCCGAAACACAGAACTTTTCCTTGAAGTAAAACATAATTAAACGTGAGCGGCGCACCATAGAAACATTTTACCGTTTTAATGAACGATTTGTGTCGAATATGACCGGAGATATAATTTTTTTCTACAAGGTCCGATCGGCGGCTTCAGACAATAAACATCTCACGAGCGACTTGCCGAAGCGTGCGAAACACAGAACTTTTCCCGTAAGTAAAATATAACTAAATGTGAGCAGTGCGCCATAAAAACTTTGATTAACAATTATTTGGTTAAAGAAAGAGCATTTTACCGTTTTAATGAACAATTTGTGTCAAATATGACCGAAGATATAATTTTTTCCACAAGGTCCGATCGGCGGCTTCAGACAATAAACATCTCACGAGAGACTTGCCAAAGCGTGCGAAACACAGAACTTTTCCCGTAAGTAAAATATAACTAAATGTGAGCAGCGCGCCACAGAAACTTTGATTAACAATTATTTGGTTGAAGAAAGAGCTTTTTGCCGTTTGAATGAACGATTTGTGTCAAATACAACCGGAGATATAATTTTTTCGACAAGGTCTTCGAAACGCCTAATTAGACAAACATCTCACAAGCGACTTCCCGACGCGTGCCAAAACACAGAAATTTTCCTTGAAGTAAAACATAATTAAACGTGAGCGGCGCACCATAGAAACTTTGATAAACAATTACTTGGTTAAAGAAAGAGCATTTTACCGTTTTGAATGAAAAATTTGAGTAAAAAAGAACCAGAGATAAAATTTTTTCGACAAGGTGCTCCGAACGCTTCCGACAGATAAACATCTCGCAAGCGACTTGATGACGCGTGCGAAACACAGAACTTTTCCTTGAAGTAAAAAAATAACTTAACGTGAATGGCGCATCATAAAAACTTCGATAAACAAATTTTTCGTTAAGAAAAGAGCATTCAACCGTTTAAATGAATGATCTGTGTCAAATATAACCGGAGATATAATTTTTGCGACGAGGATTGATTTTAGGGACGCTGAATTCAGACAAAAAATATTTCGCAAACGACTTGCGACCTGAAACACAGATCTTTCCTTGCCCAAACACGGATCTTTCCTTGTAAAAACATAAAGTTCACGTGTTAAGATAGGGATTTCAAGAGACTGTTTCAATTTTCTTCCTCTATTTGGAAGCTTAAGATCAAGCAAGAGTCAAGGAAACGGTCGATGAATTTGCGTGATCGAAAACTTTAAATGTGATAGCTTTCATTGATCGGCATGTCGTTTTAACAATATGCAAATTGCACTTTGAAGCCTTTTCATTCCCATATGTCCTTTGTTTGACCAACAATGCTTCATACAAAGAAACTTATGGGAATGCATAACAAAGGGACATATACGCGCGTATTGACATACGCGTACGCGCGTATTGACATACGCGTATACGCGTATTGACATACGAGTATACGCGTATTGACATACGCGTATACGCGTATTGACATACGCGTATACGCGTACATACATACGCGTATACGCGTACATACATACGCGTATACGCAAAATACGAGCGTATAATACGCGTATGCGTAGTTCGGATATATCTGAGCTGCACTGTACATGTATTTCATATTAATTACTTCTTTGAAGGCAGCTATATCTGGGCTAAGACAACGTTTATGGCTCGTCCAGATGCCATTTTGCAACAGTTAAAAAATAATTTAGTAAGCCGCTTACTTCATCTAATTTACCTATCATAACATCCTGCAAGGAAAGTTCAACATGTTTACCAGAAAGTGCAAACCAAAAATTTTTGAAATCTTTCCAAAACTGGTTAGTATGAGTACATTCATAAAATAAATGATTAACAGTTTCTGGGCTAACTCTACAAAAAGTGCAAGAATCGTCTTAAACATAACCTATTTTGGCTAGACGAGAATTAGTGAAAGTGATATCATTGAGGATTTTAAATTGAAAACTTCTGATAAACATTTCAGATGAGACAGTCTTCACTTTCAAGAACGCTTTAGTAACAGCTGAATCTGCTAAACCAAAGTCCTCCTTCAATTTAGCAAAGCCCCTTGAAACTTTTGCCTTATCCGAAACAAGCAATTCATAGAAGTGTTTATTTTTACACACAATAGGATTAAATTTTTTCTCCCCACAGTGAAATTCCAAAGGGAATTCTAGTTCGCTTTCAATCACATCCAAACTCTTCAGGTGGGCAGGAACAGCGGCACGAACTCCTGACCAGACTAAAAAAT
>CBDDTI010000125.1:0-4050 GCA_965233585.1 bacterium
CAATTTAAATAAAAGTCGAAGATTAATCCTTCCGGAATTACATGATAACAAAATTGTTAGACTCACAGAGTCTGGAAAGGTTTGGAAATCCGCAGGGCGACAAAGATTGAGTGCAATAATTTCGACTGCGTAACATTATCTGCGGACCGCTTAGGGAACACATCGTTTTCGCTTATCCGGCGAATTTTCAATTCACTGCAGACTTTGATGATAAAAATTTACTTTGGTTATTTCGAGTTACGACTTAATAAAAACGTTCGACAATGTGAAATCGGTAATTGTATGAAATGTTTCCTTCCGCCTTGCTTCCCGCGGCTTCAAAAATTACTATTTTCAGTGGATCCGAGCTACTGTTTTGGAGGTCATCAAGTCTCGAAAACTGCAACATTTACGTCGCTCTTATAAACATGAAGCATTCAACAGAAAGTAAAACACAAACTGGATTTAATAGAACAACCATAGCTTGACAAAATACATTCTTACTAAGGACAAATGTATACGGGCTTTAATCACGCGTGCGAGGAATCTTATGTTTAGATGACGAAATTACCATTCAACGCAGTCCTCGAGTTGTCTTTACTGCATGCTCTTCGTTTGCCTGCTCCTCCACTTAATATCTAGCTTCCCATTCCTAATATACAAGCAGCTCGTCCGCAAAGAACTCTTCCCAATCGTAGCTTGAAATATTGTAAATTGCTTTCAAAGCTCTCAGCGGTGAGTTTACAGTTGTCGCACGCGCTTGATCGAAGTCATATTTCACAGTCTTCTATTAGCTCCAACGAAGGGCTAACGCTCGAAACGTCAGCATTGGAATCCCTTTACGGTCTCCAATTTACATCATCAACTCAGTTGATAAAACCAAATTATCTTGTAATACTCCCACCGATGCAGCACCACAGTTTCTTTAAGCCTTGGCCAAACGGACCGGCAAGTAGTCGCAAGTGGACGCAAGTTGAACTTCCGTAGAGACTTGCGTTGGGTGGCCAAACGGCTCGCAAGTTTCTTCGCAAGTACACGCAAGTCGCAAAAAAAAAGACATCTTAAGGCAGACTATCCTCTATTTTATTGGCTAATAATAGGTTAATGGACGTCACTCAACTTGCGTTGACTTGGGTTGGGTGGCCAAACGGTGAAAAACTTGCTTCGACTTGAGCGCAAATTTGATCTCGACCAAAGTGAAAGCAAGTCATCGCAAGTCAACGCAAGTGCACGCAAGCCCTGGCCAAACGAAGTCGCAAGTTAAACCAAGTCTTAAACTTACGTCAACTTGCATCTCCGTTTGGCCAGGGCTTTAGAAACTTATCCCCTTTATTCGTCTGAATCGGAACTCAACTCTGACTCCAGTAAAGAAAAAGAAATGATTCTGAAACAAAACTTAGAAGTTTTAGTCCCAAAATCCATTGGAACGATTAGTTTTGTTTTCCATTTTCTCGGGCAAATACAGAGAGCTGACTGAAGCTCCATTGTGTTTGGTTCCTGGGTAGACGTCTTCAGCAACCGCCGCCCCAGACTCTCTAAAACGCGGTCGAGCAACATTTCAAGCGCGACTTTGAAATTGCATAGAAAATCGAGGATGCAAACCAATTCAAACATTTTTTCACCTAAATGCTTCAAATAACAAGTGGATTCATTTTGGCGAAAAAAAAAATTTTTTGGGTTAGGAGCACTTTAAACAGTGAGAATTATCTTTAATTATTTATATTATCATTCACAAACTAAGAGATATTACATATCCGATTATGGTAGTCTTACATATTAACAATAGCGATTACTGAAGGAATTTATGAATAGTTCCAGGGCTAGCTGTGAACACACAAACAGGGAATGGTAAGCAGGTGGTTACAATTCAACGTTTTCTGAAGTTAAAATGAAGCAAATGAAAACGGTAAGAAAGTCCAGAGTCATCGAAACCACTGTTCAGGCAGTTTGAGTGAAGCGATTTCATGGCTGAAGTTCAGCGAGAACTGGCTGTACATTAAATTGTGTTCAAGCCATTATACAATTGCAAGTTCTGATCTATTTGATTATTGGGCTGACTAAATACTTTCCAAATACTTGATTATTGGGCTTGCACCAAGGAAGACCAAACCCATTTTTAGTAATATAAACGGTTAAGACAGGAAGACAACAGAACCAGCACAATTGGCGAACTGGATCTCTATATTGACGTTTTGTGGACCTCAGCCTGTTTTGTCGTATTAAAATATTTGACACTGTGGGAAACACCGAAATACAGTATTCGCATTTTCATTTCTTTGGTTTTAGGTTAAACAAAAATTTATTCAGTTACGATCAAGCTGGTAACAAATCGAGCATTCGAACCTGCTGAGTCAGTGAACTTTGATTTTCGGCTAAAGACAGTAAATTTGGGTGATCTCCCCTTTAAATGTTACTTTTTCAAGCATCCCCCTCATAGCCGTATTGATAAATTTCGTGATCCTCCTCAATGTCTTCGCACACATATATGTATACAAATTTTAATGACCGGAACAGTTCACTACATTCGATTTTACAGGGGGAGCTACCCCATGACTGATGTCAGTTGACATACCAGCAGTTAATTATAACCATCCCAAGCGCTTGGAAACTACAAAATTTCTTTTTGCTCGAACCGTCCAAGAAGTCTGTATGGGCATGTGACATTCACTGATCCCCCCTCTTGGGCTTTCAACTATGACTAATCCCTTCTTCTGTCATCCTAAAAATCTTGTGAATACACGTTTTGGGCACGCGCACACCCAAACGGAGAGTTGTTACTCTGGAGATACTTCAAGTTAATAGCTCTTCCAGAGCAAGAACTGTTCAGTTGTCAAAAACTTCAAGTGCCGTCATCTTACCAAGCAAACAACTGTGAAATGGTCTATTGACTAGCTAGAAAAGCCCTATTTATATATTTGATGTGATATTTGGTCGAGCGTATGTCTGACTATGTTTGCAAGACCATACCTAGAGCAGAGAATTTGACTTGTCACTAATAATCTTGATACAATTCTCTCCTAGAGCTAGCTCTACACGAGGCTTATCGTAGCTACGATAAAAGGAAATAACTCATCTGTATGCCTTTCGAGGCCTGGAAGACTAAATTCACCGTTTTTTTCGTTGAATCACAAATTGCCGCATCATGAAATACAAAAGGTGGAGCAATCAAGAATTTACATTTTTTACGATCTTTTCCGTCTGAAATTGCACTCCCCTGAAAGCTCGTCCGATTTTGAGGGAATTTTCATTCGCTGCAAAACTTGGAGAAACTCTTGGGGGAGTTTGAGTAAATTTAAATCGCAGAAAGCTGTTCACGTCTCGGAACAGGAAATATTCGCGGACAAATATTCGAGCATATTTTTGCCCCGAATGAAGGCTATTGTGTTTATTATCCTATTAATAATATCAGACATGAAAAAATTTCTCGATTCTGATTGGCTGAGAGCAGTGCAGTTCAAGTGTAACACCAGTGCAAAAAGTGTAACACCAGTGCAAATTACACATCGTAATTCTGGATTATGATTGACTTAAAGACAAAAGGAAATTTCCTAAGACAATGATATCACGTAAAATGATGACGAAAAAGTTTGTGCAGACGTTTCGAATGAGAAAAAATGACTTCAAGAAAGATCATCCTCGGGCTCTTTCTCAGCGCGAATTATTTTCAGTGAGTTGTAGGCTCAGACTCCAAATTTAAGAACTATTTAATGAACTAACCTCGTAATCCGGAACACGCAATAAACGGCGAATCATAATGGCTAAAACGATGAAGAAACTAGATTCAAAACTCCAAAAACAGCAGCAAGGCTGGCCTAAAACTCAAACACAGCAAGAAAATACAACAAAGATGAAAATCTGGAAAATTACGACAGCGAAGTTCAAATGTACGCGCGAGCACATTCTGGGCCACGATTGGCTAAATAAAATCACCTGAGATTAAGCGCGCGCAGGGCGAGTTCAGAGTTTGTAAAGTTCAAAACATCCTCCACGCAAATTTTTTTATGTTTATATTATTAATAAGTAGTCATACGGTTTTTCTCGTTCAATTTGGAATTAATTTGTACTTGTGAG
>CBDDTI010000126.1:0-17920 GCA_965233585.1 bacterium
TTGCCACGTTGAGTTTGACATCTTTGTAATTTGTCGTGTATGCATTGTTTAAAGGAACACTATCACGTTTTTGCGCATGCGCAAGAGTTTGATTTTAGAACAGGGGGTTAAGAATTCAAAGATGCGAGAATTGACATAGAGCTTTCACAAATTTTGCATCGTCCTCAATCAACTTTGGCTTTGCCCTAAAACTTCTCAGAATCAAAGATCAATGATACACCGTTCTCGTGAAGTGTCAATTTGTGTGTAATCGAGTCCTTTCGGTGTTAACTTCAATGCCGTTTGAGGGAACTTCGAGTGGAAGGAAGTGTTATGGCGCTGGACGAAGACGGCTTTCTTTAGGCAGCTTTCAGAAAGGTTTAGAAATCGGGAAAGGACTGAGAAGTAATGGAACCAGCAACATAGGATTTTTTCAAAGAAACCGATTCACGAGGCTTGGGAAAGACTGAAAGGATCGCGGCTCATGCGAGCGTTTCTTTGTTGACATTTTACTCGACTGAGCAAGCAGACCTTTACTCGTTGGTTTTCTTTCTCGATATTCAGACATTCTATCAGGTTTTCTTCGCACAGATATACTCTGTGAGACTGACTCCGATTTATTTGTTTTTAGCTATCAGGACTGTTTTGTAAATATGATAAGGACTCGTGTATAAAGTCAGTAAAATTTCCAACATAACATTTGCACATTAGCATATCCAGGCTTGTTATGAACCACGGACTTATCGTTGCCTTGTTTTTGCATTACTCATGGGGCTTTTCACGTGTTCCACCACTACATTGGTCAATACGTACAGTTTTTATTTGCCGTTTAACAGGAAAAAACAAGTTGCTTTCCCTGACTAGTTGAGCGAGTTAACCTTTCTTCCTGTAATTGAGAGATGAACGCGAGTGGCGAATGGGATATAAATAGCGCTCAACTGTCACTTCGTCGCGTCGGCATGATGCGACAAAGTGACAGTTCTATTGTTTTCCGATGAAAGAAGCCAGTCAAGTTCGCGCGTGCGCTACATCGTGATAGTGTCCCTTTAAGCTCATTTCTATTGCAAGATATACTTTCGAGTCTCCATGAATCACTTTTGACGAGAACAAACATGAAATTTACCGTGAACATGTTGCTTACTTGCATTCTATTTTGTGGCGACGGGCCCGGTTGTGATTAAAACTATTTGCAAATACAGTAGGCAGATTCTCATTACGAATAACATCTGTCTTCGTACTTCTTTCTCCGCATGGTCTTCCCTGAACGAAGCCGAACACACAACACGCGAAACAGTCAACAGACTTTCGCGTAAACAGCTACATTTGAATCATTTGGTGCCAGAACGACCAAAAGAGGAAGAAACTTCTACATCGAGCAAGAGAAACATGAGCTCGATCAGATAGTTACGAGAGACATAAGAATGTCTCTAGACAAACGTATAGCGTGTTTTGTCCCCTCAAAAGCAAACTCGTGGAGACTTGAACGCATATCTTGCAATAGAAATGAGCCTGAACAATGCATAAACACACGACAAGTTACACAGGTGTCAAACTCAACGTGGCGACATGCAGAAAACAGCGGATATCATGCAGACCCCTGACCTATAAAAATTTGCCATAGCACCGGCGATTTAATGGCTCAACTCTACTTAAAATTCCTCCTTATTAAACAACACGAAGTGCCCTTCATAAACACGAGTGAAGCGACAAAAAAGGTCGAAAGATCGACCAGAGAACGGCTAATGTACAAATGTCACGAACCGTAGAAGTCGTGTAGAAGTCGTGTAAGTGTCAACTATATGATTCCGTCTTTTAGGATATTGGGTGATTTTCCGTCATTCCGCGGTCTTTTAGGATTTGGGGGTATTTCCGTCGTTCCATGATTCCGCGATTCCATCTTTTAGGACTTGGGGGTATTTTCCGCCGTTCCGTCATTCCGCGATTCTGTCTTTTAGGATTTGGGGTGATTTTCCGCCGTTCCGCCGTTCCGTCATTCCGGCTTTTAGGGTCGCCCTAACTTCTATGTTACTGCGAGAAAGATAATTTATGCAGCCTGCTCGATTCAGGCAGGAAGATATTTTATTGGTCGAAATTAACAATGCTAAGGTCCACGAGTCCAGCCGTGAGTTCGGGGGAGGAGCGCGGGCTCCTTTCCCGAACAGCGGCTGGTAATCGAGCCTACTACAGGGGCAGTTGTGCAATACTGTTGGTCACGTAACAGGGGAACCGTGCGTGAGGGTAGAATATTCACGTCACAGCACATATCAGATCAGGTGATGGACTGACATGACAGCAGCCTTTGTTCTCAGGACCTCCCGGAAAACAACTATTGTTCTTCAGTTGGTGAAGTACCTCGAAAAATAATCAAAAGACGAAACAAGAGCTCTGGAAATATAGCTTTAGGAATATTGTTTTTACTGAAGCTGAGTCAAATCCAAATTTTTGCAGATTGGTTAATGTCACGTGCAAAACGCGCAGACAAAGGACAACCAAAAAAATCCAGAATATCATGTCGTTACCACGATAAGGAAACTGCGGGCAGACAAAAACTGTTTCGCAGAAAAATCATGCCCAAACCATGTTAAAACTGAGCAGCATATTGGATCTGAAAAGACCCATGGTCTGATTCAAAAACTGTCTATTACGTATGAATTGCCTGCGCAGCAGTTTATCTGTGTGCAAATATTCGTCCGGGTCATGTCACTGTCTCCAGATCTAGGTAAAAGAAGAATGTCAAAACCGAGACTGATACAAGTTTTTTTAAAGTTGTACTTTATTTGGGTTAGCCAAACAAGCCCTCCTGCGTGGTACCGGAAATACGTTAAACCAAACTTGACAGTGGAAATTAACCCATTGACTCTCGGAGCTTTTTGCGAAAAACGCGTTTCTTGGACATTTTGGTGGTTTTTAGGCTGGATCTAGCCAAATTACCTTTAATATGGTCAAAAATGCACTTGGATCACGACAGCTTGGCTTTCTTGCCACTAGCATCGCGTTTTTCGACATTTTGACTCGGGCATGCGCAGAAATCAAGATTTTGAGATCATTTTCGACAAGAAAGTGATCTATGTCTTTAGGCTTTTCGATTTTTGGAAATTTTTTTTCGCCTTTCCTTTTTCTCCTTTTCTTTTCTTTTTGCTGCAGTGATTGACATTTTACTGGGCTTACAGACGGTTAAAAAACTTCTAAGAAAGCGTCATCGAGACGGGCATTTTTTACCATGGAGCAGCCAGGTGCAGTGGTAGCAAATTTTGGTCTGAGTTTTTTGCCCCACTTTTTGAGCATTTTTGTGCATATCTCAGGTTCCATTCGGCTGATCACTCTGATCTGGGCATCAATGGAAAGATCTTCTCCTCCTGCAGAAGTTGAGCACATATGAAACCAATTTTGGCCAAAAGTGATGACGTCAGTAGTGGAAGAAAGACCAAGGCTCGTCACGGCCGGTTAGGGCCGGCATGGGAGTCAATGGGTTAAAGACAAGGTAAAATAAAATCATGAAATAATATAATTACAAGAAATAACTGCTATGTTTCCTAGTGGATGTTCAGACCATGGGAATCAATTGCTCCGTCTTTTGAATTTAAAATGCTTCCTTGCCTTTACGACTTGAGCGTCGATTTGAAAAGATTTTCTTGAAGGGGTCGTTAGTACAACCTCGTTCCCAGGGCCATTTTTCTGGCAGGGGAAAGGCACTGCGAACGAGGTTGGTCCTTAGCAGTGTGATTAGGAGAGGAGAGGAGAGGCTGCAGTAGGTTTTGTTTGGTGTTTGAGTTCGTGACATTTGTACATTTGATGTTTTCTTTTAATTTGCGGTTTTTCCGATCTCCCTCAGTCCAGTCCCTGAACTCTCCTTTCTTACCGCCCCCTATAGGGGCTAAACCCGGGCTGGCGAAAGGAGAGTCCAGGATAACTTGTATGCACATGCTCAGAACGAACCAATCAAACATTACTATGTCCCAATCACGCTGCTTGCGTCAATGTGTCACGCAATGCCTTTTTCAGCTCGAGTTCTCAAAAAAAAAGCATTTTCTTTGACGTCGGTATTGTGGTAGAAAACATAAAAATGTAAAAATCGAAATATGGTTTATCGTGGTCTGTACTCTTATCGACAACTAGTACGCGTCATTACTCTTTTCCCAAACATTTTTTTCTTATTGTTTTTGAAAGGAAAGTCTGAGGCGTACAAGCAGTCATTTGCATAATGCAGCGCGTGCACTTTCAAGTGCGAGTGGGTGTTTTCAATTGTCAACAAATATTGGCGAAGATTTCTTTCGTTATCTTTGATATTGCGATAAAAAACAAATCGAATGTGGTTTAGCGTGGCACTGGTGAAATTCCACTGATTTGGGATTAATTGATTGACAGGTTTTTAAGCAATCTGAATGCAGAAATTGTTGCTTGTATATTATTATTCAGAAAATCACGCCACAAGCGAAATCTGGAAATTACTTCCAAATATGGTTTTCCTCTCATTTTGGGGGAAAAATGGCGGCGTTCTGAGCATGCGCATGCAAGTTATCCTGGACTCTTCTTTCGCCCGCCTGGATTCAGCCCCTATAGGGGGCGGGAAAAAGGAGAGTTCAGGGACTGGACTAGACCTTCCTCTGCTTCACAAGAGTTTTTGAAGGGATTGTAGGTAGACAATAGAGTAGAGCGGTTTGACTGAGCTATTGCAAAAGATCCCGGGGGTCTCCCAGAAAAATTGGGTGGGTAGGAGGGGAGGGGGGGAGCGGTGTGCGTCCCGTTTCTTAAAATCCTTACCCTATCTATGACCAAAACTTGCGATTTTTCCTACGCTATTTACCACCTGACGGAAACTTCCTTTTTCGCGTCAGTGGGGGGATCATTGGTTTAGTTGTCGACAACTGTCGGAACATGACACACATTTGAGCATGCGCACTGTGTTTTGAGCATGCGTAGTGAACGCTTCCCAAGATCTTGCTGGCCTGACTTAGTTATTGCTGGCGTTTCGGTAATCTCACAAGTTCGTGTAATTAAAAACGTCTCATTTTCACTTTTACTGGTAGCGTTTAACATGAAGGCTAATTTTAAAAAAGAATACTTGTGGAAATCCATCTACTTGAGGTTTCCAAGTTCTAGCATTTGTTACATTCTTTTCTCAAGTGAAGAAAAATATTGTGGGGCTCTGTTGTTGTTTGACAAAATCCTTGCATACGGCGGCTGAGCCCACAGTACGAGCGACAGTCAAAAATTAACTGTCCTGCGGAAAAGACACAATAATAGCCTTTTTCTTCGAAGCTAACAAAAATAAAGACAATGCTATAATTGCTTTGGCCTCTTCTAATAATTAACTAGAGAATTCCGGATTTAATGTGACGACGAACAGCATATTTTGTTCAGAATAAGACAACTATAATCCTACCTGGTGACACTAGAGGAACTACCATTTTAGGCGCCAAATTAGAAGCTGGAGACACAAAATGTTTCATATTTTTCACTTTTTGCAATGTGATATGGTTATGGGAATTGTAAATCCCCTTTTGTGAATAATTCATACCATCTCCAATGAGAAAAGTTGCCTGATTTCAATGCCTTTCCTGTCAACTTACAATTGACAGAATCCTGATTGGTCAATTTAAATTTCCCGCGCGCCAGCCGTATGCAAGGATCCCTTTAAAACTTAACTAGCTACACCAACCCCTATTATACAGGTTATTTCAAATTACGCGTATTATCAGTATTTCCATCAAGCTCTGACGTCAGCACTCACTTTCACATTGAAACTCCTAGTCGACACCTAACACTCCAATGCGTGGAATGAATCGTACTCAGTTAGTTGCCGACAACTAAATGTCTAGTCTGTGGAAGGCTTGACAGGAAAAAGTTTTTTTCTTGCCGGATCTCCCCTACCGTAATAGTGGTTTTAGGAATTGACTTAGTCCGAGAATTTGGCCATTATTTAGGGAGTATAGAATCGTCTACAGATCGCTTCAATTCTTTTATTGATTCAGTTAAATCTGAGATAGATAACTTAAGTAGACGAGAGGGGGATTCAACTGGATCGAGGTGGAAAACAAAATAGAAAAAGTGAACTCCTTATCTTACGCCAAACAGGGTGAAATGATTTTAGACGCTCACTTTACTATTGAAATGATACTGGCTTAGCCCTCTTTCCGCGTGTCGTCATATCATCGGACAATACTATTAAATCTTAACTGGGGCCGGTTGACAGGCCTACACGACTGCGAAGCGCGTGTTTAGTCTTTTTCATAACTTGGCCCTCACGAGTACATCCTCTCCTCTGTTCTTTCCCTCCTGGCTTTTGTCGCACAATATCAACCATCAGTGCCAAAATGGCATTGTTATAGAACAACGGCTACTACTGAGCGAAATATTAAAAGATCGCCCCTCATTTCATCAAAGTGCAGGTCTGTTAACTCCATTTTATACTGTGTATGCAAAATCCTAAAGTTCAAGGAAAGTCAGCTTTGACTTTGGTCCAAGCACAAATCCAGTCCAAGTTTCAGATGTAAAACTCCAACTATGAGATCGGACAGAGAAAGTTGGGGCCGATTAGATTGGACTATACGAGTTCGAGATAACTGTGCGAGTATGATTTTTTGATGTTCAAACCAGTGAGGTTTCAGAACCCTAGTTCTTCTTACACTTTCTTCCAAAATGGCCGCAATTTTAGTATTCTTTTGTTTACTTGCAAATTAGCCCTTGTTGCCTCGTTTAAGGAAAAATATTCTTTTGAATTTCGAGTTTAAGAACGAGACAACAAGGGCTAATTCGCAAGAAAACAAAAGAATACTAAAATGGCGGCCATTTTGGATTAAGGTGTATGCTGGTTTTAGACTGAGAGGGTAGCTCATGGGATGAAATGGGTATGTGTTGTGATAATGTGAAGTCTGATAACTACAACTGAAAAGTAGTTCTTAAGACCCCTAGTCTTCAATTAACGTCGTGAAGTAGCCGATTAAGGAGAAGCTTTAATCACAGAATGTGCTAAGCTTTGATACATCCTACCTATGTGCAACGGGCTTCTTCAACAGTAATTGAATTCTTGCAATTATATTCCATTCCTGCAATCGATTCAGTTGTGTATTTGGCGGACTAATCTCGTCGATCGGTGTCACACCGTAGCGTCAATAGGGAGCTTAAGCACTCGCGTTTTTGAGACGCGGACGGCAACCGGAAGAGGACATCGATATCTCACGTGCTAGGACCGTATTCTCTACCAGATTTTTATACTTCTCGTCTCAAATGGAGAAAGGATACTTGATATTGTGAATGTGGTTGTTTGAGGGCAAGTTAAAAGTGAAAATGGCTCACTTCCGATTATCGTCCGTGTCTCAAAAACGTGCGTGCTAAGCTCCCTATTAATAGTATCTGCGACATTGTCGGCAAGCTTCGGTTTTTAGAATTCACGCGTGACCTGCGGAAGCTAGCTTTAGGCTCACTTTCTAAGCGGTCTTTTTCACGACTAGTACTGAGATTTCAACTTCAGGGAACACAAATCATTCCAACAGATATTATTTATTCACTGGGTGCATCTTTTCTTCCTTTTCATTGACCGAGAGCCCGCGTATCACGTGGCCTGGGATTATTCTCTACAAATAATGATCTGGTCATACATAAAAACCGTCTAAATGTGTTTTGCTGTAAATAGTAGTAAATTCTGCTCATGCGGAATTGTCACCGCAACCAGGCAACATGCATGTACCAGAATACTTAATCTACGCTGATCACGTTTCCTGGCCTTGTTCAATTTCTTTCCCACGCGGGAGTTCAAGATAATTATCCTCCATTCTTTTGTGAACGCCGCGGAGGTTCATTTAAATACTTAAACCTTAAAAGGCATAAACAACCTTTGTTCATGTTAATCCAACTGAACTAGTTAATCAAGTTGCGTTGAGTTTACGAGTTCGAGCACGTTATCGGGGTTTTGGTCTGGCCGGCTTTTATAACTCGCGTACCTAACAGTCAAGTTCATTTTAAGTTAAGATGTTAACGTAAACATATCCTGGCCGTCATGCCAGCAAGAACTGTGGAACCGTGCGGCTCTAGCAAAGGCCTACTCTGAGGCCTAAACTCGCCTTAACTCGCCCTAACTCGCCGCTTAAGATTATGTGCAAATTTTCTTATCTCGCCTTAACTCGCCTAAACTCGCATTATCTCGCACAAACTCGCCCACTCTCGCTACTGCCAAGTGGATACCAGACAGGGAGAAGTGGTCTACCTAATAGGTGGACTAGTTTTTTCCAAACTTTTCCAGTTGACGGAACCGATCCATTGAGTTTGAATGGATCGTGCCCAATACCTCATCTCACTGTCCGGGTAATTCCACAATTAATCCACAAAGAGAAGACGCCAAAATATAGGGATTTGTAAGTCCCATCCTTCTGGAATTTCCAATAGCCTCTGTGATAAGGTTTTCAACAGTAAGATTTGATGAAGTCTTGCTTAGTACTTAATGGACAGCCAATGGAACTACCAGGAACAACCTGAATATGCACAAACTAGTTACCTAACAAAAAAGCTACATTGCTGAGCATGGCAGAAATTCCAGAGGCATGAGGTCACAGGGCCTAGAGAAACCCACATTGATTGCTAGTATAGTTCGGGCCACAAAGTAGTGACATTGACTAAATAATGAGATAATAAATTTACTTATACTTCTAAGTGAGACAAAGCAATACAAAAATGCAATAACAGAATATATATATTTTTTCTTTTAAGCTAGCTAATGATTTACAATAAAGTTTGATTGTTGTGGAAAATTTTAAAGTTAAGCTAAATTACTTTGCAAATGTAATGTGTGCAAGCTGTTTATGATAATAAAAGGCAGCAGCATAATTATCATCTTATAATCTGATGAAACTTAATGAGGATTCTAGCTGACAATGAAAGTCTGGGATGTAGCCAGAATCCTTCAAATACTCCACATACTGATTGTAGTCCATATTTCTTAATTATAAAGTTACCTGGTACTAGAAGATCTGTGAATTGGTTCCACGTGACATCCTGTTTGGCTTACATTGTAGTCAAGCTGGCAACCATAAGCCATGATTCATAAAGACTTGTTACATTTAGCCATTACAGAATAAAGGTTTTTGCATTGATAGCCAACTCCGTTCGCCATTTTTAAAATTACCCGAAAGATACTGGTAAACTTGTGTCACGCTAGCTCAACCCAGTCTACTGGCAAGTTTTAGGTGGGAAGCTTCAGCTTAGCGTACATGACGTCAAAGCACGTTACAACACGTCTGAGCCGGTGGCCATTTTTGTAAGAATGGGAAGCAGCGAAGATTCATCACAAAGCCGATAATGGAGAGTATTCCTGTACATCAACTTCAATGAGGTATAGCTCTCGGCACAACTGTGAACACTTTGTAAAAAGCAAAATAAGCCTGAACAGAAAATAGGATCACTTATTTTTGCTGGCCATGGTATAGGCTGCGAATGATGTTAAAAATAGTTTACTATCAAGTTGACTTGATCCTCTTTTCTTTTGTGGAAATCAAGGTGTCTCTCACAGGATTGTCCAAGTTTAAGGAGGGAGTGTCTAAAATACGGGAACTGCATGCTGTCTTCGCGAATTTGCGAAAAGGCATCAATTTCCATTTGCAAGAGATTAAAGTGGATTTATCCCGAGGAAACGAAAAGTTAATTGGTGTTTTCGTTTCTGGCAGTGAAACCAATCAGTTGGGCTGGATTCCAAAGAAAATCATTAGTGAAGTGGAGAGAATGGGCCAAATGGAAGACTTAATGATAAGTCTTATGACTTTCAAGGAGAAAGAAATTTCATTTCATTTTAGTAAAATTGATTGTGTCGTAACAATTTCCCCATCCGAGTTGTAATTCGTCAACTTCTCCTTTTTTTTTATACTAGTTCTTTGAAGAACATTGACACAGACTGTAAAAACATTATTCTTTTAATTCTGGAGTTAATGATAACAATTCATGCCACGCCATGGGATACCTATTATGTTAATCTGTCTAATTAAAACATAGTGTTATTGAATTAAAAAAAAATAAGTAAAATTAAATATCCTACCTGTGTTAATACTACAAGTACATTTTCTCATCTATTCATGATTGTTTTGTTTACATTAGTTTCTTTTTTCACTAATTTATTATTCTGCCTTCTGCCAAATATTCATGCAACTACAATAAACAATATATGATGATAACTATTTTTATTAGTACTAGTAGTATCATAGAGCCACCAAATGGTATAGTTGGGTGTCTGAATGCTATATAACAATTAATAGAAAAGAGGCCTCGGTCATTCAAAGGCTGGATAGTGCTATCCGATGGATCAATCTCTATCCAGTAGATAGTGCAATTAGTTTCCCTAGTACTTATCCACTGTATAGTGATTTATCATTCTGTAGCACTATCCAACGCTCTAACAACCAGGGCAAGGACTTCATACTCCACTTGCCCACTTAGGAAAAAAGTTCAATTACTAACTTTAAATAAGATTTGGCTTCAGTCAACTTTGGAGCTCATCTAAAATTTTTCGTTGAATTTTTTTTTTGTAATTGGGCAACATGAAGACTGTTAGGTATATATACATAAGACATACAAAAATTGCAAGGCATCTTTATATGTATATTACTAAAGCATTTTTGTTTTATTTTATTATTTATTTATTTATTTATTTATTTATTTATGTTATTTTATGTTTTAACCCTTATCACCTCAACATTAGGTTGATCATTTTCGTTTAACTCGCCTTAACTCGCCTTAACTCGCAACTGATAGGCCAGCTCAATTTTTCCTTATCTTGCCTTAACTCGCCTAAACTCGCATTAGCTCGCACAATCTTGCGGCGAGTTAAGGTCCCAGAGTACGCCTTAGCAAACCACCAGCAATAGAACATTTTAATTTAGCTGTTTACGTACGCACAATTACGATAACGTCTATTAATTACAAATAGCTTTTGTTGTACAAGTTGTGTAATCTAAACAGATTACGTTCACGAACGTACAGTGCACCTAGTCCAACAACTGTACTGATTGGGACCACGAGACACATGTTAATCTGAATTATCGATACCATGTCACCTTCGCCGCCGAGTTTTAGTTGACTCTACCAACTGGCGAAAAACTAATATTGAGGCTTTAATCCCACGAAGGACACCGTTATTTCTATACAATTGTAAAGGCCCCGAATTCGAACCAATCACAGCGCGTAGTTTGGCTAGGTTCGAAAATACTTTAGCGTCGCTCACTCCAGAAACGAGAGAGTTGAGCTAAGACCAGAGTGGTGTACTGACGTCTGATACAGAGAGAATGAACCTTTTTACCAGAACGCCTCGACACAACAAAATGATAAAACAATTATCGAACCTGGTTATCGTAAAATATCGTGATTTGTCAGGGTCTTTCTTGCAGATTCATTATTTGCCTTAGCCTTGCCATTCGGCTTCGGCAAATAATAGGCCTTTTGCAACAAACGGTCACATGGTACCAAATCCGCCTTACTGGAGGGCGAGCTCATTATTATTCCCGCACCGGGACGTTAAAACAACGAGACCTCAACCAGTCAACCTTGACTGGCCTTTGTTTTAATGTCTCAGTGCGGGAATAATAATGAGCTTGCCCTCCAGCATGGCGGATTTTGTACCATGTGATCGTTTGTCGTAAAAGGCCTATTGATCTGCTCACCGCACTCAAAACACAACCTGGATATTTTGCGGGTTTACACCTGTTTAATGATTGTTATTGTCGATCTTCTATGACCGTCATGTGATTTTTTTGCACTCTCCTTAGTGGAGCTCGTGGAGTGTTTGGCTTACGGAGGTATTTTTTGTTCTTTCAAACGATGAACAATACAGATGGTCTCCATACCCCACTGAGTGATTTAACATCATCTCTTATGAGCTTTATTTTGGAAGGAATGCTGTTTTCAAAACTTCAAATGCACAATAATGTGGAATAGTAGGACTTCGCTAAATATATGACGTGAGGAATTCTCTAAAGAAGCTTTATAAAGGAGGAGACATAGTTAACATAGGGGACTGGTAGTGAAGCCCGGCAAACATCAAAGGAGCAAACAAAGATGCCAAGATTTATGTTGGAAGGCCCACGACCCCATCTTTTGTTTTGCCCTCATACACTATGCATGAGTTACGTAAACAACACGTTTCTATTGGTTAGTTCCTCAGTTCGCAGTGAACAACTATTGTGTTTTGTGCATGGTCAAGGGCAAAAAACAGAACAAAAACATGGAACAAAGAACTTTGACGAGTTTCATAACCATTCCCGCCCCTCTATTAACTATGGTGGAGATTATGATCGACTTTTTTTCTTCATTTTCTTCTTTTATCTTTTAAAGATAAATATGGCATGATCGAAGATAACAATGTCAGAAGGATCTTGGTGTTTGCCGCAGGAGTTGAGATGATAGGCCACGTATTCTAATATAACTCCTTGACTTCAGGACAAACTTCTATATTTTGTGTTGTTTTCTTTGTATCCCAACCTCGTTCCCATACCCTGGGTGCCAGAGGTTTTTCTTGCGCGGTTTCCGGTGTCGGTCATGTCTCTATTGTGAACCGCGCGAAAAACCTCTGGAGCAGAGCGCGATTTCTTTGAGAGCGCCGAGCCAATGACAAGCCAGTTTAAATCAACCAAGTTCAAAATCTGGACGTGAAAGCTGATTGGTTCCTAATGACCTCCCAAGGGTCTTCTAATCTAAAAGGCACGGTGATTGGTTTCTAAGATTAGAGGACGCCTGTGAAATGTTTGATTCTTGGTGTGGATATGGCGAACTTTGAGCTCGCTGTTAGTTCGCGCGCTGAAAGTTTTGTAAGTGACCAAGACCTGGAAAAAGCCATAGCAAAAGTTCTCAAAACCTTCGACGGTGTTGAAAACTTAAGTGCGGAGCAAAGGGATGGAATTGCAAATTTTATACGCTGTCACCATGTGTTGGCGGTTTTATCGACGGGATACGGGAAATCATTGCTATTTCAATTAATTCCTGGACTCTTGTGTTGAACAACATAATTTGGGCAACAGCTATTACCCAAAAAGTCCAATTGTGATTGTTATTTGCACACTAAATGCCCTGATCGAATGCCACATGAAGCAATTGGAGCATCGAGCTATTTTGTGCACTTGTTTATCTGGCGACGATGCCGACCAAGATGGTGCTTTCGCTGGTTGATACTCTTTTATATTCGGCTACATTTGCAAACCCCGAGGCGCTTATTCTGAATGAAAAGTGGAGGAAAATACTCCAGACGCCGGTTTACCCAAAAACTCTTCGAGATTGTTGCTGATAAAGCTCATGTGATTCCGAAATGGTAGGTCGATATTTTTCATTTACCAGTTGTCAGCTGGAAAGAATAATTAGCCAAAATGTTATCCACGTAAACACGGAGCAAAAAACTAGGCCATGCAATACGTTAAAATCCATGTCATTGGTTCGTCAAAACGTGGAGGATATTGCATATTGTTATGGTTGAGATTTGTTTTAGGTTTGATAATTGTTTTCAAGCACTGATTTTATTTTCCTTTGTTTTCGATCTGCCATTTCACTCACGTGCTTGTGCATGTGATCACCGTATGAAACCGCCGGCTTGATTGACAGATTAGAGACGAGGTCAAAGTCCATTTAGCACAGTAAATCAAAGCGCTCTGCGCCAGAGGTTTTTTCTCGCGGCTTCGCCGCTCGTGTCCTTGTCAGAACAATGCGAGAAAAAACCTTTGGTACCCAGGGTATCGTTCCCAGGGCTTTTCCAGGAATGGAATTTGGAATTTTATGCTTTGAGTTTTTTTACATTACCTGAATGGGAGGCACAGCAACATTAAATCCACAGTTAAGTTTGAACAAAACGATGAAATTCCATTCCTTGATATCCTTTTGAAACGCAGTCTTGACAGCTCCTTCTCAACATCAATCTACCGAAAGAAGACATTCACCGGTCTTTGCACCAAGTGGGACTCTTTCTCGCGTAAATACAAAATAAACCTAGTCTGCACTTTGGCTTATCGCTGCGTTAGGATTTGCTCGTCACCCCGATTGTTACAGTCTTCCCTAGATGACCTCCAGAGGATTTTGTTACTTAATGGCTACCCTATTCACCCTTGTCACACGGCGGCCATATTGGATATGACGTATGTACTTTAGGCATGAAGTCGAGGCGATGCGTGTCTAATCTGAGGTTTGCAGCTAATCATGCCAAACAAAGATCATTTCAGTGTGCCCTGATGTGCCCTTGTGCTCAAATAACAGATCAAAAGGTACATTAGGAATTACCTTCCATCACTTTTCAGTCGACAAATATGCAAAGGAAAGCTGGATTGTAAGAATTCGTGGAGATGTTGGCAAAAACTTCCAGGTTAGTGACTGTGGTTTGCGACTTCAAGCTAAGCAAGCTTTATCTGTAATCAATTTGTTCAGGTTTACAAAGTAATTTGATCGACTAGAATTATGTGTAGAGCCGAGCTGCTATTTTACTTCGTTCCTATGTACTTTTATTGCCCGTAATAAAACGTTACAATTGTTCTTTAGATTTCGAGAAGCACAAAGGTTTGCTCGGAATATTTTAAACCATCGGCAGACTTTCGAATGACCTTCTCTGGGAAACTTGAGGAAAGGTTCAGTTCCTTCTGCATTTGTTGATTGTTTGGAGAAGGCATTGTCCCAGGCCTTGTCCAGCGAAACACAGGAGGAACTGAACCTTTCCTCAAATTATACACGTATCCCAGAGAAGGTCGTTCAAAAGTCTGCCGATGGTTTAAAATACTGATTCCGAGCAAACCTTTGCATTTTTGCTTCTTGAAATCTAAAGAACAATTGTAACGTTTTATTGCGGCAATAAAAGTACATAAGGAACGTAGTAAAACAGCAGCTCGGCTCTACACATAATTCTAGTCGATCAAATTACTTTGAACAAATTGATTACAGATAAAGCTTGCTTAGCTTGAAGTCGCAAACCACAGTCACTAACCTGGAAGTTTTTGCCAACATCTCCACGAATTCTTACAATCCAGCTTTCCTTTGCATATTTGTCGACTGAAAAGCGATGGAAGGTAATTCCTAATGTACCTTTTGATCTGCTATTTGAGCACAAGGACACATCGGGGCACACTGAAATGATCTTTGTTTGGCATGATTAGCTGCAAACCTCAGATTAGACACGCATCGCCTCGACTTCATGCCTAAAGTACATACGTCATATCCAATATGGCTGCCGTGTGACAAGGGTGAATGGGAACTGTTAAAATCATATAGCCCATTGCAGAAACGTGAGGGCACTGGGGCGATGTTCTTATATTGATTAGATTGAAAATCTAAACATTAAAACTGAAATGTTAATGAATGAAAAGCTACCCGAACAAGTTTAAGAGTTTTCTGTGGAAAATTGTCCAAATGGAAACCTTGCAAAAGTTGCAAAATTCCATACAAACCCTTATATTTTTTGGCCTGTCTACCCAATCCATACAAACTCTCTATTTTGGGTGATATTTGTAGAGCTACCATTTTGCCATTTTCCTCCTCCAAATACTTCTATTCGTGGTAAAGACTCTAAAATATAGTTGATCTTTCATTTGAATATCTCAGTTTTTCAAACAAACGGAAAACAACCATACTCTTTCCCAGTCCTCTCACGTTTCTGTAATGGCCTATGAACGACGTCATTGAGAAACACCAAAATAAGCCAAAAGATCCTGAACAAACAGTTAAGAAAAAAGAAGTTCTTATCGTTCTGTCTTTTTTAGGTTATCATAACAAACACCTCACAAAACAGCTGAGGTCTTGTATAAACAAATTCTATGGTATTTTCAACGTCACAATGGTTTTTCAGAACACCCAAAGAATCAAGTCCTTTTTCCCCTTACAAAGATAAACTAGCTCCTTCCTTCAGGTCAAAAGTAGTGTACAGAGGAAACTGCTGGGATTGCAATGATTTCTACATAGGGAAAACGAGTTTAACGAAACGCCGATTACGTGACAGAAAAACAGAACACTTTAAAGTCCTAACTACAAATTGTCATAGAATTTTCATTTTGAAATATTAGCAACTGGTCGATCAGACATATGCATTGTAAAATTAAAGAGTCTCTGTTGATCCGTGATCTAAAGCCGGCCTTAAATGAAAACGTTGGCAGTGAGAAACTTTATCTCTATTATTATTCCTGTCGTTTTATGTCAATCAATTTCGTTAGTTCCCAGTCCGTATAGTTGTATTTTTGAATTTAAATTTATCTATAAATGAAGCACTTAAAAGGGTGCTCACTTTTCAGATAAGTCAAACAACGAGCGGAGGCTTATAGCTGATCATGAAGTGTTATTAAGAGTTAGTTAGTCCGGCAAGAAATCCAATACCTCCAGCGAAATGGGAAGGTTCAGGAATCCGGCCCCTGGTTCTCGCTTGTAGCGTCCCGTTGAACTCGGAGGGACTGGGCTAAGTCAGGTATGGCAAGCCGATTGTAGCAATATTCAATAATTTGATATATATTCAATTCAGTATTTATATTTATGTAATATTTTTTATTCATTCAATTTAATATTTATATTTATCTATATTTATCTATATTTAATTCAATCGCTTAATATCCATTCAATTTAATCCGTATATATTCATTCAATTCAATCCGTATATATTCATTCAATTTAATCCGTAAAAATATCCATTCAATCCGTAAAAATATCCATTTAATCTTGGGGACTGGGTCAAGCCATCGGATCTGAAAGCTAAGGGCCTGGGAATGAATCATTGCAATACAATATGGCGGACGAGGTTGGAAGAGACCTGCCGTCGTTTTTAACATCAGTTTTAGACAAAACGGAATATATTTGACGGAATGATGTGGGCGAAGGAACTGCCAAGGCGCATGCTGAAGCTATCGATCAGAGTATCAGGATGCTTAGATCGAATAGAGATTCATTGTCGTGATATTCCGTGATATTAGAACAAGTGAGGTGAGGAGCTGGATCAACTTGCAGTCGCTTTTGCGGACGTGTTATCATCTTTTTAAATCATCACATCGCAATTAAACCTATCAGCCCAGAAACTGCTGCTAAACATTGTTTTGCCTCAGGAAATGAGGAAAAGGAAACTCCTGGAAGACCACGTTTTGACATAATTTCCAGGCGAAATATTGGAAGAATTGCGTGAATTGGGATTCCGGTCCGGTCAGTAGAAAGTGCAGACTGCAGACCGGGTACAAAATGTAGACCAGGTGCGAAATGCATACTACCGCGGACTGCCGACTAGATACAAAACGCAGACTGAGAATAAAGACTTTTTTCATCAAATACGTGCCATTTTATGACTTACCCAGTGTCACGCAATCGCTTTTCCGCGGTCATCTTGCACCGCTGTTTTCGTGTAAGGCAGGGGAATAACTCGAAAACCGCAAGGGTCATTTATCCCCCGGGCTCGACTTTAAATTATTGTTAAGTTATTGTAGTTTTTTAGAGCAAATGAAGCGTTGTTGTTGTTGTCTTAAAAGTGATAACATGCTGTAACATGTCATTTCAGAAATTACTAAGTGTTTTCTGCGGTCAGATTATTCTTGGCCATATTCTTTCTTTAACGGAATTTTAAAAGGCTTTCATTGTCTTCACCTTTTTTCAGCTTTCTTCCGTGTTCTTCCTAATTTCTTGACCCCACGAAGAGTCAGTGACAGTCTGTAAGTTTGCACTTGGCTACAAACAATGATAATGATTGATCATTGACATCATTGTTTCTGGCTTCTTATTTACTCTGGGTGCCAGAGTGTTTTCTTGCTTGGTTTCCGGTGTCGGTCATGTCTCTGTTGTGACCCGCTGAAGCGAAGCAAAATACTCCGTCCGCCGAGCGCGAAAGAAAGCCTCTGGTACCCAGGGTACGTGTTATTTGGGTTTACTATTGTCCTCGCGCGCGATGTGAGAAGACTATGACAGCTTCAGATTCTATTCAAGAACTAACATGATCTTGATGCTCTGAGAAAAGAAGAAAAGAGTCTGTAAAGAA
>CBDDTI010000127.1:0-5583 GCA_965233585.1 bacterium
GTCACAGCGGAATTTTTTTTTCTTAAAAATTCAAGAGACTTGCACTTTGACAACACTTGTTGAGCAGAAACTAAGTCTCTGTGTCAAGAAACATAGAAATTTCATGCGAGTGTACGTGAATAGGGAGAGGGCGGTTTGAGATATGGAAACATTCTTTGCATGAGGCGAGTCTAGCGTGACTTGTAGCCGGATAATTTTGTTCATGTCTAAGGAAAGAATAGCTTGACCTTTCAAACGACTATAAGTTTACGTATGTTAAAAGGGCTTTTTGACGAGCGCTAAGGCTAAGTTTTAACTTTTTTTCCCCAGAAAATTCCATCATTGCTTCTGACGAAGTAAACACGATCTTACATTTAGCACCGTCAGCGTGATCCATGGCCAGACGTAATACCTTTATAGCGCATTGAATATTCCCTTCGAAAGTGAACAGAAACTAAAATTCCAGATTACAAAATCTTCTGTTTCGCACGCAAAACGAAAATACAGCCTAACTCTGGATAATTTCAGCCCTACTAGCCAGCAACTGGTCCTAAGTTACATTCTTTATCCCTGCAAATGTCCTGATTTGCATCTCCAACGGTGTTTGGCCCAATTTTGACGGAATAAACATTTCTCACAGACGGCCATGTTCTGTCTGAGTAGTTAATTTGCTAACTTAACAAAATGCTCCTGAGGGGGGGATATGACGAAAAGAGCTGAGAAATGGCCTGTAATTGGCTGATGATGACATCATCTGGTGACAACAATGGCCGAGTGGGAGTTTGGGTCTGCTCACCGACAAAACTAAAAATTCCGAAGGCAGAGCAAGAAACCGCCCAGCCAACGGCTGCGCGGTTTAAAAAAATTGCATGTTAGATTGTTGTTGTGACATTTTGATTTCAAAATATTTTACCAGTTGGTCGGTCGTCGGTCGGTCAGTCCCCCGTTTCGTTCCTCAATTAGTCAGCAATGCAGTGGGGCGGACAGAGTGGCAGGCAGGCGGCCAGTGTGCGACGAATCAGTCAGTTTGTTTGCCAGTCGTTTAACACTGACTATTTACCTTTATTCCCAGGATCCCCCCCTTATGTTTACTGAGGACTATCAGGTGAGAAAACTGAGCAAACTAGTGGTTAACAATTATTCACCGAACTGGAGGTGAATAATTGTTTTAGTATATGCCACACGAGGTAAAAAACGAGTGACCCAAAGAGAAACTTTATTTGTGACAATAAACTAACAAAAGCCATTTTGTTTTTGTTCGGCTGCTCGGAGGTGAATAGTACTTGGCTAATCACGTCCGAGCAAGCCAATCAGCGCGCGTGAAAAGTACTATTTACTTGTGTGGTATATACTAATATACACTTAATGTATGGTCCCGAGGGAAACAGTTAGTTTTGTTTTCCCGAGAGTCCTGATGTTTCCCGAGACGAAGTCGAGGGAAACATCAGGATTCGAGGGAAAACAAAACTAACTAGTTTCCCGAGGGACCATACATTAAGTGTTTTGTTATATAGCTAGACTTTCCCTTGAACAATCATACAGCAAAAACACACAAGACGGCGTGCGGGCAACAACTGCGCAATTGTATCCCGGTCGGGATACATTTGAGTTTGATCAGAGGCACGTGACCAAGAATCAACCAATCACGGTGCTCATTTTGTTGAGTGAAAGTTTAGCTATATAACAACAAGATATATCTATTGTGTTCTTGGTCTGACGACAACATTGTATCTTATTAACGAAGTACGAGGGTCGTACTGGAAGAATATCGACCCGAGGTTTTGACAGTGTGCACAAAAAAAGACTGAAGGTGGGTTTTGTCCCAGTGCTGTCCCGATTAAGCTCGGTTAACAAGAGATTTATTACACAGCTGAAAATCGGTTTAGAAAAAAATGCTACGATCACGAACTGGAAAAAAGCTCGCAGTTTTGATTGGAAGCCAACTTGACGTATACTCACGTGTCCAGAAAGGAAAGAAAATTAGAAAAAACAAAGAGCAATCTTTTATGTTCAAAGCGAATCTTTTTAGAGAAGGAAGCCATAAACCAACCAAAATATCTTCAACAGTGCTTGTGCGACATCATTCGGGACAGTGCCCGGTCCAATACATATGGGTACTTGACCGAATGTGAGGTCAAGATTTAGAGAATAAAGCAATCTGATTGGTTATTGTTAGTTATTGGCTCCCTGAACTAACATAGTCGTGCAATAATTAAATGTAGTTTTACTACTTCCTTTCCAGTCACTCTTACTTAGTCAAAGGCTTTGCTAGAGTCAGGGGCCGTATCAATGAACACGTTATCTTCAATTGTGTCTTAATCCCCCCCCCCCCCCCCCTCCCCCGAATAGGAGATATGAGTCTACAACGTGTTAAAAGACATTTCATTTTTGAAGAGGTCATTCGGAAATCGTTCGTAGTTTGTGCTATCTTGTTGAAATGTTTGGATGTTTATTTTTGTTGGTGATGGTGATGTTCTTTGCTTTGATCAGGTTGAAACAATGCAACAGTATTTCCCAGTGTTTGATAAACTAAGGAAAGAATTCTTTGTTGGTGAACTGATATGGAACTTTGCTGACTTCATGACCAAGCAACGTGAGATACTCTTGTTGTTAATAACTACATCAGCCCCAGGTCAAACGTCGAACTTCATATGAGATGAACTTAATTGAGTGAATTAAGTTCATGATAAGTTCGAAGTTTCACTCAACTGAGTTTGCCTGATCTATGTAAATTCGACCTAACGACATTTCACCCAACGGTCGAGCTTTACCCGTTTGGATCGACTCAAATTGCAATTTAGTTTGTGATGTGAAGTTCGACGTTTGTCGTGGCCTTAGCCTCTAACGCAGACGCTTTTATGGTTCGTGACGCACTCCTGGGAGGAAACTAAGATTGCGTGACGAGAACAAAGAAGGCTATAACTACAAAAGATAGGACTTGAACATAAGTTAGCGAGTAAAGTAGTCTGAGTAATAAGATGGCTTCCTTTGCACACTCAATTCATTCCCTACTCGAGAACTACGGTAGTTCGGCCGAAATGTTCCATGCTTGTTGCACTACATAGATCCGTGTCTGTGATTGGCTATAAACAGTTAACGCGCGAAAATTGAAAGTGTGCAGATTGTGCTTCATTCAATCACAGGTGCTACACAGATCACTGCTACAGTGCAACGTTCCCAGCAAGGAATTTTACCAAATCGAATTTGGAACGAATAAAGTATCTATTTACGAACTAAACTCTTGGGGTTTTTTGTGCGTTTTTCAAGAAAGAATCCTTACTTGGAACAAGTAATCGGTGTAATCGGCTTTACAATGATTCGTTTATTCAACCAATTATCAATTCAGTCTCTGAGCTCGACCGCTTTAATAGTACTGAGTAGGGGCAGGACAATGGTTCAATTCCTGGTTGCTCTCTTAGGCTCAACCCCAATACAGGATGGGTTGGGAGACTGAACTAGCCTATCGTCAACGATATCTAGTGATGAGCATGCCAGTGAGTTTTGCCGTGTGTTTTAAATCTAGATGATAAAAAACCCAAAGTCATTTTGAAGAACAGTGCTAAAGAAAGAGCAGAAACCCATCAGGATGGGAGGGGGTGGGGAGTGGGGGTAGTAATGGCAAAGATGAAACTGGTCGGTCAGACTTTACCGAGACATGTGCGTTTTGTGTTCCGCTGAGATATCTTCCCGTCATGAACTTTTATATTTTGCTAGAGACCAGAAAATACCAGCGACATTGTTCCTCTAAGTTCTTAAAGACATATCATGAGAAGTCAAATTGAGCTCAAATCACTTCGTCTTTTCTCAGAAATTACCCGAGTTGTGGGCAACAAGAAAGGAATCCTGACTCGCCAACGGCAACCGAAAGCCGCGGCTCGTGTTCTGCGCTCTCGATATCAACACATCCCAGTGGGGAGAAGTACCAAGAAGGAGGATGATGTAGACGTTTTACTCAGATTCGAGAGTAGCAACATGGCGGACATGGCTCGGTAGACAGTGGAGGATGAAAGATAGAAAGTTAATTTTCCTTATAAGCCTTATTCCAGAGCTAATCCCTGTGAAGTTATTTTTGATCAATGTCGTCTATTTTAGAAATCCAAGCAGGGTATAGAAATAGCAATCCCGCGTTTATTTGAGGAAAGAGTTGACACCATGTCTAAAAATAACTTTTTATGGATTTGGGAGTAAACCTTTCTTTTCTTTATCTTCTCTTGGCAGTGAGAATCTCTAGTTCACGGGTGCTTTCCATTATACCAAAAATTACAGAAAGTTCTCTTGGTAGTTTCGGTTCGGTCTAACTTGAACATTCGGGACCACCTCTGGAGGTGGTCCATTTTGATCGGTGGGACCGAAATTTGCTGTTCCATTTGGGCAAACCGGTTTGTTGCCCATCTTCTCTTCAGTAGATTTTTACTTATGCAGGGGATTGAGTAAAGGAATAAAAAAATGTTAAGAGCTACTCTTCTTGGTTGGCCCGGTTCGGAAAATGCCGTTCCGTTTTTCCTTGCTTATTTGCTCTGGTTTCTGACAGGTCGGTATGGCATAATGGAAAACACCCAGATGTAATACTAAAAGGAAGTGATAAACATTCTGTAAGGAGTGTGCAGACGATTTTGTTAAACATTGTTTTGGTATTTTTGAGTTCCAGTTTTTTGTTTTCTGATATCTACATAATCAGATCATTTAGTTTTGTAACGTTCTTTAACCAGTCAGAGTGAAGATATCTGCTAAGCCAATCAAATGCTTGTAACTTGGTGTACGGAACTTTTCCCGCGCTTTCCAAGGGTTGCTGCTGGCTTTTTTTGTTTTGATTGGTTTTGTTGCGAGAGACGGTAGTTTTCAACTGAGTGTCGTAAAGCCAAAAACATAGTGAGCACCTTGGTCAGTCACGTGTAACGTAGGCAATCCAGTGAACCAATCAAGACTCATGTAAATACATCGAGCTAATGAGAAGCGCGGGAAAACCAGTGCGAGCGAGTCACGATTGGTTTTAGTTTTACCTCTGATTGGTTTAAATGTGGGCGCGAGTTTTTTTAAGCCAATCGCGTAGCGTAGCAATGCAAAACCAATAAATTACCTTTTCCCACTCGAGTGAAAACTGCTCTATTTGCACCCGTAGCTAATTGGCCCTGTACTGTTTTAAAAATGTTCTGATGAGCCAGGAATGACGATCCTTTGGACGTTTTTTTTTTTTGTATTCTTGATGTAACTTTTCGCTCGCTAAGAATTTACGCAAGATTGATATCAGAATCCGGTTGAAACATTAATGACATTGTCAATAGTCAATGTAAATAGAATAATAATTGAAAACGTGGCTTGCACAATAAAAGATTGTTTATAGCAAACAAAATCGTGCACTAGACTGAGTCCTTACAAGTTCAAAAGGTCCTTCCAGTAATCCTCGCCTTCACCAGGCGTCGCCTCTCTTGAATTCTAGCTTACTCGACGTGACCTTCGCCATCCATGTTCCTTTGCTCTCTCTCAACTTCTTCCCTTATTGCTGTGACTTCGGTCTAAATAAGCTTGTTTGAAGATGGTATTGTCTTTTCTGTCCCGAAACCATTTCCCGCAGGGTTCGTACGGGGTCCTGGAAAACCTGGAAAG
>CBDDTI010000128.1:0-5000 GCA_965233585.1 bacterium
TAAGCATCAGAGTACACAGTGGATTGTTTAATTTTACCTTGTTTTGCCCAAACAAGGTTTCTGTCCTCTCAGCTCACAAAGCGCACTATAATCGGTCTTCTTCTTCCCTGTATTAGTTTTCTCACCCAATGAACCGCATGGAATCTTATTAAAGAGGTGTCCAGCTCCAGATCTCTCTGTAAGATGTCATAGATCACGGCTTTGCAATCTTCCTTCTCCATTTCTTTGATGTTGTTGAACCGTAGATTTTCTCATCTCGTGTACTGCTCTGATTTGGTATTTCTTTTGGTTTCTAGTTTAAGCTGCTTCTCCAGATCTAAAATTCTTTTGTTCATGGCTTCAATGTTGTACGCACTCTTCACGGATGTATTCTTAACGGCCTCTTTTAGTAATTCGACATCTTCTTGTGTGCTGCTTAAACTTAACTCGATATCTTTCATGGTGCCTTTCACACCATCAAGGTCCTCTTTAAATTCATGTCGACGTTTGTCCATGTCTTCGGCAGCAAAAGTTAAATACTTTGTCTGTCGTCCAAAATTCCAAAATCACGTGATCGCAAGGAATTTTAGTGAGATGATTGGGCACTAATTCAGGGCATGTACTAAAACCCGAAACAACGAAACGAAATGGCTGAATCGAAACGAGCGAAACGAAACAACCGAAACGACCGAAATGAGCAAAATTATAAGTAAATAAATGAAAAAGTTAAAAAATTACGGCCTTGATCTCTGTCACGTTACCATGCACCCCCAGAATCCACGTGTGTGACATCGTGACATCGCAATTTGTCGCCAGGCCTGTAAAAAAGATGATTGAGCAAAGCACGACGAGCACGAAAACATCGAGAGAAAAGTAGATATTTTTCACAATAATTTCTTGTCTTAGCTGGAATACCATTCAAATTATTTGAATGGTATTCCAGCTAAGACAAGAAATCTAACTTTCTACGAAAGAAAACCAAACAATTTTGTTTTCTTGTCAATAAATCAGATGCCGCGAAACACCTCTCCAGCAAGACAACTTGATTTAGGAGAATTCAATTTCTTGAAATGCACCACATTATTAATTCCTGTACCAATTTGGGTAAGATTTATGGCAATAAAGATGCAAACAGTTGCACTACTTGAAGTATTCCATCATACTGCGAAGACGAAATTCATTGAGAAACTTGCTGACATGTTTGACAGATTTGCAGAGTTATATAAAATAGTTGGTATGCAGATACTGCGACACGACCAGATTTCACAACAATCATCCCTACAAAATTTCACCTTTGATTTCGTTCCAATCAGTTCTTAATATATCCGCTAGTGTGGATGCCCCCTTTTCTCAAGGAAAACCAACAACAGCCTGATGCAGATGCTCGATGCATAGGAAGGCAAACGGCTTCAAAACACTCTACACCACCCATAACGCCGAGCCCAGGATGCACAGAAACATAATCGCAAGAAATAACTTTGAGAAATGGAGGAGGCAAAAACGCCTGAGTGATTAAAGCATGCCAAGTTACCCTTGTTTTTCTCTAGAGATCAACTGAAACTGAAAGTCTCGGTTCCCAGGAGGAATGCTGCAAAGTCTTTCTCGGAAAGACCATTCGCCATCACATGCCTTCGCCTACAAATCCACGATACGACCAGGAAACCTTTTTTTGGAATATTGCATTTCTTGTTTAGCCAGAATACCATTCAAAAGATGAAAAATATCCAGCTTTTTCTCGATGTCTTCGTGCTCGTCCTGCTTGTACTCATCATCTTTACAGGCCCTGCAAGAATTTGTGATGTCACGATGTCACACGTGGATCTATAGTTGGTGCGAGAAAAAGGTCGTATTTTTTAACTTTTTCGTTTATTTTTGCTCGTTTCGGTGGTTTCATTTCGGCTGTTTTGTTTCATTGTTTCGGGTTTTAGTACATGCCCTAATTCAGAACCCAGAGATAAACTAAGTACTAACATCTCGGTCTCTTCACTTTTGTACTATTTCAATTTCGGGAGAGTTGTTTCCTTTCTAGCTTGTTTTGAGATGCCTCACTTAAATATATCCTTCATGGTTTCATAGTAATTGGTTATTCTTAACTGCTTGTCTGTTTGCAATTATCGAAAATCGGGCTTCCTAATTGCGTGCATGTTTGGAAAATGTGGATTGCAGTTGCATTATCTATCAATAGTGTTCTTTGATGTCTCCTTCAGGTGATCACAACTGGAGTTATTTTGCTCATGCAAGCGCTCGACTTGATTTTAATGAGATGACTGGGCACTAAATCGAAGCCCAGAGATAAAGTGCTTAAACCTTGGTCTCTATAAGCTTTTGTGTACTACAGTATCTGTCACCCTTGGGAGAGTTTATTTTTATTTCCCTCGCTGTCGGTCTCCAAGGTAAAGTTTTGTGTCCTTCCTTTTGAGATGCCTCACTCTGTCTTCGTATCAATATTCGTGGTTTCTTAGTAATTGTTTATTGTTAACTGCCTGTCTGTTTGCAATTGTCCAAAATCTGGCTTCCTAATTTCGTTTATGTTTGGAAAATGTGGATCGTAGTTGCATTGTTTATCAAAAGTTTTCTTTGATTTTTACTGCAGGTGATCATAACAGGAGTTATTTTGCTCATGCAAGCGCTCAACTTGATTTATCCGGTACTGAGTGTTCGGCGGGGATTGCCCATACAGCTGTAAAAGGAGTCATTGTACTGTCTCAAGCCAATATTTAATGGCTTGACCCTTCGGTACGGGTAATGTGCCACATTTTTAAATATTAAAAGGAGTTGTTGTACTCTCACAAGCCAACATATATATCAGCTTGATCGCTCTATCGCACGCGCATGACTTAAGCATGCGCACTCGTTTGACTGCTGTGTGATCTCAATCCTCTTGATCCCTGCCACAGGCCAGAGGGATCGTGGGCTCTGTAACCAGCAGCTTATTTTTACCTCATGGTATGACGTAAGTCATGCTTTAGGGGTTAGGGGTGAAATTCAATTAAAAATCACTCACTGACTCACTCACTCACTCACTTTGTTAGACAATTAATTTATGCATTAAACCTGGATTAAACACGGTTTTCCCATATCTCCCCTCCCTGACAAGTTTGTCTCATTGTTCAAAGTCATGCCATTGTCTCAGTGTACGTATTTGGGGGTAGGTACAGAGGCGAGATTATGTCCAACTACTTTAGCAGGTTCAAAATGGCGTCCTGTCCCTTTAATTTGAAGCGTGATGGTTGTTTGATCCCAAACCTGATCAGAACCTACCTTTGTGGAGCCAAAAATGGAAAGAAAACATGCTACAGAATATTCGGCTGCAGAGAAATGGGCGTTGAAGTCCTAGAAGTGACAAAAACATAAACGATTCGTGCGTGAAGATCTATTTATATATACTTAGAAGGTCGAAGGCCGCGAACGTGAAATAAGCTTTATGCTAGCTGATTTTTTGTTTCACCCACAACCACGAAAATTTCGAAATGTGCGGTGTTTCAAATGCAAAGTACGGACTATGAGCTACTATGGGGCCTCTCGAGACTTTTGGAAACAAAGTTGTAGTTGGACGGAGGTTTAGGTTTCGATGTAGCTGTCGCTATGGACATCTTTGGACGGCGATGAATTGACCGGCCACAGAAGAAAGCAGTAAGCTTATGTTGAAATGAACGCTTTATCATCTGGGGCAAACGGTAAGCCTTCCTTCTCCTATCGTATGGCATTTTGTTTAGAACATGCACCATATAATTGAATAATAAGTAAACTTCGAGATTTCACCATTCGTTCGACTGGAAAGTTCTAGGAAAATGTCACACGCCTGCATATTACACATGATGCTGACAAACATTGTATATAATTTCTTATTGCTTTTATCATACTTGAAGCATTTTTTAGTAGTACATTATGATAGTCATGCAATATTTCAGCAGATTCAATTATATAGAAACCTTCCAATCCAATAAAAGCACTGTGAGGTAGCAATACCATCTGGACTTTTTTATGTTTGTTTGCTTTTTACTCAGTGTTGACCCCCTGACATGGTAACAGTCTGTGAAAACAATGTATTACAATATTTTAAGTGCAAGTAGGCTGTCAATTTAAAATTCTTTTGTATGCATTTAAATTAGCTTCTCTAAACTCGTTTGAGAGTAAAAATTCTTTTGAATTGTCAACTTAAGACGAGGTTAGTCAGGCTAATTTTAATACTTACAGAAGAATTTATAATTGACAACCATTTATGAAAAGGGTCTATAGATCTCCAACTTCAGTTTTAAAGTGCACCTAAACCCAAAATATTTTTGTCGCTTAAATAAATCATTGCACCTGTTCGAAACGCTCTTCGCTTTTTTGAACTTAATCTTGACTTTCTTATAGGCTATAAAAGATACGAAATCTAGCCATCATCTGTTCCACGACCGAGCCAGTAAGGGGCATGGGTCTAGTCCTGGTTTTACGTCACAAACTTCTTTGCATGCATGTTTTCAAAGGCTTAATGTGATGTAAATCGATTTGTGACGTAAAACCAGGACTAGACCCATGCCCCTTACTGGCTCGGTCATGGAACAGATTATGGCTAGATTTCGTATCTTTTATAGCCTATAAGGAAGTCAAGATTAAGTTCAAAAAAGCGAAGTGCGTTTCGAACAGGTGCAATGATTTATTTAAGCGAAAAAAATCTTTTGGGTTTAGGTGCACTTTAAGCAACTCATTACCTTTGCAATGCCCTGGGGGATTAGTTCTAGAAAAATTGGGAGGGGGTGTGTGGCCTGCTTCCCAAAACCCTTATCCAACTTATGACCAAAATCTGCGATATTCCATACCCCATTTATGACCTGACCAAAAATTTGAAACCCTATTTATGACTTGACTCTTATGTAAAAACCCTTTTTCTGACCAGCATTATAATACATTCCCTAGCTCAGACCAATGTTGAATTACCGTAAACATAATTTGTGAAGGGCTTTTGTTGATTTTCTTTTCGATAATGATGAAAAAGTGGCTTCTTCTTAAAAACGTACCCAGGTCAAGGCTGGAGT
>CBDDTI010000128.1:10000-12915 GCA_965233585.1 bacterium
AAAAGAATACTTGTGGAAATCCATCTACTTAAGGTTTCCTGGGTGTCTTAAATCAAGTTCTAGCATTTGAGCAGGGAGCAGGGTTGGCGCAGTGGTTAGAGCGCTCGCCTCCCACCAATGTGGTCCGGGTTCGATTCCCGGACCCGGCGTCATGTGGGTTGAGTTTGTTGTTGGTTCTCTACTCTGCTCTGAGAGGTTTTTCTCCGGGTACTCCAGTTTTCCCCTCTCCTTAAAAACCAACATTTCCAAATTCCAATTCGATTCTGGAATGCATGACATTTCTGAACAAGTTCTTGTGAGCTCCTTAGTGCTCCATGGGTAAACAAATTGAAGGGTTCGGTGGAAAAAGGGCGGTAGGTATTTTACGCAAAATAGAACTTTGTCAAAAACGCTCCAAATTTCGCATGCAGTTTTGTTTAGGTGTCTTAAACAATGTTCTGCATGTTTTTTCCCTGAAGCTTGCTTCTTTTTTGAGATATTACGTATGCGAAAAAAAAACATTTTTCCGAGGGCATCCTCTAGGGACCTTTTGCTGAATGAAAAACAAAAGAACCATTTGTTTCGCTAAACGATGAAGTCACTATAATACCTTAATCATTCAACACTGTATCGTTAGCGCAAGCGGATAAGGCGCTGAACGGGTCAGAGTCGACTTAGTTTTCCCGTGACACTGGTTCGATACGAGGTCGGCCAATCCTTTTTTTTTTTTTTTCGTTCTGTTCCTTTACTTCTTTCAAAGATTAAGATATCTATTTTAAAAAAAATGCACATAGGGAGGGAAACTGGAAACATTATTTGCACAGGTTATTGTGACATCGATCGATTGAACGTCAAAGCAAATACCATTCGCACAGAAAAGAGATGTGTAGCATTACAGTTCTGTCGCCTAATGTCTTAAGAACTATAACGGAGCTCCGAATAGAGGATAAAACAATTATTAAAAATAGGTCCACACAGCATACTTGTGTGGGCGAAGCTTCCTTTTTGCTTTGAATTTTACATGTTAAAGAAAATTTGGTTGAAACAGTTTTCTGGTTTTTTGAGACACTTAGAACTAGGGGTGATTTTTCAAACTTGGAACTGTACTGTTTTAATTGGCTGTGCTATTTGTCTAAGGCAATTCTCTGTTTCTACTCCTTTTTCCTCAGCTTCTTTTGCCACTCTATCCCTACCCCTTTCCTAGTGTTTGAGACGAAAGGTATAGTGTACTTGCACGATTCACGTGGCAACGTCATAAAGTCACTTCATACCGAAATAATTTTACTAGTGTTGTGTCTTTTTTTGACAAGAAAAATGCTTAGCTGTGAAATAACTTTATAGGAATGGAGCTTTTTTCACATCAAAGCATGTCTTTGGTTTATTATATGATCAGATGATATTGTTATAGTTTTTTGTTTTGATTGTCAGGGTGGGGTTTTGAGATACAGGTTATGTATCAGTCAAATCGAAGCTTCAACAACCCCCCCCTCCCCCCGGGCATACCCCGGGCATTTGACGTCTGTTCTTGCCCAGGAAGGAGGGAATTTGATCACCACTTATAGGGGGTGGGGAATTTGATCGCTAGCCTCGATGTCATGTTACGAGATAAATCATGGCGGAGACGTCAAGCTTTGATGAATTCAAAGGAAAGGATTGCGTATTTGTCGCAGATTGGTTGAAAACGAAAGGCCTACACAAGCTGTGTTTCGTATTTGAAGGTGTTTAAGACCAATTTATATTTATAGTATGTAAATATGTGTTGTCTAATAAGCCATGTTTACATGCACAGCTTCAGAAGCATAATAGAAGCCACTGAAAAGTTAAAAACGTAATCTGGAAATTCTCCTGGGGGTGGGGGCATTTGAACAGCATTTCGGCCCGGTGAGGGGGGAATTTGAACAAAAATTTTCCAAAAATTCAAATGCTTGGGGGGTTGCCCGGGGGGGGGGAAGTTGAAGCTTCGATTTGGCTGGTACATTACATGGGTTCATACTACCATAGTAACTCAATCTTACTTCAGATGTGATTGGTTCTGATTTCAATTTAACCCATTGACTTCTGTGGCGCACGTAACCGGGCATGATGAACCTTGGTCTTTCTACCACTTCTGACCTCAACTTTTTTTACCAAAATTGGCATCATCTATGCTCAGCTTCTGCAGCAGGAAAAGGACTTTGCAATGATGCCCAGATCCGAGTGATCTCGAAAAGTTGATTGAAAAACTCAAAGCAAAATTTCCTGCCACTACACCTGGCTGCTCCATGCTAAAAATTGCCCGTCTCAATGACGCTTTCTTAGAAGTTTTTAACCGCAAGAAGGCCCAGTAGAAGGCCAATCACTGCAGCAAAAAGAAAAGAAAAGGGGAAAAAGGAACGGCAAAAAAAATCCCAAAAGTCAAAAAGCCTAAAAAAGTAGGTCACTTTCTCGTTCGAAAACAATCTCAAAATTTTGATTTCTGCACATGCCCGAGTCACAATGTGGTCAAGTGCAATGCTATAGTGGCTGTTGTGTTGCAAGTGCATTTTCGACCGCATTAAAGCTAATTTGGAAGACATCCAGCCTAAAAACCACCAAAATGTCAAAAAAATGTATTTTTTGCAAAAAGGAGGCAATGGGTTCATCATGAAAAAAAGATGGGTCCTTTTTTGATAAATTTGAAAAAATGTATCTAAACCGAGACCAAAAACGCCAGAAATTCTGCAAAATTTGGACTTGAGGTTTTTTTGTTAACCCATTGACTCCTGTGCCACCTGTAACCGGCCATGACAAACCTTGGCCTTTCTTACACTTCTGATGTCATCACTTTTGACCAAAATTGGCATCAACTATACTCAACTTCTGCAGGAGGAAAAGGACTTTCCAATGATGCCCAGATCCGAGTGATCTAACGAATGGAGCCTGAGATATGCACAAAAATGTTTAAAAAGTTGAGTGAA
>CBDDTI010000129.1:5000-9102 GCA_965233585.1 bacterium
TGAACTATTTTCTAAACCCGCTTTTTATCAAAAAGCAATATTTAGTATAGAGTAGGTATTTTATTCATCTATGGGGCCGAGGAGGGTAGAAATGGTAACATGAAAATGGCCCCAAAACAATGACAGAAATGGTATATCGCCGCAATTTGAACCAACAGTCAGCAATTGCAAGGACGGATACCTAATACCTGTATATTTAAAAATAATAATAATAATAATAATAATAATAATAATAATAATAATAATAATAATAATGGACAGAATTCACCCATCTGTCTTTGAAATCGACCTGTGAAATCACGAATCACTAAGCAATTGCTTACTAGTTCCCTGCCGGTATTTCCGGTGTGGATAAGAACATTTTCCTTGCTGTTATCGTTTCTACTACGCGCTGTAGCGCTAGCAGCCGATAGACATCACTGAATTTCCCCTTCTAGTTCTTCTTGGCCAAACATTATTCACATGCGTCTCGCAGTTTTATTATGAGAATTATGCCTCATTCGTCATAAGCCATCCTATAAAATACAATTCTCTCTTTACCGACCTTTATCTTTTCAGTACACCAGACAAAGGCAAAGACAAAGGCTAATTAATGTTTCTCCTTTCAGACAGAGCAATAAAAAACTATTACCATCTTTCGCAATCACATCAGGGACAAAACGAAATTCTGTTACAGTTCCCGACACAGTCTCCATTATGAAAAACGTGTTTTCAGTCCGCCTTAGCTTGTGAATTTCATTTTGTCGCATGTGATCGCGAAAGATGGTAGTCGTTTTGTTATTCCTCTCTCTGAAAGGAAAATACTTGGTTTCTACTGAAAAGATAAAGAGCGAATTGAATTTTATAGGATGGTTTACGATGAGTGTAGTACAGTTCTCATAATAAAACGTCAAAAGTGAATATTGCATCGCCAGGATTAGAGGTGGAAATTTACTAATGTCTATCGGCTGCTGAGGAAAGAAATTCGGCTGCTAAGGAAAAATTAGGTGTAGAAATTTAGTGATGTCTATCGGGGTCTGTCTATCGGTTGCTAGTGTGACACCACGATAATAGAAACGATAACAGCAAGAGAAATACCAGGGAACTAGTAAGAATCTGCTGAGTGATTCTGATTTCACGAGTCCACACTCTATATCCCTTTTTTTCGAGTTTTAGCATTTGACATCAATAAAGAGTTGCACGTGTTAATTAACTCTCCAGTAAGTGGAGATTCACCATACGGACACTTTTTCTAATTTCCAAGGGTGCCTACTTACGAGAAAGAGTTCACTGTACTCGTAACTCGTTCGAGGCCATTTCCATGTTACCAATTTCCACTCTCCCTGGCCCCAAAGATGAAGAACATACCTACCCATCACTCCCTAAATATTACTTTTTGATAAAAACGGGTTTAGAAAATGGTCCAAAATATGGTCAAAAAAATGGTCCAAAAAATAGTCCAATAGTCAAAGGGTCCATTGGTCCAGTCTATATTTTACCCTATGCCAGATTTTCCGGAGTAACGGCCCTCTTTTCCCATCCCTTCTGGGTTTCTTCTTTTTCAGTTGGGAGCGAAAAGGAAAACGGGAGGTCCAACTTGAGCGCGAAAAGTTACAGCTGCCAGCTTCGGTATCACATTTGCGTGAAATGATATTTTAAAAGGCAAAGTTATCGTCTACAGTATTATCATATTGCAGAGCACTAAGGGGTGGCCAATTGACCTTGACAAACACAAGTCTTGCAAAATATTCATCGAATTTCACGAATCTCGCAGTCTTGTGTTATTTTAGCGGAGTATGATCGCAGTGGACTAACTTGAAATAACAACTTAGCTTGACTATTTGAGTGCTTTTTGTCGATACCACTTCACTCGATTGTACTTAGGTATTCCGTTGATTGCAAATTAATCACGATCATGAAAGATACTGATCAGCGCTTTAGCAGACTGGTGTAGTGTAAGTTCGGAACAGGTCGACCTAACGTAGTTTTGCAGTCGTCAAGTTGTAATCACACGTCGGCCTCAGAGGAAGCGACTGGGCGACCTAAAAGGAACAACAGTTAGAATATGTTTTCAGGAAGTCTACCTTAAAGTCGAAGCGCATAAATTAAGGAGAATCCACAAAACGTATCTTATCAAAAGCATACACTGTAACCCTAAGTAATGTACAAACCAGCAGTTGATTTTGTATCTTCTGCCTGACAATGTAAAATGAAATGTGTTGCTTTGTGCTCATACTAAACGAAATCACCAGAACCATGATTGAAAAAACTGTATGTTGTTGTTTTGTGATATTTGCTATCCTTTCTGCACATTGCTCTTAATTCTCGATTGCCTCTTTATTTGTATAATTATTGCCAAAACAAATACCTGATCTAGATAGTGTTGTTATTCCTGCTTAAATGGTATCTTTTTTTAGAAACAAATAAAAGAACTTTCCATTTTCATGTTATCCTAACTAATTAACTAGATATTATCAAGTGGAACAATAACATTATATATTCGCCGAAACAAGTGAAATGTAAAAACCACACCAACCCAGAACACAAAGTGGAAGAGCACGATAGGTAAATTTCACCACTTATTTACTTGGGAGTCAGTTACAGGTCTTATAGTGACCTTTTCCGTCTAGATCGATGCTGTTCAAATTGCTTAGCTACAGACTAATAAAGAAATAAAATAGACACCTGTCATATATATACACTTGACTGCTAAAATTCCTGCGCATACAAATTCAGTGCTGAGTAACTGAAACAAGACGACCAAAATTACTTTAAATGTAATGACGTCATAACCCACAAGCACTTGTGGAGTAGCTAAAGACATCAACCCACAGTTCAACAATAACAAGGAAAATTGAAAGGGTAAACGGGGTCTTGTTCCATTTAATGTATTTGTAGACACAACCTACTCTTTAAAAATTAATTTTCAATTACTCTCAATGAGGCATCCACAAGCACAACTTTGTATACGGTGAAATGAAAGCAGGAATCACTCGAAATGTCGATAGGTGGACAAAGTTCTCGGTTCCACATTCCAGTGAAATTAAGATCCGAACCAAATTATCACGTTTCCCACACAATCTTGTTTTCCTCTATCGCAGATCTCTTGATAATGTACGTAGGTATAAATGGGGTATCGGATGGCATTCACTTTCAACAACTTCAAAGCTGGTCTAGAGTTCAGCTATTTCAGTCACGTAAAAACATAAGGCGTTTTAGACGCCTTAAAAAATACCATGACTTTCATCTCGAATACGCAACCTTTTGTAAGAGTGTAACGCCTCTGCAAACCTCGGAGGACCATTGTTTACCGGTAAGTAACCCGCAAAATATCGTGCCTAGCTACCTCTTCCAGTTTGGTGAGTAACTGGTTTTGATTAACATAACCGAGGCACCTTGCTAGGCAGACGAGTTCAAAGGGCTTGCAACTGCTTTCACTAAGTTATAAATTTGCATTTCGAGGCTAACTTTCTGCTCAAGTCCACACGCAAATAAGCAATGCCTGCTAAGAGATACAATGCATCAGGTGCAAAGCAAGTTTTTGGAGCCATAGGTGATTTCCAAACGGCAATATAACAAAGATTACTTGTGGATTTGCATCGTGAACTGCATTATGTAACGGACCCACAAACGTTTATTCAATAGACAACTATGAATTATTGTGCGGATAAACGATTTAATTGGGAAGCTCTTTATAGTTCATCAAGCAACACCCAACAGCTCACGTTCAACTTCATTGAAAAGCAAATTCCATGTAGTGACGTATTTCAACGGCAAAACTGAGTAGAAACCTTGTCTAGCATAGTTCTCCCCCAGTCAAGGGGATACTACTCAACGAATGGCGAAGATTGCATGTGTAGGAGAAGTTTTCGCAGGGATTTTGTTCCTCGTTGAAACCTATTTTAAGTTACAGCTAAGCCTGAGTATAAAAGATTAAACAATCGCTTAACCAACCAGAGTTCAAACCAGCTGTCATGATTACATTATTTTTCAATTACGGCCTCTCACACTAACACCGTATACCTCGATATAAATATTTGCCCACCTTCCCACAGATAACTCTTTCTTTCATGGCGTCAAAGTCAAGTGCATTTAATAATGGCTCCCGCTAAGATCTCTCGAC
>CBDDTI010000130.1:0-7141 GCA_965233585.1 bacterium
TATCAAGAACCACAAGCCCTTATTTACAGACAGTGTTTGATTTACCGCTTATATAGCCGTTATATAGGTCGTCACGATGCATGTGACATAAAACACAAAATACAAATGATATATGTACATTGATCATAGAGTAAGTACATGTAGGGTTACTGGCATTATTATTTTTCTGACAAAATTACTTCACGGTCATTGGCTGTGAGAAGGCAAATTTATCTTTCATCCTATAAAGGCCGGTCTCAAACGCTGTATCTCACATGAGCCGAATGAAATGCAAATGAGAAAGACTCTTTGTTCTCCCTCATCAGCATTCGATTCGGCTCATGTGAAGTTCGGCGTTTGACCCGGGCCTTACTGGCACTACAGTATAGATTTGGGCACGTTCGCAATTTTCTCAGACATATAATCTCGTAATAAATGACTTTTCGTATAGGATTTACTGTACAAATGACATTTGAAAACTTCTTTCAAATTGTGCTGGCAGAAAGTCTCAAACACAAATCCAATTTCTCCGGCGTAAATGTGAACGGAAAAAAAAAACATTTGATGCGTTATTTTCAGAGTGAATTGCCGTTTTCAAATTTCTCGTGAACGGGGCTGGTTTTACTTTATTCAAGGCTCAGAATCGCACGCGTCCTGAATACTGATATGTGTTTACTTGTCTGATGTTTGTTTTGTACATGTATACCCAGTCTCATTGTCTTCCAGCAACGTTATAGAAATAGACTGCCTCATTACTGATATTTCTCATTAGCGCGGCGGCTTTATACAGACGGGGTATACAGACAATTATTCATCGGCTTGAACAAGTCGCCTTTGTTCTTTTTCGTTTTACAAACTACTTGCACATGCTTTCAAAGAAACGAAACGCCAGAAGTGGCGTTAAGTTTTTAGTATGACCGCTGTTCACAGTAGATTTCTTTGGTCTTACTTCCGGCGCAGCTGTTACTTGGATGAGTCACATGTGACAATGCTGCTGAAAGCGTCTCATCATTTCCTTGCCGCGCCAAAGATGATTTCCTAAGTCTTAAATTTATTTGGTTCAGTAAAAGAGTGTGTCAGCAAAAAGAACAGAACTGGAGCCAGCACCAGCGTAAACATCGGTCCATGAATTGAAGGTTTGCTTAATAACGTGACTGCCAAGATGCCATACGCATGCGCCAGCCAGTGAGCCAGTATGATGGTCACGTGGCGTTTGCTTCTGATCAACTGACGGACATCCTAAAAAGAAGAAAAATGACATCTTGTCAGACAATGTATAATGTAGTGTCAGAAATTACAGCAACAACACTAACTTCATTTGCACTCGTACTTAAAATTAACGCAGCTTCCCAACGAAATTCGGCCTAAAATTCACAATTTCGTTTCGAAGTTCACGATTTGATTGACAACTACGTAATGAAACTGCCATGTTCGTAGCGAACTTCGGGAATTTCAAACCAACTTCGGAAACCGTTTGTCAAAAGTTTTGTGAAACGCAATGTAAAATAAAAAACGAGTACATGAATGCCCGAAATAACTGTCTGACGTACACAGGCCAACACAATGCATACGACATACAGTACATGCGGAGTATGATGGGAACGTTGGATGTCATATCATCTTAATACAACGGCTTTCCTGTATTGTGATTGGCTGCAGTTTTTTAGGGCATGGTATAAATAACATTACACAACTACCCACCGTAACTTTGTTCTTGGCCAGGACCACGGCAGTACTCAATATAGAAAGAACTAATGTTGCATAGGGATAAGAATAATCTGCAGACAAAATAAATTAAATTATGGTGAGAACCTCTATCTGCCCTCAGCCACTTAGACCTTGTGTGTAAAGCTACATCAAAATACCGTGGGAAATCTAAACGATTTTTTTCCAAGTTGGTTGTTTGTAGGTATGTTTTGGTTTGCAGTGTATTCTTTTCTGTTTCGCTTCGCTCAGCCGAATAGAAAACATTTGTGTTATAAGTAAAAGAGACAAGTAATACAACAAACCAGAACAAACGGTGGAGGGAGCCGCCAGCAAGAATCGATTTTATTTACAAGAATCCGAGACACGGGTTACACGGGTTACACGGGTTACAAGCCAGAGAGTAAAAAAAGCTACAGTCCGGGCCGGGTTGTTCAAAGCCTGATTAAGCTAACCCAGGGTAAGCAACAACAACAACAATCTTTATTCGTGTCCCAGAAATGATATAGTGTAGACAAAAATGCACACAAAAAAATACAAAGGAAAGGAGCACAACCACTTAGAAATAGCAAAGCTAATCGAGCTAAGTGGCTGAACAAAGCGGCAAAAAATTTGCAAATACCCTACATTAATATAAGACTATGGACACGGTTTACCGTTCACGCACACACGCGCACACACAAAGGACAATCAAGGGGAAGCGTACATCAATGAGCCAGTCAGTAGTTGGAGATGAGCGATTCTTTTAATGAAACAAGTACGACGACTTATCAATGGAATTCCAAACTTTAACTCCAAAAAAACGAATGTTAAATTTGCCATAACTGGTTCGCGCTTTTATTTGTCAGTCTGATTTGACATTGATGCACTTTGTTGATATTACTTGCGGTACTTGGTAATGAGGATGATTACGTTGATGTCTCTACGCTAATGTTGAAAATAACTAATTATCATTAATCAAACTCTAATAGCTATTATTATTATTAATTTCTTTAGTTCTATGACTTATTATAGGTTCTTTCTCTTCTCATGTAAATCCTAGCTATTTGTGAATATAAGTGTATACCTATTTATTCTATTTATTTATTTACCTGATTTTAATAATGATATATTTTTCTGAATTTTATTATAATGTAATGTATTTGTAACGTAATGTATTTGTAATGTATCTTATCTTATTGTAAGTTACACAGCCCGCCTCGATTAGCAATGCTATATGCGGATTGTGTACATTTAAAAAAAAATTGTTAAATTTGAATTTTAATAAATGATGATGGTGATGTTGATGATGATAATGATGACAATACTCTTAAAAAAAAATCATTAAAAATTAAGGCCAGTCTATTAGAGTAATAGTCGTAAATGAATAAAGCATAATACAGCGAGAATTTTGATTTCAGTTTTGTAACTTTTTGGTGAGGTGTCTGTTTATATTGTTTGCCCTGCAGTTCTAAGCTTTACAAATCTATATCTACATCAAACATTAGAGGTGAAAAACATTTTTAAAAAAGAAAAAATAATGCTGCAGTTAATGTTACATCCTCGGTTAACGTCAACCGGCTTTCGAACAACCCGGCTCTGATTATAGCAATAGGAACTAATAAAGAGCAAGCACCGAAAAGAAATACATTTTAATACACTACTAGGGGTCTTACTAAGTAGACGATTCCTTATCCTTTTTCTCTTCGACAATATTACATGACTACTCTATGCTACATTCATAAATCGTATATTATTATTACATACCTCTTACTAACCGAGTTTGAGGTCCGTACCGTAAGTTACGGACCGAGTTTTTTTTCCCCTTCGATATATGGCTCAAGCACGAAGCGCGCGGGCCATAAATCGTAGGAGAAAAAAACTCGGTCCGTAACTTACGGTACGGACTTCGAACTCAGTAAGATATTCATTATATCTCTATTGTGTGTCTGAAGGGTTCGGCAACAATTTCCATTCATGAGGAACGGTTTCAAATTTCTGAAGCAGGTCGAAAGCAAAACGAATCAATTGGTAATCGTTTTTAGGTCGTTAGCGCGCTTTAGTACACAATTTTAGAGTAAAAGAAAGTTTTAAACTTTTATTTCCTACATAAGTTGGGAAAATTTGGCGATATAAATCACGCAATTGAATTGCAATAGTATAGCAACAAAAAAGCATTAAATTTTAGCGGTCCGTGCAGGAGAGTACGGACCGCTAAATTGACCAATCACAGCGCGCGTACGAACGTACAGATATAATCATACTAGCACACTAAAGTCAGTTTTAACACACTCACTCACTCAATCCCGGAATCAGGGAATGCCCAGTGGAACATAAAGCCTTAAGTTTAACTCACCAACATTTCAATGAGGTTATGGAGATTAACTACTTACAAATGAGTCCACCAAACAAGGCATGAAGCACTGCAAGTGAGGGCAGGAAATACAGTGCAGCATAAATGGAGGCAAGCCCCTGGCCATCACAGAACTGGTGTGAAATGATGGGCCGCAACAAAAACAGGAGTCCCACCGAGAATACATAATACATAAGCACTATGGTGTACCTGGTGTGATTAACATAAACAACAGTAGTTTACAGACCAATGGTGATATGTCATTTGCTGTCTATCGTAGATAGAAAACTACAGGGTACAAAACAAAACAAATTTTTGATGGCCGCCTTTTGGACAAGCTCCACCTATGATGTATTAGCCAGAAAATACTTCTTATTAGCCTCCAGAAAGTTCATCTGTTATGTGCAGTTCTTCCGTAATTTGAATTTCCTCAAAATATTCCCTAAGAAATTTGCTTGTCCATTGGGGGTAAGTGATGGACAGAATCCACTGGACAGACTGGAAATCTATTAGCCCGCAGGGCTAGCAGACAGGACTTTCTTTGCACACTGAAGATTCCATAAGTAATAAAAAAGATCCAGACTTGAAACGAGCTTGTCACAGTAATAGCACCTTTCATTTGAAAACAAATCACATACTTACAGAGGATAAACAGCTTCTTGTGTGCAGTGAAGGGTGTTGACATAATCAGGCTTTGGATTGAAGAATATAGTGTACCAGTCTGCAATCTGCTTTGACTCACAGGATGTCAAGCTTAAGTTACCTGGTAAATATCAATCAGAAAATAAAACCAAAGTTTTGATGCCCTTTCGTTGAACTTTGGAAAGATTCCAAATGAAGGCTACCTGTCATTGAGTAGCCTGCAAAGGGAATGTACTTCCAGCTGTCCCTTGTCTCTGAGGAAAGACAGGCAACAGCTGGAATAATGTCTGCATTCACAGGCCAGCCTTAGAGTGAATCCCTGCCATTGTTTCAAGCATGATTCACAGCAGGTTAAGGCCTTTTAGACACAAATTAATTAGATTCAGCCCATGTAAAGTTTGACATTTGAAACAGGCATTATTTTTATTGTTTAGCAAACACCCCCTTAAGAGGCCCAGCAATACAGGAAACATTTTTTAGCAATGTGATAAAGTTTAGAGATTTGTGGTGAGAATTACTGTGATTTTGTACGAGTCGTTTTTTCTCATAATACCTTGAGAATTAAAAACGTCAGTCTGGCTATGACCCTGAAGTTTATCTCCTTACTACTTTGTGCCTCTCAAAATACTCCCTGTGTTATATTACTTCGCTGATAACTAACCTTGAGGTTTGCTTGCAAGAAGAGAAAACACAGCGGCTAAGGCACTTTCAACAAAAGCACTCAGGCAAAGAACAAAGATACTACAAAAAGAAATTCACACCATTTGCAACAAAATAATTTGATTCTACACAGTACTTACAGGCCCAACTATGAAATGTCACCTGAAACTTGTACTTGGCGGAGAGAAGTTTAAATTTCAGTATAAACAAGGATGTGTTGATTTTTGTTTTCATTCAGCTTACAAGAAGAGAAGTGGGACCACTTTTAGTTTTTTACGAGGTTATAAGTATTCTATTTAATTACTTTGTCTACCTGATTCTAATGAGATGACCTGACAATATAACAATCAGTTTTGGTTATTACTCTTTTCAATTTATAGCCTAAACAATAACTCACTTAATTATCCAACTTTAATGTGTTACTAGAGTACAAGTGATACCACCAAATGAGTATCAAGACTGTATCCACAGGGATGGCAGGGTCGGGGGCTGAGGAGGTTGTCCCTCCCCCTTCCAATCTTATATTTATACACTGTTTCTGGAGCATGGCTCAAGGCATGCCCTCATGACACTACCAAGAAAAAAATTGGCAGTCTCCTAATTTGAATTCACACCCCTCAATCCCTGATCCAAAAATAACATTTTGTACTTGAGAATACCAGTTTAAGGTCCAGTTATTTGTAACAAATAGGTTGGCAGGGTAATAAACCTCACATTTTAGGTGATTTGTATGTCCAAGGTTTTAAGACATAATAATGTGGTATAATTTACTTGAAAGCCTAATAATATATATTTAAGAATTACTTAGTGGCAACAGTCACTATTGCACAAGTGCATTTGCCAACCAGGACAAGTACATTCATTCAATAAACTATTTTAGAATATTAATATAAGATTTTAGGCTCACAGCAACTTGAATATATTTTCATGTTTTCACTTGCTATGAGTGATATAGATAGCAATTAAAACATACTTTTTTCTGTCCCTCTTGGCAAAGAAGTCAATAAAGAACCAGTGAAATATTAGGGATAAAAATGCCATAAACCCAAGATATAACCAATCGTACAAATCTGGAGATGACAAACACTCCAAACAAACTGTGCCATTGGTGCTGTAACCTCTTGGACAAGCCTGGAACAGGTATTGTAATATTTATTATTACATGTTACAATACTGCTTTATGTGTGTTAGCGCAAGGATGATTAATAGCATAGTGGAACCCCGCTAATATGGCCATGAAAATGTGGTCGTATTAATGAAGTAGGGTCAAATTTCATAACTGGGCTAAGTTGACTTACATCTTAAACAGATATATTACAATACAACTTCTGCTCTGCTTTAGAAATACAGATATACTAGTTTACAAAATTAAAAATAAAACTTCAATCATTACATACAATATTACTATTGGAAAGATGAACATAACTGGTTCAAGTGGCCGTTTAAGGTGGCTTACTACAGTTTTGATGGAGTATAAGAGCACAACTTTTAACTCTTTTAAAAGAGGTTCCAAGCTGCTTTTCCCTTCACTATTTACTGTTTGCTTAAGTCAGACTTTTACCATTCCATGCGAAATTTGAACAATTCTATGTCAACAAATGGCCAAAATGGGCGACTGAGTACCCAATGAGAGACTGGGCACTAGAAGGTTAAGTCACGTTTTTTTTCAAAATCTACCCATACGACCCCACCTCAAAATTTCACCCTTTACTCCCTAAGAGTGGCTGATAGATTTTACTCTGTCTAACGCCAGACGATTTTACTTGTCAAAGGGAGACCCCTTAGGGCTTAAAAGGTTAACATTCATGCAAAGTAAAATAAAAA
>CBDDTI010000131.1:0-13703 GCA_965233585.1 bacterium
TAAATTCAAAACATTAAGACAAACATAATTTTGACACTGATAACGCGCCATACCTGCCAGGAGGTGCTAGGACTTAACAGGATCACATGGTTATTTCATCGTACAAAAACCAACACACGTTGCGTCAGCACACATTGGAGTGAGTGCATAGTTATATGTTCACCTCAGCATGGCTCAAACGGACGACAAGTTTAAGAAACAGTTGGAAGTAGCGAAGCTAAAACTGAACGAAATCGAGGAAATTTTAGCTAGTGGAAATGCAGAGGATGTTTCTGGGACGTACGAGCAGATTGGAGAATTAATTAAACGCTTGGAAAAATCTCAGGATGCGACCGCCGATTACTTGATGGAGACTGACAAAGACCTGGAGTACATCACTTCAAAAGCACGTGCAAGATTACAAGAGAGAGTTCCCTAAAACAGCAGAATCATTTTTAAAAGACACTAATGTCGATGACATTTAGGGGGAGGAGCTACAGAGGAAGACACGGCGAGGTTCAAAGAAGAGTCCATTAAAATACTTCCAGAACGTGGCTTTACCTCGCACAAGTGGCACAGCAATGTGGAGAATTTGAATTCAGAGAAACAAGCCTATGAAGAAGAGACATACGCCAAGAGCCTGGTGGGAAACAAGCCGGGAAACAGCACTACCAAAATCCTTGGAACCCCATGGGACAAGCAGAGTGACACCCTGCGTATCGACTTCGAAAACGTGCTTAAAAACGGCCAAGCCTTTAACCAAACGGAATATGATCTCCGTCATCAACAATGTTTATGATGTACTTGGTTGGAATGCCCCTGTCACGATCACCGCCAAACTTATGTTCAATGAAGTGTGCCTCCTGAAGCTACACTGGGACCAAGAAGTGCCTAACGACATTCAGAAGAAGTGGGAGGCGTGGCAAACTAGTTTGCGAAAGGCACTATCTATCACAGTTTCGCGATGTATTTTCAAGTCACATGGAAACCACTTCAAGATCCATGGTTTTGCCGACGCCAGCAAGGTGGCTGTCTGTGCTTCGATTTATGTCGTTACATACCAAGACTTAACTCCAGTTGACCATAACTTGTTTGTTGCAAAATCAAGAGTTGCACCAAAAGAAATGAGCATTCCAAGACTAGAGTTAGTTGCAGCGCACACCCTGGCGAAGCTGCAAAACAACGTGAGCAAAGCATTGGCGGCCCCTCCTATCACGGCCTATCACAAATGGATAGTGTGACAGTTCTGTGTTGGTTGGCAAACCGTGGGGAATGGTCAACTTTCGTGCGAAATCGAGTGAAGAAAATTGGTGAGCTGACGGAAGCAACATGGAGCTACGTCCCGACAAACGAAAACCAAAGCGATTTTGGAACTCGGGCGTCAAGCAAGATTAAAGCACATTGGTTCAAGGGACCTAGCTGGCTATCCGACGGGTCAAACAGACCATTGCAACCAACGATCTTGGAAACTGATGAAGCTAAATCCGAGAGAAACAAGAAAGAAGTAATATTACTGACGGAGGAAACGACTCAGGGAATCGTGAAGAGCTGGGCAGAAGAGCTGTTGACCAAGTTCTACTACTGGAAACTATTACGCATAACGGCCCACATGAAACGTTTCATAAACGGTTGTAGAAGGTCAAGACAGAGTGGACCAATTACCAAATCAGGGATATGGGAAGCAGAGGGAGTCTGGGTACAAATTACGCAAAACACCGGCGACATAACGACTAACCTATAGCTTGCTAAAAATGAGACAGGGCTAACAAGATGCTATGGAAGAATTCAAGGATACACCCCAATTTTCATTCCAAGGAAATCTACTTTGGCGAGACGGATCATAAAGCACTGCCATACGCAGATGTTACACGAGGGAGTTTCAGCAACAATGAGCAAGGTGCGACAGAAATACTGGATCCCGAAATTACGATCCCTGGTTAAGAGTGTGCGATACGACTGCAACCACTGTAAGAGGTATCGAGTGAGTGAAAGTTCTGAGAACCCTGCTCAAAGCTACCTTACCCTCTTTCCACACGGAATTCACCGAACCATTTAGCGTTACTGGAGTTGACTTCGTGGGGCCACTGCTATACAAATCTGGAAAGAACGAGACAAGCAAAGCATACGTTGCACTCTTCACTTGTGCGAGCACAAGAGCGGTGCATCTCAGAATTTGCAAGGACATGACAGCGGAAGAGTTCAAGAGAGGTCTTAAGGAGTTCGTCGCGCGAAGAGGATCACCATTGCAAATAGTCAGTGACAACGCCAAGACGTTTCAAGCTACAAAGAAGTGGTTATCAACATTGAGGAAAGATGAGGATCTTTTAACTACCTAGCTACTAAACACATCGAGTGGAAGTTCAACCTGGCTCGAGCTCCGTGGTGGGGAGGCTTTTTCGAGAGGTTGGTCGGCATCATGAAGAGCTGCCTATCCAAAGCGATTGGGAAAGCTCTGTTGAGATATGAGGAGCTTGAAGAGGTTTTGCTGGAAGTGGAGATTTCTGAACAACCAACTTCTTTCCTATATGGAAGAAGAATTCGAGCAGCAAGTCATCACGCCAAATTTGCTGTTCCGAGGACAACCAACTCAATTTCTTGAAGAAAACAGAGACAACACTAATGGCGAGGGGCTAGACATGATGACCTGGAGATTCCGATACCTCAAGAAGTGTCGAGAAAACGTCCGCAAACGGTGGCTAAACGGGTACCTTCCTGCCCTTCAAGAGCGCATCAAAGCCCGGTCAACGGCAAAACGTGAAGCTACAATGAACAAGGGCGCAATCGCGTTACTTAAGGATTCAACAAAGAACAGGGATAATTGGAAGATCGGACGGATCATCGAGCCAATCATTGCAAAGGACAACGTTACAAGAGGATACAGGATCCTAACAGGCAACGGATACATCATCGAGAGACCACTACACCTGGTATGCGATTTGGAAATTGGTGGTGAATGTGACCTTGATTCAGCTAACGGTGCTACCAGAGAGAACCCTGAGGATGGTAACGAACAGGATCGGCCTGTAAACAGAACAAGAAGACAGGCGAGTCGCGTGGCGACTGAGCGTTTGGTGGGAGTGATCGCCAAAGAAAACGAAGAGGACTAACGCACCGATCCTTTATTAAAGTTACGTAGAACTTTAATAGGGGGAGTGTGGGGAACGGTTGTAACTCTAGCCTGACAAGTTGCGACGCTAATAAAAACTCGTGACTATTGTTTTGTTTTCTAAGCGACTGAGTTATTGTGATTTCATCTCTGATTTCATATCATGACAAGTTCGAGATCCCATCAATCAGGTCAGCCTCCGGCCAACGGACCTTCGCCTATAGAGCAGTATCCCTGTAGAACATGTTGGACGAAGACCTGAGAAACGTTACAACTGTAAAGGCCTTTAAGAAAGCTCTGAAACTTGTAATGAATGAATGAATGATTGAATGACACTTAGAATTTAACAATATTAACTTGTTAGATATAGCTTGCATTTTTATTTGTAAATAGGTACTGAAAAACCTTTTTGGGAGTATTTATTAAAGTTTATTATTATTATTATTATATCACACGATATCTCGTTTCCGGTACGAAACGCGTGAACAATTGAGCTGTTGTTGTAATCCTTTGAATGAATTCGGGACGATCAGTACAGTGGAATAAAACGACGATTTGTGGATATTTTGGGAGTCTTCAGAGTCTCTGGGAATCAATCGGATGCATAAGGAAATTCCCCACAGCGTCACTATATTTTCAATCGGTGGCGTTCGAATAGCTCGATAGAAAAGTAAGTTTGATGGAATGTCAGATATACCCTGGGTTCCAGAGGATATTTTTTTTCTGATCGATACTTCGCGGCGAAGCCGCGTTAACGAGGCGCAAAGCGCCGAGGAGAAAAAAATAACCTCTGGTCACAGGAGCACGCAACCTCATTTCCATGAGAGAAATCAGTTCAGAAATTGAACTGGGTCACCGATTGGATACTCCCATGTCCGCAGGGAATTAACAATATAACAATGGCCCTGATTGGCGACATCGAACAACTTCACTGCAAGGCAGATCGTCACGCTCCAAGACAACATGTCAACAAAGGAAGAAGATAACTTCTCGCGTTCGTTCAGAAATGCCGTTCATCACGCTTTAAGTTCTAAATTTGAGAACGTGAGACAGCTGAAGCCTGTTCAGGAAGAAGCACTGATGTAAATAAAACAGACAGGCCAAACACGACTCCTACGGTTCGTGCCATTTGTACATTTGCCGTATATTTTTCGGTCTTTCGACCTTTTCGTCGCTTCACTCTTGTTTATTTAGATTTGTGTTTAAGTCTCCAAGTATTTGCTTTTAAGCTCGATCAGATAGCTGCAAGAAACATTAGAATTTCTCTAGACAAGCCTACAGCTTTCTCGAAGTAAAGCTACGGCGTCTCCGAGGGAAAACGTTGGAGGACAAATATGACAACTGTGATAAGAATCAACCTACTGTACTCGCAAACAGCGGTTCTAATCATAGCCGGGCCCGGCTTCACACTGTACAGAATGCGAGTAAGCAACACACTCACAGTCAATGTTATATTTTGTTCCTTAAAAGCAAATACTTAGAGACTTAAACACAAATCTTGCAATAGAAATGAGCCAAAACAATACACTAACAAATGGTAAATTGTAGAGGTGTCAAACTCAACGAAGGAACACACAGATAACAGCGGAAATCATGCAGACCTATGACCTCTTAAAATTTCCCTTAGCACGACCTAACGGCTCTAGTTTTCTCCTTATAACACAATACGAAATGCCCTTTATAAACAAGAGTGAGGCGATAAAAAGGTCGAAAGACCGAAAAATATACGGCAATGTACAAATGGCACGAACCGTAGGAGTCGTGTTTGGCCTGTCTGTTTTATTTACATCAGTGCTTCTTCCTGAACAGGCTCCAGCTGTCTCACGTTCTCAAATTTAGAACTTAAAGCGTGATGAACGGCATTTCTGAACGAACGCGAGAAGTTATCTTCTTCCTTTGTTGACATGTTGTCTTGGAGCGTGACGATCTGCCTTGCAGTGAAGTTGTTCGATGTAGCCAATCAGGGCCATTGTTAGATTATTAATTCCCTGCGGACATGGGAGTATCCAATCGGTGACCCAGTTCAATTTCTGAACTGATTTCTCGCATGGAAATGAGGTTGCGTGCTCCTGTGACCAGAGGTTATTTTTTTCTCCTCGGCGCTTCGCGCCTCGTTAACGCGGCTTCGCCGCGAAGTATCGATCAGAAAAAAATATCCTCTAGAACCCAGGGTATGTCAGATAACGATCTACATGTGAAGTTGAACTAGCGATGAATAGATAATAGACTGCGGTAAAATAATTTAAGCATTAACTTGTACAGGACAAAACATTTTCCATGACAAGCATTTAACTGTCACCCTACTAGCAGAGCCTTTTCCAACGGTACATATGGCTACACGGAATTTAATATCGGGTCGACAGCACTTGTAACAAATATTTCTTGAGACAATAACAAGTTTTCACCAGCGACCTTACAAGACAACTCGTCTCAAGAAATATTGATAATTATTCGATGTTCTCGGATATTCCGGAATGTTCCAGGATGTTCCTGTTCCGGCTTTTATCGATGGCCTAAAAACAAAATGCACAGTTACTAAAATTGATCTGGGCTGATCTGATCATATCGCGCTATTTTAAAATTCTTGTGATTTACACCCAAAGTTATACCTGTTTGTTTACTCACAGAAATTACACATTAGAAGTTAAATTTAATTCGAGTGATTTCTGGACTTGTTTTGTTAGCTTTGTAACAGTCGGTTTTATAAAATGATAACAGCGAAGACAATTTCGGGACCGTCAAAATCCTGTAACTTACTGTATTTTGAAAGACAAACGAAACTACCGAAACGTACGAATTCAAAGACTCTGTTTCTTCTCATTTTTGTCATTTGTGGAATACATCGACCTTGAACAAATTTTGCTCACAGACAACAGCTGTGTTCAGAAATGCCTCTCATGGTGAAGCTCTACACAAAATATTACCTAAATTCGACATTCCAAATTATTCACGACAGCGGTCAGACAAGTTTATTCTAAAAAAAATGAAAATGTGCTCGCGAAACGTTACTGAAATTCTGATATTTCGAATAATGAACGACTTTGTAAGCTGCAGGGTCAACTAGACATCTAAAATTTCGTTTCACTAAATATAGCATCCATTAGAAACGAGAATTTATTTCCCCTCTTTTCATTTTGTATTGTGTAGTGCCTCTCTACAATTAAGCAACAAGAAAAGTCTGGCTTGAGTTGGAATATTAAGTGTGATTGTTTAACGTAAGCGAACACTTTCATTCCCAGCGTTGCCCTTAGTTGTATAATTTGTAAACAACGACGAATTGTCTCACAATGTTGGTACACATGCAGCAGTGATCAAATCAGATATTTCGTCAAAAGAGCAAGACAGAAATTGAAGATGTCTATCTTAACTGCAAGAACGATCACCAAAAGAAAGATGACAACATTGAAGCAAATTCTTCCAACAATAACGAAGGCATGGTGACAGGTATAATAGGGTCTTTGCTCAGCAAATGATGATCATGGAAGCTTTCTTGTTTCAAATGCAAATCTCAAACCAATTGTATTTGAAAGGTAAGGATGATATCAAGTGAGACCCAACGGGTTTGCGCCGTCTAACATGTTCTTCATCACTATCGCATTGGTTAAATCCGCGGAGTTCTAGCAACAATTTATTAACATTTACCAACGCCGTTAAGCATTGTAGTAGTTTATACGTACTTACGTTCAGTTAGTCTGTGTTGATCTCAGGAGACTTAGGTCTTTTTATGTCGTTTCCTTTCGTTTGGTCATGCTAGCCAATGCTCTTAACGGAAATTGCAAATGAAGAGGAACTGAAAGTAAAAATATGCAAATAAAGTGTTATGCAATTGAACTGGCGGTGATGGTCACGAGATTAAGATGTCTGGATAAGGTAAATTTGACGTGTACAAAAGCGTGACAAGTCATTTCACAACCATAATAATTTCGTGAGAGGCTGAAAATGAATAACGCAAGGATTTTCAAAGCGAGTGATATTTGAAAATTATCTCAAATTGTACGAGAAAACCTTTTTGAGTTTTTTTTTTTTGTGTGTGTGTGTGTAAAAAAAAAACCTCTTAGTCATCAGCGGGTCAATAGGATAAAATGAGCGCTGACGTGCTTAAAACAAAGCTAAATCAATATTTGCGCCCCGAGAATGTCGAGGGCCTGCTGCGTCCATGCGAACGTAACGCAGGATGCTGGCTTGAAAAAAAGCATGCTTGTGGGTTCTACGATTGCCATGGCCAAAGGGCGCAACGCGATAAACGACGAACGAAAAAAATATAAAAAAGACTAAAAAAAAAGCGCGGGAGAGGAAGCTAAGTTCTCTTAGATCAAGCATATTCAATGCCAAAGAACGAGCTAATATTATGTTCAAGCTGAAAATTTATAAGCTTGTCACTAAAGCAGGCGATGGTCACGAAATGTCTGCATAAGGTTTGAAAAGCGTGACAAGTCATAGCATTTCACAACCATAATAATTTCATGGAAGGCTGAAACTAAATAAAGCCAGGGTTTACAAAGCGAGTGGTATTTGAAAATTCTCTCAAATCGTACGAGTGTTTTTCAAAGCAATTTGGTCTGTGTTACATCTCAGGACACGGAGGAGTTTTGTAATTCCCGTCGCTTTGTTGCTAATGTTCTCATCGTAAATCTCATATCAACTGGAATTGAAGGTAGAAATGTGCTCGGTAAGGATTACATATCAAGTTCTGTCCATCAGTTGTTCCGCTCAAAACGTTCTTTCTCGCTCTCGCTTTGGTTAAATCCGAGTCGACAATTGATTAAAATTTGCTGATGGGGTAAACGTTGTAATAGAGAGGTTTAGCATGACGTTTACGGCAGACGGCAAACGGCAAAGATTACCTCTGATTTTCTATTCTTTCCTTGTAATCCGTAAATAAATCACACAAAAATAGAAAATAGTCTCTTACTATTCACAGCAAATTCAAATATTTTGATTCTACTGTACAGAGAGCTGAAGACAGACGGCAAAAGTTTCATTTTTGCCGTTTGCCGTTTGCCGTAAACGTCATGCTAAACCTCTCTATTAACTTGTACGTACTTACAATCGGTCTGTGTTCAATCTCAGGAGGGTCTGAAAGAAACTGAAAATAAAATATGCAAGTGAAGCGTTATGCAAATTTTGTGGTCACGAGATAGGCGCTCGTTAAAACCAGGGAAAATAGAACATGGAACATGGAACATGGAACACCCGAAACACCGAATAGTTATGATAAATATCAAGACAATATGTAAAACTGAATTTTGAAAAATAAAATAAACGAAAATAAACGGTTATGAGCTCGAAATATGACTCGTATGTACTTACAATTTGGTTTCTGTTACATCTCAGGACACTGACGAGTTTTGAAATTTCCGAAATTTGCTAAGCATTGTAGTAGTTTGTACGTACTTACTGTGTTAATCTCAGGAGACTCGGGTCTTTTTATGTTGTTCCATTTCGTTTGGTCATGCTAACCAATGCTCTTAGCGGAAATTGCAAATCAGCAGGAACTGAAAGTAAAGTGTTATCATGTGTTATGCAACTGAACTGGCGGCGATGGTCACGAGATGTCTGGATAAGGTCAATTACAGCTTCCCATCGGTTTGTTTTGACTTGTATGAAATAATTTCGTGGGAGGCAGAATCTGAATAAACACTGCATGAAATGGCATGTATACGGAGATATAATGAACCCCTATACATAGTGTGTATGGAAAGGTATACTGATGTATACTGAAGTACACGTATAAGTCCATATTGGCGGTTCTGGTATAACTTATCCTTTATCAGGTATGACAATACAAAGTTTCCCTTTTTCATCTTGTTGATGGTATACTAATATACATAAAAGACTTATTATTTATTGATTTAAGCTTATATGTAGTCTCCCACTTCCACCAACATCCAATGGAAAACAGATATGAAGAGGTAGGACATCAAAAATAATCAGCCATAGATAACTGAACAATAAAATCTAAGACTTGTAACTTTCTGTTTGAGATAATAACTCAAGACAGGCAGTGATCATAAGAGTGAAAAATATCATCCAAAGCAGGATCCAAAAATCTTGGACATCGGCCAAACAAACAGATGACATATGTGGTCGCATAAACGATAAAAACGACACAAACTAGAAGACGCGTACTTGTATTTCCTATCTTGTACGATGAAACCAGTTTACTCTTGCACGATGTTTGTACGTACGGTTTCGAAAACTAAAAACAAACGAAAAATATAACTATAAACTACGGGAAAAACACTAGACAAGTAAGAAAGGAAATAAAAACTTACGTTTGTGTCCTTACAACGTTAACGATGACGGCATATGGGCGATTAGAGCGAATTCCCCACAAGAAACGAATAGCCGTAACACTAGTTCGGTCGAGCACATGGTTTTTCTAATCTTGCAAAGCACCTAGGGTAACTAAGGGTGCGTGACATCACGCGTAACGGCAGTAACAACATATGCACCAAAATAGCAGATTACAAGAAAACAATAAGATATAAGGGTGCAAGCCGAGCCCAAAAATTTATACTCTTATAATATACTCAGCAAAATTAAAAGTGTTTGATTGGTCAATAATGAGTGCATAAATAGATTATAGAGTGCAAATGGAGGTTACAGAGTGCAATACGGAAGTTGCTATGGAAACTGTAGGGGAAGTGCGAAAATTTTAAGCAAAAAGCAAAATGGCTGAAAGCCGGTTTGCTTCGTCCGACGAAATAGTGGTTGACCAACTGAAACTAAATGCAAAAAACAAAAGCACTGCTAAATAAACACAAACGCGGTTGAATGTCTCTGAAAACTGGGGAAATGAAAGGACATTGAACCCTAAACTGGAGAAGTACGAGCACGAAGATCTCGATAAAAAATTACAAATGTTTTACGCTAAAGTGCTTACCAAAGATGAATGCTGGCAGCCCTTGACCGGCATTTGAGGTGACTAAAATTGCTCAATTATGCGAGACCGTGAGTTTTATCAGTCCAAGTTAGTGCTCGACGGATAAGTAAAACATCTTCGCCAGCATGGAAAATGGAAGAGACCGAACGTGGCAAGTGCACCGACAAGCGAAGAAGAAGAAGAAATACTTTAGACGGCAAAAACTCTCGCCGATTCCAATCCAGGAGTTTTTTCTCACACGATGTGGTGGAAAGCAACTGAGGACAGCAAATGTTTAGAGGCAGTCTATTATTGAGGTGACCGGCCACACAAATGAAAAGTCACCGAACGACTACGATGAAGGAAATAAAAGGGAGCATCGGGAGCTATCGCACATCACATATCAGCAGAACTCCACAGACAACAAACATCAAACAGTTTCCTAGGATTTTCAGTGTGGTCTTTTCCAACCAAAACGAAAGAGATCCAGAAAGCAAGCAGTCGAAAGCAGCCATCATGCTTTTACGGTAAACAATTTCCACAACTGTCAAGTCACGTTTAGCGTCATTCAAAGCCAGTGCGGTTCATCCAAAAGTTCAGATCAGCATTAACTATCTGTTCGAGGTAACTATTACGGAACAATTACGAACTTTTCATCGTTTAACTGATTTTTCAAGCTCTTAGTGTAAAAACTTGATCACTTCATAACATTTTCCTGAAAATTCAGGCTTGGTTTACCTATCACAAGGTTGTAATTGATTGGTTGAAATAAAACATGTAAGCAGTTTGGAAGAGTTTGGAAGCCATTTCAGAGTTGTGTGTCCATAGAAGCGTGACAGTCGCGTTTTCTTCACTTTTTAAAATTTTGCAGAGAATATTTATATAAATAAAAAATCGTATGATCGCTCGTACATTTCGTGATATATGGTCACTCGTGATGTTTTTCAAGTTCTCAAATTGTACTCGCCTGCGGCTCGTGCAATTTTGAGAACTTGAAAAACATCTCTCGTGCCCATATATCACGAAATGCACTCGCGTTCATACGATTTCCTATACTTATCGTGATAAAAACAAGGATAGAAATCACATCATCAACTCCCGCTGCAAACATCTGACAAATCAACTACGAAAAGCCCCAACCTCGATCAAGTCCGATTTTGACTGTTAAAACGGCGGGCCTCGCCTGGGTCCGCCGGACTTTTCTTAAAGTTCAACTACCGAACTGAAGTTTCACACAAAATTGATCCACAATACTGATCCATGTTACCCCGCAAACGACCAAAAGAATATCCTACTATCAAATGCTACTCCAATCGGTGTGTACAAAACGCAGAGTGCAGACTCTAGACAGGTGGTGTTGGACTGTCGTTTCTCGACAGATTAATATTTCTGCACTCATGATGATAATCAATCGAAAATTTTCTAGGATCTGCTGGTGTAATATCTAGGCCAACTACTTGCGAAGTCTTGCCATGTTGAAAACTTTGTTTAGCACTCGCGCTTGACATCCGATTTAATTTTCTTCTTAGGCGCCATTACATGCTTTGTTTATCCCAGTGCCAATAGGACTCTGCTCTTACAAGAACGTACTGGTCATCTGGGGCCACAGCCGGTAGAAATTCACGTTTACCTAAAGCCTTTTCTTTTCCCTTGTCCGCCATTTTGATTTCTCAAGCGGGTTACCGCTGTACACCCGTTCCCCGTTCCCCGTTCCCCGTTCCCCGTTCCCCGTTCCCCGTTCCCCGTTCCCCGTTCCCCGTTCCCCGTTCCCCGTTCCCGGTATTAGTAACATCCCTGGCTAAATCGGCTGGAAGCAATGCACTTTATACCGGATTTTCTGCATACTCTCCGAGTCACGGAGAGAAACTCGACAACATCATGGTAAGGTGACATTGTGAATGTGGCTTCTTATGGATTCTCAGGGCCTGTTACTGTAGGGTGGAACGCGTGACGCGCCCTGAGAGCGTCTGGGTGGGATTCTACGAAATTGCCCCTTCAAGAGCATACCCGGGACACCAACCGCCATCTTGAATTTGGATTACACTAGGACGGTTTTCGTTTAAAGCTACGCTAAGCTAACCAAGTGCAGGAAGTGTAGGAAGGTAAACAAGGTTTGAAACAGTCGACAAGCAAGTAATGAAAAAGTACGAAGTTTAAACACTGTGAAACACTGGATTGATTGAAATCAGTCAGCCGCCTCAGCTCTCATTCTGGAACTTTTTAGTCAGTCAACTGTTTCCGAGAAAAAGATGACCTCCGATGAGCTTGCCGTGGAGTTTATTTGAAGCCTGGCAAAGGATCATCCACAATGAACAATGAATCAGTTAATATCTTCTTTTAGAATTTTTTTAAATCATGATTTCGTCGTCCTTTACGTAAATAACTCAAACTTATAACTCATCTGATTCAGCAATGAACATCATGTTTGTCCTTTACGGGAATCAACTTTATTTATCTGATGATGCCCAGTTGTGTTAAATAGCGTGTGTTGAGTTTCCTCTGCTCTAAAACTGACTGGCCGGCGTTCCATCAATGTTAAAGCTACGCACACCATGGCCTGTTGTCACAAAAACTAAATACAAGTTCACTTACTTGGGGCCACGCATTGTTTTGAATAAGTTGTGAACCTTCTGGATCTTCGTTCATCGTGAAACATTATCTTCTTCGGGCGGGAGCATTTGTTTATCGACTGGATCTTATATCCTTTGAAGTGTTGCGTTGCGAGTGTAGTTTGCTGTACTGTTGTTTCTCCCAAATGCTTGCTACGAAACAATCATCACACCATTAACGGCTGAAATGAATGTACAGCGAAGTTAAACTGACAAGAGCTGACCTACTTTTCGCAGTCTTCAAAGTAATAAAATATATGTGCTGGATCACGTTTCTACTGCGATAAGATTAACTGTGTACGCTTGACCTCGACTTCAATGGAATCAATTTGAAATGTATATACATTTCGCCGGTAAAATTATAAAATAGTAAAAGGTAAAAACTGGTAAAATGTTTGACTAAACGTTTTCGATCTTGCGATCATCTTCAGAGTGAAAAGAATTTGCATGAACCAACTGTTTTATTTTTGGTTACGTAATGCCAGTTCCCATGGGGTACAGAGTAAGATGGAATGACTGAACTTGTTTGTTTAGTTCCGGATTGAAGCGGGCGATGTACATAAAATGCCTCTTTTATTTTCCTCTTTGTCCATGAGTGAGCTAAAGTCAAGATGTCCCATGTGAATTTGTGTTCGGGATGTTTCTTTAAGTGTTTGGCCGGATCAGATTGTTTGTTTATATCAGAATGTTCGTTGACACGCACTTCAAGATTGCGTGCAGTTTCACCAATGTAAACTTGATTACAAGTACACGTGCCTCTGTATATTACGTGCGATGGATGAATGTTTTTATCTTTGAGTTTGAAGAGAGTTTCAATCTTGCGTGTTTGCCAGAGGATATGGAAGTTAAATTTCCATTTAGTGTATTTGTTAAGTTTTGTTATGAATTTCTTGCTTTCAAATTCATTTCTCTTACAGAATGGTAGTTGAATGCCTATTTTTGTTCTTTCATCAAACCAGTGGACAGGGATAATCGTCTCATCATCTCTTGCCTTTGGGTTTTCAAAATCGTTAATAACCTCATTAACGAATTTTGCGGGATAACCAGATCGGATGAAAGATTGTTTAATAGCTTGTACTTCTTCTTGCCAATTTGTGGCTATTCGTTTTGCCCTGTGGAGTGCTCCTAAGATAGTGTTGCGTTT
>CBDDTI010000132.1:0-11299 GCA_965233585.1 bacterium
ACAAGGTGGTTGAACCTTGTAGGTATATATATCATGTATGTAAATCTTGAAATAAATAAACAAATAAATCGAACGTCGAGCGTGGAAATTTCGTCTGCCAAATCGAGGGCCACAAATAATATCGCTCCTGCCCTTTACCTGGCCATTCCAGTGCGATGAACCCCACTCCTATACCAGCAAGGCTTTTTCAAGTCTTCGACGAAGTGGGGAAAAGCATGCTTTTGTATCGACCCGGAACACGATGGTGCACCAGTTGCCGGCGAAACGCTGATAAAAAATTCCCCTCCATGGCCAAATATTAAAAGCCAAGTAATAGGAATACAGGTAGGTACAGTAATTGCAATACTGAAGACATGCAATATCTGTCCAAATTAAGTTAAAAATTAGTGGTAAATATGTTATCCTCTGTTGTTGTAAGTAGAACAGAAAAATTTAATTCCATATTTTTTTGTTCCTTCTTTGAGACCAAAAATAGGATTAATCAGACAAAATGTGGCTTTTTTTAAATGCCTAACAAATGCTATCAGGAAGTTTTTCTGAGAAAGGATGGTAACCTATTTCCTACAATGTATCACCGGTTCCTGAGGCCTGATCAGGCCTGGGGTTGAGGTGGGGGAGGGGAATACTTAAACTGCAACATGATTATAAAAGTTTATACTACATTGTAAATGCTATTCAGTAATAATATGTAAAGGTGGAACTGCTTTTTTCATTTGAATACTTAATCCACTAATCGATTCAAGAATGCAATAATGAATTGATTATTGAAATATTAAACTCATTAGTCATTTCAATTAAACTGATTTTTTTAACATTAAGCCCATTGGCCATACTCTTGGAACAGCTACTGGATTTAGTATTCCCTTCTTCAAATGACTAGCAGGTTCAATATTCCATTAATCAATTCATTAAAGTAATGCTGAGGGGAACCCTTCACTTGACTTCATGACTGTAAACAACAAGTCCACTTAAAAAATATTAATAACAATAAAAACATAAGCTTAATTTGCATACCAAATCTTGCAGGGTAAATCACCTGCAAGATCTAACTACTACACAACCAACTTAAGTTAAAAACAGTCAGGTAATATGTTTAAATTTTAACAGGCATTTATATTATACATGTTCAGCCGTACATGCAATGTTAAGCACTGCAAGCTAAGAACTGACAACAAGTAGAAAACAATGAAAATCAATTTTCATTACTAGTTTCTCCAACTTGCCTCTGTCAGGAAAGTTACACACCACATGTCTATGGTTACATTTTGTGCTTTTAAGGTCGTCAAATAAAATCACACCTTCAAAAACTGGCAGGAATGTTCCTTTTGATGCATGGCTCAACAAGGTCAGCGCAGACTTTAGGAGGGTTTCTTTGTTTTAGCCAAGGAGCAAGGATTGATTTACGATTTCTTACGATTTAGTCCACCACATTACAAATACATTATAAATAATTATAGATAATTATTATCTTCTCTAATATGATTTGGTAAACTATTCCATTCTTTAACAATGCAGTTAAAAAAAATCTACAGTTTAAACAATCAGTCCTACTAAAACTTGGAACAAGATCCTGTGTGCCATTTTTCTTAAAGTTATAACCGGTGCTTCTATCCTTACAAAATATAATCTTGTCTGACATGTCTATATCATAATGTTCATTATTACATTTATTATACATTGTACTCATTATCAGTGTTCTGATTGGCCAAGAGCCCCTCCTTATTTTGAGAATTCACATGATTTTGTGGCCAAGCATGATTAGAGTATAATCTGCTATCTAATTATATTTGCAGATTATACCGATCGCAGTGCACATGCGTAAAACACTTTTTGCTAAAGAGCACAAGCACTTGAATGGTTTCGAGCGATGCGGCCGCTTGGTGCATTTGTCCTTGTATTTTTAGAAGCACAAATAAAATCTACTTGAATTTCACACAATAGTTTATGTATATTTCCCACACAACAATGTATAATAAAACAATTATTGAATTCGGTTATTTGTGATATCTGCAATAATCAAGGTCTCGGCAAGTGTAATCAGCTTCGACCTTGCTTATTCCGGATATCACAAAAACCCCATCTAAGTATTACATATATACCGGTATGTATACATGGTAAAGAAAGATTTTTGATTAAGTTTAAAAACAGATTAAAAACAACAATTTAATTTCTACTTTGCTCTTCTTGCACAAAAAGCTTATAATCCATCTGCACTGTCATGACTTTGCCATCATCAAGGTTATTGTTCTGCTTGACATTCAGCAGACTGCTGCTGCAGTGCCACATCTATCAAATGTCATGACAATACATGGCACCACTTATGTTAGAAAAAACAGAAACGACATTCTTTGTTGGTGAGGGATGGTTAAGGCTTTCATCTTGGCAGAAATGGAAGAACTCTCACTAAATTATGACAACGGATATCTTGATACACTGCCAGTTGAATTTCTTCATGTCAAGCCTGACAGGGTCCAACAGCAGTTACAGGAACTGAGGTAGGTAACTGAACAACCTGTCAAAAACAAACAAAAAATAGAATAGTGTGCACTGTGACACAATAACTGTCTAAACTTACAAACTGAATTGAAATCAGATTCTACAGTTTCTCCATAACTTTGATGTGCTAACAGTTTACAATAAATTAGATGAAGTCGTTTAATTCAAATATCAATGCTGTGATTTTAAAGCCATTTAGAAATGTGCAACCAAAGTGCATTTAGGTGTTTTATAAAGAACTATTTCCAAAAAAAACTCAAAAAATTCTTGGTAGCCTTCTAAAAAGTTGTGGTAAAACAGAGAGTTAACTCTAAAGTGTAAATTTAAGTGCTAATTCAACCCATGAATAACCCACTGGGCGTTAGCCCTAGTAAAGGGAATCAGGGAACCACACGAGGTAAAAAAAAATCTTTTGACCTCGGTGGGAATCGAACCCACGACCTCCGGATTAGATCTACCGTTACTCTGCCCACTGAGCTACGAGGTCGGACAGAGAAAGTCGGGGACGATTGAGGTGGTGAATCGCGGCGAAGAGAAAGTAAGGGTACATATGAATATTGTGCCGCGTAGCACTATGAACACAAATGGTGAAACAGAGAGTTAACTCTGAAGTGTAAATTTAAGTGCTAATTGAACCCATGAATAAGTCGGCAGAGTAACGGTAGATCTAATCCGGAGGTCGTGGGTTCGATTCCCACCGAGGTCGAAAGATTTTTTCTTTACCTCGTGTGGTTCCCTGATTCCCTTTACTAGGGCTAACGCCCAGTGGGTTATTCATGGGTTCAATTAGCACTTAAATTTACACTTCAGAGTTAACTCTCTGTTTCAACATTTGTGTTCATAGTGCTACGCGGCACAACATTCTAAAAAGTTGGCTTTAACTTTCGTTAGGTTCAACTGACAGTGCTCAGCCTAGAGCCAGTCTAAGAAGGAAATTGATTCTATTTTTGCGTACATTTGAGTCAGAAAAGGTTCGTTCAATCGAACACATAGAAAGTCGTAAACACAAGCTTTATTATGAAAGTCGAATGAGCCAGCCACTTCTAAGCTTCAAAGTACTAATAAAATTAAAGAAACTTGCCAGTGAATTTTTGTTAACATGACCCGCCTAGACTAGCATATGCTATCCACGAGCATGTTCAATCTGAAATTTTTAATTTGAAAACAAAAAAATTAAATATATATAAGCTTATGTAAGTATGTATGAAATTTCCGATATTATTTACATAATAAAAGGCCACTTACCGTCTGCAGCTTTCGACAAATCACTCCTGAAGCATCTCTGTCGAAGTCCCAATGCCTTTTAAATAGTCTCATTTCCCTCCACTGATGGCTTAAAATTCGGAGAAATAGATGCTTCGTTCTCTCCCTCGAGCGTCCATTCGCACACTGCACGCGAACTCACACGAGAAAAAAGCCGAGCATGCGCAGTCATTTTGCCGCTGTGTCGAGGTTGTGCCTAAATCATACCGTCTAGAGGGACAGCCGAGAAGTACTAGGAACGAATATCCGATTCGGTCGGCTTTCGGAAATTCTCGGCAAATCCAATATGGCGACCTATAAGCCTTCTTTCCTTTACGGAGTAATATATCGAGGGGACAAAGCCCGCGTCGAAGAAGAAAAAGAAGTATGTTTTACAATATACCAATTTGAAATCCTCCTCTATAGCTTTTTGGAGCTTCTTTTTGAGTAGCATTCATAGTATAACCTTGCGTTTAAAATACGTGAAGTTGATAGCGTACACGAATTACAATTTGTGTAGAGTATAAACTTCCAAACAGTTGAAGTAGAAACCTTTCTTTTATAAAGACCGAACTGCTAGTTTCCACTAGCTTAGAACATGACACTAGAAATATGATTACTTTTTCTGTTCTGTTGTCTTGTCCCTCTAATCGGTACTACCTAAGAAAGTAATACCGCCTGGAGGGTCACAATGAATGCATGAGCATCTAACCTCCATTTAATTCATGCGCGTCTAGATCTTTATTACATGTTTTCAGGCTTTGCTGTTTCAGTTTCCACTAGCTTAGAACATGACACTAGAAATATGATTACTTTTTCTGTTCTGATGTGAAGTTCAGTATATATGAAATAACTCATATTTGAACTGCAGTTGTAGATGAAAGTGAAGAATGATCATCGCAGTTAATTTTCCAATTTAAGCAATTGGAAAGAAGAAGCCTGAAAAAATCAGGGCTTCAACGGGATTCGAATCCCGTTGAAGCCCTGATTTTTTCAGGCTTCTTCTTTCCAATTGCTTAAATTGGAAAATTAACTGCGATGATCATTCTTCACTTTCTTTTTTCTGTTCTATTGTCTTGTCCTTGTAATCGGTACTACCTAAGAAAGTAATACCGCCTAGAGGGTCACAATGAATGCATGAGCATCTAGCCTCCATGGTTTTCACGCCTAGATCTTTGTTACATGAGGCTCTGCTGTTCAAATGATTTTAAATTTTAACTTTGTACAATATTTTAGATGTGATATTTTAGGGTACTTTATGCTACACTTTTATTTTCCATTTTGAATGCCATCTTTAGTGTCCCCTTTTAGCTTAATAGCTAAATACTCCGACACTTGAATAAAGTTAGTTCATTCATTCATTTGCTGTTTAGAAAACAACTTGACACAAGAAATAGAATTCCTTGTTCTTGCCCCGCATTTTAAAGCAGCTGGTTTTATTCCATTTTATCAACAAGTATGTAACACATATGGATCAAGAAATAAAGAAACAGCGCTATTGTGACTTTCACTCTGAAAATCACTGATCGAATATTAAATTCATTGCTTCTTTGCCCCATTGTTTAATAATTAATAAATGATAAATGTCCAGTTGGTGCTTGACACAAGGTCTCCTGCAGAACTAATTGTTTGAAATCGAGTTGAATGAAAATGAGTGAAAGAGTATCACATACTGGGACTCAATCTGGACAGCTCCCCCAATAGCTCATTAATTTTTACATTAACATCAGGTAATTTATTTTACTCTAGAAAAAAAGGAGACTTACATAAACAATCAACAAACAAAAAAGTGGATTACTACTTACTATGTGAATCTGAAAACCCTAGAAGTATTTTACGAATGTTACTGTCTTGTGGGAGGCGTGGTGGCCTCATGGTTAGTGCGCTCGTCTCCGGATCGAGCGTTCCGGGTTCGAGTTCTGGACGGGGGCATTGTGTCGTGTTCTTGGGCAAGACACTTAACTCTCACAGTGCCTCTCTCCACCCAGGTGTATAAATGGGTACTGACGAATTTAATACTGGGGCGTAACCCTGCGATGGACTAGCATCCCATCCAGGGAGTAGTAGATATACTCTCTGTTGCCTCATGGTAAGGACTCTGGCCTGTTGGGCCACTTGGCTTGTATGCAGACTTTACCTACCTTACTGTCTTGCAAGGGAAAGCCAATCAAATACATGATGGAAAAACTGCAAGTTGTGATGGTAACTACTTTTGTGGATCCAGTTTGTTCTTTTGGTTTGATCTCCCATTTGATTGGTCATCACAACATTAAAATGTCAAAGTTAAATGTGTTCATGGTGTTGGGATTCACACAGTAACACTGTAAAATACCTGATTTCAACTAGGAGTTTTCTGGAGGTAGAGAGCATCAAGAGAAGAAGGCATTTCAAGGAAGAAGAATGGAAGGATCAGGTCCCTAAGGTAAAAACCAGCTATTTGTAAATGGACCTACCAACTGACTACAATATTTGTGGGTGTTAATGAACTAGGGTAAAGGTCTGCTATCTAAATTAACTCAAATAGTGTAATAAATTATGTTGCCTGGCCATCACTCTAAAGGGTAGTTCTAGACTTAAATAGTTAAGAATTAATACAAGAAAGGCACTTTTTTAAGAGTTACATGAACCACTCACCAACGTGTTTTCATTAAATCGCTGTAAACAGCATGCACCAAAACAACTAAATCTGACTGACTGTGGAATATTTGTGCGTATGGTAAGACAGCTAACCTTCGTTTTGAGAAGTTATTTAAGCGCAACATTCCAATTAAGATACTGTTTAAAAGCATGACTACCATATTTTTAGTTTGCAGAGTACCTTGGTAGGGGAACAACTTCTTACTCAGTTTCATCAGGTACACAGGACCTGCATTGATAGCAGTTTTTTTCTTTAAAATGATACAGTTATCCTGTATAAATATGTTTTATTATTATTATTATTATTATTATTATTATTATTGTTATTAGGTATTTATGAGTTACCATTATGTAGCATAATGTACATGTAAATGTGTAAAGATTACACTGCACACTGTCTACAACATACATCAATAAATTTGAACATATCAAGTTCAAAGCTTACATTAAATAGATACCTACAAAAATATAATGACCATTAACTGATAATATTCGTATCTATTTTTTTAAGAATGACATGTCTTCTCTACGAAAGTTGCTGAGGAGAAAAATCGTGCAAAAGTGCCTCTAACAAACTTCATGAAAGTCAACAACTTACATCATTGGAAACCTTAAACACGTTTGATCCAGTTGAAAGTCACTTAACTGATACATTGAAACTACTACATAGGACTGTTTTTAGATATGCCTTGTTATTGAGTCACAAAAACACTTGTAACAAGTATTTATTATGGTTTTCTATCTCTAAGAAACGTTTTGTGCCAAAATCTCGTTTTTATTAACTTGTAATTTTATTACTTGTTTGTCATTATCTAAAATTTCAACACAGCTTGGACCACAAAAATCACCAATTTTCTTACTTAACAATAGACACCCTTAAGCATACTATATGAGTGTGTAATTTTATCAACTGTTGAAATGTATGATAAGCTCAAGACATATAATTTTACATTATGACCCTCTAGGCGGTATTACTTTTTTAGGTAGTACCGATTAGAGGGACAAGACAACAGAACAGTAAAAGTAATCATATTTCTAGTGTCATGTTCTAAGCTAGTGGAAACTAGCAGTTCGGTCTTTATAAAAGAAAGGTTTCTACTTCAACTGTTTGGAAGTTTATACTCTACACAAATTGTAATTCGTGTACGCTATCAATTTCACGTATAATTTTAAACGCAAGATTATACTATGAATGCTACTCAAAAAGAAGTTCCAAAAGCTCATAGAGGAGGATTTCAAATTGGTATATTGTAAAACATACTTCTTTTTCTTCTTCGACGCGGGCTTTTTCCCCTCGATATATTACTCCGTAAAGGAAAGAAGGCTTACAGGTCGCCATATTGGATTTGCCGAGAATTTCCGAAAGCCGACCGAATCGGATATTCGTTCCTAGTACTTCTCGGCTGTCCCTCTAGACGGTATGATTTAGGCACAACCCTGTGTCGAGTCCAGGATAACTTGCATTTGCATGCTCAGAACGAACCAATGAAAAATTACTGGTCTCAAACCACGCTGGTCGCGTCAATGTGTCGCGCAATGCCTTTTTCAGCTCGCGCTCTGAAAGAAAACATTTTCTTTGACGTTGATATTGTCGTAAAAACATAAAAACGTAAAAATCGAAATATGGTTCATCGTGGTCTGTACTCCTACCAACAACGAATACACGTCACTACTCTTTTGCCAAACATTGTTTTCGTATTGTTTCTGTATGTTGAGCGATTTTGCAAAAGTTTTTTTGAATGGAAAGTCTGACGCGTACAATTAGCTCATTTGCATAGTAAAGCCCGTGCACTTTCAAGTCCGAGTCGGTGTTTTCAATTGTCGACAAATCTTGGCAAAGATTTCTTTCGTTATCTTTGATATTGTGATAAAAAACAAATCGAATGTGGTTTAGCGTGGTACTTGTGAAATTCCACTGATTTGGGATTAATTGACATGTTTTTAATCAATCTGAATACAGAAATTGTTGCTTGTATATTATTATTCAGAAAATCGCGCCACAAGCCAAATCTGCAAAACACTACCAAATATGGTTTTTCCCTCAATTTGGGGGAAAAAAATGGCGGCGTTCTGAGCATGCGCATACAAGTTATCCTGGACACTTCTTTCGCCCGCCCGGGTTCAGCCCCTATATGGGGCGGGAAGAAGGAAGAGTTCAGGGACTGGACTACGACCGCACTTCTCGAATCAATAGTAAATTTTTCCATTTGGCAAATCGAACGAATCGATGGAATCGACAGCACTTTGTCCACTTCTCGCTAATGAAATGCAATTTTCCGATCGATAACAAATAGAATGTTGTTTTGTCGGATGGAATCTATTCGACAGTATTGGACATGAGTGTTTCCTTGAGTAAAAAGGCCTGGAGGTAATCTTGGTGTTATTCACAGAAAGTCGAAATGAAATGGCCAATAAACATGATAGAAGAATTGGTTCATGCTTTTAGCTGTGCGTATATTGAGTTATAGATGCACTTGGGAAGTTTGGAGAGCACTCAAGAAGCTAGAGTTGCTCTCGGCTATCGCCTCGAGCAACTCTTACACTTCTGTTGTGCTCTCCAAACTTTCCACGTGTTCCATAACTCGATATACGCACGCTAAACATGAACCAATTCTTAACAGCTTCTTTTCTTAATTTATATAATCCATTAGAAGGAGTGAATTTTACTTTAGGCTCGATTGTGCCCGATTGCTTGTATTGGGTCGGTAACCAGGCAACCCTAATAGGCACTGACGAAAGAAATATGTGCATACCTTGTCCTATAAACGAGAGCCGCAGATCGAAATAACGGGCCATTGCTGACACCAAATCATGCATACAGACCCCTCAAACTGGTAAGAACACAAGCGAGACAAAGAAAGCCAATCATAATATCTACACGGCGAAACTTGAAGAAAACACCATCTATACATGTTTACCAGATAGTACTTTACTTCTCTAAAACTGTTAAGGAGGCAAGAGAACCAAAGCATCTAACCCACAAAAATTAATACGCGAGAAAAAAATAAACAAGGAATCGATAGACAACATTAACGTTTAATGAGGCTGACCTTTCTCTTATCCCGCAAATTTATAAGCCCCAGCCTTGATAAACAAAAAGCTCGTGCACAATCACTTTTAAAATAGGCTTATGTTGAATATGGCTATTATATTGTATTCAAATTCATGATTAATATCCTTTTCGAAACGTTTTGCACTTTGAACGACAAATTACTCGATTCTACTCTGTTGAAGATGACTCGCCTCGATGTTTCGATCGCCCACCATCCCTAATTCAAACAGCTGATGATTCACGACATCCATATCATTTGTACTAATGTCTTGGGTAAAAATGATTCGTTTGGCTGTCAAAACATAGCGTAAACAGCTCTCAAAAAAATGCTTTTGAATATTGTAGCACTTTGTATTCATTATCCGTACATGTCTAAAGCTTACAACTTCCTTACACTATTTAGAATTAACGTCCCACGCCAAATGAAAATTTTAAAACGTCAAGAAACATGAGCCTTAAGCTTGCTAACAAGGAATTCCTAGACTTTTTCCATTTTACCTAAAAATGGTTAAATTTGTCTCAAAAATGTTACTCTGTTTTTCATTTTATCAAACATGTCGCCATTTTTCTAAAAACAAATTTATTTCATCTCTGTTCTAATACGCCATAGGCGTACGTTTAGACTTTAAATTTGGTATATTAGTGATTAAATCATTTCGCTCTCGTAGCTGCAGAGATAAACGTCATCTATGAAACAAAATTGCAGAAATTTGAATGTTCCAAAATAAAAATAATGGCCAGTTAAGCTCCAAGGTACAATGTTTAGTAATTCTCGCCTGAGTGTTAAATACGTACTCCTCACTCTTTGTTTTAGCGCACAGATTCAGTGTAATGAATCATTTGGTGAAGAACGGGGGGGGGGGGGGGGGGGGTGGAGGACTGTGCGTGTTGAACTAAAGACCAATAGTTGAAACACCACAATATGGCTGAACTCGAGGCGATTATTGTAAAAAAATCAACCGCACAATTTCACGCTGCACTATTAATCAATTACCGACTCAGTGTACAGGAAAGAATTTATTTTGGTTTCTGCAATATCGCTTCATAAGTCTCCAAAGAACTGAGTACCAGCTGTTGATCATGTTATGAAATATAACTTCAATTTACTTTTCATTTATTAATTAAGATGAAATGACTGACAGGTTTCGCTTCCTGTCTTTACGATTGATAAAAAAGCTCTCCTTTATTTACTTTGCAGACGAATGGAAGCCCAAAATATGATGAAAAGAAAACATAGAAATGAATATTTTCTTTAATAATAATTTTCTTAATGGTTTATACTTATGTCCTACCCAACTGTTAAAGTACTCGTCAAATGTTGTAAGCAGTATGCTCGCAGAAATGATAAATCTTTCTATTTCGTTTGGGACGTATCCAACTAAATTAAAAATGGCAAAAATCATTCCAATTTTTAAAGCTGAAGATAACACTAATGTGAACAATTATAGGCTTATTTCCTTGCTGTCCAACTTGAATAGGATCTTCGAAAAATTGGTCTACTCCAGAATGCAATCTTTTATTGAGCAAAATAAAATACTCTCTCCATCTCAATATGGCTTCCGCAAAGCGCATTCAACTCAGTGTGCAATTCTTGACATTGTAAGTACCATACAGAAAAAGATGGACAAGCGCTTGTTCTCGCGTGGTGTATTTATTGACCTAAAAACAGCTTTTGACACAGTTGATCATAAAATTCTTTTGCCCAAGTTAGAGCACTATGGTTTTCGTGGTGTTATAAAAAATGGTTCTCATCTTACTTGGATGGTCGAACTCAAACTACGCTCTTATATATCTAAAACGCAAAATACCACTTGTAGTGTACCGCCAGGCTCAGTCCTAGGCCCATTACTTTTCCTAATCTATATCAAAGAT
>CBDDTI010000133.1:0-12316 GCA_965233585.1 bacterium
TACTTAAATTGTCATTGTTTGGTGCGATCTGGCCAGGTTTCTGAATTCATTTGTATGTCACACCAGGAATAGTATATATGCCGCTTCCATTTAACTGATGTTTGAGGTCCAGAATTGACCAGACTTGCATTTAATTTGACATTTGGAGTATACTAGCAAATAGACATAGCGAATATCCAAAACTTTGGCAGGGCGGAATCTAGTGAAGGCATGTAAGTAGGAAGTAGATTTTGCAGATTTTGATCTAATTGAGCTTTTGTAGGAATGTCTCTTCTCAAAGTTGAAGGGAAAATATGTTATAGAACTTTAAAGACAGAACACTGATGAACATAAAAAACATTCTGTTTGCTTAAAAAACAACACAATACTCACAGGAAAAAATAACGGATTCCCAATTTTGGATATTTTAGGGTATTTAAAGAATACCCACAAAAATCCCAAATTTGGAAGAGTGAGACAAATCCCAATTTGGGAACTTGGTTGGGAATTCCCTGATTGAGATTTGTCTCACTTTACCAAATTTGGGATTTTTGTGGGTATTCTTTAAATACCCTAAAATATCCAAAATTGGGAATCTGTTATTTTTTCCTGTGACTCCTTTGTACCTTTCGTTCAGCCACGCCATCCTTGGACGTGGGAAACTCGCTGAAATGAATTCTGGGTATGTTCCAAGATGGCGCGTCACTCGTCTCTCATTCCCAGATCCTCTGGACTTTTCAAGATGGCGGTCAAGTCAAATTTCCCACCCCGGGGACCATTTTGGAAGTCAAAATCTCAACCCACATGCACTTTATGAAGTCTAATTCCCCTGGGTTGCTCGACCCCCCCATCCTGGGGCAAACCAATGATAGGTGCATAATAAGGATGAGGGGAGAGAGGAAGGTGTAAACAAGGCAGTGTGGGTGCAAAGAGAACTAATTTTCCGTCTTTCTCTTCAGTCCAGCTGTGACTGTAAGTTTAACTTATTTGATAATTTCATTACCAACAGTACTTCTTTAATTTGAATTTACTCAAAAAGTTCCCCAGAAACTTGCTTAAAAACTATTGGTAAATCACTGTTTGTCTTTATTTCAGGAGGAATTTTATGGGTGCAAAATCGAGTTAGCTGATAGGGAAACTGTAGAACAAAATTCTGGTAGGTAGTTAATCCTCTGGCAATATTTTTGCGTGCTTGCTAATGACTGATTGACTGACAGTGTCTGAGTGATTGAATGAATGATTTAATGAATGATTGATTGATTGATTGATCGATTGGTTGACTTAATGAATGATTGATTGATTGATTGGTTGATTTAATGAATGATTGATTGGTTGATTGATTGATTGATTGATTTAATGAATGATTGATTGATTGGGTGGTTGATTTAATGAATGAATGATTGATTTAATGATTGATTGATTGATTGATTGGTTGATTGATTGATTTTGTGAATAAATGATTGATTGATTGGCTGATTGATTGATTGATTGATTGATTTAATGAATGATTGATTGATTGATTGATTGAATGAATGAATGAATGAATGAATGAACTTAAGGTTGGCTGATTGATTTATTGATTCATAGACAAATAAGTCAGAGCAGAAATATCCTAAAGAGCTAAAGGCAACTTATTACTTTTTCCTGTTCATAGATCTTCTTTTGGAGCATGCTAAGGACAAAGATGTAGCTTTCTTAGTTGTTGGAGATCCATTTGGGTGAGAAAAGTGTAACGTTTGTTTATAGAAACACAGCAATTGAGCTGCAGTCACTGAGCTGTAGGTGAAGTACAGTCACTGAATATTTCCAGTGTTTTAGATCATAATAACATTGTTGTAAGGCAATTTATTATATCTCTTAGTTAGTACGGACGATGTGATTGGTCAATTTAGCGGGCCGTACTCTCCTGTACAGCCCGCTAAAATTTAAAGTTGATTCTATTGCAAACCTGTTTGTGATTTACCACCAACTGTTCTTAACTTTTATAGCAAGTAAAAGTTTAAAACTTTTTTTTACTCTAAATTATGTATTAAAGCATGCTAACGACTTAAAGTGGTACTATGATCAAATTTTTACCCCTTGATTTTTTTAAGCGTATCGCGTAGAGTTCCATGAAACAATGAAAACGCCGTTTACGGTTTGCAAATATCTGCATTAGTTCCGGAGATATTCAAGTTTGAAAAATGAGTAAAATATGCAAATGAGATGACTGATGATGTCATACACTCAACCTAATATTATATCAAGGATATAAATAGAGCTATCTTGGCCAATTTTCAGTGCAGAACATTGAAACTTGGCAGGTTGATAGTTCTACAGGAAACACACCTATGGCTATAAAAATTCTGTTCCCATGGTAACTTACTCTTTTCCAGTCCCCACTCACTTGATTTCAATATGTTAGTGATTTTCAGCTTGAAAAATGTTAAACAAGGCCACATACTCGAGCTAACATATCTATATACTTGCTGGATCATGCATGTGAAATGCTGTTAAGAAATATCAAAATGGAACGGCAAAGATGGCCAAAAAAGCTTTTAATATAGGGAGGTCTGGAACCCAGTATGTTACCATGGTAACAGAACTGGTAAACTCATATTGAAGAGCACATTTAGTAGAATCGTACTGCAAAGTATCAAACATTTCTGATACAAATTGGCTGAGATATCTCTTTTTATCATATTTGAACAAAATCTGGTTGAGTGTATGACGTCATCACTTGGCTAATTTGCATATTTTAAAAACTTGAATATCTCTGGAACGAAAAGAGATATTTGAAAACAGTAAACAGCATTTTTCTGCTCATGAAGTCTACTTGTTTATGTTTCAAAATGGCTTAAAAAGGAAAGATGCGATTTTCGTCATAGTACCACTTAAAAAACGATTTCAAATTGACTCATTTTGCTTTCGAGATGCATCAGAAATTTGAAGCCGTTCCATGTGAATAAGAATCATTCCTGAGCCCCTCAGACACACAGTAGAGATATAATAAATATCTTACTAACCGCGTTTTCTCGGTCCGTACTGTAAGTTATGGATCCTCGTTTTTCCCCTTTGATTTATGGCCCGTGCACTTCCCGCTTGGGCCATAAATGGAGGACGAAAAAACTCGGTCTGTAACTTATGGTACAGCCCTCGAACTCGGTTAGTAAGAGCAATATATTAGCACCCAGTTTTTACTATAGAGTGTCCAATTTCATGTTTGTTAAATGTAGGGTGAGAATTAAATTAAAGTGGGACATGACCAATACTGGACAATTAGAGAACAGGATATGGGATAAATAACCACAGTGGGAAATGGGAGATACTGCAGTATCTTGCAGTCATGGTAAAGAATGTTTGAAGTAGTTGAACAGGACAGACTGTATCTTAAATAATTGTGTGCCTTTGCACCATGCCAATGCAGAATGTGGTCATTGTAAGGCAAGCCTTTTGAATGTGAAAGACTGTAGTCTATCGTTGACATCAAAAGTACAGAGGAAACCTAATTTGGCTTGCTGAAAGAGAGTTCCATCAACAATAAAATATGATAAGTTTAAAATAATGCATTGAATGATAATAATTATAATAATTATTATCATAATTTATTATTATCATTCAATGCATTTTCCTTGCTTTTCATTGGCCAAGAGCCAACCACATGACCTGCAAATAACTGCATACAAATAATGGTCTGCTCATGCGTAGTACCATCTAAGTGTGTTTTGCTACAAATAATATTCATCTCATGCGTAATTATAACCATGATCTCTGGTGAAAAATGGCAGATTGCTCTCCTGAGCTGTCAAAGAGTGATTAAATAAGAAAACAAATTTGGTGACTGAATGATAAAACAATTTTTATTGAACTCAGTTCTTGCAAAATATCGTTATTTGTCAGTGTCTCACAGATCAATTACAGTGTTTGCCTCAGCCTTCAGCTTTGCTAAATAATTGGTCTGCTCTTCACTGACAAACCACAATACTTTGCTCAACCTCGTGCACTAATATTATTGTTCTGTGAATATTTATTTTTAGGGCTACTACTCACACAGACCTTGTGTTGCGAGCATGTCAATTGAGCATTCCTTACCAAGTCATTCATAATGCTTCCATTATGAATGCTGTTGGATGCTGTGGTCTTCAGGTAGTTACCTAAAAACTAAATTTATGATTTAGTTATTTTTGTCCTATGTATTGTTGTGATGTGTAATAATTATTGATCATCTCATCATGAAAACTGTGTGTCAATATAAATTTGTAAATTATTATAAATTATTATTAGTTATTTTTTGATATATTTTAAATTTGCTCTGAGCAATTTGACCATGGAAATCATTTAACATGAATATTTGCCATTTGCCCCTTTTCTTTAGGGGAAAGGCAATTTTCATGCATTTCATGTCCTCTAAAACTTTCAGTCTAGTTTCTGAAATGCACTAGAAACATTAAAATGAGAGTAGTTGTTTTGTAATTTTATAATAGTAGTTGTTTTAAATCATTTGTTATATTCTTACTTGTAAAGAGGCGCAATTCAGGTTTTTAACTGCAATGTTTTCTTAATAAGCACAGTCTATCTATCTATCTATCTATCTATCTATCTATCTATCTATCTGTTTCCAGGGTGTGACATTAGCACTCGCCCGCTCGCCCAGGCGAGTGTCAAAAGTGTCAGGCGAGCGCAACTCATGGATCACTCGCCCGTTTGGCGAGTACGATTTTCGTTGCCAAGAAATTATTTAAATTGCAAAATGAACACTGTGTTGTAAATTCCGTTTTGCTGAGAAAACCCCTAAATATAAACTGACTATTTCTACTTTACAAAGTTATATATTCCGAACTGTCTAATAGGCAACATTGGGCTTCGTAAATAAACAAATATGGCTTCCTCCTAGTGGCAATTACATAACGCATATACTTGCAAAAAGTTACACTGCTGGTCACCATCGAGCCATCGGTGATTAGGTTAATATGGCGCCTGAAGACTCGCAAGTTGAAGAGTCATCATTAAAAAAATATATTTGAAATGTAAAGCAAGTGCCTCCACCATGTTTTCTTGGGGTTTAAGGTCTTTAAATAGAATTTTCCATTGAAGTAATAATCCTTAGTCTGCCACGTGTTCAACAATGTTGCAGGCGACTTTTTTTTCCCGTACTTTCCCAGCACTCTGATCAATGGGTGTTCTCCTGGTAAGTTTAAAAATCGGCGGGTAAACTTATCGCAGCCAACATGTGGAAATATATTTCCGGTCAGTTTCTAAAGTTGTCGACGAGAAAAGAACGAAAAAGCCCCGAAAGCTGCCCGTAATACGAGGTAGTACGGGAAGACAAGGACCACAAACATGGCTAAAGTATGATGAGGAGAAAGGTATGGTTTGCGAGTGGCGTGTTGAGGACAAACAAACTTTGGTCGCACAGAATGTTCTAAACTCCAATAGATTAATCGATGGCTGCAGTAGCTACAAAACGGAGTCAATTTCATAAAAATTAAAGACGGCTTAGACTGTAGGGGGGGGGGGGGGTGGGTGTAAAGTTTTTGGCGAGTGAAAACTGGTGCGGGCGAGTACATTTTGGGAGTCACTCGCCCTAATGGCGAGTGCTTTCAAAATTTAGTGTCCAACCCTGTGTTTCTTTAATAATTGTATCTATAACAACATTCTTGATCGTGATTAGTTTTCCATGTGCCTATTTGTCACAAAATTGGTATTGGATCACATTAAATTTTATGTCCAATTAGAGGTATCCACTTACAACTTTTTGAAATTGGATTCCTGTAACTGGATACCTATGCCATGTGCATATTAATTACATTCACTGTGATGGCTTCCTTATTGTTTCCTACTGTTTTTCAAACTAGTTATGAAAAGTGTTGCTACTGACTTATTGTTCAAGAAAAGTTCTTGAAAGACTGACGTTAAATTTTGAAAATTGTTGTTGATATGATTAATAATTATTTTATTAATTGGACCTCATGTCCTTCAGTTCAGGGAGTTATTATTGTGGCCATAATTTCAAATCTACCCTGTGGTGTGTGCCTCTCAGATTTTGAACTATCATCGTATCATTTCCTCTAACTTCCAGTTATATAACTTTGGAGAGACAGTCTCCATTGTTCTGTGGACAGACAACTGGAAACCAGACAGTTTTTATGATAAAATTGCATCGAACAGAAAACAAGGTCTTCATACACTCTGTTTGTTAGGTAAGTGATAACAGAAAATGCACCTTCAAATTTAGCCCCAAGGGCAATTTTTCCTCTTTGTGGCATTTGAAATTGGCAGATTTCATTTCTTCAGCTGGTAAGTTATTACTTGCATGTGCAGGTAGTGTGTGGTATAAGGGAAAGTTCATTTAATATGACAAGGGAGGGGATGAAGATATTGAAACTTGAAGCTTGAAATTTTAGCAGCCTTCCCCCCACCCCCCCCCCCCACCCCCCCTTGCTGTCAGTTCAATTTTTTTAGGAGTTCCTCCTGTTGGTTTTGAAGTATACAGATTTTCAAAGCCCCCCCCCCCCCCCCTTAAAGCCAAACAATTTTTTCAGAGCCCCCTTTTTGGGTGTCTAAAAAATTTCGGAGCCCCCCTCAATATCTTCATCCCTCTCTTGTCATATTAAATGAACTTTCCCTAAAAGGTAAAGCCAAGTGACCCATCTGGCTGAAGCTTGTCCTTAGTTCTGTTGCATGATCAGGAAGTGACCAGGGGTGTTCCAGCTACCCCCTGGATGAGATGCTAGTCCAACACAGGGTTTCATTAAATTCGCTAGGGTGGAGAGAGGCACTGTAAAAGTAAAGCATCTTGCCCAAAAACACAACACTATGTACCCAGACAGGGGGCTCAAACCAGAGTCAAGCAGACTAGCCATGAAGCCATTGCATGTGGTACCCTTATAATATCTTGACTACTATTGTACAGTAATTTCAATGTTGGGATATCTTACACCACAAAGCAAGGTTCCGAAGATAGCAGGAACTGGATGAAACGGGGAAAAATCCCAGCATTACATAATATTTTGCCATAGCAACCCACACAGAAGCAGGAGCCATTACAGAAGGAGTGGGAACTGGGATTGAAAAAAAATATACCAAACTCAATAAGTTCAATCCCCCTCCTCACCCCTCTGTGTACCTCTCCATTTCGATCTTAATAATTTTAGCAAATTTAACTGACTTCATAATTTAGATAGGACGCTGTGCGCTGATTGATTGGTCTACTTGGTCAAAAATGCATGTTTTATTTACAGGTTAATGCACTCATTGCTCGTGAATTATCAGGATTTACCTACACTCGTTCACTAACAATGAACGAGAAATTTCAATACTGCACGAGACCGCCGAGTGCGGTATTGAAATTTTCGAGTTCATTGTTGGTGAACTCGTGCAGGTAAATCCCGACAATTCACGAGCGATGAGTGCGTTAACATTTTTATTATTCAAACCACGGAGGGAGTCCACAGGGGTCTATCTTAGGGCCCCTGCTGTTCAACATCTTCATGAATGATCTGCATGAAGTGCCTAAAAACACCACTTTATCCACATATGCCGATGACACTCAAATATTTTACGCGGGTAAAAATGAAGTGGAACTCGAACAGGCTATTAGCACTGATCTTAAAAGGGTTGATGAATGGTTTGATAAGAACAAAATGCAAAGAAATCCCAGCAAATACACAACTATTGTATTTGGCAATCTACGAACTGGTCCACCAAGATTTGTATGCGAAAACACAGTCATCCCCTTAAACGAAAAGGTGGAATTGCTTGGTGTTACGATTGACAAAAAGTTGAAATTCGATGCGCACGTAGCAAAGATCTGTCGTCGAGTAAGTCAGCAAGTGGCTGTACTGAGGAGGATGAAGAAAATGCTGCCGTTCGAGACGCGTATGAAGCTGTACCAGTCGTTCATTGTACCGCACTTCAATTACTGCGCAGAAACATGGAACGTCTGTAGCAAGGGCGCAACCACTAAGTTAGAAAAACTCAATGAAAGAGCACTGAGATTTGTTTATAGAGATTATAGCTCGTCGTATGAAAGGCTACTTAAACAATCTGGCTATCAAACGCTGTTAAATCAGAGATTGTCAAAGATAGTGACTTCTGTATACAAAATAGTTAACAGGCAGGGTGTGTCAGAATCACTGTGCGATCTAGTGGAACTAAGGGAAAGTAATTATAATCTTCGAGGAGACAAAATCTTGACATTACCAAAAGTAAATACTACTAAGTACGGACTTAAATCACTCAGATACGAAGGAGCCAATCTGTGGAATAAACTACCGAATGAATACAGAAAAGCGGACTCTTACAAACTGTTCAAGAAACAGATATCAGATATGGATTTGGCTGGCCGCTACATGTCGTAATCACATGCTGATATATTTTAAAACATTTTGTATATTTTATAGTACAATATTTAATAATCTTAGAAACATTGTAAATAGTATCTTTTTTATCTTTTTCAGTATTTTTATGTATCATTTTCATTACTTTTTCCCTTCATTATTATTATTATTACTATTTTGTTTTGTGACTATTCCTGTAAAGTAGCTGGTTAGCTAAGTGTTTGGTCACGTTAATAAACTTACTTACTTACTTAATAATAAACTTACTTTACTTACTTTACGCGGGATGTTGGAAGAACACGAGAAGAGTTCGTAAATCACGAGCCACAGGCGAGTGATTTACGAACTCTTTGAGTGTTCTACCAACATCCCAAGTGGTTTATCACCCTATAAACCATAGAAACTTGTGGTCTATTGCTTTTATATAATAATTTAGAAGACGCGCGATTTTTCAGAGTGTTTACCGGCACAATAACCCACAGCTGATTGACCGATCAGAGCGCGTGCATTGATTTGGTTATTATACAACAGAGTATAAAACATAGAAAAAACGTGTTTTATTGTTTTGTGCACGTAAAATCTATATCATAAAGCAAATTAAGAAGCCTAAGCAGTGTATTACACTGTGAAAAAACACTCTAGGCATTTGGTAACACTCGAAAAATGTAGAAAACTCTCGCCTGCGATTCGTGTTTTCTACATTTCGCTCGTGTTCTCAAATGCCGGTCTTGTTTTATCACAGTGTAATACACGGCTTAGGCTCCTTTTTTTTTAAGTAAACCATTTTCTTATATCATTTATATTACCTGTATTCATGTTTTTTTCGTTATTTCTGCAGACATTAAAGTTAAGGAACAGTCCGTGGAGAATTTAATGAAGTTAGTGAGACAAAGTTTTGCTATGCGAAAACAATTGAATGTTTCTTCTTCAATCTGCATCATCTTTTTTAATATTATTACAGGCTGACTTAACTACAACAATGCATATTTGTTTAATGGTAATGCAACAGGGGAAGGAAGATATTTGAACCGCCACGGTACATGAGTGTGAATGAAGCTGTAAGCCAGTTATTGGATGTGGTCAAGAACAGAGATACGAAAGGGGAGCCTCTAGGTAAAGTAACAGAGTGCTATCCAAAAAGGAAATAACTGACCTAAAACTAGAATCTAATGTCTCGTCCACATTACGTCGGAGAAATTTTAAAACGCAAAAATCACCGGTCATTTTGAAATTGTGTTGGCTCGGTCAGGAAAGTCAGGGGCGGATCTAGGGGGAGGGTGCAGGGGCTCTGCTTTCTTCCTCGTATTCGCTTTTAAAATTTTGTTTACCTCACCGGTCAGTGACGTCATTCCTTAGAGGTGCACCCCCTCCTAAGAAAAATCCTTCATCCGCTCCTGAAAGTCATCTCCTCAGTCACTGTAATTTTACCCCCGATTTCTCGGAATCTCAGATTTTTTGAATCAATTTTCGTTTCCATTGGAGGTTGACCTTCTTCAAATCAGCATTTCACTTCACACAGTCACATGCAACGTGTTTATTACGCCTTCTTTGAAATCTTTTAAATCAGCAACAAATCGATTTTCGCTACAATTTTACGGTGGATTCAACTAGGAATACGGTCAAATACGACTCCTCCACTCCCTGTGGGCACTGATGTTCATCTATCTTCGCAAAATATTTTCGAATCAAGTGTAGGCGAAACGACTTGGATGTAGGCGAATCGACTCAGATCGCGTAGGCGAATCAATCTCGATGTAGCCGAATCGACTTGTAGGCAAAACGACTGGCTTATCGTTATGTCATCATTTTCGAAAAGCCCCGTTTTCAAAATGTTTTCCTTCCACACTAAAACATAAAGCCGGCGTTTTCAAATTTTTCCGGTTTGAAAAGTTTTTCGAAAGTCCCATTTTCTTGTGAATTAGTGTGGACGGTAGGCCTAACCGTAGAAATTAATCTGCGTTTTGAAGTTTCTCCGGTGTAATGTGCACGGACCACCGGCCAATCACAACAAAGGTAAATTGCCCAGTTGACCAATGAAAACTCTAGGTTTAAACATTCAAACCTTGGCAAGCGCGGGAGAACGTGCAACTCGAGCACAGCGCGGGAAAATGCGCTAAGTTAAGTTGAGATTGAGGTTTTACTCCTGATTGGTTAAAATGTAAAGCCGATTACCCTGATTGGTCAGAACACGTTGAATGAGTTTTTACGAGGCTAGCAAACGAGAAATCGAACGTTCAATTGAATATTTAACAATTATTCACCGACACTGAGGTGAATAATTGCTTTAGTATATACCACACAAGCGGAATAACTAGCGGTCCAAAGAGTAACGTTATTTGTGACACTATACCGACAAAAGCCGTTTTGTTTTTCTTCGGCTGCTCGGAGGTGAATAATACTTGGCTAATCACCTCCGAGCTAGCCAATCAGCGCGCGCGAAAAGTACCATTAACTTGTGTGTTGTATACTAAACCAAAACATTCTGTAACAATATTTTGAAATTGCTTTCGTAAAATGTACTCCTATTGTGGTGAAAATAATTAAGGACCAGCCAGGAAACGGTTCATTTTTAATAGAACTCAAGCCAGTGGCTTTGAAATAGCTTTATGACAGATCAAATCCTTTTGTGTCGAAAGACAAGCTTGATAAACGTTATATGTTGCTTTGTTTCTGTGAACATTGTTTTCTTTTGCTCCTTAAGTAAACCAAACTTGCGATGTTTCGTGAGCAAGCGTACACTGCATCAAAGACCTTTTGTCGAGAAAGTCTTGCGCAGCAGAAATTTTGTTTATGAAACTTTAAAGTTTGCTGGCGAATGGTTAAAGGTTAACTGACAACCTTTCGCAAGTTTGGTGAGGAGCAAACATTAAAAAAAAAACCTATTTCCACACCAGTTGCCGCCTTAGAGGCAAATGAGAGTAAAATAATGTACTTTAACCTCAGTTTGTATGTATGAATGATTTCAAATCAGTATTAGCTTAATTTGTTTCGTCTTTATGCTTTGAAAACGTTGCAGACACAAACAGGCTGTCGTATAGACTCTTTTATTAGTCTACCTGGCTAAATCTTATACCTATTATTTTTTGCTTTTTTTGTTAGCTTACACAGAATCCACGATTGCAGTGGGCCTGGCACGAGTTGGCGCAGCCAATCAGCAGATAGTATGCGGCAGCATGAAGGAGCTGTTGTCACATGACCTCGGTCCGCCATTACACTCACTTATTATACCAGGACGCTTACATTTTCTAGAAAAAGACATGCTTAGAATATTCGCTTTAAATCCTAATATACTTGACGAAAGCTGACCTGACAGTACTTCTAGATTGGTTTTAACAAAATGTAAACCACCATCTTAAAAAAAAGCTTCGTCAGGGTTTGCGCATCTTGATAAGTGCAGCCTAAATTTTTCAAGTACGTCGTTTGCAGTCCGTGGCAATCTTCTCCTTCCTTAACACCTTGTGCTAGTAAACTGCTATTTTCATGTATCCTTCAATCCAAAGGTGATTTGTACGAGGCAAATCAAAATCGTGTCGTGTCTGAGCTCCGTTATAGGGAGAGTTTCGCGGTTCGGCGCATTTCTGTATTTCTCTGCGCGCTTTTTGGCACAGACCCAGTTTTTCATCGTTTAAAAACCAATCGTAAGCCAGTTACCTACTTTCGTGTGCAAATAGCCGTAAAATTATTAACTGTAGAATAAATCGCAGGGTCAACACTAAATTCAACTGTCGACAGCGGCGATAAAATCCAGTAACATCTCCTGGGAATTTTGGTCCTCTCACATTCTGCCTCGATTGGCTATAGCATGTGATTACTGAACTTTATCTGGGTAGCGTTTTTAAAGCTATAGCACTGCTTAGAAGCGAACAAAAGTATACATGGACCTCCATTTGAAGGAGGCTGCCTCCTGGAACATCCTTAAAACATTGACCAAATTGTACATGCTTTTTCTTGCGTAATCTATGTTAATCTTCCCGAGTTCTAGCCCTCCTCGTTTATTTTCAGTTTATTGTTACTTCTTT
>CBDDTI010000134.1:2500-7052 GCA_965233585.1 bacterium
GTTTTTAGTTAATGTGTAGTTCCAGAAAAATTCCATACTCCCCCCCCCCCCCCCCCCCCCCCCCCACAGAAGGGATTGGAATTTCCTGGGGAATGGGGGGTTCTGGAAGATCCAAAAATATGAAGAAATGTTTGAAGCTTTACTGGAATTTCCAGAGGGGTGGGGAGGTGTTAGAAAAAATCCCTTCCGCGGGGGAGGTATGGATATTTTCTGGAACTACACAATGTTTACCTGCACAGTCATGTGTAAACATTTTTTTCATCAATTCAACCTGGGTAATTACCCAAGAATGATATTAAAATATATTTTATGCTGTGAACAAAGCCATGGTAAATAAATTTGGGTAAATAACTTTGTAGGGTTGTTTATAATTTTCTTGTAAAGGGGGTAAGTTTCTAAAGAAACTGTGGTGCTGCGTCGGTGGGAGTATTACAAGATAATTTGGTTTTATCAACTGAGTTGACAATGTAAGTTAGCCACCGTTAAGAGATTCGAAAGCTGACGTTTCGAGCGTTAGCCCTTCGTCGGAGCCCTGACACTTTAAATTCAGAGTACTCCTCATTCTCACTACCCACTTGCACAACATCAAGAAAAAGTAACTTTATTACTGTTGAAAAATTAATCTTTTGCAAATACCTGACACAGTAGTTTACCAAATGTAATAGCCCATATGGCTATTTTAAAAAACCATACTATGATTTTGGGCAGCTATGTACTCATTTTGTTTTAGCTTATTTTTGTTCATTTTAATTTCCAGTTGAGTACAAATAAAAATGTTGCTGTTGTTGTTGTTGTGCTCCTCCCACTAGTCCAAAAGTGAACAAGTGGACATCCTCCAAATGTTGACATTTTCAACTGGTTATGTCAATTGATCTTGTGAAGTTATATACTGATGACAGGGTTGTTAAAAGTAGCAAAAACTCACCATCTACTTTGTGATGTCATATGTCTGCTGAGCTATTCACATGTAGCTGATTCTTCAACAAAATATTGCAAAATCAGCTGCCTACACATAGAGCTGCTTTAATACTTCAACACTTTGTGACCACCTTGTAGGGAACATTGTTTATACTTCGACGACAGATTCATACGATGATTTGATGTGATTGTATTTCTACTTCCTGTAATTGTGCTAGTAGTTTCTTAGGACTTCAATAAAAGAAAACACTTTCAACTTTGAATCATTTTCGCTTTTTAGTTTCGCCTTTTCATTGTAATTATGTACGAAAGAATCGCTAAAAGATAAACAAATTACACCCTTGAAAATGCTCAGCAAAAGATTAGAAAACTGACTCGTCTTGTTTAATGATTTCTTTTGTGATACCACTCAACTCGTGAATATAAATCAGACGACTGTTAATCTTCCTTTCTCTCTGTTCAGTATTTATATTTTCCAATACATTATCTGTTTTATTTCGATTATTGGCAGTATTCAATTCTAACTTTAAATGGCTTACTTGTTGTTTACGATCCTTTTCGCTTGATTTCGACTTGGTTCGCTTGGATTTCCTACCGGATTTCCCGAAATTGTTTTTTCTTTGCCAATATCTTTCCATATTTTGAGAATCGACCCTGGCTGGAGTTTCCGTTTATATCCAGGAATCTACATTGGACGCCCAAAGCAAAGCACTTGAAATGTTTAGAACAGATCGCAAAATCACCACCAAAATATCGCGCAGTTTCCTTTAGTACGGGACTGCTGTGTAAAGAGACTCCAGTATTGAGATCAGCAATATCACTGCAACCATGCAGATCTTTTTCCCGGCATTTTTTAACTCTGCATTCACTTATTACTGGTAAAAATAGAGAAGAAACATGCGATTTAGTATACATGTATCCTATTTATGATGGGTTTTCGTTACGAGTATGACGTCACTAGGCCCATGCCTCCTACTGCGCGGTAGGAACATGGCCGATTAATGGCGGACACGAAATTGCGAGAAATACCGTGGAAAAAAACCGACTTCCAGTGCTCTGGTTGAAAAACGGCTTGGCATGGTAAGTAACCACTACATAAACTTTCGAAAAATGCAAAAACATAAAGTTCGTAAAATTTGATCGAACTGGCACTTTAAGGCCTTCCCCAGGCCATGTAAACGGGCAAAAAATAGAGAAAGGAGGGCAATGAAAGGAAGATAAATGGGTAGAGGAAGGAAAAAAGGACTGACTTTCCTTTTAATTTCAGTATATAGTCGACTTTGGGCGCGAGTTCAATTCTTTAGCACCGTTTTCATAAATCCAGACATATATACTTATCTCGGGATTTTTAGCCATTTTATAAGTTAAAGGGGCTCAGTCACGGTTGAACGGTTTGAAAAGTTTAGCTAAACTTTTCAAATTTCGTTGTTTGTAATCCGTGTCAATCTTCTCCATCCTTAACCATCCTTGTTCCTTGATGGTTTATTATCATCTCTTTGATGTTTTTCTATCTTTGTAAAGTATTATTTTCAGATTTCCTTCAATTTAACGGCAATTTTGTCGATGCTCAAAATAACTCAGAATACCATGACTGAGCCCCTTTAAAGGAATGAGGAAAAGTGCTAATTTAATGTTTGCTTGATCGGTTCAGTTAATCAGTGACCTAGATAGCCAAAGCAAGTTCCAGATGTTTACAGCATTTTCCGGCCGCCATGTTGGTGTCCCTTGCCTGGAGGTGCACCAACATGGCGGCTCCATACTGGGCTCTGTAAATTTGTGCAAAATATTTCGACAAACATATGAAGATCGGGAAAACGTACAGACCTAAAACTTGTAGAAGTGTCCTATTTATTTATCTGCTATAACATAATTTCCTGAGTTCATTCACTGAATGGTATTCGAATTATCTTTTAATTGCGTGACGGTGCAACCCAAGAATATATTAAACATTACAATATACAATTTACATTTTACTTAACGTGTTAAGACGAAATCCGATAGAAGATGGAGCAATTTCAGGTTTTAGTGGACAAAAATCTGTACCAGAGTAATTTTAAATATTTTATAGTCATTTTTACATTTTTTTAAAGCTAAATACATAAATAATTGCCTGAAATAACACTGAAAAATAATTTCCCACGGGAACGAATAAATAAATTTCAAAGTTCAGTGATTTCGTGGAAACACAGGCAAAATTTCATCATCAGTTTCATTTCACCAGAACTTTTAAGTGTTTCATACGACGTTCAACAATCGTTTTCGACATTTGGTGTTGCTAGAAATGAATTGTTTTGAGAAGATAATTAAAAGAGCCCTACAGAAGTTTGCAATACAATGTAAATAATCTTGGTACAAGGTTTTTGTCCACTTGTTACTCCAACGTCTGGCGCATTCCGTCTTAATATTGACATCCAAGTTTGTATGGCCCGTTAACTGGCCTTTTAACGCAGTCCCACAGCATCTTGTTTCCTCCGTCAGCGGTTTCCTCTCAAGGTAACCAGGATACTTCATGTAGCCGTGAAATGGAAGGCCAGCCAGTGGATGGACCGTGCGGTCAGCGGTGTATCTGTTTGAATGAGAGGATGCAGTATTGCTGCAGACAAAGAAAAAACTTTCCGTCAATGACCCGAAGTGAAAGACTTCGTTATGTAAACACAGTGATTAGAGCTTCTACTGATGCTCGTTATAGAAGTGAATATAACCGAATCATCGCTTCACACAGAAGGCTTTTTAACACTGGCATTCATGATAAACAGCAGTTTTTGCCATGGCACCGTTGGTATGTTATGTAACAGCCGTTATTCCTTCGATTCCTGGAGTATCCTAAATTTTAGTTCCGAAAATGAAGAAACTAAAAAGTAATATAATAATTTAGAAAATAGACGAAAGAAAACACGCCCGCTGATTGTTAAAATCGTGTTACCATAACTCGAGGTAAACACAGAACAAGCACGAGCTGTTGACGTAATGACGGCGTGAGCAAAGAGAATTTACATTTTAATGATCAAAGTAAACAAGTTAGAAAAAAGAAAATATCTTCTCAGTATTTCTATCGAGTTGTAGTTCAAATCTATTACGTTCTATCACGAATGGTTTAACTAAACATTTTCACTAATCTACGTATACATTTATTAGTTCATCCTTCCGTGTCTTATCCTTCTATCCCTCTGTCCTTTATAGTTCGTTCAGTCTATGCATTCATTAATCCATCCATCCTTCCAACCATTCATTCACTTTTTTAGAGTGCGATTCAATTCGCGACAAACTATTTTTTTAGAGCATTTCTTGCTACGATTTTTTTCCACCGTATATTTTTAATTCTTTTTTACATATTTTATCACATTTTAGCGTTTGCCACAACTTGTTTTAACATATTTGTGCTAATTTAGAAAACTTCACTCACTGGCAAAGGATCTCGGAGAGGTCGAAAAGTCGTGACCTTTTAGCGCTCGTTTTTATTTCATTCATTCGTTCTTTCATTCATTATATCACTCGCTTAATTTATTCGTTCATTCATTCATTCATTTTTTCTTTCTTTCTTTCATTTATTCGCTCACTCGTTCATTCATTAATTCGCGCATTCATTCATACAATCTTTTCATTGCTCTGTTCATTTGTTCGTTCATGGGTGCAT
>CBDDTI010000135.1:2500-6332 GCA_965233585.1 bacterium
TAAGTTTTTGGTGAAACTGAATCCGTGACGGCCTAGCTATAATCCGTGACCGATTGACACTATAAATAGCTCATACATGTAGCTGTCACATTTTGACCGTCACGGGTTTTACCAAAGCTCGCGGGCTCAATTAACATGGCTGTCAAGTGCGTGAAAAATTCCTTCGCTTCTCTAAACTCAAAGTCAAGTGAAAGCTGGTTTAGCATTTCAGTCTCCTAAATACGCTAAATTTCTCTTTTTGCCAACAAAGAGGACTGGCTTGAGTCGCAGAGAAGTGGACCGTGGATAAGTCGATAAGTGGAGGCGATAAGGCACTGACAAGGTAAGCTCCATTTTGATGGATAGCGTTTTTAAAATAACTGCAGTTTCAGTTACGTTTAACTTGTTAAAAACTTTACTTGGTAATGCTGTCATGGCCGCAATACAAATTGACCGTAAAACAAACAAAGCCCTTAGGTCAAACCAAGGAATTAAGTTTTACGTTTCTTACGAGAGTAAGATTCATAGATCTTACGAGAGTCATATTTTTTTCTCAAAGATTTCAGTCTCCAAGACACTTGGGTGGCTATAAACCGAAGGTACCACTTAACCACGGTCTCAGAGCGTCAAACTTGGCGTGTGCACTCAGTTTAACACTGCGAACAGTTTTCCGTAAAGAGTTTCAGAAAAGATCCAAACGCATGTGCGTTTCTTAGACTTAGAAAAATTTCGGCCAAGAATATGACTCTATAGAGAGCAAAGACAGAAAGTTTGGAACTTTCCTGAAACTCTTTACGGAAAACTGTTCGCAGTGTTAAACTGAGTGCACACCCACTTTGACGCTCTGAAACCGTGGTTAAAGTGAAAAGTTTATCGCCAAAAAATCGTGTCGTAAGTAAAGTTGGATGGCGCTCTATGGAACTGCTAATTGCAAAGTGAGTGAGGCGAGTCAAAATCTGCCAATAAAAGCAACGAGGAAAAAAAGGCCGAATGTATTGAGCTTGTTAATACTTCTTCTATGAAACCTAGTCACTGAAATCTCTGTTTATCTAACTCAATTCCTGATTACAGGCAATCTCAAAATAAACTATAGAGTTTTAAATGTTTTAAATTATAAGGAGGAATATCCCTTGCCATGTAACACTTAAATGCAGCGCTTTCTCTTGCATTACTTGTCTTTTCTTGGTATATATACCAACTGAATACAAGTGGGATATCTACAACACCAAGGCTACCAAAAAAAACATACATAGATATCTTCTCTAGCCTGGCACTAAGATGGAAAGTGAGGGTTGGGGGAGAGGGAGGGGGGTGGGTGCCAAGGGGGGTAAGGGAGGGTTGGTTGGCGTTAGGTTAATATATGAACTTCTTAAAAACTGAAGTCATGTTTCTAACAGTGACGTTTAGATGTCTTGCCTGTTGTATTACTGTAGTAGTTAAAAATTAAATGAGGCAAAATATTTCTTTTGATCTTTTGATAAGCTTATAAAGAAAACTTCTTTAACTTCTAAAAGTTAAACTGTAACGCAGGCATCCGTTAGTGGTATTTTGTAGTAAACTTTGGCAGTTTTGAGTCAATCATTGAGGAGTGCAATCTAGCACACCAAGGCTGCACAAAATACAGACATATGTTCTCCAGCCTGTTGCTAGGATGGAAAGGGGGGTGCCCAGGCTCAGGCAAAAAAATATCAACTTTTTTTAAACCTTAAGCCAGGCTGTTAACAGGGAGTTCCTTGCTCTTATTTCACTCTAGTCTCTAGAGTCAGAATTAGGCAAAGAGATTTAATTTGACAAACTAACAGAGACGAATTCTGTTAATTGACAAAGTTAAACTGTAACGCAGGCATCCGTTAGTGGTATTTTGTAGTAAACTTTGGCAGTTTTGAGTCAATCATTGAGTAGTGCAATCTAGCACACCAAGGCTGCACAAAATACAGACATATGTTCTTCAGCCTGTTGCTAGGATGGAAAAGGGAGTGCCCAGGCTCAGGCAAAAAAATATCAACTTTTTTTAAACCTTAAGCCACGCTGTTAACAGGGAGTTCTTTGCTCTTATTTCACTCTAGTCTCTAGAGTCAGAATTAGGCAAAGAGATTTAATTTGACATTAGCTAACAAAGACGAATTCTGTTAATTGACAAAGTTAAACTGTCACGCAGGCATCCGTTAATGGTATTTTGTACTAAACTTTAAAGAAGGTTTTGTTAGAATTTATACAGAAGTGTCCTAAAGATTCTAGTTTCATTTCCTTTTTTTCACTAGATGAGGTGTGGAGTGCAGATCTTGGCAAGCGCTTTTTACATTGCTCTATTAGACACTAGGTGCGATTGGCTGTTGGGACCTGGTTTTCAAAACATCAGGTATATATTGTGAATGTATAAGTGGCTAGCGCAGGGATTACTCTAAATAAGCTGTTGATCAATTGTTGAGATGCTGTTTCGCATGCTAAAATATGACCTTTCAATGAAAAAAATAGGAAAGAGTCATGAATTTTACACGAAAAAAAATTGGTGAATTTTCACAAGATAATTATTGTGAATTTATAAGTTGCTAGCGCAGGGATTACTCTAAATAAGCTGTTGATCAATTGTTGAGATGCTCTTTCGCATGCTAAAATATGACCTTTCAATGAAAAAATAGGAAAGAGTCATGAATTTTACACGGAAAAAAAATTGGTGAATTTTCACAAGATAATTATTGTGAACGTATAAGTGGCTAGCGCAGGGATTACTCTAAATAAGCTGTTGATCAATTGTTGAGATGCTCTTTCGCATGCTAAAATATGACCTTTCAATGAAAAAATAGGAAAGAGTCATGAATTTTACACGGAAACAAAATTGGTGAATTTCCACAAGATATCTACCTGGAGTTTTGAAAAAGGGGTCTCTTAATTGTGCTCTAAAGTTATTTTTGTTGGAAAACTTTTTAAACCAGTTTGACCTGATTACTAATAGTTTTGATTTTCTCTTTTTTAATTTCAATTTGAGTTTGATTTTGTCACTTGAAGGTTACCTCTTTGTGGTCCCTGGCCCTTAGTCCAGGCGAAAATATCTACTCCTTCAAACCTTATGCCAAGCTTTTAACAGGGAGTTCTTTGCTCTTGTTTCACTCTAGTCTCTAGAGTCAGAATTAGGCAAAGAGATTTAATTTGACAAGCTAACAAAGACGAATTCTGTTAACTGACAAAGTTAAACTGTCACGCAGGCATCCGTTAGTGGTATTATGTACTAAACTTAAAAGCAGGTTTTGTTAGAATTTATACAGAAGTGTCCTAAAGATTCTAGTTTCATTTCCTTTTTTTCACTAGATGAGGTGTGGAGTGCAGATCTTGGCAAGCGCTTTTTACATTGCTCTATTAGACACTAGGTGCGATTGGCTGTTGGGACCTGGTTTTCAAAACATCAGGTATATATATATATATGACCGGCAAACAGGGGGGACGTGGGTTCAAATCCCGCTCAGGGCATAAAAAGTTTTTCTTTCAATGAAAATGTCATTCAGAAAGTTGTCCGTCCTTGGCCACCTATAACTTCTCTACAAATTACACTTCGCCGAGGCTTGGACTGTGAATCCATTTGTGATCCTTCTTGGGGGCAAAAGATGCGCTGTTGGCTCGAGAGACCCTTGTAACTTATCTATAGATTGTCTTCTCCTCTCTCGTCCGCCTGTGAATCGTCGTTCCTGTCGATGCAGTGTCATCTAGGTGGAGAAAAACATTTGCCTGGGAGAACCACGTTCAAAAAAAGTACCACTCACTATCTAAATTGGCCATGTAGCCAGCATGGTTGCTCTGATAGTGTAGTGGTGATCACACCCGACCGGTAATCAGGGGGACGTGGGTTCAAATCCTGCTC
>CBDDTI010000136.1:0-7599 GCA_965233585.1 bacterium
GTCATCCACACAGCGTTTCCACACTTTAGGTTGTACTTCAGAGGTGTTGATGGCCAATTCTTCGATCGCCTCCATGCACAAATTCGCCACCACCGGGCTGACAGGGCTACCCATCGCACAGCCATGGATTTGTTTGTAGATCTTGTCATTATAAATAAAGTAGTTGTTGGATAAAACAAAGTGCAACAGTGAAATGATTTCATTGCTGTCCAGGCTTGTGCGTGAAGAAAGTGTATTGTCATTGAGTAATTTGTTGCTTATATAATCACAGGCTTTATCCACAGGAATAGCAGTAAATAGTGATACTACATCGAAGGATAGCATCACCTCATCATCCTGGATGTCAACGTAAGAGATTTCTTCAGCAAACTTGGCAGAGTTAGGAACAGAGAAACCATTACGGTTTTGTAAAGGTGACAGGATGTCTGTAAGGAACTTAAAAGTATTGTAGAGAGCTGAGCCGATGGACGAAACGATGGGTCTAACAGGATTTCCTTGTTTGTGATGTTTGATTGATCCACGGATGGCTGGTGGAATGGCATCAGTGGAGTGAAGTCTGCGATAGATGGAGTCGCTGATTTTACGTTGATTCTTCAGGGCGAGAAGCCTTTTGTCTTTTACACCGCGCAATTAAACTCCCTAGTACATCGCATGGAAAAAATGCTGAAATCAACCACGTCACTGATGCTCTACGAGTCAACAACTATCCCTCCTATGTTATTTCTAACATCTTAAAGCGGAAATTTTCCAAACCAACCACACACGCTATCCCCACGCCTGAAGAATTGGTTTGCATGTTCTTTAAATGGGCTGCACCTCAAGAGAATTCCAACAGTCTTGCCGTCCTTCCCTTCGTCAATGGTGTCACGCAACCACTAGCAGGAATTCTCAGAAGGCACGACATTCAAGTTGTAAATAAGCCCTTGAAAACTTTACAACAAGAATTTCCTTCTCCCAAATTCAGACCGCCAATTGAACATCAACCCAACGTGGTTTATAAAATACCTTGTGCCGATTGTGATTGGTGCTATATAGGTGAAACCGGCCGATGTTTTGAAACTCGCAAGAAGGAACATGTCAGAAATGTCAAAACATGTGCTAATGGATCAAACATTGCGAAACATGCGTGGTCATTTGACCATCGCATAGATTTTGACAATTCTAGTGTCATTGACAAAGGCTCTTTTCGAATTAGAAAAACATTGGAGGCTTGGCACACCTCTGCTACCAAGCATGCTGACAATAATTCTAAGCCGATTCCTAACCAGTATAGCATTCTTTTTAAACAATAGTTACCTAATTTACACGTTGATACATTGCTTTTTTTTTTTTTTTTTTTAAATTCTTTATATAATCTTTATTGTTTTCATTTCACCTCTTTTTGCATATATTTTGTCATTCCGCATTTCATTTTTATCCGTCGAAGGCTGTAGACTGATAGCCGAAAGCTCATTTTAGTTTTTAATAAGTTTTTTAGCCAGCGAACGTTTTATCTTTTAAATTATGGCTCATCCTGGCTACGCTTCAATTTTTAATCGTATTCGCCTTGAGGCAGGGCAGAAAGCCCTAAAGTTTGCAAGACTTCTGGAAAAAACGACCTACAAGCTTGAGGCACACCACCGCCATTTACACTTCGCCCACAAGGCGCTGGAACAAAACTGGATCCCAAAGTCTCTAAGATTCAGGCCTCCTGGAACACAACCCATTTTGAAACGCATAATGGAACGAGCAAGCATGCGCTGCATGAAAGCTAGAGTCTCCATCTGTCATCACCAAATCAAAGCCAAGAATCGTACCATCCGAGAAACACTCAAAGAATTGACACCTTTGGTCTCCGCCGACAACCTTATGGCACTAAAGCATTTCTTGAAGATAAGAGCCCAAGCCGTTCGCAATAGTATTGATGCCAGACACATCAAAAAGCTTGGCAACCTACACAACGAATTTAATCCATCCCGAACTATGTTGATAAGAACAATTGGGTAGTTAACCTATCCAAAAAAACCTCTCACTGTTGCCGAACGAACTCTCCTTGAAAAGGGCCCTAAGTTTGCTCCAACTCCGAAACAAATCCCACACAAGAACATTGTTGCTGAAGTAGAAGCCGCGATCAACCATCTACCTGAAGAATCGAAAGTTCTTATTCGTAACTCCACGGCTACGATCCTCCATAAAGCACGACCTCCCTCCCATAAGAACTTAAGTGCTGATGAAAGAAAAGCCCTTCAAGATTTAAAAAAGGACGAGACCAGGATTTTGATGAAAGCCCATAAAGGAAACTGTTTTGTTGTTCTAGATAAATGTGATTACGACAGCAAAAGGGCATATTAGAAAATCTCGATCGATGTTTCGACAGTTTTTAAAAAATTGTACTCTGACTCTGTTGTCAACTCTCATAGATAAATTTCTACAAAAATTGAAGTTGGAACCCTGTGTTAGTATTCAATATTTGTTAAGAAATGCGAAGTGATTCTAAAGGATGTTGTGCTTTTGCCTTACACGTATTCTCTTAGCTTCGGTATATTGTATTTAAAAAAAACCTCGACTCACGGACACGGTTATTCAAGAACTTACCCGACAGTCAAAAATTCACGAACAATCAATACATTCAACAGCAACTAAAACGATCATTGGAACCTCCCGAGAGAATTTCAACATTTCGATCTATAGTCGGAAACGCCAAGCGAGTTTTTACAGTGTTAACGTTTTGGTTTTGCACAAATTGTGCAGCCAGGAATTTATCACACAAACTCACATTTCAACCAATTCCCCGGTGTGGTCGCGACCTAGAAGCAAAAGCAAATATGTTTTGTATAATAAGAGTATCGTCCCAAACTCAATCTAACCGAAAAGAATGTTCCGGTTCCGGTTCCGGTTCCGGTTTTGGATTCCAGATCTCCTGGTTTTCCATACGCCCTTTCTCGGATGTCCACTTGTTTAGCTTCAAAATGAAATATTGTATGGCAAAATTGGTTAAACGCAAATTAAACGATGGCTCAATTTTAAAGTGAAACAAGTCAAAAAAGAGCCTTTTTGCGGTCAGTCACCAAGCGGTTAACCAGCCAGGAGAATGTAAGCGAAAGCTGCACTTACAATCCGCAACGCGTCCGCCATCTTGGAAATTTCGGGTAAGTGCGATCTGTGGTCTGCGTTTTCGAAGTCTGTACTGACTCTTGTCTTCGCTCGAATCGACTTTTAACGATCGAAACGACCTTCGATCGAAACAACCTTCGATCGAACTGACTCGCATTCAATTGGCCTGCACAAACACAAATGGCGAACTGCTCGGAGAGAAGAGGACAGTAACCTGGCCTCATCCGCTTAGGTATTGGATTATCCAAGTCCCGGATGACCCCCAACCACTTGCTGGGAGACTGGCACTAACAAGCAGCATAAAATCATTTATTTCCCTGGTGGGGTCAATAAATTTCCTTTTTTAACATTTCAGTTGAAATGTTGAGATTTTTAATCTAACAGGAGCCATAATCCTGAATCTAATCAATACAAAAATACTCATCCCAGTCCTCTCAAATTTCTGGCGCCGAACTCACTGTAAACAAAAGCCTCTATCAAGTTCCGGTGATCACGCCCCCACTGAGTGTCTGACTCCAGGTCAGTCAAGAACACGCACAATTTTGAATATTTTGCTCGCTTATTGAAAAACGTATAAAATGCGAACATTTTTACCAACGAATTCTTAAAGAAGAACATTAAAGCTTCTTTCAAAGATGCCTTTGAAAGTTATAGCTGCAAAATCCAACGGGGCAAATTGCAATTTTCGAAATCGGGATTTCGCAATATTTACAGACAGTTTTAAGCTCTTGTCATGGTTGGCGCTTTAGACTGGGGCAGAACTCGTGTACGCATGCTCTAGTCCCGTTTCTACCAGGCAATTTGAATAGAGAGGAAAATGCCCCTTGTTTTGGTATATAATTCGCCTAGGTCTCGACCGATTTTGATGGGGCAAATGGCTGCTCAATTTGTAGGTCTTTCACTGTTGTTGCTACCCTCATTCTGTGCGGCCGTGACTGCCGTGAGAGAAATCCCCTCAGGGTCCGAGGGCAGAATTTTACGGGCCATTCATGGCCTTCATTTACACCCAGTATCGACAAGTAAGTAAGCTTAATTGGTTCAAAAGAAATTAAGCCTAATTATTATATTTTATCCCAAAAGTTAACTTAGAGTCCAGGGTCATAAATTATAGCTAATTTTTTATTCATCAAACACATCCTGATCAATTCGAATTTCAATGTGGAGTTGCTGGATCATCCTTTCGGCCAGAATACAATTTTGATTTTCTTTTTATTTCATGATACGGTTCTTTATGGGCTAATTCCGAACGGTCTTTAAGAGAAGTACTAGAAGCAATACGAAGAGATTCCATTTGCTAGAAAGGAGGGTTGCTATCCGTCACCCGTCGTACCGTTCGCTATATACCACGTAGTGAATTTTCATTCGCTTTCCGATCTTTTCCACGTCTGTCACAACGACAGGATAAAGTTTAGGATTGGTTCTTGCTTTTATCTTTTAGGAAGACATTTCTAACAAAACCTCGTCCACATATCGTTTTAACGTTGTACATTCTCTCTCCACTCTGGCCACCATGTTTATTTATTTTTCACCTAGTTAAACATTACTTTCTCAGTGAGACTTTAATGCGCAAGCGCAGTAACGAAAACTTGTGTCTGCGCTATCCTGGACGCCAGTGGAAGCAAATGTTCACCTTCAAGGGCAATAAGTTTGATATACTTCACGTAGTCCTGCGCCTGCACTCAGCGGATTCTTTCTACTCGACGAGAAGGGCCGAGGAGCACTGGGAATGAGACATTAATTCGCCATAGCTCACTTTGAAAAAGAGTGATAGCCTAAGAACGAAGTCGCACCGCAAGCGTTATGGGATTATTTGGGGAGACGCAGGTTAAAACAAACAAGGAGGAATTTAGTGCGGAATGTCATAGCGTGGATTCTAGTGGTACGTAGGTGACAGCAAGGTTTAAACAGAGCTACAGATAGCAATAAGATCGAGGTTATTGTTTTAGACGACCATAGGTCAAGAGAATTGAGAAGAATTCGAAGGACGTGTTCCGCTGTTTATTTTTATTTATTTATAACAACTTTATTTGCATACACTAGAGGAATAAAAGTACAAATGCAAATAGGGTGCCAACAGGGAAGAACTTAATCTTCATATGAAGCTGACCCCCAGAAGAGATATATATATATATATATATATAGATTGGTATAATAAAATGCTGAGAAAGGTCCCCTACCCCCTGGTAGTTTGCTTGTATCTTGGGATGTTGTGGCTATGTTTCCCAACATTGATAATAACCTAGGAATCTCAGCTGTTAGAAAGGCGCTTGATTCTAGGAAAGATAAATTTCCATCTACGAATTGTATAGTCGAAGCCGTTGAGATTTGTCTTCAAATCAATAATTGTCAATTTGCAGATCAAAATTTTATTCAGAAACATGGCACTGCCATGGGCCCTAAAAATGCCTGTAGTTACGCCGATTTGGCAATGGGATTAATTGACGAGAAGGCTAAACTTGGAGGTGCAAGCAAGCCTATGCTTTGGTGGAGGTATAGAGATGATGTGTTTGATCTTTGGACTCTTGGTTTGCCGAAATTGTTAGAATTTACGGAGTATATTAATTCACTCTATCCCACCATCAAGTTTGAACTGGTGTATTCGGAGAGTAGCCTCAACGTTCTAGATCTTACTTTGCACCTCCAAGATGGGTTTATAATCACTGATATTTATGCTAAGCCAACCGATAGTCATCTTTATTTACCTTTTTCGAGTTCGCACCCATCACATTGTAAGCGTGCAATTCCCTATGGGGTGGCTCTTCGAATTAAACGCAATTGTTCTACAGACCAATTTTTGAACAAGAGATGTGAAGAATATAAAGGATATCTGTGCTCACAAAATTACAGCAAGGAATTAGTGGACAGACAATTTGAAAAAGCATTAAGCAATGAGAGGTCCGAACTCTTAACAAAAAGAGTCAAGCCAAAGAAAAAGGTTTTTCCTCTAGTACTTGACTACAACCCAATTCTTCCAGACATCCAGCGGGTGATTAAAAAACATTCCCACTTACTTAGATTGTCTCCTGAGCTTTTAGAGATTTTTCCATCAAAGTCGATTTTTCCAGCTTACCGCAGAACAAAAAACCTAAAAGAAATCTTAGCTCCATCTAAATTTCGGAAAAATGAAGCCAGAAATGAAACCTTGGAAGATGATCGAGGTTGTTGCAAATGCAACAAAAGATGTGACCTTTGTAAAAATTTTTTGATTCAAGATACTAAGTTTGAGAGTTTTGCTACGGGCCGCATATATAGGATTAATCAGAAATTAAGCTGTACTTCCAAAAATGTCATTTATTTGGCTGCTTGTAACAAATGCAAAAAGCAGTACGTGGGCTCCACTTCAACAGAATTCAAGGTTCGTTTTCGTAACCATAAATCATCAATGCTTAAGAACAGAAGAACATGTGAGTTGGCGGTCCATTATAATTCTTTTGAGCATCAAATTTGTCAAATTAGTTTTATTATTATCGAACAAATTATAAACCACAAAAATGCAATCCATCTTGAACAACTGCTCCTCACCAGAGAAGCATATTGGACCTCACAACTCTTTTCATTATATCCACACGGTCTTAACAAAAGGCGTGAATTCAAATCCAGAAATCGTATCTGCTACAACAGTTGACTTTGTCTCTATTGTAGTGTAAATTCTTTTCAGCCCAAATTTGTAATCATCGTAATTTTTGCTGTATGTAGGACCTCGTTAGCTCCCATCTAGCTTTGTTTCTAGTTTGTAATCTTGCCCTTTTGTTTTGTTAGCCTTCACTTAGTCGTTGTTGTTTTTGTTCAAAAACTCTATTGGGGGATTCTGTTATGTTTGTGTTTGGTTTTTCATTCAGGGGCTTTCGATTGGGAATCTATTACATTGTTTAGGGGCCCTCTCTGAGGACCTTGTTATGACATTGACCCGCACATTCATTCAGAGGCCCTCAATGGGGAGTTTGTTACGTAATAACACGATTTATCTGATTAGTCTGTTTGTTCCTTTTTATCAATTGTTCTTTGTTTTGCCTAGCTTGTAATTAAGACCTTTTCTTTTGTTACGTAACCTTAATTTCCATTTTCTGTGTACTATATAAAAGCCCGTAACTCTGCCACTCACAACCATTGTATATAGCTTTTTTAATTTTTAACTTTTAAACTATCCTGAAGAAGGCCGAAGGCCGAAACGTCGATTAAACGCTGGAACTGTCAAGAGTTTGTCTCTTCGTCGTTTTATTATACCAATCTACAGATTTACGGAGAGACGCGTATCCTCTGGATCCTCTTACTGGGAGTTCATCGAACCTATTCCCTTCGGAAGGCGATTCACAGTGATTTCTGACAAATATTAATTAGTAGTGTGCAATGGGAACAGAAATCGAAACAACAAAGGAAATGAGTGAAAATGTGTTCAGCCGGGAATCGAACCCGGGTCTCCTGGTTACCGGTCAGATGCCTTACCACTAGGCCACTGAACCAACCCCGCCATTCAGCCGAATTGGAAGGACCTTTATGTGGCAAGCT
>CBDDTI010000137.1:2500-6270 GCA_965233585.1 bacterium
CCACCTTAAATTTTCGACAATTTAAGGTGGCTCTGAACGCCACCTACGGATTTTGTCTGTTTTCTTTTTAAAATTTTACATTTGGCTTTCACGGCTTTCATCTAAAAAAGTTAAAAATAATTCAAATAATTTTTGAACTGGTGACCGGAAGAAAATTTAGCGGTAAACAATAAAGAATATAGAGTGTTTATGTCGCGGAACTATCGGTCTGATAGTTGCCCCTTGGAAATTTGATGTTCTTAAAACTAGTATATTTGCCCTCGAAGCTTCGCTTCTCGGGCAAATATTTGTTTTAAGAACGTCAAATTTCCGCGGGGCAACCATCAGCCGATAGTTCCTCGACAGAAACACTCTATTGTTTTAAAATTAGAGTACAGTGGCTGCCGGTCGTCCACGAAATGCGACGTTTTTATAGTTTTTCCGAAGTTTTGGAAGGAATTTTACATGTAAACGAGTAATTAAATTCTTGAGAAGAGTAAAAGAAGCAAACTCGAAAATATTGAAAAAGCGGGTACGGTTCGATACGTGCAACTTTGTTTTAGGGTAAAGTTCAATAATGCGTGGGAAAATCATTGGAAACCGTTTTTTGCGTTCATTTTAGTTAGAATTCTACTAAAACAATTAGATTATTCGCTCTCGATTTCTATGAGGCGATAGTTGATTCGGCCTTCGGCCTCATTAACTATCACCTCATAGAAATCTCGAGCTGATAATCTAATTGTTAAGTAGAATTCGTTCGCCAGACGAGAAAATACTAACAAACAACGAGGAACTAGTGTTTTACAGGTTCACATTTTTCAAGGTTGCCCAATATATAAATATGTCAATGCAACAATTCGGCAATGCTCATTTGTATACCAAGGATAAGTGAAGTACTAAGGATAAATTATTTTGCTGAAGAACATAATACAGTGACCGACGTCAACTTTTAACTTAAATCATCAAGATCCAGCTTTCTAACCAATAAAACGTCCTTATCGAGATCTCGGATGGAAAATTGAACATTTTACACTCACAACCGTGACGCTATGTCGTTGATCAGGGGTTCCTGTCTTGTGGATATTAATCACTCATAGCTATACTCTTTAATTTCTGTTGTCAGTCTTCTATTCTCCTTATAAACGCGACCTGCAAGCCTGCGGTATTGACCCTGCAAATGGTTGATATGTACAAGCAGCTTGATAAGGGCAAGAAATGGACTCTGGAGTTTCCGTTATCTTGGTGAGTCACTAATAATACAATAATACACATTTTCCAACCCCTGTTTAATTTAGATTTTCTTGCGCGAAACTTGCACTTGAATTGAAACTCAAAACTCACAAAATAGATGAAAGACGATTTTTTGGTCAATGTCGGCTTGGGTGAAGTTTTACTCAACTGTTTTTTAAATTTCCTAGTGGTAGTTTGGATGACAACACGACATGGTTCCTCAATTATTACACTGTGATTTCCCTTAGCTGAAATACGCTTATGTGATGACTTTGTTGTAGACACTCTTATGCGGATACGAAATTCTTGTAGCAGTTCTAAAGAAGAGACCAAGGGGGGAGGGGGGTTCCTCAGGGGCGGATCCAGGAAAACAAATTTTAAAAGCGAATACGAGTTAATACGAAGTAGTAGGCTTTATCTCAGGGGAGGGGCGGGGCGCACCCTCTGCACCATCCCGCTAGATCCTAACTCGAATGTATAAACTGACTCCTTTTAAGCAAAAAAAGGAGGACATTTTCATTGGAAATAGGAGCATAAAGGAGAAGAAATACCTAGTATAACATCGATTTGGTGAAGTAGTTAGATAACTGATTTTGTTATAAACGTATACGTGGCGTTGTTTTCTTGATAACAAATGACTTTGATAATTATATTACGTAACCTTCATAACTCTCGCGAGATGTTCAATAATACTTAAGCAGGAGCTGACTTAAGCTTATTTTACCTTTTCATTGCGGAACAGTTCAGGAACTTCGAATCTGAACTACCGAGGAAATTGCTCTGTGAAAATATCGCACGTTTGTCGCGAAGCCATCACTCCTATAACGAGGACCAAGTTTGACTTCATGGATGGTGAGAAGTAGTTGCCAAGTACTTGTATTTCGAGTTCTTTTTAAATAGAAATAATGCTTTCACGACCAAACCACATGTTTCCTGTCACAAACAGCATAGAAGGCCAGATAGAGGAACAACCAGTTATGACAAGCATGACAAGCGCGGGGAAACAAATTCAAGCGCTGGAAACCTGTAACCGGCGTGGAAAGCGCGGGAAAAGTATCATGAGACAAATCAATGAGCGTTTTCATTCGCGTTAAAAAACCGGTGTAAATTTTTCGCCCAATGGAACACTGCAAATTTTCAGCAAACAAAATGTGACGGGATGAGTTTGTTCCATGAGCGCTTACCATTTGAGTGGAATGTTCGGTAGTTTTTTTTTGACAAATGGAAGTGCACTTTTTCACTCTAGCTAAGCTTAACGAAACAGATTTAAAAACCGTGTCATTTGATCGGAAGTTTAGGATGCCAGTGTGCGGGGGTCTGGGTACATATCAATAAGAAACATGGTCGCTGAACTTCCTGTCGTGTCCTGTCGTGTCGTTTTATCGGATGACAGCATTTGAAAAACTTCCGTTGGAAAGGACTGTTTCCTTTTGCTAACCATCTGCGGAGAGCAACACTGCAAAAAAAACAAATGGAACAGTAGCTTTGCGGTCATTGCAGTAAAAGCGAAAAAGGGTATTACTTCTAAAGATATTCCAAATTTTCCCACAAAACCTTTGGAAAGGTCTGTTCCATTTGGTTTCCCACCAGAGAAGTCGTTTTTTCAAACAAATGGAAAGCTCTCAGTAGTCTGACACCTTACTATTAAGCTGAACAAATCATTCACGCTGATTTATGCACTCGTCAACGTATAAATTCCTTTGACTGAAAAAGTGTTAGATTTCAAATTTCATCTATAAAATTAAACACTTCTCTTGATTCTACCATAGGTGAAATTGAAGAATGTGAAAAAGTAAAGAGCATTCTGGGTAAACTTGCCAGGAATAGTTTAGTAGCATCTTTTGGACTCAACGATGACTTGTCAGCGGCGCTTGCTCTTACCGCAGTACTGGAACTTATTTTGATCATAGTAACGCTTATTATCAAGGTATTTAATCTCATTTTTGGCTCGTGGGGAACAATTTAACCGTAATTTGAATCCCCGATCTTGCTTGATCGAGAGATATTGTGGTAAGAAAACTGGTTTCCTCCTTTCATTTGTTTAAAAGTTTAACCAATCACATGCAAAAATTGTCATTGTTTCCGCTGACCAAAAGGAGGGCAGCGTCCAAGAGATGAGAATGTGGTAACGGGTATCTGATTTGAATTCTCACGTATTGACCTTTTTGTTCTTTCTTCCTGCTTTGATTGGTCGAGGCAGTATGGGGGCGGTTTTGATATTGTGACAAGTTTAAAAATAAACGGTTCAAAAACTGCTACAAATTACACATTACGAGTTTATATTAAAAGTTCACTCTACACTTTCCTATGGATTTCTTCACTTTTTGACAGGCTTCTATTATTTATGAGTCTTTTATAACTGGGCCAAAATATGTAATATATTAAACACATCAAATTTAAAACTGACTGAAAACTTATTTTTTAGTTTATATTTGTCGGTCTTACCAAAGACTGGAATTCCTCTAGACAAGAATTTTGTGATCGGTTCTTTAACGCTCTTCGAATATATCGCGCTAATCAAGTGGAGAAAAGAAGAGGTTCTGAGCCAGAAACCGAACAAC
>CBDDTI010000138.1:0-14488 GCA_965233585.1 bacterium
GCTTTAGCAAAGGAAAATGTAGAGGGAATGTTAAAAAAACAAAATCGCCTCAGGAAGCAGCTGGACACAATAGTGTACCCTCAAACAAACCATACTATTGTGTATCATGATCATTCAAGTTTTTTTTGCTTGGCTGAAACTAATCCTTTGGAAAGCCTTTGGTTTTGAATCCAAGAAAAATGAAGCTAAGTAAAAGGAAACAAACTTTAGCAAAGGAAAAAGAAAAGGAAATGGTTTAAAAAAAACAATCACCTCAGGAAGCAGCTGGACACAATAGTGTACCCCCAAACAAACCACACTATTGTGTATCAGGGTTGCTCATGGACTACCCCCTTGAAAAATTGTTTGAGTCATGTTTTTTAATTGGGTTTTAATAAGGCATCATATATTTTGGGAAATTGTGCATTTCTGAGAATTCTAAATAAAAGAAACTAATTGAGAAAATAAAAAAAGCTTTAGCAAAGGAAAATGCAAAGGGAATGTTAAAAAAACAAAATCACCTCAGGAAGCAGCTGGACACAATAGTGTACCCTCAAACAAACCATACTATTGTGTATCATGATCATTCATGTTTTTTTTGCTTGGCTGAAACTAATCCTTTAGAAAGCCTTTGGTTTTGATTCCAAGAAAAATGAAGCTAAGTAAGAGGAAACAAACTTTAGCAAAGGAAAATGTAAAGGGAATGTTAAAAAACAAAATCACCTCAGGAAGCAGCTGGACACAATAGTGTACCCTCAAACAAACCATACTATTGTGTATCAGGATCATTCATGTTTTTTTTGCTTGGCTAAAACTGATCCTTTGGAAAGCCTTTGGTTTTGATTCCAAGAAGGATGAAGCTAAGTAAAAGGAAACAAACTTTAGTAAAGGAAAAGGGAAAGGAAATGCTTGAAAAAAATATAACCTCAGGAAGCAGCTGGACACAATAGTGTACCCTCAAACAAACCATACTATTGTGTATCAGGGTTGCTCATGGACTACCCCCTTGAAAAATTGTTTGAGTCATGTTTTTTAATTGGGTTTTAATAAGGCATCATATATTTTGGGAAATTGTGCATTTCTGAGAATTCTAAATAAAAGAAACTAATTGAGAAAATAAAAAAAGCTTTAGCAAAGGAAAATGCAAAGGGAATGTTAAAAAAACAAAATCACCTCAGGAAGCAGCTGGACACAATAGTGTACCCTCAAACAAACCATACTATTGTGTATCATGATCATTCATGTTTTTTTTGCTTGGCTGAAACTAATCCTTTAGAAAGCCTTTGGTTTTGATTCCAAGATAAATGAAGCTAAGTAAGAGGAAACAAACTTTAGCAAAGGAAAATGTAAAGGGAATGTTAAAAAACAAAATCACCTCAGGAAGCAGCTGGACACAATAGTGTACCCTCAAACAAACCATACTATTGTGTATCAGGATCATTCATGTTTTTTTTGCTTGGCTAAAACTGATCCTTTGGAAAGCCTTTGGTTTTGATTCCAAGAAGGATGAAGCTAAGTAAAAGGAAACAAACTTTAGTAAATGAAAAGGGAAAGGAAATGCTTGAAAAAAACATAACCTCAGGAAGCAGCTGGACACAATAGTGTACCCTCAAACAAACCATACTATTGTGTATTATGATCATTCATGTGTTTTTTTGCTTGGCTGAAACTCATCCTTTGGAAAGCCTTTGGTTTTGATTTCAATTGATTTCAATTCATTTTCAACTGATGTTCAATTGATTTCAAATGATTTCAAATTAATTTCGATTGATTTTCAATTTGTTTAATTAAATTGTTTTTCAATTGATTTTCACTTTACTTTGAATTGATTTCAACTTAATTTATTAATTAACAAGGAATTGCTTTTCATTTGATTTCAATCAATGTTCATCTCACATGGGGGGATTTATTTCTTTGCTTGTGAAGGCTCAAGCCCATTCTAGCCAGCTTCTTTGCATCCCATCAGCTCAGCCATGGAGCAATTCAACACTGACATGGACAAGCTCAGGAAGGACTACAATTATTATCTTGTGGAATGGTTTTCCAACCTCAGGAATATCCTGACTCTGGAGAAATTCTCTTTGAGCCCTAAGGCTTGGATTTGTTTTTTTTTTCCCAATGGGAAATCCATTAATTAATTAGTTAAATGGTTAATTAGCAATGAGTTTTATTTTTGGGTGGTTCTTTAAGCAACTCCATGAAGGTGGTGGCTCTGACAGCTGAGATGGCTGACATCAAGGTGAAGCTCAGGTGCTCTCAGGAACAGTTTGTGGACATGCTGCAGAAGTACTACACTCAGCAGTTGGTTCAGCTTGAGGATCCTGATGCTGTGCCTGATTGGGTGATGCTCAGTTTCAGGAATGAACTCAGTCAGATCTTCAAAGACTTCAAGGGTTACCCAAAGATCACTCAGGGGCAATGGATTAGGATTCTCAAGACAGCTCTTCAGGATGCTCAGGATGGTTGGCCATCAGAGTGTATCCCTCTTCCTCAGCCTGCCCAGCCTGCCCAACCTGCTAAGCCTGATACATTTGATGCTACCCTCCGCAAGTTTCAGGATATGGAAAAGGAGTTGAATGCACAGCCTGACCATGAGGTGATGGAGGTGGCTAAGGACTCTCAGGTCCTAGACTCTCAGCCTATGGGGAGTGATGATGAAGCACCATCAGATACACCCTTTGGGTCCCAGGAGCTGGCTGATGATTCTCAGGTCTTAGACTCTCAGCCTATGAGCAGTGATGATTCAGCATCAGATCCATCCTCAGATGCTGAGCCCAAGTCCAAGAAGGCCAAGACTGAAGAGCCCTAGAGGACTGAAGGGTGTTTCTGGTGGTGTGGGATTAGTGCTCAGCTTGGACATAATCTTAGACTTTTGGCAATTTTGATTAAATTAATCAATCAATTAATTAATTAATTAGCATGCTTATGCATGTTTAAGTTTCTTATAATTGAGTAATTAGCTAATTAATTAACCGATGAAGTTGTAGCATGTTCATATTTGTGCATGTCTATGTGATTCCTCAGCTTTTTAAGGCTCAAATCTAAGGGCAAGGACTAATCAACCTTTGCTCCATATCATCTCAGCCATGTCTTTCTTTGACTATCATGGGAGAGGCTCAGGCAAACCTCATCCTATGTTTGAAGAGAAGCCTGCTGAGGTGCCAGATGGAGTTTTGTGGACTCAGAGGGGTGGCCAAGGGCGCTACCAGCTTCAGTCCAATGATCCACCTCAGGAACCCTCATGCTTAGCACTCTTCAACAACTTGGACTCAGAAAACATTGTGGAGTATCCTAGATACCTTAGGGAGCCTAAGGTTGACTGTGGCAATGGCCACACAGTCTTCCTCAGCAGAATTCCCTGGCAATCAGGATGTAGAGAATGCCATGTGCCTGGGTTGAACAAATGGATGATTTTTTTTTGTTGGTGTGTGTGTTTTAGCATAGGACAATGAGCATTAATTAACTGATATAGTTGTCATTTTTTCATGGACACCATTTGCAACCCTGCAGGAACACAATGGCTGGTCTCAGGAAGTGGTTCAAAGATATTACACTGAGGTGCTCAGAATGGACCCATTGCCTTGGGGTGCATTTGTAGCTCCTCAGTTCAGACAAGCTCAGTTCAAGCCTCCTGAGCCTGATGCACCAGCTGGATTCTCAGCAGCAACTGCTTCTTCATCAACAGGGAAGGGCTCAGGCAGACCTCAACAGCCCTTCGATGTGCTAGATGCTGCTTTATCAAATATGCAGAGAAGCTCAGTTTGGAAGCCTCAGCCTATCAGGACTGCCAATGATGCTCAGGGCTATGTCAAGTCTGAGCTCCAAAAGCTGAACATCAATGAGATTGACAAGCTCCTGGACAACTCAGAATCAGATCAGAAGCTCAGTGACTTGGACAATGTACCTGACCTGATTGAGGACATGAAGTCCAAGATTCTTCTACTTGAGCAGGCACTTGAATCTCAGGAGCTCACAATGCTTAGGCTCAGGAAAGATGCTAAGAAAATGGAAGAGGAGCAAGGTGAGCTCAGGGCTTTGCATGCTGAGCTTCAACTGAATGTGAAAAGAGCTCAGTTGTACTGGGAGCAGAAGCTGTCTCAGGATCTTGTGAATAAGGAAGCTCTGAGAAAGTTCATGGAAACTCATCAAATGAGTGAACTAGATGTCAAACAGCTGATGCAAAAATCTCCTCAGATTGATCACAAGCCTCAGGACTCAGTGAAGGAAGTTGTGGATGTATAATTAACTCAGGTGCATGTCTGCTGAGCAGATATATAGTTAATTAGAAGCAGTCACTTCCTGAGTAATTATACCAGAGGCATTGTGAAGAATTACTTAGCTGGCAGAAAAAATGAGTGCAGCTCTGAAGTGATGTGGGTGGTTTTGCCACTGCTGCTGGTTGTTGTTGCAGTTTAGAATAATTGATTAATTAATTAATTAGTTAATTACTTAATTAACTAATTAATGAATTAATTAATAATTAATCAATTATTTAATTAATTGATTACTTTAGCATAAGTAATGGGTAATGTTGGACATTAACATCACTGAGTTTAGTGTCAAATAATGGGTCTTTCAGTTTTGCTATCAGTTTCTTGTCCCTGACAGGACCTCAGCATTCTGCCTACCTCACTCAGCATTAAGGTCTTCAGCAAGCTTGAGTGATTTTTTTTTTACATTGAGCTAAGCAAGGCTTAATGATTTTTGAATGTCTCAGCATGTGACTATCAGCAGGACACACTGGCAAAAGATGGCTGGGAAAGTGATGGGGTTGGGTAGAGTTGCAAGCACTAAGATAATTAATTAATTACTGAGATTGAACTTAGCAGCATGGACTAAGATTGAATTTAGCAGATGTGAATCAATTTAGATTTGATATTCTTTAAAATAATTACTTGGATGGATGATTGTTTTTTTCACCTCAGGAAGAAGCTGGACACAATAGTGTACCCTCAAACAAACCATACTATTGTGTATCAGGATCATTCATGTTTTTTTTGCTTGGCTAAAACTGATCCTTTGGAAAGCCTTTGGTTTTGATTCCAAGAAGAATGAAGCTAAGTAAAAGGAAACAAACTTCAGTAAAGGAAAAGGGAAAGGAAATGCTTGAAAAAAAATATAACCTCAGGAAGCAGCTGGACACAATAGTGTACCCTCAAACAAACCATACTATTGTGTATCAGGGTTGCTCATGGACTACCCCCTTGAAAAATTGTTTGAGTGATGTTTTTTAATTGGGTTTTAATAAGGCATCATATATTTTGGGAAATTAGGCATTTCTGGGAATTCTAAATAAAAGAAACTAATTGAGAAAATAAAAGACATAAACTTTAGCAAAGGAAAATGTAAAGGGAATGTTAAAAAAACAAAATCACCTCAGGAAGCAGCTGGACACAATAGTGTACCCTCAAACAAACCATACTATTGTGTATCATGATCATTCATGTTTTTTTGCTTGGCTGAAACTAATCCTTTGGAAAGCCTTTGGTTTTGATTCCAAGAAGAATGAAGCTAAGTAAAAGGAAACAAACTTTAGTAAAGGAAAAGGGAAAGGAAATGCTTGAAAAAAAATATAACCTCAGGAAGCAGCTGGACACAATAGTGTACCCTCAAACAAACCATACTATTGTGTATCAGGGTTGCTCATGGACTACCCCCTTGAAAAATTGTTTGAGTGATGTTTTTTAATTGGGTTTTAATAAGGCATCATATATTTTGGGAAATTAGGCATTTCTGAGAATTCTAAATAAAAGAAAGTAATTGAGAAAATAAAAGACATAAACTTTAGCAAAGGAAAATGTAAAGGGAATGTTAAAAAACAAAATCACCTCAGGAAGCAGCTGGACACAATAGTGTACCCTCAAACAAACCATACTATTGTGTATCAGGGTTGCTCATGGACTACCCTCTTGAAAAATTGTTTGAGTCATGTTTTTTGGATTAATAAGGCATCATATATTTTGAGAAATTGAGCATTTCTGAGAATTGTAAATAAAAGAAACTAATTGAGAAAATAAAAAATAATAGCAAAGGAAAAGGCAAAGAGAATGTTAAAAAAAAACACATCAGGAAGCAGCTGGACACAATAGTTTACCCCCAAACAAACCATACTATTTTGTATCATGATCATTCATGTTTTTTTTGGTTGGCTGAAACTCATCTTTTGGAAAATCTTTACTTAGTTTTGATGTTATATACCAAAGCTTGTGAAGGCTCAGATCCAACTGTGTTGATTTTCTCAGCAATGGTGCTGCTGAAGAGCATGCTGGAATCACTCAGCACCATGAGATCACTTAGCTCCAGAGGACTGAAGGGTGTTTCTGGTGGGGTAGGATTGGTGCTCAGCTTGACCATGGCCTCAGACTTGTGGCAATCTTGATCAGTAATGCATGCTTATGCATGTGTAAGTTTCTTATAATTACTTGCACATGCATCATATTCAATAACTATATATTTGTTGATTCATTATATATAATTGTAATAAATGAATTAGTCAACTAGATATTTTGCTTGCATGGTGTTGAATTATGCATGTCTATGTGATTCCTCAGCTGCTTTGATCTCAGTGCGATTTCCACCAACTCAGCTGCACTTCTTGCAAGCCATGAGTTCAAACACTGCTGCTAGTCAGCAGAATCACCCTTGGCAGCAGAGGACAGCTGCCCAAGGCTCAGGAAAAAAGGATGCTGAGGGCAGATTTGGGCCCTGGGTACCTCAGCATCTCCTCAGCACTATTCCTGCTGGAATGGTGTATAGATCAGAGAATGGAAAGCATGCTCAGTTGGTGCAACCATGTGATCCTAAGAGACCTTACATCTCTGAGCTGTTCCAGAATCAGGATAAGGAAGTTATGGTCAAGTACCCCAGGTACTTGGATGAGCCTAAGGTTGCCTGTGGTTCCTGTGGAGCTGACATTTTTCTCAGCAGAATTCCTTGGCAGTCAGGATGTGGCAAATGCAGAGTTCCTGGGTGGACTTAGAATAATGTTATTTTTGTTTACCTGTTTTTTGTTCCTGATTTTTATGTGCTTTGAACTAAAGTATTACTGCTAATTACAAGTACCTCAGTGACAGTTCAAAACAAAGCAAACAACATTAATCATATAATTAATTAATTAGCCAATTAATTAATTAATTGAGCAATTCATTACTTGGTAACATCATGAATTAATTGATCAATTACAGTCTACTTTTTTTGTTTCATTCAAAGCAGCTTGCATTGAGGGCTCAGATGGATGGCCTCAGTGGGTGATCCAGTGGTACTACACCAGGATTCTCAGCATGGATCCATTGCCATGGGCTAAGTCAGTGAAGGCAGATTATGGTAAGGCTCAGTTCATGGAAGGTGATCCTTCTGCTTCTAGGCCTTCATCTTCTCAGCGTCCTCCTGAGCCTCTAGGCACACCAGTGATGCCTAAGGCAAGGCCAGCTGATCCACCTCAGGCCAGTGAGTGTCCTAGTGGTGAAGCATACTACTTCAACCAGCTCCAGCAGATGGATCCTGAGGGTAGGTGCTCAGCAATGGCTCTGCTTCTCTCAGATGCTTCCATGAATGATCAACCTCTGGAGGACCTGTTAGTTCACATGGATGAGCTCAAAGAATGCATAGAATTGATGGAAAAAGCTCAGAAAATGCAGGAAAGGACTGTGGCCAGACTGAAAAAGGATCTCAGCTTGATGGAAGATGTGTCTCAGGAGATTTCAAACAACATCATTGCTTTCCAAGGAACCCATGAGAACATGCTTTTAATGAAAGATGCAGTACTAGCTGAGGAGGAGGCTCAGCAGGAGGCTGAAAAAGCTGAGAGGGAGGCTCAGGAGGCTCAGGATGCTTTCATGACTCAGGAAATTGAAGATTTCATAGAGAAGCTGCCAATCTCAAGGCAGAGGGTTCTCTATTTGCTCAGCCCTCCACCTAAGAAACAAAAATCTCAGAATGATGAGGATGAGTAGCTGCCTCAGGCAGATGGAACATCACTGAGTGAAATCTCAGTGTCCTTTTTAAATTTGCTTTCAGAAGCAATCCATGCAGCTTGAATGAAGGAAAAAAGTGTGCAGATCTGAAGGGATGTGGAGGGCTTCTTCTGCATGTTAATTGTTGGAAGTATTTGATTGCAAAGTCAATTTGTTTGACACACATTGATGGGTAGAGACTTATTTATCTGATTAATTATTCAATGAACACTATACACTGAGATTAGTGTCAAAGAGTTGTATGCTTTGCTCTCAGCTTTTTGTCCCTGACAGGACATCAGCATCCTGAGCAAGTGGAGTACCTGGTGACTACATCATCCTTCTTAGTTGTGAGCATCTTCAGTGCTGAGGAGAAGGAGAAGCCAAGGCACTGAGGTTCTACTTCATAGTGAGACTCACTATGAAGTAGAACCTCAGAATGTGAGCTACATCATCTTCTACCTCAGCTAGCTTCTCAGTTGTTTCCAACTTTGTCCTGAGCAAGGCTCAGTATGCATCAGCATAGCACTATCAGCAAAAGGCATTGCCAGAAAATGTTTGGGAAAGTGGTGGGTCTGGGTAAGGTTTCAATGACTAAGGTTGAACTCAGCTGAAGGAACCAACCATTTCTATAACTAACTGTTCATTAATTAATCACAATATGTTCAACTTTGATTTGGTGTCATGAGTTATGGCTTAGATTGAGCTTGTATGTAACCTCTCAGTTTCTTTGCAATGGTTCAGGTTCATTTTTGGGCTTGTGAAGGATCAAACACAGCCAGTAGAACCTTTGCTCAGTTCCACTGCACTAACTTGTTCAGCCATGGCAATGGGGAAGCTTACTACTCAGGAAGAGGGAAAGCTCCTTAAGTTCATCTCAGATCTTGGCATTACACCTCAGGATGCTCTTATCTTCCTCAGTAGGCATGAGATCGACATGGGGGAGCATCAGGACCTCAGGTCTTCCCTTGATGAGCTGCACAAGGTGCATGCCTGCCTCAGAGGACAGTCTCAGGGAAATGTAATCAACCTCATCAAGTGCAAGGCTGAGCTGATCAACATGCTGGCACTTGTGGAGCTCAGGCAGCATCAGTGGGTCCAGCATTGCCAGAACTTTGAGAAGCTCAGGGCTGATGTGATCAAGGAGGAGCTTGCTGAGATCAGGGACAAAGTGCTCAGCAGGATGCCCCAGCAGGTCACTGAGGACTCTCAGCATGCTGATGACTCTCAGGTCTTTGGTGACTCTCAGCAGGATGATGACTCTCAGGTCTTTGGTGACTCTCAGCAGGATGATGATTCAGTATCAGATCCATCCTCAGATGCTGAGCCCAAGTCCAAGAAGGCCAAGACTGGAGATGCCTAGAGGACTGAAGGGTGTTTCTGGTGGTGTGGGATTAGTGCTCAGCGTGGTCATAATCTTAGACTTTTGGCAAGTTTTATCAGTAATGTTGACATCAAATAATTTGCTAATTAGCTAACTAATTGATTAATTAATTAATTAACCAATGAAGTTGTAGCATTTTTATATGTGCATGTCTATGTGGTTACTTGCACATGGATCATATTCAATAATTATATATTTATTGACCCATTAATTATATATATATATAATAATTAAATGAATTAGTCAACTAGATATTTTGCTTGCATGGTGTTGAATTATGCATGTCTATGTGATTCCTCAGCTGCTTTGATCTCAGTGTGATTTCTACCAACTCAGCTGCACTTCTTGCAAGCCATGGGTGGCCCAGATGAAGCTGGCTTGATTTTGCCTAGGGGCAAAGGCTCAGGCAAATGGTGGAGCAAAGACTCAGGCAAAGACCAAGGCTATTATGGCAAAGGCTTTGGCAAAGACTCAGGCAAAGGCAAAGACAAAGGCAAAGACTATGGCTATGGCAAAGACTCAGGAAAAGACAAAGGCTATGGCAAAGACTCAGGCAAAGACTCAGGCAAAGGCAGAGGCCATGGCAAAGACCCAGGCTATAGCACAAGCTGGGGCAAAGGCCAGGGCTCAGAAACAGGCAGAATCCATGCCCAAGCCTTCTCCAGCAGAGACCCCATCTTAGGATCAATGATTCCAGAAGGCAAAGCTATGAAGGGCAGAAAAGGCCCCTCAGTTTACAGCAAAGTCTTAGACACCATCCCAGCCAACATGAGATTCACTTGTGAGGGTGGTCCAAGACATGCTCAGCTTGTTCCTGATGAGCCTCCTGAGATCAAGCTGCCAGAAATCTTTGGGGAAGAGGGTCACCATACTGAGGAAGACATTGTGATCTACCCCAGGTACCTCAGAGAGCCAAACTTCGAATGTCCAAGAGGCCACAAGGTGATGCTCAGCAGGATCCCATGGCAATCTAGCTGCAGAGAATGTCATGATCCTGGGTTGGCTTAGCATCATTTCATGTTTATTTTTCAATATTTTTTGAGTGTTCAGGAAGTCAAAAAGTACCTCAGTGACAATTAAAACCACCAATTATATACACATATTAGTCAATTAATTTAAAAAAATACTTGGTTAATTACTTGATAATTACAATCAATTACAGTTTACTTTGTTGTTTCATTCAAAGCAGTTGGCAGTCAGGACTCAGTTGGGTGGCCTAAGTATGTGATTCAGGCCTACTACAGCAATATCCTCAGCATGAATCCTTTGCCATGGGCCAACTCAGTGGAAGCAGAGTTTGGTGTTGCTCAGTTCATGGCACAGGAGGCCAGGCCTGAGAAACCATCTCCTGCTGCTTCTTCAACCTCAGACCTCAGCCCTTGGATGGAAACCTTCTGCATCAATGAGATACAGAAGAATGATGCTCAGAGGCAGATAGATGTCTTGAAGGAGGAGGTGGCCAAAGCTGAGAAGACTGGAAATTGGTTGGCTCTCAGTGATTACCATGAGGACTTCATCTTGCTCAGCCAAACTATCACTGCAGCTGAGGATGCTCAGCATGCAACTGTGAACAAGCTCAGGAAAGACATTGAGCTCATGGAGGACCTCATGAATCAGTGGCATGAGAATAAGATCCAGTTTGAAGATGCTAAGCACAAGCTCATCAAAAGCATGGCTCAGAAAGAGGAAGAGAAGAAGAATAGCTCAGGAAGCAGCAGCATCCAATCTGAGGATCAGAAAAATTTGGAGGAAGCTACCATCCAATTTGAAGCCATCAGAAAAGCCCTTAAACTCACTGATGCTCAGATTCTTGAATTTTTGGAGGAGAAACAAAAGCAAACTCAGGGAGATTCTCAGCCTTCTAAGAGCAGTGAGCACCAAGAAGATGCTGAGGAGGATTCTGATAAGAGCAAGGCAGCTGACTGAAAGCATCAGCATCACTGAGTAAAATCTCAGTGTCTTTTTTTAAAATTTGCTATCACAAGCAATCCATGCAGCTTCAAGCTAAGGAAAAAAGTGTGCAGCTCTGAAGGGATGTGGAGGGCTTCTACAGTAATTAAGTATGTTAATTGTTGGATGCATTTGACTGCATAGTCAATTTGTTTAACACACAATGATGTGTAGTTACTTACTTTTTTTGAGTAATTATTCAATGAACAATATGCAATGAGATTAATTAGTGCCAGACAGTTGAATGTTTTGCTTTCAGCAGTTTGTCCCTGACAGGATCTCAGCATGATCTACATCATGTTCTACCTCAGCCAGCTTCAATGGTTTTTCAACTTTGTCCTGAGCAAGGCTCAGTATGCCTCAGCAAAGCACTATGAGCAAAATGCATGGCCAAAAAGAAGTTTGGGAAAGTGATGGGATTGGGTAAACTTCCAATGACTAAGGTTGAGCTCAGCAGAAGGAACCAACAATTGCTATAATTAATTAATTATATAATTAACTAACTGAGAATTTTTGAAAATTTCAAATGAAACTAAGAAAGTAATTACTGAAATTAAAAGGAAGACAGCTTTAGCAAAGGAAAAGGTAAAGGGAATGTTTAAAAACAAAATCACCTCAGGAAGCAGTTGGACACAATAGTGTACCCTCAAACAAACCATACTATTGTGTATCATGATCGTTCATGTGTTTGTTTGGTTAGCTGAAACTAATCCTTTGGAAAGCCTTTGGTTTTGATTCCAAGAAGAATGAAGCTAAGTAATTAAAAGGAAAAAACTTTAGCAAAGGAAAAGGGAAAGGAAATGGTTGAAAAAAAACACATCAGGAAGCAGCTGGACACAATAGTGTACCCCCAAACAAACCATACTATTGTGTATCAGGGTTGCTCATGGACTACCCCCTTGAAAAATTGTCTGTGTGATGTTTTTTAATTGTGTTTTAATAAGGCATCATAAATTTTGGGAAATTGAGCATTTCTGGGAATTTCAAATGAAAGAAACTAATTAAGAAGGAATTAATTAAAAGGAAAAAACTTTAGCAAAGGAAAAGGTAAAGGGAATGGTAAAAAACAAAGTCACCTCAGGAAGCAGCTGGACACAATAGTGTACCCTCAAACAAACCATACTATTGTGTATCAGGATCATTCATGTCTTTTTTTGGTTGGCTGAAACTAATCCTTTGGAAAGCCTTTGGTTTTGATTCCAAGAAGGATGAGGCTAAGTAAAAGGGAAACAAACTTTAACAAAGGAAAAGGGAAAGGAACTGGTTCAAAAAAAACACATAACCTCAGGAAGCAGCTGGACACAATAGTGTACCCTCAAACAAACCACACTATTGTGTATCAGGCTTGCTCATGGACTACCCTTTTGAAAAATTGTCTGAGTGATGTTTTTTAATTGGGTTTTAATAAGGCATCATATATTTTGGGAAACTGGTCATTTCTGAGAATTATAAGAAAAATAGAAAAGTAAAAGAAAAAGTTTAGTAGTTAAAGGATAAGGTAAAGGACATGGTTGAAAAAAATAACCTCAGGAAGCAGCTGGACACAATAGTGCACCCCCAAACAAACCATACTATTGTGTATCAGGGTTGCTCATGGACTACCTCTTGAAAAGTTGTTTTGATTTTTTGTTTTTTTTTTGCAAGATATTATATAATTTTATATAGTTATATATTTATATACATTTGGGAAATTGAATAATTATTTCTCAGCAAAGCACTTTCAGCAAAGTTTGATGTTTTGGTTCTGAGCTTGCATGTGTGCACAGCAGCATCCAGAGCTCAGCAGCGACTATTCCTCTATCAGCTTATTTCAACTGGAAGTTCCTGAGATTGTGAATGAAATCAAGTTTTGGTTTTTGTATCCAATTTTGTTTTTTATTGTCTCAAGTTTTTCCTATGAAATAGAAGTTGTCAATTAATTAATTACTATATAAAAGTGGGATATTTAATTACTTAGTTAATTACATTGTTTCAGTTCTCAGTTGCTTAGTTGATTAATTCAAATCTTGTCAGCCAAGGCTCAGCATGGCTATTTCATCTCAGCTCAAAACCTTTGCTTTCTTGGCCTTGGTGATGAGCTCAGGGATCAGCATGGCCAGCATCTGAGCTTGCATCTCAGCTTTTTGGTTTTAAACCTTGGGCTATTGAATGGGCTTTTGTTTACCTAATTAATAAATTGAGGAAATATGTTTTTTCCATCTCATGCAGCCTGCATTGCAGGCTGGAACTCAGTGGATCTGAGCAAGAGGCTCAATGCTCTGGAACAATTCTTCAACAGTGCTCAGCTGGATCTTAGGCAAGATTTAAGTAAGTAAACACTTTTGTTTCTCCACTAGCTTCCTCTAAGCATATAACTGTACAATTGTACACTTATATAATTATATAATTAATTAGTTAATTAATTCATTGTTGATTGCAATGCCAAGGGCTGGTTCTCAGCCATGATCTTGTTGGGCTACATCATCAAGATCTTCCTTTCCAAATCAGCTCAGCTCAAGAATGTCTTCGTTTTTTGGATTAATAAGGCATCATATATTTTGAGAAATTGAGCATTTCTGAGAATTGTAAATAAAAGAAACTAATTGAGAAAATAAAAAATAATAGCAAAGGAAAAGGCAAAGAGAATGTTAAAAAAAAAACACATCAGGAAGCAGCTGGACACAATAGTTTACCCCCAAACAAACCATACTATTTTGTATCATGATCATTCATGTTTTTTTTGGTTGGCTGAAACTCATCTTTTGGAAAATCTTTACTTAGTTTTGATGTTATATACCAAAGCTTGTGAAGGCTCAGATCCAACTGTGTTGATTTTCTCAGCAATGGTGCTGCTGAAGAGCATGCTGGAATCACTCAGCACCATGAGATCACTTAGCTCCAGAGGACTGAAGGGTGTTTCTGGTGGGGTAGGATTGGTGCTCAGCTTGACCATGGCCTCAGACTTGTGGCAATCTTGATCAGTAATGCATGCTTATGCATGTGTAAGTTTCTTATAATTACTTGCACATGCATCATATTCAATAACTATATATTTGTTGATTCATTATATATAATTGTAATAAATGAATTAGTCAACTAGATATTTTGCTTGCATGGTGTTGAATTATGCATGTCTATGTGATTCCTCAGCTGCTTTGATCTCAGTGCGATTTCCACCAACTCAGCTGCACTTCTTGCAAGCCATGAGTTCAAACACTGCTGCTAGTCAGCAGAATCACCCTTG
>CBDDTI010000139.1:0-7990 GCA_965233585.1 bacterium
TTTTCCTCGTCGTAGTGCTTTTTGCAGAACGTTGCTTCAGTCGTAAACCCACACGCCCGTGCTTGGGATTCTGGCAACAAAGATACATTACCCCAACATAATTCATCGTCCGCAGCAGACGTGTTGCGCAACACTCGTGGGGCACTTAAACAATGCATATATTTTTCGGGAAAAAAAAATCACGACTCGTTGTTACACACTAGTAGAAACAACAACTGGCAACAATTAACCGTGCAGCCGCGGTTTGGGCGGGAAAGTATGGCGTGTGCAAATGCAATTGCAAAGCGAACCCGAAAGAGACAAAAATTAAAACAAGACAAACAAATCATCTGTAATGAACTAACCTCTTTAATACTCTTTATAAATTACAAAATTTTTCAACTATCGTTAATGAGAGAAATCGAAAAAACTGCGGCTAACAACGTTCAAATGGCAAACAACGAATAAGCTTAATTTTTAATACGAAAACTGTATGGACATGCGGTGATTGAATTACTCACTGAGCCGCAGTCTTGGCTAGTCACGACAGACAAGAACTTCTTTCCTCATCGAAAAGTGTCTCGGCAAAAGTCCTCCTTTAAACGAGATTTAAAAATTTTCATAGAAACGAAAAAAAAGTCATATTTGATATGTTATACAAGAAGTACTAATCTCAAACATTTACCTTTCTTGAGCTTATTGAGTTAGCGGCGAGCTTACGAAAAGGCATAAACCTTTCCCGACACAAAGCAAGCAGAGATACTTTTGGCCCCAAAATCTGCCACAATTAGCTGCTGATTTTGACAGCATCGTTTCGCCGATTCCTGCAAAAACTACCACAACAGGTCGTCGAATGATGGCACTTGTTGTCAACAAGACCACAAAAGTACAGCAAGAAGATCAGTGGCTCTGTGGCTTTTCCAATGACGTGTTATTTTTTGATTCGTCGTCCGCCATTTTGAAAATGGAATGGCGGGACTTGATGGCGGTGAGCGCGTGACACATACTGCGCATGTCCAGCCGTTTTTGCGCTCTGTCATCTTCACATTAAAAATGGTTATTGACAAATACGTGAAATCTAAGCCAAAGAAGCACCAAAATTTACTCTTTTCATGCTTCGTTGACTTTAGAAAAGCCTTCGACTGTATACCTCGACAAAAACTATTCGACAAGCTTAGAAAGGAAGGTGTGCAAGGGCGTTTCCTAGACGTTTTAGTATCCATGTATTCAAATGATAAATCGGCAGTTAAAATTGATAACAAATTAACCGAAGCCTTTACTTGTTTTGCCGGGGTAAAGCAAGGCTGCATGATGTCACCTACTCTTTTTAATTTCTATCTAAGCGACCTACCAAAATTCTTAAACACGACGAGTTCATCTGACATTGTGCTAGGTGGTAGATCTATAAACTGTCTCTTATATGCGGATGATCTAGTGATCTTCTCTAGATCAGCAAAAAATCTTCAAATAATCCTTAATAAGCTGGAATGTTTCTGTAAAAATGCAGATTTAAGTGTAATTTTAGACAAGACTAAAATTATGATTTTCAACAATTGTGGTAAGTCTTTAAACAGCTACTTGTTCAGATACGGCGCGGATGAACTGGAAACGGTCAAATCTTATAAATACCTTGGACTCATGATGAGTCCTTTTGGAAATTTTAATCTCGCTAGGCAAGAGTTGAAGAAAGTTGCACTTAAAGCACTCTATGAATTACGAAAAGAAATGGGAAACCACTTCAGAGAAAATATAAAATTAACGATGAAGTTATTTGATGCACTGATATCTCCCATACTCTTTTATGCGAGTGAAGTGTGGGAGATTGATTGCAAAGGGAAATTAGAAAAGGATCCAGCAGAATTAGTTCAAAATAAATTCCTAAAGTGGTTGCTGGGAGTTGACAAATACTGCAATAACAATGCTTGCAGGGCTGAGACAGGACGGTTCGCAATGACAATTGCTGCCCAATGTAGGAATTTTAAGTTCTGGTTAACCTTAACCACAAATGAATACAAATTATCCCAAATAGCATACAATGACATCAAATGGGAGGAAAATAAGGCTTTCTGGAGCAAAAAAATCAAAAGCTTATTAGAACAGATAGGATTAGGAGATCTCTGGATGAAAGACCACTATGGAGACATAGGAATTATAAACATTATCAGGCAACGACTTAAGGATATTGAACTACAAAGATGGCTAGGTGAAATAAATAACGACACCAGAAAAGACGCTAACCAAGGTAACAAAATGAGAACCTACCGGTTATTCAAAACGACAGACAATTATAGATGTGAAGACTACCTACACCAGGTCACCAGTACACGACACAGAATAGCTCTAACAAAACTGCGACTTAGCAACCACAAATTAGCTATAGAGACAGGACGTTATTCAAGACCGTTCAAGAAACCTGCAGAAAGAACCTGCCCAATTTGTAAAATAGAAATGGAGGACGAATACCACTTTCTAAATATATGCCCTGCTTACCAGGAAAAACGATCTACGTTACTAGATTATTTGGAAAACAAATATAGAATAAAAATAAGCAGAATGTCACCGAACAGAATATTCATGTTTCTAATAAATCCCCCTAGCGGAAATGTTAGAATACAAAAATTGATCGCAAAACATATATTTGACATATACTTGTGGAGGCGAGTGTGGCCTAGTGGTAGGGCGCTGGACTTGTAATCCGGAGGTCCCGGGTTCAAATCTTCCTCCCTGCCACTGGATGGATTTGTCTTCGGTGGCCCCGAATTCAACCCCTCCACGCTGTGTAAATAGCCAACTGGTCAGCCTCCCACCAGTTGGGATTTATAACTTGTTATGTTTAATTTGTATTACATTTGTTTGTTACGCGCATTTGAACATATTCACATGAAATTTGCGCGGTATAAATGTTTATTATTATTATTATTATTATTATTATTTGAATGCTTCGAAAAAAGGAAAGGGGAAGACTTCAAAGTAAGTACTCAATGACTTTTAAGTCCTTGAGTATTTACTTAATTAATTTAATTTAATTATCTCAATTAATTTAATTTAATTAATTTAATTAACTATTTGATTGGTTTAATTTAGGAAATCATTAATTAATTAAAATAACTTGCTATTTGTAATTTTTAGTTATTTGGAAATTGTCGATGTACTTGTATAAGACTCCAAATAAACATATCTGTTCTGTTCTGTTCTGTTCTGTACAAATTTGTGGAGCTCCCCCCCCAATTTTTTCAGAGCCCCCCCTTTTGGGTGTCTAAAAGTTTTCGGAGCCCCCACCCCCCCCCCCCTCCTTCTTCAATATCTTCATCCCACCCCCTCCCACTTTGTGATATTAAATGAACTTTCCCTAAGTGACCCTTTTAAGACGCGAGTCGGCATTTAGTGAGTGTTATCAATATTTCCCCTTGGTAAACTTCCCGTGGTAAATATTTATAGATTCGTTTAAAAGATCACACAAAGCAACCATGACATTACATGTGATGCTGTTTTGATGTCCAACGTATAACAGCTAATCACGATCCTCCGTTTAAATGGTTTTCCTTCCTGACGACGTTTTTACCGTTAGCAAGATCAGAAATCTTTCGTAGCCGTTGGTTGACAAGGGATACCAAAACCTATATATGTGATACAGTTTGGGATAATCTACCATGGTAAATGAGCTTAAATGCCATTTACTGTGGTTTGTGTATTTCCCAGTCAGCAGACGAAGCTGATCATGGCCTGAAAGTATCACAGGGGAAAGAGGGGGGCGAGGCCGGATTGCATGACAGAGTTAAGAATTACTGAAGTAAACGTCTTGCAGGTAAGGGCTTGTCACACATTTGAGCATTTAGAGGTTCAGAGCCACGAAATCTTTTGTAATTAACTGCCAAAATGTTTTAGAGTCCACGCGCTTTAGGCATGAACATACTAGTTTAGAGACTCATGACTCAAAAAGGGTAAATGCCGTCTACTTTTATTGGTTTCATTCATCAGTGAGATTATTCGAATCAGTCGCCTGTGACAGAGGTGAATTTGTTTACGATAAAGCTGGATACGGATCAGGAGGCAAGTGCAATTGTCAGCTAAGAGTACACTGTATGTAAATTACACTTTTACAAATTAGCTTTTCTGTTTTAACATGACCTGTAAATGTGAAAATTTTTCGCAGGAAGTTTGAAGGCGTTTTTAACTTGGGAATCTACAGAAAGTAGCAACGTGCCAACAAATTGTAGTTAAAAGAGGGAACCAGATCTATATGATAATACTGGACTTTGTGTTTAGGTTATGTATGACCGTAAAATTTCGGTTGTTGGTAGCAATAAACGGGAGTTGAAGTAATGAAATCAGGCAAGTATAAATTTTCTTCCGACAGTACGGCAGTACGGCAGAATTTCACTCAACGTTTCGCGTTTATTATTGAAGTGGTTAATTGCTTACATAGGCCTGCTGAGAAATGCAGCATTAGTGACAACTATTACAAAATAAAGTGAAAGTTAACCTGATCATGGTATTGTTCGGACAAAACTACGGAAGCCGTTAAGGGACAATCTTAAAATATTGCAGCAGTCACAACTCGCTCAATACAATAAAGAAACGTTTACCTTGTAAACTAATCGCAGCGAGAAAACAAGTCGAAGTAGTTCGCCAAATGACAACAACCGAGTCGAGTAATGGGCACCACACACAAACACTCATTCCCAGGGTCCTCTCTCTTCCTAATAGAGACCAGGTCACAAAGACTTGGCGCTCGTATACAAACAAATTTAACAAAAAAAGAAGCCTCGACTGTGCTCTGTTCAGTTTTAAAGCACGTAGGAAGCGGTAGAGCACGAAAGAAGTGTAGGGGAAAACACGAGACGCATTTGAGTGTTTTTCCCCACTTCTTGAGTGCTCGACCTCTTCCTAAGTGCTTTACAACAGAACAGAGCTCAGTCGAGGCTTCTTTATTTGTTTTATGATAAAGAATTCAATAATTTCCCTAAGCAATCGCTGAATTTTCAAACCCAATTTTATTTTTCAAAGGAGTAAAAGTGGCGCCAGCTGTCTACTAATCTTTGATAACGTACGCTAAAATAAGCCAATCACAATCCTTTTTAGAATTCTTCAACTAATTTGATTGGTTAACGACATGACAGCTCTCAAATCACAAACTGGGCTTCGGCTAACCTTTCCCGCCCTTTCGCGTTGCCTTTCGAGAGAAGAAGGATGCCTTCAAAGTTCGCTTTTCAGTTAATAGTTTCAGAAGGACGTAAAAGCAGGTAAAGGTTGCTAGTCCGGAGGAATCCGGCCGCATTGTGACTCACGAAAACGTGTACTTGCTAATGGAGGAGCTCGATCAAAGCTTGCGGATGAAAATGCCAACTGCTGAGTTGTATTTGAAGGAAGCTACAGTTATTTACGGCTTTTACCTGCTTACAGCAAGATTGCCCGAACTAACGTGAAAGTTGTAAAGGCTAGACTGCTCGCACTTGTTCAACTCCGAACACGGTAGGAAGCTTTCAACTGAGCGATGAATACGGAATTGTTGAAGTTCAAGTCGTTGAGATGACCGAAGCCGTCGCTACTAAGCAAGCGAGCGTTACTTCACTGCATGTAAGTGTTGTTTGAGCATTTTTACAAAAATAAAGCTTCTCATCATAAACAGAGACAGCTCAATGGTATTCTCTGTCGTTGGTTTACTTCTTCAGTATTATTTCTGCCTTTGTAATATATTCTGATGTATTTCATCGAAGAATTCGCTAGGTTGAGAATTTGTTTATTTCGCTTCGTGTTTTGTCGGAATCTAGCAAAACGTGTTATTTCATCCAGTTTCTACCCCACTGTTGTCTGCGATGGTCTCCATGAGCCATATTTACTACTTACAAATAGCTCGTTTATATTGATTTTGTCTGATTCGCATAGGGGATGTTTAATTTGGGTCAAATTTGTCGAAATTCCGAAGCAAAAATTTGAAAGGCAGCTTAATGTCATTTACCTGTTCTTTATACTCTGATAAAACACGCTGTTTCAACCAATTAAAGCGCGCGTTATATGGAAACTTTATTATAAAAATAAATACAGAAATATCGCCGCTCCTGACAAAGTGTGGGGGAATCCCACACACAAAAAAATTACAGACCAATGTATGAAAAATGAAAAAAAAAAAAAAAAAATTAACTGAGTGTTTTCTATCTAACCTTCATTCTTCAAACTTGGTGAATACAGTCTTATACTTAACCGACCGGTTAGCTCAGTTGATAGAGCGCCTGACTTGTGTGCAGGAACGTTTCTGAACAAAATCAGAAACAACAAAGTGAATGATCAATTCTGCTTTGTCTGAAGAACGTGAACTACGACGGCTAATTTTTTTTAAAACTCTATTTCAAATTTATTGCGCTGTCCCAGATTCAGTTCGCGATAGCTTTGACAATGATGAACAAAGTTAATGACTTGAGAGTATCCTGAGATTCGCAGGTGAAACATAAATTCATTTTTTACAACCGACTTTGTCTTCAGCGTCGCCGTAGTAGCTTGTCAAACTCCCTAGTATCACAAGGAGAGCGGCGGCTAATTGCGACAAATATATAGCTTTGCGATGTCCATACCTAACTAACGTAATTAGAACATGTTTTATGTAGGGTACACATGAATCTTGCCCACCTAACCCCCACCACTTGCTTGCCTCTTGACTAACTAAAGTTAATTTATTAAATAGACATTATAGTTTACACCTTAGCGCCATAGGGCCATGAGGATTTAGCGCCTATGAGCAGACAGCCCCCCAAAACAATCCCAATAGTGCGCTCTGACCAGGCGGACAACCTCTCAACGGTTGCCGCCTTGCGGTCATGAACGGTTTGTTTTACCATTTCATACCACGTGATATTCTGTAGAGAAGTTTTCGGTCATCCCTTTAAGTATTGTCATTTCTTCCTACAATCCGAGAGTGAATAAAGTATTCACTCACTCGCTCACTCCTACACACGCAACTATTTCAAAATTTGAACACAAGAATTCCCAAGAGTATCACGATCTGAACTGGGGCAACAATCCGCCTGAGCTAAAGAGGTATATTGTCTTTTATGTGTGTAAACGCGGTAAACCAAATTTCTTGATTTTGACATATGTACGTGCAAGTTACATTATCTCTAAATTCTAATTTAAACATGAGTCACTGATGTTCCTTGCATTGTAGTTTGCGCAATGTTTGAAGCGCATCGAAGCAACCCACGTGATGGAGAGCAATAGCTAGTGTTTTAATCGTTGCCAACTCAGGTTCAAGCTCTTTCCACTGTATGAGGCCCTGAATACACTGTTCAGAAATTTTGTCATGCTTGTAATCCTCGCTCAAATTTTCAATGACCCTCTCCTTCATAGACAGCCTTCGTAGAAGGTCTTTCCAGTCGCGACCAACATCGGGGCTGATTTCATAGATGTGATATTCTGTTACCGGCTCGCTACCTAATGACGAGATATAGTGGTCCCAGTCTGTGGAGCCTTCGTTTTGCGAAGAACCTATGAAAAAGCGTCAGTCAACCTAACGATTAGTACGGTATGATTTACATACATTCCGGGATCGGCAAGCAAAACCAATCATTGCATCAGTCTAAAGAAGCGAATAATCTACTTTGGGCATTCTTTAGCCAAAAATCGTTTTAGTTTCCTCCCAATGCACTATGATTCGAATGATCTTGGTTATAGATTCTCGACCAGATTTTTCCAAGGGAGCACATTCTTTTTTCCCAAATTGTTGGTGCACATGCCCCTCTGTCTCATTAGATCCCTTAGAGAAGAATCAGAAAACAATGAGAAACTAAAACTATTTCGTAGTGGTATTTGAAAACTCACTTACCAAAAGGAGTGTCCCTTCGGCCACCTTCTGTGGAGCTTTGCTATAACGTGAAACAGATAAAAATGCCAAGTCAGATAACTAAAGACTGCGAAGAGTTGTTTGTGGCTAGTCCTTGTACTTGCTAGGCAAATGAAAGAATTGCATTTGAAATTACACTTGAAAGCGCAGCGAAATGTTACTGCTAGGCAATTCAAT
>CBDDTI010000140.1:0-6034 GCA_965233585.1 bacterium
AAACGTCATTTCCTAAAAGTGTCTCAATTACTTTTTTCGCCTATTGTAGTAGTAATCAAAGATTACGACTGCTTTCTACCCCTGTGATACAACTTAAGAGTGAATGTCCACTAACATTGAGTCAGTCATGGCACGTGATGAAAAATCAAAATTTTTCATATTCTTCCCAGAGATAGCCTATGGTAAGCATAGAAACGTGGTGTGATTTCTTTCTTGAAATATTTTTTTAACCCGCCAAAAAAATCAAAAATCCGTTATGGTCCCACGTCTGGTCAAAAGCACGCAAAATTCAGTGACTAATACCTTATCAAAAACTTCGCTCTGTTTAATCCGTATCAAAATAACACTCCAGTTTGAGCCTGGAAATTTATTTTTGAGGAGTTTACAAGTATTTTGAGGCCAATTATACTTCTGTGGGTTAATTTTCAAGGCCACGACGAGCCGCTTAAAATCACTAAAATTCGCTTCCTAAAAATTCTTAATTATGCACACATTTTCAATCGGCAAATTCGCTACCCGGTAAAACACCAAAACACCTAAGATTTTAACGTTTAGAAAGACCAAATGTCAGTGTAAAACCTGGTATAAAAATTATTTTCGGGCTTTACATCAGCGCTGAGTACTAACGCTCTCAAAATCGTGACAATCACAACACTAACCTGCAAGAAAACGAAAATAATAGGCAAGTGCCTGTAACCAGATAATCAAAAGGAACCTGAAAATGTCTTCTTGAATTTGATTTCCTCGGCATTTAAACTTAACTATGGTAGAAAAGCCATGTTTAGCTCACCTTCTGTAATTACATTCAAATATTAAGTGCTGGCGTATTCAGAACCCTCCACGATAACTACTGCGTTGAGTGGAGTTCGACAAAGTAAATCCTCCTCTGCTACCATTCAATCGATGCCTCCGAGATAATCCACCTCATTCCTAACGACATTGCTAGCTCTTGTTCTTAAACAGCAATCCATAAAAGTAGTGACGCCTTCTAGCGTCAGGCCTTTGCTTGTAAAGAGAAAAGTTTATGCTCTTTTCTCGTCGAAATGTAAATATGGCAACCGATGTCGACTTCATTTCTATGTCACGTAATGGTCAATTGACAGGATTTTGTCACGCATGGCCAAATTTTATTTGAAAGCTAAGAGAACATACCCGTGCGACCCTAAAACGGCATGTTCCATATTAGCGTCCGAAGTGGACCTAATTTGTCTGACTTGCAATAGTCACTTTACAGGATTTTGTCACGCATTGTCAAAAATGGTTAAAAGAATGGCATGTACTAATACCAGGAACACAGGAACACGGGAACACCGAAACACTCTGGAACACTCCGGAACACCGGAACAGCCGAAAAACCCCGGAACACCGAATTTGACGATGTTGTTTTGTTTTCCCATTACAGACCATGTAAAAAATAAAATGTCAATGTAATTTGTTTAACCACGTAACAGGAAAGAGCTTAGGCTCAGGCTCTAAAAATATAGAAAAAAAGTAAAAAGAAAGACACAAAGAAAGAGCGAAGAAATAAGAAATAAAGAAAGGAAGAAATAAGTAAATAAAGAAATAAGCAGGTAAAGAGGTAAAGAAAGGAACAAATAAAGAAACAAAAAAGAAGCACCCACATAAACCAACACTTCTAAATTCTAATTTGATCTCATACACCTCAGGAGCCCATTACTAGAAGCCTGAAACTCCCATAATAAGCCAATGCAACGGCAGTCTGAGCTTATGATTGCAATTGGTTACTGACGTTCTTGTAGGGATCTGAATTCGAGATAAATTCAAACTAAAAATAGATCGGTCTGTGAAAACGCCGTGACAAAAATATGGGGTAGTTGCAGGCTCCTAGTAATGAGCTCCTGACACGTACACTTTGTAACGAACTCTCAGCTCTTTCGTTTTCCTTAGGAAACAAATTACATTGACATTCACATTAAATTTTTTACATGATCTGTAATGGGAAAACAAAACAAAACCGTCAAATTCGGTGTTTCGGGCTTTTTTGGCTGTTCCGGTTATCCGGGGTATTCAGGAGTGTTCGGGTGTTCCGGGGTGTTCCGGCCTTCCGATGTTCCGGTGTTCCTGGTTTTAGTACATGCCTAAAAGAATAATAAATAGAAAGATCCAATGAGACGTTCAAAGCAATCCTGTACATGGGGCTCAGAGCTACCTTAAATGTTCGAAAATTTAAGGTAGCTCTGAACCCCATGTACAGAATTTGTTTAAACTTTGTCAAAATTCCATAATAAGAAAAAATTTCACCGTGCCGAAATAATACCAACGTGTTCACCAATGATTGGGCAGTTTTTTGATACCATGATTGTAGCATCAATTGATAAAGAGTGGTGATAATGACCCATCAAAAACTAAGTCTTGGAATGTGCTTGAGTAAGCCCTCGTGCACGCACGTACTGAAAACATGGCGAACATGCCTTGTTATTATTCAACAAATTGTAACACTATCCAGATATGGTCATGATGCTCTCGATATCTGTCATCCGTAGATAACAGATGTCCGGCGGTATACGTAGCTTCGTACGTTGGAAGAAAAAGTGAAGTGAAAAAATGTCGACAGAAAGATTTAAAAATGTTACGAGTTTTGTTATCAATTTGTTGAATAATAAAACAATTATCCTGCTCAATCTTGCGGAATATCGTCTGATTTTAGCCGACTCGGCCTACGGCCTCGTCGGCTAAGTATCAGACGATATTCCGCGCGATTTCGCAGGATAATTGTTAATTATTATATGGGTAGCTCCGTGAGCGGGCAAGAAGACCTAAATCGCGCGCTGTGATTGGCTACCCGCTGTATACTGCAAGGAAAGTTACCCCAAAAGTCATATAATAAATCCTTTATTGACCACGTTTGCTCGGTCAAGATGGCTGGATATTGGCCTCGTTCTTTTTTTGCGAATTTATGGACCTCGACTTCGTCTCCGTCCATAAACACACAAAAAAAGAACTTGGCCAATATCCAGTCATCTTGACCTCGCACTTGGTCAATAACCAATACATATTGAGCTCTGTCAGTTGAAAAATGGCTATAGCTCACCAACGAGCACGGGCACCCCACCTTTCTTTTCCAGTCATTGTAATGACCTTATCACAAGCTCTGCGTGAGAAAAGAAAAGAGTTATCTGATTTCTATTGCTGAATATTGAATAAATAAGGAAAATAGCAGCCACATTGTGGTCTTCTCTAATTTGTCGTTCGGTAACCATGTCAAGAAATTTGGTTCAAATTTTAATCAAGACTTCAGCTTTCTGTCTAAATCAAACTTAAAATGTTTATTTGTGTCCGGCACAACGTATTGACTGTAGTTTAATGCGTGTTCTCAAGAGTTTCGGTCACAAAGATTTTACAATTATTACTGGAAATACGTTCTTCTAATAAACATTAAATAATGCCAAAGTGGGGCATTTTCAATGCCTCAGTGCTCCTTAATGAGCATGGACACCCCATTTTTTATTTCAAAATTGAATTTCTTATATAATAAATATTCAGTGGACAAAGTTTGAACGAAAATCTATTTTCTCTTTTACTCAGAGGATTACCTTAACCTATTAGCCGAATTCACTCACTTGGTTTGATCGTAATTTAGTTCCCGGCGAGTTTATTACTGTACGTCAGAAAATAGTAGCGAGCTACAGAAGCGCAACCCCTCGGTAATGTAAGAGAAAGTTGTCCCAAGTAAGTTGAACTTGCGTACAGACGGGCACACATAATGTTGCAGATGGAAAAAAAATTAAACGTTATTGCGGCTGTATAGCCGTTAGTCCATTGCCAGTTTGACAGTCCCACTAAACAACAAGTTTTTTTTGGTTAGACAACCATTCAATTTGAGAAGTTTTCGTGCGAGTTGTGGCCCTGCGATATTTTACGGTTCACGTTCGTATTCTTTAAAGTTTTTCGTATCGCTTTCCGCGTGAAAGGCCGCAGAGGTATTTTCTCATAGCCTCATTTCAAAATAAAAATTATTTGCTTTGAACGTCTTATTGGATCTCTCGATTCAGTTTTTGGCAATGCGTGACAAAATCCAATCAATTGACCATTACGTGACATATAGAAATGAAGTCGACATCGGCCGCCATATTTTGACGAGAACAGATCAAAGGCTTTTCTCTTTATAAGCAAGGGACTGACGCTAGAAGGCTTCACTACTTTTATGGATTGCTGTTTAAGAACAAGGGCTAGCAATGTCGTTAGGAATGAGGTGGATTATCTCGGAGGCATCGATTGAATGGTAGCAGAGGAGGATTTACTTTGTCGAACTCCACTCAACGCAGTAGTTATCGTGCAGGATTCTGAATACGCCAGCACTTAATATTTGAATGTAATTACAGAAGGTGAGCTAAACATGACTTTTCTACCATAGTTAAGTCCGAATACCGAGGAAATCAAATTCAAGAAGACATTTTCAGGTTCCTTTTGATTATCTAGTCACACGCACTTGCCTATTATTTTCGTTTTCTTGCAGGTTAGTGTTGTGATTATCACGATTTTGAGAGCGTTAGTACTCAGCGCTGATGTAAAGCCCGAAAATAATTTTTATACCAGGTTTTACACTGACATTTGGTCTTTCTAAACGTTAAAATCTTAGGTGTTTTGGTGTTTTACCGGGTAGCGAATTTGCCGATTGAAAATGTGTGCATAATTAAGAATTTTTAGGAAGCGAATTTTAGTGATTTTAAGCGGCTCGTCGTGGCCTTGAAAATTAACCCACAGAAGTATAGTTGGCCTCAAAATACTTGTAAACTCCTCAAAAATAAATTTCCAGGCTCAAACTGGAGTGTTATTCTGATACGGATTAAACAGAGCGAAGTTTTTGATAAGGTATTAGTCACTGAATTTTGCGTGCTTTTGACCAGACGTGAGACCGTAACGAATTTTTGTTTTTTTTTTGGCGGGTTAAAAAAATATTTCAAGAAAAAAATCACACCACGTTTCTAGACTTACCCTAGGGTATCTCTGGGAAGAATATGAAAAATTTTGATTTTTCATCATGTGCCAAATATTTTCGACATGGCTCGGTCTTAGTGGACATTCCCTCTTAAATAGCAGGCTGTTGAATTTACGACAAAAAGTTTCCCGCTCTCACAAACTTGAACTTTAGTGAAGGCTCACAGCAAATGGATCCCCAAATCGACAATGATTTTGCCTTTTATTAAATTTATTCATATATATATTTTTGGCCTTTTTTAATTTATTATACATTAGCATTTTTATAAAACGGCCCCATAAGCAAAAAGCTTTTAAGCCCTCTGTGTTTAAATAAAAGATGATGTTGTGTTGCTGTTATGCAAATATAACAAAGAATTATAAACAAAACAAAACATTTTCGAAAGTACTGCCTTGGAAATTCGTGTATAGTGCGTAAGCGAAGGAATAGAGACTAAAGGAAACTAAAACAGAGAAAAAGAATCAAGAAAATAAAAGTCTCAAAGTCGGTCATTTTGCTGCGTCTGTCATTTTGATGCGTTTCTTTGAGAAAATATAAGATTGGATTCTTTTAAATCCAAAATAATCCGAACGCAGATTTTGCGTTTCTTTTCTAAACAGATTAATCGAAGATCATTCAGATCATAGTGCGTCAAAGGAACCGAAGATCCACTCTGGGCGAGGATTCTTCGGTTCCTTTGATGCACCATGATCCAAGTGATCTTAGATTCATCTGCTTAGTAAAGAAATGTAAAATCCATGGATTTTAGAATCCAATCTTAACGCACGCACCCTAAGTTCATCTACTTCATAACCTATTTTGGTGCTGGTCATAAAATATAACCCCATCGTTTTGTAATAACCAACCTTATACCGAGTTGAGATATTTGGTAATTTTAACCCTAACCCCCCAAAAAACCCATTTAACTTTCCAAGTGCTGCCGCCACCATATACTATTCTTCAATTTCATTCCTTAAGTTTCAGCTCACAGATTAAATAGACTTCACCATGTCATGTTTTGAGTTAATTTTTTTAACTCAGGAGCCTGTATTTTCTAGAAGAAAAGAATTCGTCCTTCACATTTTTTTCTGCACT
>CBDDTI010000141.1:0-11301 GCA_965233585.1 bacterium
AAAAAAAAAGGCCCAAGACGGGTCAACTGAAAAATGCTGACATCCCCAGTTTGATGTGTGTTTTTTGTGCTTCTTCTCTGGCAGACCACCTGAACAACAACAACAACAGCTTTATATATCCGTTATTTTATAAAATAAAAAATAACGTAGTAGTATTAATAGTTATTAAATTAAACTAAGGGTAACTGTCAACCTTAAATAACCTGAAATAGTTAAAAACGTCAGGTTGCAAGTTAATTACATATATATCACAGTTTCTAACTAAAGTAAACACTACACACACGGAAACGTTAAATACAATGTATGAAAATAAGGAGATTAACCTTAAATACATGACACGACTATATTATCCTACGACTAACTGCCCTAAAAATACAGGTATTTGTTTGAAGTCATTTTTAAGTCAAGACAAAACTGCGCATGCGCATAGCTTTCTAAGATGGCAACGCCTTCAGCAATAAAATATTTTTTCAATCGTCTAAAGTAAATCTTGTAGGCCGTGAACGCTTATCTTCGTTTTATTGTTTAAACAATCACATGAAACGTCCATTTCGCAATATATTTTCTATTCACAGTTCCCAGTTTGCCTCCGACACGACTCACCGCTCACAACACAAGTTCAACAAGTGTAATGGTCACGTGGCTGCCTGTTCCTGATGGATATGTGCATGGCATTCTTCGAGGTTATCGTCTCTTATTTAAAATAGACGAGGACAGGTTTTACCGGAATGTGACAACAGTCAACCAAGGCTTTGAGCTGACGGGACTTGAAAAGTTTACTAATTATTCTGTTAAAGTTTTGGCATTTACTGGGATTGGTGATGGAAATGTATCTTACCCTGTTCTCGTCTCAACTGATGAAGATGGTAAGTTACTAGCACATCTTCAGCATTCTCTGCTTCGAGCGAGGACCTTTTATGCTTATTACACACACAGTAACCATTGTTGCATAAGTTTTCACATGACCAGTTTTATATGGAGAACAAAATACAACAGTTGTAAGTTTTACTTGGCAAGTTGGAAAACTTTCTTATTTTTACCGGGTTTAACAAAGAAAATTACTCAAGGAGTAACAATATCATATGACGTTTCGGGGATTTCTATTGTACAAGGAGTAATGCGGCTTCAAAGAAAATTCGCCGGAAAGCTTTTTTTATTAGGCTATGAGCAGACTGAACTTCAAAAAAAAAACTTGTTAAGCAAAACTTGCTCTCCGTTCACTCAACCAGATATAAACTGCCAAAGATACTTGATGAGGAAACTCGGTCGTGAATTTGTTGAGATGCTTTCTTGCATAAGCCGGCACTTTTCGGGTTGTTCTCTGATGTCATTCTCTAATGTTTAGTTAAAGCGAAAAATGCTATTCAAAATGCCCCACAAAATAGCTTACCATACCGAATCAAGTTACTGGGTATTTGAAGTTGTCTTCAAGGTCTACTATATCGTATATTTCGTCGTTGCAGCTAGCTTTGCTTCAAGTGAAGTTTGAACTTCATACCAATCTTAGTTGCCCTCATATAGGGGAATCCTTGTTTACACTATTTTCCTCATCAGCATAACCAAGAGATTATCAAGGTGAGAGAGTGAATCCCCCATATAGGTCCTCTAACTAAAGTAATCCGTCTTAAGTTATTTTTAGACATAGTACCTAGTTCTTCCGAGGATGTTACTCGCGCGATGCGTGGACAGCCGAAGCGACTTTCTCGAAACTACTTGAGAACAAATGGCGGGAGCGTCATTTTATATGTTTTAGTTTCGTTTCATTCCGGAGATGTTTTCTGCACTTTCAGCCGCCTTTTTGTGCCGCCGGGTTTTCGTGTGTTATTCTGCTCTTTTGGCTGTTCATTATTTTGCTGTTTGTTCGGTTTTAGGGAGTTAAATTAAGCAAACTTCAACTGCAACGGCAACGAGTACAATGGCTGTGTAAGCGTGCGATATAATTCTCTGTTCATTTCTACGCCGTTGTTTACAAAAGTTCACAAAACAACAACGTAAAATAGCCACATTCTGTATATTTCAGTGAACGTCAACGTGAACTATACGACGGCCAATATTTAAAATTTCTGTCTCGAATTTTGAAGCTGTCTTACATTTTCTGTTTAGGATATTTCTGACAGCATAGCCGGACAAAATGAATGAATTCAAATTCTCGCGAGAGATTCGTAGGTTGAATAGTAAGTCGTTTTTTAATCGACGTTGTCTAGTTGGCGTTGTTATCGTTGCTGCTTAAGCCGGCTGCTTTTTGCTATTTGGTCAGCGAGCGTGTGCTGCACTTTCGACCATCCGTTTTTTCGGTTGCCTATCTTGTGTTTGCGCATTTGTTCGCTTTGCACTCGTTTGTCAAAACATTTCTCTGCCGTTCATTCAGTTGTTATTGTTTGAGCGGTGTACATCCGTCTTTTATTTGAACTCCCATTAAAGTTTCGCAATGTATTACAGCATACCGAGAGCCGAAGCTTGTAAGCTTGTAAGCGAAATATCAATGAAGACATCTCCACAGCATTAGAGGTTTCACCTTGCTTTGAAAGGAAACGAAATGAAACATAAACTGATTCTCTTCGAAAACATCCACGCAACGCGCGAGTAATATCCGCGGAAGAACTGGGTACAATCACTAAAAATAACTTAAAAGGGATTACCTTAGTTAGAGGACCTATATGGGGGATTCACTCTCTCACCTTGATAATCTCTTGGTTATGCTGATGAGGAAAATAGTGTAAACAAGGATTCCCCTATATGAGGGCAACTAAGATTAGTATGAAGGTCAAACTTCACTTGAAGCAAAGCTGATGGAGCTACAAATAAACCAGTTCTGAATATTGAAAGGTCATAGTACGATTAACTCTGCCAATGAATATGAGCCTGATGTATTGAGTACTTTTTGTGCAATGCAGGTTTAAAAACTCAAAATTTTACAAAGAATATATGAGCTCATTAGCGCTTTCGCCACCCAGAAATTTTGCAGTTTTGAATGACAATATCTCCTTGAATGTTACACATAAAGAGCTACGAATTTCGCCATGCATTAAGTTTTACTAGCTCTTTAGCTTCCTGGAGTCAATTCATATCTAGCATGTTTCTTTGTGTACGCAAAGACGTATGCAAATGAGCATAAATGTAAACAATGACGTCAGCATGAATCCCCCTATTAAATGCACGGCTTTTACTAACGCAGTTCCAAGCCTTCCACCTCAGAACGTCAGTGGCTACAACAAAAGTTCCACCAGTCTCCATGTAAGCTGGCATGAGGTGCCCGATGGCTTTGTTCATGGTATTCTGCTCGGTTACCGCGTGTTATACAAAGTCGCAAATGGAACAAGCAATAACAGCGTCGTTTCAACTTCAGGAAATACAAACGAAAAAGAGTTGGTGGGATTAAAGAAATTCATCATTTATGAGATCACTGTGTTAGCGTTTACAAGGATTGGGGATGGAGCAAACGCTACTAGCATATTCGTCTCAACTGATGAGGACAGTAAGTCGAACGTAATCCCCCTTTACATGTAGACAAGTCTAATTTCATGTCCAGATTCAACTGAATTAAATATATGCTCTTGTATTGTTAATGGCAGGTTTTAACTGCAGTTTTCTTAATTGCATCAGGAAAAACTAATGGGCGATTAAGTCCGACTCAGCAATCGAGTGTCGCATAGGTTTGGAGTTTAACTATAAATGGAGACAAATACTTTCATCTGATCAGCTTAGGTTGTCCTTAAAAACGTTGCCGCGATGTAATAGATAGCAACTACTACCCAAAAGCTCTTTGTTAGTCAGTTATGTGGTTGGGCTTTCTTTAAATGAACCAGATAATAACTGCAATGAAGCTAACATATCAGAATTCTTTTCGAACCCCCACCCCCTTCCAGTCTCCAGTAATGCCATCTAATGCATTAGAAGCTCTTTCAGGTCTAGAAACAATTTTCTCTCAATTTCACCCGCTGTACATGTTTAAAAATAACGCCAACCCAAAAGAAGGAGTTCCTATCATAAGATGTTAGATGAAAATTTTATTCATCCAAATTTCCTTCTCTTGTCACTGAATAAACAATTCTTTATTTAATTTCAGTTCCAAGTCAACCCCCAACTGACCTAAAAGCATACAATACAAGTTCTACAAGTCTTCAGGTGACCTGGGGAGAGGTACCAAAAGGATTTGTTCATGGAGTACTACAGGGTTACCGAGTGTTTTATAAAAGGACTGGTGACAAGAATGACAGTTATGTTAACTCGACCACAGGCCCAAACAAGCGCAAGCTTCACATTACAGGATTGAAAAAGTTCACAAAATACTCAGTAAAGGTTTTGGCTTTCACAAGAAAAGGCGATGGAGCTGTCTCTGTTAATATATCCGTTTTAACAGATGAAGACGGTAGGCTTTTTAAATTCTCCAACGTTTTTCACTCATTCTGAACTTTAAACGTATGGTGCCGGCTTTTGATTTTTTCTATTCATGGTACATGTCGGTTTTCGTGGAGCTGAGGTATTTGGTTTAGTAAAAATAAACTGCGCTAGAAAAATGTGTAATAATTATGACTGATTAAAGTTGTTGAGTAGTCCTATTAGGGAGTTTAAGATAACCACTACGGCAACGGCAACGGGAACGTCGCTAAACAAAAGGTTTAATGAGCAGAACAATGGCTGTGCACGTGCGTTATAAATCTTTGTACATTTCTTTGCCGTCCTCCGCAAAACAACAACGTGAAATGACCAATTCTGCGTCGTCTGAAGAACGTGAACTACGACAGCTAATTTTTTAAAATTCTGTTTCAAATTTATTGAGGTGTCCCAGATTCAGTTTCGCGAGAGCATTGACAGTGATAAACAAAGTAAATGACCTAGGAGTATTCCAAGATTCGTGGGTAAAATATAAATTCATTTTATAATCGACGTTGTCTTCGGCGCGCGCGGCGTCGCCGTAGTAGCTTCTTAAACTCCCTAATATATCAAATACAACAGATCATGTTTGACCACATTTCCAGACACCGAGAAGAGAGTTCAAAATACGACGTATTAATGACGAAGCACTGTCTTGGGTGTTTGATATATCTTCTCAATCAAAAATAAAACTAAGAAGTAAACGGAGAAATAAAATTGTAAAACTCTATGCAAATTAATGACATATATTCAAACCCTTTTTACACGTAATAAATAAGTTATTAATGAGTTTACATGTAAGAGTTCATCTTCCAAGTGAAAGCTTACTGGTTAGTATTGATGCTTCAATTTTCACACAAGATTCGGTAACTTAGAAGCTTTTCTGGTGTTAATTATGTTATCAGTAAAACACGTTATGGTAGATAAGTTGAACGTGTTGACAGTAACGCATTTCTTTTCCTGTGCACCTCATTTGCGAAGGCGAATAACAAATTTTAAAACTCATCAACAGTGCGATTATTACTCATTCCGGGCGACTTTGGAAAAAGTTTCCTTTAGTAGACCAATAACATCGAAGAATCAAACATTAATTTTAGAACAAATTTGGAAACCCAGTTGCCATTCGTTGAGTGGTTTGTGTCGATTGTTAATTTTGTATCTTTTTATTGTTTTTGGTTTTAGTGGTCGCAAAACGAGTTTTCAAGCTAAATGTCCTGTGACATTTATAATAGAACGCAGAGAAGTTGATAGTATTATTGTAACCAGGTCAAAAAGACCCTTACTTACCTTCACGAAAGAGATACAAGTCCATTGCTCGCAGTTAACAATTAATTGGTCGGTTTTCTTATATGTGGCCTGGTTCAAGTAGTAACACTCGAACCTCATTACCGTAAGCTTTTTCAGGACTAAAACTTTCTCCAAGTTTATTAAAACGTCATCAAAATTCAGGAATACACTCAGAGTTGTCTTGCTGGTTCGTCTTATCCAATTTCAAATCATCAGTTTTAAACTTAAGAAGAAATCAAGTGACTGTGTTTCTTTCTAGTTCCCAGTTTGCCTCCGCAAAATGTCCAATCACACAACACAAGTTCTACCAGTGTTAACGTCACGTGGTTTGAAGTTCCCACTGGATTTGTTCACGGCATACTAAGAGGATATCGAGTGTTCTACAGCAGAACTCAACTTCAGCGGGCTACTGTCAATCACGCTGTTGTGTCTACTGGCACACGTTACGTTTACCTGCTGGGACTGGATAAGTTTACAAACTACACGATACAAGTAGCTGCCTTTACAAGGATCGGTTATGGAGCCTTGTCTTCGGACTCGGTAGTCTCCACTGATGAAGACGGTATGAATAGTTCAGCTCCTCCTTTTCTTCACTTCCAAGAGGTCATGATGGATTGTTCCGAGCTGCATTTTTTTTTCTTATTGCATTTTTGGTGAACGAACGAATGAATGAATGTTAATATAGGTCTCCTTGGGCATTGTTATTGTATATAATCTGTAAGAAACTAGCTCAAGTCTGACTTTTTGTTTTAACACAGTTCCCAGCCTTCCTCCGCAAAACCTACGAGGAAACAACATCAGCTCAACAGCGCTAAGAATTACGTGGGACCCAGTTCCCACCGGTTTCGTGCACGGTATACTGCGAGGGTATAGAGTGCTTTATAGAAAGACGAACGAACCCTCCACGCCATACACAGAGATAATTGTCTCACCCAGGATCAGAGTGAAAGAAATCTACGGTCTCAAGAAGTTTACTTTCTATACAATACGGATTCTCGCGTTTACCGTCAAAGGTGACGGTGCCAAGTCTCCACCGCTCAACGTATCAACGGATGAAGACAGTAAGTATAAGATTTCAGTGAACGATATTTTACAAACGCTATATAAGTTTCAAGATGCTCAATTGAACATTCAGCCAGACTATCTTGCTTGCTCCTCGGGAACGATTAGAATGCATTTAATGTTGGCAGTCAAATTTAGCAACGTAGCAGAGAATTCAGTAGCAAAGCCAACCCATAATTGCATTGAAAAACGAAGTAGTTTAGGTATGCGAAATGTTTCTGACAGATGCCCTCTCCAAATAAATAAAAATCTATTGAAATCTCTAACTGCGACATTAATGTATCCAGTTCCCAGTGAGCAACCAAGGAATGTTTATGCCGAAGACAAAGCAAGTGCGACAGTAATTTACCTGTCATGGAAGAGCCCCCCTGAACACACCTTACACGGTATTCTACGCGGCTATTACATTTGGTACAGCGTCATCAGCCTTGGAATTTATGATCAAACTCCAGTTTTTCCACAAGACTACAAAAAGAAACAGTTACCTGCGGAGTCTAAAAGCGATGCACTCACTGATTTGGAAAGTTACGCTACATACGACATAAGAATAGCTGCCTTCACCAGCAAAGGATATGGTCCCGTCAAAGACATATCATCAAGTAAGCGTGATTATTCGTTGTGCAATATGAGTATTGTTACGGTGTCTCATCTACTTTTGCCGCGTACTGAGTTTGTGGGAGAGTTAAAACGAAATTTTGTCCCCTACACTATAAAGCTACCTTCTTGTGACTTTTCGAGTTAGGAGAATGCTTCAAGTTAAGGAATTCTTACAGCGATCTAAGGGAATAAAGGGTTCCCTGACCTTAAAAAGTATTTCAACTACAAAGGAAATGTTATACACGCGTTGTAAAGTGTACACTGTTGTATGAAGGCCACACTCCAGTGTAATTCTTTCAAACAATACTCGCAACAAGTACTTAAATTGACTCGAGTTATAAGCAGGTAGCAACTAACCTTTTTACACACTTTTCTAAAAAAAGCACAAAAACTTGTATGTATACAATCTTTCTAAAAAGAGCAACTATATTCAGATTTTTTCACGGTATCGCCAAACCTCTTCTGGTCCCATTCTTTAATACATGGTGAATTGGCGATGTTTAGATTTGTAAACCTCGTATGAAATTAAACTTTTTCCCCTTCCAAAGGAACCTGCAGATGTCGCTCCACGATTCCGACTAACTGGTGGAACAATCCTCCATACGTGAACTCACAACCATATAGCAACAGAAGCAAGGAAAGCGGTATCTTGCCAACCATACTTGAGTTGGCTGTTTCTCACTGCTGCCAGGAGTGCGATGAGTTCGGCAGCACGACGATTGACTTCACAACTGATGCGAATGGCTTACAAGCCGAGAAAGATGGTGTTATTGAGGTTAAGGACGCCATCAGCACTAAAACTATGATTTCGTTTGGAATTGTTGGTGTAATGCCTCAGGAAAAGTACTATAGTCCTGACGGCATAGCGGAGTACGTGCCTTTCATGGAGACTCCGGGCGTGGCTTTTATCGTAGCTGAAAAGAGGTGAGAGAACTAAAGAAAGTAATACACTGAATACGAAATCAACTTTGTACAAAGTCATTAATTAATCTATAAATTGAACTAACGTATCCTGAAAGTTTAAATTTCAAAATAAATCTCGCGTTTTTGGAAGATGTAAGTGTAGATCTTTACCTGTTTGACATGGAAGTTTGCAAGATTCAAAATCTCACGTTTTAATTGTGGTAACGATCACTGAACCTCGACTATTTTCACTTAAATAAATGTGGCTATAAGTTAATTTTCTTTTCCCCCCAATGCACTGCCTTCGTACACAGGTGGTCGCTCGTATTTAGCCTGCCAAATACATAAAAAAGATTAACTATCTTTTGTTTCAACCATTGGCCCTTTCAAAATTACAAAATAAAAGCTTTTAAGTTAATGCTATCGACTACAGGAAACTCATCTTCACTGAAAAAACTTTAGGTGTATTGCGTTTGCAAGTAGTGCGCAGCTGTTCTTGATTAAAGCAGAGACAAATTCACACAAGAGGTCTTTACCCAGAATGGACGAGAGTGATTATCTTTTTAAAGAAACCGTTGGGCAACAAAACTGAGCTGGCAAGTGAAATAATTAGCTCTTTATCGTCCTGAAGTGGGTGAAGGTGAGTTGGCAAGTTAACTGTGTAGTCGTTCATCAGAACAAAAAGAGAAGCTAACGCTCAAAACGTCAGCCTCACAAACTCGCTATGGCATTTAACTTACCTTTATCAACTTTATAAATTAGGATAACAAACACAAAAGGGATTGAACGAGCTCTTTCAAACTGTAAGACCTGCCTTGATTCGTTCCATGCAGAGATATTCACAAAGAAGTGCTACTAGCGATTCTAAGCTGTTGGCCTGCTGTCGTCATCGCTTGTATCATGACTTACGTGGCTGGAATTGTCGTGTGGGCTCTGGTAAGTTTCCTCTATTTCTTAAATTAGGACAGGCTTGATCAAGTACCTTCATCCGCCCCCGCCCCCCCCCCCCCCCCCCAAACACACACACAAACACACCCACTACAGATTTTTCCATCCAGATTTCATTCCAAAACATTTTCATAAATTAAATACCTATGAATTCCATTTTTATTTTCCTCGAGACACAAAAATCAGGCCATTTCGCACTTAGAAGGGTGTTTTTCTTCGTCATTTTGGTCATAGCCCCCGAAAAGTGGCTTTGCCTGCGGTTTTCAAAAGTATAAATACAACTTTATTTCACTACGCTAGCCACACACAACAAAAGCTGGTTTCCAGGTGGGGCGTAGGTAAACACATTACATTACAATAAAGTATGCTTACATTACATTACAATAAAGTATGCTTACATTACATTACAATAAAGTATGCTTACATTACATTACAATAAAGTGCGACTACATTACATAACAGTAAAATATGATTACATTACATCACAATAAAGTACGATATATATATATATGCATTTAAAGTATGAAATCAGTGCGATCCAGTAGAAGGCATGGAAAGTGAAGAGGCAAGTTTATGTTTGAAATCCGACAACGATTGTGCCGTCTTTGCCTCGTGGGAAAGATTGTTCCAGAGCATTGCACCACTATACTTAAAGCTACGCCTATGAAAATTTGTGCATGGCCTTGGAAGTGCTAGATCAGTCTCAATATTCCTAAGATTGTAATTTATGTTTGTATCATTGAGTTTTACAAATGAGTTGCTCAGTTGGGGGGCAGATAGATCATTGAGGATTTTATACATAAGAGTATGGTAGCCAAATTGTAGCAAAATTCAACAACAAAATTTCGTATCAAAACCAACAACTTGATACCTAACTCAACAAATCTATCTCAAGGTCAACACTGTTTACCTGTCAACTTCAACAACTCTATTTTTAATTCAACAATTTCCTCTCAATATCAACTCCATCAACTCCTCAATTTCAACATGGTAATCAGTCTTAAAATCAACAGCAAAAATCAACTCAAAAAAATTTTCTTTGCTGCTGGATAAACTCTTGCTCATATCTAATTTTCAACAATCTAAAATCTGTCAAGATCAACGATTCAAAATACGTGTCAACAACTCAAAATTTCGTGTCAACAAATTGGGTCCGAGCTGGTCCGTTTCTACCGAGAGAGTCTGGGGAGATTTATAAGATGGCGGACGGCAGTGACAGTGAGGTAACACAAGCTGATCAAAATGATATAAATAGTCAATGGACTGTTTATTTTTTACAGATTTAGATGAGTTAGTGAGTGAATGTGAGCAACATCGGTCAACGACTGACATCGCAATAACGGAAAACTTGACTATTCGTTTGAAAAATGTAGTTCGAGCTTTGCAAAATGGTAGTGTCTAGATACCTGGCAGCCGGGAAGTGTTTCTAAAATACTACATACCCTGCGGTCCAAAATTATTCCAGAATTTCCACGGAAAAACTCATTGGTCCAATCTTTCTTAAAACTGTAGATCTTTGTTTAGAAATGTCAAGCGATTTCAATTATAATTTTGGCTTTGTGGTTGAGGAAATATTCGAGCTTGGAACATTTCTACAAAGCTTGAAGTTTGAACCCTGTGAGAGTATTCGATATTTGTTCAGAAATGCAAAGCGAATCTAAATAATGTTTCGCTTTTGTTGTGGTCGAATTCTCTTGGCTTCGGTATACTATAAGAACTTCGACTCACTGGCACGGTTGTTCAAAAAACTAGATACCCGGCAGTCGTTTTTCCACGTTGGTCACGCTTTCCTCCCCAAGTAACGCATGACAAGCCTAGGGTTACCCTACCTGGAGTGTTTACAAGGGAGAAAGTTAACCCGCCTGTCAGGGTAACCCTAGCACGAAGATAGGGTAACTCACCTACCCTGATAACCCTAGCTGCGTTGTAAACACGACGAAAAGAGAAAATGCGTGCTAGGGTAACCCGCTTTCTAGGGTAAATCGCTTCCTAGGGTAACCCTCTCTCCTTGCAAGCAGGCCCGAAAGTCCATAATTCCCTGTTGCGGACTTTCGTAACCGAACGCTCAAGCGTTTTGTAGCTATTTGCGCTACGTTGCCGAGGCAAATGTGGAGGCCTGAAGTTTGAAAA
>CBDDTI010000142.1:0-10049 GCA_965233585.1 bacterium
AAGTGGCATCTGGATCAGGTTACTGGTGATGTCACTTTGAGAACTGAACTAAAACACTCAGGAGACTTGAATGAGCTTTGAGAGCTGTCAAAATGCTTTTGGGACATTATTTGCGATTCTTATTTTACCAAAACTGGACAAGACTTTTAAGTGAAAGAACTGTATCATCAAGTATTACAATTCTGAGTCTAGCTAAGAGTTGGATGACTGCGATGTATTTCTTTTTGCATTTCAAAGTGCAGGTCACCAGTCAAGATCTCTGCATTGTAATTAAGGCCAATTCAAGGGTCCATTTGGATGATAAAGGTACAAGTAATGGTTAAAGAGTTAACTTACAGCACTTAAATATTCAATCCACATGAAAAGTTGGTAATTTGACTTTAAGGAATGTGAAGATTTCAGAGTGTCAAAACAGTTTTAGATTCAAACATTTATTTCCCCCGAAATACAAGTTAAAATGAGATGCAGTCATACTCCACTCCTCCTCCTTGCTAACGTACTGGCCTCGTAGCTCAGTCAATAAAGCATCGGAGGATCTAATCTGGAGGTCATGGGTTCAAACTCCACTGAGGTCAAATTTTCTTAGGCCTTTGGGGCCTCCCAAATTTCCTTTAAAGGGGTAACAACCAAGGGGGATTTAATGTATAGGCAGTATTGCCTACTTCCGGCACCAAAACATATTAAAAATATATATTTAACAAATAGATTCCACGTTGCCGAGCATCTGTTCAGTAACAGATCACAGATGACATCAAAATGTGGTATGAACAAAAAAGTGGCACACGAGGCGATAGCCAAGTGTGTCACTGATGTTCTTACCACATTTTGATGTCTTCTGTGATCTATTACTGAAAAGACCCACAGCAACAGGGAATCTATTTGTTTTATATAATAACGAAACAAATTACTACACATAAAGCTTTTGTTTATTTCAAAATACTTCAGCATAACACAAAAGCCGGCTCTTGCCCACTTTGGTGAAGACAAAAAAAGCCATTTGACGTAATCTATTATCTATACAAAATGAAGCAATTTGTGTAGCAAAGAATTGTGATTGGTCGAGAAAAATCATGCCACTGCCAAATCTGACTTAAGCGTCACTCCTCATGGAATGAAACCTTACAGCAAAAGCAGAATTGAACTGGGAAATCTACAAATCTTGAACAAAATGCTGGAAAAATCAAGTCAGTTTTTGTCATCAGCGCAGCCCTGTGAGCTTGGATACTGCCTTTGCAGGAGTTGAAAAAATACCCTTGGAGAATTTGTGGTTGCAGTCAACCTAGAGGCAATTTGATTCTAGTTTTGAATCAAAAGAGCGTAAATGACAGGAGATTTTTGTCTTCTGTGGTTGGTGATTCACAAATCAGTTTGATATAGTGTCTGAGACACATTTTAGCTGCGATACTGTTGGCCGTGAGCTGTGATTAGCTATACTCAGCTCACTGCTGTGCCCTGAAATGGACAGGAACATTTGCATCAGAAAGCAAGCTTATGTGTTTATTTTACCTAATTTTAAGAAGTGATGTTTTGATGTTTCATTCCTGACATCAATCACTGCATCAACACTTATTTTGACACTGGGAAAAGTTGAATTTCTCAAATAAATCAATGTCAGAAACATTTTGTTTATTGTGTTTGTTAAATTTGAGATAAAGCAATGGTTCTCGGCTTATGAAGACCAATTTTGTGCCTGGTTTAGTCGCGCTCGACTGCCGAGTGAGACTGCTCGAGAATTTTTTCTGGATCATTTTTTAAAATGGCATTATCTTTCTTCCTCCTACTTCTCGAACCTGTTCAATGCCTTGGCAAGACATTTTTGTACCTTATCTTTTGTCCAGTCACATAAAATATTATCTCAATTCTCAAGACTTTCTGCCATTTTAAAAAAGCAGAGGGGAAAACTTTGTAATGATGACATCAATTGTGCATCTGTCCTCTAGTAGATCATTGGCAAGAACCAATCAAAATGCAAGAATAACTTGGATTATTATATAAATATATATATCATTTCCTACTTCACAGGTGCTATGCAGTTCTCATACTATAAATCATAGTCCACTCCTGCCTACTTCTCCACATCAGTGATTGAAAATAGTTTTAACGTACCGGTAAGAGGTAAGTAGAGATGTCGGCAAACATTATCCATTAGTTTGTGTTTCAGTTGACAAACAAGCACATTCTTCTTTCAACATGACAATCTCGGTTGGGAGCTCTAAAGACAAATCTTAATCCTTTGTCTCACTTTCCTCAAATATATTTAAATGCTTGATCCATTCTAACTTTGTAATTTAGATATTCATTTCGTTTCTCAAAGACAAAGCACAAGGTGTGAAACAATTCTGTCATCGGAATGGCCATTGAGAAACATGGCCAGATTATGATCTCCAGCGTACATGTATGTTTTTAATAAAATCCACAAATACATAGCTAGTTCACCACTTCGAAGCCTCAACAATCTTAATCACTTCACTGTACAACATAGGTTTCATTTACTATTCGTTTTGAGAAGTCTCCATTTCAAATACAAAAACGCAATGCATTTTATTTACTGTGTAATTTCCTCACTGACAGTGTCAACTGGGATTCGGAGGGTACTTTGCGCTCAAATTAGTCGGATGGCTTCCAACTTATCCCAAATGCATGTCTTATGCAGTCCACCAGAAATAGAGAAGAATAAACAGGCCATGAAAATCTCTAGGTTTTTACAGTAGCAGCCAAACCAAAATGGAAGAAATCCTTGATGGTTTCCTGGTTTTATCTTTGCACAGATCAGCCCACTTCTTTGGTCTTTTTCTCGTTTCTGGTCGAGTTTCATTGGGATAGAGGTATTGAAAGTACAGGAACACTTTATCCTAAGCATCCTGTACTGCTACAGCCTCAAACAAAACAAAATTTATTCCTTGCATCCTGCAACGATTTTGACCCACACTATCGCATGTTCGCATATATTCTTCTCAGAAACAAACATTGTTATTCCCGAAATAAAGTCAGAAGCAAAATCAATTCTCCACACAATTTTAAAAGTGCAGAACTTCCAAACTATTGGAGGCAATTCATAAAATTTAATCAAGAAAGTTGCTAACAATTAATAAAACGTGGACTATCTGAACAATTTTTGTTCTCCATTTGGCTTGTCTTTCTAAAACATGTTTACATTTTCATTTATGAACTTCCCTCTGATTGGATAGTATCAGCGCTATGTAAGCAGTTTACCCGCCAAAAAAAACATCATTTCAATTCATTTCTGGGGAAAGGAAAGAAGAATACTCACCTTGTGTGCCATGATACCTTCCTTATCATCTTCAGCCAGGCGTCTTATCAACTCCAGTAGTTTTTCTCTCTGCTTTTTACTAGCATTTGTCCAGCTCTCCTGTAAATTATAATTAATGCCATCCTGAGCCTGGCCACTCTTGCATAAAAATTAGATGCATATAACAATAGTAGCAACATGTGGATTTAATGCACCCAATTACTCGAAGTGACTTTGAGCCACTGAACTCAGAAGATGTATTGCCTGTAAATAGCACCTACCGGTAATTAAAGTTTTTCCCAATTTTTAACACTCAGCAGTGTTCTCATTCATAAGTATTATGCAAACGTTATGTAAAATTTGTGAAGTCTATTGTTTCCAACTATACCAATTTTTTAACAATGGGAACTCCATACAAAAATTGACTTGAATTTTCGAGCAAAAATTTGTTTTGTTTGATAATTGATTTCAAACATTTGAGCAAAATTTCACCTTCTATTTTCTCTGCTAGAACATTCCCAAGCATTTCCTGGACCATAATTTGCCAAGTTTGAATTTGATGCAATTATTCTTTTCTGCAGCCATTTCAATTGTTCACATAACATGTTAGCCTCCTACGCAGACATTCTTTGGGCACACAATCTTCCTCCCCCACTAATGTCTGCTGAAACAAAGGGAACATTTCTTGCCCTTTGTAAGCTTGCATCCCAACCACGGCTGCAGACTTTGGACCCAGAGAAGTTCAACAGACACCAGCATGACTTTTCCACGGCTACATGTATAATTTATGGACATTAAATCTGTCAATCTAACTACCTCATTGGCAAGAAAGTGCAAAGTATTTAATACAGGAAGAAAAAATAATGAACATGTCCTTTCATAAACGTTTGTTTGCAGGGCTTGTTTCTATCAAATCCTGGCTCGAATGCTGGAAGCCTGCAGAAAGTCTGCGTGGAACTTGAGCAGAGATCCATATTTATTTTTTTTCTGAGTCGACAGCCAGGCAAGTAAGCCTGGTGGCATACTTGCCTGGTTTCCACTGTAACATTTTCTGTGAATGGACCGCTCTATTAGACGCCAGCGGTTAACAACATGAAAACTAAGCCTTTGATCATTTTGTAGAAAATACTGCACTATCAAAGATGGCGCCCACAATTACGATCTCATTGCAGAGAAAAAGTTGTATGTTATTCTTCATTATTCTCAGCGTTTTAAGTGGATGAGAAGTACCCAAACACAGGTACATATAATGCAAATGATACTGATGGGAACCTGCCAATGGACAAAAGCTCCCTTACAATTTCAACTGTGCATTTTGCAATAAAAACAACTTTTCCTGTCACAGAAATCACCAAGTTGTTGGGGGACTAAGACTCAATTCATTCAGAATTCCAAAAGCAAAGCCTTGATGACAGGTTAGTGTATGCCAAAGACTATGATTCCTGATTGTCAATTTCTGAACGATTTTCAAAATCATCTACAAAGTTCTGGGCTTAACAACAATAAATGCAGCAATGAAAATGTCAGAAGAAGGCCAATACAATATCTATTTCTGTTTGTTGAAAAACAAATCTGCCATTCTAAAATCGGAATGAAAACTTCACACATGATTCAACTTTTTAAGTGGTAATTTGACTGGTTGATTATAGTAGCCCCAATCTGATTGGTGTAACATACATACATCTCTCTCACTCTGACTCATCCACTCATAACATTGCCCTGACCCATAGACTCCAACATAATTTTTTTACAAAAAAAAACTTATGAACCCTAAAGTAATTTCTGTCATCTTTCTGAAAGAGAATTACATGTACAACTAATAACTGCAGTCAACTCTCAATAACTCAAAACTTCAAGGGAAATTAAAAAAGGTTCGAGTTATAGGATGTTAGAGTTATCATGATTTGAGCACAAATGACCAGAAATATGGAAAAAACATGTGTAATGTTTTTCTATTCATGCAGTGTACATTTCAATCTAATTTAATTACAGAACAGAGAAGTGAAAATAAACAATTCATCTCTAAATTACTGTATAAATAGGAATGTAACCAAATGTGAAAAATATAACAAAGGAAAGCAGCATGGAGAAGTCCAGGTACTCTGAACTGTACGTCAGGTTTTTTTTTCACTTGGCTGCTTCAAAATAAATTTAACGCTTTAGTCACAGTACTGTTTGTTTTGACTTGTCATGCGTTGACAGACATAGTTTAAATTATCAAAGATAAAATTGTAAAAGAAATAACCTGAAGGGAAACAAAAATTGCTTGGAGTTAGAGGGAAGTTTGAGTTACCAAGGGTAAAATTAAAGAAAATGAATGGTGGAAATCCAGGGGAAATCAACTTTGGTTCGAGTTAGCATAAGGTTTGAGGTAACGAGGGTTTGAGTTATTGGGAGTCAGCAGTATAACAGTTTACCTGAAAGCAAGAGAAAAGATGGTCAAGTTGTTCAGCGGAAAAATCCCAGGCTAATTTGGCCAAAAGATCATGAATGTTCTTTACAATTGCATCATGTTTTCCAGCCTGTAAGGAAAAACAAGAAAAAGGTCAATCAAAACCATCAAGTAAACCAACCTGCTCAAGCTATCAAGAGGAAACTAAAAGGTAAGGTATGAATTATTCTTTTAAGCAAAGGAAGTCACACCTATCATTGCTAAGAAAGTTAGTAATTAAAGCAATTGTTGGCTTCTTCACAAGTCTGTCTTTTGTTAAGATTTCTGCCAGTCTTGCCAATGTAGGAAGCCTGGCATTTAGAACAATACCTGACTTGTAAACTGCCCCCTGTCCATCATTGGGTTTCTCTGTCTTTAATGTTGGTCAGTCACAATACTTTTTAACTGTTTCAATTGTGGGACATATTAGTGCTAATGAAATATCCAATGGATAAGCAATAATAATATGGCCTTATTTTCCCAGAGGAGAACTAGGAACTAAGAGAATAATAATTTGGATATTCATCACTTCAATTTATTATGACATCACCAGAAAAAGGTGTCCAGCAGCATGGTTGTTCAAAAAAGAGGAATATAGCCAACTCATGACTAAAAAAAATAGGAAAAATAGAAACTTTCTTTCAAAAAAGGGGAAAAATAGGAGAACAATGCTACTTTGATGGCAAAGATAGCCTCTTTACAACGCATCAGGTATCAAAGTCCACCACTTTAGTCCATCAACAGTGATACAAATGTATGTATAACAATGCAAGCACTTTGATTTTAAAAGTTCTTCTTCTAAGCTCTCATTGTGATAACCCAACCCCCTTCCTGCAAGGCTAACTGTTAAATCAAAATTAATTAATTAAACAAACATTAAAGTAAGATTTGTTGATATAAAAACATGACGTTTCGGTGACGACATGTCACCATTATTAGATGCAAATTACAATAAGATAGTGAATGTTATATAGAAAATAGTAAGTGAGGAAATACATTTATTTAGAATAATCAAGGCAGGAATAAACAAAAGAAATGCCACAGAAAATTTGAATGCCTTATTTATGAGATGCTTTTAATAAGAAAAAGAGACCGACTCTGAACACTCAAAATGACTCCATTCCAGCAAAACTGTTTATTTAAATTTTTCTCATTCATTTGCTTACTCCCGCCTCGATTATTCTAATGTATTTTCTCACCAGCTATTTTCTATAACGTTCATTATCTTATTATAATTTGCATTTGATAATGGTGACATGACGTCATCGAAACGTCATGTTTATATATCGCTACTTTTTATTCTGAAATGTTTTTCAAAACCTTTCATTATTAAACATTATTAAACATTTACACCTTGTTGTGTTAGTACCTTAGTGAACAGCAGCTTCCCCCCCCCCCCAAAACCATACTTTCCGAGCAACAACTAAATTTGGCCAATAGTGCATTCTGCACTAAAATGATATCACACATGTGTGAATTTAAACAATACCTTCATAATTATGTGAGGCATAGTTTTTCTCAATTTGCTACCACTAAGTATACCACTAAATTTAATATAACAAACATATCTAACTTTTGTACAACTAATCTTGGCAACAAAGTTGGATAGCCAATAGTTTCTGCAACAAAAAGCAATGTAAGTGATTTTTGTAATGGAGTGGGTAGAAAACGAGGGTCTGCAACTTACAGTACGGACCAAGAAGGCGAGGTTAATAAGATATTTATTATATCTCTATTGTGTGTCTGACGGGTTCGGCAGTGATTTCCATTAATGAGGAACGGCTGGCCCGATTCGGAAAGTTGGCCTGTAATTAATTTTAGCGAATAATTGAGTTGTTTTCCACCTAGCTAGTAATTTGAAACTGAATTAAGTCGCAAAGTATCTGGTGTTTCACAACCGAGAAAACACTTGTGAGCGGTCTTTATTGAAATAATTTTCTTATCTAAATACAGCTGGACCCGGTTAATTCAAACTCGATTATTTCGAATTTCGAATTCAAATCAGTTTTCCTTTTCAAATAGGAATAAAGTTCTGTTTTGTTTCTTTTTTACTTTTGGCCTTGGATTTGTTCTTTAGCCATTTGCTATCGACTATGCCGAACTCTCCCTATCATTCAAAGTACAGTATTTTTCATTTCCCTTCAGTGTGCTTCAACTGCATATTATATATTTTGTTCACGGGTCAAATGTACCAGGCTCGAGTTTCCATTTGACTTGTCACCAATCCCTACCGATCTGTAAAATAAAGATAGATGATAAAAATTCGCGCAGATATTGTGTAAGGTTCAGATCGAGTTCATGGATCTTGGGAATTACTTTACCCTTTCATCGATGGGGTCTCAGTAGCGTGATGCTTCCCAGTTCCCGTGAGGCCTATGACAAGTGGGAACGAGTTATAACTGTTTTGTGTTGTTTATTTTTTTAGCATCGTTTACGCTGTTAAGATGAAACGTCCCACACAGTAGGACAAGAGTGAACGTCTTGGATAAATTTAAAAGTGGCCCCATGTTCCTCTTGACGTTCGTCCGCCATTTTGTTGATAGACGGGTTTACGCTTGAAGGGGCATTATGGGTAATCAGGGCAAGATTTCAAGGGAACAAGGCAGCAAAATGTACGTTTTTCTTCATATTTCCGTTCTGAGTTTCTTTTTCGTGAAGAAACTTTTACTGTAAGCGAAGAAACCCTTTTTCTGTATTTACTAGCATTTGAGTCTGAGTCGATTGAGCTAAGCATTAGCCTTCTTATCACTGAGAGTAACGGAAATGCTTTTCTTGTGGCTTGACTTATTAAACAAGTATTCCGTGTCATCATTGACTAGGCTCAGGGTAAGGTGGTCCAAGGTAAGCTTATTCATGAATAACTAGGAAGGTTGAGAGAAAACTACATCTCTTTAGATCTATTTACACCGTCATCCCTAATGGCGAAGATCTTTTAGCCCTCAGACATTTTTTTTTTGATTTCCGCACTGTCAAGGAACCAAGCTCGGAAACAGTCGATCTGTAAAATGATAAGCGTGGGAGACTTCAAACCCTTAACTTCCAGGCAAACAAACCTTTGTTGTGAAACATCTTGTTTGGTCATTTTTCATACATTATACATTAAGAACTTATTGGAATTAATTAAGAAACGAAAAGTACTCTGATCTGATTGAAGACTTGGAGAACTGCTGGTTTAAAAAGGCAGACCAGTCATTCCACAGAACCCTAAGGATGTCTGCCCTTTTTTACTAGCCTGGTGGTTATTTCGGGCAGCCATGCACTTTATCGTATTTATTTTTATTACTTTAATCTAAATTTAATGTAATGCAGGTGCAAATAAAGTTGTTGCTGTTGAAAGCTTTCAACGATTTTGAACGGAGCTAATCCTATGATTGAATTTCAGGAGTAGCAGATGACTGCTTTACGAAGTCTGTAGGAATTTCCGACGTAGGGAAAATTCCTGACAATCAGATGACAGCGTCCTCTGAGTATAACGCTGGTTACCAGGCTGCTTATGGTCGACTCAATGGTGACAGGGGCGATGGCTGGTGTGCCAAAGAAGCCGGCAGGAATGACGATTGGCTACAGATTGATCTTGGAAAAACGATCGAAGTGTGTGCTCTTGCTACTCAGGGAGACAGAAATGGTAATGAATGGGTTACAGCCTTCAAGCTGTCTTACTCTACGGACGGAAACAACTGGACACCTTACAAGGATGCAAATAGCGCGGAAGTGGTGAGATATGCTTCAGTATTTGCCAATCATGGGATAAATCACATCATGAACACTACATCCGTTCACATTTTAAGCGAGAGGTATGATTATATTTCTCAAACTCGTTAATAATCCATCAAGTTCAAATAAACGATGGTATTTTCAGTCTTTAGGAAGTCCGCATACAATCTCAATACTCTCTCAACTGACAGGAATTTCACAGGCAAGGCGACAGCAACACAATTGACCAACACAAGTTACCAGTGCCAGTTACTGCAAGATACCTTCGCTTTAATCCGACTCAGCGTCATTCTTGGAACTGTCTCAGAGTGGAAGTTTACGGAACTGAACGTGAGTTGCTACCCTTACGAACTTACTAACATTTTTACGGCTAAGCCAAATTTTAAATCTCAATTTTTTGAGGCGTTGTCGTAATACTCTCTGATACTTGGTGAAAGAGACTTCCAGTGGGACAGCATCACGTACACAAACAAAAACATATGCAGCTAATCGACTGGGTAAAAATATACCATACGAGAATTTTTTGCCCAATCAAAGACTGCTGTAAAAATCGATGAAGCTGTTGGAAAAAGAGTTTGAAAGGTCTCAAAGATAAGGTATGTGATTCTTAACGACTAACATCGATTCGCATTCCATCGAGTGAGCCGTTTGTAA
>CBDDTI010000143.1:0-10000 GCA_965233585.1 bacterium
CCCAAAACGAAGACAATTTCCGACCTTTTCTCTTGGGCTAGAGTTCCTAAATGAGGCAGAAAAAGAGAAAAACAACGGAAAAGGAGACTCGGCGTCGGCGCCATCACGATTCGCTTCACTATTCCAGGGTGAAATGCAATTTTGACTGAAAGACACTTTGGTAAAACCAAACAAGTTACAAACTGGTCTGTTTCATCCTTCAAAGGTAAGCTTAAATTTTTCCGTTTTGAAATTGTTAAATATGAAACTCGAGCTTTCAAAAGAAAGATTGAAATAAAATCAATTCCTATTTAATTTGTTTATTTCGCTTACCGTGAACAATCACTTCTGATATTGTTGTCCGTTATTCGTGTCGGATTTTATGCACAATTCCACCGGCTATGTTATAAAACAATTGGTTCATGCTTTTAGCTGTGCACTATCGAGTTATGGAGCACTTGGGAAGTTTGGAGAGCACTCAAGAAGCTAGAGTTGCCCTCGGCTACGCCTTGGACAACTGTTACGCTTCTTTCGTGCTCTCCAAACTTCCCGTGTGCTCCATAACTCGATAGTGCAGGCTTAAGTATGAACCAATTGTTAATTAAGTGGTGAACTATCACGCATAGAAATCGAGACCGAATAATCTAATTTTTTCAGTATAAATCTTACTACTAATCGTTCAAAACTTTATCTAAACCCTCTTAACAGACACCTCGAAAACGCCAAGAAGCGGCCTCTTCCGCACACAACTACGCCACTAACTAGCTATCACAGAATAGATAGTGAGTAGCGTGGCCAATCAGAGAACGACATCCGTGATAGAATGTTAGTAGATTTATACTAAAACTCGATAGAAACACGAAGAACATTGTTTCTACTTCTTTTAGAAAAGACTGCGACCAAAAAAGGAAACAACTTGTTAATCTTGATTATCAAAATGTAAATTCTCTTTGCTCGCGCTGTCATTACGTCAACAGCTCGTGCTAGTTTTGTGTTCCTATCGAGTTATAGAACCCGTTAAAGGAACACTCGTAAAAGTTTGGGAGAACTCGGAAAAGCTCTAGAAACAGTCCCAAGGGCGCGGAAGAAAATTTAGTGGCAAACAAGAAAGACAATAGCGTGTTCATGCTTCGGTACTTTCCGTCTGATAGTTGCCCCTTGGAAATTTGATGTTCTCTAAGGTAATTCCTCTGAAATAAAAGTGACAATAGATTTTCGTTCAAACTTTGCCCACTCAATATTTATCATATGAGAACTCCAATTGAGTGAGTGAGTGAGTGAGTGAGTGAGTGAGTGAGTGAGTGAGTGAGTGAGTGAGTGAGTGAGTGAGTGAGTGAGTGAGTGAGTGAGTGAGTGAGTGAGTGAGTGAGTGAGTGAGTGAGTGAGTGAGTGAGTGAGTGAGTGGGTGAGTGAGTGAGTGAGTGAGTGAGTGAGTAACAGTAACAGTAACAGTAACAGTGACAGTAAATCTTTATTGCGCCTTATTCTCCAAAAGGAGGTATCGGTCTTGTTACAATAAAGGTGATGATATCTGCTAGAATAACTAAGTAATTAAAAGGGTCATACAACAACTTCTAAAATAATTGGTAAAAGATCATTATATTTAATTATATTTTGAATGTAGAATATCTTTTCTCTTCTGAAACATTAAATATGTGTATTTACCTACTATTTTTGAAGTGTTTTCGTTTTCTAGGGTAAGTAAATACTTTATCTTATCCTCATCATTTAAGGTGGCTCAAAAGAGTTTCCAGTACTTTCCAAGACGTAGATTTTGATGGGTCATTATTACCACTCTTTATCAGTTGATGCTACAACCATGGTATCAAAACACTGCCCAATCATTGGTGAACACGTTGATTCTATTTTCGTGACGTTATAGGTTACCATAGCAACACTATGACCTGCTAAAAACACCCTTAATTTCAGCTTTAAGCGCTTACATTTCAAAAACAACATGGTGAATTTTTTTCTTATTACAGAATTTTGATAAGCAAGATGAGATGCAACTTTTGGCAAAGTTTAAAAGAATTCTGCACATGGGGTTCAGAGCCACCTTAAATTTTCGAAAATTTAAGGTGGCTCTGAACCCCATGTACAGAATTTTTTTAAACTTTGCCAAAAGTTGCATCTCATCCTGCTTATCAATATTCTATAATAAGAAAAAAATTCACCGTGCCGTTTTTGAAATATAAGCGCTTAAAGCTGAAATTAAGGGTGTTTCTAACAGGTCATAGTGTTGCTATGGTAACCTATAACGTCACGAAAATAGAATCAACGTGTTTACCAATAACTGGGCAGTGTTTTGATACCACGGTTGTAGCATCAACTTATAAAGAGTGGTAATAATGATCCATCAAAATCTACGTCTTGGAAAGTACTGGAAACTGTTTTGAGCCACCTTAAGCTTTTGAAAACAGCAGCGTGTGTTGAAAGGAGAGAATGGAGCTCGTTTCTAATGTTATCGTATCCTGGGCAATACATCAAGAAGTGCCGCTCGTCCTCTATATAGCCTCTATTGCAGACTAGACACATTCTTCCTTCTACCGGAATTGGTGCACCTCTATTTTCGTATTTCCCAGTTTGGATTCGCAAGCTATGTACCCCGAGACGCAATTTTGTCATACTTATTCTATGTGCTGGGTTTCTGATAGTTCTGAGATAGTCTTCCAAATGGTAGTTGTGTTTGACTTCTTTATGTGTAAATTTCTCTCTGGAGCATTCGGAAGTGTTGTTACGAGCCTTCAGCCAACTTCGAATGCAGTCCTTTTTAAGCTGTTTCTTTATGGAGGAACGAGCATTCTTGACGGGTTGTTGGCTTGATGTATTGCTTGTAGAGTGCATTCGTATTGTTTCGTCATTATTTAAGACATTAAAAAATTGGCTGTGATTTCTTGCGTGATGAAATGCTTCCTTTAACAGGGGATTGACTGTTTCATGCTGTAATCTAAGCCAGTAACTAAATATTGAAGCTTTTATGTCTATACTTAAAGGGTACCGTCCAAGTTCTGCCCTACAGGCAATGTTCTCTGTGTACCATGGGGTATTTAGTGTTTGTTTACAGAACTTGATATGGACTTGTTCAATAGTGCTTTTGTCAAAGTGGGTCTTATATGATAATAGCTCCGGTCCCCATATTTCGCATCCATACAGTAGTACAGGTTTGACAAGGGCATCAAAAAGTTTATTCTTATTTGTAATTGTGGTTGTATCCGAATTCGATAACAATCGTTTCACTGTCGCAAGAACCTTATAAGCTTTTTTGCTAAGGATGTCTCTTGCGTAGGTATAGCGACCAGATGAAGTCATTTCTATCCTCAAATATGTTTGTTTGTCGACGATAGGTAATGTTTCTGATCCATATTGGAAATTTTGGTATTCACCTTGAGTTTCCATTCCTCTGCGTGTTTTTTAAATAACGTTAATCGATTTCTGTAGTCCTTCTGGAGAGGGACGTAAAACTAACAAATCATCAGCATACATGAGGCAATTTAGAGAATGCCTTCCAAGCATTACTCCTGGACAATGGTGGTCTCTAAAGTATTGCGGTAAATCATTCATAAATAATGAGAATAAAACTGGACTTAAGCTATCACCTTGCCTTATTCCTTTGTTGCATGAGAACAATTCTGTGATAGAGCTTTCATCAATTTTGACGCAACTTTTAATCGACGAGTACATGGATTTAATGACTTTAAAGAATTTGCCTTTAACTCCGTACTGGTAGAGTTTATAGATCAGCCCGGATTGCCACACGCTATCAAACGCTTTTTCATAATCGATGAAGCCAACATAAAGTTTCTTATGTTGTTTTGTATACTTATTAAGGAGTTGCTGTAGGATAAATAAACTACAACAAAACTACAACAAAACTACAACAAAACTACAACAATCCAGAGTTATTTACAGAGCAAATTGTTGGGATTGTAATGGTTTTTATATCGGTAAACCTAAGCGGCGACTTCACGATAGAAAAACCGAACATTTTAAGGCCCTCGCTAAAAATGACAATTCTTCAGCCATTGCTGACCACGTCAAGGCCACTGGACACAACATCAAGTGGGATCATTTTGATATTTTAGCGAAGGGCAAAACAGATTATCATTGTAAAATAAAAGAGACCTTACATATTCAAGAACTTGAGCCAGCTTTCAATGTCAACGTCGGAAGTGAAAAGCTGATGCTTTATTAATCTGTTCTGTTTTATTTTACTGTTAAGTATTTGCTTAATCTAGGTTCCAGTCCCCTCACCTTTGTAATATATATATAAATTCAACGGTTACTTTTGAAAATGTATGTAGAGTACATACGAAACGTCAAGTCATAATCAAAATGTGCAAGTTCAATATGTTTATCACTGCTGTTTGTGTCTTAGTTTTGATCAAGCTCATGGATGTTACGTCATCCCTGAGCAAAAATGGGGTGCCCATGCTCATTAAGGTGATTCCCTAGTAAAAGAACCCGCCATAGATTTCCGAAGAAACTTGGTATATTGATGTTACAAGACAAGGAGATATTAAAAACGTAATAAAAAGAGGGGGTCACCGTGCTTGTTTTCACGCCACAATGCTGCCAAAAACGGTTATTAAGGTGGGTTTTGGTGATCTCCGTGCCCAACAAATAAGCGCGATTATTTTCCAATGCGGCGTGTTATATCACACCGAGTTCGACTTTCTTTGATTGTTTATTCATCTACGTCCCAGAAAAAATGGCTTCAAATACCCTGCATTATTAATTAATATTTTTATCCTTTACAGAACACATAATTTGGACTTGCTCTGTTGGGCTCGTTACCTCTCTATCTGTAGCATTTACTTCATTTGCCAAAAAAGTAGCCATAGATTTCTGCCAATTTTTTTCTCAGTTATTGAGGATATTGTTCTGATTGAATTTATAAAATAAAAAGTGGGGGTCACCGTGTTCGTTTACGAGAAAACGAGCATTTACCTCGCTATCGAGCTTAGTTTGAGGGAAATCTATTACGTTTTGTACGTGCGCGCGCTCATTTGCGCGCGCTAATGACGCAAGAATCGTGCGCAGTAGGAATGCGCAATGCAAAACTAGGGAATCACCTTAAGGAGCACTGAGGCATTGAAAATGCCCCATTTTGGCATTATTTAATGCTTATTAAAAGAGCCCATACCCAGTTATAACTATAAAATCTTTGTGACCGAAACTCGTGGGAACACCATTAAACTAGAGTCAATACATTGTGTCGGATACAAATAAACTTTTTAAGTTTGATTTGGACAGAAAGCTGGATCCTTGAATAAAATTTCAACCAAATGTCTTGACATGGTTACCAAAAGGCAAAATAGAAAAGACCACAGTGTATCTGCTATTTTCCTTATTTATTCAATTTTCAGCAATAGAAATCAGGTGAGTCTTTTCTCAAGCAAAGTTTATGGCAAGTTGATTACAATGACTGGAAAAAAAGGTTTGGTCTCCATGCTCGTTGGTGAGCTATGGCCTTTTTCCAACTGACAGAGCTCAATATCAAAGCAAATCCACCATGCTTTCATTATGCACGTGCACGAAGGCGCGCTAAATGACGCCATAAATTATGCGCAGAAAGGATACGTAGTGCAAATGTGAGGAATAACTTTAAACTAGCACATTTGCCATCGAAGCTTTGTTTTAAGAACATCAAATTTACAAGGGGCAACTATCAGCTGATAGGTCCTCGACAGAAACACTCTCTTGTTCAAAAGACGATAAGTGTTTTTTTTTAATTTTTTTTTTAAATGTAAATTGTCACGAAACAAAGTATCTTGTGTTCGACTGCAAACATATAAACTTTAAACTATTTCATTATTTATCAGTTCGTGATTTTTTTCTGCTTATTAGGATCGGCTCGTGATTCTCTTGCCAAACATCGTGGTCATCCTTTTACAACCAAAGATCAGGACAACGACAGCTTGCATGGAAACTGTGCTGTGTTCTTCAAAGGAGCCTGGTGGTATGAGCGATGTCATGACTCTAACCTGAATGGTTTGTATCATCACGGTGGATCCCGGTCACCATATCCTGATAGTATCGATTGGCGTTACTGGAAAGGATATGGGTACTCCATGAAACGAGCTGAGATGAAGACAAGACCAGTAAACTTCTAAGACTGGGGTGTTCTTGGTTTGCCTTGTAAGTCCAGTAACTCTATCATCACACAGTTTTATACCCATTGACTCACTTTAATACCTTAAAAATATTAAAACTTGCCTAAAGAGTCCAGATAACAAACTTGTTAGAATTAGCTTGCCGATACCCTTCTTCAAAAGTGCAGTTAACGTACACTTAGCTAATTCTTGTAACCATAATCATTGTTTATACGAGAAAAGTGTGATCTTCACAACAAGGACTGAAAAAAAGGTTATTGAGCGGCGATAGTTTTTTCCTACTCCAACTCTCCCGCCCTACCATTCCCAAAAGAAGACAAAGGATGCATTTCTGATTCACTATGCTTTTAAATTTTGGTGTTCGCCGTTGATATATGTTAGAACCTTCTGTAGACAGTCTTCTTTGAGTCTCCTCCCTTGATTGATATATTCTCAGACCTTTATTGAATGGTCTTCGCCGGGTTTCCCAGTGCTGTTCTAACCCCTCTCTCTGGAAAGGACCAGACCTGGTCAATTGGGGTGCTTCTTATTATTCCAAAGATTCCCATATCATAGGGACAGCCCCAATACTAGAAATGACGCGCGCTTACGATCTCCGTCCCTGATTATGGCTCCTTATCATACTCAATGTTGTCAAATGCTTTTGGATGTCTAAAAAAGGCACAAGTAACTACATCTTAGTTTCGTCCGAGGTGGAACTCCTAAATAAGACCTCAAAGACAAGTTATGACTTTCCCAACGTGTACCATGTTTCTATTTTAATATTTATAATATCTCTGCAAATTGAATATCCTTTCAGCTTACAAATAAAATCAAGAACTAAAAATAGCCAGTAAATTAAAGGTCCAGCAGGGCTCTTGATCGTTAAGGACAGACCATAAATTTTTGAGGGGGGAGACAGGGTTCGACAAAATTCCCGCCCCCTTGCGCTAAAAAAAAAAAATCCTGCGCAGGAAAAAATGCGGGAAAAAATCGTGCAAGGGAAGTCATGGGCCGGGAAAAAAAGGGAAAGTGCATTCCACTCCCCAGGTCCTGGTTTGATTGTTAAAGCAAAATTCTTGCACCAGCTATTGCCCCCCCCCCCCCCCCACCCCTTCCCCGCAAAAAAAATCATATACAGCTTAAGGCTGGTTTTCACTAGCGACGGAGTAGTAGTCGGAGTCATAATCAGAAGGGTAGAGCGATACGATCTAGTGAAAATCAAACCGACGGAGTCGGAAGCAGAACACTGATTCTGCTTATGTCTCCGTTGCTTACGATCAAGTGAAAACTGCATTGTCGGAGTCGCAAGCAGAAGCGGAAGAATAAACCAATGACAGTGTTCGATTCCGGACCTAGCGATGGGTTTATTCTTCCGCTTCTGCTTCCGACTCCGACAACCTAGTTTTCACTGGATCATAAGCGACGGAGTCGTAAACGGAATCGGAAGAAATGGAAACGTTCTGATTCTCCCGACTCCGATTCCGTCGATCTTATGACTCTGCTTACGACTCCGATTTTCGATTTTCGCTAGGTCATAAGCTCTCTTATGGCTCCGACTCCGACTCCGTCGCTAGTGAAAACCAGCCTTTAAAGATGAGAAAAAAAAATCATGACCCCAAAAATTGCTCAAACCCCCCCCCCCCCCCAACCAAAAAAAAAAGATTTGGCGCGTTCCTTAATAGTTTATAGCCATTAAAAAAATTCTTTTTCATTCTCTGAATTTCAAGATGGATTCCGGTAATAACTTCCTGTTCAAGGTTGTTGCGTCTTGCTGCGAACCGTTGACGAAGGGTTTTCAAGCTGTTGTAGTAAAACACAATTTTGTGTCTAAGCTCTCGCCTACATTAGCAAGACAATGAAATATTATGGAATTACATAATCTAGTAATTTAAAATGGCAACCTCTATTGTGCTATGACAGAGGCAAATATCACAACTCAGAGCTTGGTTGAAGTTTTTGGCATCCAAAGTAATCGTGAAGAAAGATGTAAACTTGGGTGTCTGGAAATCCCGAATAGCGAATAGCGAATAGTCGCGAATAGCGAATAGCGAATAGTCTCGAATGGCGAATAGTACGAATAGTGCGAATAGTCTCGAATAGTGCGGATACTGAATGGCGAACAGTCGCGAATATTGGCAAATCGTAGCAAATGGGGTACCCAGAATCTCGGAGTCCATCTCGCAGCAACGTGGAATGGGATTTTCCCGCTGAAAAGCATAGCTGCTTATCAGGACAAAAGCCGTTGTTTCTAAACGTAATTTCTTAGGGTTTTAACCGCTGCAAAAGCGTAAATACGTCTTCATTAGGTTGTCCTTGTGTTTTTTGTTTTCTTAATGTCGGCGATGGACAGCCCTTGCCTGAGTTCTGAGAAGAAAAGGTAATAAATTCACTGAAATTCTGTTGTTTATTTGGATAATTAACGCTGGATATTAGATCTAAAGCGATGACTATTGACGACTGTTCGTCGCTATTCGCCATTATTTGCCACCGTTCGCCATTAATCGCACTATTCGAGACTATTCGCACTATTCGGGACTATTCGCTAATCGCGACTATTCGCTATTCGCTATTCGGATTTTCCAGACACCCTCCTGTAAAATCAAATTTTTTGACGATCAATCATCTTTCTGAAGCGTTGTACCTGTGTTGAAAATCCGCCCCTGTCATGAGACAATAGAGTTTACCAAGTTAACGTTCCTCGTGAATGAACTCCTAAACCTCTATATCTACTACAAGGTTTTCTTGCTTTCCGAATGCCACCGTGGTTGTTCCCAGGACCATGCGAGTCGATAATATAAGAAAACAAAGTGTGCTGTTCAAAGCTGTGAACGTGCTACATTCGGGCGAAAACTGAGAACAATAACTCGTCTATACTAATACAAGGAAGCAATCTTCTCCTTATCTCTCGATCGATTACCACACGTATTATCTAGAATATTCCGTGTACCCATCAGTCCTCGAGGTTTGCTCGTGCTCTTCAAAACCTCATCAATAATTCATGAGCCTAACAGCCTGTCAAAACACCGATAAAACGTCACTTGCTTGAGCTTTATATCCCGATAAAACACTCCTCGTTAGTGTTCTTTATATAAAGAATAGTGATAAGGCATAGCTTGTTTTTCTTGTATGCTTATATTTTCCCCTCACAATTTGAACCTTTGTTTGGACTCCCAAGAGACACACTTTTTGTGGAATATTTTTAAAACCGTTCAAAAAACTCGCAGCACGTGTTTTATTGGAATAAAAACACTCCGATAAAACACTGCTGCTCGTTTTCTGAAAATTACTTAAAGTTAACAGATGCATAATGAGAGCAAGAGTCGCACAATTAAATTGAATGTTAACTCAGAAATCTTTGTCATATATATTGTCCGTTCGTTAATCCACAGCAGAATTTGAGAAAACCAGGAAAATTGACAAATATCACAGCGCCCGTATTCAAGTCGAAGTTCAACATCGTCCGTGACGCCAACCCGCATGAGATTTAAAAAAAGAAATAACTATTGACCCGGCACCATTTTCTACACGGCAGAAACCGCCAGGCGCTGAAGCGTTATCTAAAGATAGTCATACAATGTTTCATCAGTGCATCGTTTAGCAGTCTGTTGTTCGACTTGATTGACAGTTCTAGCTCGTCACCACTACAGCTGATGTGCAATAGACATATCCCACACTGCATCACGGTACCAGCCAATATAACCTTTGTACCTAAAAAGAAATAGCACTGTGTTATTCTTATGTAACATATGTATCTCATACCTATCTGCACTTAACTTGATAAACTCTGTTCCTGCTATTGTTTATAATGCACATGGTTATGCTAATTAATTTGTCTGTGGCAGTGACCAACTCGAAAGCTTAAGCTACTTTGGTCCCTGCGCACATCATCTTTTTGCTATTTCTGTAATTTATTTTGCTTATCTTTT
>CBDDTI010000144.1:0-14036 GCA_965233585.1 bacterium
GACTCCGGATAACTCGAACCTCGCGCTAACTCAAACCGGCCAAAAATCAATAGCCCCTGGATTTCCGTCCTACATTTATTGTATCTTACCCTCAGTAACTCGAGCCCTCGACAACTCGAACCTTCCGCTATCTCGAAGCAATTTTCGTTTCCCTTCAGGTCATTTTCTGTATAATATTACCCTCGATAACTCGAACCATGTCTTTGAACATTTAAATCGCATGAGCTTTGTACCAGTGGCCCGACATTGGATCGACATTGTTCTCTTTGATCAAAAACCTGTATAGTTCATAGTTCTGGAGTTTTCCCCTTCGGCTTCCCTTTGTTATATTTTTCACATAACATTGCATGCCATTTTATGCAGTAATTTAGTGATGTATTGTTTTATTTTCACGCGACTTCTCTATTCTGTTAGCTTATTGAATTAAATTTGATTTAAATGTACACTGCACGAATAGAAAAACTTTAAACACCGTTTTTCCTTATTTCCAGTTATTGAACTTTATGGCAAACATACGAGAGAGCAAGCGAACGAACGAATGAACAATGGCTAACTGATCGACTGACTGACGTAATGAATAGTTATAATTACACGAATAATCAACTTTAGTTATTGAGGGTAGCACACTATAGTAGTCACTGGAAAATCAGTGGCTTTCATGTAAATATTTACAAAATAAAAAGATGACATGTTAAAAATTGAAAAAAAAAAAAAATCCAACAATGATATAAAAAACTGTGATATCAGATACACTTAAATATTGAAAAGTAAAGCATTGGATAAAGTCTAGCAATTAAAACAAGAAAATTAAAAATTTAGACGATAAAATGGTTCAGTTCCTCATAACTTTCCATAAAATTTTTAAATATTTTTTTTAAGAGTACTAGTAGGCTGGTCTTAAATATGGGCAGGCATCATATTCCAGAGGCGGCTAGTAGTCGGTTCTGAGAAAAACCTTCCACTCTCAGTCTCCCGTTTAAATCAGGGGAAGACAAGCCTTAATTGATCATGCCTGTCAATTCTTCATTTCACGTCTGCATTTCTAGCAAGTATCTGGTTCCGATAGGATGGGCACTTCCCAAAATTCCGTTTATATACCAATATTCACGTTTTTGTTTTCTCTTTATGGAAAAATGGAACCTGACCTAATTAGTTAAACTGTTTTACACTGTTCGTCTTTGTGTCAGCACCCGGCCAGTATTAGACGGGCTGCGCGTTTCTGTAGCCTGAACGCTTTCTACAGAGCAGGATCTCCACACGGCTAAGGCACACAGCATTGTCTGCTTAATCATTGTGTTATAATAAAGTTTTCTCTTCCTTTGTCATTAACGGTCCAATGATCGGCAACACAGCGATAGTCCATCCACGTGCTGGTCAAAAGAAAGCTCACTGTTGATAGTCACCCAGTTTGTGCGAGTTTACTTGATTAAGTTAATCAGAAGACTTAAAAACGTTGGTGAATCGAAGGGAGCAATGTTCCATCATTTAAAGTGCTAGCCTTCCCTTGATATCTTTCTTTAAATAAAAGAAAGAATGATTGAAATTTCAGTCCAGACTTAAAAAAGAGAAGAAAACAATAATCCAGCAAATTAAAACACCTGAATTGAGAGCTTTGCCGCAGTATGCTGCAGTGATCAGGAACGTATCCCAGCATTCCTCACGGCTCCTAAGTTTTCCCACGGACCACGGAGGTTGGGTCAATATTTATTACTCAGGTTGGTTGAGATTTTAACAGAAGATTTTTTCAGCATGCACACATGCAACGATGAAATAATATTTTAATTTTTTTTTCGCGAAATCAATCTACTTTAGGCTACAAACTTAAAAGACAATACAGCTTATCTTAGAGGCAAGCGTTGTGCAGAAGATTCTTAAATTTGCCAAGCAGGAATCGTACTGTAGGAAAGGTTAATGAAACATCTTTGTATTCGCTAGTTTTCACTGTCATGCCGTTAAAATATTTAAGTCTGTGCGGGTTTTTAACACGCAATTTTCTCGGAGAAATGTTTCAGCCAGACGGAGCTTTGTTTGTAGACGCGATCATTTTAATGTCACTCGGGGAGGTGGGGGAGGGGGCACCATTAGGGCGACCGTAAAGTAACTGAGTTTTGCTGTTAAATCGGAACGTTTCCACAATAGACGTCTGTAGACATTAACAAATTGATTGTAGTTTTTCATGCGTCCGTCCTGATATGGATCATGAATTTCGTCATTACATTGTCAAAGTAGCTGTGGATCCACAAAGCGATAACCGAGTGGATCCCCAGACTACTTTGACAAGTTATGACGAAATTCATTGTCAATAAAAGGACAGATGCATTAAAAACTGACGTCAATTTGTTTTTTACCATAACAAATTGTCAAATTGTCAAATTGTCCGCTGTCGAGCCGCTCTTATTCGTTGACGCATCGCTTACTTTAAAAATTCATGTGTCTGTCCGCTTATTGATAATAAAAATTAGCCAACAAAAGCGCTAGAATTTTTGCAGTTATCGTAAAAATTACCTTAATTGGTTGGTTGGTGGTAAAGATTGCCTTTATTGATCGGTTTGTTGTAAAGATTGCCGAGTAGCGACTAAAGATTACCCTAAATGATGGGTACGGATTAGAGATAACCTTTATTGATCGGTTGGTGGTAAACACGATTACCTTTATTGCTCGGCTGGATTATTCTTATTGGAGTAACTCGTATTGATTATTGGAGGTAGAGTTTTTATTTAACGGGTGGTGCTTAAGCTACCTTTATTGATCGGTTGAAAGTAAACATTACCTTATTGATCAACTGGTGACATGGTTAAGTTACCGTTATTGAATAGTTGGTAGTAGAGTACCTTTTTTGAACAGTGGCTGGTAAATTTACCTTTATTGAATGATTGGTCGTATAATTTACCTTATTGATCAGTGGGTGGTATAGTTGCCGTTATTAATCGGTCGGTTGTGAGAGCCTTTACTGATTTGTTGGTGATAGAGATTACCTTTATTAAACAGTTATTGGTGGAGGATAGATTACCCTCAGTTGTCGGTTTGTGGAAAAGATTACCCTTATTGACAAGTAAAGATTAAAGAATAACTTCATTGATCGATTGGAGGAAAAAAATACCCTTATTGATCGGGTGGTGGTAAATTTTTGTCCTTATTGATCGGTAGGTTGTAAAGATTACTCTTATTAATTTGTTGGTGGTAAAGATTAGCTTTATTGATGCGTTGATGGTAAAGATTACCTTTACTAATGGGTTGATGGCAAAAAGATTACCTTTATTGATGGGTTGGTGGTAAAGATTACCTTTATCGATGGGTTAATGGCAAAGATTACCTTTATTGATGGGTTGGTGGTAAAGATTACCTTTATTGATGAGTTGATAGAAAGGATTACCTTTATTGATGGGTTGATAATAAGGATTACCTTTACTGATGGGTTGATAATAAGGATTACTTCTATTGATGGGTTGATGGTAAAGACTACCTATATTGATATGTTGATGGTGAAGATTACCTTTATTGACGAGTTGAAGGTAAAGATCCCTTTATTGATGGGTTGATGGTAAAGATTCCCTTTATTGATTGGTTAATGGTAAATATTACCTTTATTGATGGAATTGTGGCAAAGATTACCTTTATTTGTTGGGTTGCTGCTGTTTTATTAATTAGTTGATGGTAACGATTATCTTTTGTGATAGGTTGGTGGTAAAGATTACCGCTATTGATGGGGTGAGGGTAAAGACTACCTTTATTGATGAAATGGTGATAAATATCACCTTTATTAAAGGGGTGATGGTAAAGATTACCGTTATTGATTGCTGGTGGAAAAGATACCGAAGGGTGATGGTAAAGATTACCTTTATTGACGGGTTGATGGTAAAGATTACCTTTATTGATAGGTTGGTGGTAGAGATTACCTTTCTTGATTAGTTGATGGCAAATATTACCTTTATTGATGGGTTGATGTTAAAGATTACCTTCATTGATGGACTGATGATAAGTATTATTTATATTGATGGGTTGGGGTATATATTTCCTTTATTGATGGGTTGGTGATAAAGAAAACCTTTATTGATGGCTTGGTGGTAAAGACTACCTATATTGGTAGGTTGTTGGTAAAGATTACCTTTATTGATGGGTTGATGGTAAAGATTACCTTTATTGATGGGTTGATGGTAAAGATTACCTTTATTGATGGCTTTGCTGGTAAAGATTACCTCCATTGATGGGTTGGTGGTAACGATTTCCTTCCTCAATGGGTTGATGGTAAACATTACCTTTATTGACGGGTTGGGGGTGGAGATTTTCTTTATTGATGGGCTGGTGATAAAGATTACCTTTATTGATGGGTTGTTGGTAAAGATTACCTTTATTGATGGGTTGATGGTAAAGATTACCTTTATTGATGGGTTGATGGTAAAGATTATCGTTATTGATGGGTTGGTGGTAAAGATTCCCTTTTCGATGGGTTGATGCTAAAGATTCCCTTTATTGATGGGATGGTGGTAAAGATTACCTTCATTGTTGGGTTGGTGCTAACGATTACCTTTATTGATGGGATGGTAGTAAAGATTACTTTTATTGATGGGTTGATGGTAAAGATTCGCTTTATTGATGGGATGGTAGTAAAGATTACCTTTGATGAGATGGTGGTATAGATTACCGTTATTGTTGGGTTGCTGCCAGCCATTACCTTTATTGATGGGATGGTGGCAAAGATTACCTTTTTGATGGGATGGTGGTAAAAATTATCTTTATTGATGGCTTGGTGGTAAAGATTACCTTTATTGATGAGTTGGTGGTAACGATTATCTTTTGTAATAGGTTGGTGGCGAAGATCACCTTTATTGATCGGTTGATGGTAAAGATTACCTTTGTTGATGGGAAGGTGGTAAAGATTACCTTTATTGATAGCTTGATGGTAAAGATTTCCTTTGCTGAACGGTTGGTACTTGTGAAGATCTAAATTACCTTTATTGATCAGTTAATTGTGAAGATTACCTTTCTTGTTTGGCTTGTGGTAAAGATTACTTTTATTGATCAAGTGGTGGTAAAGATTACTTTTATTGATGGCTTTGGTTTAAGGTTTATCTTTATTGATTAGTTGGTGATAAAAATTACCTATATTGTTGATGTTGAAGATTATCTTTATGATCAGTTGGTGGTAATCCGGTCATCCCTAATAGGGAATTCCCAAAAAATTCCCTGTTTGGGACTCGTCTCACTTTGCCAAATTTCGGATTTTTATTGGGTATTCTTTAATTACCCAAAAATATCCAAAAATGGGAATCCGCTATTTTTTCCTGTGAATTGGTGGTAAATATTGCTGTTAGTGATCAGTTGGTGGTAGAGAGCCTTTTCTGATCGGTTGATTGTGAAGATTACATTTAGTGATCCGCTGATGGTAAAGATTATCTTTATTCATAGGCTGCTGGTTAAGGTAATCAACCTTTATCGATCGGTTGGTAGTAATGAATAGTTTTATTGATCAGTTGGTGGTAAATATCAACTATATTCAGGGATGACTTGGTGATAAATACCACCATAATTGATCGGTTGATGTTGAATATTACCTTGATGATCGTTTGGGGGCAAAATTATCCTTGTTGATTCGGATGTGGTAGAGATTACCGCTATTGACTACCTCTTTTGATCATTTGGTGGTAAAGATTACCTTTTTTGATTAGTTGGTGTAAAATAGTACTCTTCTAAATTGGTTCAGTAATGTTGAAGATAATTACCTTTATTGATCGATTGGTGGTAAAGTTACCCTCGCTGATCGGTTGTTGGTAAAGATTGCCTTTATTGGTCGGTTGGTGGTAAAAGTTACCTTTATTGATCAGTTGGTGGTAAAGATATTACTCTTATTAATCGGTTTGTGGTAAAGTTGCCGTTATTGCTCGGTTGTTTGTGAAGATTACCTTTAGTGTTTCGCCGGTGGTAAATTAACTTTAGAGATTGGCTGGAGGTACAATTGTAATTATTTTCCTTTAAGTTGTCAGTAGTCAAGATTACTATTATTGATACATGACTTGCAAGTTTGGCATAAGTTTACCCAAATTTACTTGCTGGCAGTAAATCATTAACATTATTGCTGGCATTACCCATTACCCAAGATTGCCCATGTTGATTATTTGGCGCGATTAAGAGTTACCCCTACCCAATTGGTCAACAGCAAAGGATACTGTCATTGATTAGTTAGAGTAAAGAATATTCTTATTAATTTGTTAGTGGTGAAGACTACCGATACCCCTACTGATGCAACTAGCAATCCGATAATCAACCTTAGTGGAAAAATACTACCCTTTATGACCTGTTTGTTTTTTGATCTTGATTACCATTATCATTACTGACTTCTTGTTGTCGGTAAGGATTTCCGATATTGATACTTAAGCAGGGATAAGTTACCATATTATATTTAGTTATATAACAAAAATACCCTTTTATGTTTTGTTGACAGTAAATATTTCTGTCGCAGTAAATATTTTGCATGTTGATGCTTAAGCGAAATAGATGACCCATTATAGTTAATCCTACTGATTTGTGCTAGGTAAGGATTATATTATCCTTATTGGTTTCTTGGTAGTTTATGGCCTGGTATTCGAACAGTCGGAACAAAGAGGATGAGCGATTGAGTGTGATTTGTTGGTGATAATTAAAACTTGTCTTTTTTACCACATGTATTTTAAATTGCGGTGTGTGCTCATTTCTATGCCAGCCAACACGCCCAGTGTCCGAACCGGTACGAACACAACACATATCGAACATAATAACTGTTTGCTGATGGACCTGTTCTATATTCTCATTTTGCTTCCCCTCTGACAGTAGTGTAAGATTTTTGATCACAGGAACAAACTTTTATAAGAGACTCGTTTTCAGGGGTTTTCCGCCTTGTTTCCTTTATCACATTAAGGTTCTTAGTTATGTTTTTTCAGAGGATAATTGTTTTCAGAACCTTGTTAGTGTCAGCAGACTTACATGTAAGGTTGCCCGCAAAGTACACCTTTACTGTTTATAAAGTCACTTGTTGTCAAGACATAACTGTTTCTATTTATTAGTTTTGTCTGGGGTTTCCGAGATCGAACACATCGGTACATGTTTGTGGAAGATACAGAGATGGTAAGCAACTTGTGTTACAAGGTTACTTGCTTACACGAAAAATCAGCCACTTACATGTAGTATTTAGTGACCGGCGAGGTAAATTAAATGGATACATAGGGTGGAATTCGTTTCTGCTAGTCTTAATAGGTTTCTTTGCAAGCAGTTAACTTGTGTTCAATGATTGAGCGCTGGTGTAGGAATCAATTGATGGTGGTTGCATATTCCAAAAAAAAAAACGAAAAACAGACAGTCCACGCCATAAGAACGCAAAAAAAAAATTTCCACTCTCCATATAAGTATCTACTTTTCAGTTTGCAGCGTGCTGCCAATAGGGTTCGGTTTATTTTCAGTCATATGATTACTTCAATGCCAGTGGTTCTTGCAACTGTTTTCATTTGTTTTCCATTTTTCCTTTTCTTTTTCTCTTCACTGTGGGCGCTTCTGTTGAGATACCGTCCTTTGCTTTTCCTCCTCCTTTCCTTCTACTTGCTCCTGCTTTGTTGTCTTAATCATGACGCTGTTTTCATCTTTATCTTTATCCCTCTCCTGCTTTTCAGATTCTTCAAGCTCAAAGGTCTCTTCTTCATTGTCTGGTTGTCCCCTGCCACGCCTCGTTGCTTTCTTTGCTTTTGCGCCAATGGCATGAGGTGTCTTGTGACTTTCCTTGTTGAAAGTCTGTATAAAGCTGCTTTAGCCTACTAAAGATATTCTAGGGGAATATTTTAAGGGAATCTGCTGTTGTTTGAGAAGTTTTTTGTTGTTGTGTTATTGTTATTGTCAATGTACCTGCAAGGGTTGTTTAAAAACTGGACCAAACATAATGTAAAAAGAGAAAGTAAAACTGGAAAAACCCTTTAGATTTGTCTTCAGTTAGCTTGTTTGTTGCTGTTGTCCTCGTGGAATAACTTTTTGTCGCTATTGTTGTTATTGTTCTAACTGTCTTGGCTATTGGGGTTGCTGCTGCTGTTACTGTTTCTACTTCTGTTGTTGTTTTCGTTTTCGTTTCTTTTGCAGTGGTAGTTGCTGTCAGTTCATGCTACCATTTGTTGTTTTCCTTGTAGCTGGTACTTCTGTTCATCTTGTCATAACAAAACATCTAACGACAGGTCACTAAGTCAGCTAGTAACACGGACATCTGCTCTCGTTTTCCACAGTATTTCTACATCGAAGTCGTTTCAGGAAATATACATTACACATGTATTAGTTTATGGAGGAGCAAAACTAGCCATTTTGCGCAGGACCTGTCATTAAATGTATCGTGTGAGTCTATAGCTCATATTCTAAATCATGATTTAACAATTTATAGCAGCATAACACACCAAGGGATCCCTGTCCAAGAACTGATCTCATCTGATTCCTGCCAAGATAAAATATTTGAGTACCAGTCAACAAGGTAAAGTACCAATAGCTGTCTAATGTTGCCTCAAGTAAGAACATTTTGCTAGTTGCAGTTTAAAAAGGGTACACTGTGGTACTGAGCATGTGTAACCTTGACTGTCCATAGAAATAACATTCCTTTATTGAACATTCCTTTAACACAAGAATCAAACTTTGATGTATTGGGCTATTTTTATAGGTTCTTTCAGCTCTCTTCCATTTCTGTTTTCAAACAAGTCTGTAGTTTTATACCATTGCAAGACTCGAGCAACATAAAGGTGTCGGTTTAATTTTATTTATTATTATTATTATTATTATTATTAGAATTATTATTAGCATTAGATGACTAAATGAAAATACACAAGATTCCCTGCGACTCTGAGTTTCGTGCGTATGCACTCCTCAGGCAGATTTAATGAAAAACAAACTTATCAGCTAGCTACATGTTTACGATAAGTAGAACAATGGGGTTCTAATTGCAATGGACGAGAAGGGCGAACTATTACAAAATAGGGGGGTGTGATGTAAAACTGTCTGAACTAAAACACTAAAAGTGGAGGAGGGCAATACAATAGCTATTGTGTAGGATGAGCGTCAATTGTTCTTAAGCAGTGTTTGCTACAATTTCTCATGATTAATATTATTATTATTATTATTATTATTATTATTATTATTATTATTATTACTATTACTATTACTGTTACTATTACTATTTTGGTATTTATATCAGAGTTATCTGCTCCAAAGTGAGTTACTGTTGTATATAAGCGTCCTTAAATCAAAGGATAAGAGCTGCAATTCGATAACCGCTTCTCACCTTCGTGAAAGTTTCAAGTCACCCTCATCATCTTCTCGTTGTCCTTCATCAAACTGTGTAACACAAGACCTTGGCGTCTCTCGAAGAAGGAATATATCAAGGTGTCAGTGGAACTGTTAATTACTAATGTATTTAGACTAAGTCTACACCATTACTGACCTCTTTTTTTTCTTTTTTTTCTTTTTTTTTTTTTTTACTAGACTTTTAGGTAATACTCGCTCTCTTCCTCCCTTAGTTACAACACTTTTTCTAAATAAAATCACGACGCAAGTGATTTTGCTATCTTTACCACCTCTATGCTACCCTTTCTCCATCTTGTATATGAAAAGCGCATTTCTTGCGCGAGCACATGCAAAGGCAATAAGTAATTCATTTCTAAAGCAACGTTTTTCGCTCAGGTGCGAAAGAGTGTGACGGTATGCAACCCCTGCGTGAAAACAGCCACAATCCTCTGGGTCGGTTGAGTACAAATCATCTGCGATGAATACTGACCCAGTCAGAATTCCTGAACCACATTATCAAGTTGTAACCCTCTGGACTCATGTTTCCAAAGGATGGACGCATGGTACTCGTGCTACCCGCGTGGCGTGGTTTCTAACAAATGGTACGGAAGCACCGAGTTCATTGACCAACCTTAGCCTCGGGACGTGAAAGTAAACAAGCACCAAGTGGAGCGTGCGAAACTCTCCACCCAGCTGGGGAATACATCTTCCAATGGGTTTGAATCCCGTTTACGTTATGTGGAGCTCGTGAAACTCTCTATTGACCCTGATGATAATTTCATTTTCCAATGTGTTTGAATCTGTTCAATTTAAGTGGAGCATGTAAAACTCTTCACTCAGGTGGTGAATTCATTTTCCAATGGGTTTCAATCCCGCTTATTTTAAGTGGAGCACGTGAAACTCTTCATTGATCGAGCTGGGAATTGCATCTTTGAACTGGTTTCAATTCTGTGTACAGCAATTTCAATTTCAAGATTTGGTTGTCTTTTAATTTCAATGTTGGCAAAGTATTTTTTTCAATTTATAACAGAGTTTTTTGTTCTTACTTTTTAGTTGTTACAATGGTTATTTTTACAATGAAATAACTTATTCTTCGTTTTGGTTGTTGTTTTTCTCGTTTTTTTTTTTTTTTCATTTAGCGTTTTTTATCATTTGGAGTTAAGTCACAATCCAGAAAGCTTTCATACGATGTGGAAAGTATCATCTCAGTTACTGGATGGCATTGTAAAATCTATGAGCTGTAACTCAAACCATGCCGAACGCTTTTTTTGCTGCTGGATTTAATAATTTCATTATAATACATGCACTACTAACCATCGTAACTAAGGAGAAAGTCACTAATTTTACCTGAACAGATGCCGTGAATTGACCCAAGGATACGGTCAGGGTTAAAATAAGATCCACTTCTTTAGTTGCTGATGGCTTTGTGGAACCTCAATATGTTCCATAAATAAGTTATTTGCATTCATTTCTCTAGGAATATCGATGTTCGTGTGTCGATCAAGTCCACTGTGCTTCCTCAGTTTTATTTTTTTAACCAGTCTGTTTGCTGTCTGGCCCATTTCCACTCCAGCGGTATGATATGTTTTATCAAACTGAAACCAGGGCGTAGTTTTTCGGATGTAAAGAAAATAATGTACAAGTAAATCGTTCGTAATCAAAGTTACTAATAAAAACGTACGGAAACGTTTGGTAGCTTTTGGGAATGATTAGTTTACTGATAAAACATAAGATAAAACAATTCAAGGGCGCAAAAGTCGCTATCTGGCTCGCATCGAGTTGTTGTGTGCATTAGAAATCGAAACTAAATTATTTATTGTGTCTTGTCATAGTGGTAGTTGTTCGGGAATGTTCCAGGAAATGATATATATATATATATATATATATATATATATATATATATATATATATATATATATATATATATATATATATATATTAGGAGCGTTCAAGTGTGGCTGTGTCACTGTAGTTATTCGGAGCACTTTTGCGATAGTAAAAGTACAACATAGTTGGTAAAAATGTAAACAAAAAATAACAACATTGTCTTCATCAGTAAAATAGAAGGAAAAGTTCCTGTTACCTCTCTTTAAGTAGTTTCCTCCGACTGAACTTCCTCTAGGTCTCCCGAGTCTATCGCTCGACAGGTTGATAAATGCGGTTAAAGGTTTTGTGAAGGAGGTGACATCGACGAAGGAAAATGTATCATTTCATCACAGTTTGTCGGCTGTGGTACAGTTATGAAATCCTAGAAATTCTGAAGATGGTAGATCCGACGTGTAATTAACAACTTTGAGATTTCATTGTTTGAATAAACACTGCCATGATCATCAAGCGAGGCTCGATCAAACTTGTTCAGAGAAGCGGATGATCTTGCTCAGTGTCAAAGTAAATCTTGTGGTAACGCTTTCTATGGAGAATATTCTTCCGTTCTTTTAAACCTCATCTTGGCCGTTAATAGTTAGCTTAAGCGAAGTTGTTCAAACTATGTTCAAAACTGAAGTTGTTCATTTGCTGCAGAGAAGTTTGAGTCCGTTATGAATTCAATTTTAAAACTTGAGTGCTGATGCGCGCATGGCAGAATAAAATAGTGTCATCACTTTAAAAAATGCAAATGAGCCAGCTTGCCGCGAAGGTGCATGCTTAATTCTACTTAATTGCATAACATTAAGTGTTGCTTCAGGTGCGGTTACACGGAATGACGGTTATTCATTCGCCAAAAATAAAGAACGTGCAATTGATTTAGAGACCTATTAATTGGAAACAAATAAACATTTTCCTGGCGATTTGAAAACCGGCCAGGAGTAGCGTCATTTTCGAGAATTCGATGACAAAAAAAATACCATATTATAAACAAATACAACAAGTTTACATACATTTGTTTATTGAGGGCTTTTCATCTACAATGTAAAAGTTGATATGAATAAATTACACTGCCTATCTCAAAGGAATGTCAGTCTTTTTTTCTCCCTCTCTACTTTTTCTTTTCTTGCTCTCCTCTCTCTATGTTTTTTCATCGCTCGGAGTGATATTAAGGCCGATCGGAAGTGTAAAATCAAAGTGCATATGGCTGTTTTGGTGCTAACCTTGACACATTTTCCATAAATTCAGTCATATATACAATTGGAACAAAACTGTGAAAGCTCAAGTTATAAAAGAATTGGTTCATGCTTTTAGCTGTGCGTATATCGAGTTATGGATGACTTGGGAAGTTTGGAGAACACTCAAGAAGCTAGAGTTGCTCTCGGCTATCGCCTCGAGCAACTCTTACGCCTCCCGCGTGCTTCCATAACTCGATATACACACGCTAAGCTTGAACCAATTCTTAAGGACGTTCGCGCCCAAAAGTTCCCACGCACAGATTTTGTTAAAACTTTGACTACAGGTAGAAAATGATAAAATTAGATTAAAAACGTAAAAAAAAAAATCGGGGATCACCGAACTCGTTTTGAAGATATAAGGCGTATCACAGACCATAGCATTTCTAGGATTTCCAGTCACTCGAGGCGATTCGGGCCGTATTCATTACTATTGGCATATATTTAAGCTGAAGAATCATATCTAAGTATGTGTGTTTAAGACAGCATATATAGGCTTATTTGATAAATCTTTGTTACATATGTCATTAATTTAGGTAGCCTTGGCCTTAAAAAAGGTAACTTCTAAGTCGCGCACACCTGTATCCATGTACTAATTCGACCCTATTTGAATAGTATATGAGAAACAATTAAAACTTCCTATGCACAGATTTTTTTTGTTTTTTAGTATAATGGGAAGAATCAGAAAAGGAAGTGATCTGCCGAAAAAAAGTGGGGGTCACCGAGCATCCAACAAAAATATTCGGAGATCAAGTTACCGCAAAGTTCATCAGCTCTATATTTTGTTGAGTTTCGACTCGGTGCGCCCGCTTGAAATACATGACGTGGCAAGCGCCACGTCATATGTATAGCGTGCGCACCAGAGATACGCAGTAGCTAGTCAACATACATTTTCAAAAAGTATAACCGTTAAAATTTTGTCAAAAGCTATTTATACTGTGTCAATTACTTGACAGAAACAGCTGCAGTAGATAATTAGGAGGTTTCAAACTTAAACTGTCTGTAAAGAGACTAGCCGCCTCTGGATTACGATGTCTGCCCACTTTTAAAAACAGCCTACCCTTACAAGCTCCAAAAAAATATATATATATATCAATTTTTAAACATTTTATGGACAGTTACAGTTATAAGGAACTGAACCATTTTATTACGTAAAGTATAATTTTCTTGTTTTAATTGTTGGGCTTCATCCAATGCTTTGCTTTTTAATGTTTTGGTGTCTGACATCTTAGGTTTTTTTATGTCATTGTTGCCCGTCCGAGGAAAATGCCCGGATGGATAGTAGTCGCCCGTGAATTTTTTCTATAAAGACATGGGCTTGTAGAAAATAAACTGTTGAAATTGAATTAATTGGGTTTCGTCTGTTTTCTTTTTAAAATTTCACATGTGGCTTCCACAGTGTTCATCTAAAAAAAAGTTGAAAATAATTCAATATAATTTTTGAACTTGCCCGTGGAAGGAAATTCATTGGTGAACAATAAAGACAATAGAGTGTTTCTGTCTCGGAACTATCGGTTTGATAGTTGCCCCTTGGAAATTTGATGTTCCTAAAACTAGCATATTTGCCCTCGAAAGTTCTTTTTTAGGGCAAATATCTGTTGAAGAACTTGAAATTTCCGCGGGGCAACTATCACTCCATACGTTTCTCGACAGAAACACTCT
>CBDDTI010000145.1:0-5428 GCA_965233585.1 bacterium
GGTCTTTGTTTTAGGCCACAGCTTGGACATTCTACGATTTTTGTTCCAAGTGAGGAGATCTTTTTGTTACAATTACAGCAAGCGACGTATTGGCTCTCGTTGTTTTTCCCCAAGACTGTATAGCTTCAATGGAAGTTGTTGATGTTAGAGGTATCATGTTTGTAAGGCAAAGCGGTTCATTAAGGACGTTCGCGTTAATTGTTTCTGCGTATCCTTACTGCGCACGCAAATCCACATGCCACGCCATGCCACGCCATGCCACGCCATGCCACGCCATGCATCGAGTGCGCATTGATGATGTAGATGACCATTACTATAGCTTTGATTGGATTTAACGATCTTGGACGTTCGGTGACCCCTACTTTTCTTATCAGAAACAGATTTCGTTTACAATTATCTCCACATTGTCCAAAAATGAACAAAAAATCAATGTGGGAAGTTTAAAAAATTTGAAGATTTCTGTCCACGGCACATGGAATCGCGTGAAACTGTGGTCACTGAATGCGAACTTGTTGTGAACCTCAGCAGTTCACCAAATTCGCTTAATAGGTCCATTTAAACCATATTTGGCAGAGAACATTTCTAATTGCATACAATATTTTGGGACTTGCAGCCACTGTGGTGGTCTTCGCTAACGAAGCCCGATTTACTCAAATTTAGGTGTTCTTCCGGGCATGTTCTTTCCAAAAAAAAGTTGGTGTCCCCCATTTTTTTTTACATTTCTAACATCGCTAATTCATCATCTTTCAACGGTAAAATTTTCAGGAAAAAATCAATGTTAGAAAAATTTCGCGCGAACGTCTTTAAAAGGAACAGCTTCAATAATTGCACAGCCAGTTTTTGAAGTAATATATCGAACTCGAGAGACAGTGTTTCATCGGGATATCCAAACACCGAGAGGAGAGTTGAAAATACAACGCCCAGCGAGGTGTTTGGATAACCGATGAAACACCGTCTCGAGTGTTTGATATATCTTCTCAATCAAAGCAAAAACTAAGGAGTAAACGGAGAAGTAAAATCGTCAAAATCTATGCTAATTAAGACCGGGTATCCAAACCTCCTTCACGCTTGTGATTTTCTTTGTCTTAACTTGATGAATTATTAATGAGTTTGAGAAGTAATATTTCAAAAACGAGTGCGAGTGTTTCATCGGGGTTTCAAACACGAGAAAACTGATGAAAGCACGAGGCTGCAGGCCGGGTGCATTTATTGTTTTCGAATGTTTGAAACCCCGATGAAACACGAAGCACGAGTTTGTGAAATTACTTCTCCAACAAAAGAAAATTAGTTTAAATTATCATTTGAATAAGGTTTCTCAATTCAACTATTATATTTAAATTTGAGACGTGAAATATGCATGAACATAAAAAAATGTGTATGATATGCATGGTCCTCTCACCTAATTGCTGCGCTGTGACAATTTTTGAATATTCAACAGCTGAGGTCACGTTACCTACTGTTTGTCAGTTCCGAGCGAACACGTTGCTTCGCAAAGCAAATGGCAGAGTGCAGATTTAGACCTCGTAAAACTAGCGACGAAGAGGAAAAGTGTGTAGCTAGCGCTATTCCGAGGTAACTTGTCCATTTAGTCTGATAAAATTTCTAACGTCAGGGCCATTTTAGGTCGGAAGTGTACAGCAAGGTTGAAAGTGAACCAAAACGCGAGGTCGCCATCATTGAGCGAGAATTTAAATTTAGATAAAGAATGGCCTTTTCTGTTTTGGGTTCTTTAAGAACTGTCCCGTGACCATTCAACGTTAGTAGTAAATAACTTAGGTTTAAAATTTATTTCGTAAAATGTGTGATTAAATAAAGTTGTTTATCGCCACGTGTTTTTGTTGCTTTATCAATATGCAGATTAAGAAAATTTGCATCCGTGATTGAAATCGTTTCAAACACGGGTTTCAAACACGGCCGTGTTTTCAACTCGTTTTTCATTGGGTTTCTAAACCCATCCACCTGACCATAATAATTATAAGATGCTCTGGTTGGGTAAGAGCTGCATGAATAATTAATGAGTTTGAGAAAATACAGTTCAAGCACGTTAATACAGACACCTAGGGGACATCACAAAGTCGGGTTTAAACAAGAAAATGCTAATTTGGGCTTTGTATTAGGAGCTCGAGGACGAGGCCTTTTAGCGCAAAAAAAAATCGACGCGCTATGAGAATTACGACACCTGTTGTATTAACTTTTATTGAAGAAAAAAAAAAACGTTTGAAAACAAAATCGAGAAAAGTAGCCCTCTGAAGAATTTGTGAAACTTAAAAGTCTCACTCCCCCACTCACCTCACCTCCTCGCCATCCAGACTCCCACCCTCACCACCTCTCTAAGTGTTCGCGTGATATTTTTGCTTCTTACGTGTTTTTCCGCATATCATTCGAAATGTAGCAAAGAGAAATGAATCACTGTGACTGACTTGTTTACCTTCAAGTCACATTGACGTCATCTGACAATCTTTCCGTTGAATATCCTAAAATACCTACATCATGAACCCCGGGTCATGAACTGAAATACTTTTTGCAAAAAGACAGTTTCTACTTCGGATTATGCTTGCACATCTCGCAATAAATGCGCCACAAAGTTTCGAGTAAAAATTATACAAGCTATGTACATCAATTTTAAATCATCATTTCATCATGCTAATTTCCCTCTATGATTTCAATTTTTCCGCACGGTTTTTCTTCATCCTTTTGTTTTTTTGTTTTCAAAGTACGTATTTCATTCGTGTTATGAAAGTTACTCAAGGTATCAGCTATAGTGCAACACTTGTATATTCAAATTCACTCCAGTTGTAACTGAAGATGGCAGACGCTACTGTCGAAATGCATTTAAAGCTGAAAAGCGTCGTCCATTTTTTAAAATCCAAAATGATATTACTAGGTTAAAACAAAGTACTTCAAATTTTCAGGGTAATTTTTTTTTAGAAAAACGAAAATCTGAAATGAACTTGAAAGTTTCATTTTCTAATTACCTCATCCATCGTCTGATTTTTTTGACATAGTTAACAACTATTCACCGAAGTGGAGGTGGCTAGCGGTGGATATTTACCGAGCCGCGAAGCGGCGAGGTAAATATCCAACGCTAGCCACCGACACTGAGGTGAATAGTTGTTTTAGTATATACTAAAACAGTGGGATAATATACACCAAAAAAATTAATTTGAATGATTTTTTCACTTGTAACGGACGCAAACCAGGACGCCATTTTCTCTCGAATTGCTCGGAGGTAAATAGCACAGGATATTCGGAGTTTGACGAGCCAATCAGCGCGCGCCTTCAGCACTATCCACTGTTTTAGTATATACTAATTACGGATATCCGGTGTTTTACTTTCCAATGCGAACAGTGTAAAACAAACCAGATAGTAAAGTTCATTTCATGCAAGGAATACGAGCTGGTCTTCAGACTTTAATTTCAACATTGGCGTGGTAAGTACAAACTTTCTTGAATTATAACGCTTTACGAGTTTAACTAAACAAGGAAAGTTTGGTAAAGGTTATTCATAATTTTTCAGTTTAAGCTCGTTCACAGACTTTTAGCAACAAACGATTTCCTAAACAAAATAGGTATAAGACCAGATGGTCTTTGTACTTTTTGTAGAGATGAGAGAATATCTGTTACCCATCTTTTCTGGTCTTGTAGGAGACTAATTTTTTCTGGAAAAAACTTTGAAGATTGGCTAATTAAAAATCTCATATCATTGAACCCTAATAGCTCTCCATCATCGGCTGCAGTTCTGGGTCTAAAAGACAATTTCTTTTCTAACACAAAACAATACTTCTATTTCCTGGTTGCTAGATATTACATTTGGACCTGTAGGACGCATGAAACAAATCCTAAGATAGAAGACTTTCCAAGCTTTCTATCTACCTTCAGCTCTTCGGAAATTATCCCCAAACCCCCATAAATGAATTATGTAACACATTTGACAGAAGCCATGTGAGATCCTTTTTTCTAAGTTTTTGATCTGACGAACTTATCATTGATTCACATATTTCCTTTCTTTTATTCAAGAACAATAAACACAATTTTAACAGTAAGTAATACTTCTGTAAATTAACTAAGAAAGTTTTTCAGTACTGACAATACAAAATATTATTGTGAATAAATTAAAGTAATGTAGTAATACAGCAATGTACTAATGTAGTAATATTCAAGAACAATAAACACAATTTTAACAGTAATTAGTATAAATTTACCGTAGTCTATTGTGAATACGTGAATTTGATTGGCTATATTATCGATTGCTATCTGCTGATAGTCAACAGTTACGCATCAGTGCACATCACGCGTCACGTTTGAACCTGATGTAACATAATAAAACAAACGATTGAATGCAGGAGAACCACACAACGTCGAACAAAACAACTTGGCCACTCTGTTGCCGGATCTCTTGTAGAAATTCACGTACCAGACGTCACTTGAAGTGTAAACAAAACAAATTTGATAGCAAGGCTGGTACTACGGCAAGGGCAATTGAAACTTTAATGGGCCAATATTTCGACTAGCAGAGCTAGTCTTCTTCAGGGCCAGTACTAATACAAAGAAAATAACGGCTCTAAATTTGAATTATAGTATACAATGGCAGTTAATGTTTAACTAGTAGGTAATATTATATATATAGTACAAAAAGATAAACAAATGTATGGCACAAAGCTATAGGCTGAAAATGTCGGTAAATAAAGAGTAATAAAGAGAGTAATAGAGCGATAATAGTAAATGATATATGGTACTAATAGGGAAAAAAAAAAAAAAACTATTACAGTAAATAAAACGGCCAAAATTAGCGTTCATTTCGTCGGTTGATGCCATAAGGTGTTAACGTTTGACCTCTTTGTATGAAATAGGCCTCTCTGGCTTTTCTACGGGATGGATTATTGGTTACTTGAAGTTCTAGAGGGATAAGTAGCATGTCTTTGACGGAGTGCGAAGGCAAGTTGAAATGCGTAGGTACTGCTGCTGAAGCGCTGGCGTGATCAGAATTATTTGTAGTTTGTCTGTGTTCAGTGAATCGTTCGCGAAGGCTACGTTTGGTTTCTCCAATGTATTGTGTTTTACATTTTTTACATTCAATCATATAAGTAAGATTGTTTGATTTGCAAGTGATGTGTTGTTTGATCTCCCGTGTCTCACCCGTGGTGCTGAACGTGTAGGTGGTTCTACCGTCATCGATGTTAGGGCAAGTGAGACAGCCGTGTCTCGAATTGCAACGGAAAGTACCAGGAGGATGGCGGAGTGTACTACTTTCGGGAGTTTTAAGTTTGGCGCGAACCAATAAATCGCGTAGGTTAGGTGAACGACGGAAGGCCACAACTGGCGTTTCGCTGAAGATGTTATGTAAGCGTTCTGTTGAATCGAGGATGGGTTGTTTCTTGTGAAGAATTTCACGGATGTTAGGTAAGGCCGGGTTATAATAAAACAGTTC
>CBDDTI010000146.1:0-8583 GCA_965233585.1 bacterium
GCGTATCTTTGAGGTTTGCGTTCATCATGGCATTTCTATTGAGCCTGAAAGAGTACCCAGATACAGTAATGAGCAAGCAGATTATTTAAGCGGTATTGTGGATTTTGATGACTGGTCTGTTAGTCCTCACATTTTTCGCTTTTTAGACTTGAAATGGGGCCTCATTCTGTTGATCGTTTTGCTGACGAGCATAACCACTTATTACCTAGATTTGATTCCAGGTTTTGAAATCCTTACTGTGAAGCTATGGTCACCTTTACAAGGTCATGGGACTTCGACAACAACTGGGTTTGTCTGCCACCTCACCTTGTTCCTCGGACTCTGAGGCACATGCGGTCTTGCTGCGCGCAAGGTACTTTGCTCCTTCCCCTTTGGCGTTCTGCTCCATTTTGGCCTTTATTTACAACGGACGGTTCACATCTGGCTCATTTTGTTGAAAATTGGGTGGACCTGCCCTCCTTGAAGACGACTTTTTGCACGGATCGCCTCAGCTCTGGTGTTTTTGGCAGAGAGAATCTTAATTTTAGGGTTTTGGCTGTTCGTATTAATTTCACATCTGCGCGGCTTTTTATTACTGGTTTTTGCACTAGCGATCAAGGTTGGTGCTCTCAGTGTTCTTCTGCTTAGTTGGGTAAGTGTTTTATTTTTTCTGTTTTTTTTTTTGGGGGGGGGAACCTCTATAATTTCCTATTGCTTCTTTTTTTTTCGGTGAGTTGATGGCATCGAATGGTCTGAGGTCAGTGGGTGGCCTTCAGGTAGCCAGTGGGGGGCTTATGCAGACTCCTTTAGGATTATTTGTTTTAGCCAGTGGGTTGCTTGCACGTAGCCAGTGGGTGGCTTACGTCAATTCTATTGGCTTTATTTGTTATAGCCAGTGGGTGGTTTACACAGATTTTATTGGCATTAATTGTTCTTTGCTATAGCCAGTGGGTGGCTTACGTCGATTTTATTGGCGTTATTTGTTATAGCCAGTGAGTGGCTTGCACAGTTCCGTTGACATTATGTGTCCAAGCCAGTGGGTGGCTTGCTTAGTTCCATTTAGTTTCATTTAGTTTCATTTAGTTTCATTTCGTTTTATTAGTTTTACTTGTTCTGCCAGTGGGTGGCCTGGGTGTAGCCAGTGGGTGGTATACGCAGTCTCTTTTGTTGTTCCTATTTTTCCCGTTCTCGACCTCTCGGTTGGGCAGCGCTTGGCTTGAAGCGAGCCGCACCCTAGGTTTGTGTGTTTTATTGTTGGGACAAACTGAGATTTAGAGGAGAGTAGTATTTTCCTGCGTTTGACTTGGTAATTAGCAGGAAAATATGCTCTCATTGGTATATTATGTTTGTTTAGGGGCGTGCGCTGGTATGTGGGTAATTAGTAGGGGTATATATTTGGGCGTGCTGGTTTTGTCTTTCATCTCGGTCTTGCTGATCCAGCGTTCGGGTCATTTTTATTTGTTATTGACCTTTTAGGGTGTATGTGTATTCTTTTTGCTTTTATTTTTCAGATGTTTTCAGCTCTACTATGTGGTCGGATCTCCGAGCCGCGGTTCCCCAGGGATCCAGTGCTTTACAATCTCTTGCAAGTTCTCTTCCGGATGTTGCGTTGGCTAGCAGAGCACCAAGTACTTCCTCCAAGTATTTTTCTTCCTACATCAGATGGAGGTCTTGGGAACGAGAACATGGCTTGACAGTTTTTCCCGCTTTTCCGTTTCACTTTGCTATTTATCTGCGTCATTTAATGACTGAGGCGAAGACAGAATCTCCCTTGGAGTCAGCAGTTGACAGCATTGCCTCGTTTCACCTGCTGGGTGGCGAGCCGTCTCCCTCTGATCATCTGTTGGTGAAGAGTACTCTTGGTGGTGCGCAGCGTTTGCTGGTCCATCAAACTACCAAGAAGGAGCCGATAACAGTCTCTTATTTACAGCAGTTAGTTGCCTCCAAGGCGGATTCAATGGCCCCTTTGTATAACATTCTTTCGGTTGTTATTTGCTTACTGCTTTTCTCAGATTTAATGAGCTTGCTAGGCTTGTTCGATCCGATGTTAAGATCGAAAATGACATGTTGAAGTTATTTATTCAATCCAGTAAAAGTGATCAGTATAGAGATGGAGCTTGGGTTGTTGTAGCTTCTTCTAGGAAAGCAACTTGTCCGGTTGCTATGATGAACCATTACTTAGATAGAGCTGGGCTTTCCTGCGATAGCTCTTTGTTTTGTCAACTTTCCAAAACTAAATGTGGTTATAAGCCTAGATCTAAAGGTTTAAGCTATTCTGGGTCAAGAGAGTTAGTGCTGGAGGCCTTTAAAGATATTGTTCCTGATATCTCTGCCATTGGTACGCATAGCCTTAGGAGTGGCGGGGCCACTGCTGCCGCAAATGCTGGTGTACCAGATCGACTTTTTAAGCGTCATGGCCGTTGGGCTAGTGAATCGGCTAAGGAAGGATATGTGCAAGATTCTTTATCTTCTCGTTTGTCGGTTTCTAAGGCTTTGGGTATTTAGTTTTCTCCTTCGTACTGCTTTTAGTTGATGCTAGTATCTGTTTAGTTGGTCTCGCCCGGGGAACCGTTTTTTATGGGGTACAGCTGGCTCGGGGTTTTCCTCCTAGGAGCAAGTGGACGTACGGGGAGGTTTTTCACCCAGCTGTTGTTCCACGACCCCATTTCAATTTATTTAGCTTGCGATCTAGTTTTTTTGAGCTGTATGTTACTTGGATTGTATATTACGTTTCTATGATATACCATGTATCTTTTAGTCTTTACTTGAATAAACCAAGCGCTTGGCTTGAAGCGAGCCGCACTCTAGGTTTATGTGTTTTCTTGTTGGGACAAACTGAGATTTAGAGGAGAGACCCAATGATTTAAGCTCGACGTTTAAAACCAAGTCGCGCCAATGTCCAGCTACAGTCGCGCCAAATTGAATTTAATTCGACAGGATTTAAGCATGGCGTATTGAACGAGCCTAATATATCCCTGTTAAATTAGGTGACTTAGCCTTCTTTCTCTCTGATATGCAAGTTGGAATGAAAAGCCATTGCTCAAGAAGTTCGATGTTTTATGGCAACCGTAGTAATATCATGACAGCCATACTGCTCAAATTTTGAAATATTCTATTTTATTACCATTGTAATTATCATTATTGTTATCATTATCATTATCGTTATCGTTGTCGCTATCATTATCGTTATCATTATCGTTATTCTTTTCGTTATCTTTATTCTTATCATTACCATTACTATTAATACTTCGCCATAATTTGCAATTTTGCTGTTGAATTTGTGATTCTCTAGCGATTTTCGAAAAAAGAAATGTCTTAGAAGTATGCACTCATCAAAACGTACATTCCACGTTGAAAAAAAAGTTTAAAGTGCCTTTATGATATTAATTTTTTTTCTTTTTTACATTTTCGCACACAATAGATATAGATATAGATATAGATATAGATATAGATATAGATATAGATATAGATATAGATATGGATATCTTAACAAATTTCAATTTATCTCGAATATTACGACACGCGTTTTTTGGACCTTTATTTCCGAGAATTTAGCGCCGCCATTAATTTTCCTTGTTCCAATTTTTCGTTAAGAATTGGAATAAATGACGTCATACTCTCCAAACACCGCACAGATTAAAATTATAATAACAATTAGTACAGCAATTCGCACGAAGAAGAACAAAAACTTTGGTCCCTGTATTCGTGCAATTTTACTCACTTATTGTTATTATAATTTCAATCCGTGTGGTTTTTTTTTGAGAATATGAAGTCATTCTCTCCAATTTTCAACCAATTGGAACAAGGAAAATTAATGGCGGCCGTAGATTCACAGAAATAAAGGTCCAAAAACGTGCGCTGTATACTTCATATTAGATTGAAATGTGGAAAGATATCCAGGGAAGACCTACTGTAAACGAAAATGTAAAAAAAAAAAAAAAAAATGGATATCGAAAATTTGATCATAGGGGCACTTCAACTGCTTGCCAACTTAATTTTAACTTCCGTCAGTGATATAGTTGGTGAAAAAGATTCTAAATGCTATTTCCTCATAAATTGTTAGGAAACATGTGGGTTTAATGGCATCAATCATAAACTAAATCGCACAACTAAATCAAAATATTCAGTAAATATTATGTTTGAACTTGGAGATAAATATGTGTAAATGATGTATTCCGGAATAAATGAGTCAGATACGCGACAACCAAAAACGAATAAATACCATATAATTCCATTTCAGTCAGTCAATAAATCAATCTATGATCAGTCAATCAATCAATGCTTTATTAACATGTCAGTCTGAGCTAACCAGTGGGGAACCCCCCCCCCCCCCCCCCCTCCCCGTCCTTACCTATAGAACACACGTACAATGAGAAACATCTAATAGCTATTAAGTTAGAAGCCTCGGTAAAAACCTAAGAGCCTAAAAGATATATTTATCGATTAACAATCAAGAAACAAGAAAACAATCAAATAAATAGGAAAAGTTAAATGGGTTAAGAGTTAGAAAAATGCATTTAGAGCAATTGCTATCATCTGCAGTCATCTGCTAAAATCACAGTTGCTAATAAGACTTAGAAAATTATGCAGTGATGGTAAGGTCCTAATTTCGCCTGGTAGGCTATTCCACAACTTAGGTTGCAGTTAGCATAGTGATTGTTAGCCGGTAAAAAATGCAGTTAAACAAATTATCGGCAAGCAAAAAAGTCAACGCAAAAAATGACGTCTCGGCGTCATCTTGTGACCATTATCCAAAGCATATTAAGAAAAAGTATAGCTCAAAAATATATTCCAGCTTAAGTGTTACGGAGTCGCGAAAAATTTAAGGAACCATGTCAACGTATTGCCGAAACACTTTTGCTGGGATAGAGTCCGCTTTTGTATTCAAGTTTGGTCTTTTTCTTTGATTAGCAGCATCTCGTGAATCAAGCATTCCAGTTTCCCTCTGTCTTTCTTTAAGATGAACTGTTGGTGCATCATAATGGCTACAAGATGTCGCCAAAACGTTTTTGTAGTTATTGTTTTCTTGTTTCTTTTTTGTTGTTGTTGTTTTGTTATAAGGAACTAGACATGGTGCTCTTTCCTTTGGAGGAACATCTATAAGTCAATTTTTAAATGACAATGACTTTTCTGCTTTTACTTTCTTCTAAAACATGAGTATACTACATATTTAATTCGACAAACATTTCAGCCTTCTGATTGTGCCCTTCACTGCTTGCCTAACTTCCCTTATTTTCCAGCAGTATAGAAATGGGTTCAGTGTTGAATTAAAATAGTATAAAGAAAGCGTTAAATGCCACGTGAGGCCTAGGGATGGCGTAACGGTCTCAGTGACTGCAAATATTGAAACAGTTATAGCGTATGGAATATAACAAAGCAGTAAAGCCATCTGCACCCAAAATGCGCTGGACACCGTTTTTCTGAACCGCGCCATATTCAATGCAAATTCTCTTCCGTCTGGTTTACGTCGGATCGAATAGTTTTGTACCTTACATCGTTGCCGTCGCATTGTGGCGTAGAGTTTCGTGTACGAAAAGGTCGAGCCACAAGTGGTCAATATGAGAGCCATACTAGTTATGCCTATAGCAACAGCTCTGTCGTAAAAGAACATCATTGCACCGGCGGTGCTGGCTAACCAAAACACAAATACCAAGACGCGGACCCGTTTCAAGGTTACTATTGTTCTATATCGTAGTTCCAACATCAAGGCGAGAAGCCTGTCCACGCTTATAGCAGTCACAGTGAACATTGATACGCCTCCAAAAACTGTGGATGTCGTGTCCGAGAGCATGCGCACTGAAAAGAGTCTATAGCAGGGCGAACGAAAAAGGATACGGGACGCGATGTAGATTGGCTGTGTAATAAGGCCAATAAGGAGATCGGTGCACGCTAGACAACGAAACAGAAGTTTGGAATGCGGATGAAGGCACGTCACTTTTCGAAGCGCGACAATGATCAGAAAGTTCCCAAGAAACGCGGTGATGGAGGTTAACATATTGAAGGCAAGAATAAATTTTCGTTCCCAAGGTATTGTATTAATATCAATTGCCTTACAAAAGAAATCTTGGGATGACGTGCCGTTCTCGTTTCCAGTTTGGTTTGCCATTTTTTTTTTTGTCACAATTCTTGTTTCTTCGATAGTCTCCACGGTGGTTATACAGTTCCTTCAGTTCTGTATCAAAGTCTCCAGAAAAAAAAAATATAACGTTGCTGACTGATGCTTCACTGTCTTCTGGTGTCTGTATGCTGCCGAACAGGAGATGTGATATTATACTTTTAGTAATGATTGTTGCTATGCAATTAACTAGGAACTTGAAAAGGGAGAAATGATACGATCATGTTTGACGACAGGTGCACAAATAACGTTAACACTCAGGGAAACTGTTTGCATTTCTGTTTGCTTTGAATTTGATGGAATAAGAGATTTTTTGTCCTAATTACTCAATACCGAGCTTTTAAAGCTTTCACTGTGGGTAAGTATTGTTTGCAAGCCTCTTACCCTATTTGACTAAAGTATATATTTACCAAGGTGAAAGGGAAGTGTGAACGATCAATTTTTAATTTGCACACACAACTGCAATGTCATTGAGGACCTCCCTGCATAACAATGCGATTTATTATCTACCAATATCTTTGCATGAATAATACACTCACACCCTTCGAGTCCTTTTTTTGTTTAGTAACAACACCGGAAATGCTTGATTTCGTCACATATTTCCCTTCTGTAGGTACTGCTAGATCGTTTTGGGTAAAACTAGTTAAACTATTTTCAGGCTCTTCTGCTTTTTCTTTTATTCTCGTTGAACTGTCACTTTGCGATTTTTGCCTGGGAGATTTCAGTGTTAAACAGACAAATCTAGGCTGAAAAACTGAGAAATAAAAGGAGAAGCGATCTTTCACACTATTTTCCGCAATGTCTCCTTACCAAAGAAGAGACAATGATTACACTTACACTAAAATGGTGAAGCACAAACTGTTCTCTTAGCTAAGTTTATCAAAGCACAAAACTTAATAAACGTAAAATGCATGTCCAATAAACTTTCCAAAAATTGCTATTAAAATAACACGTTAGAGCCAAGAGGCACGGTATAAAGGATTGTATTTGCGCATTGAAGAGCAAGCAGTGATCACGAAGTCGAAAACCTAAATACAAGAGCTTGACAACGATTCCTTTCATTTCAATAGCGTAATAGAAAATATTGAATGCTGGTTAAAATTTGCCTTAAAATTTAGAGCAAGGGTAGTATCAAGATCTGACTTAAATTTTTGAAAATCAACACTTTAAAGTACCTTTTTGGAAGCTGATCAAGTACTTCTACAATTTTCTTCAATAGTGGTGCTGCGTGGTGCTCATAGTTTCTAATGGTCGATAAGATATTCACGCCAGTGCTGTTCCTTTATATAATATGTTTTCAATTATTTAACATCTTAAGAATAATTAACTAATTAGCAGTTTGAAAATGCGTGCTTTGGGTATGTTTGCATTTTAATATGATATTGTTATCGTGTTAAATGACTTTTTAAATTCCTGAAGTTTTCCTAAATCTATTTAGCGCATCGAAAATTGCATTTGAATACTTTGAGCTATGGGCCAACCTTTATTCTATACAATAAATGACCCTTTTGGATTTAGTCCTGGTCCTCCCACAATTCAATTGACTGTGTTTTCTTTCTGTGTTCAAAAAGAGCATCATAAACCATTTATTTCCTCCTCATGATTGACATCTAATACTGATCGAAAAAAATTTACTTTGCATTCAACGAGGATAATTATAATGCTCTACCTAACATAAAAGAATCTTCTTCTCAATTTTAATTAGACACTGCAACTCTCTCAAATTAATTTCTAGTTATACCGCCCGTTGAAAAAGCTTCTCCTTTTGCTGTTTCAGTGAGCTTGAGCTAAATAAGTCGTTAACGGCACTGTTTCGCAAACAGAGTTCAGGAAAGTGGTCCACCTAGATTGCAAGAACCCTCTTGGCTGCTGACAAGGCCGACTCGAAACAATTCAGGTTCGGTTGCGAGTGTTGCTGTTGAACACCGAATTGATGAATAGCGATGCTTGTATTTAAATTGCAGGTGAGATTCTGTTGTGGTTACCTCTTCACGTAAAATGACTTCCTGTTTAGGTCAAAACCACCTGTAGTGGCCAACCAATCATGAGTTGTCCGCTCTCAGAATACATATTATAATATTGATAATGTGTCTTGCGCATGTACTTGGACGAAGGTTTGAGGTGTATGGATCAATACAACCCCAATTAAGGTGGGAATTAACCTAAAATTCTGAAAAAAAATTCGAGGATTGATTTTTCACGAAATTCGAATGTTAAGATAATAAAGTTTTATTTTGACAATTTCTGTTGCCATAAGTTTAAAGCTCTTTTTCTCAAAACGAATTGTTTTTGCCGTTGAGAAAAAAAAAAATTGAGAAGGATTTGGCCAATTGAACTGAAATTTTCAGGATTTGTTGTTCTGAGTAGGTTTTGTAGGATGAACATAAACTTTTCCATCCATTGCATTATATTTTGTCCAAGTTATGCACTGAAATGTATGCTGGATTTTCTGTAACTTGTCATCATCTCATCTGTTTATAACTTTTCCC
>CBDDTI010000147.1:0-9483 GCA_965233585.1 bacterium
CCGTAATTATTTTTTGCTGATTTGCGTTTCGTTTTCGAAAGTCTTCCATTTCAAATCGGCTCGAGTTTCGCTCTCGTGCGATTAGGAAATTACTCACGCGAAGCGCGAGGAAAATTTGAAATTATGAGCAAGATTACTCCCTGAATTGTACGACACGAGGTCCACCTATAACAAATTTCGGAGTTAAAAATGTCTTTTAAGAACTTCAACACTTTCGATAAGTTTGAAAACTGTAGGAAACTTTGCGAGGGAAGCCATAACGCGCAGGTAATTGACGTACGAATCACAAAAACAATAGATTGATCCGATCTGTCATTAACACGCAAGACTGACGGAAAATTTGGAAACGTTTCCGCTGGTGTTTTGTTTTCCAAAGTCGCGTATCAACGAAAACACTGGTAATGGTAAAATGGTGCCTGCTTTAGAAGGGCCGAATTCATTTCGGGTGTACAAGTTCAGTTTCTCTATTTTGTAATTTACATTTCCGAAACACTAGAAGTATAAAATATTACAATGTAGAAATCACCTTTGGAAAATTTTTGAGTAAATTCAATCTCGTTTTAGTCGAAGTGATCATTCAGGTTCATTTGTGTATAAGCTTCTCAAACAGAGAGTTGAGGAATGACGTGTAGGGTGAACTACAAATGAAAAAAAAAATTGAGTCTAAATTTGTTTTTCTAAAATCCTGAAATCAATCCAACAGAAAAATAGACGAACAAAATGTTTCTAGTCACTGCAAATACTGATATTCTCTCTTTAGCGTATAAGCGGCTAAACAGTTAGTGCAAAAGCCTCCCATTTGCCGTTAAACGTTTCGTAATTACACTCTACTGTCATGAGGTTTTCGCTAAACTTTACGGTAAGTATTTATACCTTGGCGGAGCAAAATTTTCCCTATTTGGTTCAACTCATTAAGATTATAAAATCAGGGCTTACAATTCAAGAAAAGTTGTACTCACTTTGCCAATGTTCAGTGAATGTTGAAATAAAAGCCTGAATACCAGCTTGTATTCCTAGAATGAAGGTGAACTGAACTGTCAGGTTTGTTCTACATTGTTCACTTTGGAAAGCAAAACACCGTATATCTGTAAATAAGTCATAAAATTAGACTTTGCACGAGGAAATAAGAAAAGGTAAATTTCAAGTTTGACATATTTTATACTTTCAAACTAACCTCACTAACCTCGTTTTTGAGTTGATAATTCAAAAGAATTTTTACTCCCAAACGAGTTCAGCAAGGCTAATTTAAATGCAAACAAAAGAATTTTAAATTGGCAGCCATTTATGAAAAGGGTCTATAGATGTCTTTTTAAAATTTTTGTCAGCAAAACTTGCCAACCTCCTTTTCGTGGATGGCTGATCACAGCTACAACCTCGCGAAATCACGCGGGAATCTCTCAAAAGGAGGCTATCGAATCACCGGAAATGGAAAGATTCTGGTTGATTAAATTTCAGACAAAGGACAAACTTAACAAATAAAGGCGGGAAAATTGCCGTGACCCGTTTCGAAAATTCAATGTCTTACCCCCTGGACGTATATCTATTTCTATTTTCTAAGTGGTTTGGAGGACAAGGTTGTTGTTTCGCAAATGGCAAGGAATATTAATATGCAGGCAGTGAGTTCTTTGTTTGCAGTTCAATTTTCCGAAAGGTCAGGTTTGGTAAAGGACGTCAAAGCAGCAGAGTCCATTCTAAGGGAGTATGAAACTGCAACAACAACCAGATTTTCCTGCTTTAAAGCGAACAAGGGCTTTGGAAATACAGGTGAGAGGTTTCCCATTCACAAAAATTGGAACACTTTCGGCGAACAAGAATGTCTTTCGATTTGCTATGTTTTGAATTATCTTTGCTCGACAAATAAGGGCATAGGCCGCATGAGAAGACACACACGGCTTGCACTGTAAGTATCCCAGAGAGGTTCATACAATTCCTTTTACAACTGATAAAATTGAGTTTAGTCAATTAGTTATGTAAGTTAAACGCTCCGAACAGTATTTTTTCCGCTCTGTGTGAAGAAAATAAAGCTATTGTGAAGAAACTAGTGTCACCCAATCATATAGCAGAAGGCCTTCAGGAAAGAAGGGTCCGGGGCAGGGATGACTTTGTACAGGAGCCAATGCACGGCCATCAATTACTTCAAAGGTGTTCTCAAGGGCTGCTAAAACAGACCGTAAAATTTAGAAAGTACTGAAGACCATCGAGACCCAAGACCCCTGATGCCAATGCCACAGCAACCAACAACCCTGATGTCAACAAGGACACACCCAAGGCTCCAGATGTCAAGGCGGCCACAACCAAGACCCCTGATGACAAGGCAGCCACACCCAAGAACCCTGACGTAAACACGGCAACAATCAAGACCCCTGATGTCAAAGAGGCCACACCCCAAGATGTCGAGGCAGCCACAAACAAGACCCCAGACGTAAACAGGGCAACAAACAAGACCCCTGATGCCAAGGCGACCGCACCTAAGACATCTGATGTCGAGGCAGCTTCACCCAAGACACCTGATGTCAAGGCGGATGCTACCGCAGGTCCACCCTCGAGCACAAGCATCTCAACGACGGAATCCGCTTGTGAGATAACGTTCGTCAGGAGTACAAATGGCAGCGTCCCTAGGAAGAGCCGTTTCCTCCTTGGAGAGCAAGACATAAAAGTTATAACGTCTGGAGAGTGGCTCACCGATCACATCATAGGTGCAGCTCATTCTGTATTCTGAAGTCAGTTTCCTTACGTCAAGGGATTGGAAAATACAACATTGGGACCAATTTACAATTTTTCCGTACAAAAGGGAGAGTTCGCTCAAATCCTCCACACAGGAAGTCATCACTGGATTTTGGTCTCCACTATTGGATGTTCCAATCAGTCGGTAGTTAGTTTCGCCGGACGCTAAAATGTCAAAATGGTCCCATTTGATGTTGTGACCAGTTGCTTTAACGTGATCAGCAACAGCAGAAGAGTGAGCACGTCGCGAAAAAATAGCCATCTAAATGACTTTGGATAATTGTGATAGGTTGGGGTGGTCTTTGTATAGGTATAAGTAAATAAAATGACGAGGACGATGATGATGATGTTGCGCCGAATTTTTTCAGAAAAAAATTTGACATTTAGTTTGAAAGCGAAGGGAACGCGCGAAAACGCGCAGGAATCGTGAAAACGAAACCCACTAACGTTTGCGCTCGTTTTCGGGACATTCATTTTGCTTGCATTCCCTTTCTAAAGAAAAGAAATTCGAGCAACCTAGTTCTTTGGATCCACTTCTTCAGTCCAGTCCAGTTCTCATTCTTCCTTGCATTTCAAGACGAGTATCACTGGGGACCAAAATGCAAAGTGTCCTAAAGTGCGCATGCTTGGTGTGCGCTTGTCTGTGTTCACGCGGGCTCAGGAAAATAGGCGGCCAACGGTTCGCGAAATGGTAAAACTTTGAATTTTATTGTTGTTTTATTGTTTGCGGGATATTTTAGGGTTTGGAAGGTTTAACGTTTTATGATAAATGGATTTTAGGACACAAAGTCAGGAATTAGCTGATAAAGAGAACCAGGGCATCCCAGAGAATTGTCAAAATGGGGATAAGCCGCGAGTCACGTCGATATTGAAGTCTTCCCAAAAAGGAAACTGTCTTTTGGAGCCGAAAAAATTGTCCAAAGTATGTACAATACTCTATAAGCGTGGTTAACTCTTGTTTTTCAAACAGTAGCACTATGTTTATGCTCATTTGGGTAGTTTTGGCAGAAAACAACCTAGCTTCACAGATAGACGTACTGCCCCAGGCGAAGATAACAATCGGTCACGAAGAATTTTAAGTCTTTTTACATTTTTCATGTAAAGTAGTTTACACAGCTTGGATATAATCTGGGGATTCAAGTGTCATTTTCATGGCAAGAATCCTTCCTCAGAAAAAACTTCACAATATAACAAAATGGTTATTTCAGGCATCTTTTGGCGTTAATAATCCTTACTTATTATATCGTCGATCATATTTAATATAGTTCCCATGGCTAATTTCGTGAATAATAAAACATTTTGATCTTTTTCAGTTCGATGTCGGCTCGGTCGGATTGATGTTATTTCCGGGCGGGTTCTACAAGACTGACCCTTTTTTACTTCCTTTGATAGCTTTAATTTTGTGAATCTAACCCCAACGATTACTTTAATTTCACTACCATTGAATATCATTAGCTTCCATGCATCAGTAGTGTTTATATAATTATTGCTTAATATAGTATATTTATGTACATGTACTGCTGTGAAGTTATAGTCACTGCTAATTACAACATTTTGACATTTTTATTCATTCTATATGCACATGTTTGTAATTTTAATGACAGACTTTTGTAAACGTGTACAATGTACAATAATTTATTAGTGTTTTCAAATTTGAGCCTTTCTAATAGATGTTTGCTTGCATTTTACATTTGTAAAAAGAAATGATGCTCGTGTATCTGTCTTGTATGGGAGATACGAAACCTGATCCATGAAGCAAGATTTTGCCCTTATGTAGGTGCCTCCTTAAGAGGACATTTTAGTGGAGGATTTGGGACTCGATGTTCCATGTACCTGCTCGAAAAAGGTTACTTGCTGTTCACTTGTTGAATTAGGTGTTATCTGATCAATTGATATTGTTACGCTGGCTTATCTTCATTTACGTATTGATTTTTAACTACATTTTTTTGTATTAACAGGTATCTTTTAAAAATTCTCCTGTGCGTCACACAATCTCTTACAGCACAGAATTACGCCACAATTGGGAGGAAATTCGCAAACTTGACGAGGAGCAAAACTGGACAGAGAGAACTCAAGTTGTAACCAAGGAAGATCACAAACTGTACATTGATATAGCAAGGGTGAAAAATACTTCTAATGTTTTAATTCTGATAAGCATGCACGTTAAGCCTATATTAGCACACCTGGCGGCATGAAGCCAAGCTCCTAGTCATTGGTGGCCAGAAGTGCAGCATGGTGGTGTCAGACGAATACAGTTGTTTGTGGATTATAGTCTCCTAAGGCCATGGGATGAATATTTCCTGCCTTGCAAGAGAATTCACTCCTTGAGGCCTGCATAGGCTACATAGTCAAGGCTTGAAAAACTGAATGTCGGCTTGCCCTTTGGACTGGCAGCTATCAGTTTTTATTGCCCCAGGCAATTCTAAGTTTATTTTTTGTATTTAGTTGGTAGACAACTTGCTTGGGTCCTTGGCCACTGGGCAAGCAAGAATGAAAAGCTGCTTGCCTGGCAAGAAAATCTACTTGTCCCAGACAGCTGGTCAGCACTTTTTTGAGTCCAGATACTGATCTAGAAAAATTCACTGGCCAATAAAAAAAAACATGCCACATTCTCATAGATGCTTGTTTGATACATGTATAACAAACATCAAATCATTTTCCTTCCACAGGAGTTGCTTGACAAACTTATTACTGATTTGCCCTGCTTTACTCGTAGGTAAGAGGATAAATTAACTTGTAAATGCAATATGGTTACCACACTGTTCAAAACATTTTACATGCAGTGAAATGTATTGCATATTAAGGCTCAAAACATATTTTTAGTGATGCATGTCAGTGTGTGCAGGAGTTGTTGAGGGTGAAATGATAAATTAAAAAAATTTTACAGAGTCAGTTTTGAAAGAAGAATCACTAGACAACTTTAGATCTTATTTCTCAAAGTGTGTTTCTTTTAGCTGGTGCTTCATATTTTGGGCTGATCAACTGAGGAATTTAATCTATGAAGCCCTTTTTGTTGTGACTGATGATTTTATTTTCAACCAACTTCACAGTGAGAAATTAGCAACTGCTGCAGCAAATATGACAACCAGTTCTAACGTTCCTGAGATAAATGCAGCAGAGATATCTCCCAGTGATGGTATCAGTGATGGAACTGGGGCATATTTGGATGCAGCTGATGATGATTTAGACGGAGAGCTCATGTCAGACTTTTCAAAGCTTCAAATTAATAGCAGTGACTGTCCACGGACATTTTCTCCTATCGGCAGTGAGAGGACATCACCTGAACAAGGTTAACAGTGCGATTAACTTTCTGTGGGTTTTTTGATGTATAGTGAACATGGTTAATAAAGATATTTCAAAACAATGTTAGTAAAATTAGTTCTTAATTATGCAGGTATGCTTTTGATCTCTGGGAAGATACTCACTGAGTCTTACAAAAGGATTTCACTAAAACTGCATTATCTTAAACTCACAAGGGAAACCGATTTGATATAGAATCGGGCTCGATGTAAGGGTCAGCCAGTCACTTGCCCAATGAACAAGGACCCAGGCAATTCATCTGCCAGCTACAATAAATTAAGAAAAAAGTAATCTAAAAATTGTCATGGGCAAGCAAAATTAAATAGAGCTACTTGTCCTAAGGGCAAGCTGGAATCCACGCTTTTTCAAGCCCTGAAAGTGAGTGCAGTTCAAGATACATGTGGCTGATAGTGCTTGACTGAAAAAGCACATGATGCAAGAGAGAGTGATTCGAGTTTGCGACAGAGAAGTGTTCAAGATCTACCAAAGTTTGAGATAGATATACATGTAGTGAAAGTCTCCCTGTTTGACAAGCTGATACAGTTCAGTACCAGGCTTATGTTGTGTAATAAAATTATAATAATACATAATGAAACTTTATGTATGCTTTGCAGATAATTTAATGGATAGCAATGAAGACATTGACAAACTCCTAGCTCCACATGAAAATGACAGTCTAGAAGATGACGTGCTCTCAACAGGAAATACAAGAACGGATAACTTGCTGAAGGAAATAACAAGTGATGAACGTTCTTACAAGTCTGCTGAACTGTTTTCTGTGAATCCCGTGGACCTTGAAAATGAGTTCCAAGAGGGTCAAGCTCTTGAAGATCTGACCAGCAGTGAAAAGACTGCAGCCGTTCAGGACTTTTTTGTGAGGGATGCTGAAAATCAACAGGAGGACGATGATCAGTTTGGAGATGATGGGTTTAAACCTGCTAGTGAAGGTAGTTATTATTTCTGATATCATGTATTTTATTCTTACATACATGTACTGTACATTGAACAAGTTCACAACTTTTTCAAGAGATCAATTTTGTGGGTGTAAGGGTTTATTTCAAAGTAAATTTAACATTGTTAGTAGTGCTAATATCTCCAAACAAAGAATCAACAAATTGAAGGAAGTTTTTCATGCATCTGTCCTGTTATTGATCATGCATTTTGTCATGACATTTTCAGCTAGCTGCTTTGACAGTGTTATGATGAAATTCGTTGTCAATAACACTTGTTTTTACGATAACAATGTTTAAATTGTCTGTTCTTGTTCACTGATGCATTGCCTGCTTTCATACTGTGGAGACCTAGGTATGAGTCTGTAAATTATGGGATTAGCAGTATGGGTATCTGGACGCTCTTCTAGATAGACATACATTTCTTTGTAAATTTTTACATTCTCAAATGGCTGTATCTTGCTTACTGTTGGGTCTATTTACACCAAACTTGGAGATTTTTTAAAACTTGGTCTGCACTTAATGACTATGAGGATCAATAGCTGCTAACCCCATAATTTACAGACTCATACTTAGTCCTTCACGGTATGAAATCACTCAATGGCAAATTATAAATTCATTGTTCTGTCTGCGTATCAATAAGGAAAAGTGGCCAATGAGCGAGCAGAAATTTCTGCAGTCCTAGAAACAAAAAGATAAATATGTGATTCCAGAAAAAAAAGCATGCCCCCCCACCTGCCCCTCTAAGGATTCCAATACACCCTTATCCAAAATGGTGTCCGAAAATTCAAATAACTTAAAATTAGTAAAAGTAAAAACTAATACCAGCACTAGAAAGAACACCTTTACCTTAGTAGCCCTGCCAAGTTTCAGCAGAAACTTGGCAGGGCTACTAAGGTAAAGGTGTTCTTTCTAGTGCTGGTATATGTTTTTAATATTGACCTATTTGAATTTCGGCCGCCATTTTGGAGAAGGGTCTATTATGCTTTATACATTCCTTTAAATTTTAATCGCTTAGACTTACAGACCCCTTCCCCCCCGCCCCCCCAAGAAAAGCTGTGCTGTCATTAAGGTTTGATTTAACCGTGACCTTGATCTTCACACCCACAACAAAATGTTTGCTTTATAGGTGAACTGTATCAACAATAAACAAGTTCACTTGTAGGATCAAGGGAAAATTAAGCATATTCAGCCATAACAGGTGTTTCAGGTTACTGCCTGTAATGACAGCCCTGCCTCTTCCCTCCACCCACCTTACACTCCTTTCAGGAAATTTCAATTTTTTCTTTGGCGGGGGGAGTATCCATAAGTATCATCTTGACATTTTTTTCGAACTGTACAATGCAAGAAATTTGCAATCCCCCCATACAAATTTACATGTACAGTTGAAATGATGCAATGATTCCTGTTGTCCCTTGTCACGCGTTTTGCTTGTGACATTGGCCAATTGGCAAAGATTTGGATTTTGAGTTTCATCTGAGGTCATCACCATCTGCATATAGTGGCTTTGTGAATATCAGTCGAACAGCTGAATACTTCACAGCTTGCTACACTGTGCTGAAGAGACCTAACAAGGTCGAAACAGCTGTCCACGGTTGCAATTTGGCTTTCAGTTTGGACTGTATCGTGTCGTTGCCCCGTTAAGCTTTCTACGTAGTATCAGCCTTGCATCATTGTTTACATGTACAGTGTATCATTCTGCAGTTTCCATATCCTACCTGTAGGCATTGGAGTTTTTCTTCGGCGAGAAAACCCAGTGCTCGCTTTTCGTGGCCACCATTTTGGAGCGCGCGCCTCAAAAATCCAAGATGGCACCTAATTAGCAAACGGAATGGGTTTTCCGCGATGAAACCCACAGTAACCGCCTGCAAGCAGGCTACAGTTTCCAATAATTTATTTTGGCCACACTGTGATAATTTTCCTTTTCTGCCCATTAAGTGGTGACTATACTAAGCATTAAACTATAATATGCTGTACATATTTCATGCAATGCTACAACAACATTACTTGACAAATGTCAGCATTGTAAAAATTTTTCTGTTTGATCACTGGTTACTGAGCGCAATGTTTTGATTGAGTTTTTACTTGTACCAGCCATGTGGGAACTTGACTATCTTGAGCAGTGCGGCAACAGCAGTAAAGACTTTGAAATGGTAAGCAGTACTGAGTGCTTTTTGGAGCTAATTAAAATGATATTTTTTGTGTGCATCAGATTTCATTACTTGAAATTACTGACATTCAACTCTCTGAAATGCCCAGCAAAACTCATTTCCTTCCCACATCAGCACAACGTAATCCTATTACTTGAATCCAAAAATTAATTATCCATCAATCCTGTCTTTTACATATACTGTAATATTAATTGTAGTTGTAGCAATAAAATGTCTTATTTTTGAGTGGATTGATTGACTCATTTCATGGAGCTTGTGATTTCTGTTCATTATCATAATAATAGATTTATAACTCTTTAAGAAGCAGGTTGTTCCTGAACCAGGTATTTAAACCCAAA
>CBDDTI010000148.1:5000-7056 GCA_965233585.1 bacterium
ATACATCTCTCTTTTTTCACATTCACGTCTCTTCTCTTATAACACGCGACTTCGGTTTGGGCCTTTTTCCTTGGCGAGTCTATTGATTCAGTCAAGACCTTTCGCGTTAGTCAGTGTACAGCGGTCGATTCTGATTCAATAAAATTGTTGTTCCAAACCTCTTGTCGTGTGGCTATTGAGAGTGCGTGATTTGATATCACCTATATTAGTCAAAATAAAGTCAGTGGTAGAGGCAGCTACCAGTTCAAGAAGTAAACAGAGTCCAGGCGCCCACTTTTACTTCGTCTATGTCCACGGTGCATGTACCAGGCTGTGTACATCCGGCTCAAATTTGTTTGACGGGAGGTGACGGATGTTCAGAGGCTGTGCTGTTCTCCCTCCACCCACCTACTCACAACCCCTTCAAGCGAGTCTAAATGCAACACAAAGTGACAAAGTGTTTCTATCCTTACTGTTCATCATCATTTAAAATAATATTTTAAAGTCGACCTTTTGATACAAAAATTTTTCTCCCTTGATTATATTCTTCGCTTCGTCTTCATTTCTTTACACAGAAGCCACTGGTTCAAATCCTCTACCAATTAATAGTGGGTACAAACGATAAATAGACAACAACAACTTTATTGACCCTTATACCTAAGAAAATCAGTTAAGTTAACACGAAATAAAAATTGAAACTAAACGGGTGTTGGCTTCCTAAAACAGCTAGAAAGTTAACAAGGCTAGGAAGCCAACTTACATAGAATAAATTACAATATTAGGGTCGGAATAACACACACACAGAATTGAACTACAAACAACTATAAAATGAACGAAATTTTCAAGTCAATAAAATCCTGAATAATAATAATAAATAAAGAATTTTAAACATTTAGAGCAACAAATAAATCACAGAAATATCAGGGAAGAAACTCGTTACTTAAGCCCTTAGGGAAAACTATTTGTAAAGCATAGTTAGTCATCACACAGTTTATCCACGTTTGTGTGATCAGTGATAAAGGAGTGGCTCCCATTAAGAGTGTTCTAAAAGTCAGTCTCGAGATTGAGTTCGAATCAGCAGTGTTTAATTTTCTCTTTAAACAGAATCCTTGTAGTAGCAGTCCATGTTTACATGCCGGTATTTGTCAAGTTGGATTCCCCAGTAAAGGTTATCGTTGCATCTGTCGCACTGGATTGCCAGGGACAAACACCTGTCCAAGTATTTCAAGCTCAATCTGGTCCAATAGAGAGTTTCTTGAGGCGACAATTGTACTCTGGCAGCCTCGAACTGAAATAATGAACATTGCAATTGCGTTCCGAAGAAGTATTTGATACGACTTAGACGATTGACTTACAAAGTCGTCAATGCAAATAAAATCCAGCCCCTTATTTACGAAACTGTGAACTTTCGAAAAGCAAATTTTTAGCTACCTATTATCCGAAAGTCTTTCCCTAGAGGCCGCACACCTTTTGCTCAGCACCAAAAATCAGCGACCTCTGGGCTGGTGTCCGCGATTGTCGGGCTCTCAGTTAAGTCTGACAAATCCAGAGAATACGAAACGAATACTCTGAGTTTTGTCAGCCTAGTTCCTCCCGGCCAAAGTAGCCGTAGTAATAGCTCGTCGTATCTTGAAGTCCGTGATAGCGAGGTCATTACGGCAAGGTCGGGGTTTGTGATTTTGCTGTAGATACCGAGTGTTCGAGACTAATAAGTAGTTTATTATATGGCTTTTTGCTAGGTTTGTGCAGGCCCGTCATCGGCCCGTTGGCATTGAGGTACATTATTGTATGGCTGTGTCTCACGAGGACTGGGAACTACCAAATTCACGAATTTGATTGGCTAAAATCGATATTGAAAGCAGTCTAGATTTTCCCATCTAGACCGGCAATGTTTTGTGGTGAAAAGTTGCAAAATAAATACAAAAATATTGACTAGTTTCTTCTAACAATATTTATTTATCGAAGTGCCAAAATGTCTGATGGGGAAAAAAGTAAAGAGGACGAACAAACTACTTTGAATTTCGCAGAATTAAGTTCAGCTCATTGCCGTCCGCAAGCAAAATGTGAGCCAGTATAA
>CBDDTI010000149.1:0-9724 GCA_965233585.1 bacterium
GCATCATAAGATTAAAAGGCTCTTTAGAAAGTCGAAGAAACCTTTCACAAGTCAGTGAGTGGATGATAGTTTGCAACTTTGTCAGTAAGCCTTCAGAGGGGGATGGACAGAGTTATTCATGTGATGTATGATTAGCTGATTTTATTTTCTGTGAAACATGAATTTAAGAAATTATTCTGACCTTAAGGTTATGTGTGACCCTTGAAGAACTTGAATTATATATAAACTGATATTGCTGATTTCACCACTCTGTTCTATGGTGGGTCTGAGACACGAGTCCTCCAGAAGATTTGATGTCTCTTCAGGCCACTATTACATGAAGTGGACAAATGGTTAGCGTTGTCTATCGAGAGGTTTTTAGGTATACGACTTGCAATATGGAGCATTTTCTCAGCCCTTCATGATTTTTCTATCTTCAAACACTCTTTCTAGCCTAAGAGATAGATTACTAACAAAGGTACGTGTACTTTCATGATTCAGGAAAATGAAATTATGATATCCGTGATCCATGATTTGCTTTTTTTGTTCATGAACCGTGTCTTAGACTGCCTCTGTGTGACCCTCTTTAGACAAATAAATAGGCTATTACTTAAATTTGGGAGCTTCTGATCCTAAAACAGAGAATTATCTTTTCCCCCACCCCAATTCCTTTTGATATGTTTAAATGATGACATTGATGATGAATATTTTTCTTCAGGTATTTCATGTGTTCAGTTTGATGATACTAGGATTGCAAGTGGTTCATATGACAAGACAATACGAGTGTGGGATATTAGGAGTGGGGACTGTGATGCTGTGCTGACTCTAGCTGGCCACTCTGGGACAGTGCGATGTCTCAATCTGAATGGCAATCGCCTGGTTAGTGGTTCTGTGGATCGATCAATCAAGGTATGTATATTATTTGTAGTATCTATAAGTAAGGAGTCACTACAATAAAATTAATTACTTATTGGGAAAGAGAGACTTTTCAATAAAAATCAATAAACCGTCAAGGTGTCACAATCCCTCAAAGGTATGGACTGTACTCGGCAAACGGCTTTATCCAGAGATCCTATATCAAATACTTTCAACTGGAGGTTTCATGTCCATCAAGAGCACCTCCTTGTGATCACTCTTTGGCTATTGCTCCTCAGTTTATGTTTATTTTGTTGCATATCACTTTCCTTCTGTTTTGCCAATTATTCTTGACCCCACCAGCCTAAAACACGTGCACCTAAAAAGTGACTGTAACACTGTCACTTTACTGCAAAGTTCAACTTTGCATATTGTGAACACCAGGGGTTCTGTTGTTTCGTTGGCTGGTGGCTTTTTGAGTTGACATACCCCTCTTAGAAGGTGTGACATGTTTATAAATCTTTAGAAGGCGAATACTTGCACTTGTTTTTTGAGAGATATTTTACAATAAGGCAAATAAATGTGATGATGATGAGAGAATCCCTTTATCCCCTTTTACATGAATTAAAAGGGTATCTAGAATCAACGGTTTTCTGTAAATTTTGGCCAGAATATTCATTCACTGATAGCTAAGGAACAAAAGGGTGAGGTGAATTCTTTTATTTTATTGAAGTCTACATTAATTTTCTTAACTTTTCTATGGATATATACCGGTACATGTAGTTTGTGGGGGGTTTCCTTGAAAACTGTGTGCATGCGAATTTTTTTTCTGGATGACACCCATGAAGGTTTGGAGTAGCCTTCAGCAGCCACCTCCCTCACTACATGTTGGTGTAATTACAGAGTTGTTTTTCAGGTATGGGATTTATCATTTAAGTCATACTGGAGTGGCGCCTCATGTAAGGTCACCATGGTGGGCCATATGCACACAGTCCGCTGTCTCCAGGTAAACTATGGTGTAGTTCAATAATTCTTATTTACTGTAGCTCTCCATTAGTTAAGGAGAAGCAGGCCAGACTACCAGTAGTCCCTCTTTCACTTAGTCCATTGTGCATGATGCAAAAGAAAACCACAAGAAAAAATGGCCGCGCGAAATCCTAGTTGTGAAGCGTGCATGAAAGGAGGGACTAGGGTTGCTCTCACAACACAAAATGTAATTATTGAAAGTTAGTAGTGTTGACAACATGTTGTCAACATGTGAGATATTTGTGATGTCTTGTGGGAATGTTTTATCTTGCTCCCTGAAAATAGAAAAGCAAGTCAAAGTGTGGGAATTGTGTCTCACAGGCTCTGACATTCTTGTGATTCTGCCAACAGGATATGGAAAGAGTCAAATTTATGAAGTGTTTTGTCTGTTATTAAAGCTTTTCGCCTCAATCCTGAGCATGATAGTAATTTCACCGCTCAACACCAGGTCAACAACATCGTCAAAGAGCAATTCCTTAAATTTGAATTGACTGAGCGTGGCTTCAGTGTCATGATTGCACAGGACCCTAGCAGCTGGGAGTTCTGACCACTAACAATGTGGAAAAGAACACAGTCTCATCCCAGAGCCCACATTTTTGGTCAGCAGCAAAAACACCGGCTCTCACAAGTCTATGATAATCATTTTCGAAAGTCTGTGATTTGTGGAATGTTGATCATTTCAGCATAATGTACTCTGCACATGCTCAAAAAAAGGGCTGTCCAGAGTGCAATAATGGTGCTAACCAAAAGAAGAGGGCTTTAGAACAGGATCGTGTCTTTTTCAACTTTGTTAAAACATGCAGGGCCTGCAGTTGCTTCATGGCTCCCGTGCCTTTTGCGGCTGCCTGATCTTAACACGCTCACTTAACGTTGTGTGCTAAGTTAGTTCACTTCTCTTTAAGGTAACTGTAAAATGTAAAAGCCTTTTGGGTCACCTGATCTCCACTTTTGATGAACAATGGATAGCCAGTAGATCATGAGAAACTGACCCCTACGATGATGGTATAACTAACAATACTTATGTTATATTACGTATTTTGTACTTTAAGGTTGACGACAAGAAGGTAGTTAGTGGATCTTATGATAAAACTCTCAAAGTGTGGGACATCAAAACTGGGAATTGCCAGCTAACTCTCAGGTATTCCAGAGTTTTTATCAACCTTAAACTGACATTTTACAATTGTTGTAATAGATTTCAAGATCTGTGTTTAAATGTTTCACTTTCTTGTTAACAATGGTATTGTACAGAGCGTTAATTTTATGTATACAGGAATTTGTATATTGTTAAGGTGTGGGTGAAGGTACCTCTGATAAAAACAGTTGTTGTCAACTGAAGTTTCAACAACTTGAGCAGAAGTCATGGTTAGTGTTTGTTAGTAGATGATATTAGTTGGTCAGATTAAGATGTTAATATAATAATTGTAAATATATGTAATGTTGCAAGTTACAATTAACCTAATGTAAATTTGTCAATTATTATTCAGGGGCCATAATGCTGCTGTCTTGTGTGTTCAGTTTGATGAAAGGAAAATTGTCTCTGGGTCATATGACAAGACTATTAAGGTAAGCAGATAATGTGCCACTAAATGATAGTGAATATGAAAATTGAAGGCTTCGGTGGAAAAAGGGCACTAGAATTTTTACTCAAAATTGAACTTTGTCGAAAACGCTCCAAATTTCGCATGCAGTTTTATTTAGGTGCGTTAAACAATGTTCTGTATGTTTTTTTGCTGAAGTTTTCTTCATTTACGAGATATTACGTATGCAAAAAAAGCCTGTATTTGTGGTCTTATCAGCACATGACCGGAAAGACAGTAATTTCACTTAAAATCCAGCAAAATATTGATCTTTTGCAACGTGTAACCTTAAAAAGTGTTGATTTTAGGGTAAAACCGTTACAATTTTGATTTCACGTTAACGTGTGACTGCAAAGACATTAATTTCACTCAAATTACCGCTCAAAACTAGGGTTAGTGCTGAAAGTTAGGGTTACGGAACAAGGTTAGGATTAGAGTTAAGATCAGCATACGTTAGGGTTAGCGCTGTGTTAGACCACGGACGGACTTTGATTTCACTTAGAAAACAGTGTAAAGTTCATTTCCCGCACCGCCTAAGCTCAAAAACCTCGATTTCAGGTCAAAATAGGTTAGAATGTTGATTTTACGTTAAAGCCTGACGGCAAGGCTGTTGATTTGACTTAAAAACGAGCAAAATCTTCATTTCAGGCAGCGCGTTAGCTCAAAAACCTTGATTTCAGGTCAAAATACATGTAGGGTAGAATGTTGATTTTAGTTTAAAACCTGATGGCAAGGGTGTTGATTTGACTTAAAAACGAACAAAATCTTCATTTCACGCAGCGCATAAGCTCAAAAACCTCGATTTCAGGTCAAAATAGGTTAGAATGTTGATTTCACATTAAGGCCTTACGGCTAGGCTGTTGATTTGACTTAAAAACAAGCAAAATCTTCATTTCACGCAGCGCGTAAGCTCAAAAACCTAGATTTCTGGTCAAAATAGGTTAGAATGTTGATTTCACGTTAAGGCTTGACAGCAAGTCTGTTGATTTGCCTTGAAAACGAACAAAATCCTCATTTGACGCAGCGCCTTAGCTCAAAAACCTCGATTTCAGGTCAAAATAGGTTAGAATGTTGATTTCACATTAAGGCCTTACGGCTAGGCTGTTGATTTGACTTAAAAACAAGCAAAATCTTCATTTCACGCAGCGCGTAAGCTCAAAAACCTAGATTTCTGGTCAAAATAGGTTAGAATGTTGATTTCACGTTAAGGCTTGACAGCAAGTCTGTTGATTTGCCTTGAAAACGAACAAAATCCTCATTTGACGCAGCGCCTTAGCTCAAAAACCTCGATTTCAGGTCAAAATAGGTTAGAATGTTGATTTCATGTTAACGCTTGACGGCAAGGCTGTTGACTTGACTTAAAAACGAACAAAATCTTCATTTCACGCAGCGAGTAAGCTCAAAAACCTCGATTTCAGGTCAAAATAGGTTAGCATGTTGATTTCACGTTAAGGCTTGACGGCAAGGCTGTTGACTTAAAAACGAACAAAATCTTCATTTCACGCAGCGAGTAAGCTCAAAAACCTCGATTTCAGGTCAAAATAGGTTAGCATGTTGATTTCACGTTAAGGCCTGATGGCAAGGCTGTTGATTTGACTTAAAAACAAGAAAAATCTTCATTTTGATGCAGTGCCTTAGATCAAAAACCTCGATTTCAGGTCAAAATAGGCTAGAATGTTGATTTCACATTAAGGCCTGATGGCAAGGCTGTTGATTTGACTTAAAAACGAGAAAAATCTTCATTTCACGCAGCGTGTTAGCTCAAGAAAGCTAGATTTGAGGTCAAAATAGGTTAGCATGTTGATTTCACGTTAAGGCCTGATGGCAAGGTGGTTGAGCCTGGTTTCACTTAAAAACAAGCAAACTCTTCATTTCATGCAGTGCTTAAGTTAAAAACCTCGATTTCAGGTCAAAATAGATTAGAATGTGTATTTCACTTGAACGCGTGAGAGCAAGGATGTTGATTTCAGTTAGGAAACAACAAAATGTTAACTACCTGCAACGTATAAGCTCAAAAATGTAGGGCTGACAGATAACCCTTCTGTGTAACATACAGGTCTCCATACATCTGCATGGCCACTGATCCCAGGAGTTTAAAACAAATCAATAAAAAAATAAAATCAACGCAACCTGGATCACAGGTCTATGTTTCAATCGACCGCTTCTTGTTGGCCATTATTATGTTGAAATAAAAAAAGGAAAAAACAAGCTCTGTAATAGGCCTTTTGCAACAGTTGGTCACATGACGTGCTTTTCAAGAACACACTGATTAATCATTGGTAATGCATAATGTTATCAGAAATGGAAAGAACAGTTCCAAATTAGCTTACATGCAAATTTTCAGGTTTATATCTTTTAAGGGGAAATTTTTATGGACGTTAGAAATTAGAAGGATTTGTATGAGAAGAAGTCGCTTTGCCCTCCAGTCACGCTCCAGTGGTTTTCCATACAAATCCTTGTAATTTTGCAAGTTTTCAAGCTGCCATAAAATCTTTGCCTTTCGGTGTAAGGGCCTAGAAATTTCCATTCTTCCTAATATTTTACCCCTCTTTCTATCTCCAGTAGTTATATGCCAGCAGCTTCTTTTGGTAGTGATAAATAACAGAAAAGGTTTCTGGAGGGCAAAGCTTCCTCGCTTCCATACAAAACCTTCTAATTTTTGCAATATTCAAATCGTCATTAAATCTCAACCTTATACGGCATTGGTCTGAAAATTGGTGCCCTGGCTATTTAAAAAATGCTCTTTCCAGCTCTGAAATTCATTTAGCTGCAGCTAAAAGTTTAGAAATTATCGGTCATGTGACCAACTGTTGCAAAAGGCCTATTAGTTTAAGTTTGTCTGGTCCTGCCTTGTCTCTTGCCCTGCAGAACGTGATCGCAATGCATGCCGGGAAGGTCTCATGCGCGGGTAAACATGGCGCTGGATACAAGACAAATTTTATAAGTCTAAAAGCAGTTCTTGCTTTCCAAACTTTGATGCTAGCAACGCTTGGCAAATGGGCCACAACTCACGACAGGGTTATTTTCTTGGGCAAGAACTGCTCTTGGACTTTGCTGCCTGGATCAGCCTGACTTCAAACGCTGATAACTCGCTTATATCACCGAGTTGCGTTTGAAGTTACAGAACACATTTTGCTTCTTCAAAACATGTTCACGACTTACAGGTTTATCAAGGCTTCATGATGCCTTTCAACCACCAGGCAGGCTACAAGGTACTTAAAAACAATGCTTAAGATATTAGGCGACAGAGCTGTAATGCTACACATCTCTTTTCTGTGCGAATGGTATTTGCTTTTGATGCTCAATCGATCGACGTCACAATAACCTGTGCAAATAACCTGTTTCCAGTTTCCCACCCGATGTGCATTTTTTTTTTTGAATAGATGTCTTAATCTTTGAAAGAAGTAAAGGAACAGAACAAAAAAAAAAGGTTACCGACCTCGTATCAAGCCGGTGTCACGGCAAAACAAATTCAAATCTGGCCTGTTCAGCGCCTTATCCACTTGTGCTAACGAAGCAGTAGTAAGGGTTAGTGATTAATGTATTATTAATAGTGACTTAATCGTTTAGCGAATTAAAAGAAACTAGCTAAACAAAAGGTTTCTTTTGTTTTTCATTCAACAAAAGGTCCCTAGAGGATGCCCTGAGAAAAATGTGTTTTTTCGCATACGTAATATCTCAAAAAGGAAACAAGCTTCATGGAAAAGAACATGCAGAACATTGTTTAAGACACCTAAACAAAACTGCATGCGAAATTTGGAACGTTTTTGACAAAGGTCTATTTTGCGTAAAATACCTAACACCTTTTTTCAACCGAACCCTTCAATTGGTAGCAAACTATTTGTACAAGACTACTGGCAACACTGTACTTATTACTTATTCTTCAGTTCAAGAGAGATGCAATGTCTTGTGGGAAAAATTCCGTCCTTATGACAAAGCTAGGGGGAATCCCATATTCTCATTGGAAATTTTGATTTGAACCCATAATGAGAGTAATTTGGGCATGTGCTGAGCCATATTTGATTCCTAAAAGAAGCCACTTAACACTGTAGGCTTGATTACTAGGTACTGTGTGAAAAAAGGGCTAGTATATGGAAGTGAGAGCATTTTTGACCTGTATACATGTAAATCTTTGAGTGTACTTTAAGAGACTTTGACAGCTAAAAATAGTAGCATTCCATCCTGAACACCGTAAGTGCAGGGCTGTAAATAAGGGCTGCAACCCATAATACCTGTTACAGTTGAGTATGTTTGATGGACCCTTGATGTTATGGGTGAACTGGCCTGTAGTTCATACAATTCACCCGTTAAGTAACTAGTTTGCTACAGCTGTGAAGGTCAAGGCTACAGGTGAATTAAAACTTAATGACAGCCCTGAAGTGAGAACAAAATCCTTCATTTACACCTCTAAATGGGACGGCCACCATCCCTGACCTTTTCATATGGGAGTCTCCGCTAAGATTTGAACAAGCTTTTGTTCATTTTTCCTTAGTGGGTTATGTCTACAAGTGAATTCATGAAAAATCATATAATTACTTGATCATGTCTTGATATGTTGTGATGCTGTATAACAGGTGTGGAGTCTGACAGAGGGTTCATGTTTGATGACACTGACAGGCCATCATGATGCTGTCACCTGTTTGAATTTAACATTTGACAGCAGAAAGGTTATTAGTGGCTCTCTGGATCATAATCTGAAATTTTGGGATCTTTTAAATGGAAAGGTAAGTACAGACCAACATGCTGCTGCTGAAATAAGCTTTCTGCACACTGTTTAGCTCCTTCCAGAGCGCTGAGCTCTTGCACTGTGACTGTTTCACATTAGCATGTACATGGCTACTGTTTATATTTTAACCACCACATCCCAAGTTTACACTGTTCTATCAAAACTTTAGTCATTGCTTGGTCTCAGTCATTTGGTATGGCATTTTAAAATGGATTCTGCTCAAAGTTTGAGCAATAAGTGCAAAAATGATGTACTAAAAATCTAGTCATAGCATGGTAACATTTTTAACATACATGTATCACTTTGATTCATTTCTCTAAGTGACCACACCATGAAATTGTCAAGCATTCTTGAGAAAGTTAATTTCAAACCTCATAAAACTACTTTAGGCATGTGTCATTTTGAAAAAAATTGTGTTTGTTTAATTAAAACATGTAACTTCAAATTTTCTTTTCTCTTGTGGGTCAACTGGAGAGCTAAAGTCTCTATAAGTTCTTCTTAATTGTATTCACAATGTTACCATGTTGTGAAGTTTTTGTGGTAACTTTATTGCTCGAATATTCAGCAGAAACCATCTTAAATATCTAGCAATCTCCTTTGCCTAATGCAACTTGTGATTCGTTCTAGTGTATTGGTACATTAGATTGGATCAGATCTGAGGGTCACACAGGTGTCATCAGGTAAGTAAATACCATATTTTTAGCTTGTTCTTGTTTCTTGTGTTATTTCCCGTACCCTTCTGAATAGAGAAATGGATGTCAAACAATAGAAAATGCAAGTATGTTTATGTTCACTTGTCAGATGTCTTCAGACTGACAGCTGGAGGATAGTAAGTGCTGGGGATGACAAGACACTTAAGGTGAGATTACTGAGGGACATTGAGGGTCTCATTTCTACTTCCTGCCTCTTATGTAGAGTTTCTTACTTCTTGGTCGCTAGTTTCTTGTAAAATGTGATGCAGTGTTGAAAAAAATTTATTTCCTTCTTTCAACTCCTACCACCTTGAAAATCTTTTTTCCTGCCCTCCCTTGTATGTTTCCCACTCATTTTATTCGCTGGTGACTGTTCCTCTTCCTATATGCACAACAAAGTGTAACAGACCAAAGGCTTACATTCAATACCTTAGACTGTCTGTCTGTTCCTACTAAGGGAATATTTAACAATTAGACCCGTAGCCCGAAAGGGCTACGGGTCAATAGCCCATGAGGCGAAGCCGAATGGGCTATTGACCCGTGGCCCTTGAGGGCGAAGGGTCTAATTGTTTTAGTATCACCCAACTAGTCGGACAGAAAAGGCAATGATAAAGTTAACAAATGCAAGTTATTTGGGGAAAAAAACGAAAGAAAAACCGACGAATTTCGCTACTCGATGACTATTACTATTAGACCACTAGTAGCGTAGCCAATCAAAATGCAGGATTTGCATTAGACCACTAGTTGGGTGATACTAATATGATTTAGTATATACCACACAAGTGAATAGTACTTTTGGCGCACACTGATTGGCTAGCTGGGAGGTGATTAGCCAAATACTATTCACCTCCGAGCAGCCGAAGAAAAAC
>CBDDTI010000150.1:0-16875 GCA_965233585.1 bacterium
ACATGTCCTCAATAAAAGAAGTCAAATCATTCTTTCTAATGTTCCTTCTAAAACTGTCCAGCGAGGGTTGCTGTCAATCACTTGATGATAATCTGGAGCAATGGTATGGGCCATGATATCTAATAGTGTTTTCCTAATCTTACTGTTGAGTAGTGAGGTAAATCAAAATCTTCATTTCTTGGGCTGTACCTTTTGTTTTCAAAACTAGAAAGTTCACCTATATAATCTTAACGCCAAAGTCGCTAATGGAGGGTAGGTGCCCAAGAAACCTGGGGGCTGCAACCGCAATCACAACCCCAAGGCACTAGAACACCTGACTGGTCTGCCCAACCCGCAACCAAGCCACGAGCCCCCTGCGCCAAGCCCTCCTCAGGCACCCGTTACACTCGAGCCAGTAGAAAGATAGAAAGAAAAATCATTTAGGGGGGATAGGGAGGGAACACCGAGAACCGCTAAACTACAAAAACTGAACACACAAACGCCATGCTAACAGAGTAATGAACACACTGCAAGCACATGGGACGACAATGCATGAGCTAACCCAGAATACCACTGGACAAAGTCAGCCCCAGGACTCCCATGGCCATATGACTGCTGCAAACGCTATGGAACACACGAACGCTAAACAAATGCTCATACATGGCCAAGACATTGGCCAGCGCTTACAAAGAATGCCACTGACCAGACTACCTCCTGGCCATAACTCTGTACATTCACAGACTATATCAAAACCTACATAATGTACCAAACTCTAGCAGATGTCCAAAACACTAACACCACAGGTACAAAAGAAAACGCTACTGACCTGATAAGCTCCTAGGCATTAACTATGTTAAATTCCATTTGACTATATTCAAACTTCACAAAATGTTAGCAGAGAAAAACATTTCTATGAAAGAAAAAAATTAATCCTTTGGCTTACTTTTAATTCTTGGTTAGCTGTAACTAGCTTTTGAACAACCTGGCTCTGAGGATTAAGAGCAGGGTGTATTTTGAGGGATAAATGGACCAGTGGCAAAAACCTCTTCTCCTTGCAAAAACAGGAACTGACTTACCTCCCTAAACCATACGACAATATCTTTAACAACCTTGCTTAAAATCAATCTAAATTCTTATACACAGATTTTTACTATCTTTATTCCACTGACTCAATCTGTTAAATGTTATCTTCAGCTGTTGCTCCAATCATTGAACGGCGTGAAGATGCCATGGCTGCTGTTGTAGACAACAAGATTTATGTCATAGGTGGTTACCATGGCAACACATTCATGCCTACATGTGAGGCTCTGGATCTTGACAACAATGAGTGGGATTTTATGGCATCATTAAGTTCTCCTCGTTATCAGGCCGGAGTTGCTGTTTTGAACCGCAAGATCTATGTGTGTGGCGGTTGGAGTGGAAATGGACTTGCCACCAGTTCTGTGGAATGTTATGATGTGGCAACAAACACCTGGTCACTGGTAATGCCTCTGCCCACACCTGCAGCAGCTAGAACAGCTTTCTGTAACTTTCCACGCAAAATGATGGAAAAGTTGCTACGTAAAATCTCTGGTGCTAATGAGAATTATTTATCACCTGTGCCAGCAAAAGAGTCTTGACTTTAGGAGTTGACTGTAAACCTTCTTGCAGCTGTCAGTGAGTAATTCAGTGACAAAATTCTAAGGAATATAATGAACACATATTTAATGTAACCCCTCAGTGGGGTCTGGTACAAAGCACAGCCCAGATATTCTAAAAGAGGTATTCTTGACTGTGTATATGAGTGTTTTATATTTTTCCTCTCAGTTTATTGTGTTGATAGCTCTTGATGTGAGATGCATGGTTTAAGTGTAGAGGTATAAGGTTAAAAGGAGTGATGTGTCTCTGCATATTTATAGACACAATTAATACTCAAAATCGTGACAGATTAAAGTAGCATAATGATTCAATTTAGCACCTTTCCAATAAGTGCCCTCTTCGTAATAAATGCTTTCTCTTGAATGCCCCATTCCAACAAGCACCCCCATACTGTAAGAGATCTTCAAGATATTGAGACAGTGTGAAGGAAATGATGTTATTACCATGAGAACCCATGTTGTTACAGTTTTTGAGTAAAAATGATTAAGTTCCTCTCTCTAAGAAATGCTCCACCAAGAGTGAATTAACAAGCCAGGTGCTAAGTTGAATCATCACAGTATTGTTGAACTGAAAAGTACAGAAACTGTTTATCTTAAAATCTGGCCTTCTTTAACTAATAATTAATAGAATCATACAAATAATAATATTAATCATATATTACTCCCTGAATTGTACTCCACTTGGTGCAGTTACTATTACTTTTCAGTCATGATAATGATAATGTTATATGGTAAATGGTATGTAATAGTAATTGGACAGAGTGGAGTATAATTTGCATAGGAAATTGCACAACCTCGAGTACAATTCGTGATTAATAGGTACAAGTGATTTTGAAAGTTCTCAAAATTGCTCGAGCCTCAAGGCGAGTGCAATTTGAGAATTTACAAAATCATGAGTACCTATTAATGCAGGGCTCGAGACTAACTTTTCAGCTTGCTAGCCCAGTGGCTAGTGACAGGTTTTATTCACTAGCCAAAACAAATTTTTCACTAGCCAGATCCTGTAATATCCATCATCGCATCAAGTCAAGTAAATGATAGCCTGAATAGCTGGCAGCGTGCTTTGAATGAACAACTAGCAAGTACAAAGTTTTCGCGCCCTTGATTCTCACAGAGCCGCCGTCAGAACTTCTGAACTGGCATGCCGAAAAACATCATTTTCTTTCAAAATACCGATTCGTGATTTTCACAAATGAAATAATTTGTTCCACCTTAACACTATACGTTGCAAACTTAGGCATTGATGTCATAATTATAGGTGCAAAATTCTTACACAACTTCTCAATTCGCTGTCGAAAAACGTTCCTTTCTTTCAAAATGCTGATTCACGATTTCTCATGAACACAGTAATTCACTCCATCTTAACCCATTGATGCCTGTGCCGCCCGTAACCGCCCATGACGAAGCTTGGCCTTTCTTCCTCTTCTGACGTCATCGCTTTTGACCAAAATTGGCATCATCTATACTCAACTTCTGCAGGAGGAGGAGATCTTTCAAACGATACCCAGATCAGAGTGATCGGCCCAATGGAGCCTTAGATATGCACAAAAATGCTCAAAAAGTTGAGTGAAAAACTTGGAGCAAAATTTCCTGCCACTTCACCTGGATGCTCCATGCTAAAAATTACCCGTCTCGATGACGCTTTCTCAGAAGTTTTTTAACCACAAGCAAGCCCAGTAGAAGGTCAATCACTGCAGCAAAAACGAGAGAAAAGGAGAAAAAGGAAGGGCGAAAAAAAAATTCCAAAAATCGAAAAGCCTAAAGATGTAGGTCACTTTCTTGCCCAAAAACTATCTCAAAATTTTGATTTCTGCGCATGCCCGAGTCACAATGCACTAAAATGTGATGCTGGTGGCAAGAAAGGCCAGCTGTTGTGTTGCAAACGCATTTTCCGTCAGATCAAAGGTAATTTGGCCGAGATCTAGCCTAAAAATCACCGAAATGTCCAAAAAACGCACTTTTTGCAAAAAGTTCCAGGAGTCAATGGGTTAACTTTATTTACAAATTGCAAACATAGGCATCAGTATTATATAGGCATCATCCAAATTTTCAAGATGCGAATTTTTTCAATTGTTTCAAAGCGTTTGTGACCTGGAAATGTTGCGCCCATGAGACATCCTTAGAGCTCCGCATGGTTTCACGCATGACTAATCATTACTGGTAAGCAGTTCATTTGTCATTCTTTGCTTTTTAAAAAGGGAAAAAAACCAAAAAGGTCAATCATTCTTTCGCATTTTAGTAATTTAAACTTCTTGTTTGGGCTTTTAAATTATATATATTTATTATAGCCAATGTTTTAAATTCTGCACACTCTGACTCAATTTCGTTTTGTGAATTGGTTTCCTCTGGGCCTCCAGTGCTCACATATTTTTACTGGCCAAAATGGCTTGTGAAGAACAAAAACCACTAGCCAAAATGGATTTTTTACTAGTCTGTGGCTAGTTGGCTACCGTTAGTCTCGAGCCCTGTTAATGAATTGTACGAGAAGGTCGTGTGATTTTTTATTTATATTTCATTCAACAAAATTACGTCGTTTCCATGGAAGTTAACAGGTACTCCTACGGAGTACAATTTGGGATTAATTGTACTGCTCTCAACCAATCAAAATTGAGTAATTTTGTTGAGTGTACTGTAAAGGGAGTAATCACGCAAGTAATTTCAAAATCAGACGTGAGCACAAAGCACAAGTTTGATTTTGAATTACAAGTGCAATTACTCCCTGAATTGTATGGCACAAGGTCTAATTACTAATTCAGTTACCAAAAGTTCAAATCGGATACCTGTAATTGGACACCCACATGATCGCTTGCCAATTAGTAATAGTAATTGGACCGAGTGGAGTACAATTCAGGGAGTAATTGGGCGAGTAATTCCAAAATCGGACGAGCATGAAACACAATGCCGATTCGAAATTACGAGCATGATTACTTCCTGAATCGTACGACACGAGGTCCAATTGCTAATTAATCATATCTATGACAAATTTCAGAGTTAAGAATGTCTTCTAAGAACTTCTTTTGAGCAGAGATGTCTGTAGCACTGTTCCCAAGTTTTGAAAACTGTAGAAAACATTGCAGAAGAAGCCATCAAAACGTATGAAATTGACGTGAAAATCACGTGGGTATGCAATTACAAAAAGTTCAAATCGGACACCTGTAATTGGACACCCACATGATCACACACCAATTTACATGACGAATAGGTGCCCGAGGAACCAATCACTATCGAGAATTTTGTTTTTGATATGATTGTGTCAAATAGGCTCATGGAGAACCAATCACAATCGAAAATTTTGTTATAGATGCGATTAATGATAGTAATAATAATGATGATGATGATGATAATGAACATCTACTTTATTCACAAAAGATAAGATAAGATAACTTTATTTATACACGTTATTTCCATCAGCTGAGTGCTTAATTCAAATAGCTGCGGTCAAATATAAAAGTACAATATATTTCAATCAGTAATCTCTAATTCCATCAAGATATACTATATTTAGTGAAATACTTGCAATAGACAAATTTTTTTGCCCCTCAGCTCATTTCTAACATATTGTTCTTAACTTTGAAAAGACATAAAAAGTACAATAACTGTTCCAATTATATTAATTAAATTGTTAATGGTAATATTAATAATAAAATATGAAGTAATACAATTTGTTCAATGTTAAGGTTATAATAATAATAAAAATAATAATAATATAATAAAGCAGTTTCAGTTGAGTGTCAAAAGTAATCAGGCAATTGAGATTGACTGATTAGTCTGATACATCTTCTTCCAAAATGGCCACCATTTTAGTATTCTTTTGTTTACTTGCAAATTAGTCCTTGTTGCCATGTTTACATGAAAATATTCTTTTGAATTTCGAGTTTAAGAACGAGGCAACAAGGGCTAATTTGCAGGTAAACAAAAGAATTACTAAAATGATGGCCATTTTGGAATAAGGTGTATTGGTAAGTAATTGTCAAGTAATTGAAAACCCCACTATGAAGTAATACAATTTGTTCAATGTTTACCAGTTCTAAGTTAACCCTTTCACCACCAAGGGGTCTCCCTTTGACGAGTAAAATCGTCTGGCGTTAGACAGAGTAAAATCTATAAGTCACCATTGGTGGTGAAAGGGTTAAGGGAGATAGTTTTTAACCCTTTCACCACCAAGGGCTCTCCCTTTGACGAGTAAAATCATCTGGCGTTAGACAAAGTAAAATCTACTGGCGTTAGACAGAGTAAAATCTATAAGTCACCCTTTGTGGTGAATGGGTGAAGAATTCTTCTGAAATGACTTCACTAAACTTACCTTCCTACTCAGTACTACACTTTGTGAGAAATGTCTAGAAGGTAAAACACACAAAGTTTTACACTTGATTTACATGAAACTAGGATTCTCTAGCCCGTAGATGTTACTCTAAATAGAGTGTCTGGCTATTGGTGATAATTGATACAGTACTATTTGAATGCCAGTGAGGAATGGTCATAAAACTGGAAAGTTAGCTTTGATTGTAGTCATTGTATTTTTATTGTTGGCAGGAAAATTGCTTGTGTGATTTCTTAGTTGATATGAACTACTACTTTTGGCAAAGGCCCTTAATGGGCTAAAAATTCGTGTTTTAAGTTATGGTGATTTAATAGTACATGTATATTAAAAACCAATGTCACTAATGCTTAGCAACCTACTCCACTTTTCAAATGGCAAAACCTGAAAGGTAGCTTAAAAGGGGGTGGAGAGGGATGGGTGAACACTGTCCCATCCAATGTGAGTGTGCAATAGTTAACAGCTTCTATAAAAGATTCTATATATCAACCATACAGACAATACAGAGTGCATGACATTGTTGCAAAAACGTTAATTATATTTAATTTATTTAACAATTAAAAATATGTAGCTTTTCTAAAATAATGGATGCTGCAATATTGTTATAAGCATATTTTAGTGGTAGAAGACCCAGGATGAGAATGTTAATGACCATATCTGATATGTTAATGTAAGTTGTGGCAAAATTGTCAATAAAAATCTACTTAATTTGTTTATCAGATTATCATTTTTTTGGACTGTGGGGGCAGATCTATGGATGTGCACCCCCCCCCCCCCTGAGATGACCTGTGGCTTTCTTATACAACTGGTATTCTGCAAAAAATATATATGTGGTTTATTGGTGTTAGTTACGCCATTCTTTAGTGGTGCACCCCCTCCTACAAAAAATCCTGGATCCGTCCCTGTCCTGGATTTGTTTTTGTATTTCAGTATTACACTTTTATTGGTCTCAGACGATTAAAAGCATGATTGAGTATAGAAACACACACACAAGGGAAGTTCTCATTTGTAAGTCAGCCGATTCAAAACATGATACCGCTGCACTCACCTTACGAGCAGAACCTCTTATCTCTTCTGAGCGTAAAAAGCATATGTACCGAAATTGATTGAAATTAGCGATCGACGACGTCATCAAGTCGAAGGAAAGGGAATAAAACTGAGCATGAACCGCAGAGGTCGTGGGTGTAAATCCTATTTATTTTCGCAAATGCCTGATTCACTGACTTGCAAAAGCGAGCGAATCTTTATAACTGAAAGTAAATTTTCTTACCTCACGGTGTTCATTGCTTTTCTCAGTTACATATTATTTTGAAACTGGGTAGGTCACGGAAAAAATGTTCAGGGGCATTCTTGTAACCCTGGAATTCCCTGGAATATCAGTCGAGTTCCCATTGGGGCTGTACTCAATGACGTATCGATGCGTAGACCTGTTATTACAGGGTTCATAGGGGTCCTGGAAAACCTGGAAAGTCCTGGAATTTTATTCTGGCATTTTCCAGTACAGGAAAAAGGCCACAGGTCCTGGAAAGTTCTGGAAATTTGTTAAACTGTATGGAAGGCAGTAAGGAGAGCTAACATTAAGGATAATTAACATTGAGATCTTGGGAGTGTAGCGGTTAAATTGGAATTTTGGAGCCCTTGAAAAATCAATCTGAGTCCTGGAAATTTGTTTCTTAAAAAAGGTACGAGCCCTGCCTGTACTGTACTGGGTTTACAATTTGCGACCTGAGGGCTTTTTTTGGGTTAGAAACTTTACAGACTCTACAGCGACTTGAGTTTAGCACGGCCTTCTTCTTGGCTGTCATCATCCTCGGAAACCCAGGGGCTACTAGCCGGGACGATGCGATATTTTCGAGCAAGCGATATTTTCGGGCGAGAGTTTACTTTAAGTGCTGAAGAGCCCCTGGGAACTTATTCTTACCGAACCAGGGACCCGTTTCTCGAAAGACCCGGTAACTTAACGGGCCCGATATCACATTTTGAAATCAAAGTCTCAAGAAGAGTTGGGTGTGTTCTGACCTCAAATGAAGTCCAATTTGTTTCTTTAGCTGATAACTTTACAGTACAGTTTTCAAACCTTCTGAAACTCTCATCTAGAATGGAAAACAAAACGCCTCAACGGGCCCGGTAATTATCGTGAGCTTCGAGAAACGGGCCCCAGTTCCAGAAGTGGTCGAATTCCGTTCCGCTGATTGGGCAGAAAAATCTGGAACTGGTTCGGTAAGAATAAGTTCCCAGGGGCTCTTCAGCACTTAAAGTAAACTTTCGCCCGAAAATATCGCTCGCTCGAAAATATCGCATCGTCCCGGCTAGTAGCCCCTGGGTTTCCGAGGATGGGCTGTCATTGGTCATTCCACACCTTCTAACCTAGATATTTCCTCGGCTGCTGCTGGTACACCTGTCACTAGACCCAGGAGAACTGGGTATGGTTTACATGTAACTATGGCGGACTCGGGGATGTATCGTCCGTTTGGAGTTATTGCAGCATTACTAGCCACGACAATGGCAGGAACGCTACTTCTCAAGTTAAATCCACAAAGGAAGATTATACTAATGAGGATTCAAATATTCTTGCTGTTTTTCATGGTTATGTGCGTTTTGTCGCGGTTTGTTTGGTTAAATCTGACGGTGTTGCTTCCAAGCCGGCGGTCTAACTCAAAAATCTTACTCGTGGCTCATTGGGTTTTGTACGCAGTTTTTGCTATCTTTCTCGGTCTAGCCTTCTTCAGTTTTCTCATTGGTCGATTTTTTGTCGGTTTGGAGCCATATTTCATCAGCAAAGTGGCATTTTCATGTCTAGGACTTTTTTTTCTGTTGTTCTTCAACCTGTGTGTCCTAAGCGTTGTTTTCGCAGCTTTGAGAGCTTGTAGCTTCCCATTACCCAGTGCTGACAAGTTGAAGGCCACCATGGCTGTTACTGTGTCTCTGCTACTGTGCATACAAGGTTTAACTGCTGCATCACGAGGGCCAGCAATAGTGGGAGTGACTGTGCCTCTTGCAAGACTACCACGATCTTTAGACGGCACAAGAATAGTTCAACTTTCAGATATTCACTTGGGTCCTATGATAGGACAGGCTGCACTTGACAGAGTTGTGAACATGGTTTCTGTGATAAAGCCAGACATCACTGTTATTACAGGAGATCTGGTTGATTCAACTGTGGCAAACTTAAAAGAAGCTATTTTACCTCTAAAGAACCTGAGATCAAAATATGGTTCATTCTTTGTTACAGGTATAAAAAATTAGAACACGGGTTGAGGGGTGGATGGAAGGAGACAGGAGTGGGAGAAAGGGGATCATACCCTCCTTACATATGGCTGGCATGCCTGAAATTTTAATTGACTAATCAAGATTTGGCAGGCAGGAAAAGCTTAGTTAACAGAAATAGCATTGAAACCAGGCAACTTTTCTTACTAGAGATTGCATTAAATGTTCATGAAAAGGGACTTACAATTCCAAAACCATATTAGATTGTAGAAAATGAAAAAATATCACAGTTGTCCCAAACTCACGATTAGAGGACTCAGTCAAGTATTAATAACTTATGGTTGCTTATTGAGTGGGACTTGACCACTTAAAGTGCATGGTATAATTTGCATTACACTTTGGGCCACTTTGGCCATTGTTAGGCAAACCTACTGATGCGGTCCAGATGAAAGCAGTTCATTTACTAGAAAAACTTTTGCAACATTCCAACAATTTCCTGTTAAATTGAGCATAATTTTGTTGGTCTTCTGGAATATGGTATTCTTTTGACTACCGGTACATATTTAACCTTAAAAAGCATGTTTAGGGTTTAGGTGATTCCTCAGTATTGCATTTCACATCCTACTGAACACGGTTTTTGTGTCACCAGCGTGTGCAAATGAGCACATGCATGTACCTAACGTAGGAAACTTCCTTCAAGCTAAGCTTGACAGAGAAATAAATGTTCATTTTTCCTTAAAACAAGCACATAAAGGTACCTTCTTTTTATTGCATTTTTTAGTCTCGAATTCTATTGAATGAATAAGAAAAGTTTTAATGTTAGATAGAAAAAATTACTGCCAAAAATGTTTACATACACATTACCCTTTCCCCAGAAGATTCATGCTAGAAAGACTTTGTCAACTCTGATCCAGGATGTACAAGAAACACATATCAAAATGTTCCTTTACGATGATGCAATGCATCTATTACGAATATTTCATATTAGTATCACCCAACTAGTGGACTAATGCAAATCGTGCGTTTTGATTGGCTACGCTACTAGTGGTCTAATAGTAATAGTCATCGAGTAGCGAAATTCGCCGGTTTTTCTTTCGTTTTTTCCCCCAAATAAATATTTCTTCAACTTGCATTCGCTAACTTTATTACTGCCTTTTCTGTCCGACTAGTTGGGTGATACTAAAACAATTAGACCCTTCGCCCTCAAGGGCCACGGATCAATAGCCCATTCGGCTTCGCCTCATGGGCTATTGACCCGTAGCCCTTTCGGGCTACGGGTCTAATTGTTAATTATCTCCATGTGTTTGGTCTCTGACACCCCAAAACATGGTGGCACTCCGAAAAAGAAAAATGCACTGAATGGGTACCATTTGGCCATTGCACCGATTTTTGACTTGCCTTTGATGATTTATGACTCTTATACGAGCACTATACCATGTTTTTTATCGCACATGTTGAATGACTGAATTAGTAGGAAAAACCACAAAAGATTTGAAAAAATCCAACATCTTGAGTGTTTTTTCTAGGGAATCACCTTATTATGATGGAGTTGATAATTTTCGCTTTATTGACTTTTATCTTTCATTAGGAAATCACGAGTATTTCACTGGAGATGCCGATGCTTGGCTCCAAGAGCTAAAGCAGCTTGGTATTGAACCTCTCCACAACTCACATGTACTTATTTCAAGCAAAGATAGTCCAGAAGACAAGATCTATCTTGCTGGGGTAGATGATATACAGGCTGAAAGCATGAAGTAGGTTCTAATACTATTTGTTACTTGTTCAAATGGGCTACTGCCCACTCCTCCCCCTGCCCAATTTTCAGTGTTGTTATCCCAGCACCTCTCTATTCAGGAGGATAAGCTGATGCTGTTGGTACTGTCAATGTGACTAAGTAGAAGGCCACTATGGACTCACTGTCGACTTACTATGGCTCCATGAAACAAATAACAAGCACTTGATTTTGTGGGTTTATTAGCATGTTCTTTTAGTTGTGCTTTAGGTGGTTTTTCTCATGTTAATTGTAATTGTTTGCGAATGATTACAGCTATGAGAACCATGGTATGAAGTTGTCGCAAGCTCTTAGTGGAAGACATGACAAGTTTCCAACAATTCTTCTCGCTCACCAACCATGGGCTGCACACCAAGCACTGCAAGAGTATCAGGAAATAGATTTAATATTGTCTGGTCACACGCATGGAGGGCAGTTTTTTCCCATGCACATACCAATATATATTTACAACCCATTTTTTTCTGGTCTGTACAAAGAGAAAGAAACGTTTGTTTATGTTTCCTCTGGAACTTATTTTTATAATGTCCCTTTGAGAATTGGATCCACACCAGAAATAACTGTTGTAACTTTAACTTGTGCAGAACAGTAAATTTTCTCAATAATATGCACATAGTCCTTGACAACAAGTGCTTGAAATAATTCTTAATAACCTGTCAATTAGCAAACAAAGACTACTTGTCTAATCTTTTCAAGAAGAATAGGAGAGGATATACTGATTGTTGATTTTCATGATAGTTTTTATCTTTTTTTATTTCTTCAGTTGGAGGTGAGAAAAGTTAAAAATACCATAAATCATGAATTAGCACCTCCCCTCAAATAAGCGTCCTTTTGTATAAGTGCTCCTATCAGCTAAAATTTAAATTGAGTGCCTCCCCTCAAATAAGCTCCCCTGTTTTGTGGAAAAGTACTGAGAAAACAAAGGATGTACAGTTTTGGTTGTGTTCAATCCCAAGCAAGTGATTATCGACTCATTCAAGCACTGCGCATATACCATCACAAGTGAAAGACACACGCAAGTGAAGACACAGGATCCTTCTCGATCTGAGACCTCTGGCACACTGACAAATACCGGTGCATATATTGACCACGATTTGGGAAAAATCAAATCAGTGCCTCCCTCGAATAAACACCCCCTAAGAATAAGAGCCCTAGGCCAGGAGCCCATTTTCCATACTAAGTCTCTGAGTCAACCCTGTTCTGTATTGTTTTACGTTTAGAAGCACCTCGCTCCTTTTTGAGGGTGTTTTTATAATAGCCAGTCATAAGAGAGCTGTGGTCCTCTATTGTTATACTTCACATGCAGGCCACTGAAAATATTTCATAAATGGTGGAAAGAGAGTAAAGTCTACTTTTAGGGTGTTATGTGAACTTCACTGTGTTTTCTTGGGAAATCTGAAAGTATTTCATAAATGGTGGAAAGAGAGTAAAGTTTACTTTTTAGGGTGTTATGTGTGTGAACTTCACTATGTTTTCATGGGAAATTAAAGAACTCCGGCAGATATTGCAGCTCTAAAAATAAAAAGATACGTGACAGGGTTGACTCAAGCAGGGCTCGAGACTAACAGTAGCCAACTAGCCACAGACTAGTAAAAAATCCATTTTGGCTAGTGGTTTTTGCACTTCACTAGCCTTTGGCTAGCGAAAATTTGTGAGCAATGAGGCCCAAAGGAAACCAATTCACAAAGCGAAACTGAGTCAGAGCATGCAGAATGTAAAACATCGGCTATAATAAATGTCATATATAAATTATAAGCATAAGCCCAAACAAGAACTTTAACTTACTAAAATGCGAAAGAATGGCGAAAGAGTGATTGACTTTTTAATTTTTTTGCCTTAGTAAAAAGCAAAGAACGACAAACCAACTGCTGCCACTAATAATTAGTCATGCGTGAAACTATGCGGAGCTCCAGGGATTATGTTTCATGCGCACAGCATCTGGAGGTCACAAACGCTTTGAAACAATTTAACAAAATTGCAATTCGAAAATCTGAATGAAATATAATATTGATGCCTATGTTTGCAGCTTGTAAATGAAGTTAAGATGGAACGAATTACTGTGTTCGTGAGAAATCGTGAAGGGATGCTTTTTGATGGCGAGTTGCGAAGTTCTGTGAGAATTTTGCATGGAAGCGAAAACTTGGGCTTTCGTTGTTGTGCCACGAATATTATTATGACATCGATGCCTATGTTTGCAACGTATAGAGTTAAGGTGGAACAAATTATTTTGTCCATGAAAATCGCAAATCAGTATTTTAAAAGAAAATAAATATTCATGTTTTTCGGCGCGCCAGTTCAGAAGTTTTCACGGCGGTTCTGTGAGAATCAAGGGCGCGAAAACTTTACTTGCCAGTTGTTCATTCAAAGCATACGCAGGCTAGCATTTACTTGACTTGATGTGATGATAGATATTAGAGTATCTGGCTAGTGAAAAATTTGTTTTGGCCAGTGAATCAAACCTGTCACTAGCCACTGAGCTAGCAAGCTCAAAAGTTAGTCTCGCCATTCGGCGCGAAAACATGCTCGGATATTTGTCCGCGGACATTATCTGTTCCGAGAAGTGTACAGTTTTCCGAGAGCGAAGCTCGAGGAAAACTGTGAGCTACGAGGAACAGATAATGTCCAAGGACAAATATCCGAGCATATTTTCGCCCCAAATGGCGACTATTGTCTTTATTATCCTTCAAATCTTTTTCGCAACGCGCGCAGTTTTGAAAATTGGGGAATATTTAACAATTAGACCCGTAGCCCGAAAGGGCTACGGGTCAATAGCCCATGAGGCGAAGCCGAATGGGCTATTGACCCGTGGCCCTTGAGGGCGAAGGGTCTAATTGTTTTAGTATCACCCAACTAGTCGGACAGAAAAGGCAGTAATAAAGTTAGCGAATGCAAGTTGAAGAAATATTTATTTGGAGGAAAAAACGAAAGAAAAACCGGCGAATTTCGCTACTCGATGACTATTACTATTAGACCACTAGTAGCGTAGCCAATCAAAATGCAGGATTTGCATTAGACCACTAGCTGGGTGATACTAATCTCGGATATATTCGATCACGTGACGCGTTTAGACCAATCGCGCACAAGCAAAAAGATTTGATGGATTATAATTAACAATTATCCTGCGAAATCGCGCAGAATATCGTCTGATACTTAGCCGACGAGGCCGTAGGCCGAGTCGGCTAAAATCAGACGATATTCCGCGAGATTGAGCAGGATAATTGTTTTATTATTCAACAAATTGATAACAAAACTCGTAACATTTTTAAATATTTCTGTCGACATTTTTTCACTTCACTTTTTCTTCCCACGTACAAAGCTACGTATATCGCCGGATATACGTTACCTACGGATGACAGATATCGAGAGCATCATGACCATATTTGGATAGCGTTACAATTTGTTGAATAATAACGCCGGATATCCGTTACCTATGGATGACAGATATCGAGAACATCATGACCATATTTGGATAGTGTTACAATTTGTTGAATAATAAGGTGAATTATGCGTTTGGTTTTAACCCGTCAGAAATAAGGAAATATTTTGAATGAATAATAATTAGCAATTACTGAATGAAGCTGAGCAGGATATGAGAAACATGTTCTACAGATCTAGGAGGGTGTTATTCTGAGGTGGATAACACCCTCGTAGATCTGCAAAATTTTTCATATCCTAAGCCGAATTCGATATTGATTTAACTAACCTAAGTTTGTGAAAGATAAGAAGACAACTCAGGTCCAATTTTGAGCAATTTTAAGTGACAAAAGTATTATTTCAAATACTATGTCTTAAGATGAAGGTCATGTCGACATCTGAATGAATGAATGGATACCCTTATCTAATGTCTAAATATTATTAACCTGATTAACTACACTACATGCATTTAATGGCGCCAAAATTTGAATAACAATACTTATTACATCCTTAGTCTCGTACTTGTGTTTCCAGACAAAGGAATTTTAAAGAAATTAAGAAATTATTCACCGAAGTGGAGGTAAATATCCCCTACCGACACGAGGTGAATAATAATTGTTTTAGTATATACCACTCAAGCTGGCTAACTAGCGGCCCAAAAAGTAACTTTACTCGTGAAAATATAGCGACAACAGCATTTTTGTTTTTCTTCAGCTGCTCAAAGGTGAATGGTACTTGGCTAATCACCTCGGAGTTAGCCAATCAGTGCACCAGCTTGGTCCATGTGGATCAGTTGTTGCTAATCCCATAATTTATTGACTCGTACCTAGTCCTTCACGGTTTTAAAACAGGAAATGGTCGTTCTATCGGGCAGCCATGCACTTCATGTGTGCATGTGACGTCATCAAATCCAAAACTGAAGAGCCACTAAAGGTTTTATCCTCATCAGGCATAAGAGGTACTAAATTTATACCTGTTTACAACAGTCCAGCTCAATAGCATCCTTCGTTTGGAAACCAACACATTGAATTTCGAAGTTATGGCGGTGCGTGACATAACGCGAAGATCGCTTTTGTCGAAAAATATACACTTATCTCTTGATTTTTGGTCATTTTAGGAGTTTTTTTTTGTACATATTCTTTGGTTCGTTTTAGATAATCAGCCGACTAGATAGCTAAAGTAAGTTCCAGATGTTTACACTATTTACCAACATGGGCAGCCGTCACCGCCAAAAATACAAACGTTTCAAATAATTTAGAATCAATTGAAACGGTCTAATTGTTCTTTTCAAGAAGGTCCAAACATTTCAGAAATGATGAAGTTAAAATGCACTTAGACAGGTGTCCTGCGGTCAAGTGGAAAACTCAACTGATAAATTGTTTAGACAGTGTTAAAATTGTCTAGTCCTCTACCACAAAACGGTACAACAAACCCACTAACGATCTGTCCTAAACAAAAATAATTCAGCTTTCCTTTATAAAACGGTGCAGACTAAGGTGAATTGGTTTAACTGCACAACAATGAACGGTTTAGCATAGAAAGAAATGGAGTAACCTTAGGGCAGATAGATTAGCGAAAACTGATTTGGTTTAGCTTTACTGCATCAAATGGCTCGGTGTACAGCAAATTGGTTTAGCTTACAGTGGATTGGCCTAGCAAGTTTTAAATTGATTTAGCGTATTGTGAATTGGCTTAGCCTGTTGTTAACTGGTTTAGCCTATTGTTAACTGGTTTAGCGTATTGTGGATTGGCCTAGCATATTTTGATTTAGTTTAGCGTACTGTGGATTGGTTTAGCTTATTGTTCATTGGTTTAGCGTATTGTGGATTGGCCTAGCTTTTTTTGAATCGGTTTAGTGTATTCCGAATTGGTTTAACCTATTGTGAATTGGTTTAGCGTATTGCGGATTTGCCTAGCGTATTTGGAATTTTTTTAGCGTATTGTGGATTCGTTTAGCCTATTGTTAATTGGTTCAGTAACGTGAAACACGGTTCTGAGAGCAGTGTGAAATGGCTTATTTTATCTGCAAATGATTAATCGTGAAGTGTAATGGTCTAGCATAGCATTCATCAGCTTACCGAAATGTAAAACGGTTTAGAGTTACCCCAAATGTCTTAGCGTGACGGTAAATGGCTTAATAGAAAGCGAAATGGTTTAGTGTTACAACAAATGGCTTGCGCCAGAACCGCCAAAAATACAAAAGTGAAATGGACAAGTCAAGCTTGAAATGGAATAGTCTATGTGGGGTCTTACGTCACAACCAATACGTCATTTAGATAAATTTCGGCGCGAAATTTGCCCGAAGGAGGTTTTTACCGCTCCGTGCACAGGTCGGGAACAGCTTATTTCCTCCAATGCCGCCTCGTTTACTCAAATCAGCGATCCTTACTCCGGCCAGTCTTTAATTGAGTGTCGAACAGGGGTATTCTCGTGATGAGTGATCAGCTGATTTTTATTATCCGTGAAACGTGAATTTAGGAATTATTCTTCTTGACTCGTGACCCGAAGGTTTTGCGTGACCCGTGGAGAAC
>CBDDTI010000151.1:0-15966 GCA_965233585.1 bacterium
CCCTCCTCACGGAGAAGTATGGCAGGAACATCGGCCTATACCGTGATGACGGATTAGCAGCCTTTAACGGAAAACCGCATGAAATCGAAAAGATCAAAAAAGAGCTGTGTAAAATCTTCCGTGACAACGACCTAAAGATCACAGTCGAGGCCAATAAAACCAAAGTCAACTTTCTAGACGTCACGCTCGACCTTAGAAGTGGAAAATACTGGCCTTACACGAAAGAAGGAAACATCCCGCTCTATGTGCACAGAAAATCTAATCACCCACCCTCAATTCTGAAAAACATCCCCGAATCCATCAATAAACGGCTCTCCGAAATTTCCTCGGACAAAGAGTGCTTCGACAGCACAAAACACGCATATCAAGAGGCACTCGACAAAAGCGGTTACCGTTACGACCTTTCATATAAGGTTGTACCCAGTCAGACAAGACGCAGGACTCGACAACGCAACATCATCTGGTATAACCCGCCATACAGCAGGAACGTGGAAACGAACGTTGGAAAATGCTTCCTTTCCCTCATTGACCAGCACTTCCCAAAGGCTAACCCCCTGCACAAAATTTTTAACCGCAACACAATTAAATTAAGTTACAGTTGCATGAATAACGTCAAATCAATTATATCAAGCCACAACAAATCAGTAATTAGGAAATCTACAAATTCTGATAAAGATAAGAAAAACTGCAACTGCCGAAAACCAGAGATATGCCCCATGGATGGAAACTGCAACGTAGAAAGCATAATTTACCAAGCCGAAGTCACTTCACAAACAACTAAGGAAACCTACATTGGACTTTGTGACACTGCATTTAAGTTAGGTATCGGAATCACACGAGCTCGTTTCGTAACGAACGGTATAGAAACGCAACCGAACTTAGTAAACATGTGTGGAACTTGAAAGACAAGAACATTCAGTACAACATCAAATGGCGTAAAATAAAACAAGCTCGATCTTATTCCAATGTGGCAAAGAAATGTAATTTGTGTTTGTGGGAAAAATATTTTATTCTGTGTAAACCTGAAATGTCATCTTTAAACAATCGAAATGAGCTTGTATCGTGCTGCAGACATTCTAGGAAATTTTTGTTGAGAAATGTCATCACTTAATTAACCGTAACATCCCGCTAGACACGCCACGCGCCACGCCCAGTATGTATTGTTCTCAATTTTTCATATATCTCTGATTGTAACCGTTTTTCTAACAGTCGCCTGATGATTGCTTCCAATGAAGCATGAAACTCTGAGTTGCGATTAAATGTCTTGGACCAAATAATCCAGCTCTTCGATTATATTAGTATATATATATATATATATATATCATTGAGCAAATTTGTAATTCAAGTGATCATAATAGCCTCGACCACCGTCTGCTTACAAGAGAAGCTTTCTGGAGTGCACAACTTTGCACCCTTCAACCTTACGGTTTGAATAAAAGATCAGAATTCAACTCTAGGAATAGAATTAGATACAATTAACACTCTATTTTCATCTCCCACAAGTGTTCTCCTTTTTAAGCCGTTAATTAGGTTTTTAGCCGTTTATTTCGAGTCTATTTAGTGGTTCTATTGTTCAAAGGCCCGGTCAGGGATTTTGTTACTGGGCTGAGAGTATAGCACACAATGCTGGAGTTCAGGGGCTGGTAATTTGGATTTTGTTATTGAACATTCAAAGGCCTTTTTTTCGGATCCTGTTACGAAATAGCATTGTGAGCTAGAAAGCGCCTTTGTTCAAAGGCTCTGATTTGGGATTTTGTTACATCATTTCTACTTTATTTCGTAATACCTTAGAGGCCTAGCGCCTATTTCTTTTTATACCATTAATTTTATTGTTTTTAATTGTTATTTTGATTCTATTGTATTTTTTAGCCTATTTAAGTCTTAGTCATAGAGAAATTTTTATTCCAAGTATTTTTAATCCTACACTTGATACTGAAGAAGCCCGAAGGGCGAAACGTTTATTAAAGTGTTTGGCCAATGAAGAAGTTCGCTGTTTGCTCCTTCCACACTAACTATATATATATATATATATATATATATATAGCTCAGCCCATCGACCCCTGACGAAGGCAAATGCTGAAACGCGTTGGGTCAAAAGGGTTTACATCTTAAACGGTTGAGACTATTACCTTTTGTGCAACTTATATATATATAAAATAAAAACCCTATAGCAACATTAGCAAAAAATGTAGTCTTTGTCTAAATGAAAAATTCATAATCATCTGTTAAAAAGAACTGTGTAGTCTCAACAGAAGAAACGAATTAGCAAGTTCATGCCCCCACAGAAACCGATACGTACTTCGGAATTTTAGAGTAACGTAACTCGAAATAACGACACATAATCCCTCTTAGGTTATATTTTTGTTACCTAACAACTCTTTGAATAGTTTCTAATAGGCTGAATGTAACGCACGTACTATAGCAACCATTCAAATTTTCATATTTAACTACCAGCGTTCCAATTGCAACAGTTCAATCGTTAAAATTGCCTGATGAGTGTGGTCCTTGTACCATACGAAACAGTTCTGTAGCAATAAAACGATGATTACTCGTGAAACCTGAACTTCTGTGAAGTTATATATATATATATATATATATATATATATATATATATATATATATATATATATATATATTGATACTCATTTGGATGCGTTTTTGTTACATCGGAAGACATGATGGTAGCAAATTAGGAGATGATATGTTAGTTTTGTTGAATGGTGTGAAGCGTGGAGCAGCCTGATCGGTATTGCATGCACTAAACATAGCGTTTGACTCAGTCCGATGAAATCCTCACTCGAAAATGTCGCGCGCCCGAAAATATCGGGTCGTCCCGACTTCAACAATGAGCAACTTTTCGCTAACCATAAGCAAACAAATTATCTCACCAGGAACGATGCTAAAACTTTGGCCTACTTAGCGATTTTGACGATATTGCCTAAACTTTGACACTATATTTTACCCTCGTTATAAATAAATCTTGCCCGAAACCTGTGCGATAGAGAAAGAAGTAATAAATTCCCCTTTATTACACAAGCCTGCTACTCAGGAAGCAGAAAGCAGTGATATTTTTATTTCGTAAAATGGTGTCAGCTGAGGGAAAGAGAAAGCAATAGGCAAAGCGAAATTCAATACCTCCTCCCTTGTGTAAAAGACTTTTAACCCTACTAAAACAGGTATATATATGTGTCATTCGTTGTAAAGCTTGTTACCCGAGAAGACGGGAACGCAATTTAAAGTCATTTCCTTCCTCCTGATGTGTGTTACCTGAGTAAAACAAAACGCGATACATCTTTCCCTCGTTCTCAAATGTGTTACTCATGCGGAAGGAAACGCAATTTACATTTTTCTCGTTGTAAAATGTGTTACGCGTGCTTGAGGAAACGTAACTTATGTTTCCCATGTTCTAACATGTATTATGCGCCCTTAAGGAAACGCAATTTTTATTACCCTCGTTTTAAAGTGTGTTTTTCCTGTGGAAGGAACCAAAATTTATCTTTCCCTCGTTCTAAACCACGTTACCTGAGTGGAAGAGAAACCAATTTATGTTTTCATCGTTTTAACGAGTGTTACTGCTGTGAAATGGAATGCAATTTATATTTCCCTTCTGTTAAAGACCCATGACGGACCAATATGCTTTGCACGCGTCAATTCAAGTCGCCATATTTTTTGAGAGTCGAAAAGTAAGTGAAGCTGTTGAATCCAAAGCAATCTGCTTCCATTCAGGGTTTATGGTGCCTGGTTTTACGTTTTGTGGAGCAGAGTATCTAATTTTTTCACATTTGTGTTGGTTTTGAAGATTTTTTTGAATTGCAATATCCCTAAAGTATAAAGCTCTGATCGTTTAGCATTATGGCCGTTCCCTCGCGTAAAGGAAGGCCACGTTTATCTGGTCGAGCCTGCTATATCAGGGTGCGATCATCTGTGTTTGAACTATTGGTTCGCGGAAGCAACAAACTCTGTCTTTGCTGAGTATCTACTGCATCAAATAGACCACCGAGCATCAAGGTTAGCCTTGCTAGAATTCGATGAATTGTTTGTTTCTTATAGCTTTATATTATGAAGCTTATTACTGAATACACCATAACCTTTTCCACCTTTACAGCCAGTGTGAACGAGATGGAAGGCAGAGAACGTTTGGACTTACCGAAGGTACGTGTTAGTTTGCTTTTATCTAAAACCTTTTGGTTTTTACAGTGTATGTAGAACAACTGCAGAACAAGTACATCAATCTCGAGGCTGGGAAAATTAGTATTGTATACAATTTTCGTCTCTGCTCTACACAATAGATAAACTGTGTCATCCAAAATTCACTTCAACTCCGATTAGGCAGCAACAGCGTCGAGTGCTATCTGACGTCCTGGCCAACGAAGTTGAGAACTCGTAAGTTATAATTATAAACTTACTGTGATATAATTTACACTACAAGTATGTAAATCTCATGCCAGCTGCATGTACTTATAAGCATAGCTGCTACTTGGAGATATTGCTTCTATGTTGCTAAAAATAACTTCTACATCATTTATATTACAGACATTTTTACTTACTCGCATTTATAAATGTTACAATTGAGGTTTCTGAAATTGATTGTTGTGTGTTTTGATGGAAGTTTTCAGAGTTTTTGATCCATTTTTGTCACAGAGATGTTGATGTAACATTAACAAGTTCATGTGCAATGCTTCCCTTTGATTTGGATCAAAATATGTAAAGTAGAGGTCAACAAAATGGAGGGCACTTTCAACACCCCTGCAGGGCCTAAGCTGCAATGCAGTCTGAATTCCTTCATTGCGGGTTCACTAAATCATCTAAATGTCTGACTAGAAAAGTGTGGTGTACATGTAGTTTCATTATAAAATCATTCAGTACGATAATTGTATGTTTTTCATTTTATTTTGGTAGAGACATTCCCAGCTCTTCTAGAAATGTTCCATTCACTTGACGTGTGGCACAAAGCTAACAAGCTGACGAAAGCCTTGCATCAGGTAATTAACACACATAAGTTATTTAGCAAGTCGAAAAATGTATTGTGCTTTGGTTGCATGTGGACAGTACAGGGGTAGCAAAACAAGTAAATGGGGCTAAATGAAATTTAGGCAAGGTTAATCTCAAGACAATGCTGGTCAGTTAGTTGTCTTCCCCTTTAGCGTGGCTCAGGATGGCCTTTTTAAGCTCAGCAGGTGCACCTCATGCGTTAAGCTTGCTTGCTTGCTCGCCTTTCGGGTCATTTACCATATTTATGGAGCTTTTCTTTCCCTCTCCTCCCTCCCATGGGTAAGTACTGGGTATCAGTAAGTATTCCACTGACTGGATGATTGTGACGATGCCTGAGTGGTGGCTGCTTGCAGGGTTGCGATGGACATCTCATTCCCTGTGCCAGAATTGTTGCCCAGCTCCACCAGCCTTTAAGGCACCAGCTCCCAAGCTCATCTATTGCTGATGAGTTTAATTTAGAGCAATAACTAATCGCGATCCAGGAAAAAAAGGAGATGTGAGTGATGTGTGTGGATGAAGGGATGGGGCAATACTTGTCTGTTTGTATCTATCTGTAGATGGGCCTATAGGAATGGGGGCTTACACTATGTGGATGTGCCCTGAATTTTGCGGCATATGAAATGCAGCTATTTTAAATATATTTTGCATATTTGTTTCTCTTTTTATTAGGCAGCCAGGATCAAAGGATGTGAGGTATTAAAGGAGTGGGTTGACCCTCTTGTGAATCATTTCTGGTATTCATGTCAAATGGCTGATGGTAGTGTTGAGGAACTAAAGGTAACCATTTTACTTGTACACTTGTTTACTGTGCTTGTCCATTACCATTTACAGAGCAGGTTGAAGTCAGTTTTTATTTTTACTGAAAATACTATCTCTAATTTGCATAGTGTCAAGTCAAAACAGGTGATATTTATTTATGGTAGTCTGATTGTTTCATTTTACAGGAAACATGGCAAGGAGTACTTCACCATGTGTGTGGTGAGCATTCCTGGTCAGAGTCAGCATGCCGCCATGACCCGCATGTAGAAACTGAGAATTCCAAGAAACCTTTGTCCAAGTCTTTTAAGGCAATGGCTGCCTTGAGGAAGATTGTCCTGGACAAAAAGTGGCTAGCAAACCTTCACTTTTATGTCCGATTTAGGTAATTTACATAGGGTATACAATGATATGCACAAGTTAGTTTATTTCACTGTGAAGTCTAGAGAGAATCTCTTGGGATTTCTGGCATCTCTTTTGTACTGTGGCCATTTATTATGATTGGCAAAGTCAGTCGACACTCTCATGCAAAGGGCCTGTTCTCTTACCACTAATAATTAGTGGCAACAGAATAGGCCCTTTGTATGAATTTTCCTAGATGCAAGGAAAATATGAAAAATGTATTAACTTTTGGTGTGACAAAATCTGTCAAGCCACTTTCTAACAATAGTGAAGTGATCCTTTTTGTTTTTGTTTGTTTTCAGGCATCCCCCGTTTTCAGGCGGGGAGCAGGGTTGGTGTAGTGGTGAGAGCGCTCGCCTTCCACCAATGAGTCCCGGGTTCGATTCCCGGACCCGGCGTCATATGTGGGCTGAGTTTGTTGGTTCTCTACTCTGCTCCGAGAGGTTTTTCTCCGGGAACTCCGGTTTTCCCCTCTCCTCAAAAACCAACATTTGATTTGATTTGATTTGATTTATTTGATTTACAGTCTCCCCAATTAGTACAGCACTCGTGCTCGGCTAGAATGATTTGAGACTCAAATAAAGTTATTATTATTATTATTATTATTATTATTATTATTATTATTATTATTATTATTATTATTATTATTATTATTATTATTATTATTATTATTATTACTGGGTATCTCGAAAATTTTGATAGCATGATGACAAAATATGCCCCAAAGCGGATGGCATTTGAGTAAGTAAAACTGATCTTACACATTGATTATGCCAAGATTTGGTGTTGTCAGTGTGTCTGACTGTCCCTCAAGAGCAATTCACTGTCTAGTTCAAGGTAACTTTAATTATATGTACCTTGTACAATATCATTGTTAACTGTACCTATTTTTTAAATTATTGTTGGTTGTTCAACGTCCCTGGATTAATTAAAAAAAAATACGAGGTAACAAACAATGAAGATAGTGCAGATACTGCAAACTGTACTTTAGTTGTACATTTCCCAAAAGTAATTTCCTGGGCCAAAGCTAATAACTTTTTTTTTAGACTGAAAAGGAATAATTTTTTGGTAATTTAATTTTTTGGTATATATTTAGGTATCCCTACGTCATTTTGCGGATACTTTTAGCAGCCATAGACCACAATATGCACTTGTTCAGAAAAGCAAAGACTAACAAAGATGGAGGGCTGGTTGGACACCGAAAGTTCTCGAAGAGAACAGATAGATACCATGCAGAGGTTGTTAAAGAGGAAAAGCAGTATTCCTACCTCTCTTACATGGCTGCAGGAATGCTCTCTACAAGAAAAGAGTTCCAGGGTATTTTTTCTAGTCGCTTGGATGTGAATGAATTCAACCCCAAACAAATTGCCCCAACTCCTGGTATGAAGGAGGCACCACCGACAGAACAACTATTGAAAGCACCCTCAAGATTCTCAATGAAACTAAAAGAAAGTGAAAACAAATAGATCACGCAAATTGAGTTGTGGATAACTATAATTATTCTCAAAACTTTACTTTTGAGTACATATCATTGTTTGCACCCTAAATGTTCCAATAACAGATGCAAAAAAAATGTAACACCATGTAAGACAAGAAAATTAAATACAAATTTCTTATTGTCAGCACCATCATATTGTGACACTAACCAGAATGAAAACAGTAACACATGCACAGGCAAGCGAATTTCAGAGTACCAGGCAAATTATTCGGTTGTTTATTTCTCTATTTACTATGCAAAAGAAACCTGCAGCTTGCATCATAGTAGATTTCAAGGTGGGGGAGTGGGGTGCAGTCCTCCAGTTTCAAGCAAAAAATGAAATGGTTGTGACCTGAATGGATACTCCAAAATAAGGCGAGACACTTAAATTTGTGTATATAAAGTACCAACCGAGCCTAGTATAAAGTCTTACTGAAGGTTTACCAAGTTTATGTGTCATACCTGTTTTTGTGTCTCACCATATTTTGGAGTATCCATTCTAGCAATAACCAAAATGAAATAAACTTTATTGAGAAACATGCCCCCATGACCCAGATCCCCCTATAATCGGGGGAGGGGGGAGGGGTGGGGAGCTGCAATTTGGTACTATTTGTGATGCAGTTTGCATACCTAAATAAAAGTGTTGATGTTGGTTTTGTTTGTTTGCCTACCAAATGCATGGATGACTTAGATACGATACAATTGTGCACTGCGATTGGCTACCCGAGCAGGCAAGATAGAGGCATCTTGCCTGCTCGGGACTACCCGCTGTATCCCGCAAGAAAGCCATATAATAAATTCTTTATTGACCAAGCTTTTTCAGTCAAGATGGTCGGATATTGGCTTCGTTCTTTTTCTACGAGTTTATTGACCTCGAGTTCATTTCAGTCCGCAAACATACAAAACAAAAAAAGGAACTTGACCAATATCCAGCCATCTTGACCTCACACTTGGTCTATAACCCATATTTCCAAAATAAACACCATTCTTAGTGTTCTTTTGTTTACTTGCAAATTAGCCCTTGTTGCCTCGTTAAAGGGAAAATATTCTTTTGAATTTCCAGTTTAAAAACGAGGCACCAAGGGCTAATTTGCAAGAAAGCGAAAGAATACCAAAATGGCGGCTATTTTGGAATAAGGTGTATGATAGATAGGGGTGGACATCTGAAAGACAAAACAAAAAAAAAACTACCCTCCACTGACAGTTTAGTAGTTCTTCTGGTTTATGGGAATATCTATCCTTGAATGTCCTGTTTGGAATTTACCGAGCTCTGAAACCCATGTACCTGTCGTCAGGAGCAGGGTAGGTATGTCTGATTTTGAGTACTACACAGGATGGTATTACACGCCTATTACCCCTGCCTAATTTACCATATCTCCAAAGGGCAAACTGCCGATATGCGGCTTTTCGAAAACTTTCCATGCTAAAGTTAAACTCTTCAGCCTGAATATCGCTGCGGGCTTTGATACATACTTCTAGTATGTCTCTATCAAGGCATATGTTTGAAAATACTCTATATGATGTCAACCAAGTCACTCTTTTGCAACATAAATTTTCCTGCTTATCTGGCATTGGTCTACAAACCCCACATCTACACCACTGAGGAGAGTTATCAGGTAGGGCAGGTTCTTCTGGTTCATCAGCAGTAAGATGTCTCGCAAAATCGAGGCTACCTCTTCCCATGCCTAGTAAAGTGATCAATAACTGGTCTTTCTTTTCCACACTTAGACTGGATACATAGGCCTGAAATGTACAATAATCGGGCAAAGTTAGCTCTCACAAAGAAATATAACGCCTTGGGCCAGTAGAATATACGTAACTTAAGCTATAAAGTATGTTCGGTACTACCGACTAATACAAAGAGAAAAACTTGATGTTCTGACACGAAACAAACAAAAATTAACAAAGGGGCAGAGAATGACATACACTTGCCACAAGTCGACCTTTTTTCTCGATTTTCTCGAGCGAGCGAGCGAACCAAGAATTAGTGGAAAGGACTTTTAGAAAGTCAAGTATGACAGTGATGAAAAAAATAGAAATGTACGAGTAGGTTATTCTACCTTTATCTCCGTTTTCTTGTTCGAACCGATCGGCACCATCAGCAAGAACTGGTTCATCAACGGCATTCTCCGTGTTGGTTTCCTAGCACGAAATAAAAGAAAAAATAATTTATTCCATCTAACAGTTAATGTGGCGAGAATCAAGAATTTTTTTCAATGTATCCAACATAATTCGTCTTACCTTATTTTTGCATTTTCGTTTATCATACGTACATTACGCGAAGCAACTTCTGTTAGCCTCTCGACACTTGCACGCTCCTCTGCTCTTTTTCTTGGCACATTGCCCTTTACAGCTGCACTTTGTTTGAAGGTTAACTGATTGAGCGATTTCATCCTATTATTAATAGGTAAGTGAATATGAAAACAATTCTTAGGCTCCTATCGAAAAACAAGCAAACCTCTTCAATCTCAACGGCTTCATCTTCCTCCATAGCCCTATTATCCGCTACTATCGAGCCATACGCGTTGACTCTTTCACCTGAATTTCTCTCCTCCAGAGAATCTTCTAATAAAGACAGTGACAAACTCATATCGTGTTCTGACGACCAACAAGCGCGCGAAATGCACAAGCTTTGGCGACCTCGTCAAACAATGGCGCCTCGTCCCAGTGTTCCCAAAACAATAATAGACGCGCGCAAAGCGTATTGGTCCGTCATGTGTCTTTAAAGCACGTTAAATGAGTGGAAGAGAAGGCAACTTATATTTCCCTCGTTCTAAATTGAAACCGCGTGGTAGGGATCGCAGTTTACATTTCTTTAGTTCTAAAATGGGTTGGCGGAGTGAAAAGAAACGGAATTGATGTTTCATCTTCTAAAGTTAGTGATCGGAGTCAAAGAGAAGCAAGTCTTGTTTCCCACTTTCTAAACGGAGTTGCCCGAGTGGAAGGGGGCGAAAATTATATTTCCTTCGTTTTAAAGTGTGTTTACTCGAGTAGAAAGAAAAACGATTTAGGTTTTCATCGTTGAAATGTGTGTGTTATTCCAGTGAAAAGGAACGTAATTTACATGTGACCTCTCACCCTAAAACTTACAATACGGCTATCCGTTCTGTTATATCACAGGTTATTCTTACGGCGCAATGGCACTTGTAATGCGCATGTATGGGGCACGAGACCTGGAGAAAAACAGAGTGTTGTGTGTTACCGCTTTGTTGTTTGATTAGGTTCATACGGTTCCGTTTCCCTGGTTATAACTGCACTGCATTTAGCGACGAGGATGTGATAGATATTACTTCGTTTACTTCCCAGGTTACTTATACACCGGAGGATTCCTTCTAACATTGTTACGCTGTTTCGTGTTTTGACGCTTGAGGATGTCGCCGCCATGGCTTGGCCGCTATAGCTCACTTTGGAAAAGAGTGATAGCCTGGGGACGAAGTCGCGCCGCAAGCGCTCATGGGATTATTTGGGGAGACGCAGGTCAAAACAAACATGGAGGAATGTAGTGCGGAATGTCATAGCGTGGATTGTAGTGGTGACAGCAAGGTTTAAACAGAGCTACAGATAGCAATAAGATCGAGGTTATTGTTTTCTGAGTCGAAGAAACTGCCATATATTGAAAAGAAGGTATTTTATATGGCTGGTTTTCGAAAAAATAGAATCTCTATCGTCGAATTGTTTCCTTCCATGTCTATTTAGTGCAAACACGAACGCAAAACAAACGAGCGTAGATCATTGCGGTAAACTATCCATATACAAAGGACGAGGCAGCAAAACAAATACTTAAATTGATCGTTGCTAAGAATTTATGGGAAAAATAACCCCAAGCACTTGACCTTAAGATCCATGCTGCTAAAAGGGAAATTAAAGGGGGGAAATAGTTTCAACAAAGCTCACTAAAAGTGAAACATTTGTCGTATGACCCGACATGCAAAACAAGTGAAACCCTACAGGGAAGTCAGGTAAACGGTATTATTCATACATTTTTTATATATATATATATATTGTTACTTCTTGAATACACTTGTTTTATTCCCATACGATACTTAATGTTTGCATTATGAGGCACCTGGGACGTACGCCAGCTTTAGATATGTGTGTTATTTCGCATGTTCCAGCAATCCTCGATTAACTTATACTTGCATCATATTCATAATTTACCGGTTTATCCAAGTGAATTTACTTTCCTCCCGACATGGAAAAGTGATTGTAGTCCTTATGTAGTATTTTAAATCACAACAGTTCAGATAAGAAAATACACCTCCTCAAAAGCAGTTTATAGAAAAATGTATCGAGTTACGGTGGAAAAATAACAACCCCTAAAGTTCCGGCGCTTCTAAACCAATGCCTAAACGAGGAGAGTAAGTTTGTAGATTTTATTGCGGAATTGAATTCGATTCTTACAACAAACACGTCAAAAGAGGTTAAGAACTCCATATAGGATCCTTTATAATGACCAATTTGCTCGCATAGCAAGAAAGTACACCCTTATTTCAGTAACATGTACGGCTTTGCTCTGACGTTTTCAGAACTGAACGTTAACCTAATGATTCCTAAAACCTGTTCTAGTTGTTCCCGGATTCAAAATAAACCTTAACATCACTGCTACGTGAAAATCGAAACGTATTTATGAGAAGTTAGATTTTTGTTTCAGCAAAAACGCAATAGCTGATATTGTTTACTTTGATTCGTAAGTCCAATTTGACACAAAGCCTCAATAAAAGATCTACAGATTTGACTACTTAAGTGAAAAACACTTTTAAGGGCCTCTTTATATAGCCCGGTCGACGGGTCTGGTTTGCTCTCCGAGATCTCGCTTCACCACCCTTCCATTCGTAAAAATCTCGATGTATTCATATCAGAACCCGGGATCTCTAAGCTCAATATCTTAAATGACACTTTGCAATCTGTCCTGAGCTTACACGCTCCTGTGAAACAAATTAAACTTCGGAGTAGACCGTGTTCCAGGAAATCATGGATCTTACGAGATCGCGAGATCTCCTTCTGAAGCAATTCATACAGTCTCGCCAAGACACCGAGTGGATAAATTTCAAACATTCCCGCGACTTGTCAAGAAAAAGCTACAAGAAGCTGAAAGAAATTACACCTTTGAAGAGGTCACAGCTAATAAAAACAACTCTGGCTCACTCTGGAAAATTATTAATCGCACCATCCCCTCCAAAGATAACCAGAGACTAGCCTTTACCAAGGATGTGACAGTCTTAACCAACGAATTCAATCAATTTTTTTGCTAAAGTCGGCTTAAATGCCGCTGACGCAGTACAGCGCTTGAGGGAAGAACATAACATCACAGTCCGAGATTTTTCATTCGAAACTCGCATAGACAATTCCTCTATGGAATTATTCGATTTAAGGACAGTGTCACGCGAGGAGGTTCGCCGAATTGTAACATCTCTCCCAATGAATAAATCACCGGGACCGGACAAGATCAGCGCTCGTGTAATAAAAGAATGTCTCCCTGTCATACTGGGTCCTCTTGCTGACATCATCAATTGTTCCATCCTTACTAGCACATTTCCTGATAACGGGAAAGATGCTGAGGTGATTCCGATTCTTAAAGACGGCGACCATGAAAAAGCTGCCAACAAAAGACCGTTATCTTTGCTGGCCGTAGTTTCAAAGGTCCTCGAAAGGATTGTTTTGAATCAGTTCAGTGCCTATCTCACAAAAAACAATCGCCTTACTTCTCACCAAAGCGGCAATAAAAAAGCTCATTCTACAGAGACCTTAAACATGCTGCTCACGGATAAGATACTCGAAGCAATGGATAAAAAGCAGATAACAGCACTAGTACTATTAGATCTATCCAAAGCCTTTGACAGTATAGACCATGCAAGGTTGCTCCACAAACCCTCCATCTTAGGAGCTTCATCCTCTACTGTTAAATGGTTCAAGAGCTATTTAACTGGTCGCAGGCAATATGTGAGAATTGGCTCTGCCTGCTCTAATACTCTACCTATAACTCACGGAGTCCCTCAAGGCGCAATCTTATCACCATTGTTGTTCTGCATTTATCTCAACGATTTACCCACGGCACCGACGTTTTGCAACCTTGAATCGTATGTGGATGACTCAAAACTATTCATGTCATTTCCGCTCGTTGAGCTTGATGCTGCCACTGAAAAGCTCGAACAAGACCTTCACAGTGTAGCTCAATGGTGCTGCGAGAACCATTTACTTATCAATCCCGATAAAACTAAACTCCTTTTCCTTGGTACTAGACAGATGTTAAGCAGGTTACCAGAAGTCCCTAGAGTGGTATTCTTAGGTAAAACACTGGAGCCAACAGACTCTGCCAAGGACTTGGGAGTCTTTCTTGACCCCCATCTGACCTACGATTACTACATTTCATGTGTAGTGTCATCTTGTTTCGCAAGGCTTTGCCAAATAAATAGAGTTAAGAGGAGCTTCGACAAGGAAACACTAGCGTTGTTAGTAACGTCGTTAGTCTTTAGTAAGATGCTTTACTGCTCATCTGTATGGTCAAATACTACACTCCAGAATATAAACAGATTACAATTTATTCAGAATTTTGCCAGCAAGATTGTAACAAACTCTAGGAAGTTTGACCACGTAACACCCCTGCTTCGAGAGCTAAATTGGCTTCCTGTTAAAGAACAATTATTCTATAGGAACTCCGTTTTGATCTTTAAATGTCAGAACGATCTTGCGCCTCAATACTTAATGAGCAAGTTTACAAAGCGCTCAAATATACATACCCGTAACACTCGTACGCGGAATTTTTTGCAGATTCCGCTATACAGAACGGCTATTGGCCAGCGCACATTTTCCTACAGAGGGGCCAACACATGGAATAACCTGCATAATGAACTTAGGCAAAGTGCATCACTGACTTCTTTCAAGCGCGCTCTGAGAGACACACTACTGAAACAGACATTCCCTTCATAAGCTTTAGAATTTGGTAGAATGTCATCCTGAATTGCGATTTCGAGTCTTTTTGTCTTTTTCGCTTTTATAAATTTTAAACAGTTTGTAAATAGTTTCTGAAAAACCTCTCGAGGATGTTACTATTAAAAGTTATATTATAAGAGGCCCTTAATCACCTGTTTCTCCGGCCATGCAAAGAATTGACACGCACATGCCGATTAGCGAATAATATGCCACTGTTGAAAGTCACTTCTTTCTTACGGTCTTGTAACTCAGTTTATCTTTTAATACGCATTTGTTCAATCTATAAAAAAGTATATTTAAAAACAGGTAAAGGCTTAATACTAATTTCAAACCGTTTGTTCTAAACAGTGACAACTGAAGCTGATGGTTTCGAGGGTGAAGACGATCTAGGCCTCAAGCTTTGCTTCGTGATAAAAAACATCATTGCTTTCATACAATGGTATGTTCAACCTAAGGACAAACTTGCATCCCATTCATTCCAGCTTACCAAGGTCGCAATTTTAACCTTCGGTAGCAACAGGCATGATTTTAACCAAGACTGATTTAGAAATTGTGGAATGGCTGAAAAAATCGACGGTTGCTATGAAGTGAAGCAGGCAATAATCTTTAGATAATTGCCTTTGAAAAATAAGCATGTTAAAAATACCTATTTGCTTGTTTTGACTGCCAAAGCTTTCTTTAGCTTTTAATAGATTCCTATCCACAGGGTCTTTTTTAGTTGATAATTGGAAAGTTTAGTCCCTGCTCTCGTAGAGCTACCCAATGTAAATTGTTAAAGTTGATGTTATTTTTAACATTTTGTGAGTTTAAACGCTAAATAGTACCATAAAATAGCTTACCTTGCCTCGCGCAAAATATTAACGATGTGAACAAAACATTGAATTTTTAATATTACTAATTATTCAGGAATTGGTAATGACAAACTTTGAATTGTTATTGATTTTATTTACACCTGTCAGAAAGGAACTGTTCTGTAATGCTTCCGACATTAACCTGCATTGAATTATTTTTAGAAGCAAACCTTTTTGCCATGTTGAGTAGTTATGACCACATTTTTTTATTGTTTAATTCAACTGATATCATTCTAGAGTGTCCTTGAATTACCGGCGGTAAACTTGGTAACTTAATACTATCAATGATCCAAAGACATTTCGTTGTTGTTTTTATTTTATTAAAACTAAAACATGTCCAAACTTCCTCGCGAATCCGTTAAACGTTATGAGACATTCTGCCAAAACAATGCAAAATGAAATACCCGGTTAGAGCAGCTGCCATAGAAGGCTAAGAAATCGCTGTATCTAGAAAGAAACTGAGCCAGTCGATAAGTCTGAATCAGGGCAACTCTACGCTAGTTTGTACTTGCATTCCCAGGGGATTCCTCCGAGTTAACAGAGGATTAAAGCTTTGCT
>CBDDTI010000152.1:0-8762 GCA_965233585.1 bacterium
TTTAGTTTTTTTGGCTTGCGATGTACATCAAGAAGGAAACTGGAAATCTATAATAATTTGTAAATACATCGTTACATCGGTAATGGTAAGATAGCAAAATAGTAAGCCAAAAAATGTTTGACTGAACAACGTACTGTAAACTGACATGTCTCCAGATTAATGTAGATACCATCTTATTTTCTGACAGGCAATTTGATTCGTTCTTTGATACAACCCACACTGTGATTGGTGTGACACACGAAAATGCATAACTCCCTCACTCATTGATCACAAAGCCCTTCCAACCCCCAAAAGGAATTTTTGCCCAAAGTACTCAAGTGAAGAGACCTTTTCGCAAGTCGTAAGTTTACCCTTTTAATACAGCACAACACAACACGACAACACTAATTCACCGAAAGAGAAAAAACTCTAACACGTTAAACGTCTGATTTAATTAAATTGCACTTTTACTTGGGGCCACTTAGTCTTCAAAGAACATTTGAGCAGTTTTCATACTTTTTACCTTAAAAGATATCGGACTGAAAAGAATGTCACAAAAAAATGCTCATCAAATATAAATAAACTGCTACTGCAGAGACCTAAAAACCATCCAGAAATGAAAGCTTCTTTTTTGTTTAATAATATTCTGGGAACAATAGCCGATAACTTGGGAGCTCTAATTGAATTTACACTCATATACAAGACAAAAGTATTAAGTTACCATTTGAAACTAAAGATAGCAAACATCTTGTGGGAACAAATGGTGACGATTCGTCAGCTCTAATTGAATTTACTCCCTTGTGAAAAACAAGAGTGTCAAATTACCCTTCGTAACTAAGGCCCGTTCCAAACGCCGCTCCACTCATGTGCCGAACCAAACTCAATATGGTTCGACTTTGGAGTGACTTTGGAGCGACGGCTGATTCAGACGGCGTACTTGCATCGGACTTAATTCGGGAAGGTCATGGTAAATATTTTTCGATGAGAAAAATATGCGATCTGAATTCACTAACTCTGTCCAAATAGAAAAGCTGTGATTAATATCTCGCTGTTTAAAGCAATATTTAGGGAAGCAAATTCAATCGCAAGGTTCCGTGTTTGTATTTAGACAGGTTTTCTCCCAGTAAATTCGACCAGTTAAGGGGAATCTCATAAGCTGGGCTAGTATCACGAAGAAACAGCAAAAAATGAATTTGTGCTATACAAACTCGCTCAAACAGTCCCGTTTCTCGTCAATAGACAGCAAGAAGGGAGCTCCGAAACGTGACAGAATGTTTGTTGTGTTTATTTTAAGCATAGTTATTCGACTAACTATGTTTTAAGCAACGTCTTCGAGCTTCATGCAAGACTGGTCATGCCACTTACTTTTGAGCCAATCACGAGTGCCGTTATATGAAAAATACATTACAGTAATCTATGCATTAGGTTCGGCACATGATGAGAGCGCCGTATGAATCAGCCACCGCTCCAATGTCGCATAGTGCGGCAGACCCTGCCGAATTTAATGTTGTTTGCCGCTCCAAATCTAATCTGCCGAACCGAACTGATTCAAACGCCACTCTTCTGCCGTACTTAACTCATCAGTTGAAATACAAATGTAGGAAAATCCACTCAAAAATAAAGCCTGAGTTTTAGACTCCTATTTAGTTTTGAAAGCTTGTAACAGCTCATCAAAGAGGGTGTAAATGGTGTCTTGCTGCTAACCAATGAAATACAACCTTTGGGTCCCCCGAACTGCTCACAACTAAAACAGCCCATTGAATTTGCTTGAAATGTTGTTTGAATGTACTATAGTTCCTGGAAAATATCCACACCTAACATGGGCAACATGAACATTAACACCCCCTTGCCTTCAGAAACTCCTTAATGGGCTGCCCCTTATGCCCTTCAAATTAAGCAGCTGTGCAATTTTAAGATTTGAGACAGTACTTATTTCCTTATACTCTACATCCAATTCATGTCGTGCAAAGTCTTAGATCCTGTTATGTTGTGTGTGTGCATTATCTGAGGTACTTCTAGGAATGTATCATAGTTCCTGGCCTCGGAAATAAATCGTAGATCAGAATCTCTTAGTCTCTTGGCAATAATCACATATATACAGGGGAGTGATTTTGGTTCATTGGCAATTCAGTGCCATCATTCTGAACTAGCTATGTATAATTTACAAAAAGGTACTGTATGTGGTAATGTGTTGGTTTATTAATGTTAATCTATTCATGCAGGTTGAATACTTTGGTTTAAGTTACAAGACTAAGAAAGGCCATGAGTGGTGGCTGGTACTGGAAAAACCAATAAAGAAGCAGCTAGAACAGCATGCATCCAGTTGTGTTGGCACTATCAACCTTAAGTTCAAGATCCACTTCTTTCTGTCAGGTTCTTCTTGTTTGAGGATCCAAGACAAACTTACCAGGTAATTTTTATTTCAAAGTGCTTGCAGTGCTGGAAATAATTTTGTTACATTGCAAGACATGACTTGTGTCCTTTCACGTCTCTATTTTGGGCAGACATAATTGAATGGCTTGGTGCAAGAGGGACGTAAGTGACTTTTTCAGGTGAAATTTTTTTTCCTTCAAAAGTGCCTGAATTTTTGCATGTGCTTTTCAATTAAGTAGTACAACATTCCCCTGTATTTTTTTGCCTGGTTTGCACTTTGTTTCTGAGAAAAACAAAGACAAAATATTGAAGTGTGCACAATGAACACAACAAAGCAGAACTAGAGCATTTCAGTCAGAAAAACGATACAGGAGAATGTTTTTCTACTTAATTGAAAAGCACATGCAAAAATTCAGGCACTTTTGAAGGAAAAAAAATTTCACCTGAAAAAGTCACTTACGTCCCTCTTGCACCAAGCCATTCAATAGGCCTAACAAGGCCTTTGAGGCCAGGCCTGAAGGCGCTTTGAGGCCTGGCCTCCTCAAAGGCCTTAAGGCCTTAATATGAAAGGCCGCGGGCAAGAACGTCCCGTAGATTTTTCGCTAAAATCGAATGGCCAAAACAGCTCCAAACTTCACATGCCAATTTGTTTATACGTGTAGAAAACTGCCTTGCGCTTATTTCCTCCCGTCTCTGTTGCGTATTCCAGAAATAAAGTATGCAAAAACACTCTTTGAGGCCAGCCAGGCCTGAAGGCGCGAGTAACAAAAGGATTTTTGTTTATCTTCGTGCTTTGTAAGTGAATTGCCGTTTTTACGGGCTGGGACCGATAGGTTTTTTAGCTGGCATTGTGACGGCATTGTGACGTAGGCATTTGGCGCGCAAAGCAGTAGCACAAATTCAGAGCTTACCTGTTAATGAAGGAAATTGAAGTTTGCTCGTTATTTCCACCGATATTCAACGCTTATTCGAGGAATATTTGCGCCCGCCTGGTAGGAGATTTGGCATCATTAAGCCTTTGATCCTCGATGAGTCACCAGCATGCCTCAAAGAACCGAGGTGTGTTCTTGTTCTGAGATCATGGTTTAAGTCTGCCGTTAACTTAGCCATTGAAGAACAAGTGAGCCAGGCGGTAGAGTTTAGAAACACTTCTTGTTGCAAAACAAAGCATTCGTCGTGGACTTACGGCTGATTTGCCAAACTCCAGCGTGTGTCAGTTTTGGAAATTAGAAGTGCTTTCTAGACTCTATTATTTTCTTGAAATTGGCTGCCGTCCACCACCCTCGCTCGAAAAATATCTGGGATATCCCATAATAATCTTTCATACATACATACATACATACATACATACATCGTCGTGACCGTTGTGTGCATGACTTATAGCGCGTCCTAGCGTGACTCAGACACGGCCGGGATCTGGTGAGAAAGGGCAGGCAGCAAAGCCGTTGAATTTGACCTGTGTTTAGGTTAAAAGCTAATGCTTAAATTAAAGGAATTCCAAGCCATTTTTACGAAATCGCAGGTCGGTTAAATTGGCAAGCAAGCGTTCCGTGAGTGTGTATCGTGGATTTCCAAGCAGATGATTACTTTGAATTGTGATAAGATCGAGCCCGCCACGAAGAAAAAAGACAAAGAACGTCTGATCGCAGGTTAGGAAGAAAACTTCAGCCGAAATGTAAGTTTTTGCTTTGTATTTTAGCGTTCCTTTGCTGACAAATTTTTCGTTTCATGCGCTTTTTTTCGGTATGAGCAGCGTGTTAGCTTAAGGCTTCCTCATTCTGTGTCGTCAGAAATAATCATTTCATGGAACGAGCAGTTTGGTGACCAAAAAATCATTTAACGCAGAAACATTTACAGTGCGTTTCACAAAACTTTTGACAAACGGTTTCCAAAGTTCGCTACGAAATCGGCAATTTCATTACATAGTTGTCAATTTTCACGCTGAATTTCGTTGGGAAGTTGCGAAGTTCGTGCCATTCGGTGTAGCTAGTTTGATAATATGACTACTCAAATGAATTTAAACAAAGTGAAAAAAATCTTCAACCAAGCAATGCTTATTTTATGATGTTTAGTTTTGAAAATGTAAATTATTTGAGAAGTACAGAAGGACTCCACATCACAGACGGATGGCGCGACTAGCATTTTGTTTACAATAAAAAGGTAAATACAAAAGTTCAACAATACGACATTAAAATGTTCTGGTTTTTTTTGACGCTATTCCTAGAAGGATGTATGTCCTGAAAAAGGGGTTTCATCTCTGATAGATTTAAATGTAAAGTACTTTTAAACCGCTATGCGTGGAAGTTCTATCTGAAGCTACCCGAGAATAAACTAACGCGACAGAAATTGTATTCTATTTTTAGGTGGGTGTCGGATGACATCTGGGAAAATTCAGTTGCAAGGTGTTATAGCTCATTTTAAAACTAGTAATCCCTAATCGACGTGACCACAACGTATAAGGAAATTCCGAGACAATTTCTCTCGCAATGAACTTGATAACTTCCCAACGAAGTTCGGCGTGAAATTCACGTTCACGATTTGATTGACAACTACGGAACCAAATCGCTAAGTTCGTAGCGAACTTCAGGAATTTCAAACCAACTTCGGAGACCGTCAAACGTTTTGTGAAACGCACTGTAAATCACTGACACACTTTCTTCCCATGACTTGTAAATTTCGTTTATGTATAAACATTGTGTGTGTGTGTGTTTGTGTGTTCCGACCCTAATATTGTAATTTATTATATGTAATTTGGCTTCCTAACTTTGTTAACTTTTTAGTTATTTTAGGAAGCCAACACCCTTTCAGTTTTGATTTTTTATTTCATGTTAATTTAATTTCTGTCAAGTGTAAGGGTCAATAAAGTTGTTGTTGTTGTTGTTGTTGTTGACGTAACCGATTTGCAAAACGTTCAACCTCTCTCTCTCTCTCTAGGCACTACTCATTGACTTGATTTAGGCATCGATTCGTGCGAGAGATTTCAAAAGTCGAAATTGCTTTCCTTGGCCTAACACAGCGCTAACCCTAACGTATCCTGACCTTAACTCTAAACCTAATCCCAAGCGCTAACCCTAACACTAAGCGTTAGCGCTGACCCTAACACTAAGCGCTAGCGCTAACCCTAACACTAAGCGCTAGCGCTAACCCTAAGCACTAAGCGCTAACCCTAACACTAAGCGTTAGTGCTGACCCTAACACTAAGCGCTAGCGCTAACTCTAACACTAAACGTTAGCGCTGACCCTAACACTAAGCACTAGCGCTAACCCTAACACTAAGCGCTAACCCTAACACTAAGCGCTAGCGCTAACTCTAACACTAAACGTTAGCGCTAACCCTAACACTAAGCACTAGCGCTAACCCTAACACTAAGTGTTAGCGCTGACCCTAAGCAATGACCTAAACCCTGAGCGCTAGCCCCAACCCCAAGCAATAACCCTAACCCTGAGCACTAGCCCTAACCCTAACCTTGTTCCGTAACCCTAATCTTCGACGCTAACCCTTGTTTCTAGCGGTAACCCTAACCCTAGCTCTAATAAAACTGGGAACTCTTAACCCTAAGGGTTTAAGTGATCATTTGAAAAAAATTACAAGAAAAACAACGCTAATAGTCACTGTATTGGAAAACAAAAGGCCGTTTTCTTTCATTGTGTAACAGAGCAGCTCCAAAAGAGGCCGACCGTGACATGCAAGTGTTTTTGCATACTTTATTTCTGAAATACACAACAGAAACGGGGGGAAATAAGTGCAAGGCAGTTTTCTACACATATAAACAAATTGGCATGCGAAGTTTGGAGCTGTTTTGGCCATTCGATTTTAGCGAAAAATCTAGGGGACGTTCTTGCCCGCGGCCTTTCATATTAAGGCCTTAAGGCCTTTGAGGAGGCCAGGCCTCAAAGCGCCTTCAGGCCTGGCCTCAAAGGCCTTGTTAGGCCTATTGAATGGCTTGGTGCAAGAGGGACGTAAGTGACTTTTTCAGGTGAAATTTTTTTTCCTTCAAAAGTGCCTGAATTTTTGCATGTGCTTTTCAATTAAGTAGTACAACATTCCCCTGTATTTTTTTGCCTGGTTTGCACTTTGTTTCTGAGAAAAACAAAGACAAAATATTGAAGTGTGCACAATGAACACAACAAAGCAGAACTAGAGCATTTCAGTCAGAAAAACGATACAGGAGAATGTTTTTCTACTTAATTGAAAAGCACATGCAAAAATTCAGGCACTTTTGAAGGAAAAAAAATTTCACCTGAAAAAGTCACTTACGTCCCTCTTGCACCAAGCCCTGAGATGCATTGTGATTCGAAAAGAATAAGTGTTTAAAACTGAATGACCAAAACATTTTGTACATACACAGTTCTGAATTAAACAGCTCATAAAAGAGTCACACTGTTCTTGTCGATGTCAGGCTCTGCTGGTGACATGTTGGTGTGAAGAGCAAACCTGTTGGGCATTCCATAATTGGAAACAAGAGACTGATGCAAGTTTTTTTGCATGCATTAAGATCATTGACTGACAAAGAAACAGTGAAACACAGACATCAATCTCTTTTGTAGTGGAGCTCTGGTGACCCAATGGGCTGCCAAGTGGAGCACCATACCTGTATAGCTTTGTCTTTCAAAATCATGTGATCAAAAGGAGTTTTAGTGAGATGCCTTTGCCTTTTTTTAGGTTAAAAGTTAGTATACGAATTTCAGTTCAATGATGATCAGCTTTTATGAACCATTTCGTCCCAGAATGCAAAGGATGCCTTGTTTAAGGATCAGTTTTGGAATATGTGTATGGTGTGCATGATGCTTATTGCATTTTGTTGCATTGTGGAAAGTTTTCTACAATTCTCAGAGCCAAGATGTTTTAAATTTTCATGCCAAAATTGTAACAAGTTGTTACACAGTACAAAATGTGGAATGAAGGAATGCTTTGGTTGACACAAAGGATCCAGGCTAAAATGAGTATATTCCATTACTTATAAGGCAAATGAATGATGCAGAGGAAAATCTATACCCTACAATTTTTGATGTCCCTGATTTGGCCGTCTTTTTCTGCAAATTACAGCATACATGAAATGGACATGCACACCTACAAAATGTAAGGCTCTAAACGTAAACGCTATCTAAAAGTACTTGCAAGTGGCTTCCAGAATAACTAGCTCGTTTGTTTTAATGAATTTCAAGGTAAAGTACATGCCACAACACATTGGATATTCAAACAAATATTGTAGAGGGAAAAGGTCAAGATTAGAGTAAACTCCAAATAACTAATTAAAAATACTATTTTCTAATTAAGATTTCTCAAATTACTCCATCTGTGATTACACAAATAATTTTGTGTTTTCAAATGAGGTTAAAAAGCTTGCTTTTGAAAACGTGTTTTAAAGTTTTGAATATTTAAAAAGTGTTGACAAGGTTACATGCTTTAATGTAATAAGGTCAACAATTGTCAATTCATGTCTCTCATGTTCGTGCTTTCAGCATCTGATATTCTTTATGAGATATTATCAACTTCAGTGAAGCACAAAGAGGAAAACAGAGACAGCTTAAAACATCTCACTCAAAACCCCGGGAGGGGGGGGGGGGGGTAACTCCCTTATATGGGCTATATAGGTATGTGCAGCCCCCACCCAACTTTTCTGGGTCAAAATCCTACCATGACAATCAAAACACAAAACTATAACAATATTATGTGATAATTTCCAGGTCAAATGTGTATCATTCTTTGTAGTTGACTCTGTCTTTCTCCTGCCAAGCCCTTCTCCTGCAAATTTAACCAATGCCATTAATGAATTTTCCCTCGCTCTTATCTCATGCTCTCATGGGTAAGGTCTCCTCATTTATGGTACAGTTACATTAATATTTATTTTTAGGACTACCCAAATTGCTGAAATCAGTACCCTATACCCAGGGATTCTATGGAGAACTATATTTTTATTTACAGTATCATATAACAATGCAAACACCTTCCTGGTAAAGTCTTCCACAACTGGAAATATTTGTCTTCCAAAAAACAGGCAACACTGCGACAACGGTCCAGAGTGGTGTAACTGCAGTGCTAACGTACTTGCGTAAGCAGACTACCTAACAAATAAAAACACACTTAAAACAAATATAGCCTGCGTTGCAGGTGTAAACGAGAAAAGGGGTAGGGATCGTATGACAAAAAACGCAAGGAAGAAGGGTATGGAACAGCACCCTGTCCCAATAAAGAAGCCTATTTCCAGTAAGCAGCCCAGTTTAAAGTGCCTGTGAAGTAAAAAATAATTGCTTCTTATTTGAAAGGCTTTTCAAAGTAAAGAAGAATGGCATTTTTAAACCGCGCAGCCGTAGGCTGGGCGGTTGCTTGGTCTACCTTCGGTTTATTTATTTATTTTTGTCGGTGAGCAGACCCAAACTCCCGGCCCACTCGGTCAGTTGATGTCACC
>CBDDTI010000153.1:0-8233 GCA_965233585.1 bacterium
TTTAGGAGTTAATTTTTTTTTTCCACAAGCATTCCTGCAGATGTTTTGATACGGGTGTTTCACCCGGGGTCTGAAAATGTCTAACAGGAAGTGACCCAGTGAAAGAGTGATGGAGTGAAATCGTCCCGCCATTACAACTTGGAAAATTTTATATTTTCCGACTTGAAAATGGACATATTGCTGACAGCTGATGCAATTTGACCACGTTCAAGATGGGCGCCATTTGTGAGTAAAGAGGGTGTGCCACTTCAATTCATTCCTTTTGCCTTCTTCTTTTGTTTTGTTATTCCTTTCTCTCCTATATATACTTGCCCATTTAACAGCAGCAACAACAAAACTTTATTCACTTTTCAATAATTTACATAAATTTTACAATAATTAAGTTAGAAACTTAACTATAATGACAGATCAACCTGCAGGTAGCCTAGGCTAATCTTGGCGGGTTACATCGATATTTATATTATTTCATTAATATGCAATAATAAGCTTACTATCAAACTATTTAGGGCTTCTGGTTTTCCTTCTTTAAGGTTTTATCGCCCATTTGGAGAAACGGTCGATATTCAAGTCGGATATCAAACTTTTATTATTTATATCAACCTTTTATTTGCACTGTACAACAAAATCAATCCAAAGGTGAAAAAGTGCTTACACTGGTAAATAGTTCCAAAAACACGAAATTGTGCGAGTATATAAAGTAAGAAATGACAAGTGATTGATCGATACGTGTACCTGCGGAAGGCCTATGTATTATATGAATCATAATTTGCTTACTAAATATTTGTTTATGATTGATTACCCAGTAAAACTGGACAGATATCTACTCATTTCCTCACTCAGTGACTGTTTTTTTGCGGTTTTGTTATTAGTCGTAAAAATCAGTAAATACTTCTATAATAAGTACAGTGGCCCATCGACAGCCTACCCAACAGAATTTTTATTTTCACAATTATGTCGAATAGAGCTGTAGATACGGTGTTAGGGTGAATGAAAGTGTAACAAGGCTAGCAAAATAGGTTCACCGAATGTGCATGTGTCTATTGAGGCGGTGATTATCAAACTGCGTCAAACTGGTGCTCCGCCTGTCCACGTAAAGTAATGTTACTGATGAACAAATGATAGAGACCGTGTCTTTAACTACACACTTCAACCTTACCTCAAGATAACCTCAAAAGCTGTTCCCGAGGATGCGGGCAAATATCATTGAGTATTATTTTTCTTTTCTTTTTGAATTAAGTTACTGAGAGTAACAATAAAATATGCGATGATCAAAAACGATAAACAGAGAGATTGGGATGAGGCTGATGCTGTAGATCGCAGTAAACTTGGTGTTGGAAATTCGGCTAAACATGGATCGCTGAATTCTTCTGGAGAAGGGGAGGACGCATCATCTAAAGAAAGACAAAATTAGTAAAACCGAAACATCTAGACCTGCTAAATTGTAGCTGTTTCTAATGCTTTTTCGGCTCTATTCACAGTCCAGGTGGCATTCTCGTAGCTACATTGTGCAAAAAACTAGGCTTACAAAACTGAAGAATTAACGCCAAGGGAATTCACAAGTACGGGCCACAAGTTCACTTAGCGAAAGGAAAATTTGCAGGATATTTAGATTCTAGACATGCCAACTTACGTAGTAGAAATAAAAACCTTTCCTTTCTCCTTGAATGCTTATACATAGATACAGTACACCACAAAACTTGCAAATAGCTTTTCATGTACACGTTTCCAGTTGTTGCTGTTGTTGTTTACATTTTGGTATTTATGTTGCGAATAAATATGAAAATGTTACCCGCTTGTTGATCGACGCTTCCCTGGCAGAAGGGATTGAAATCATCAAACACCAGAGCAAACTCAAGGGAAGACGTTCTACTCCCTTTAGAACAGCTTGTTGTTATAAGATCTCTGAGACAACTCTTAGACTGGGTGAATTTACTGCAAAAGAATGAGAAGAAACTCAAAATATTAAATGTTTTCTATGGTTCAATGACTTTGCCAGACACCAAGGTGGTTTACAAAGCAAATAACTTATTTAAACTGGTTTCAAATAAACAATTCACAATCAAGTGGAAAAACAACTTAGCTATAGGTACTTATAAATGTTATACTTCCCTTTGTAAAATATCATTTCTGAGGTAGAAAAGGCTACAATTTTCATGAGTTCTCATGGCTGAGTGGATAGAGCGCCCTCCCGGTGTTCGGGAGGTCATGGATTCGATTCCTGTCGGGGACTCAGACTTTTTTCTTTGTCCCATGCTTGTGTCAAGTTGATCAATTCACCTTTCACATTTCATTACCGAGATCTAAACTGACCATTTTTATTCACCTATCATCCCAAAGATAACTAAAACCTGACATGTAAAAATACTCTTAAATTTGAACTTTGACCTCTAACATAGAATACACAATAATAGGATATATACATAAATAAAAACATCAATATAGGAAAGTACATTACAATAAATATCAAAAGCCTAACTACCACAGTGATATTATTTTTTTTCTTCTTGAAACAAGTTACTGAGAGTAACAATAAAATATGCGATGATCAAAAACGATAAACAGAGAGATTGGGATCAGGCTAATGCTGTAAATCGCAGTAAACTTGGCGTTGGAAATTCGGCTAAACATGGATCGCTGAATTTTTCTGGAGAAATGGGTCACAGTTAGAAAAATGGGTCACACTTAGATAAATGGTTCACACTTAGAAAAATGGCTGACTCACTTAAAATGGGTCACACTTAGATAAATGGTTCACACTTAGAAAATGGCTGACTCACTTAGAAAAATAGGTCACACTTAGATAAATGGTTCACACTTAGAAAAATGGCTGACTCACTTTAAAAAAATGTGTCACAGTTAGTAAAATGGGTCACACTTATAAAAATGTGCCACTTAGAAAAATGTGTCACAGTTAGAAAAATGGGTCACAGCTAGAAAAATGGGTCACACTTTTTAAAAAATGGTTCACACTTAGAAAAATGAGTCACTCTTGGAAAAATGGGTCACACTTAGAAAAATGTGTCACAGTTTGAAAAATGGGTCACAAATAAAAGAATGTGTCACTGTTGAAAAAATGGGTCAAACTTAAAGTGTATATGACAGATTTTTTTATTTGCTCGGTTAAATCTCCCCAATGTACTGATAAGTATAACCAAAAAAATTCTCGGGAGCGATTTTCCTTCCCCGTGTTTTGATGTACCAAAACTGTCAAATTTCACTTCCGGTGGGGTGAAAAACCGCGAGACCAAAAACAGGAGACTGGGAACGATTGTGACGTCATTTTAGGACTCCAAGTCTCGCGAAAAACAGATTTCTCAGTCATTTTCTTATTGTAAGCTAATAAATTCGCTATGAAATGGTACAATAGTGCGTTGTTTATAACAAAATAAAAAAATGAAAGTGAAGAGTGATCATCGCAGTAAATTTTCCAATTTAAGCAATTGGAAAGAAGAAGCCTGAAAAAAATCAGGGCTTCAACGGGATTCGAACCCGTGACCTCCGCGATACCGGTGCGATGCTCTACCAACTGAGCTATGAAGCCACACATTGGGAGCGAGGTCAGTTTATTGAGTTCATATCTTCCCGTGCAGTGAAATGATGTGAAGTTTTATATGAAATTAATTTATATGAATTATTTCATATAAAACTTCACATCATTTCACTGCACGGGAAGATATGAACTCAATAAACTGACCTCGCTCCCAATATGTGGCTTCATAGCTCAGTTGGTAGAGCATCGCACCGGTATCGCGGAGGTCACGGGTTCGAATCCCGTTGAAGCCCTGATTTTTTTCAGGCTTCTTCTTTCCAATTGCTTAAATTGGAAAATTTACTGCGATGATCACTCTTCACTTTCATCTACAACCGCAGTACATATATGAATTATTTCATATAAAACTTCACAAAATAAAAAAATGAGCAATCTGTTTTTTGCGAGGCTTGGAGTCCTGAAATGACGTCACACTCGTCCCCAGTCTCCTGATTTTGGTCTCCCACCGGAAGTTAAATTTGACGCTTTTGGTACATCAACACACGTAGAAGGAAAATCGCTATCGAAAAAAAATTTAATGCTATACTTACCAGTACACTGGGGAGATTTAATCGAGCAAATAAAAAAAGCATCTGTCATACACACTTGGATAAATGGGTCACACGTAGACAAATGGCTAAGCCTCCCTGTGTCACAGTTAGAAAAATGTGTCACACTTATAGAAAAATGGGTCACACTTAGAAATATGGCTAAGACTCGCTGAGAAAAATGTGTCACAGTTAGAAAAATGGGTCATACTTAGAAAAATGGCTGACTCACTTAGAAAATTGTGTCACAGTTAGAAAAATGGATCACACTTAAAAAAAAGTGGGTCACACTTAGACAAATGGCTAAGACTTACCTTGAAAATTGTGTCACAGTTAGAAAAAATGGGTCACAGTTCGAAAAATTGATCACACTTATAGAAATATGGGTCAAACTTAGAAAATAGCTAAGATTCCCTTAAAACAATGGCTAAGATTTACTTAGAAAAATATGTCATAGTTAGAAAAATGGGTCACACTTATAGAAAAATAGGTCACACTTATAGAATAGTGAGTCACACTTAGAAAAATGTGTCACACTTATAGAAAAATGTGTCACAGTTTAAAACATGGATCATAATTGGAAAAATGTATCACAGTTTGAAAAATGGGTCACACTTACAAAAATGGCTGACTCACTTAAATAAATATGTCAAAGTTAGAAAAAATAAAATGAGTCACAGTTAGAAAAATAGGTCACACTTATAGAAAAATGGACACACTTAGAAAAATGGCTGACTCAAATCAGAAAAATGGGTCACAGTTTGAAAAATGGGTCACATAGAAAAATGGGTCATACTTAGAAAAATAGCTGACTCAATTAGAAAAATGGGTCACAGTTTGAAAAATAGGTCACGCTTATAGAAAAATGGGTCACACTTAGAAAAATGGCTGAGACTCTCTTAGAAAAATGGGTCACACTTATAGAAAAATGGGTCGCACTTCAAAAAAAAAGGCTAAGATTCTCTAAGAAAAATGTGTCACAGCTTGAAAAATGGGTCACAGTTAGAAAAAGTTGTCACAGTTTAAAAAATGGGTCAATTAGGAAAATGTGTCGCAGTTTGAAAAATGTGTCAGTTTAAAAAATGGACCAGTTATAAAAATGAGTCACTGTTAAAAAAATGAGTCACAGTTAGAAAAATGAGTCACAGTTGGAGAGATGTGTCACAGTCAGAAAACTGAGCCACAGTTAGAAAAATGAGTCACAGTTAGAAACATGGGTCACACTTATAGAAAAATGGGTCACACTTAGAAAAATGGCTAAGAGTCACTCAGAAAAATATGTCACAGTTTAAAAAATGGGTCAGTAAGAATAATGGGTCACACTTAATGGTTGACCCTTAGAAAAGTGTGTCACGAGGTTGAGCAAGTACAAATGTACTTACTAAAAACCAAATAGACAAGGCAAACTACAAAATACAGAAAATCAAAAAATTTGTCCAGCGCAATGACAAATCAAAATATTTAGAATTTAGATACAAACCTGCAAAGGCTTGGATCTGAGACATTGGCTTGAAACGCTTCATCGAACTCCTTCAAGCATTTTACTTCTTCCTCGTAGAAGCCTGAGTCACATTCAAGATGTTCATCGTCGTGCGACGAAGACGCTTTTGGTGCCTCTAGCATGCCTTGACAGTAGAAATCCTCAGGTTGTGTTTGATTCAGAGATTGTTCCACTTGTATTTCGATATCGGCGTCTGCGATGATGCCGTACTTCTCAAGACAGGAACGTAGCATGCAGACGATACAATCTTGCATGTTGAAGTATTTCACGCTGTAAGGATTAAAATAATATGATGACTATAAACAACAGAAACAAAAAAATGACTGAGGCAAGCGCGCCGGTTTGCCTGTTACTAGCTACGGCCCTGTTTCTTCTGCTCGTTTTGAGTTACAAAGTCAGGTCAAAGACTATTCAGTAATCAAAATTCTTTGAGACTACAACGGGCGAATAATGGAAAATGCTTTCTCGGAGTGAAACTCATTGCGATTGATCCATAATTTCAGGAGTTACTGGCTAATTTTCTCTCACTTAATTGGCAGAAACGACCGGTTTTTAAGGTACATTTTTTTATAAAAAAAAAGGATTTACTTGTATTGAAAAAACACAATTATGTTTCATTGCAGCAGGTTAGTTGTGGTTTTACAGTCACACACCTGCAGTTTCCTTGTGGATCCGCCTGCAGACTTCTTACAAAAAGAGTGATACATTGTCGAGTTCTATTTAGTTGAGCAATCACTGAACACCGACCAATGGCATCAAGTACCTCCTCACTGGACTGGTCATCTGGTAGATAGTAACCGTCTTCACTGGGCTCGTTTTCTGGTTGAAAAGAAATGAAATAGAAACAGCATATGTTGATGGAATGCGCTGATTCTTTTTCCTTTTACTTGCAGCATTTACTGCTCCCAATTCCATCTGGATTGTCAGAAAACTACCTTAAACTGATTCAGGGCTTCTCTCTTCAAATAATTTTTAGTTCATTTTAAGCATGAATATTAATTCTAGGTAAACCCCGTATTTCATAGCATTAATGTTTCAGGTGGCCCCGAAATATGAGTTGTTTATTTCATATTTTTACCAACTCGTTTTATAGCTGACGCAGATCTCCTACCTTCTTCATTTAAGGAGACATTACAGAATGGATTGTAGTCATCAAATGCAGACTGCAGTATTTCTGCGGCATCTTCATCAAAATGACAATGTTCATCTACTGCTTCTTTCAAGCATACCTTGGCGTCCGCAAATTCTCTGTCGAAATTGTAAAAAGAAAACTAAGAAAAGCATTGGTGCCTATAGAAATGTGTCAAACGTCCAACCGCACATGAGTGCCAGCACATAAAGTATAATACCTGGATATAACAATAACTGATTAGGAGATGGATAACTCATATGTTGACCTGAACAGATTTTAGATAGAAGCACCGCTAGTGTTTGTGAATACACATAATTAACACTTATATTTCCAGCTTTAATCATTAGGAAGAACTTAAAGGACATACTTGCAAAGTGTTTCATCTGCTCTGTTGCCCCTAAATTTTGTTTGAAATGTATTTCCACAATCTTGAGATTCATTGTAGAACGTCTCATTGCATGGGATCTCTTTCTTATTTTCGTCCGTTAGAACTGGTGCGGAGAACAACCCGTCCTTACAGTAGAAGTCTTCAGACTTAAGCTGCTTGGCTGCCTCGTTTAAAAATGCTTCTATTTCATTTTCTGCGACGTGATTCTTTACACACTCTCTGACATAATCCTTCGTGCACTCAACCATCCTGCCATAAATCACTCTGAAAACGAACAGTAGAGATTCGATTATTCAATATCTATCAGAGTGCAAGCACACACGAAGCAATAACTGGCGAGCAGAATTATTCTAGGATTAATCAAACTTATTTCGCCGGTTGATATTTCTTATGCCACTGAAACCTCCCGGTCCGCTCCTAAATATTAATGGTTAATACTCAGTTTTAAGGTATTAGGGACAAACCCTAAGAAAAGCTATAGGGGGAGGGGATATTCATGGAAGGGAGGGAGACTGAAAAACGAAAATCGTGTAAAGAAAGAAGTAAAGAAAAAGATTCCTGCAGAGTGAATCGCATTGTGCCGGGCTTGCATACTGTACTCGCCAGAAAAGCACATTGGCACCCACCAGGATTTCTTGGTCCTGTTGGAGTCCCTATCATCTGGTATTTTCTACATTAGGAAAACGGGCATTTTCCCTTTCATGGGGGGTACATTTTGTGCGCATGCATGTTGAGCAACCTCATCATGGACACTGGTAGCCAAACGTCGTTGTAGAAATTAAAATCTTTACGGGTAGCCATGGCTTAAAAGTGATAAAAAAAAACCTTTACTTTTAACAGCTATCTTGCATGATTCGTTTGCAAATTAGCCAACCCTCGACATATAGGAGTAATTTTACAACTTACATTTATAAATGACGATTGTAGACACAGATGCGCACGCCTATGGCGATCCAAATTATATCACCTAAGATGGCCCTTAAGATCAAAGTTGGTCAAACGTCGTAATCAAAGGCAACCATGGAGGTGCATTTATTATGGGCTGTTTCAATCTATTTTAGGTTTTTGACAAAGTAAACGACGCATTATCATTCAAGTCAATTATCGACAATTCATTTTCAAAATTATTGGTATA
>CBDDTI010000154.1:0-6128 GCA_965233585.1 bacterium
AGCATTCTTACGATGTCTGACAGTAAGTTTCTCGAGAATGCTTGAGAATTGCTAAATGCAAAATTTGAAAAAGAAAACAAAAAAAAAAAAAAAAGAAAAGAAGGATTTAGGCTTCCAGTTAGACCTTTTTTGTATGATAAGATATCACGTTCACTACCACTACGTTGCTGCTATTGTTATTTTGCTGTAGTGAGGCCTACTCTCCATGAATATGCTGTGACTCAGTGGTAGAACTATGCACTGTTGCCTGGAAAGTCATAGGCTCGGCACCTAGCGAAGAAACAAAAATATTTCGGTTAGAAATTTCGGAAGCCCTCTCAGATATCTTTATCTCCACCAATCTTCATTCATGCCACCATCAATGTCCACTCATCCTTGCTCATTGCTAAAAAAGATCGATATCGATATTTTTGTTCAAATGCTGTTGGCGGTGAGCCTGCATTTGTAGAAGAGAGTAAATAAAGGAAAAATCTCACTGTCTGGTAAGAGTTTGGATCTTTTACCTGCACTTTCTGGGACGTCAAAATCAGTTTACGTTGCTTTACAGGCTGAAATCTGCCCCATTGTTGGGGCAAGGTTAACGCAGGCATTCACTGCCTCGTCCTTCTTTTTTAATTGGTGAATCTGAAATTTAAAAGTCAGAACATTGTATGGAATTTCATATTCTGTTAACACAAGTTGTCTTTTATGTGTCTAATCGTATGCGTTTAATAGACAATCACAAAAGATACACTGACTCTTCTGTTGTACCAAAATATTCAATATTTTTAATTTAACTCGAGTTGTCGCACCTATTTTGTGGCTAGCTTTCAGATTTAATCCTTGCTAGTCCACGCTCTGGATCTCCCTCTCTCTGTCACGCAATGATATGCTTTAGCGTTGCGTGAAAGAGAGAGGACGAGAACTGGAAAAAATTCTTACCTTTGGCACAAACACCAGTAAGAGAGTAACGCTGGTGCACACAATCAGACACAATGACGAAAAGACATATAAAGCTTCATAATGCACATCCATAGCGAAAGCCACAATAGCACCAATGATGGACAACACGGCCACATTATAAACTGACATCCCGATGTACCTGGAGTCATTCAGAGCAAGAATGCTAACATTACGCGTCTCCCAGGCCAAGAAAAGACCATATAACAGAAGAATGCCTTTGTAGGCGAACAAAATGCCAAGGAAATACGTTTTGTATTGACAAGTGCACTGGTACAACACAGAGGTTATGATGATGCCCTCGCTCTTTCGGATCTGCAGATAGATAATCAAATATTATAGTTACTTTAAATAGACATCCTTAATTTAATATATATTTTGAGTAACGCAACTTATCTCTTAAGAGAAGCGAACAGTTTTCCGAGAGCGTAGTTTTCTAGCCCTCATAAAAAGTAAAAGGGTTCCGCTCGTATTTGCTTAACAAATTACTCCCGTGCCGCCCGTAACCGCCTGTAAGATCTCCGACCCATTTTTTGTTCCACTTCCGACTTCATCACCTCTGACCAAAATTGGCATCATCTATGTTCACTCACTTCTGCAGGAGGAAAAATCTTTTGAATTACGCCCAGTTCAGAGCGATCGGCACAATGGACCCAAAATATGCACGAAAATGCTAAGAAATTGCTGGTTTTCAGTGTCACGCCATTCAAACTAAAAATCAAAACCGTTCAATAGACAAAGTCCATAATCTGGGAAAAGATAAAGCTGCTAAATGTGCAAAGACTCGCGCCAAGATCCAGGTCGCAGCTGTTTCTCCTAAGCAAGATATGGTGAGAAATTCCTTACCCAAATTTATAGAGATTCTTATGGAGACGCCACGCTGGTGGCTAAATACTTTGTCTAATACATGAACTGTTCAGATAGCAAAATTCCCAGAGATTAGTCACTTTTTTAACCAATATGACAACTTTTTCGGCCGCCCTGCAAATGCGACGTCACGCAAAAGCTTAGAATTCAAGCATAGTCTTTTACAAAACCAAGGACCCATTCCGAGCGAAAATTTGCATGAATAGTATTTTCCGGCTGCTCTTACTTATACAAACATGAAAGTAAAATTTCAGGAGGATCAATAATTTTGTAGTTCGAATTTTAGCGACGTCAAGTGAAAACCCCCAATTTCAGTGAAAAACTCAGAGCAAAATTTCTTGCCGCTACACGTGGCTACTCAGTGGCAAAATTTGCTCGCCTCGATGATGCTTTCTATGAAGTTTTTGAACGGGAAGCAAGACAAGTCAATCACTGCAGCAGAGAAATAAAAAAAAAGATAAAAAGGAGAGGAACAAAAAATTTTTAATCAAAGCCTAAAGACGTAGGTCACTTTCTCGTCCAAAAACTACATATTTAGATTTCTGCGTATGCCCGAGCAAAAATGTCCTCAAACGTGACGCTAGTAAAAAGAAAAGCTTGCTGTTATGTTGCAAATGCCTTTATGAGTAGATTGGCGCTAATTTTGCCCATATCCAGCCTGAAAAAATTTCCAAAATGTCCCAAAATGCGTTTTTGGCGAAAAGTTCTGGGAGTCAATGGGTTAAGACAAATACACGACACACATGGATAATAAGGGTTCTGGGGCACCCGCCGGCCCGCAAAACTCGCCGACGGGTAATCCAAAACCCCCACCCCAGAACGCCTTTATATCCATGTGTGTATAGTAAATTTGACTGATCTGCCACAGAATAATTTTATATTGAAGAAATGTGGCACTTTTATAGAAAGCAATGGTTGCTGCGCATTTTTCGAGAGATTTTCTTGAAATGCTTTATGGCCCCATTCTGAATGAGGATAATCAAAGACTCAGAGCCCCAATTAGCCCCAGGATAAGGGGCGGTTTTGAAATTGCAAGAAATAATTGTAATCAATGGCTTCGTGTATGGAAAATGCGGGCAACGAAAGCAAATAAAGACATATTTAAATTTTTCAAAAAAAACAAAATTCGTTTATGAATTTTTGCGTAAATGAAGTTGAGGCTCTGAAGAGTCTAAAAATACAATTTGGGCTTCTTGTGAGATTTTATATGAATCGAGATGAAAAAGTCCAAGAAATGGAGTATTATTTTAATCGGATGCAACCAGAAATCTTGAATGAACACAACATAGATACATTAAACAACTTGTGAAATCAGTTTATTGATGAAGTGAAAGGTGAGATAGAAGCCTGGTCTCAAAGAGGATCGGGCTGGGTGATTGACGAAATTTTGGAAGCATTTATAAACGTGGCACAATATCAACCGCTGCGTGGCGGAACCTATATGCCGCTGCCTAAAAAGCTGCAAAATAAGAAAGCAACAATCAATGTGCAAAACAGAGACAATCATTGTTTGAGATGGGCGCTTAGAGCAGCTTTATTTCCTGCGCTGAAAGGCACAAAAGTCAAGAGACCATCGAGCTATTCAACTGAAGACGGCTTAAATTTCACAGGCATTGATTTTCCAACGCCGGTTTCGCAGATTGACAAGCTGGAGAGGCAGAATCCCAATCTTGCGATTAACGTGTTTGGATGGGAAAATGAACATGTGCTCGTTAACAGGATCATTGAAAAAGGCGGTGAAATCCCTAGAATTAATTTAATGATAACGAAGCAAGGCGAAAACATCCACTACCGCTATGTGAAAAGACTCATAGCCATAATTATTGTTTGACCAAAGCAAGAATTCTAACAGCAAACATTTTTGCAAACGATGTTTGCATGCCTATACAATGAGAGATTTGCTAGAAAGGCACAAACCGGAATGCAAAGGACTGCTGAAAAGCCCAACCAGAACCAAGATGCCAAAAATGGGAGAAAACAAGATGGCTTTCAAAAACTACTGCAAGTATGAAAGTCCCATACGTTGTTTATGCAGACTTTGAATGTGTTTTGAGAAAGATATACAATAAACAAAGCTATTCCGTTAAAAAGGAGAAGCATGAGTCATGTGGCTTTTCTTATTTGGTCGTGAGGAGTGATGGGCAGACTTTTGGCCCATTTACATACAAAGGAGAAGATGCAGTATTCGTACTTCTTGCATTTCTTCAGAAACATGAAGGGGAAATGCGTGAAGATATTGCGAGCAAAAGGTCGTTGGTTATGGTCAATGAAGATTGGCAAAAACACAGGAACGCGACAGAATACCACATTTGCAACAAAGGCCTCGTAAAGGACTTGTATTGTTATTCAATGGCTTTTTATGATCCTCATTCAGGAAAATACTGCGGCCAAAGCCACAGAAGATGCTACCATCAGGCAGCAAAAAAGAAATATGCGCTGCACGACATAAGAAAACCGAAAGATAAAATTGATCAATGGATCGCAAACAACCAGGAAACTTGTTTGTTCTGTGCAGATCCGCTGCTAGTGCCAAACTTTAAAGATTCTGTGAGAGATCACGATCACATGACCAGAAAATATCGCGGGGCTGCACATAATGAGTGTAACTTCAAGCTCAAACTAAACCCGAAAATGGCACCAATACCTGTCATTTTTCACAACCTGAAAAGTTATGATGGCCACTTGCTGATGCAGGCAATGGCCAGGGTTCATGGAGAAATAAAATGCATCCCCACCAACACTAAAAAATACATCTCATTTTCACTTGGAAATCTGAGATTCATCGACAGTGTAAATTTTCTGCTGAGCAGCCTTGACAAGCTGGTGGAAGGAAGCGACTAGTTCCCTATCATAGGGAAGACAGTTCAAGATCCAAGACATCAGCGGCTTCTCTTAAAGAAAGGAATCTATCCATACGAATACATCGACTCGTTTGAAAGGTTTAACGAAATCAGACTGCCGCCAAAAAAATGACTTTTATTCGAGCTTGACAGGCGACGGCATAACGGACGAAGACTAGCTCATGCAAAAGAAGTTTGGGATGCATTCGGCTGTAGGACGCTGGGCGACAACCACGATTTGTACGTGGCTACAGACTCGCTGCTGCTGGCAGACGTGTTTGAGAATTTCAGAAAGTTTTGCCAGGAGAAATGTAGGCTGGACCCGGCACATTACTACAGCGTGCCAGGTTCGAGTTGGGATATGCTGCTGAAGAAGACAGGAGTAGAATTGGAGTTGCTGACAGACATGGACATGCACCTGTTTGTTCATCGAGAAGGGAATGAGGGGCGGCATATCGATGGTGAGCAAACTGTAGGCAAAGGCAAGCAACCCGCGAGTTGAAGGATATGAGCCAGCTCAACCAACGAACTACATCACTTATCTGGACGCCAACAACCTCTACGGATGGGCAATGAGCCTGCCTCTGCCGAAGAAAGGATTTCACTGGAAGCGTGTGATGCCAACAGCAGAGCAGATAATCAAGATGAAATGGAATTCGAAGAAAGGCTGGATTCTGGAGGTAGACCTCGAGTACCCTGAAGAGCTGCATTATGCGCACAATGACTGTCCGCTGGCGCTAGAAAAGAAGGAGGTAAAACTCGATCAGATATCGGAATACCAGCGGCGGCTTATGGTAGACCTTGATTTGACCATGCCAAACACGGAGAAGCTGGCGCTGACGCTGGAAGACAAAGAAAAGTACGTGGTTCATTACAAGAACCTGCAGTTTTATCTCAGACAGGGAATGCGACTGTAGAAAGTGCGCCGAGTGATAGAGTTTGACCAGGAGCCCTGGATGGAGCCATACATCAGGATGAACACGGAGTTCCGCAAGCAGGCATAAAGCGATTTTGAAACGGACTTCTACAAGCTCATGAACAACTCGGTGTTTGGGAAGACGATGGAAAACTTGACGAACCGCGTGAACGTAAAGATAGTGAGAGACTGGGAAACGGACAATATCTGCTGGTGTCTAGCCCATCTTTTGAAAGGTTTACTATCTTTGGAAACGACATGGCCGGAATCCACATGCAAAAAACCAAGCTGGTACTGAACAAGCGCGTGTACACTGGCATGACTATTCTTGAGAACAGCAAGATATTGATGTATGACTTCTTTTACAATTACCTGAAAGCGAAATACGGGCCGAAATGCGAGTTGATATACACAGACACAGACAGCTTGCTCTTAAATATCCAGACAGAAGATGTGTACAAAGACATGAATGAAGACTCATGGCTGTATGACACAAGCAACTATCTCAAAGACCACCCACTTTACGATACAAGAAACAAAAAGGTTTGGGGCAAGATGAAAGACGA
>CBDDTI010000155.1:0-39841 GCA_965233585.1 bacterium
CCATCTTCTGTTCTTCGTCAGGGATCAATTTGGAGGATCCCTGTTACATGGGGAAGTGGAAGATCGTTTTGTAGATCCCTTTGTTACCAAATGTACCAAATGTACAACCTTCAACAATTATATTAGCAAAGCAATAATGAACCACCCATATGGATTGATGGTTTGTATCCCACCCATAAAATGGTCAAATTGAGCATCTGCTGGAGATCAAGTCATAGCAAGTGACATAAATGGTACAATGTGGGGCCCCCGGCCACGATAGCTAAGTTGGTGCAAAATAACTCCAATAACTATGGTTTATGATACTTATAACATCTTATAACTATAGTATTCATGGGGTTCAAAAACCATGTAAAAACCAAAAAAAACTCCAGACCGGGGCAAAAGTTATCAAAAACCTCGAGAAAACTCCAAAAAAAATTACCGCAGAGCCCATGGGGCATCTCATCAAAGCCTCCAGACATGGGGTCTGCAGTTTTTTCGAGGTGTTGGCAACTTTTGCCCATACTCTTTTGTAAAATCTTTAAATATCTTAAACTATGTCCTACTTTTAAGTTGAATAAATTAAGTCTATGTACTTCACTTAAATTGTCTTCTGTTACCAGTGTTATATACGTTTTTCTTCGTCAAATATAGAATATGGTTCATAAATAATTTTATTTTAATAAGAAGTTTAATGAGTTGTTTTGATAAATTGTTTTCTTTTATAGATTCTTCATTATCACTAGTAAACAGAAAAATAATTAGACTTTAATATATTCATTTATACGTTTTATTATATTAGACTTAATGTCATTATTTTTTTGCATTATATAAAGCTATGATTATAAACACACCTAGATAATTAATTTTTACATTATACAAAGCTATGATTATAAACATACCTAGATATGATAAATCAAGAAATAATTCAGCTGTATCTTTTGATGACATGGTTCTAAATACTGAATTAAGAAAGAAAAAGTATCAAAAGTATATCAGGCTTGTATAAAAGAAGTTGATGCAAATATAAAATTACCTGCGGGTACTAATTTTGTAATATATATATATGTATATATGTATATGCTAATTTAGATGAAAAACAACACAAATATCATATACAATAGTATCACATGTGTTGAATTTAACAAATATATACATATATATCAAAAGTAGGTAAAGGACCTAGTACATATATGTTAGTACACTGGTATATTTATGACTATTAAAAACATGCCAGTAGATATTTAAAAAAATATCTCAAATCTGCTAGAATTACTAATGTAACTCTTAATAGCAAAACTCAACTTATAATTACATAGTGTATTGAAAAAATATTTGAATAAGCAATTAATATATTGTACTCAAAATGAATTAGATCAATTCAAATGAATATATAGAGATGTTTTAAAAGAATTAAGATTTAGAACAAAATATTCCGATCATCCTGCTAAAGTACAGTAGTATATTTTACGGTACAATATGCTACTCAATTTTTATGACTATAATTAATGAATTATGGTTAAAAAATAAAATCGATTTAATAATTGTACCAACTATAGGAAAAAGAAACAGTGTTTAGCTATGAAATTGAATGAATTTAACATGAAACAAAATGTATATACTCTAGAAAATGGTTAAATTCTGAAACCTACTAGTGAAACAATAGTATATTCCTCTAACTATTTTAAGAATTTATATGAAAGAAAACAGATTTACCTATAAAAATGTCAGCTAGTAATATTGTATATAGAAAAGAAGATAGAAGTCAACCTTTAATTAGGCATAGTGAGATACATTTTTTTAGGAAATACATGAGGCATACAGTTTCACTTGTCAAACTTTGATTGTCCCACACTTTCATATCATATCAATGTTTGTGGGTCTTGTCCAAATGTGATGATACAAAACCTTGGCATAGTATGCAGACATTAAACCAAGCTTGGCATAGTCATGCTCGTCAAGATGAGAATTTTGACGTAGATACAAAAGGGCGCTTATATTCTCAACAAAAATAGCCATGGAAACTCTGGTTATGACTAACATAGCCATGGAAAATCCCTCATAAATGGAGGTCTTAATGGGAAAATCATCCTATCTTATAAATCGATCATCTCTGGAGTTGACTCCTCAAGGATTCCAGGATGTTCTTGTTCAGCGGTGGCGGTTGCCGATAGCTCAAGAAACCCGTGCCACTGCAAGCCTGAGATCAAAGAAGACGCGTCCCATGCTCCTTGAGCACAGAAAACCCATGGTTTTCCAGAAAAACAAAACAAAACAACTATTTTTTTTCCTCAGAAAATCCCAAGTTTTCTGAAAAAATTGCCAAGTTTTCCCAAAAATTGCAATATGTGTCCCTGTGTCCCCATGAAATCACCCTTTTTCCATGTGATTTAAAGCACCAGTTCTCTCCAGGCCCTTTGGTCAAACAGCGCCTCCAGGCGGTCGCCGGGCATCAAACCCGCCTCTTCTGCCCGGCTGCCCAGTGGCACAGCCACCACCAAGGCCTCCAGGGGATCCCATTGTGGTTGAACTGGGGATAACAGAATTAAACTAAAAAAGTTGAGAATTCATAGAACTGATATATTTAACATAGAATTAAACTACATAAGTTGATATCTCCACTGAACTGGGGATAACATAGAGTTAGACTGTTGCTCCCCCGTCCATCTAACCGCCCACATTATACAAGCAAATTCTATGGGGTTAATACCAAAAACAGGGGAGCAACACCTTATAGAAAACAATAACATAAATCAAAACAACAAACAACAAAAAAAACTCAAACAACCTAAACAATACAATAGATTATAAAAAAAGACTATACCATAAATCATAACAAAAAAACAATTTCACTCTTATAATTTTGAAATTATAAAATGAAATTTATGTTTGCTGTTTCTTCAAGTTCTCCAGATGCTTTGTTGTTTGTGTGTGTGTCTCTTGTAATTCTTACATTGAATTTCATAATCATCACATACAGGGCAGGTCATCCATTTTATTTTAGCATTCACTTGTTCAATGTTTTCTGCTCTATGATTTCTTCTTTCATTTATTTCTTCCCTGTGTGTCCTACCATAATTTCTAGCATATTCCTTTGCCTCCTCTATATGATTGTAATAATACTCTCTCCTCCTTTCATTATATTTTTCTTTGTTCTTTTGATGATTAGCCCTCATATATTCCCTACATTTATCACAAGTTTTGTATATACCCTTTTCCATTTCCTTAAAACATTTAGCACACTTGACTTTAGTATCCTCCATTACCTACTATAGATAGGTAATAACTCTTTAAGTGTCTTTCCTATCCCTTTTCCCTAGATTATAACATAATCAACAACAAAATCATAACAACAAACAACAAAAGAAAAAAACAAAACAACATAGACAAAACAAAAGACAATAAAAAAGACAATACCATAAATCATAACAACAATAACAAAATCAAAACAACCTACTACAAACAAAATACAAGCAAAAAGAAAGCAGCAAAACAACAATAACAAAATCCTAACAACCTACTATTAATAAAACATAAACCATAACAACCTCATCATATCAACCCATCTCATCCGTCTCATCCGTAACAACTATATAATATAATCATCATAATTGTATTGAATAATTTTCATCAAAGCATATACAAATATACATCATCTTACCTTATTTATTTCATAGGTGTTATTTCTAGAAAACATCATTGCTAGAAATAATCCTAGAAAATAATTGCAACATAAATTTAATAGAATTATTTTATCAAATTTATGGGGATAATCAACATAATTTTCATAATCATTTATTATGAAGAAGATGGGATTAATTACCACAGTCTCCCCCTATAGGGGAAGCCTCAGCCCCCAGCCAATATACTATCCCACCCCCCAGCATACATACCAGCATACATACAAACTAGCATATCACAACAGCATCACATCGTTCTCAATCTTAAATCTCTTTTAATCCGCAATTGCCATGCCCAAACCGCCCTTCATGAACTCGTTGATGACCACGTCTTCTTAACCTCAGCACGGTGTGAATGGCACAGCAATCCAAACTTTTGGGGCGAAATGGAGTGAAAAAAATTTGTGTTTTGTGCCTTGTTGGTGCCAGAATGTCAAGCTTTTGAAGGCTCACTGGCATCAATGCTCTATTGAAGCAATGTCCTATTCCTACTTGACACCCTGAAACCTTGCTACCTACAGACCTTGTCAATCATAAAAGCATCAGCCAAGAGCCCTGTTTTGCAAGTCGGCGAAGCAAGCACTGTTTTGCAAGTCGCCCTGTTGGCGAAGCAAGCCTTCTCAAGACGTGAACCATCATCGGGTCTGGGGGCCGCTGTCGACTGTGGGATGCCAGTGGAAGCCGCCGCGCTTCTCAGTCTCTTCGAGGTTCTCGGACCGAGGGACAAAGGGCACTCCACTCTTCTCAGTCTCAATTGGGAGGCCGCGGCCGATGATGATGCCGCGCTTCTCAGTCTCCTCGAGGTTCTCCGACCGAGGGAGGAAGGGCACTCCACTCTTCTCAGTCTCAATCGGGAGGCCGCGGCCGATGATGATGCCGCCCTTCTCAGTCTCCTTGCCGGAGTTCTCCTCTGCCATGACGTTGTTGCAGCTCACGCACAATGCAATGATGAGGCAAGCGAATACACCAGATTTGAGCGCCATGGCAATGCCGACACCCCTGAGCTAAAAAGCGTCCCTGAGTGGCTTGAGGAAAAACTCGCAAAAACGCTACGGAAGAACATAAAGATGCTGAAGAATGACACAAAATTCCAAGCGCAAACTGAAAGAGCTAATTTCTGTAGCTTCCAATTGAGACTGTCAAAGGTGCTCAAATTGAAACAAATTCCAAGGTCAAGCTCTCCAAGAACATGTGGCTTCAAACCTCCAACTGGCATATTCCCAACAGCTGAGTGCCCCGACAACAGGATGAAGAAGAGATTGATGACAAAGCCAAGGCGAGGAAGGGCAAAGGAACATGGAGCAATCCCAGCCAATGACCCAGTCAAACACAAATTCGTGGGGAGAAACAAATGAAGGGCAAAACACAAAACCCCGAAACCAAAAGAGCACATCAAATCAACCATCTCATGGTTGCATCAAGTAGGCATAAGTAAGAAAAACAAATGCTTACAAGGCTTTCTAAAAACACTAAACCTTTAAAAGTTCGTGCCTCATCAACAATCTTGGGTAATCAGTTAATTTGTAATATTTTTGGTTCAACTTTTCTGCAATCTCTTGCACAACATAATAACCTTTCAGCCAGTGGGAAGTTCTTTCTTTCTGTGTAATTGCTTTCTTTCTCATTATCTTTACTTTGTCTCCCACCTCTAATGTTGGGTATATTCTTTCTTTCTTTGCCTTTGATGCTACATTCAGCATTGCTCTGAATTCATTGTTATCTTTCCTTGCCTCTTTTGGTGTCATACCTGTAGCGGAATGCTTCATCTTATCATTGTATGTCAGCATAATTTCTAAATTGTAATCAACCCATTGTATGTTTGCCTTTCCCTTTTTTTCATCAGCCTCCACTCCTTTAAAAAGCATATCTTTGTATGTGCGTATAAATCTTTCAGCAAATGTTGGGTGTCCTCTTGTCCTATGTAAGGTTATACCTTCACCTTCCACATAATCCTTAAAGTCTTCACCTGCTATTGCTCTCTCATCATCTGTATAAATCATTTTAGGCTTCTTACCCATTTTCCCTAATGCCTCTTTAGTTGCTTCAAGGACATCCTCCCCATTTTTAGTTTTGATTGGAACAACAACGGCATACTTGCTTAAAACATCAATGCACACTAACCCACCTCTGAATTTTTGTTCCTCATCAAAATCGTAATAACCCATAAAGAACAAATCAATCTGATAAGTGTGATAATTGTGAGGGGCTGTGAAGGAGTTATACCCTCTGGGCTTTGCTTTTATCTCAACATTTTTTCTAAAGAAATTTTCAACATCCTCTTTCTTGATTGTGGGTTCTTTCTTTTTAGCATCTTCTAATGTGGTCTTTCTTGAACCATAGCCCGCTTTATCAAAATAAATATCACTAATAATCTTCTGTTTATCACTCATTATAGAATAGATTATATAATAAGTATATATTATATCATTTATTCTTCCTCTTGTTGCTTCAGCCAGTCTTGATGTTTTTTTGTCTTATTATGTCTTGATGTTGAGCAATTCTGAACTGGTTTTCCACACCCACATATAAAATACTGTTGTCGCATATCTTTTGTCTTTTCACAATACTGTTTTTTCCTCTCCTTTATTTTCTCTGGAATGGCAAGTCTATATTCTTTCTGCTTCAATAGCGCTTCTTCCTTGTTCTCATAGTAGTATTCCAGTTGCCTTTCATTTTTTCTTTCTCTTGTTTGTTCTTTGTATTCTTCTTTGGTTCGTCCTGCTATATGTTTATTTACACAGTCATTGCTTTGGATGTAAAACCCTTCTCTTTTTGTCAATTCTTCTTTACTATTACAGGGGAAATTTTCTACTAATTCAATTTTACAATTTTCAAAACCAAACTTGTCAAATATGTAATTTACACTTCTAAAAAACGGTTTGTCTTCATAATCCAAGTGAAAAAACTTATGTTTATGGTGTATCATTCTTTTTGTTAGTGGCTCAATAGTTGAACCATAGTAGCGCTCTTGGTATGCTACATCTGTAATCATATATATATTGCCCTTTTGATACTTATTATCACTCATTTGACCTCTTAATATCTTTTTTATAACATCATTTTGTTTTTAAATAGTTTTTATCTTATCACTAAATGCGCAATTACAAGAAACGCAATATCCAACTACATTATCCTTGAAGTGGCTTTGTTCATTATTAACCCTTTGACAGGTTATATTTGATGAAATTTTGCCATCTTCAAAATCTATCACCAATGGTTCATTACAATTTTCACACTGGGTATTCATAAGGTTCATCAAAAAATCTACATCCACATAATCCCCATCTTGTACATCTCTTCCTGCCTTTTTGTCTTGCTCAATGTAATTAAAAACCTTTCTCTCAAAATACTGCTCTACTATCCTTTTAGATTTACTTTCTTGACCTTCATTATATTTGAAAAACTTGATTTTGTTAAAGTCTGTCGCCCTTGTAAGGGCGGTGAAAAACCAATTCTTACTAACATACCATTCATTCCAATCATATATCACTATATCACCATCAACACTACAGCCCTGCTTTGAATGAGCGGTGTAGCAGTAAGCATATATAAAATGCTTTCTCAATAATTTCAGTTCTATATTTTGCTTCTCACCAGTTGCCACATTTTGTAAAACAACAATATCACCAACAATATTCACAATCCTAAATCTGAAATTCACATTAAATTTCTTGCCTTTAGTCTTGATATATTTTCTACATATAACTTCCTCATTTATCACATATTCTTCACCTATATTTTTCATTTCTCTGATTTTGCTGGAAACCATTTTACAGGTGTCGTTTGTATAAGCAATGTTATTATCATACATTTCTATCTTGTCAGTCCATTTGAAATATGCATCAATGATTTCTCTAAAAGGTGTGCCTTCAAAAATCAACCTTTTAGCATCTCTTAACTTTTGCCTATCTTCTTCAGTCTTCAACCTCTTACATTCATAAAGCATAATATTATTTTTGAAAATCAAATTAATACAATGGTCGGCGTATTTTTCGAAACTAATTACATTGCTTACTCTCTCTGGGTTTTTCAATTGCTTTGTATCACCAGTTGCTAATACAATCTTATCAGGATTATTTCTTTCAAAGTCCCATATCAAAGCCCACTTGCCGACATTATGAAAATATATCTCATCAAACACTATGACATCATAAACTGAATACTCAAACTTTGTAAGCCTCTCATCTCCAAAAGAAATACTAAAAAACTTATTGATGGTCGCCCATTCACAACCGCACTGTTGCCCTAACTCATTGCTATGAACAACGAATAAAACTCTGTAATTTCTATTTTTCAGATGCTTACATATATAACTCTTGCCTGAACCAGCGAACTCTGCTTGGATAAGCAACCTTTTATTATTCAAAATATGTTCATCTATGATTTCATCAGTGTTCCATTCATCCTTGACATCACCTGTCAAATTTTGATATTCAGTTATATTACATAACATACTGGGTTGTTTAGAAAAAGCCTTGCTGGGAAAATTGAATTTATCAGACCACCTCCATTCACCAATTTCACTACCAAATTTCAACACCTCCTTTGCCTTACCCAGATTACATTTATCAATCACAAAGGCATCAGTTTTTACTGAATACACCATTACATCATCCCTCATAAGTGTTTCATAAGCCTCATTCATATCAAAATTATGATGTTGTAAAATCAGTTCTTTCACATATTTATATCCGTTCCTCAAAGTTTTTGTATCGGAAATGTTCAGCACATAGTGCTTACACTCATCCACTATTTTAGCACATTCTTTCTCATCACTTTCAGGTTCAATTGCATTGCCTTTATCATCAAATTCAAGCAAACAATCATCATCATCATTATCATTCACTTCACCATCCCATTTAGTTTCAGTAATGATACTTATATCACCACCGTATTTTTCTTGATAGTAAAAGGCATCAACCATTTTTGAAAACACTATGGACTTTTTAGCCTTGTTAGTTTGCTTTTCCAATAAGCCGATGTTGATACAAGCAATCATTTTTTTCTTCAACTTATCTTTCTCCTCATCCTCATCCAGTTTCAATTTCCAAAGTTCATCAACTATTTTTTTGTAATTAACTTTGTATGTATTAGATGGAACTTTGTAATAGATGATTTCAACCATATCAGCATATTTTTTCAAAAACTTACCGTAAATCAAGTTATAAGTCCTATTGAAAAATAGATTTCTCCTTTTGCGTTTAACAAGATATAATGTTAAAGCATTTATCTTGTTAAAATCATTCTTTGAATAATCATACTTCCTCCAAATATCAAATTCAGAAAAGACAGGCACTTCAAAAACATCCATTGTAGATTTAGTGTAGGCTTTCCTCCTATCTAATTCAATGTGTGTATTCTTTCCTTCAATGATGCTTTCAAAATATCCACTGGGAGCTATGCTATGTGCCATTGAAAATATATTCAAGTCATCCTTATGATAATATGACTTGTGATTAGGATTGAACATAGCCTTATTGAAATTAAAAAATGCTTCATTGACTACATTAAACATTTCAGCACTTTTACTATCAATACAAGTATCAACAGCACAGTCTATCAAACTCTGGCTTCTGATGTTCAAAATTAATCCGTTAAATTTTACTTTGAGTGATGATACATTACCACCTGCTCCCATTATGATTTTAGGCTCATACTTTGCCCTCTTAAACTCACAAAAAATTGTATTCAAGTTTTTGCCACTAACTAATTTCACTTCTTCTTCTTCACCCTCATTTTCTTTAACTATACCCATTATGTCATCAATGCCATTGAAAAAATCATACTTAACAGGCTTCTCTTTGCTATTTAAATGAAAGTCAGTAGAAGCATTTAGTTTCATATCTTCTTCAAAATCCCTTTGTGCTATGCTCTTGATGTTGTCATTCATTGTGTAAATGTGGTTACCCTTAATCAATTCAAACAAAACATTAACATTTTTGTTCTTGTCAGGGTCAAATGTATAAATCTTTTGACCGATACAGTTATACAACCTGACAGTTAATTTAAATTCTTCAAACACTGCTTCCATATCTTCAACTGATGCCCCATTCTCCTTAAACTCTTCTTCATTTAAATTCATCAATTTCAAAATTTTATCTCTTGTCATTCTCTTGCGTTCCCATTTATTACTACTCATCAATGTCTCTTCATAGTGGTCTATCAGTGAATTAATCCAACACTCACCGTCAGTGTGTTTCTTATTCTTGATGGCATCAACCAAATTATCACCGGCAACATCCATTTCAGTATTAATGGTGTAGTGATACATTCCTATCTCATGTCCATCCTTTAATTTTTTCTTTGTTTCATCCCCACTACCTCCTGTGTTTGATACATCAGTAATGTCTAAAATCTTGATGGCAGTTGTGTAGTCTTCAAGGTTGGTATTATTCTTCAGGTCTGGGTGTTTTAAAACCAATCTCTTGAATAGTTTGTCAAACAAGGCTGTATCGTGTATCACTTCAAACTCTTTGTATCTACCTTTGGTGTCTCTTCTTTTGGGCAGTGTAGCATCTATTCCTGTCTCCCTTATCCAAGCCTCCCTAGTGTTCAGTTCATCAAATTGTTTTCTTGTAATTTTGTTTGGGTTGTCCTTCTTCAGTCTTAACCTATCTCTCAGTCGTTCCACCCATAAATCAAACTTGTCTCTGACCGCATACTTATCCACCAGTGTTTCATTCAGTTTATCCTCATCTCTTACATTTTTCAAGTTCATCTGAATGGGCTGCTCCATAGAAAGTAGATTGTGCCAGTCTCCTTGGTTGTCTTTAAAGCCTCTCTGTCCTCCTGCTTTATGCCCATTATCAAAACCATACAACTGAAATCTTACAACATAGTCTTTCTTGTTTCTGTTAGTTGCCATTCTTTCATTCAATGGAGCTCTGCCTTCAATCTGTTCAAACTTTTTATCAAAACTTTTTTTAGCAAAAGTTGCTGTTCTCTTGTTGTCGCTCATCAGGCTGTTAATCAGTTTCTGTGCGGTTTCTCTTTGTGAAATCTTCCTGTCTCTATAAAATTCCACCACCTTATCTACTCTATATTTAACATCTTCTTTAGCACCTCTGGTTAATTTTTGTAGTATGCTTATATTATTGATTACACTTTTTGATTGCATTATAATATATTTATATTATATTATAATAACATCTCTTTAAGTAGTTTAAGACATTTTATGTTTTTTACCTTATTTATTCTGATGTATCTTCAGTGTCTCCATTATTATAACTTGCTCTCAATCTGATACACTTGCTTGATTGCTGGTGTCTCTTGAACTTTTCTTTTGTGATGCTACACCCGCATAAAGGACATTCAACTTTGACACTCAAAAACTTCTTGTAGTATTCCCAGTGGTAATATCTGTTGTATTTTTTCAAGTCCGCTTTTTTATCAATATCCACCTGTATTAGAGGCTCAATGATTACATATCCGTTTTCATCAATGTCTCTGTTTTTGACACTCATAACTATGATTTATATAAGAATATATCTTTAAGTAAATTAAGACAAATTATTGTGCTTTGAAAATCATTTTATGATTTAAAAAAACCAATAACCTACGGTTATTGGCTTTTATACATATCCTTCAACTTCTGCCATAGGTGTAGTTTATAAACCTCCCTCATTTGTTTCAACATTTACTTCTTCTTACTATCATTACCTTTTGAAGCAAACCAAGTTTTATAAGCACTATCAAACTGTTCATACTGTTCTTTTGTAATCATATCCTTATTTTTAGCATTTACAAATTCTTCTCTTAACCTCTGAACCCCTATCGTGGATGCTCCTATCGGTTTTTGTATTGTCTTTCTCTTGCCACTATCTTTAGGTTCATCTATTTCATCATCTGCTTCCGCTCCTCCTATTTCTAACTCTGTCTTTTTCTTGTTTCTCTTTTTTCTCATTTTAGGCTCTTCTTCTGGACTGCTTCCATCTCTTTTTTCAGCATTTATTCTTTCAGTTCCTGCTTTAAAACTTTTGGGTCTTCCCGCTTTGCCTCTTGGTTCTATTGTTGTTTCAGGATTAGCACCTCTTTTGTTTGTTGATGATGTATCCATAACTTCTACAACGGGTAGTGCTTGAGAACTGCTTGAAGATGCTGATGGCTTGGCTTTAGGTTTTGCCTTGGCTTGTGGCATCTCTTCATCAGTTGCCATACTATACATTTCAGGTTTTATGGGAGCAAAACTTCTTGGTGGGTTGATGTGGTGTATCTGTTCAGGTATTGTTGGTTTGTTCTGTTTGAAGACTTCACCCCTGTGGTTAATTGCTGTTTCTTCTCTTCTTTTCATTGTTGTGTTTGCTCTGTGTGTCAGTTCAGCATTCAATTGAGATGCTTGATGTGTGTTTGATGATGGCACTGTTGGGGTTGTTTGTGTTGTTAGTTCTTCATCTACATTCATTGGTTGAGTTGGTTGTGCTATTGTTGATGATGTTGTGGGTAGTCGTTGCATTCTTTCAGTGTGATATGTTCTTCCTGCTGTTCTTACATTTTGTCTTAATAGTAGTTCTGACATTTGCCTCAATAATAATCTGCCTTGTTCTTCTTTCAATTGTTCCATAGCATTTGACCCATCAAAATAAGAGCCTTCCTGACTGTTTCTAAACATTGTTGCTGACCTATCAGGTAGTTTGCCTGTGATTTTTTCATTGCTCTCATCAATAACCCCTATTATTTCTTCATAAGTAGGGCGTCGCTTCAATTCATAAATACTGTATTTATCCACTTTTGCCATTATAATATAAAATATTTTAGATTAAAATATTTTATATCAAGTAAAACTTAAATTTCTAAATTGATTTATTTGATGCTGTAAATGTTCTAATGAATTGTGCGCGAGGTTGTCCCTTTGTATTTCATTATTAATTCTGTCTATTTGATTTCTGTAATTTACCCTTTTATTTGCTTCAATTATATCATTCCTAAAAGATAATAGTTTGTCCATAGTTTCTCTTCTATCCAGTTGGTCTTTTAACCATTTAAGATAAGCACTGTCATAGTGTTTAAATATACCATAGTTATTTCCATTTGCTGGTTTGCTCATTTGTTTTCTGTAGTTCAGTGTTGTCTGTTTCTTCCTGTGTGCTTGAAACATTTTCTATATTAATATTATTTAGATAATCTTGATGGAATGTTGATTTTAAATGTCTTGACCTTTGACATCTTTGATAATCCTTTCCGCAATCACATTTGATTGCTTCTTTATTCCTTGTTTGTATCTTTTCTCTATTTTCCTCTCTGTATGTTTTTACTTTTTCTAAAAACCTTTCTCTATTCTCTTGATAGTATTGTTTCTTTTCTTCATTGATTTTGTCTGTGTTTTTCTGGTGGTATTCTCTTTTCTTTTTCAATATATCTTCTTTGTTCTTCTCTCTGTATTCTTGCCGTTTTTTCTTGTATTCTTCTGTGTCCTTGTTGTCTTGATGCCATTTTTTACATCTTTCATTAAACTTTTCTTTATTTTGTAAGTGGTATTATTTCTTTACTTCTCTGATGTATTCTTTATTATCCTCTCGCCATTCCTTTATTGTTCTTAACGGTATTTCCGTGTTTAACACAGGTTTTCTTTCTAAAATATAATGTCTTTCTCGTTTTCTTAACTCTTCAATGTCATTACAAGGGTATTTCTCAATTTCTTCAATGTAAAAATGCTCTACACCCAATTCAAGTATTTTCACACACAATTTTCTGTTCTTCTTATATGTATTAAGACTGTCTTTATGTTGTTGAAATCTTTTTTGTAATGGTTGGCAACTACTGCCTATGTAGATTTCATCATCTATAAAATGTCCAATGAAGTAGATTTTACCATTCTGAAACTTTTTATCACCTAAACTCACCATTAATTACTATAAATAACTTTTGTTTAAGTATATTTTTTATAGTATATAGTTAATTTAAGGATTTGCTCACCTAATCGAAAACAATAGTCCCACTTTCTGTCAATTCTACCACGCTCTCACTCACAAGCGACACAAAAATTTCTTGTATTTGCTCTTCTGTTGCTAAACTTCCTTCTGTTCCTTTGATTTTAAATGTAATCAATGACCCAGACTTTGTGTTTTGACCAGTAAAATTAACATCAGGCATCTTCTCCAGTGAAAAAGCCATCACAAATTTGTTCTCTCTGTATTGTTTATAACTGATGTTTAATGAGTTTTGGTCAGCATTCAGAAAATGAAGTGTTCGGCGTAAAAAGTAGAAGGCTTCAGATAAACTACTCACTTCGAACTCAGGGTATTTCTTACTCGCTATTTGAAGTTGGTAAGTAAGTGCTCTACTGCTGTCAGCAAAGCCTTTACCTGCTTGTGCTGGTATGTTTTCTGGGTCTCCTCCGTCATTAATCTGCCCCCATATCATAGGATTATAAAAATAGTTCCACCTCTTATATACATAATTATCCACTAAATAGTTTGAGTAGATTTCCCCACCTCTCGGTGTGCGGTATAAAGTAATAAAAGCATTTGTTAATTTAGACGCTGACTTAACAATATTCATATTAATTTCACCACCGCCTGTGTTAAAAGTTTGAGTGATAGTGTGGTATTGAGGAACAATTAATTTTAATGATTGACCTTCCAATAAATGTTTTGTAATGTTATTATCAACTGTATTATCCAATGTGATTACATCAGCGCGGATAATAACATTGTTAATTTCCCAACTGGTTGATGTATTACCGTCTTGAAAGTAGTAGCCGTTTTTGTCAGTTTGTGTTGTTCCATTACCTTGAGGGACTACAACTGGTTCAGTGCCATCGCTTACAATGGTAAATTCTAATTCCAAAGGAGCAAAACGAAGTGGGAGGTAATATGAACTTTCCATTAACCCACATACCGGCTTGTGGGAGAGGCGGACTTTTGAATTAGCGCCGGGTATGCCTGATAATGAATGTCTTGTATGTCTAAAATCAACTCTACCATACTCGTTGTGGTCGCCGTTTGGATAATAATTTGTTCCATCACCAGTGTCGTTAATTTGAAGGAAATTATCTAATCCATTAGCATACTTATGGTAGTCATCATCATAGGAAGGATTAGCGCTACTTTCAATGTCATCCATTTCATTAACATCCTTTGACTTAAATGATTTAAATAACTCACAGTGGCGGTTATATTCAACAATATCCTGAACCATTTGACCACCTACAGTAGCCCTGTATCTTTGAAAGAATGAATGAAGACCACCTAAAGGTCGTAAAAACTTTGCCCTTGTGCCGTCAGTATTTTGTAAGTAAGCAAATAGACGGACACTACTTAAATCTAAATATTGGTTTGCCTCACCGCTGATGTAAAAGCGTATATTCTTATTACCAGCATTCGGGGCATATACATTAGACCCTGATGGAAAATAATTCACTTGTCTTCTATCAGTGATGTATTGACTTGTTTGGGGTAATCCAAAGTTAAGTTGGTTAATCATAACATCGGAACTTTCGCTAATAATATTATCCATAACTTATATATTTAAATTTAGATATTTTATATTCTATATCATTTTTTCTTTTGATGAGGAAAATAAAAACTAATTTTCATTAATTTTTATTTCTTCTTGTGTGCTATTAACTTAACATTTTTGGATTGAATATTATTGCTTATTTTTTCTATATTATTTCCATTATTTTCTACTAAACTTTTTATAGCATTATAATCACTGGGTGGTTTATTCATCTCCTTCTCCAATTTATTATAGGTTGATTGTCCTTTTGTTAGAAGTATTGGTTTTTGTTGATGTTTACAATCTATCTTATGAAACATTATTAATATAGTTTATATTTTAATACTTAGTTGAATTTGGTGATATTCCATTATCTATCTTTGTTGTAGGACTGATGGAAAACCTGCCAAAGTCAAAGTTTTCATATCCGTGTGCTTTTATGGGGTCTGGTTCATTTAAATTGCTTGTGATTGCGTATCCATCTAAAATTGACACAGGGTCATTAGGATTGCGGTAATCCCTATGTTTAGGGTCTTGCCTCCCCCTCCTCTTTGGTTTTATTGCCGGTGTGGCATAAGTAGTTGTTTGAAATCTATTTGGGAAGTTTTCATTAAGTGTATTTGCTACAGCACTACCGAGGCTGTGGCTCACCAGTCTTGTTATTTGAGGGTTATTTTTCAAATAATTCATCACATCTTTATACTTTTCAGTTTGTTCAGCATTCCTTGTTGGTAGATGTATCAAGTCATCTAAAATGTCTCTGGTGATGCTTCCATCTTTTCCAGTAGTGCCACTGATGTATAATGTCTTACCAGTAGAATATAGACCTGACGGTGAAGCATAGGCATTTTTAAGACCTTGCCTGTCTTCTAATATTTCTTTGTTTCCTACATTCCTTTCTTCAGCGTATAGTGTTCTGTTGTTTTGTTTCAGGTTGTTTGTTATTTTTTCTGAAAACTCATTCATTCTTATGTTGCTTTCATTGTTCAGCAGTTCTTCCACATTACCATCTATGTTTTTGATTAAAGTATCAAATTTTCTTCTTCCAATTACTCTGGCTACATTACCAAGAGTTCCTATCATTATATTATTATTGATAAATTAAAATCTAAATTAAGAATATAATAATGATGAGCAATAAATTGACTTACAAAAAGGTGTATGTGAATTCAAAATTTAGACTGCCACAGTCAAGGTCATCATCTGACTTTGTTGTGGAATTACAGGAAAATATGGAACTGCCACAAGGTAGTAAAATGTGGATTACAGAAGTGTCTTTGCCAACTTCATTTAAGACAACTGAAGTAAATTTCTATGAGTATCTTTATGTGATGATTTATGATAATAAAGACATTTTTGTAAAGAATTTCAGGATTTATTTAGGCAATAAAATATATTTCAGTGAGCAACTTTGTTTTGATATTAATGAAGGCTTAAACAGTAATACTGGTGATTTATCTGCTGGTGGCATATTTGTGTATGCTTATGATGCTACAACAAGAACTGTTCAATTCAATATCAAAGATGGATTGAATTACAAAATCAAAATACCAAATGATGAAGAATTAGCAAACTATGTGAATGGTCAGTGGGACAGTGTTTCCGTGCCTTATGATAATAGAAATCCTGTGTCAATAAATTATGTGTTAAGTAATTATGTTGCTACATCTCCATTGTCGGTCTGGACTTCATCATATTTAAATTTAGTTCCATTTAGAGCAGTATATATAAATTCACCTGAACTTACAGATAATCACTATTCAGCACCTAATTCATATTCTTCATCCATCATACGCAAAATACTGATTGACCAGCAACTTGGAGGAGTAGTGAATGATGCCCACGGAGGTGTATTTGCTGATGATTTTATAGATGTAGGTGGCAAGAATTTGAGGAGATTAAGTTTTAGAATTACAAATGAAGAGAGTAAGACAATGAATTTCTATGATATTCCTATTGAATTTTCTTTGCTTTTTTCCAGTCCAACTTATTAGCCATAAAAAACATAAATAAACATAAATATACATAAAGAAACACTACCTATATATGTTAGGATGCCTGATTATAGCAAAGGTCAAATTTACAAAATAACTGATGTTGGACAAACTAAATGTTATATAGGAAGCACTATTCAACAATTGTGTTATAGAATGGCAAGTCATAGGGCAAACTACAAAAACTATTTAGATGGTAAATATACTTTTGTTTCAGTATTCAGTCTATTTGAAGAGGTTGGAGTTGAAAATTGTAAAATGGTGTGGGTAAAAGATTTCCCCTGTAATAATAAAAAAGAACTTGAAGCAGAAGAAGGAAGAATACAAAAAGAAACTGATTGTGTAAATAAGAAAATTGCTGGTAGAACTCGGGCTCAATTATTTCAAGAGCACCCAGAAAAAAAAGCTATGTTCGCAAAGAAATATCGTCAAAACAATCCAGAAAAAATCAGAGAAGACAGCAAAAAAAAAAGAGAAAAGAAAGGTAAGGTAAAACATCTATGTGTGTGTGGTTCTACTTATACATACTTTCATAAGACAAGACACGAAAAATCAAATAAGCATAAACAATACTTACAAAATCAAAGCAATCCCCAAGAGCAATAATAAAAACTAAACCAACATTCTATATATTTTTCTTCAAACTAAATATATAGAATTTTGGAAGAAAAAAATAGAACATTATATAATGAGTATCAAAGTAGTAGATTTACAAAATGAAGCAGTAAAAGAAGAAGCGCCAACACTTGAACCAATTGAAGAAGCAAAAGAAGAAGAACAACCTGAACTGGTTAATGAAGTAGATGAAGAACCAATTGAACAACCAAAAGAAGAAGTAAAAGAACAACTGAAAGAAGAAGTAAAAGAAGAAACAAAACCAAAAAGACAAACACAGAAGGATAGAATACAGTGTCCTAAATGTCTCAAAGAAGTCTCATTGAAGACATACAGGTATTCACACGAAAAAAACTGCGGTGGCCAACTATCAGAAAAACCAGTCAGTCAAACCACACGCAAAACCCAAAGCAAAACAAACAGCAAAACCAAAACCTAAACCACCTCCTGAAATATATTACAGCGATGAAGAAGAAGAAGAAGAACAACCAACCCAACCTTTAATAAAGAAAAAGCAACCAGTTCCAGTTCAACCCATCAACCCAGTTGATGCTATGGCTCAACACTATTTGGTATTACAACAACAATTCATAAAACAAAAGCAAGAAAAATACAACAATTTATGTATGAATATGTTTTCTTCAAAAACTAAAAAAAGATAAATATAAAATAATATCTCAATTATTTTATATTTAATGGTTCAATTGGACGGTGGCAATACTATCATAGGAACAGAATTTATCAAACTTTTAGCAACGGGTTCATCAACTTTAGCAACAGAGCAGTATGTAAATACAGCAGTTGCTAATGGTGGAGTTGGTGGAGGAACAGGCACGACTGATTTAACAAATTACTATAATAAAGCTGAGACAGATGCTTTATTAAATAATAAATATAATAAAACTGAGGCTGACACATTGTTAGATACAAAACTGAATGTAAATAATCCTCAAAATATGGAAGGAACATTGAATATAGGAAGTGTAGGTGGAACATCAAAGATTATTATAAATGCTGTTTCATCTTCAAAAGATTTTTATGTTAATGGCGATGCACAAGTATTAGGTAATCATTTAGTAGCATCTTTGGACAGTAGCGGTTATATCAAAGGTTCAAATATTCAGTCAAATACATTCGATGCCCTCAATACAAATGATATACTTTTTCAAAGCAACAACGATACTTACATACAATATGATGTTTCTGAAACTAAAATCGTAGCAAGTAAATTAATACAATGCGGTGGCAATCTTAAAACCCAAGAGATAGACACCATAGCACCGTTAGATTTAATCATAAAAAGAAACAATGTCAGTATGATTGAACTTCAAGATAATCTGACGGTATTGAATACTAAAACTCAATGCGAAAATTTTATTGTATGTGATAATTTTGAAAGCAAAAATTCATCAACAATCATAAACCATATTATGAATGAAAGCACAGGAGAAATGAAATTCTATGTAGGCAGTCCGATAGTCCCCGATACAACAACCAATTTAATTATGACATTGAAAAACGGGATTGTTGAATTTAACAAACCTACCAATTTAGATTTATCAGGGGATACATCAAACTGCTTAAAACTGACAGGAGAAACCGACCAACAAGTAGCAGGAACTGTTGCTGTTAATGGTGCCAAAAACGGAAGTAATATATTAACTGTTAATGGGGCTTCATACTTTTCAAATAACATAGAATGTGTTAATAACATATTATGTGATTATATTGAAAGTAAGAACGCATCAACAATAATGAATTATGTAATGAATGAGAGCACTGGAGAAATTAAATTTTATGTTGGAAGCCCCACAGTGCCGGATGCTACAACTAATTTAGTTATGACTTTACAGAATAATCTAATTACATTTCATAAACCCACAAGTCCAGATATTGGAGGTGGAGGGGTAGATGATACTAATTTAGTAAAATATACCGGTCAGGCAGTTCAGACAATAGAAGGCGATTTGGTCATAGGTGGTGGTTCTCAATTTTCTACTTATGACTTAACGGTTAATGGTGTTTCTTATTTTAATGCAACCATAGAATTTCCATTAGGAGGTGCGATTAATTTAGGAACTGGTAAAGGTTATATTCGTTCTATCAATATAGGAAGTGGCACTGCCGCGTATGATTATTGTATTTTTGGTTCTGCTGGATTACATCGGTTTTATGTTGGAGGAAGTCCATTTCCTCAACACTTAAAGTATCAATTATCATCACTCAGGCGTATTTTAATGTTGATGTCGTGTGTCATACTGAATTACAAACTGATGTCATCAATACAAAAAATGCTACTGATGTTGATTTAGTCTTTAAAAGAGGTGATGTTGAATATATGAAGTTTGAAGGAACACTACAAGCAGTGGAACTAACAAAAGGTGCTAAATCAAACACTTATGATAGTATCGGTAATGCTGATGTCAGTTTTAGAAGGAACACCATAGATTTTATGTATCTTAGAAATGGTAATGTAGAGGTGAATACAGGTATATCATTAGTTGCTGAGACTGCTAAGTTTGATGTAATTGATAGTGCCACTCCTACCAATGTAGTATTTAAAAGAGGCGGTGTTAATTTCTTTACATTAGACGGCACTAAAAATATTATTGATGTATCAACTGGTCGGGCGTTGTCGTCTCAATATATTTATGGAGACTATTTTATCCATAGAAATGTTGGTGCTGATATGGTTTTTCAAGGCAGTAATACAACAGATGACGGTTCAGTAGAATATATGAGATACAGAAAAGCAGATGAAGATGTTATTTTTTCAAAAGATATATATGTCAATCAAGACAAAAGGGCATATTTTCACAAAGAAACTGGTAAGAATAGTTATATATTTAATGAAAATACAGCAGGTGTTAATCATTTCAAGTTAATCAATGAAGACCCTAACGGGGACATAAGATTGTATGCTAATGGTGGTATAAGACTTGTTGTTACTCCATCAAAAGTTTCTGTTCCAGCACCTTATACATTAGAAGGCGATGTGGTTGATACTTCCGATTTTACTAAAAAATACGACATCAAAAGTATTGAACATAACTTTACTGACATTGTTAAACAAATTGAACCTAAAACTTTCAAAATGGAAGATGAAAAAGAAATTGGAATAACTAAAAACCATCTTGGATTTATTGCCGATGAGATTATGGAAGCAATACCGCCCGAATGGGAGAATATTGTTAGGGTTGATGATGAAGGTATTAAGAAGTTAAGTTATATAAAATTGTCAGGTATATTATGGGGAGTATGTAGAGAGCAACAAACAAAGATAGAACATTTAGAAACTCGTTTGTTTGAAGTTGAAAATTTCATTAAAGATTTTGTAAAACCTAAACCTAAAACAAGGACAAGAACAAAAACAACAGAATAGATACATAATATTAAACAAATTAATATTATCAATCTTGTTCCAAACTTTTTATGTAGTTCTGGTGTTTCAGTGTTTTCAAATGTCTTGTATTATGTGTATATGTATATGTTGCTCCGCAATCACATATATGACTTGCTTTTCTTCTAGCATCAACAACTTCTTGGTTTTTCTCGTTGTATTCCTTCTGTATTTGTAAGTAATGCGCTTTGTTATTGTAATAGTTCTCACTGCTTTTTTTGTTGTATTTTTCTTTGTTCTTTTGGTGATGCTGTGCCTTGTATGTTTTTAAATGTTCTTTATTTGCTTCTATCCATTCTGGTTTCTTTCTACCTGCTACAAGTTTATTTACACAGTCAGTGTTTTGAATGTAATATCCCTCTCTTCTATGTAGTTCATCTTTGGTTTCGCAAGGGTAATTTTCTATCAATTCAATTTTACAGTTTTCAAGTCCAAATTCTTCAAACAAAACGCCGCTGCTTACTAACTTATTCAAACCTTTACTAAAACTCTTATAGGCACTCCTGTGTCCTGACATTCTATTACTTAATGTTTCAATGGTGCTTCCAATATAGCATTTGGTATAACCAATATCTACTATCTTATAAATTTTGCCTCTTTGATACTTGTTCTCCATATCAGGATATATCAGTTTATATCAGTATTTCTTTAAACATATATTTTCTAAAATAATATATATGGGGAATAAGCAGTCGTCAGTTGAAAAGACCTCTATTGAAGAAATCAAATATATTAATGTTGATGACCTAGATTTATCAAAAATAGATGCCTTACAATTGAAAGCAATTAAGCAAATGGCAGGGAGAATAGAAACGCTGGAAAAAGAAAAGCAAACAAAAATGATATATGCTTTGCCAAAAATAGATGTCTGTAATTACAGCCTCTTCTAATTTAATAATATTATTGAATAATAATATTATTAATTAATATGAATTTCTTTCTCCAGTCTCACCATAAACATTTTATTAATATCACTGTCCCTTAACTTTACAAATAAGAATGAGTAGGGTTGAGCATCAACTGCTGTTCTGTAAATTTCCAGCATTGTCTTTTTGTCTATCAGCGCTGACTGTTCTTGAATAAATGTGTCCAGTTCTGCTTGGTTTTTCAACTTGAAAATATATAAACTGCTTGTATTTAATCTAACTATAGGAGCCAGTGCGTTCAGTTTCTGTGAAGAAGTTATGACTGATAATCCGAAGACGAGTGTCTTGATTTTGTGTAAAGTCCGTGAAGAATTTTTGAATATCTCATAAAAACTCTATCTTCTGCCCAGTCGTCAATTATAAGAAGGCAACTATATAACTTGTTCATTTTATTTTTCTTCTGGTATTCTATCACTTTGTGCTGTGTGTCTATGATGTGTGCCAGACTTTCAGGGTCATACTCATCAAACAAATATTGCTCTTTTTTGTTGTCTATTTTTAGTTCTTTCTCTATATATCGGATTACTTCTTTGTATGCTTCATCTATGTGGGCTGTCGGTGATACAATGTATATTCTCTCAAAGCATCCCCTGTAGATTTTTAGAATGAGGTTCTGAATTAATATACCCTTTCCGCCCTGTGATGCCGATACAATGATGCTTCTGAATGGTAGTTTGTCTGCTTGTGGGTATGGTGATTGTTTGAATTCATACTGTTTTACATTGATAGGCTCTATTTTAGGAACATCAAGTTTTGACATAATATAAATTATTTAGAAAATAAAATATATTATATCTTGTAAATGGCATATCTTATTTTACCTTTGAGTATTGGGGTCAGGTAGAATATGGAACAGTTGCCGATATTACCCATCATAAGAATGTTAATTAAAAATAAAAAATCCACCCCTTGGGCTCTTGCTTCTTTTTCATTCCCGACACGGTCTCTTTTTGCTATGACAACAAGCAGTAGAAGATTTGAAGCCTTTTTGCTCTTGAATTTGTTTGATGCTATGTTTCAATCAGCACAGTTCATTTTCTTTGACATTTACCTACCGCCCCTTATGGATTTTTGTTTGCGCCTAAAAATCCATATATAATTAGATAGTAGTAAAATATATCATCTAATTATATAGGATGAGCAGTTGTGAAGTTTTTGATAGTTATATCAATACAATAGATGTGATTGAAGATAGTGTCATTGATGATACTAAATTTCCAATTGTAAAAGATAATAAACTTAAACAGATATTCAGGGTAATGCTGGAGTTCCTGAAGGCAATTATAAATTATCTTAAGTATTATATAAATGCCACCAAAGAAAAGTAGTAAAAGCAAAATACCAAAAAAGCCAATACCTGAAGATTTTGAACTATCAGATGAAGAACCCACCACAATAAATCTGGATGAGGAGCAAAAACTAACAAGTAAATTTATCACCTTTGATTGCCCACTGTGTCATTGTAAATTACAATTGAGAAATGAAATTGAAATCAACCCCAAGGGAATAAAATGTAAGTGTAATCCGTGTTCATTCAAAATCAGTAAAAATGACAAAACAATGAATGTCAGCAGGGATGACAACGGGGACATCACATTGGACAGTGAAATCCACAGTATCTCATTCAGTTTCAATAGAATTACAACCCCGCCCAATGATGATGAAGCAAACAGAAACCAAATGATAAGTGATGTAATGGCTACGCCCAGAAGTAAAAAACAACTGTCCATAAATGATATGGATTGAAACATATTTAAAGAGTTATTTTAACACACTTTGAACTGCTAAATAAATAAATATCTAAATAATTAATATATAGTAATGAGTGATTTGGATGATAAACAACCTGAAATGGCAGAGATGCTGAACAAAATGACAAGATACAACAAGAATGTCAAAACATTGATGGACTTAATGAACAAGGCATTAGAAAAACTTGATATATTAGTAAAAAATAAACCTGCTGAAAATAATGGTGCTGATGCTGAGAAAGAAAGGATGGATAAAATCTTTGAGGCTAAAAAAATCGGCAGACCTGTAGGAACTTTTGAAACCAAGCAACACCAGTATCTGAAAATGCTGAACGAAGGCAAAATCAAAATGCCGAAGGCATCCACTTTGGAATTTTACAAGATTGAAAGGGATGGGGAAGTCTTCAAAGTGATGGGTGAATAGATGAAATTTTGATAATATTATTATCTATAATAATATTATGAAATTGTTAGAATTGTTTAGTGGCACTGGTAGTGTTGGAAGTGTAGCTAAAAATATGGGCTGGACTGTTGTGTCATTAGATTTGAAAGGGGCTGATATAAACTGCGATATACTGCAATGGAAATACAAAAAATATCCTGTGAAATACTTTGATATGATTTGGGTTTCACCCCCTTGTATTGAGTATAGCATCGCAAAACAAACTGGGGTAAGGAAGATTGAAGAAGCAAATGAAATAGTAATGAAAACTCTTGAGACAATCAAATACTTCAAGCCCAGAATTTGGTTCATTGAAAATCCACAAACGGGGTTATTGAAGAAGCAATCATTTATGGAGGGTTTGCCATACTTTGATATTGACTATTGTAAATATGGGATGCAATACAGAAAAAGAACAAGGTTATGGACTAATCTGGATACTTGGACACTTAGACCTCTTTGTAAAAAGGATTGTGATAGTATGGATGGGAACAGGCATAAAGAAACAGCACAAAGGGCACCCAGTAATAAAAAGGAAACTTGGCCTGAAAACTATACCTTGTTCAAACAAAAGGATTTGTATAGAATACCTCAAGCATTGGTTGAAGAAATTATGACTGCTGTAAATGTTGTATGTTTTCAGTAAGATTGGGTCGTAAAGGGTTCCTACACTTGGGCTCATTGAGTAGGATTTGGGTTTCCTACTTGGTAGGATTTTCATTTCCTACTTGGAAAGGTGCTCATAAGGTAGGATAGGGGGTTCCTACTTGGGCTCATAAGGTAGGATAGGGGGTTCCTACTTGGGCTGGATTTCGGTTCTCAACTTGGAATGGAGAGGTGCCATTCCTGAAAATGTATGGGTTCTGTGAATGTAAAGCCAGACTTTGGACTTGCAGGTCTTGTGACATTTACCGGGCCACCCAGGCTCATGAGTTGTCAGAGTGTGAAACAGGTGCGGCTAGTTTCTCCGGTGGTTTCCCCCTTTAGTTTGTTTACATTGGTAGCGGAGCCGCTCCAGGCGGCTGTCTAACCTGGACAAAGATCTGCCATAGCCGTTGCTGTGGCGGCCTACGCTGCGGAGGTGACCCATGCCGTCTCCCGTGGAGCCTGCTGCTGAGGTCGACGGTGGCTCCGCCTCTGATGAGTCCGGTGGGGGCAATGATGATGCTGCTCCTGGGGAAGAGACTCAGCAGAGGTCTACGGCAAGATGGACTGATGAGGACTGGAGGTTGTGGAACTCTGGTGGTTGGTGGGAGGCTACTAGGAATAGGGCACCTTCAACGGAAACCACCCCGACACCTGATGGGGAACACTCAGATGGTCATGGAACTGGGTATGTACGTAGGTCGTATACCACTAGGTCTTCTGACCCTTGGTTGAACCCTTGGAAAGACCCATGGACGAGTAGTCAGTATGGGAGTCAGAGAGACGAGGTTCCTGAGGAACGTGGAGGTGGCAACGACAAGATCGTGGCCCCAGAGTTTTCTGGGGAAGAGGACCGTGATGGGACTCGTGCTCGCAGCTACTTGAGGAAGATCGAGGCGTGGCGGAGGGTCACTAGGCTCAAGCCCAACAAGCAGGCCTTGGTCTTGTACAACGGCCTCACTGGCAAGGCGTGGCACGATGCTGAGGAGATCGATGTGAAGATGCTGGACTCCAACGACGGTGTCGAGAAGTTCATCGGCTGGATCACCCAGCGCTACCTGGACAAGGAGGTCGTGAAGGCGGGCAGGTACATGAGTGACTTCTTCAAGCTCTTCAAGCGGGGCACGAACCAGGACATCAGGGACTACAATAGCGAGTTCGATCGCCATCTCACGAAGCTCAAAGAGGTTGGCTGCGTCCTTCCGGGAGTCTGCAGCTCATGGTGGTACATCGACAAGCTAAGGTTGGACAGTGCAACGGAGTTGAGCCTCTTGTCATCCGTCAACAACCAGTATGACTTGGGGCGATTGCAGGAAGCTGCAGTTGTGCAGGATCGCATGAACCGGCGCCTTTGGGAGACCGGACGGAGGAGTGACACCAAGGACAACAAGAAGAACCAGCAGGCCTACATGACTGAGCTCGACGACATCCCTGAGGACATGGAGGACTTCGAGGATGCCGAGGACTTTGACGAGACCTACGTCCCTGACGATGAGGACCCTGAAGCCCACGAGGCATTTGTGGCCTTTCAGAATGCCAAGGCCAAGTACAACAACATGCTGAAGGCTCGTGGCACTACTTTGACTAAGAGCCGTGAGGAAGCTCTCAGTCGGGCAAAGGCACGGTCGTTCTGTTCGGCATGTGGCAAGAAGGGCCATTGGCATAAGGATGCGGAGTGCCCCAAGAACAAGGGCAAGGATGCCGCAGCTGCTCCCCATGTGACCCATGTCGTCTTCTACACGGAGGGCACCTACTTGGACACCATCGTGGATTGTGCGTGCAGTCGCACGCTGGCGGGAACTATGTGGTGCAGGAAGTACATCGAGCTGGCGAAGGACAACGGCATCCCCTACATCATCATCAACCAGGACGAGACCTTCAAGTTTGGTGGACCGAAGCTCTACCCATCCAAGAAGGCGATCATCGGGTGGCTGGCCATTCAAGGCCGTTGGTTTTTGATCAAGATAGCTCTGGTGGCAGCACAAGTGCCGCTTCTCTTGAGCCGGCCCGTGTTGGCCTCTCTTGGAATGAACTACAAGATGGACATCAATGTGGCGGACTTCACAAAGCTTAGCCTTGAGCATGTCAAGCTTGATTTCACGACTTCTGGACATCCCAGAGTCAATGCTGTGAATTTTGGACCGAAGGTCCCACTCTGGCCGGACAACATCGACTGGAGTGTGACAGAAGTGCACATCCCCGACACGGCATCTGCTGCGTCCCGAGCATACATGGCGAGTGCTGCTTCTGTTGGGCGGGTCCACTTCTTTTACCCCAAAGTACATGGACACATTTTTGACATGCTCACCCGTGACACATTGCCGAGTGAAACTTTCCTACATTGGTGGAACCAACAAACACATGTACGAGATTTTTGGGTGGAAGATGATGAATACATGGTGAGGGTACATGTGACACCACGTCGCACATGTTTTGACCCTGGACGCTGGAACACGTCAGATGACACTTTGAGGACAAACCTTTTGAAGGAATTAGATGAGTGCAGGGAAACGACATGCATTCCATGCTATGGCAATGGCATCACACATTGTCTTGAACATCGGTGGCGTCATGATTCTTCACCACGTGCTGACTTCTTGTGGATTGGCCGCAGCCGTTTTCGTCGTCGACGCACGACGGAGCAAACCTGCTGCCCCACAATTCGACCTGTGTCGGATGTCCAGGACCGCTCCCAAGTCGCCATGGAAGATGACTCGTGCCGAGCTCATCCAACAGATGGAGGATCTGGACATCCCAGTGAGGTACGAGTGGACTGTGCCGGAGCTGAGGGCGACTCTCTTGGGGACGCTGGACACCAAGGGGGACCACACCTACAAAGCGGTCGGCATCTCGCACATGTCGCTGGACGCCTTGAAGGAGAAGTGCAGCCAGGAGGGCATCCCCTTGCCGCCGCGACCCACACGGGGGCTACTCATGAAGCTGCTGCGGGAGAACACCCCACCGACCGGCGAGGAGAAGGTGTGCTTCGGGAGCTACAGGGGCTTCATGTACAAGGAGGTCAACTGGAGCTACCTGAACTGGGCGGTGAAGGAGGTGGAGACGAACCCCAACCACAGCCCAGACTTGGCACGTCTGGCTCGTTGGGCACAAGCCGAGAAGTCCAAGCCCCCTCGCGGTGGAACTTCTTCCGTGAGTGGGGATCCAGAACGTTCGGCCGTTCTGCCGATTCCTCTGGAGGCGCTTCCCAAGGCCAAGCACAAGATGGAGAAGAACACCATGAAGACAGCGAGAACATCGAGGACTCGGCCTCTGACGTCGGATTCCGAGGGATTCAGCCTGGTGTCGGAGCCCGAGATGAGCACGGAGGATCAGATCAAGGACATGGAGTCGCGACTTCAGGTGCTGAAGGCCGTCAAAGCGGAGGAGGACAAGAAGGACAAGGGGTACTAGCTGGTGCCTCCAAAGTCAAGATGAAGAAGAAGGCCTATTGGGACAAGGTCGATCAGCTTCACAAGATGCGCATCGAGATGAACAGGAGGAGCTGCTACATCACTGCCGAGCACGACGCCCTTGACGAGCTCTACAACGTTGGGGAGACTACGCCCACCGCAGAGCTCTACGTCCCTGAGGAGAACACCATCTTTGAGGCTGAGCAGGACTCTGATGTGATCGACCTTGACGACTATGATACAGATAAGGAGACCGGGCATCCCAGGATCAAGCTGACCTACCCGGAGGACTATGATGAGGTGAGGAATCTGCCCTCAAAAAGGATGAAGAGGGTGGCCAAAAAGCGTGTCAAAGGTTGGGTCCACCGGGCCTTGCTTTGCCTCACAACGACATTGGTCGCACTTTCCACTCCTGTGGTGGCAGAGTTGAACGATGCCATCCTGGAGCCGGCCAAGGATCTTTGCAAGGCTGTGCTAGGACCCAATGCTCTTCAGGGCAAGAAGGAAGAGATCGCACTCCTTGAGCTGTTTGCGGGTTCCGCCCACCTTACAATGGAGTTCGCTCGACAAGGACATCATGTCTTGGAACCCCGAGACATCTTGTATGGCCACAACCTCTTTGACCCGCTCCAGCAGGAGTCGGTCTTCAACGACATCCAGTATAAGAGGCCCAAGCTCTTGTGGATCGCTTTGCCTTGTACCAAGTGGTCCACCTGGCAAAGGTACAACTATGCCCATCGAAAACAGCAACTACGCCGAGAACGTCAGAAGCAAAGGAGGTTGGTGCATTTCGCTGTGGAGGCGGCTTGGCACCAAGTGGCAATGGGCAACGAGGTGATGTTCGAGCACCCCAAGTACTCGGACATGTGGACAGATCCATCTATGCAGAGCTTCATGGAGTGTGAACATGTGGTCGCGGCCGATTTGGACATGTGTCGTTATGACCTGAGGGCCGTCACGGATGGCGGTAGGCTCAGGAAACCAACCAAGGTCGTGGCCACCAATCCCAACTTGGTGAAGGAGCTCACCAGGACTTGTCATGGAGGCCATGAACATACTCCCACTGAGGGCCGAAATACCAAAGCTGCAGGGATTTACACCCGCACTTTCTGCAAGGCCGTGATTGAGGGGTACAAGAACACTGATAGAAGCGTGTGGTTTCAACCTGGAGACCATGCTGCTGCCAAGACCACGTGGGAGAACTACGTGGCCAACAATGAGGGTGACTTGACAACAACATCGGGCAACAATATGTCCGGTATCGAGTTCCCCGAGAATGTGCCTGCAACATTGGGCAAAGCACTGAGGCGCGTCCATCAGAACCTTGGGCACCCAGCCAACCATGATTTAGCACGACATCTCAAATTGTCTGGTGCGAGTGAAGCTGCTGTGAAAGCTGCTCAAGGCTTACGCTGCACCACTTGCAATCGGAAAGGCAATCCAGGAACAAGGAGGCCAGCCAAATTGGCTCGCCCCATGGAGTTCAACCAAGAAGTTTGCCTCGACACGCTCAACCTCCTGGACTCTGAGAAGAAGAAGGTTGAGGTCTTGTCCATCGTGGACACCGCCACGGGGTACCATGTAGTGAAGAAGATCAGAGGCCGCAAGTCAGCCGACTTGTTGGCCGATTTCACTGACGCTTGGCTCACTTGGGCTGGGCCACCTTTGAAAGTGACATGCGACCAAGAGAGGGGTTTCATTAAGGACTTCGTGGACGGTCTTGAGATGGTGGGCATCCAGGTGCGTTTCATTGCTGGGCAGGCACATTGGCAACAAGGAATAGTTGAACGTCAAGGCCAGTGGTACCGGGCCATTTGGGACCGGACTATTGCCCACAGTCAACCACTACCACATGAGATTGAATATACCCTGGCCATGGTTTCTGCAGCCAAGAACAACCTGAGGAGAAAACATGGCTACTCACCTGCACAGTGGCTCTTTGGAGCAGAACCTCGTCTAGGAGATGCCATGCTGGACGAGGACGCCAACCTCTACACCAAGGAGGAACTGAGATCCCCTAATGAAGTCTGGAGAAGGAGACAAGCAATTCGCCTGGCTGCCCGAGAAGCTTTCATGCAGACACAGGCTGATGATGCTCTCAAACGAGCCCTACTTGGGCGACCACGCGCTGATCAGGAAATCTATGAACAAGGAGACTACGTCTACATCTTCAGTCAACAAGACGACGGGTGGTGTGGCACGAAAACGCCAAAACGTCGGTGAGTGGATCGGCCCTGGTGTAGTGGTCGGTAAAGAGGGTAGCTCCTACTGGGTCTCACGCGGTGGTCGTTGTGTTCTATGTGCAGCAGAACACCTTCGCCCTGCAGAATCTGAGGAGCTTGGTATGGCCTTTCAGACCAAAGTGGTGAAGGACGACTTGATGAGGTTGGCACACCGCCTGGACAACAGCGACGACGATGAAGTCTTTTCGCAGATGCGATGGATGAGGTGAGACCGAAGAGAGAGATCAACTATGAGGCGGTGCCAGAGAGAAGGCTGAGGACTAAAGGGGTAGTGCGTATGCATAAACGACCAGTCCCTGAAGGAGGAGACACTCAAGCACACCGTGGCCGTTCTCTTCCACCAGTACCCGATGATGACATCGAGGACATGTTGGATCAGGAAGTCGAGCAAGCCACATCTTCCAGACCGACAGCACAGGCACTGATGGTGGAAAAGAGGATACCTCGTTCAACCATCAAGCAGAACGACAAGGAGATCCGATGGGAAGACATCCCTGAGGAAGAGAGAGCCTGTTATGTCAACGCGGAGAAGAAGCAATGGACCGAGCACCTTCACTACGAAGCTGTACGAGTTCACCCACCTGAAGATGCAGCTCTCTTGAGGAAGAAGGTGCCCAAAGAACGCATCCTCCGGGCGAGGTTCGCCTACCGGGACAAGCACGCCGCGAAACGACGTGAAGATGCTTCACTACCTCCAAAAGCTAAGGCGAGGCTGTGCATCGGGGGTCATCAAGATCCTGATCTGCAGAAGGGCGAGGTCAACACCGAGGCCCCTACTGCTTCGAGAATGTCCTTGCTCACCTTGCTTTTCCTGGCGGCCCAGTTTGGATGGCAGCTAGCAGCTGGCGACGTGGAGGCCGCCTTCCTCAACGGGATTGAGTCCAAACGTGGGCTCTACTTTGAGCCACCACGTCGTGGCTTACCAGAAGTGGAACCAGGCTCCCTCATCGAGATCGTGAAAGGGGTCTTTGGTCTTTCCAACTCACCTAGGCTTTGGTGGGACAAATTAGCCAAAGAACTCAAAGAGCTGAAGATCAAGGTTGGTGACGACACCCTTACTTTGAGTCATCACGACCTTGACCCATGTTTCTTCCCCTACGAGATCAACGTGGTCAACTACGAGGGGGCCTGATCACTCATGTCGACGACCTGCTCATCGCTGCCCCTCCTTCGGAGATGGGACAACTACAGGTGGAACTTTCAGGATTGTTCCCCATTGCAAAGTGGGAATCTGGTACCTTCGACTACACGGGCGCTACCATCAAGCAGGTGGACCAGGTCATCGAGCTCTACCAGACTGACTATGTCAACACTCGCTTGGAGGCCGTGGAGATTCCAAAGAATGTGGAGACAGAGGAGATTGCAGACCAGGTCACCAAGCAGGATAACATGAGCACCATTGGCGCCCTTTCCTGGCTGGCATCACAAACCAGGCCAGATCTCCAAGCTGGAGTCTCCCTTTCTCAGAGACGACAGCGCGACCCCACCTTCCAAGATGTGAAGAACACGAACAAGCTGGTCAAAATGGCACAGGCTGGGAAGGGTGAACCTCTTCAGTTCACGAAGGTTTCCGATGGATTAGATGACCTACTCCTGCTGGTATACAATGATGCGGCTTGGGCTAACGCTACGCTGGATCCCAACCACGAGCTTCCTGAGGACTACGAAGCAGCTGCTGGACATGGGGTGTATTCCCAACTTGGGCACCTGCTGCTCATGACGAGCCGCGCTGCTTTGTCAGGCCAAGAAGTGCCAGGCACCGTGGTAGGATGGAAGTCACACGGGTGCCCACGTGTTTGCCGTAGCACTTTTGCGGCAGAAGTCATGGCAGGATTGGAAGGTTGGGAAGAAGCCTTATGCTTCCGCTCTTTCATTGCGGGAGCCTTATCGGCTCAACCTGGCGGGCTTCGCGAGGCCAATGCGAGGGCCCTTTTTCCCATAGTCAGTTTGACTGACTGCAAGTCCGTGTACGACAACGTCCATCGTGTGGGAGGACCAAGAGCACCAAGCGAGAAGAGATTGGTAGTGGACCTTACGGCCCTGAGGATGATGGTTGGCGAAGAGGCAGCCTACTGGGGCGGCATCATTCATGGAGCCCGGACTCTGCGTTGGCTCCCTACAGGAATGCAGCTGGCAGACATCCTCACGAAGGTCATCCCAGATGTACGTAGCTGGTGGGCCAACACACGCACCATCAAGCTACCTTTTTCATCCCCTGCAAGTCCAACGTAAAACACAACCAGTGTGAATGTAAAGCCAGACTTTGGACTTGCAGGTCTTGTGACATTTACCGGGCCACTCAGGCTCATGAGTTGTCAGAGTGTGAAACAGGTGCGGCTAGTTTCTCCGGTGGTTTCCCCCTTTAGTTTGTTTACAGGTTCCATTCCCCAAAATGTATATAGGGGGTGCATTCCTACCCAAAAATGATTAAATGTCCTTCATAATCTGCCCAAAATGTAGGGGCTACATTCCCCAAAATGGAGGGGTTCCATTCCCATTATCTGGGCTGGACATAGGGATGTCTAAGGGCTGGACATAGGGATGTCTAAGGGCTGGACATAGGGATGTCTAAGGGCTGGACATAGGGATGTCTAAGGGCTGGACATAGGGATGTCTAAGGGCTGGACATTGGGTATTGAGCCTATGGACGTATTCAGCATTTGAATACAGAATAAGGGCGTATTCAGATACTGAATACGGGGTATTCAGCATTTGAATACAGAATAATGGCGTATTCGGATACTGAATACAGAATACGGGTGTATTCGGATACTGAATACGGGTGTATTCGGATACTGAATACGGGGTATTTAACAAATGAATTGTTTTTAGATGGTTTCTTCTTCTCATTCATTTTTATGTAATTGCTGGGATGTGGCTTTATAGATAAATTATTTCATAAATAATTTATCTTAAAGTCCATTCATAGGTATAGGCTTTGCAATAGGCTTTTGAATGAGGTTAAGTGTATGGTTTGTTGTTATGGTTTGTGGTAAGGTTTGTTTTATGGTCTATTGTATCGTTTAGGTTGTTTTGTTTTTTCTTTGTTTTATGTGTTTGTTTTGATTTTGTTGTTGATTATGTTATAATCTAGGGAAAAGGGATAGGAAAGACACTTAAAGAGTTATTACCTATCTATAGTAGGTAATGGAGGATACTAAAGTCAAGGTAATGGAGGATACTAAAGTCAAGTGTGCTAAATGTTTTAAGGAAATGGAAGAGGGTAAATACAAAACTTGTGATAAATGTAGGGAATATATGAGGGCTAATCATCAAAAGAACAAAGAAAAATATAATGAAAGGAGGAGAGAGTATTATTACAATCATATAGAGGAGGCAAAGGACTATGCTAGAAATTATGGTAGGACACACAGTGAAGAAATAAATGAAAGAAGAAGAAATCATAGAGCAGAAAACATTGAACAAGTGACTGCTAAAATAAAATGGATGACCTGCCCTGTATGTGATGATTATGAAATTCAATGTAAGAATTACAAGAGACACACACAAACAACAAAGCATCTGGAGAACTTAAAGAAACAGCAAACATAAATTTCATTTTATAATTTCAAAATTATAAAAGTGAAATTGTTTTTTGTTATGATTTATGGTATAGTCTTTTTTATAATCTATTGTATTGTTTAGGCTGTTTGAGTTTTTTGTTTTGTTGTTTTGTTGTTATGATTTATGTTATTGTTTTCTATAAGGTGGTGCTCCCCTGTCTTTGGTATTAACCCCATAGAATTTGCTTGTATAATAATGTGGGCGGTTAGATGAGAAAGACGGGGGAGCAACAGTCTAACTCTATGTTATCCCCAGTTCAGTGGAGATATCAACTTATATAGTTTAATTCTATGTTAAATATATCAGTTCTATGAATTCTCATTTTTTTTAGTTTAATTCTATGTTATCCAGAGTTTTTTTTCTATTATCCCCAGTTCTATGGTTTATAAACCAACTTATATCAAAGAGTTTACATGTGGTTATATTTATTTATTTGTATATATATATATGGTTTATAACCATCTGATATGGCTGTGGCTGAATTCTATGGTTTATGGATGTTTATGGCAGGTATAACGAACTAGTGAAAATGGGGTTTATAAACCAACAAACATAGCTGGGGGCACCCCATCCCGTAGCCATGGTGATTCATATTCGTAATATAGGATTAATGATGACTGGGAATAGTCGGATTATTCTCCAAGTACTGATTCATAGTAGGACTTAACTTCATAGTAGGACTTACTATTCCTGGGATGATTCTCCACTGATTGATGGGATGGGAATATCAAATGGTGAGTTCAATGGGATTTCAGGGGTGTCATGGGATTTTATGGTGATTATTAGGGATTTAATGATATATTAGTATGGAATGTTGATAATTAATGGGATTTACCCTCTGGTTATTCAACATAGCCATGGAAAATGGCCCCTTTATAGATGATTTTCCCATTGAAACCTCCATTTATGAGGGATTTTCCATGGCTATGTTAGTCATAACCAGAGGGTAAACTGAGGGTAATAGGACTCACTGGGATTCAAGGGGATTTAACGGCTTTACCGTTTACCACATTACAGTCATGAGATCATTGGGAATCTCTGGTGGTTTTTCAGTCACTCATAGAGTCACACATGGGAATGCCATAAACAACTACCATTTGGGGGGTGAAATCCCACCCATAATGGGATCATAGGGAATCAATAAAGGTTTAGTGGGATGTGTGTCAGGTTGTCATGCAATTTTATGGTGATTCTTGGGGATTGTTCACGAACATGTGGAGAGATCGACCCATTCGCTTCGATGAAATAAACCGGACTATAAGATGGCGATTTTCCAGATCTAACAACTTCGCTGAGGGTAAAGGATGGACAAAAAATAAATATATACCATCTGGTTATGACTAACATAGCCATGGAAATTCCCCTATAAATGGAGGTTTTAATGGGAAAATCATCTATTTCTATGGGCCATTTTCCATGGCTATGTGAAATAACCAGAGGGTATAAATAAATGAGGAAAAAAACAGCCGTCATTAAATCCCCAAAAACAGTTGTTCGGTATACTAACCAGCAAAGGTTCCTTTGAGGAACCTGGATTTCATTCTGGAGTCACTGAGCTATTTTGGGTGGATGAAACTGGGAGTCACTGAGGTTGTTGTGCGAAATTTGTAAAGCTTCAGTAATCTATTGGATTCTTTGATTAAGACATCATTCGATAATATACTGATGACATTGTATGACATCATCTGACAGTCAATCTTATCTTTCATCTTTATATCGTATTACATTATATTGATGACTATCATATGATATATTGACTGTAAATCTTATGACATAATATTGATTCTTTCGTATCTGTATCATCTCTGTATATTATCTCTGATAAAAAAAAATGTAATTTATCATGTTATCTTGTGACATCTTATCTTTCGTATCTTTCGTATCATTCTGTGCCACCCCGCCACGGATCCCGTAACGGATTGGGCAAACGGCGCGACGCCTCGGTATCCTCGGCCGACTTGTGACCAACGACTTGCACACCCAGCTCCATGTCGTTCAGTAACTCCTGGAGCCCATGGCGAGAGATGTCGGATTTATCAAAAAAAGAACGGGAGAGTCGGAGAGTCTTCTTGAAGAACACAAAGATCTATCAGTCTATCTAGATATAGATATAGATACAGCTATATTATATATATATATATATTCACGCATACATACATATATACCGTATATCTATATATATATATACATGTCTGTATATGTATATTTTATATGTATCAAAATGCCATGTTTTCTCATCCACCAATCACAAATGGCCGAATCTCCTCCTCGGTGGTGTAGATCAGATTCTTCAGGGAAAAGGTCTTGGGGTCCCTGTAGAGCTGCAAGACCTGCAACGGAGCTGGGATAAAGCCGGGCCATGGCGGCCATGGTCACATACAGGCGCAAAGTGGTTATATCGTGATTTCAATCTCCATTCTTGGATTGTTTCTACCTGATCTTCTTGGTGCCTACGTCTAGTTGTGAAAAGTCCAATGTCCGTAAATCTTAGTTTTGCATGATCAGCACATCTCAATTTCTGCTGAAAAATCTCACCAACAACTCATCCAAAAACTCAAAAACTCATCCCAAAAAAAACAAAAAAAAACATTTCTGTGGCCATACCTCCATTTTTTCCCGGTGAAGCCTCCTTTTTTTTCCTGGTGAAACCCATGGCACCGGTGACCTTTGAGATGAAGACCGGCTCCCCGGACATCACCGCGTGGTGAAGCGCGGAGAAGCCATGCGCATCCGTCAGCCCCAGGAGGTACGGATAGTGGGAGACCATGGCACGCACCTTTTCGCACGGTGAATTCAAAGTTCTCTATGTCAATTGAATTTTAGATATTATACATATACACTATCTATATATACATATATATATATATAATATTACATATCTATTCTCCAACTGGGATTGATAATCACCAACTGGGATTGGTAGGGAGGAATGTTGATGGATCCCTGATCCTATCACCTTGATGTCAACCTTGAAGATGATGTTAAAGTCCCTGACTTACCAATCAATGTCCAAACCCTGCAGGATCAACGGCCGCACCAGTTTTCCAATGGCACAAGCAACGATACCCTCCCGCCGCAGGCAACACTGAGCCTATTCCCCGGCTACGGTGGGATTTGGCTTTCATTGAGGACCCTTGGATATTCATCTCGAACAGGCAGTGATTTGTGATTCCCTCTACTTCAAGTTTTGTTCGAGATGCTGAGATTGCCACAGCAAAATGCCAATATGATTCACTTCCCCATGGAACTTGATGTACAAGCAGTTGCAAAAATCAATCAAAATTTGCTCACTCAAAGAATGGACGTCTTGGCTTTTCCAATTTCCTCAAGTTACTGCTTATCCCCCGTTTTGGAACCATCTGACAAAGTGCGAAACCACTGCATCCTGGCTCGGGAATCAGACCTCGCGCGGAGAATCTGCGCTTCATCGTGCAAACTGTATCGGCCTCCCTCCATGCAGGCTCTGAGGACACTGGCGTCCATGCATTTGGTAAGTGCATCGGCTAGTTGTGCCTGGGATGGTACCCAGCGAATCATGATTCCATTGTTCAAAGTGTTCTTTAATCAGCTTTGCTTGCAGCTGTGTGCGAAACTCTTGACAACTGGGTGGAGCGTGGCGACTAATGAGGTCATACAAGAACTTACAGTCAGTGGTAATTATATCATGTTTATTGGAGTTGATCTGTTTAAGGAAATTGTATTGGGGTGGTGGTGCATTCGGTGTGTCATTACTGGATGGTGGGATTGCCGCAAACGCAGGTGGAAGTCTGAGTAGAGTTTCATCGGCCTGTTGCCATCGGCAGCTGCCATCTTGCAGCCAAGCCCAGTACAGACGCACCCAGGATAGGATATCCACGGCTCCTGCCAACGACATTGCCTCTGCCGACAACGTGCTAACAACAACCTTTTGTATTTTCTTGGAGTGCCACACCACTGGGTTTACCGGACTGTTCTTGTTTTCTCCAATGTCCTTGTGACTGGCCATGATGATCATCCCTTGGTGTGAGTCGGGAACTTTTTCCGAAGCAAACGACGCATCAGAGAAGGCTACAAATCTCAGGTGTTCAATTGGAATTGGCTGGATTTTGATGGTGACGTTGGCAAACATTTTGGCTTCATGAAGGATTTTGTTGGCTTCAAGTAAAGTGGAAATTGTACACTTATTGATTTGTGATTGAAGCCATCCCAACTTACTACAAAGGTCAGGTCTAGTATTGACTGCCGCATATTGGAGAGAACCAACCAACGCTCGGAGTGATTGTCTTTCTGTTTCATTGACTGGGTCATTTGGAGTTTGACGGCGTTCTTTGGGAATTGTTATTGGATGTATATCTTTCACATATTGTTCTTGACTTACCCAAATGGATTGATCTTTTTGTTGGACAATCTTCAAACCAGTGAACGTGAATTCTCGGCTACGCTTGCTCCCAAAAGGATATTTGGCTTCAAGTTCTGCAAGACGCTTGTGAAAAACAGGAGACCCACAGCATAATCCATCATCCACATGAATTCCAATCATTCCTTCAGGTTTTCCTTGTTTATCTCTGAGTATGAAGGTGCATGGATCAAATGGAGCTGTTTCAAATCCCAATTTCTCTAAGCTTTGCTTGAGTTCTTGAAACCAGAGACACGGAGCATCTACCCTCCCGTAGGCTCCCTTGAGCAACCTGACAATTTCATCTTGGCGCAACTTCAGTTTGGTGCGCATTTCAGCAGGAGGTTCCATGCCCAAAACTCTGTCGCTGCATTCGGTTCCTCGCAAAAACGCTGTTTTGATATCAAAACTGTGTATGTCCCATCCAAGGCTAGCAGCATGTTGGAGTATGAGAACCCTTGATAGCTTTGACATGGTTGGGCTGTATCTTGGGATTTGATCTACCATAGGGTCTTCAAATCCGAGAACGACCAAGCGAGCTTTCGGCTTCTGGCGAGGCTGTTGCACGCCAGTGACTATCTTCGGATTTCCAGTGCTAGGACCTTCATCGACGTCCTTCCACGTCAGGATCCATCGGCATCGCAAGATGTTCTCAGCAGGGACCTGATTCCTCAGGATTCTACACACTGTGCTTGTGGCCAGCCAGCTGTCAACTTCCTTGGACTTGGCATCTTCAAACAATTGACGATCTTTGGGACTAAGAGTTGATATCTTGACTTCACTTCTTTGGCGTTTTGCGGCTGAAACCAAAAAGGACATTTCTTCGGGTCGTGTTTCCTCTTTCCAGTGGTCGATATCCCTTTGGTTAATTTCAACTTCAAAATGATAACAGTGATCTTCATGAAGGTTGAATATAATTTCTTCATCCACGTACAAGCTTTCGCCTTCATCGGAGGTTTCAGGCAGTGGGACTTCATGTGCTGGTAAGTTTACTTGAGGGTTATTGTCAGGAAAGTTATGTGATGGTGATCTACTGGAAATTGATGTAATGTCCGGGTTCTTGATCTGGTTGATCTTTGGGTGACTCCACAGCTGGCCTTTCGGCGGGCTCTGGCATGTTGGGCCCATTGGCCTCGGCTGGTAAGCTTCCTTCGGTGCCTGGTGAGGTACCGATCGTGGGCGGGTCGGCTCCGGTGCTTTCTGGATTTCTTGGGGCAGTTGGATGAGGCAACATGTCATGAAACTGAACACCACCATGAGTTGGTCGAATGCTCAAATCAGCAGGCTTTTGGGTCTCTTGCATTGGGTGGTGCTTAAACTCTTCAAATGCTGAAAGGCTTCTAACATATTCAGGGGGTACCCGGTAGAGCTTGTGGTG
>CBDDTI010000156.1:0-4064 GCA_965233585.1 bacterium
AATATAGACTTAACTATTTTTTCTACTACAGTACATTGTTGATAATTGAAAACTGCTCAATGGTAATGGCCAGTTCCCTCTAGGAGATGTGCCTGTAGCAAATCATGGTACTTGGACTGGGTATTTATGTTGATGAATTATTACTACTACCATGATGATAATCCCTGCACGAGGCACATCTCATCGAGGGAATAGACTTCTTTGGCAATATACAGCTGACCATTTTGAATTCTGCTGTTTTAAATAGGTATTACGGGATGCCCATGGGGATCCCATAATCATTATAGCTATTTGAATCAATTCCCACTGTATCACAACAAAGGTCCATTAATTGGCATAATTCCCTATGCATTTGTCATTGTGTGGCTTGTTTTCAATAATTTTGAGGTGCCTAAGGGGCAGAGACACTTGTGTGATAATTAAGCTTTGTTTACACAAATACTGGGCCTCCCCATAAAGGACTTTCATACCAGGAAGGCTGGGTACTAATCTTGCAGCCTGTAGGGACAACAGCAAACATGGCGGCTGTGTGACAAGAATGGTGAAGTGGTTTTGTTGTTCAGCTTTCTTCACCAGCAATATTTGAACGCGGCGAAATCCTCAAAGGGAATCGATCAAGTTTTTTCATTTGTTCCGTGTAAGAAGGCGAATGCATTTATCTATTGAACAATTTAATATTTTCTACAATTGTGTGCAGCCTTAATTACAGTGATGTTATCATCTATCCCGATTGTTAAGGTACTAGGATGAGATCTCTAGATAAACCAACAGAACTCTTAGCAGTGATTACAATCTGTAGACATTCTCTTTAGTAGGGTGTGATGGCATTTATGCTTAAAGTAGGAGAGAGCACAATGCAGCGCATATTTGTTGGTTGGATAGTTTTCCTTGAGACAATCTTCACTCATATTAACCTTAAGCCTGAAGCTGGGTTTTTACTAAAGAAGATACCAGACATTTTTGTTAAGACTGGCCATGGACTCACAGACATGATCATCGATTGTACTGAATTCAAATTTCAGCATGTATCAAATCTTGATTGAAATTCTCTCATGTTTTCTAACTACAAGAACACCATAACAGGCAAAGCTCTCATTGGAAATGCACCACATGGAATGGGTCTTTTTTTTTAGTGATATCTATCTGCCATTAGTTCATGTTCTGGTTGAAGCTACTGGACAACCCCTGACTTTTCATTGATACAGTTATCTGATATAGAACCATTAGTTCATGTTCTGGTTGAAGCCACTGGACAACCCCTGACTTTTCAGTGATACAGTTATCTGATAGAGAACCTGGGTAGATATATCACTGGTAAACACCCAGCTTCAGGCTTAAGGTTAATATGAGTGAAAATTGTTTCAAGGAAAACTATCCACGCAACAAAATATGTGCTGCATGTTTTTTTTTTTTTGTTTGTTTGTTGTTTTCTTTTTTTTAATTCACTCTTGATTTACTTCAACACTTACACTACTTACAGTACTAATATTATACATACATCACATACAAAATACTTGCTAGTTACACCACTTATACTTACACTACTTATACTTACACTGCTTTTACATTCACTACTTTACAATATGGTACTAAAGCGACTTAAAGAAATACAACTACTCACAATATGATATTACTGACAATACTTTTTTTTTCACTATAATTAATGTAACAAGGATAATAATAATACAAAAATAAACTTACTTATGCACCAGTCAAAGTAAACCCCGACCCCCCCCCCCCCCCACCCCAGGATATGTGGGGCTTTAGTGGGGCTTTATCACCATATTGGCAGTTCTTCGAGTCCCCAGTATGTGGTGGATTCGCACATTTTGCCGTGTTTGTCCTGAGGAATGTGGGACATTGGTAGGGATTCGTTCCAATCCAAGATGGCGGTGATCGTTCCCACAAGGACTTCTGGGTTTATAACCGCACATGGGAGCGGACACAAGTGTTCACAGGTATTTGTGGAATCCATCTTATTGTTATTCAAATCAATACAGCGATTAATCAAGGGCATAGATTTAAGGAGGCAAACGCTTTAATATTGCGATGCTGATGACTTTTTGCTTTGCTGCTCCGTAAAGACAACCTTTCTGAATGTCGATTATAAATTAACTTACATGTATGGACTAAAGTCGTCCTTGAAATTAGACTGTGGAGATTCCAATCCTCCCGTTTTGGCCGAAAACCTCCCGTTTTTGGAGAATATTTCCGGCCTCCTGTTTTCACTAAAATTCTTCTGGTTTTTCAAATTCTTCCTTGCTAAAGAAAGATAATGTTTTCTTTGTTTAACCAGTCTTTTTAGCACAATTCCTTGCCGTTTTTTAGTTGTTTTTCTGTGATTTCTCAGCCATTTTTTCCCTTTCGGTATCCTAGTATAAGACTGTGGTAGTTTTGGGTGCGGAAATGCACTGGTTTGCCTCGACTTTGTGCAAGGTTTGCATTCATTTATGGCATGTTCTCGCGGCGTTCGATTTCCTCGTTGATCTTATGTTTATTCAATGAGAAAGTCTAAGAAGAAAAACTCCACTATTTTCCATTGACTGTGATTTCAAAATGCAGGAAATGGCATCTCAGAGGCACATATCTTAATTTTTTTCCCAGGGTACCATGCCCCTAGACCCCCCTAGAGGCTCACGCCTGCAGCGATCATGGGCACAGCTATGCTGGGCGTAAAACTGCTATTTTTAGTTGAGAGGGCCGGAATAATATAATTTTAAATTTAACTCTGCTGCACTGTGAATTATTCAACTACAAACCCATCAGGAACACCTTCAGTTGCCCCAGGGGTGGGGCATTTTCTGCTATTTCCTGCCCCGCATAGTGGGGGATTTGTCACTTTTTGCGTGCTGTTAAAACTAATCCCCACCTATATCCCGGGGTGGGGTGGGTCGGGGTTTACTTTGACTGGTGCATTACACAATTACACAGTAGCCTACCATTACAATTACACAGCACCTACTTACTATTTCACAGTATCCTAAAAGTGCGCTGCAGCATTGTGCTCTCTCCTACTTTAAGCATAAATGCCATCACACCCTGATGAAGAGCATGTCTACAGATTGTAATCACTGCAAAGAGTTCTGTTGGTTTATCTAGAGATCTCATCCCAGTACCTTTACAATCGGGATAGATGATAACATCACTGTAAGGATGCACACAATTCCAGAAAATATTCAATTGTTCAATAGGTAAAGTACATAAATGTATTTGGCTTCTTAATGAGATTAGAGTAGCTAAATTGCTCTCCTTGAAGGCTTTTTACGACAGTCTTCAGTTCCTCATTTTGTTTCTTAACATTTTGCAGGGCCGGGTATGCCAAGCCAAATGTAGCAATATTCAATATTGATATATTTATTCAATTTAATCCTTATTCATTCAATTTAATTTTCATATTCATTCAATTTAATCGTAGGTCATTCAATTCAATTCCTATAGTCATTCTATTCAATCCTCATTCGTTTTATTCAATTTTCAGATCCATTCAATTTAATTTTTGTATTCCTCTGATTCAGTTTCAATATTGGTTCAATTTAATTTCTATATTCATTCAATTCAATTTCTATATTCATTCAATTCAATTTCTATATTCATTCAATTCAATTTCTATATTCATTCGATCCAATTTTCATATTCATTCAATTCAATCCGTCTTTATTCATTCAATCTTCGCACTCATTTATTCAATTTGAGGGTCTGGGTCGAGGGGGAAATTTGAGCGGGAGCTGGGAGATATGGTAAAGATGGCGGACGAAATGCTCGAGGATGAAGATTTCCGAGGTGAAGAATTTCTTTGAGCATGTTATAGGCAAGACCGAGGAAATTCTGAGTCAAAATTCATTTGCTAGGAGTGAACGCCACATATCTGAAGTTTTAACCCATATAGATCTCTTAGAGTAAGAGAGAACGGTAAGATTACCAAGTCAGTTGGCGAACATAGTTACCGACGATCGAAACTGATGCAAAACAGTTAAACGATCTAAGAGTTGTGTTTTCTGAATTACTTGAGAAGTTCCTCCAACATTTTGGAAACAGTATATCAAGACCATCACGAGTTACAACTG
>CBDDTI010000157.1:0-4815 GCA_965233585.1 bacterium
AAAATAAAATAAAAAACCAAACATGACTTTTCTGTTTAGCCACGCGCGCGTGCTCCACGCGAGACTCCACGCGCGCCCAGGGAAAAACACAGAGCTAAAAAGGTGCCCCTTCTGCCCTTTTGTCCTGATTGGCCTCTTTTTGTCCCTTTTGGCCCTCAAAAGTCCTTTTTGGCCTGTGTTGTGGCCTTTTTGTCCTGTGTTGTGTCCTTTTTGTCCTTCGCATAAAAGGTTAAAATTCGCTGGAACTGTTTTATTTTTTGCCGAGATCGCGAACTGTTAACATGACTAAACGCGTGTGCCGCGATTGCCCGATTCCGAATTGTGGAGCAAAATATCTCGTCAGATTGTCTAATCATCTCACAGATGTGCATGGATTATTATATAAATCGAAGGAAGTGGTTACAAGAAGCGAAATTACAACCTAAGGTTAGAGCGATGATCTATCCAGCAAAGAGGAGCCAGGGATTAAGACCAACAACAAGTGAAATATCTCTATCAGTGCACGAAGAGGAAAAGGATACAATAGTCCATCATTTATCAACACCAAGAGGAGTAAAGAAATCCCTGAAACCTCTACCAAAAGGACTAAGGAAATCACTGAAATCTCTACCAAGAGGCGTTAGAAAAGCAGCCAATAACATTAAACATTATAAAACAACAGCAGATTCAGCTCCTGAGTGGCTCACTTTGTATGGAGACGATGAGGGGCCAAACACAGAGAAGAGATCTTAGTAACCCCGCCTGCAGTATCAGTAGCTTGTGACACTAAACTGCGTCCCATAAGCTTCACATTCTCACTGTTTGCTTTATAGGCGGCGCTCCACTTACCGCTAAGTTTGCTGTGAAAGCTCGCGCTGTTCAAACCAAAAAAATGTCTTGGAGCGACGGTTATAATTACTGCCATCTTCAACGAGGTAATGGATATTACGAAGACAGTGAAGACTCTCAATCTAGCCAAGAAACAGATTCTTCCCAATCTAGTCATGAAACGGATTCTTCCCAAGAAGTGACAGAGCACTTAAACCCTTGGTCGCGCATATTAGATGAAGCTCAGGAACGCCACGAGGTTAAGCTCAATGCTTTGGTCGACGAGTACCAAAGAAACGGAGATTCGGAAAATGTAGCTCACCTTAAAGCGCAGAACGCTCTCCTTCCTCTCTACAGGAAAGAACTGAGAAAAGTACTGTTAGAGTATCTGCAGTGGATGCGAGCGATGAAGAAAGATTACACCTTTCAAAAAGTGATGGAAACTCAGAAAGATCTCAAAGATACAGATGGATTTGATTGGTTAGAATCGACAGAACTAGCCATCGATAAGCGGAAATTCTTGCTTAATCGATTGTTTGTGAAGCAACCGATTCCACAAGATGAAGACTAAGGCCATTTTGTTTTGCTCTCAATAAAAAAAATGTACTTCAAACAGATATGTAGTGTGTTGTTCTATTGGAGTTTATTTCTTTGTTAAGGGGACTTCAGTTTTATTGTTCATTGCGTCCTAATTTCCTGATTTACTTTGTGTTAAATACTTCATAGTTGTTGGAGCTTTCGTTGCCAATAAATGTGTTTTTAATTGATTTCAAATCTCTGTGCCGGTATTTGAATCATTTCGCTAATAAAAGTAATATTCAAGAAACGTGTTGTTCAAAAATATTTATTGTCGTGCGTTGACAATTAATTAGCGCTCCGAACTTCTATTGTTGTAATTTCAATGGTAGAGCTGTCCGTTCGAGTTTGTCATTATGCAAATCTATGGTTGAAAGTAGAGTTCAGTGCATGACTAACGGAGCGGAAAACTCGAGCAGTACATTAGCTAAGAATTAATTCTCTCTCTCGTCAGCAAAGCTGAGAGTTCAGATAAAAACATGGTAGATTTTTCATAAGTCAATCAGGCTTAACTATAAGCCGGCAAGTTTCGAAAATCGAAGAACGTTTTCAAAGAAAGCTAGAGAACCTCAGAAATTATTACGCGTTCAAAAATTTGCGCTTGTCAACATCTCCCAATCACGGAAAGCGTTCAAAACAGTTTGAAATTCGCGAGCATCGGTAACGAAAGCCATGTTGATAAACAGGGAACAGAATTTTTCCAAACAGCAAACTCGAACGAAATATTTCCTAGCAATCGAATTGCAGTAGTGACGCTACCAAGAGAAAGCGCGCTTTTATTTTAAACACATAATAGATTTCTCATGAGCCAATCAGGGTTTACTATGAGCGGGCAAGTCCAAGCAACCTTATTCTTTCCATTGTACTAGAGCGACGCTTATTATTAAACCTCTACCGAATTAGTATGCAGGAAATCCACATTAGTATGGAGGAAGTCAAAAATTATTATGCAGGAAGTCAAAAATTATTATGCAGGAAGGAAGGGAAGTCCAAGGGAAGTCCGGAACGGGGATTAAAATGCTGACCTACTACTACTCGGGAACAATTTTTATTCACGGGGAACGGCTTCAAATTTCTGACGCACCACTAAATCAAAACGAGTCAATTTGAAAACGCTCTTACGTCATTAGTACAAAATGTAGGTTTTAATACCCAATTGCAGAGGTAAAACAAAGTTTTAAACTTTTATTTGTCAAAAGTGAAAAACACTTGGCGATAAATTACGAAACATTTCAGAAAAAAGGTTTCAATTTTAGTGAGCCATAGAGTAGATTACTACCCGCTAAACTGACCAATCACAGCGCGCGTATTAGCTGAGAGACATAATAAGAGAGTCTATTGACTGCGTACCTTGCACTGTAGGGAGTAGCATTCCGCCAAACCGTCTCGTGTCCAGCGAAGGAGAATGTGTTTTGCATGTACAATTGCAGTTGGTTGATTTTCATGGCGGACAGAAGGTCAATAAGAGAAAACACCGTTTCCTGAGCGAGAGGAGTTAAAATGTGATGTGTTACACTCAATCTGATATAATCTGCTTTAATAAGTATGCCGCATAGTTTGAAACCTTGAAAAAATTAAGAATAATGACAGTAAAAATTCACATAAAAAAGCTCAGATACTTGTTCTTCCTGTCAGGAATCTTCCGATTGCTTCTAACACAAGATATTTTCCCGATAATATTCACGTTAAAACGACCAACAGACTCGAATCACTTCACCATTTTAACGTCCCAACTCGAAGGAAAATTACAATCGCTAGATCCCACGTGGACTCGCGCATGGTTTTTTGAAATCCTAAACTCACATCACTTGATTACAGCTTGTCACTAGGCAACAAGAACAAAAGGGTCAAAGTTCACTTTCACAGTGTGACAGTCACGCAGTCCATTTCCCAACACCCTAACATACAAGATACCAGGGGGGACTTCCATACCAAAAGGAAGGGGATGCTCAGTGTATCTTTAGGGGTTAAAAGCGGTTTTGGTATCTCTTAGAGTGTGGAGCCTTAAAAGGTCCACAGTAGAAGCCTTGCTGGTACCTTTTAGGGTATAGAGTGTAAGCACCTGACGTCATCAAATTGTCAAATATAAAACTGAGCCACTTAAGATTTTATCCTCATCAGGCATAAGAGGTACCAAATTTATTCCTGTTTACAATTTTCCAGCTCAATAGCATCCTTCGTTTGGAGACCAGCACATTTTGAATTTTGAAGTTATGGGCAGCGGTGCGCGAAGATCGCTTTTGTCGAAAAATATACACTTATCTAGTGATTTTTGGCCATTTTAGGAGTTTAAGTATCAGGAAAAGTGCTTTTGTAAATATTCTTTTGTTCCTTTTAGACAATCAGTCGACCAGGTAGCCAAAGTAAGTTCCAGATGTTTACACTATTTACTGGCCGCCATGTTGGAGGACTAAAGAGGTCCTCCAACATGGCGGCTCCATACTAGGCTCTGTAATTTTGTGCGGAACATTTCGACGAATATCTCAGTCTTGGGATAACGCACACACCTCAAACCTGGAAAACTGTCTTCTTTATTTATCATCCACAATATCACAATTTTTTGATTTAATCCGTGGCATAGTTTTTGATTTTATTTTTTATTGCGTGACAGCGCACACACTATTGAGCCGAACAAAATGACGGGAGATGATGTGATGTTTTAGAATTGTTAACTCTTACAGGTGAAAAGAAATTTGAACACACCGCGTCCACAAAACAGCATCTTAGTACATCGTAGGGGTTCTTTTAGCAATGTCTGATGAGCTACCCTGTCTATTTGATATGAGAGTTCCCCCCCCCTGACTAGACAATGAATTTGTCTCATGTAAGTTGGTTACATTATGACGCAAAAATATTTGTAATGAGTGTACTTTAGAACTTTAGAACTAAAATGTATTCACTTACCAAGGTTGGAACGCGACCTGAGGACACATCCCATAAGACTCCTCTGAATTTTAAGTCCGGCCAGTCATTTATCTGAGATTATAAACGAAGCAACACAAAGAGGGCTTTTACAAAATTAAGTGATTGATCGACCGATCGATTTAATCAATCAATTTAAAATCATTCACAATACGTCAATCAATCAATCAATTTAAAATCATTCAATACGTCAATCAATCAATCAATCAATTTAAAATCATTCAATACGTCAATCAATAGGTCAATCGGACAACCAATCAGTCAATGATAAGTTCCGAACTACTCCTAGCTACACTGGAGGGTGAACAGTGAATCATGTTACCTGTATTTGTGGTATTCCTTTGCCATGGAAAAGTCGAAAGATCTGAAGCAAAGTGTTTACAGCATACCACATGCCTGGGAGGTCACTGGCAGTTAAAACAACCTGTTTGGTAACAAGTAAAAGATTAAATTCCATGCATTATCCCTCCTGTTTGATGCAGGAGCAGATCCAGGATTCTTTTTAGGAGG
>CBDDTI010000158.1:0-9550 GCA_965233585.1 bacterium
CCTACAGCCCTACAACATTTGTGTAGCCCACAAACCTACAACTACATTACGACAATTACTGACAATCGTGAAAGACAGAGACGAACCTAACAACAGACGAAGAGCAGTCTACAAGATCAAATGCTCCGACTGCCAGGCTTCCTATATTGGTGAGACTGGTAGAAACCCTAACACGAGACTGACTGAACACAAACGAGCGACGAGAAATGGTGATGCCAACAATCACATTGCTGTACATCATCAACTGACAAACCACAACATCGACTGGGACTCTGCACAATGCTTAACCTACAGTACAAACTATTTTCAAGGACTGACTCTGGAAAGCTGGTACACTAACCTAGAACAAACGCCTCTTAACAGATGTCAACAACTACCGTCGCCTTACAAACGACTTATTCATGACCGAAACCAAACCGACAAACGGATTTCTAACAGACCGACTTAACAGCACGGACCAAAAAAATGGACAATTTGACTAACAATAGACGGATCGAAACCCACCAGTGACAGATGACAAACTTTACAGGTGATGAACAATATGTTCAAAATATGCCATGTTACATACAATGTGCAAAGGTCTACTATAACATCTGGTCCGATGAGCTTTCATCTCGACGATCAACAGAAGTAATTCCCAGCCCGAGAGGTCTGGGAGCAAATGCTTGCTAATCAACGTTCCTTTGTAGCTACCATAATATTCGACTCACTCCACTGTGGTTGCCTCGGTAGCTCAGTGCTTAGAGCACCTTCCATGAGATTGTGGTGTCGTGGGTTCGAATCCCGCTTGGGGCATTTGATTTTTTTCAGCATTTGCTCATATAGATAGGCATATCAGAGTTGACCTCTCTGATGATGAGCAAACATAGAATATTGTAAATATAGTTTCAATTTTGATTGTTCTTAAGGCTCAAATGCCGTCTGGGAAACGTTGAAAATTGCGGGTGCTTTCCATTATGCCAAAGATTCTGGAAATTTCGGTCAGAATTCAAATGGAAAGGTTTGTTTCGGTTTCTTCTGACTGGAATATTCAGGATCAACTCTGAAGGTGGTTCACATGTTACGGTCAGAATATTCCAAACATACATACATACATATACATACATTTCTTTATTTTCAAATAATTATTTTAACAAGTTCGACATGCCCACAGGTAGCTAGCTAATCTAGGTGGGTCATGTCTTGACTAAAAAGAAAAAGGTAAGTATACAAGTTTACAAAAATCAGGAAATTAACTAGAGAGAGTAAATATACTGGCAAGTTTACAGAAATCAAAAATCAGGAGGTTAACTAAAAAGAGCAGGTATAGAAACAAAGATACTACAAAAAAATACAACGATAACACAATTAAGGCTATAGTTGTTATTCTGAGAATACATTAACACCTTAAGAAAATTTGACCTTTTGAATAACGTTTCGTATATCAAGATAGGAGTCTTCCAAAGACAGAATATTGAAAAGTACTCTTTTAATTTTTCTTTTAAAGTCATGTTTTGAAAGATTCCTTAATGTATGCGGCATCTCGTTCCAAATTTTTGTTCCAATTCTAGAAAACGAGTTCAGTTGAATAGAGAGCCTAGAGTTTTGTGTGTAGAAGTTGTGCGAAGCAGATGATCAGGTATTATAGGAATGAATATTAGAAATGTCTTGAAACAGATCTCGAATATTTCTGGGTGCATTTCTGTGTCTAATATCAAACATCAGGTTAGCTGTAAGTTCTTAATAAGAAAATTGTAGCGGTAGAATACCGGCATCGGAAAATAAAGGAATTGCATGCCGATTGCGGTCAGAAATAAAACAAAATTTGCCATTCCATTTTTGACAAACCAGTTCTTTGCCCTTATTAGATAACAAAATTGAAAATGACAACAGCCATTTCTATTGGTTGGCCCGATTTATTTAATCGGAAAATGTCGTTCCATTTTCCTAACTAAAGGTATTCTCACTGATCTCTGACTGGTCAGGTTGGCATAATGGAAAGCACCCAGCATTTCCAAGCATCTAAATTTCAAAATTTTCTGGGGGAGGCATGCCTCCAGACCACCCCCAAGGAAGCTTGCGCCTTTGGCGCTTGAAAAGTAGTAGGTTGCTGTCCACTTTCCCAGTGGGGACATCTACTTTAAAACTTATTGACAGCACTGAAATTGGTGTGAAATACAAATCAAATTGGCGTAGTTTTCAATCATGCCACCTTTAATAAGGATCAAATCGTCTTACTGGAGTACACTGCATCTGCAGATGATGCTTGCATAAAATATTTTCATTGTCAACAATTGCTAAGAACTGCGGCTTGCCTAGAAAGTTGAACTCAGTTCAACGTCGCAGGCAAGCTGGCAGTCAATGCCTGGGACAGATTATGATTCAGCAATAAATGTTCACATATGCTGCAACCATGTCCCAGGCTGTGTTGGCAACTATGTCCCAGGTTTGTTGGTGGTGTGTAAGAACCAGACTTAAAACCAAAAGACAAACATTGTAAACAAAAAATCCCAACCATAAGTTACCAAACTTAATTCAAAATTCTCACAAATACTGGGTTACCATAACTGGGTTTTGAACAATCTGGCCCTGATTTATTTCATCTCAATCAGATATTTTCTTTGAAAATAGTTTTTCTAGTTTTCCAAATGAGAATCTGTTTCAATCTCCAGCCATGGTATTATCTTAGCCACTGTGGATGTTATTGGTAATTGGTAAAATCAAATCAAGCTTACCCCCGATGGCCCACTCATCATTACTGGGATCATACATTTCCACAGAGCTCAAGTAATTGTGCCCATCATACCCACTGATCACATAGATATAGCGCCCTTCTGTCACGACACATGCACCATCACGTTCGCTCTTCATTGGTGCCACAAACTTCCACTCGTTCTTTGTTGGATCATAGCATTCTACAGTTCTGTACAAGTAAAGGAGAGAAAAGTGTTACCTGAAGATTAGGGGGTTTAAAGCTCAATAACCCTACATTTGTTGAGAATAACTGGACACAACGTCTCCTGTACATGTTTGACGCACTTTTAGTAACTTAATGAACCTGTAAAATGGTTGTTTTAAAAAATAAAACCTTAAAAAAGCCTTAAAAATTCGCGGGAGTTCGATATATATGTCAATCAACGATCCTCGTCAGTTGTCCACCATTATAAATATGTAGATCATTCATGTAAGAGGCATTGGAATGGTCCACGTTCTTTCAGACTTCATATACATCATCACGAGATATCTCATCTTGATGGCATAACACGACCATGCATGACTACAGCACGTGGAATCTCACAGAAACCTACATTTGATACAGTTGATATGGTTGGTACAATTGGTTAAGATTTCAGTACATGCCTGGCTAGAGTTACTGTACTGTAATCCTGTGATAGTGCCTTCCTCTGCCACAAATGATTGACTGTCTAACATTTGTTAACCAAGGATCATTGGACTAGTAATAACAATAATAATAATAATGATAATGATAATGATTATGATAATAATAATAATAATAATAATAATAATAATAGCACTCCTTTTCATTAATAATTCATCATGTTAAAACAAAGACAATCACAAGCGTGAAGGAGGTTTCGATACCCAGTCTTAAATAGCATAGATTTTGATGATTTTACTCCTCCATTTACCCCCGTGGAGGATGGGAGACTCCCATATGAAACAGACAGGGATGCTTGTCGTCTCGCTTGAAGGGTGTAAATTTTGGATTTTAGTCTCGCTTAGGGTGTTCCGGGCAAAGTGCCGATATTTTATGCCGCCAAGGTCTCGTTTAGGGTTCCACAAAGAAACACAGAATTACGCGAAGGGAAACAGAAGTCCAATTTTCTTTTAAATTCTCTTTTTAGATAAAAGCATTCGACGATTGTCTCTTTGTATCATTAAAACTCATTGCATGTCGTATTTGTGTGTTTTTAAGCGGTCTCTCTTAGGGGTCAGAATTTGCTTAAGCCATGCCCCGACCGGTCTCACTTGGGGGTCACAAAAAGCTTGAGCCATGCCCATATGGTCTCCTTTAGGGGTTATATCCATAATTTCCGACGAGCATCCCCGTCTGTTCAGTTTTTTAAGATCCAGTGTAGTGTTAATAAATTTAGCCATAAAAACACTTGTAATTCATCTATGTGGTCTTGTCAGAGAGGGTACAAGGAAGCTCTGAGGACAACTGCTGCTGGGAACTAATGCTTCAACAATTCAAGTGAAAAGTGTTTGTAATTCAATGGCATTATAAGCCTGGTCTGTTGAAATTAAAGCTTGTATTTTTCAATACTGCTATTCAGCATTTTGGACTCTTACATTCACTAAAGGGAAGGCACTGGCATCCTTGGTGAAGCCTGACTAAGTTATCAATGAGTCTACTGGGACTCGGTCAGCTTCATTGCACAACGATAGACACTTAATTACTGGCTGCTAGTAAAAGTACAATCACACTGATATTAGACTCTAAGTATTCATTGTAAGTGACCACCAGAAATCAGTAGCACTATTGGCATTTCAGCAAATTTTCCTCCCGGCCCTCCCCTTTTGGGCTTTATATCCTCTTGTATAATAACCAGATCAATGCGCGCACTCTGATTGGTCAATCAGCTCTGGGTTATTATGCTGGTAAACCCACAGAAAAATCGTGCATCTTCTGAATTATTATATAAAAGCAATAGACCACAAGTTTCTATGGGTTTTGGCTGATAAACCACTTGGGATGTTGGTAGAACACTCGAAGAATTCGTAAACCACTTGCCTGTGGCTCATGGTTTATAAATTCCTCTTGTGTTCTACCAACATCCTGCATGGTTTATCAGCTAAGAACCCACAGGAACTTGTGGTCGTTTGCTTAACTTTATCTTGTACTTTGCCTTTGTTTTTAATTAGTAAATGAGTGTAATTAGGTTAATTTTATTTTGATTTTTCTTTACTTATTGATGTTCAATTAACTTACCCTTGTAAAATAGGTACCGGGATCTTGCCGGGATCCCGCCAAGATTCCCGGCGCTCACCGGGATCCCACCGAGGCGGCCCGTTTTCCCGGCGGGATCCTTCCCGGGAAAAATTCCCACCGCGTATCTCGGCAAGAATCTCGCCGAGAAATCTGTACTCGCCGGGATCCCGCCAAGAAAAAACTGTTCTCCAGGATCCCGGCGAGAATCCTGCCGGGAAGCAAAATCTTGATAGCATTCGTGGCGAGAACTTAATTCTCGCCGAGTAAAATTTCTTCCATAGAAATTCCTGCTGAGGAGTTGTACATTCTCGTTGCTGAAACGCAAATCCCGGCCAGGGTGCGTTAAACCTGATCTTGACATTAAATGTCAAATTTCCAGGGTCAAATTTTGACCCTGGAAGCAAGTGCCGCTCTAAAACTATCGTGAGCCACATCTAGTTTTAATAGTTATTACGACTCAATCTTACGGTTCCGCATGTCGAAAACGAGCTGTGAAGACGAAATCCCAAGGGTGTACATGTTTTATCTAGCATGCCGATCGCGTCTAGACAAACATTAAGTGGCGACGACTAGACGCTTGGTTTGAAACATGGTAATTTAAAAAGATAAGATCTTTGTTAACTTTCGTATGTAGCTGCTTTATTTTGAGTTTTCTGCATGATTTTAGCTTAATTTTAAACTTCGAAGTCCATAGATAGGATTACCTTTCTGCTCTCAGGATTCCAGTGACCATCACTCAGCCATTATCTTCCAATGGCAAACTCCGCAAATTTTCTGTAATATCAACACTTACTTGGCTTTGAAAGGTCTTGAAAATTTTCTTTGTGACAGCATTTCGCAAACCTCTTTGGTGAAGATCTTCTCGCAGGCCACACAAATAACAAACTTGCGGTGGGAATCTTCCTGCCAAGGTTGTTAACCCGGCAATATGATTGGCTGGCTAAAATCATGTGAGACATAACACACGCCATCCCGCGAGTTGGAGAGAACTTCGGATGAAGATAAAATAATTTCTTAATGAAAGCCACCATTCATTCTGGGGTGAAGTTGTTCTTGTTAACGCGATTGGACTAAACTTTGACTTGATGAGCTTGTGAAATGTCAATGATGAAAACTACGGACGCTAATTTGTCATGGCTTCAATTGATTAAGTTTGGTAGATCATGTGTTATCTTCTTCGCTTGATTAAAAGGTTAGTTTCTCTTTCATTGTTATTCCAGTAATGAATCTTTAACTAACAATTTACTTCATGCAGATATCGAAAAGTGTTGAGTACAAGAATATTCACATTCACATTTCTTTTCGCGTTACAGTGTCTCATATGTCAATTTGTGTACACAAACTTAGGTGTTCCATCTTTTTGCGAACCAAATTGTCTGTTGCCTAATTGAATTAAATCATGTTGTTTTGAGTTGGGTCGTTTATCAGTTTGTTTTGTCGCTATCCAGCACGTGAACATTGGGCTCGATCCAAAAGAAATTTGTGGCAGTATGTGTAAAATTTTGCCGAGATTCCTGCAGTGAATCTTACCAAGAATTTCGCTTCCCGTCGCCAATCTTGGTGGGATTCCTGGCAAGATTGCACCGAGATTTTTGCCACCGTGAATTTGCTCCTTGGCGAGAATCTTGGCGAGATTCGCGGTAGCATTCCGGCGAGATTTTGGCCGCCGGGATTATTGCTTCTCGGCAAGAATCTTGGCGAGATTCGCAGCAGGATCACGCCAAGATTATGGCCGCCGGGATTTTTGCTTCTCGGTGAGAATCTTGGTGAGATTCGTGGCAGGATCCCAGCGAGATTTTGGCCGGGAAGAAAATCTCGGCGGCCAAAATCTCGCAGGGATCCCGACGGGATCCCGCCAAGATCCCAGTTCTTATTTTACAAGGGTAGGTATATGTATTGCATTTTTATGAATAAAGGCTGTCTATGTACAAAGCTTGCTTGCAGTCATGTTCGGTAATTACAGTTGATATTTGAAAAAACCCTGGCATATCTTACCGAATGGGTGACCTCCCGTCATAACCCCCAACAGCAAACAATAACCCATTGAGTGCCACCAAACCAATGTTACTACGAGGAATATTCATTGGTGCTACAACATTCCACTGATTAATATCTGGATCATAACGTTCACATGTGTTCATTCTTTTCCACTCTTTACTTCCACCAACCACATAGACATATTTGCCCATGGACTCTATGCCTGGACAGTGGCGAGTGCTGAGGCGTGAGATACTGTGCCACGCCTCTGTTTCAGCATCGTAAATTGCACACACTGGTCCTGCAATTGTCAGGAGAACACTGACAGTTCGGAGGCATCTTCTAGGGACTTGCCATTTGGAAGATCCTGTCTCTGTCATTGAACCTTCTACCTCCATTAGAGAGTAGATCTGCTGTCTAGCTCTTGATACAACATCACGTACTTCTGGGTTTTCAGTTATCAATTCATCAGTTGCGATAATTTCTTCAAAGAACTCAGGATTGATTTGAGGAAGACGAATTTTTTCCAGTAATGATGAAAAATGCTTGATTCGTTCTTGGCGATTGTGTTCGACCCATTTTAGTAATAGTTCGTACAGATCCTCTTCCCGAGTAATGACGATGTCGTCATTCATCAACAGCTCTCCCAGATCCGAATGAGGAAGCAACAAAAACTCTTCAGCTTTCGCAGCTTCCAGAAAATTTTCCTCGATGAAAGTATTTGCCCTATTGAGTAGATCCTTACAATTAAATTTATCCGAGAGAGCCCGTATTCCCCAGCAATTCGTCAAGGTCAGGCGTTCTTGAATGAATTTGCAACATTCTTTGGTAACAGATTCGAGCAAGAGAAGACAAGAACCACAGAAGACATCCTCCACGTTCTCTTCGGTTATCAGAATTTTGCCTTTGTAGATGAATTCAAGAAGAGTCTCCATTCCAGTGGCAGTAATTTCTTTAACCGCAACTTTATCACTCGTAGTCGCCATATGTCCACTGAACATTGCCATGAAGTAATCTGAGTTGGCGGCCAGCATATTTCGATGAGCAGGAAACTCTTTGCCTTCCACAACAAGGACTATATCTGTTAAAACAGAATACTCCCGCATTCGTGAGATCCTTTTAAGTACATAAGTGTGGTGAGACTCGTCTACAAAACGCAGCGAATCCTGTTGTTTGAAAACTTCATCTAATGCCATGAAGTACGTTGAATTTCTCCTTCGGTTTGCAAGTTTTTGCCCACGTCACAAAACCCGTCAACTTTGCCTTTTGCTGCCACGAGAGCACTAATTAAATTCGCCTCTAGCTTGTTACTATAAGAGCAATATGAAAATCAACATGCTTTCTTTTCTTCCAGTTGTAAATTTTAGCGCGTTACATTCGTTGTGCAAAGAATGGTCCAGCGGGCAGTCCAGTGTCTGTTGAGTGTCTGTTCAGTTGGAAAATGTGACACGCATCGCTAAATTCGTCCCCAGATGCTCTCGTTTCTTCATCTGAAGCTCGCGGTGGCGCGAGGTTGTGCCTAAATCATACCAATGGTGAAACAGAGAATTAACTCTGAAGTGTAAATTTAAGTGCTTATTAAACCCATGAATAACCCACTGGGCGTTAGCCCTAGTAAAGGGAATCAGGGAACCACACGAGGTAAAGAAAAAATCTTTTGACCTCGGGGGGAATCGAACCCACGACCTCCGGATTAGATCTACCGTTACTCTGCCGACTGAGCTACGAGGTCGGACAGAGAAAGTCAGGGACGATTATGGTGATGAAAAGATGATTTCTTTACCTCGTGTGGTTCCCTGATTCCCTTTACTAGGGCTAACGCCCAGTGGGTTATTCATGGGTTTAATAAGCACTTAAATTTACACTTCAGAGTTAATTCTCTGTTTCACCATTTGTGTTCATAGTGCTACGCGGCACAACATTCATATGTAACCAATATGGTTGGCGAAATGGTGCAAAATTCACAAAGTTTATATTCATTCACATTCAGTGCTCTTATTGCTATTCACGAATATATTTATTCACATTCAACAACCGAATTTACATTCAAGAAATATATTTATTCACATTTACCTGTGTATTTCTTATCCACGATTATATTTGCTCACATTTACAAGATGTCTTCATTCACATTCAACGAGTTATATTCATTCACATTCACGATCGAAATATTCATTCAACATTTCCTGCGCATCACCTTTGCGCATCGGTCAGTATAAAACACGGACTGCGGAGTACGGACTACGGACTACGGACTGGGTATAAAACACGTACTCAGGTATAAAACACGGACTCAGGTATAAAAGGTGGACTAAGCATTACGGACTGGGTATAAAATACAGACTGAGGTATAAAACGCGGACCGTGCGTGACGGACTCGGTAGAAAATACGAAAATACGAAGAAAGGAGACTCTGCTAATCCAAGAACTCAAACCTACCTTAAACGATACTCTCAGCAGCGAAAAGCTTTATCTGTATTAGTTTGCATTTTTTTTTAATGCCAATTTTTCTCACCTTTCGTCATTGTTATTGTTAATTAGTTAGTTATTTTAAATTTAAAATTTAGTTCTTACTCGTATTACAAACGGTCACTTCTGAAGATGTATGTCGAAACATACGAAACGTCAAGTTAAATAATT
>CBDDTI010000159.1:0-7636 GCA_965233585.1 bacterium
ATGTGGAACGATGGTTCAATCCTGAGCGTTTGGACCATGGATGGTAAGATTTTTATAAAGACATCGCCTGAAGGTAGGCCTATGAAAATTAGTGAACTGGAAGATCTGGATTATCTTTAGATACGTTATGAACACTTATAAGAAATTCTTGAAAATTGAGGACAACGTCGGACTGTGAGCTAAGAAGAAGGCTAGCTCTCTTAACTAATATTGTTTTGGTCTGTGTGCGTAGGTGTGTCTGTTAGCGTATTTTGTTTACTTTTTTGTTCTGTTTTTCGCCGGGTAAGTTATATATTTTTTCTTCTTAGCCGTTAATTTAAGTGTTGTTTCTTTAAACGTTAGGGGGATTAGAGAGCAAACCAAAAGGAGGAGTATACTTTCCTACCTAAAAAATCAAAGGGTAAATATTTACTTCCTACAAGAAACATTTTCTGGACCGGCCCATGAAAATATGTGGATAAATGAATGGGGTGGCAAAATCTTCTTTTCCCATGGCAGTAATCATAGCAAAAGGTGTGTGTACTCTAATCAACCCTTCTGTAAACCTCCAAATTGCATTTGACTATTCTTATGCTAAAAATTCTGGTAACCATTGTCCTGGGGTCCAAAAAGGTATCATTATGCAACATCTACGCGCCTAACAACCAGAGTAGTCAACTTGAATTTAGGCAAGAACTCAACAATTGTATCATCGACAAAACAGAACTCACGACTCTCATTGTAGGCGGTGAGTAGAACTGTACACTATCAAGAAAAGATAAAATTGGAGAGACGCCATGGAAATCAACTAATTACAGCAACCTTGTTTTGACAACCATGGACATGTTTGACCTAGTTGATGTTCAAAGGGTTCGCCATTCAAAGCTTTGCAAGTTTACGTACGAGTCAAAAAGTCTAAAGATGAAATGTAAATTACTTTGACAAATTACCGGCCTTTTATAGAACTATCCTTGAGCTTTTCAGTGAACTGAAAACTCTTCATGGATATGACGAATCACAGGATTTAGTTCTATTCAACAACAAAGACATATTAGTTGGCGGGAGGCCAGTATATTTTCATGAATGGTTTAAGAGAGGAGTTGTTTTCATTAGTGACCTTCTCAATGAAAACGGAAATTCTTAACTTTTAAGGAATTTTCTGATAAATACAAATGTCAAACTAACTTCCTCCAGTATTGCCAAGTAAAGAGCGCCATACCAACTAGTTTATTGACAAAGGCAAAAGACAACACCACTCTTAACAAACTATTCTTCACGTGCGGTGAAGAAATAATTAAATTAAATGATAATGTTGAAATTCATCTGGGTAAAGCTAGATCTAAAGATTTCTACAAACTACTTAACAACAAAACCCACTTGTGCAATCATTCTGGTCCTAATCGATGGAGCAAGAGTCTCTCATTAAATGAGGATGACTGGTCAAATATCTTCAAGTCACTGACAAAATGTTTGCAAAGAAAATAAACTTAGAGAGTTTCATTTCAAATTTATCAGTACATAGAATTATAGTAACAAAAAGAGAACTACTCAAATTCGTTATTAAAATGACGAAGAATGTCTGTACTGTGGACAAAATGACTCCATTGAGCACACATTCATTGAATGCACTTTCACCAGGACATTTACACGCAATATTCTCCAATGGTTCAATTCAACTAACGCTTGTCGGATCACCCCAACAACAGAAGAAATATTGATTGGGATTTTTAGCAACTCTCTTGATAAGAAAATAATGAGAAAATTTAACTATACTATACTTTTTATGCGTCACTACTTACATTCAAATAAGCTAAATGAGAAATCAATCTCCTTAAAATAATTTTTCCCGAAGGTTGAGCATAAATATCGTCTTGAGAATATAAAATAATCTAATGTGGAAAAAAGATATAGCAAAAAGCCCTTTTATTATTATCAGACTAGTAGAAGGCCATATATCGGCCGCATAGGCTGTATATTGACTATAATAAGAAGAGAAATATGTCAATATTGTCCCTTATCCAGCGTTATATATCTTTCTCTCCTTTTTGGTTTGTTACATAGAGATATCTACATGTATAGTATAGAAGTAATATAAGTAATAGTAAGAGGCAGTAGGACATCTTTCTTGTTGTAGAATTTCTTTTATCTGTAAATGTATTTTGTACCGTCAATAATAATAATAATAATAATGATAATAATAATGATAATGATAATGATAATGATAATGATAATGATAATGATAATGATAATGATAATGATAATAAAAGGACCCTACAACTCCCTTAATAATCCAATACAAACACAGACCCGTCTATTTTCAGATATTATTTCCCGCGAAATAGGCCAGTTCCAGCCGACTACATGAGCATGCTTCAATAAGGATAAAACGATACACCCTCACGTGAACACGTCGACATCATTTCGCCATGTCACTATTAGTCCGTGCTTGTGATTGCAATTGATCATTGAGGTCCCTGTGGAGATCTGAATTCGAGATATATTCAAACTAAAAATAGATCGGTCCTTGAAAACGCCGTGGCGGCATGAGGTAATTGCAGGCTCCTAGTGATGGGCTCCTGGCTGTTAAAAGTCATAATTACCTTTGCATCGTCCTGCTCAAGTTAGGACTGGTTTAGTAATTACAACATCTATCTCGTCAAAAATTAAAAAAACATCAAAAAGTTACTTTATAACTATTTAAAAAATAGAAGAACTGTAGCCTGAGTAAAACATATTAGGCACATTTAGATCGGAGGACGAGGACGAGTACCAGTACGAGTTTTCCGTACTGAGCATGAGCATAAGGTTTGGAGACCGACATTTTTCGAAGTGTGCGTGCTCAGAACAGAAAACTAGTACTCGTAGTCGTCCTCGTCCTCCGATCTAAAGGTCCCTATTAAAAATTTGAAAACGTTCACTGGCTATATACAATTAACTTAATTAGTTGGAGGAGAGTTCTTTTTTTTCTGACGGATAGGAAACACAAAACCCAGTTTTACTAATAGCAAATATGAATTTTCAGCTCATTATTAGCCTGTTTTCGAAAGGTCTGACCAACACATGGTACACAGCAATGTTTACTATATCAAACGGCACAAGTTCTTTTGTAGGCAAGCAAAAATTGGGAATTAAACAGTGTTCTTCAATGCCTGCATAGAATTTTACGGGATGTATGGGAAATGACGTTTTCTGTAATACTTCTTTGTCTTGCTATAGACGTTACTATACCAAGATGACCCCTAGAGCAGAATCAAACCAGGGGTCTGTCTCTTGAGACGTTATCATTATAGAGTATGTAGATAATAAAGGAGTGTTCGTTTATCCTGCAATGGGTACATATTGACTTTTGGACTATCAGGTCTTAGTAGGGTTTTCCGCCCCAACGATTTCAGTCGTCTGTCTATACCCACATATTAAAGTTCTTATTGCTTGTACTAAGGCTTTTGTCAGAAGAAGGCGTTCGGTTACCTCTCCACAATCCCACAATCCTACCTTTAATCCTAATCCGTCGATCCGTGCAGTTCAATTCCCGAGCCCTTCTGCTCAAGAACTTATTTATGGCACTGTTGCAAGAATAGAAATCAGCATTGTTTAGGTGATTTATTTTATTTTATTTTATATATATATTTTTTTCAATTTCAAATGTCCTAATACTTTTGTTGAGGGTTGCATGTTTCCCAGACCAAGGTTGAACCCATTTTTTGCTTTGTTTTGCTTTGTTTTTGTTGTTGTTGTTTTTGTTGTTGTTGTTGTTGTTGTTGTTTTCTTTTTAATCATAAATCATAGTCAAGTTCAGTTTATACCAGGCAATATTGAAAACGTGAGCAGGAGGGTCGACAGGCCTTGGGTCACCACGGCAAAGAGGCTAACAAATACTTAATTTAGTTGAATGATGCGTACAAGCGTGAAATAATCGATAGCCAGGGACAAGAATAAAGTTTGTGGGTTGTGGAAAATTCTTTGAATGCGTCGCTGTGGTACAGTAGATGTGGTCTCAGCATGTGTTTTCGGTTGGCAGCATGTTATCCACCTGCATAAAATGTCCCCATTCTCTCTTGCCGCGAATATTAACTGCGTCGCCCGAGTTCGCGACAAAATACGATCCTTTTGCAGTCTACCAATTTCCAAACTTTGCCCATAATTAAGACCAAACTTTTACGGCAGACCGTAAGAATATGACACGCAGAGAGTAGCGAAAGCAGTAAACGCGCTGGGAAAAACGACAGAAAAGGGGGGGAAAAAAACAAGAAATTTGGAACGGCAATCGCAACAACAAAAAAATGGCTTCTGCGCTTCTCCACCAAAAAAAAACAAATTAATTACTCCTCCTTTTTGTGCCTAACCTTGAGGGAATCTGTCTATGAGGTAAAAAAAAAAAAAAAAAAAGAAATGCTTTTTTAGCAAGACTAAGGACAATTTAGCGTCATGGCAGCCCAAAAACGGTCAAAAACGGCATTTTTTTTTATTGGAAGATGGGGGAAATTAACCCCTTGTTTAAATTGTCTGAATTCTTCTTCATCGATCTGGAAGGCTGAACTGACCCCTTGCAAGTGAGAATTTTGCTCGGCTACGTACTGCGTTAAGAAATGGGTCGTCAACAAAGAGATCTTGGCGTTGTTTACACGAACTAGCTATAGCATGACCGGTTGTTTCGATGCTCTCTTAACACGTCGTATTTTGTTTGTCATCCTTTTTTGCTCTCGCTGCAGTTTACGGGCGACAAGAAAATGGAAAAGCCTTTCACACGCGTTACTGAAACCCTTGCTACGCAGACTAAAGTGGGGGTGGCTGGAATAACTGACTTAAGAAGCGACTAATTACCGTTGTTAATATGCCAACAATCATGTTATGCTTTTCAATTCTAACCAAAAACAAGTCGAACAATTAAATTGTCAATTACATCTACCGCAAACGTCACTCTTTCGCCAAAACTCTCTGATAACAGACAAAAAAATACTCAAAACTTGGCTTTGACAACAAATTTATTCTTACCACAGTTTTCTTACTTGTCTTGGTCTACAACTGTGTTGAAAAAAAATGTCTATTTTTTATGTTGTAATCATTCTGCAAAAAAACCAAACCGCTTGATTTTTCCCTCAATCATTAACCCAAGAGCTAGTCTTTAACAAATCTTCTGATAAATCAGTGAATCACGAGAAATAATAATAATAATAACAAAAAAAAACACTTTTCTTTCTACTTGTTGTCGTTTTGGCTTTTCGTTAAGCCTTTACTTGGCTTTGCTGGGCAATGTAGAAGCCTGAGGACGGGCAACGGCATTCTCATACACCACCACGTTGTTGTAATCTTTGTCATGGCTTAATATCTCAATTCTGTGGTCCACAAAGTGATATTCTGGCAACACCACATCCTTCTTGGCCCTGCAGAGGAGCAAACGAACTCGAATCAGTGGCAGTAACTGGTCGCATAAGCATATAACAAATAGAATACTGTCAGTTTAAGCGCTTAATTAGCACTGGTGTTTGCCGACTACTGAAGTTCACTAACCTGACAAAAGACAGTTCAACTCGCTAATAGGTAAGGTTATTTGCTGGGTGGATAATTGTATTTTTTTCTTTGAGACCGAATTTTTGAAGCCGCGTTTTACACCAGTTACCATCCGGAGTACCGATAACCGGGCAATCGGAGCTAAGGTCATTGATTTCACGCGATCACTCAAAAAGCCATCACTGAGAACTGATCTTTACCTGCTATACTACATAACTGGATCTTCCACCGGGAAAATTTAACATACGCCATGAAACTGAACATCGTAGGCAAAAAAGTCATCATCCATTCTGATTAAAAGCACATGCATGTATGTACTTAGCGTGATCAGGCAAGATTGAATAAGAAGATCAATGTAACCTAACTACTTATATTTAGTCAAAGCTTTTAGATTACGGTACAGAACGTTAAATGTTGAATTTTGCAGGTACTTTTCTATAATCGAGCATTTATAGCTGAGGTCATTGATTTCACTCAAATAGCGATCACAAAAAAAGAGAAGATCAGCAAGCTCTTTTAAGATTTTTAAAAATCGTTGTCCCTGCGATATCATTTAGATAAATTTTAATAGTTAAAAAAGTAGCCACATCAGCCCTAGGCAGTTTTCAAGCTGGTTCTCTATTTTGCTCGAATTGGAATCCGGAAATCAATATGTATGTTATTAATAAGGAATAATTTATTTGTGTTGTTTGCAAATAGCCAAATGATTTGTGTTATAATTTTCCGAAGTCCCATTTGTTTTAGAATTGCTAAAATGTTGTCATTAATTTGTTATTCCGACGCAATTTGTACCACATAAAAAGCTTACTTGTAAGTACTTCTGAAGTTACATCGATGATGCTTATTTCCTTCAAGCAACAGAGTCCTCTCCACATCCCCCACCAGCACTCCATCCTGCACATACATGTTCTCAGTGGATGGTTCCCATCTCAGCGTCTTCTTCTGCATGACTGGACTATTGGCAGGAAAGTTCACACCATGAAATCGAATGTCGTAGATGAAATAGTCACCTTCCATTCTGGTAAAAAGACACGAAACATACTCAGCGTGACCAAACAAAATAACGCGAAAATTTCTATGTTGACATACAACAGCCCAATCGACAGGGTATGATCTTAACAGAAACACTTAATATTTGGGAAAAAAAGCATTAAACTTGTAGTTGATATCGAAATTTCCCAATAACAAAAATGCAAATTAAAATCATATCATTCGATCTATGTAGTAACTCCCACACAATGATAGTAAAACATGAAAAAGGGGTAGAAATCAAAAGTGATATAATTGACACCAAATACGTTTTATGAATGCGGAACGTTTTTCCCTTTAAAAGAAATCAGATTTTCATCTTACTAACTTTATGTTACTTGACACGGTGCAAATGCCTCCATCGTCAAATGTCATACATCGTTCCCAGGAATACCCTGCAGGAAAGGACTGCTTGAAATAGTCTGGGATGTCTTTTGGGTATTTGGTGAATACCCTGTTGCCGTACTGGAATGCTGTGGTCAAGATATCGTAAGCGAAAGGGAGAGGTCCACCTTCTTGAACTGTAAGGTTTATAGTGTGTTTTCCCCTGAAACAAAAATAGAAAACCAAAGAAGTAAGAAAACGTACTGCTCATGCAGCTTTTATCCTTCTTTCAACAATTCGTTATCATGAGAAGTATTGAAATCTACTTAGAGAAGAGCTAGAACTGAAGGAAAAATTGTCTTTCATGGTCCACCAACATCCTGTCACTAGATTTAGCCCCAATTATATAACCAACTGAATAGTTGATTTGACTTTGAAAATCTGACCTCAAACATTTAACTCTTGTTTTTTGGGGGAGCTTTTTTGTGGGTGTGTGTTTGTATATGGCGTTGTTTTATGCGAACATTAAATCAGCTTTGCCGCCTCGGGGTTAGTTAAACATAATGCTTAAGTGATTGCTTTCACGAAAAAATGACAACATAGCGACCTTTTCTTGCAGTTGTATTAAATAAATACATTATTCCAAAAGAAAACAAACGCTGAGGGAAAATAAAATACGTTGGGACCAAAGGGAAAATCATTTGATAAGCTAGGAAGGCGACAGTCACGCCAGGGTGGGTGTGTCATTCAATCTTATATAACCCAATCAATTGAATGGAACGTTTGCTTTCGGGTA
>CBDDTI010000160.1:0-12177 GCA_965233585.1 bacterium
TATCTGGTTCTCTCAGCGTCTATAAAATAGTGAAAACCTTTCTCTTCTCTTTCCCCAGAGGGGTGGTTTAATGAGCTTTTTTTTTTTTTACTAATTCAAAAGAAAACAATCGGTGAACGAGGATTCCTGTCAAATACACGATGTTCACCTTAATGCTTTTGCTCTAAGCGACATCTAATTTAGCCATTTGGTTTTCTCTTGATTCAGCTACAAGAAACGAATTTTTCAATATTTAAACAGCCTTTGGTGATCCAAACGCAAAATTCAAAGCGATTGTAAATTGAGTCAATATCAAGGTAAGTAGTAAAATGATTGACGTTACTGCTTTAAGCCGCTGTTTAAAACAACCTCCAGAACAAACCAGAGTTGGAAAAACGTGTGTTTCCTTTTTTGTTGATGATGCTCAGACGTGAATAGTAAAACAATACTGAGTACAAACTGCCGGAGATACTCGCTTAAAAATAGGTATCGAGTAAGCTTCTTGAATCCCATAGCCTATATTAGACCAAAAAATGACTCAATTTACTCTATTCCAGATCAAAAATTTGATGCCCTGTTTAAGACCTAAGAGCCCGGCACAATGTGTCCAGCACGTAACTGGAGCGAGTGACAAGCCGTTCCAGCACGTACACGGTGGATGTAAACAAGCATAAGTCAAGACTAGGTTTTGCCATGTCAATGCTCTTAATCATAATGATAAAGAAGTGACCTTGTTTCATTAAAAGCATGGCCAATTCAAGATCGTAGAACGCGAACTATACCCTGCGTGTGGCACCGCACGAAGACGTAGAACGCGGCCGCCGCCCAATGTTGTCAATGAGACCATTGTGTTGGCTCACTAAGATGTTTGTTAGTTTTTAATGTTATCAGGTTCATCTCACCGAAATTCCACGCAGACGGAATTTCAAGAAAACATAAGTTATTTTTGGCCTTTTGCGTCGTTAGATCAGCAGGAATGAGGAGCTTTCTCGCAGAATCTTTATCAATAAATAACAAAGCTCGATAAGCACAAATGAAATAGGGTTATTCAGTCACAAAATTTTGTGGTTTACCTCTTTTCGTGATTTTTTTTTCTTTTTCTTTTTTTTTTTTCCCCGGCCGCAAAAAATATCTTATTCCGAAGAAATCGAGCCTGTCACGTCAATGTTAGAAGTTGCAGAAGTTACTTCCTCATCGTTCCGAATCGCACCAGTTGCATCCTGGAAAACATAACACCCAGAAAAAATCCATCTTCAAAATTAAGCTACCGTTAAAGTTTGTTTCATTAGGTAACAAAGACAAGTAATAAGACAACCTAATAAACGCGAAAGAGAGCTGTTCTCGTTCCACCACTGAAATTCTCAAGCTACCCTCCATTTCCCTGGAGTTATGTCATCACAATATTAATTGTAACATACTTTTACGTAGGACAAATACGGTAGGGTTCCTCCGTCATTCTGCTAAGCAGCAAAGCTGCGTGCATACAGATACAGTTACGAGCACTTTCACTTCCTGTTGGCTGAATATGCCAATTATCAGTGTAATTAAGACACGCCTTTAGTCTCAAACCTGTAAAACTGAGGGCGTTAAAAATTAAAGAAGATATTATAAAAGCTAAGTGAGATCGACCAAGCTGAGAGCTAGAGTTTGCAGTTTGCGGCTAGGCTGGGATGGACGGTTCAAAGAATCAACACCAACAACTTTGTTTGGTAAAATACATTGTGTTTTCTTTGTCCCTTCTCATGATCCAAGGTATGTCTTAAAAATTGAGTTACTCTGTCGTTATTAGGAGGGGTAAATGATCATTCAAAATTAAACCATGGGTCTCCCCAAAATTTTCTGCGGGTCTCACTCGCAGTGTCGATTTTTAGCGGTTATGTGCGTCTTGAGCTTCGATTTTTTTTTTTTCACAAAGTTTCTCACAATCTTGATATTTTTGCTAAGTGTCTCGAAGGGCAGATTTGTTTATGACGTCTAAACGTCCAAGAACCTGAACGTCTCGAAGATATATTTAACTGACTATGGAGTTTCGGTGTCGAGATGCCTCGCGTTCGAAAAAAAAACCCTTTGTTGCATTCTCTCAAAGCCTTGAATTTTACCATTCACCACTCAGTATAGCACGCAGCTTTTTTCATTCCTTCGAGATCAATTTCCATAAAGATGAAGAAGGAGTCGTGGACAATCGATCTATCTCACAGTCATGTTTACTGGTAAGAATCAAGTAAAATATTTTTGAAATGAAGGCGCTTTTGGTCTTTTGAGTTTCGGTTACCACTGCACAGGTTAATATCGCTAGACTTAAAAATTTCCTTACCTGTAACGCTTATTAATTTTTATGACTTCTTAAAACCTCCATGGCATTGTGTACCTAATATTCGAAGTATTTAGGGTGACAACCTTGAGTTTAGGTCATGTTTATTTCGACGAATTATGAAAATCATGTATTGTGTAGAATTTTAAAGGAGTATGGAACATTCAAGCTTTTACCATGGATAATCGATACGCCTCCATGTACACATGACTAACGAATATCAAACCTCCAAAAAATTTGATTTGTGGGTGGTTAGGAAAAACGAAGAGTCATGGATGTGTTCAGCTTTATTATTAGTATCGTCATCACTTGAGTTCAGAAATGACGGATCTGGTTTTTTTTTCAACATAAATTATTGCCAAACTTATATCTGCTGATTTGTAAATCGGGCTTTAAATAGGGCGAAACCAACTTTTCAATGTTACGGTAGCTATGCTGTGACGTCGGTCATTTGCGAAGCTACAAAGTACTACGACATGCAATAGGCCATTTCCGAGTTCCCTTGTGCCTCTGTTTCAAAGCGAGTCTAAGTGTGAAACCATTCTTATGAAAATGACTTTGATTTGCATGAAAATGAAACTGCATGCAGAACTCATTTTCATAAGAAAGGTTTCGCACTTACACTCGTTTTGAAACAGAGGCACAACGGAACTCGGAAATGGCCTATTTTACACTTGCATTGTAATTTATTGTGGACTTCACGAAAGAGCTACGTTAAAATATATTGACTTTGTCGACAATTTTTGTTTCACTCAGTTTTTGCCGAAATCGATAAGCGATGCCAGAAGCCTTTCATAGGTAAAAATGCGCTATTTCTTTTCGTAAAATGCAATCCCGAAGTAAGATAACTAAGCAATGTCATTGCAGAATAGGGACAAACATTTGTTGACTTTTTGGATCGGTTTCAGTGTCTCGTGATATTTTATTCACTGGCATAACCAATAACCCTCAAAGTATCGAATTCTCTTCCTAAACCCGGGGAAATGTATTCCTTATCAGCTTTGGTTTAAAATGCGGTAACCTACTTCTCACATTTTAATTTTGTGCAACGTACACGTCTACAAGACATGACGTTAGCTAACCTGTAGTGTCTTCCATTAACTTAGTTTGAGACAGGCGTCAAATTTCCATCTAAATAACTTTCAAAAGTTAGGGTCAGAGTGCAAAATATATCCTACGTGAGACTGACTTTCATAATGAATGCCTCATTTCAGAGCAAAACGGCGCGCCTCAACATGTAATAGTCTCAGCCCTACACGTACCTATCCAGCTTATATTAGCCTATTAGCTCATATAAGAGAATGCATCCATGCTAATAAACTGCTTTTGGTTTCTACAAAGTGTTGACTGGTTTGAATTGGGAAGAAAGTAAGAAATTGACGAGGAATAGGAACATCAAGAACATAAAAGGGTGCGAAGATTTCCCACGAATGGAGTCTGATTGCACATTGAGATTTCGCTTTCAAGGGCATCTCTTGTGAAAAGCATTTCGTGCACCAAACAGTCAAATTAGGAATAAGCAGAGGAACATTTCAAAATATTTCTAACATATTTATAGGTTATTTCACTTTTTTTGAGGGCGTACGATTTTTATTCCCAAGTTGTGTAAAACAAACCAACGAGCGCAGCGAGTGAGTTTTTTTTACACGACGAGTCAATACAAATCGTACAAGCGAAGTAACCGTGAAATAACTTATTTATTATATACATACCGAGAATTATAAGCGAGCAGAATTCATACCTATGATTTTCTTTCAAGGGAAAACAACGCGCGGTGAAGCCGCCTCGCAGTTTCAGAGTTGCACTGAAATGGCTTCCTTGTAAAATCGTATAACCAATCAGCTGGCTTTTCTAACACAAAGAGACTATTTTTATCTCGATGCTTTTCGGCGTGTAAATCTTCGTATGTATATCATAAACGGCCATATCTTACCCATCGTGACTTTTCTCACCAAACAGGTGCCCCGTCATTGTTTGAAAAGGAAAGTGGTGAGCAGCAAACAGGTAAGAACGTTTCTATTAGTGCCTATAGTTGCCTCTGCTCAATCCCACGATGCATGCTGATATGCAGTCTCCTTATGTCCTGTGGCAAAAACGAAACTCAAATTGGTGACATATAGCAATCAACAACAGCAAGAAGCTTGGCAACAGTTTGTGCAAAAAGAAGCCATTATTGGGAAAGCAACGTTAAAATCAACTTGAGTAACTCTTTAATTTTGTGAGTCTGTAGCATACAATCACAAACTTTCAATTTAGCTTTCAGTGACGTTACATGCGGTATTGAAAGAACACCTCTACTAATCAGCCTGCTTAGCAAAATGCCAATGGTACTTTCTTCAACGTGCATCAATCAACAATTTCAAGGAAAAAATGAATGTTATAACTAGTTGTATTATTGATGTAAATTGGGTTCGCAAACGTACCAGTGTAGTATTGTAAATCAGTGTTGTATAAAGTGTCAAAAAAAAAACAAAAAACATGACATTGTCGCGATAACAGATCAAATACAGATTAAAGTCTTTCAGTTTAGATATACACTTGCTTAGGTGTTAAGGAGTCAGGAAAAACGATGACGAAAAAGAACAATATCAGCTAATTAAACAATTTCGCCCGATTAGAGTCTCCTTGTGTTTTTGAGTTTGTTTTTCCTTTCGTCAGCAGCATCTCATAAATCAGGCATTCCAGCTTCTTTCTTGAATCTGCCTTTGATAATGGCGACAAGATGACAGCCATGACAGGACGGAAAAATCATGCAATGCAAGTACCTATCGTTGTCTCATACAAAGCCTTAGGAAAGTTTCTTAATTCTTTGTATGGGACAACGGGAGGTACTTGCAGTACACGATTTTTTTCCGTTCTGTCATGAAAGGTCATGTTGTAGCGTTGATTTTTCTTTTAAAATGGCTTTACAAATCCTCTTTAAAGTGTTTATGACACAAAAAATAATTTCTGCTCATTTGAAAGGCCTTTCAAAATACAGAAGAAAGACGTTTTTTTTCAAATATCTTTTTATGTTTTAGGGATATGGACATTTTTCTATTATTTAAATAGATCAGTGATGATGTCATAATACGGCAACTGAAAAGTGGTAAAAACTGAATAAACGATATCTCTGGAAATATTAAAGCAGTGTTCTTGAAACTTGGCACCATAAATGTCCATCACAAAAGAAACAAAATGACACCCTCATTGCTGTTGCCATGACATCATTTTTGCCACTGGTGCTGTCCTAATGAAAACTGAAATTCCCAGTTTTTGTCTCAATCAAGAACCATCTACCCCACACAATCTATTGATAGGAGTTACGACAACATGAGAACTTGGTCTGTTCCAAGTAGAACCTTTTGTCTAACTTTGGAGGTTGTAAATGGGGATACTTGGTTTTTGGACGGAAAGAGAGTGAAGCCAAAAGAGTTACTATGGCAACGACATTAAGGGTGTAATTTGTTTTTACGACAACATGAGAACTTGGTCTGTTCCAAGTAAGACCTTTTGTCTAACTTTGGAGGTTGTAAATGGGGATACTTGGTTTTTGGACGGAAAGAGACTGAAGCCAAAAGAGTTACTATGGTAACGACACTAAGGGTGTAACTTGTTTCAAATGTGATGGAAATTTATGGTGCCAAGTTTCAAGAACACTGTTTCAATATTTCCAGAGATATCGCTTACTCAGTTTTTATCACCTTTCTGTTGCAGTAGTATGACATCATCACTGATCTAATTTGCATGATAGAAAAACGCCAATATCTCTAAAACGAAAAACATATTTCAAAAATAACAGTGCCATTCTTCTGTATTTTGAAAGGCCTTTCAAATAAGCAGAAATCATTTTTTGTGTCATATACACTTTAATAAAAGATGAACAAATTAATAAGAATCGTAATAAAGAATTCGGAAAAAATTATTCTTTTCTAAACTGTATGCGTCGCACGCAAACTTAAATTCTCTCTCAGAGTATACTTTCGCTGAACAATATGAATTGACTTCAATTTTTGAAATATGGACTAAAAGACGTACGTCAAATATAGTTTTGCACCATTTTTTCGATATGGTATGAGAGAAATTACTATAATCAGAGAAAATTAATAGAGCGCTTACACGAGCGATCAATTTTTACAGGTGGTGCAGACACGGAAAGATCTAAGACATGAAAAGCTGAGATCACGACCTACGAAACAAACAATACCGTATTCTACTTGAGTGTTTTTCATATTCAGTCAATGGTGTTTACTCAATGATCCATCCATATTCTATCACTTAGGTGCACTGGAAATAGCCTGGGTCACGAGTTCACCGAATGATATAATTGAAGGCAAATCAAAGGATCTGCAATGCTATTTTTCGGGACGACCTCTCCCTCACGAGGTCCATTGGTACAAGGATGGACAGCTAATCACAAACGGAACAGAAGGTATTTATCACTCAGAGGTCGAGAAAGAGAAAAATGGAGAGAAAACTCTCCGGAGCATGCTTCATCTTCCACTGGGACGTGAAGAGCAGGAAGGATTCTACAAGTGCAGTGCAAGAAACAGTATTCCAAGCAGCGCGTCTTTTGAGATACAGATGATATATGAATGTAAGTAAGACTATTTATTCCTTGCAAAGGTCACCATGTTTCTTGCCACTATTCCCTGACTGGCTAAACACTAATTGGGTTAATTAACTATAAGGATGACCTAACACCGTCATTTTCATGCTGGAAAAAATGGCATGATTTGGTTTCGGGCGATCTGATCACTGATCCTGAGGGGGGAAGGTGCTGCTACTTAATTCAAAGACTAGAAAACTCTTTTTAAGGAGTCGTTTTTATGTTTTAGATAGCTGATCTAGATATTCATTAAAAACTCTTTTCAACGTATTTTAACACAGGTCCATTAGCAAAAGGCCCAGTAAATCACTCATTGGAGATTCGTACGCCCAAATCTTCTAACGTCAGCCTGTCATGCTGGATTGACTGGGATGACTATTGTCCACAAGAACTGCTTTGGAAGTTTAACGACAAACCTGAACCTCTGTCTGAAAGTGGTAAAAGGTATAATGTGGAACTAAAAGACAAGTACACCAAATGCCAGAAAGAATTCATTCTCTCTATTTTTGACGTGACGGAAAGTGACGAAGGAACCTACAGTTGCTACTGGCTCTGCGAGTACGAAAACACTACAAAAGCTGCCATTGATTTGAAAGTAGTTGATGACATGCAGACAGGTAGGAATTTCCTCAACTCCCTGTTTCACCATTAAATCACTGCCACAATAAGCTCACAACTGGGTCTTTACATTTCGGCCTAAACAGTCAGTGAATATCTCACAGTCTTAGATCGAGTTAAAATGAAGTTACAAAAGCACACCTGAAAGAAAACTAAGGTAGTGACAAGTGCGCTTGCCAAAACATGAGCATCAGGATCGAAGACTCCGCTCCGACTAGCTGGGACTTCGCAAGTATATATGAGTAAAATAAAGGCAACTGAAAGGTTAAAAATCCTGCTTAATTCTTCTAAAACAGGTTGGATCTTACTTCAAGTGCTAATAGAGAATGCAAAATCACTTGGAAGTGCTGACAAAGACCACTGCAGGGTACCGAATATGAAGACTTTTCAGAAACAATCATTTATCTACTGAGTACAGTTCATTTCCAGCTCGGAGATCTTTCAACCAGAACAAATTTTCTACCCGTGTTCTATTACGAATGCAATTTTCTTATTGGATACCCTACTCACCATCCATTATGTTGTAGATACTGATGAGAAGCGTAGCAGAATGCGCCGGGTTATTGACAAAATGGCGGCCACTTCTTTGCGTCTTCGTAGTACAAGTGAAAAGGATTTAAATAAAGTTTTGAATGAATAGTAGCCGCGCCCTTGTCAAGCTTTTAATGATTGTAAACTATTATAACGTATTTTCCTTGTGTTTGTAACAGAAGAAAGGGCCCGTTACCACGCTGTGTTCATAGTCTGTTATTGAAACTTTGTTCTTATTTTGTCTCAGGAGTTATAAGCAGGCTCTAAAGTGAATTTGGATTATGCAATGAAGATGATGACCAGGTCCAGGACACATTATCGAAGCAGCGTGGATTAGCTAATGTAGTGGACTATAGTTATAATATAATATAGCTGTGGAGTTTTATAGTTTTATAGTTTTCTTTTTTTGTTTTGGTATTTTTCTCATGGCATTTTAAACTTTGGACAATGTCAAACATAGTTTAGAGTTATCAGTGAAATAAACCTTGAAATAACAGAAGCACGAATTCTTAATTAGTTATATCAAGCACGGAATTAAGTTAATCGCTCCACATTTAGCGCAGAAATGATGAAAGCATTCAACAATGTCTTGTAAAGGACCGTGTAGATGGAATCTATTAAGTTAACAAACACTAGTTGTATGCAACGTAAATGCTTTAAAAGAAGTTTATAGGTCTTATGCATATTTAAGCAACAGAAGACTTTTTCCGTGAGAGCCTCCTCCAAACACAAAGGAACGAAGTGGAGGGTTCGCATAACTTTCGAGAATTCTCCCACTGCAAGCCTCCGAGTGTTTAATTAGATGAGGCTATGTAAACATGGAAAAAAGTACCCTTTTGCTTTTATAAAATATTTCACCAAAACAATTAGACAAATGAAGAGAAATTATTTTAATTTACTTATTGATTCTCTCAATACACGCTCGAGCTCTGGACAATCATCTTTCATACAAGCCAATCGAAACGGGCATATTAATGAGCCAAGGCAGGGGCCCACTACTAGGAGCCTGCAACTCTCTTAATAAGCCAATGCAACAGCATTTTTACAGACCAGTCTATTTTTGCTCATGGATGTTACTTAGTGGGTAGTCGAATGACGATCACTCACTCAATCGATTTTTATTAATTATTCAGTAAACTTGAATTAAACAACTTTCTCTTACCTCTCCTACTCAGTATTGTTTTTATCCAAGAGTGTTCTGTCTTCTTCAGGAAGATTTTTGACGAGGGGAGATCAAGACTAGGAAAGGCGTACATTTTTGGCCAAAAAATGGAGAACCTGGATAAGAGTTTGTCGAGCGCATCAAAGAATGAAGTCGGCCATTTTGGTGCCATGTGTTTTTCTGGGTGTATACAAAACCTGGCCTAGGCCATGGCGCGTTGCATGGCCCACCCCTTGGCCTAGCCTATGGCCCACCCCAATTTTTTTTTAATTTTACCAATTTTAAAGGAAGAACCTAGTTACACGCCCAGGGAACAAACATAAAAGTCTCGTGAAAGGTCGAGGGATGGCTGCCATGTTTAAGACAAGTCAAACATGATTGCGCCCGAAAATGATTCTCGCTGGACTGCTGTAATGAGTATATCCTCTATTCTCTACGAAAGGATAGGAGGGTCTGTAATTATATCTCTAAGCACAGGTTGATTCTTTATTAGGTGCCACTTTGTGACTATAATATTCTTAAGCTTACACAAAGAAGGGCGATATTCTCATTTATTTACACACTCATGATACATCTAAAGTAATTCATGAGATAAAAACGTCCCTACACACGCAACACGTTACAAATTGTGACTTAGCCTATGTTAATCACATGATATGCGATTACAGAAGTAATTTTATTAAGTGCTTTGTTATGTAAATATCCAGTGGTCTTTCCTAAACGTAAGCTAAATGTATTGAGGGGTCAAGAGACTGTTATCAATAATAAGATGTACTGGGGCCTCATTAGGCTTGTGAAAGGGGTTTCAAGCTAGAAACTACATGTATATATATGATGTCAAAGACACTTTGTAAAGCTGATACTGTTCTGATCTTGAGGTAGAGCTCCTGCCCCGGCATGGACATCGTTATATTGGAAAACTAAAAAGAACTTATAAATTGTAAATAAAAAGACCCCTTTCACTTCAGGTGTAAGATTGAAAAAAACAAACTGCCTGAAATTCTTATAATATTGAAGGAAATACTTTTCTTTCTATAGATTTCCCATTACCAGCAAGCTAAAATCGAATTGTTTATATTTCACATAGCTTAAAGTAAACAAGATTTTGCCAATATCCATGTATCACTTAAGTGAAATTCGGGCAAAATACTTTTGGCAGTCTTGGTATTACGAAGTTGATTGTCTAAAATGAAATGAAATGTTAACTGAACAAGGACCATAACCAATGACCCAAAATGTACTGCCGAATCCCTGATATTTCACATTTATTATAACCAGCTTCAGTGACCCAGTGACCAGGAGTCAATTTTGGACTCACTGGTCAATATGGTGAACTCTCATTTAATGATTTGATTTTGTACAAGGTAATTTAAAAACAATGTTCCCGTTTCAATTAAAATCAATTATTATACATTTTGAAAGTTATAAGCAGTCTGTGTAAATAACCTGTCATTTGATCCTTGTATTTCCTTTCTATTTCGAGCAGTCTGGGTTCCGGCCCTGGCTTGGAACATTGTATTATGTTCTTGGGCGAGACACTTTACTCTCACAGTGCCTCAGTATCCACTCAGGTGCATAAATAGGTACGGGCAAACTTTAATGCTAGGAGTAAGCCTGCGATGGAGTAGCATGCCACTCAGGGGGTAGTAGAAATACTGCTATTCGCTTCATGCTACAGAAACTGGAATAGGCGCTGGCCTGGTGGGCCGCTTGGCTCATGAACATGCATAGAGACTTTACTTCAGCTTCTAAGTTGTCGTTTGCTTCTTTTTCAGAACGTGTGCTTGTGCAAAAAGTTTCACATGAAAATAACTTGATTTCCATGCGAATGAACATATATTTGATTATATTTCCATACCAATAGCTTGGCACAAAGATTCCTTTTGCCACAAAGGACTGCGCTATTCATCCATGAGCTGGCTCAGGGAGTCTTTGTTTAGATTTTTTTTTCCCGCGAAATAGGCCAGTTCCGGTCTACATGAGCACGCTTCGGTATTGATGACACAATGCAGCCTCACGCGGACATGTCGCCATCATGTCCACATGTCAACGTAAGTCCGTGTTTGTGATTGCAAATGGTCAGTGAGGTTCTTGTGGGGATCTGAATTCGAGACAAATTTAAACTAAAAATAGCTCGGTGTTTGAAAACGCCGTGACAGAAATATGGGGTAGTTGCAGACAGCTAGTGATTGGCTCTTGGCCAAGAAAAACTCGCGTTGTAAAGTCAAAGTCAAGTTGAAATTAGCCGAAAACGCCAGTAAGCAAATTATTATTTGAAACCTTATATCTCTGGCGGAAAAATACCTAAAGTTCGGTGAAAACTGGGGAACTTCAATATAATACAGTTTAAGGGGGCTTTGTTCTGAAACAATGAAATCGAATCGTGGTAACGTGTAGCATTCGACCTAAACCAAAACATTATTTCCAGACTAAGAAATGTAAACCAAGGTAAGTTGCTCAGGAAAAACGACTAAGAATGTATCAATACGATTTTGGACTTGACACCGTGCAAGCGATATTAGGGACACCTCAACTCTACCTTTTGTACAATAACTTTGTCATTGTTTCATTTTCTCTTTTAAGCTTTAACCAATATGTTCCAGTGCTGATGCGAGGGAAAACCAGGCAGTACTTGTAGACCTCTATTATGTTGAATTGCACTGAGAATCAGAAAGATTATTCTAGAAAAAGAGCTATTACTTCTTAAATGTTTAACTTAAGAATTACAGAAAATGCAAGAAAGTGTCTATTCAATAGCTTCTATTTTTACAGTATTTGGTTTTATATGACTTAATGTATTACACACTTTATGGTTGGTCACTACCTATTAGCACTCACACAACTTGCACTGAACCTACAAACTGACAGAATTTTAGAAGTTTTGTTTGTAGTGTTTTCTCTTTTTCTTTATTATATTACTGATAAAAGGCGAGTTTAGCTTCAACGGCACTTTGGATACTTCAGTAACCACCGACTAGATCCAAGGAA
>CBDDTI010000161.1:0-11656 GCA_965233585.1 bacterium
ATTGAAGCGGGTACTAAGCTGGCGTCTCCCTTCCTGACATTTTTGTTAAATTTATCGCTTAATTTTCGTTTTGCGCGTCACTACTGCAAGGAAATCTAAGATCTCAAGTAAAAGAATGATTAATACTAAAACTTAAAGGTACATTTTAGACGTTCAAATGCAAAACTTAAGAGTCAACTCCCTTGTTTTCCATACTGAAAACGTAAGGAAGACAAAGGTGTTGAATTTTGATTTAAATTTGCATAGCAAAGATTGCCATGAGAATTCATTAAGCTCTCTTTCCTTGTAGATAAATATTTTTCATTTCTTGTTCATGAAGTTTTCGTAGCAGTGAAAGGCCGAATTTTTTAGCAAAGAAACGGCTTAGAAATAAAGTTTACAAGCAAACAGATATAATTTATTAACACGTACCTTATCTAATGAATGCTGACATCATGTGGTAAAACATTCGTGTTCCTGAAGTTAACTTCGCTGCTGTGATTGGAATTTACAACAACATTTTTTGGTATATAGTTAGTTCTTTTTGTCTACTCCTCAGCTCCTAATTTTTATCGTCGGTAAAGTTATTTTGCGTTTTCTGCGAGACAAACTATATGTTATAAAACCATTAGCGTCATGAGCAAAGTTCCTTGTTTGCTAAATAGGTTTTTAAGCTAAGTGTCATGTTTTTGGAATAGCCTCAGTTGTTTCACCATGGAACCGTTCTATTTAAAAATTAGAATATTGTTTACGGATGAAGACAAGAGGTTGTATCACTAAATAGTTTAATTGTTTCACACGAGCTGAGCTAGTACAGACAAGTTCTTATGACTTAATCAGGGGTGCGTGTACAATTTAAAAGCTTAAACTCCAGGGCCGGGTACGGTTGTTCAAACCCCGATTAAGCTAGCCCAGGTTTAGCGAGAAATTTTGATTACAATTTTATAACTTTTTAGTGACGTGTTCTGTTTATATTGTTTGCCCTTAAGTTTTGAGCTGTAGTAATCTCAAACTACACCAGACATTAGAGGTGAAAAACATTTTTAAACAAGAAAACATACTGCTTCAGTTAACTTTTAATCCGGGGTTAACGTTAACCGGCTTTCGAACAACCCGGCCCTGTGCCATGTTTTTATGACGCGCAGCTTCAGTTGTCTGGGACCGGTCTAGTTGCAAATTAGATGACTTTGATAGAGTTTTACGAATAAAGGCTAAAGGTGGGACTAAGTACATGTAAGTGTATACTTTAAAAGCTTAAAGACTGAAATTCTTAGTAGAAATAAGAAACTTACGAATTAGACATTCACACGCTCTTTTCAATAATTTTCCTCAGTTCGTATTTTCCGCATTTATATTTGCTGGGGGCGTTTAATTTCTTAAGAAACCGCAAGCTACTGACAATAGGCACGTTTTGTGGATTTTGGTTGATGAGTTTGATTGGCTGATTCCAAGAAGGGAAAAATTGTATATGAACATTTTATCGTTAGTTGGTTGTTTAGTGCACGCGCCTTAATTAGGCTTGTTTATTTTAGCTTTTACAGCAGGCCAATGTTATTCCAATATATGCGCTAAGTACCTGGTGAGTTGAGTTATCTACAACTTTATCGTTTATAAAATTACAATATAGAATAACTCTATTTTTGGCTCAGCATCAAATTCGTCATTAAACGTAAAGATTTTAGCCGGGCCTGACCATTGATTATGTGGCAATTGTTTTTTGTTAGTTCATTTGGTTCTCTTGCTTCTTGAGCATGCTTCTCACTGTTTTTCCTGGCTGCTGCCAGAAATAATGCAAATAAGTGAGTATTTCTGGAGTTTTCGTGCATCTTACAATGCAACATAATGATGGCAGGCGGAAGCATTCCTTGATCTCGACGGTTCAACGACAACCATAAAGATGCTTTCTCGTCCCTAATATGTGCCAAAACCGATAGTAATCTTTTGTAAGGAGGAACGTAGTCAATAACAAGCCAACCGAAGTACTTTCCTCGGTCATTTTATCTTTTTTTATTGCCTCACCTCAGGGCTACGGCCCTTGGAAGTCGTGTTTTGTGAGAAGCCAAGTGCTTTGGGAACAGGCATTCGTTGGCCGTGATATAAAAGACTCCTACGAACTTCTTGAAATTCTTTCATGTCATTCAAATAACGAAGTTCACTTTCTTCCTCAATAACAACTAGAAATTAAAATCAAACCAGAACGAGAACTTGGACAAATAACGAGCGAAAGATCGAGGTTGTGCGCGCACCACAGCACGAGTCAACGGACAATGGCAGAGAATAAGCAGGAAAACCAGTCTTGATTAATATCAATATTATATTATTATTAATATTCAATTGTCGAACATGTGACGTCCGATGTGGCCATTGTACATCCAGAAGAGCAGCTGTATGTGACCGTCTGACTGTTTTTGAAAGTAATTTACTGACTGTACTTGCCGAGATGACATTTACATGGAATACTGCTATCTATTTCATGCCAGTTTGACAATTGGCCTATCGATGAGATCTCAGTTGCCGCTGTGCTCGTGTTGCACGTGAGCATGCGCTCTTTTAAAGTTTCTTTTTTCATTTATATTATACTGAGGATAAATTTCTTCTAGGGCGAAGGGAAAGGGAAAGAATACTCCACTTTAACCAACCCCAAATATAACTTTTCATCAGGTGGGTAGCGACTGACACGACTTTTAGTGCTTAGGAAAGTCGTGTTACCTGGAAAAGATGAATGCTTCTTAGTGAAGTGGGAAGTGGAAGCCACCAACATCTTTCTTCTTTTTACTGAAGCCATGCCGGTGGAGGGGAGGGGTAATCTACATTATAGACATTATTTCCCTTGCATGACCAGCTTCTAAAGCGTACGCATTTTGTATCTTTATTCATCCCAAATTTAGCTTTATGATTTAATCTCGAAGTAACATCATGTGCAGTGACTGATTTACAGATAGAATGCTTTATTGACAGAATCTTAACATGTCACAATGTCGCACTATGCTCTTGTTCTAGGCGATAAAATAATTGCACATCTGACAGGTTCTTGCACAATCCCTCTGAGCGGCAAATGTTCCGCAAGAGCTTCTAGCCATTTGTTGGCATACTCGTGGCTTGAAATCGAAGCAGTCCGAACTCTGTCGTTGAACTCTCATATCGGATTCATCTGTCGAAATATCAAAAAAGTAAAATAGCAGCTAGTCATTATTTAAACCCTACCCCTCCGAAAGCAACGAGCCTTCTTTGGTTTTCGGGGTAAGCAGCTTTTTTTCTATCGCTACCAGGGCCGTACATGTAGCCAGAAAAAAAAAACGTTATTGACTAAGGCAATCATCCATTGCTAAATTCACTTCCTAAGTATTTAAGAGTGTTTCACTTTCCTCGTTTAAAAAGAAAAACAACCAAAACGTAAAAAGAAAATGACTGTGGCAAGTGCCTGGGTTTGCTTCATAAAGGGTTCTTTTAAACTTTTATGCCGAACGCCAGCTTCCTGGAATTAAACAGTGGGCTATGTGCAAAGGGACTTTTCGATAAAAGGAAAACAGCAATATTTTGATAAAAAGCTTCGTCGAAGGAGTCACTCTTTGCTTTTGCCATAGAAGTCTAGAAGAACAGGAGTTAAGGAGTTTTGCAACAATCAATTTTGAAGCATAAGAAAGTAATTTTTTTTTGAGTTTCTTTTGATATGAAGTTGTCGGCATGGCCAGTTTGGCATCAGTTGAGTTTGCGTTATCGGCTTCTTCCATTGCTTCTCGTGCTTAACAAATTAGGTCAGTGAGGGTGTCTGTTTCCGAATGTTATCGTTAGTTTCAGAGGAAATGAAATGCTCGGTATGAAAGCTAAGAAAACCGTTTGATATTTCCAAAGGCAGGGAATTAAGAAAAAATACCACCGATTATTATATCTCTTAGTAAGTACGCGCGCTGTGATTGGTCATTTTAGCGGGCCGTACTCTCCTGCACGGCCCGCTAAAATTTAAAGTTGATTCTATTGCAAAACTGTTTTGTGATTTATCGCCAACTGTTTTTAACTTTCATAGCAAGTAAGAATTTAAAACTTTTTTGTACTCTACATTATGTATTAAAGCGTGCTAACGGCTTAAAAACGATTTCAAATTGAATCATTTCGCTTTCGAGGTGCGTCAGAAATTTGAAGCCTTTCCGCGTGAATATAAAGAATCGTTCCTGAGCCCCTCATACACACAGTAGAGATGTAATAAATATCTTACTAACCTCGTTTTCTCGGTCCGTACTGTAAGTTACGGATCCTCGTTTTTTCCCCTTCGATCAGTTATGGCCCGCGCGCTTCGCGCTTGGGCCATAAATGGAGGAGGGAAAAACTCGGTCCGTAACTTACGGTACGGCCCTCGAACTCGGTTAGTAAGAGGTATGATTTAAGTGCTGAAAAAAAAAAAAGAAGATCGACAGAAAACTAAAATAAAACAAGCTGATAAAATGGCGGTTTACCTCTTGTCAGGAAATTTGGAGCACAGTCCACTTCCAGAAGAACAACTGCAAGACAAACCAGTGGGAGAAGTTTAAACATCTTGATGAACTTGATGCAAGTTTTGTCTCCAGGAAAACTCTGAGACTTGGCTTCGCCATTCCTTTTTATGCTCTGTTTTGAGCTGGCGTGCAGGTGTAAAAATTGTTGATCTATTATGGCGATCCCCTATTTGACAAGTAATTCCTGTAACATAATCATCTACATTGTGATCAAACAGCACGTGGCTGTAAATGGTTTGTAACCCATATTTTTCTCCTGCTGGGTTCATCGTAAGCTCCACCTTTTGGATATGCCTACAGCTGAATCGATTAAGGCTGTCTCATAACAGCGTAAGAGCGTTAGCGACAGAGCTGATAGTTGTCATGAGTGGTAATGGTTGCTTGACTGAAGTTCACAGTGTTACAGTAATATGGAAGGAGAACAATGAAAACAAGTTTTTGTGCTGATTCCTTAGCTTCAATCAGACTGAAACACCCTGAGCCACACATACCCACAATACCTTTCGACACTGTCACGTTCCTAACAGGTGTTGATAACAAAACAACTCAAGCGTTGACTAACGTTATTAGAAAACATTCTGGAAACAAATGTGATAAAACTACTGGTCAAACAATGTTTCAAAACATTTTCTCTCTTATTTTTTTCTTCTTTGAGAGTTTCCGAATGAAGCTCATTCAATTCTTTCATTTGTTTTGTAAAGTAGATTAAAAAAAAAAAAAAAAACATTTCTTGGCAGGTATTCCTTATCACAATTTTCTTTAGCCAAAAATACAATTGGCATAATTACCTGACGCTAGGCGACGAGGAAAAAGCAATTAATAATGTACAGTGGCTTAAAACACTTTCGTAAAGCGTGTTCTTATTTCATAGACGGAACGGCGCTGCAAAATCGTTTTATTTTTCTTGCAATTGCGCTTTATTGCCCCATATCGTTTTCCAATTAACATTTTAAAACGATTGCGTATCCCGTTTTTTAAATTTATTATTTTATTACGGAAACGGCAGCAGTTGCAATTGTTTTTATCATAGAGTCGGTTTGATATTGATAATGACTCATCCTCTACTGAGTAAAACAGATGAAGCGATGGCGCTTTTATCAAACTGCCAGACATCGTGTCGATTTTAAGACATCTTAATGAACTTCACTTTTTTTTAATAAAAATATTGGTTTACCCGTCGTGGCTTGATATTCTTATTTTTCTGCCGATTTTAGGCTAAAAATATTCTTATGAATATTGTTAGATCATTGAATATGGCATTTGTGTGTTTCAAAGTACTTGGTGTCTGGATGGTCTTAGACTAATTTTGGAGCCAGCCTCCAGCATCAAAGCTTAATGTGTGACGCGCATAACGTCTTGCAGAAATGTTATTATGGAAAAAAAATAAAAAGTAATGTTAGTATGATCAAACATGCCGCTAGTGGTGTTATTGTTGTTCTTTGGCTTGTTTTGCTATCTATAGAGAGGACGAATTTTATACGGTTTAGCTAAAAACGTCTATATAATTGCATTGTGATGTAAAGTATATATGAGATAATTCATATGTTTGAACTGCGGTTGTAGATCAAAGTGAAGAATGATCATCGCAGTAAATTTTTCCAATTTAAGCAATTGGAAAGAAGAAGCCTGAAAAAATCAAGGCTTCAACGGGATTCGAACCCGTGACCTCCGCGATACCGGTGCGATGCTCTACTGCGATGATCATTCTTCACTTTGATCTACAACCGCAGTTCAAACATATGAATTATTTCATATATACTTTACATCACTTCACTCCTCACGGGAGATATGAACTCAATAAATTGGCCTCGCTCCCAATGTGTGGCTTCATAGCTCAGTTGGTAGAGCATCGCACCGGTATCGCGGAGGTCACGGGTTCGAATCCCGTTGAAGCCTTGATTTTTTCAGGCTTCTTCTTTCCAATTGCTTAAATTGGAAAAATTTGCTGCGATGATCATTCTTCACTTTGATAATTGCATTGTATTTACAAATTTTCAACTTATAAAGTTTTATTCTTTTTGAAAACTCAGCCCCAGGTTTATTCTTAAAATATTCTTAAAATTTCGCAAATTTCAACCTCGAAATTCTCCTAAATATTCTTGAATCTAAATATTCTTGAATCTTATTGAATCTTCCCGGTTAACTGCTGGGATTCCAGTAGCAAACCTGCTATATGTGACAGTTTTTCTACGTTTTCATAGTTCTACCACGGCTGTCGTTTTACAGACAGCTTCAACTATTGTCCTCTGTATACATCTGTTGTTTTGACGGCTGTTTTTGGTGATTCCTGTCTCGTTAAAAGTAAAGATACTTAGTATTTTGTAAAAGTTAAAGAAGATCAATGGTAGATTATTTTTTTGAGCGACATTTCTCAAACAGCCGGTTTTACCACTGAAAAAAGGCCATCTTTGTGTTTTTTGCGTCTTGAATTTTCAAGAAGATTCAAATCTCAGGACCACGAGATGGCAGGCAGGACCTGTATGAATAGCAGTGGGCTCTCGCTTCCAATGATAATTAGTCCACTGTCGTAATAAAACATATTACTAATCTCTTTTAAAGCAAATAAGCAAGCAGTTTAATCTAAAGTTGGGCCTAGATTTAACCAATGAAATAACGCATAGATGATGCCGGATTCGTCATACAAACAACGTTGAAAGAGTCAAACTTGTAGCAGCTCTGTGGCGTTCCCTGGGGAACCATTTCGAGACTAAAATCTAACTACCAAAAAACATCAATAAAAGCCGACTTTTACTGCAATCTTTTTATCCTGACATATATGTCTTAATTTGTCTTTCCGCTGCTTTGTTTTTAATGCGCAAATGTGATCCTTATGCCCACATGTCTTCTTTTACAAAACGCAATTTTGAAAAGGTCTGAAAAGGCGAAAAGGTTTTGTTTAAAAATTCGATGTTCCATGTTTTAGTTCTCTGCATACTGTAACAAGAACATAAATTCTTAGACATTAGTTTAGGAAACATGCTCCTCGAAATTAATGGTTATAACAAGCGTCAAAATCTTTACGTACATGCATAATTATTCAGTTTTCATTACTTCTACGTGAAGTGATGTAAGTCATAAATTAACTTGAAAGTGTTAATTAATGTAGTAGTGTGATGGGTGAATGCTAATAACTGCAGTATTTTTATACACGTTGGAAAAAATATGTGTACAGTGTTTTGACTCCAAATGGCGACTACAAAACAAATATTTGCTTTTGTGGACACGATATAAGGACCTTAATTAAGGTTTGCCATATGTTGTTGTTCCTGTCTAGCGGTTAGTCCATGCTGTGTTAGTACAACAATTTGCATGTGACAAGCTGACTCAATAACACTAAGAAAAGACCAGGAGATGTACTCGGTTCTTTAGCTTGAGACGTTTTAATTCAAATTGTTCAACAAATGCAACACTTAAACTTCATTCGACTGATATACACTAACTCAACCCAGGTTCAGGCCCGGATTGCCCCTTATTTTGGGTAAAAAAGACCGATCGCAGAAGGAAGAAAACGCAGGTATACGTAAGGCAAGCCCCACCCCCCCCCCCCCCCCCCCCCAAAAAAAAGCCGCCTCATCTCTTTCCTTCTAACCGAATACAATTGAACTCGACAACGGGAAGCCGACTGGTTCATCCTTCTGGTGGAACAGGATGTTATCGAATAAGGTTTATTGTTGTTGTTTAAATATCCTTATTCGATTTATCTTTCATTCTGTTGTTTATATATCAACCTTAAAACCCCAAATGTAGTGCAACTGCATTTGGGGTACATTATTCCTATTTTTCCTAACAAGAGTTTTTGGAGGTTTACCCTGAGGTTTACGTGTTCGGCTTTGGCTCATTTAGGACGGTTACTTTACGTATCTCTTATCCACTTTGTTGTAAACTTATTGTCACAATTAAAACATATCTTCGGCCTGGTTGACAAACGCGCCCATGCTTCAATACCTTAATTTATCTTCCCGTTGCTTTGTTTTTAATGCGCGCATTGGATCGTTATGCCCACAAGTTTCCTTTCACAAAGCGGAAAAGGTCTGAAAAGACGAAAGGGTTTTGTTTGCAAATTTGATGTTCATGTTAAAGTTCTTTACATACTGTAATAAAAATATAAGTTGATAGACATTAGTTTAGAAAACTTGCTTGGTTTGTATAGGTAATCATACGGTTTCGAGCAAGCGGCTCGTGCAATTTCAGCTTTTTGAAAAAATCACAAGTGCAAATCAATTCCAAATTGAGCGCGAAAAACCGTATGATTACTTATTAATAATACAAACATGAAAAAAATTGCGCGGAAAAAATGCCGGAAGATGTTCCTTGGAGCCATTATTTCGCATTCGAGAAAACCTTTTTCAGAGTTTCCGTACAAAATTTTGTCATTGCTTCACATGAAACCATTGGCCTACAAAACTTCTCATTTTCTTGCTGCCAATTATAAAGCCTGGCAGAATTACGATGTGTAATTTGCACTGGTGTTACACTTTTTGCAGTAGTGTTACACTTTTTGCACAGGTGTTACACTTGAACTGCAACGCTCTCAGCCAATCAGAATCGAGTAATTTTTTCATGTGTATTATTAGTACCAAAACAAGTACTAAGTCAGTACCAAACGTTTGAGCTTCCTATCGGCTAATAATCAATCCGCCTGATTGTCTTAACCCCAAAACTGTTCTACAGATTGCCTCAAGATGTAGTCGAAACAATTGCCTACTCAGCTAATCTTCATCAGAAGATAAGGTCGAGTGAATACACGTCACCGAGAGAAGATCAAGGCCCTTATCTTGACCTTCTCTTGTCATCACCTTGTCTAGTAAGGTCTGTAGCAGGGTCTCCTGTGATTGGTTACCTTCATCATTTCTCGCAGTACCAAAGACAGGGCGCCCTCCTGTGGTTCTGCTTATTCATGGATCGGGGACCTGCATGTTTATGGAATCTCGATAATGAAGACTTAAGTGAATAGCCTCTTGAATCTACGTATAAAGTGGGATGGTGATTTCACCAACCCACAGTCGACAAAGATCAAAAGTAACCCCTCTCTTAATAGCATTAAATAACCTTTTACTTGTACTAACAACAAAATTAATCACTGAAAAATGGTCAATCAAAATAATGGTTGCTGTACAAAAACAAAATGACAGGGTGATACCAGTAACTTCATCTGGGGAGACTTTAGAATTAAAGCAACACGCAGCAGATAATACGCAGGAAAGATAGAACAAAACTTAAACGTGCAAATGTGGAGAGTGTTTGAAACAAAAATAACTCCTAACACAAAAGAAAAGAAGAAAATCAAATTAACCCCATCTTTTTGGCCATTTCAGCAACCATACTGTTTTTAAAACCAAGCTCCATTTTCAGTTTCAATATCTTATAATCGTTTAACCTTTTTGATTCCGTAAAAGAAGACGCTTAGCGCAATAGCTGTTTTCTTTTCATTTCAAAATTACACAGCATTAGTTTCTCGTCTGCAGCTTGTGTGTTTATAATACGTTCACCGCCATATTTATTTCTGTCGCCTTAGGCGATTAAAACCGGAAAGACCCGCCTTCCGTTGTAAACCGCTCAGAGGAAATGCCAGAGGGTAAATACCGACCGTGTGATACGAAAAACGGGAAAGCGGAGGCCAACCTAGCCTTAACTCAGGGGATGAATTATATCGATCTAAAGAGCTAAAGGCACGAGGTCTGTCGATGACCAAGCCTTTTAAAATGAGAGAGAATGGTGAGTGTTTGTTCCAATATGGAAACCAATGATGTTAACTTTTGTTTACTTAATACTCAGTTCTCTGGTTGACAGGGTTTTCTGGGAAACTGAAACACAAGAAGGATCGGTAATTGTGTATTTTGAGCAGAGTTTCATCTAGACACATCATCAAGACAACGGAACAAGGTAGGCCAATTAGCCCCAATGACCCAGAAACTATTGTACATCAGAAACACAATACGATCGACTATTCAGGATTAATGAACTCCAGCGGATTACGTTGTTGCTGAATGTTCTTCTTTGGGATTAACGATAGTAAGGGTTCGGTACAAGTTACGTTTTGGTGTTCAAAAATGGCGGTCAATCTGTGAGCTATGTTCAACACTATGAAAGAGCTGCTAGTCCAAATATTTTGGAGTTTAACCCTCTTGTCGACATTTAAGGTAGGCGAGTAAGCCCTGTAGACGATGTATGCATGCTTATACACGCGTGCAGCTGAAAAGGAAAGAAATCTAGGTAAGCATAAATGTTTGGAATGGCCAGTGCTAGACTTATTTCGTTGTCTCAGTCAATTTCTGTTCATCTAGCAACTAGAAGTAAAAAGCACTTTACGCAAGATATATTAGAAAGCTTACATGGTTAACAAAGGGTAAATTGTGTATACTGATGAAACTGAGAGAGATCTACTCTTCACAGTTAATTTGGTCTTATCAACTGAGTTGACAATGTAAATTGGCCACCGCAAAGAGATTCGAAAGCTGACGTTTCGAGCGTTACCCCTTCGTCGGAGCGAATCTGTCTGACATTGTCAACTCAGTTGATAAAACCAAATTATCTAGTCAACTCCCACCGAAGCAGCACAACAGTTTCTTTAGAAACTTACCCCGTACTCTTCACAGTACCTGGCATACACCGAAATGCTGAAGGGCCTTTATCTAAAGAAGTGTTTTAGCCATTGTTTCGTTAATTGCACTCTTCCTTCCTTGTAAAGTTGCTTTGTTTTATTACTGATACAGGCATGTGGTTCTTCATTATAATCTTTTAAGAGAGTTTTCTACTCGGACAGAAGTGTGAATCTTGCAACTGTGAGATAATAGATTTAGGAGGGTATGAGAATTTTAACAGCTGTAAATGCCGGCCGTCGGTATCACTGGCTTTAGGGAAAGCATCACATATCAGCAAAGTAGGATTAAAGCTGGGGGTTTTAATTTTATCCCACAACTTTTGCTTCACGATTCTGGCTGAATGTTGATACTTAAGAGGCAGCGTGGCCAAAGTGGTTAATAGTCAATTAGGACACCAGTGCTAAACACCACGACACTTGGATAAACTGACTTCAGTTTTATCTTCTATTTTGCTTCCATGATATGCAAACATTTCTGCGCATATTTGCAAAAGTCCACCCAGAGACTCGTGGAATTGTCATATGATCGTTCAGGGGTAAGAAGATATTCATTCAAGTGAAGTAACTCATTTGGCCAAACATTCAT
>CBDDTI010000162.1:0-7600 GCA_965233585.1 bacterium
AAACGTTTGGCAGACAAAATAAGCACACTGAAATATGATCCCTCTGTATCGTAGCAACCAGAATTGCTAAAACAGAAAAGATTGTCACCATATGGCTCAATTAGGACAATTGTCTTGAAAGAAGGAACTCTAAATTTGAAATAAGAAATGCATACGGGGAACTAACCTTTAATCCCTGTGATGATGTCCTAACTCGAGCGAACAAGAATAGGATAAACTTGTTGATGTAATAAACTATACTAGAACCTGCGAAGAATCAAAGGAAATTCGCTCAGGAAATTCTTTCTCGTAGATATCCCGGGTGGGGAGGGGAGGGGGTGATACTCCCATATGATGTCAAATTAATCCGTCTTTCATCACTAAAACTCTAGTTCGACGGTAAAGAAGTCTGATGAGTAAACCGTTTGGACGTAGGCCAGGTTACATAGCATGTAGAGAGATGGTATGTCGAAGGATGTCGCCTATGCACGTAGCACTAAAAGCGGGCGTAGCCTGAATTTTATTTTGACCTGCAAGGTATAGATACGGCCGGTACTTGCGCAAATTTGCAAGCTTTCCTGGCCTTGTTTTCGGTTCATAACGCGGGAAATTGCCCGCTTATTTGGCCCTAAACATGGAAGGAGTGAAAAACAAACAAGATTTAGCAGACACTTAGAGGGAAAGTCAGGGGGAAGAGAGTCATAAAAACCTTGCTGATGAAGAGTACCTGCAAAATTGTTTTTTCCTTCGAAAACATAACGATCACTGCGCTTTCAATTGTTTTTTGAGTACAGAATGCCAAATCAATGCAGCTTTCAGGACTTCAGAAAACACAGTTGTAATGTACTGTACTGCTTCACAGTTGGATTCAATTATTTAAAGGAATGGTAAAGCTACGGCCGAATAACTAAAAATTATTCCCCGCAGTGGAGGTGGCCAGAGGTAGAAATTAATATATTCATTACTAGCCACAGACACTGAGGGGAATAATTAAAAGGCCGTGGTCAAGAACGTCCCCTATTTTTTTCGGTCAATTTTAAAGTGCTCAAAAATAGGTGAATATTGGCATGTGGGCTTCGTTTTACTTGAGAAACTTGCTCTGTTTTTTTGCGCTGGGTTCCTCTTCGTTTTCGAGAAATGACGTATGCAAAATACTCAGTTTTCCAAGTGGCATCTTTTGGAGATCTCTTGTTGAACGGAAAAAAAAGAAACCCTATTATTATTTTGTTGAACAGCAAAGAGGCATACTTTTTATAGTGTATGAAGTCAAAGCTAATCAAATCCTATAAAATCTTTTAAGTCAAACAAAAATAGTATATAGAGCGAAAATCTGGGAACAGATTGTGTACATCGGTTATTGTGACGTGAAATAAACATGAGAATCTATCTAGCGTCAAAGAAAAAAATAGGCAGTCAATGACTGCACGTGGCTACTGCTGCTCTTATTGTTTAGAACACTGCAGTAAAACAAATCATGTTGCAATAAAAGGGATCATAAAACGAGCTAAATACGAAAACGTTTTTGGACTCGTAGCTTATCAAAATTATGCCGACTTGTTTCTTGCACCGCGCAAAATATGCCGATCTGCATATTTGTAAAGATAAGACTCTCGGTAGCTTAAATTAAATATCTTACTTCTAAGTTAGTTGGCTTTAGATGAAGGGTGCAAAAAAAAAAAAACCACTGTGATTTTGGAGTAAAATTGTACGGGAAAATTAAAACTTTGATTGTGCGGGTAATTGTGCAAGACCATTGACGAGCCAATGCTCCTGCCAAGTTCTAAGGAAAATTTGCATTGACAACTGCCCTGCCAAATTTATTTCACTAGTAGTTCAAATACAGTAATAACCCGCGTATAAGAACCTTAATAATATACATGAAAAAATTACTCGATTCTGATTGGCTGAGAACAGCGCAGTTTTTCCTTAACACAGTGCAGAAAAGAGGTAATTGAATGCAAAAAAGGTAATAAAGCAAGCATTCTGATTGGTCAATGGACAAAGAAGTTCACAGATAGCCAATCAAATCTATTTTTTCGAATCAAGCGCGCGCCTTGGATGGCGCAATTACGGCGCAATTTTTTCCTGATTGCGTGATCATTAAAATCACCCGAGGTTAAGCGCGCGCTCAAAACTGAGAAGAGAGTTCAGAGTCCGTAAAGTTCAAAACATCCTTCACGCAAATTTTAACATGTTTGTATTATTAATAAGTAATCATAGGGTTTTTCTCGTTCAATTTGGAATTAATTTGCACTTGTGAGTTTTTCAAAAAGCCAAATTGCACTCGCCGAAGCGGCTCGTGCAATTTCAGCTTTTTGAAAAACTCACTCGTGCAAATTAATTCCAAATTGAACTCGAAACCGTATGATTACCTATACAAATTTTTCAATTTAGCCTAAATAGGTTCTTATCAGTGTAAATGGTACTTAAAGGAAATTTAGGCTACCAAGGTTCTCCAAATAGGTTCTTATATTTTCACATGAATTTCCTCTGAATGTACTAAAAATAGCATAAATATCATCTCATAATACAGTATAAATCATTTACCATAGAGCAATGCCTATGGGCAGTTCAGTGCAGGTGCAGTGTACAGTTTGATCTTAATTCAGCAGTTTCTACCTATACACTTTTACAGCAGGTACAGCATATGTCCTTAACAAAACATAACAAAGAAAGAAACTCATGTTGATATTTTAATATTTTGCATTTATTTATTTCATTAGGATATATTTTGATATTTTACATTTAATATTTTGTGATTCTCACAGAGTTGGAGATGGTTAGAAAGCTTTGTTTGATACTGTAGTAGAGTACAGTACTTGCAAATACTTGGGGAATTATTTGAATGGCAAACACAATAGACATACAACATGGTACTTAAGCTTGAAAGAAAAAAAAAGTTATGTCAAGTTACTTTTAAATAGATGATGATCTTAATTCAGCAGTTGCTATTTATAAACTCTTACAGCAACCCCACTGATAAGAACCTAACTTAAAATTTTAGCCTGAATAGGTTCTTATGTGGAGGGGGCTTAAAATGAAAATTTTAGCCTAACAGTTTCTTAAAACCCAGGTTCTTATACGCGGGCTATTACTGTATACTTAGCAGGCTTAGCAATCGCCAATTCTTTTGAAAAATACTACGTCTGACTGCTAAAGAAAATCATGTTGCGAGACACAAACTAGACTGACGAGTGACGCCAGTAGCAAAACACACTGCCGCATCTTCGCGTGTAAATGAGCTCCATTTTAAAAATACTCCTGCCTTGATTCAATAAAAATATGTAGCTTGATTATTTCTTCACAAACTGCGTTAAGAGTGGCAAATTCTCGGAAGTTACTTTCAAAAAACACAGCTTGAAATTTTATGCAAATTATATGCAATGTAATTTGACGCGTTGTTATTACGCTGTTGTTTTCACGAGGGAGTCTATCATGATTCGTCTTGGTTCTCTCGAAAGAGATTATTCCCTCTTCAGAGTCTTCGTAGGAGTTATAATTCTTGACAAGGGTTGAAGATCGCAACACGGCAGATATGGCTGCACAATTCACTCGGATCGCCATGACAAGTAAACGAACTCCGAACAATTCTCTGCTAGCATAGAGGCAGCCAGAAAGTGTTTTTAAAATACTACCTACCCGGCAGTCTGAAGTTATTCTAGAATTTCCATGGAAAAACTCCTCCTGTTCTTCTAAAAACTGTAAGTCTTTGTTTAGAAATGTCAAGCGATTTCAATTATAATTTCTGCTTTGTGGTTGAGGAATGATTTTCCAGCTTGGGAATACTACAAAATCTCGATGTCTCGGTGTCCGCGTTGAAGCAAGAACCTTGGATCAATAAGAGGCCGACAAGCGACCGTCGATGCTCTGATTGGCAACGAACACTATCCGACGATTAGGCGCTTACGGACGCACTCTGATTGGGTACGAAAACTATCACAACGCACTCTGATTGGCTATGAAAACTATCAGAAGATTAGGTCTACACGAACGGGAATCGAAAAGTCTTACGGACGGACTTACTTACACAGATGATAGCAAAAGTGGCTACGCCTCCGAAGAGGCAGGTAGCCACAAAAACCATAGAACAGAAAAGAGATGAGATGTATTAGAGCTCCGTCAACTGTATCTTAAGCAATGTTTTTAAGTACCTTGATAAACCCGTATTATCATCAACACGTTTAAAAGACTCGAAATGTGATCTGAGACTTTAACCGAATGTAAATGATTTATTACCGTTTGAAGTCAGATTAATCCAGGCAGCAAAGTCCAAAAGCAGTTCTTGCCCAATAGAAGAACCCTCTCGTGACTTGTGGCCCATTTGCCAAGCGTTGCTAGTGTCAAATTTTGGAAAGTGACAAATGGTTTTGTATCGACCACCATGTTTTCCCGCGCGCGAGGTGTAGAGATCCTTCCCGACATGCATTGCGATCACGTTCTGCGGACTTTTCTTGAACTGGTAGCGGAAAAAAAGAAATAGATTGGTTTCTTTAACTTATTTATTAACACAGAACGTTCCACAGATAATAGCCAACAAGTAGCGATCGATTGTAACATAGATCTTCGATCCAGGTTGCGTTGATTTTATTTCAAATGGGCATGATTTGTAGTGTTTTGAACTTCTGGGATCAGCGGATGTTAAAATGTATGGAGACCCATATGTTGGGCTAATCTGAAAATCTGTCAGCCCTATTTATAGGCCCTCTGCTCTGACTGTTTAGCATATGTAATCGTATGGGCCCGAGGGAAATTATGGATGAATTTCACGAGTATTTTCAAAGTTTTCACAAAGTTGCCTGAGTCGCGAAGCGAAGAGGGCAATTTGGAAAACTTTGAAAATACAAGTGAAATTAATTTCTTGATTATCACATAAAGGGCAAAATTTTGTACAAAGGACAACTTTCAAGGTTTTGCCGACGCGTGAAAAGATTTGACGGTTGTCATTAAGGAACAGGCAAGCAGTAGCACGGGAAAAACCTGCTATAATAATAAGCAAAACACAGGAAGTTCAATTCATTCAAGGCAATTTCTTTACAAGCAACACTTATAAGCAGTCTAATTTTATTCACCTGTTTTGTGATTGCGAAGTTTGCAGCGGCGTGAAACTACATATACTTCATCGATCGATGAAAGACGTAAGAAAACGTCCAAACGAGCTCTAACTGAATCTCGCCTTTCCACTGCGAGAACTTAACGTACCAACAGAATTTACGCAGGTTTTTACGCCGATAAGGTGACCTGCAAAACCTCTGAATAAGGCGACCCAAAGCAAAACGAATAAATTAACTTTCAGTGTCGCGGCCATGAAGTTCTGTAACTCTACGCCTCCTGCAACACCAGCCGTCCTCACTCAAACTTTTTTCAGGCTGCCAATCAATACATTTTTGGTCGAAAAAATCCTTTTGCTTTTCCACCAAAAGACTGCGCTTGTTGCATGTTAATTTTCTTTCACGTTAAGATGAAATAACCGCGTTATGATCAAACTCTTACTCAAAAGCGATGTGTTTCTGAAATTCCTTTTCAAAATCCGTTTGAAGCGGGAAACCAACTTAATGCAGGCGTGCTCAGCCAGTCAGCATTAAGTAATCATGCCCTCTTGATTGCTAAAAGTGCCCTCTTGATTAAGAAAAAATACCCTCTATCTCAGCCAATCAGCAATGAGTAATTTTGCCCAGCATGTGATAAATAGTGATATCAAGGCGAGACTTTGACTTATAACAAAGGCTCGCCTTAGTTTATTAAAATAAAGGATCGGCTCGGCGGACAAAGGGCGTTAGGTATTTTCATCAAAAATAAATTGTCGAAAACACCCCAAATTTCGCGTTCAGTTTTTTAGGTATGTTAAGCAATGTCCCATACTTTCTTTCAGGTTTATCAAAATCAACGGAATATAGCCATCTTTTAAACATAGGACATTTACAAACATTACAGGCAAGAAGACGTTTTCAAGTCCTAGTACTTCTGTATACATGTAAATGTATGAATGGGCAAGGCCCAAGCTATCTTAGTGAACGATTCGACTATGATCTACGCGGTGGTGGCTGTCGATTAAAGTTGCCACCTTGTAATTTAGAGTGCTTGCATAAATCATTTTCATACATTTGCGCTAGGTTATGGAATAACGTCTCAGCCAAGGTGAGAGAGGCAAATGACCTCCCTTCTTTCATGCGCGCCCTACGGGCCAATATGGGCCAATAGATTTTTGTAGCTTTTAGATTAAGTTTTTATAGTATATTTGTATTGATAGAGAATTGGTGGTTTCTAGAATTATATATGAATTGTATTGATAAATTCTATCTTGTAAATTATGGGAAGACTGATTAAGCATGCGCACATGAATATTCAAGACCGTGTCCTCGTTGCATCAAATGATTGTAGGTCTAAGTTGTAACTTCGAAAAACATGAAACTGCTTGTGCCTTCCTGAAGGTGGCTAAGTTTGAAAACAAAGGGGAAAAAGTTGCATAGACAATGCGAGGTTGTAATAAAGTAGTAATAATGTCATACAGCCCTCATGCTGACCTCGTAAACCGTTTTAATCCGTGTACACGGTCCCGGTAAGAATTAGGCCCTGGTAAAACGTTGAACTTGACATTAGCCGAACCTTACAACAGTTTGGGTCGACTCAGATAATTGAAGAACACCTGTTTGAGTCAAATGTCAAACTTAATTCAGTCGAACCGAACTTTTAAACAAGACAAATAACAAAACTGGTCTTGTTTGTTAGAGGTTTAAGGTAAAAACAAATTGGATCCTTTGGACCTTTGAGATGCGTCTGGTTCGACTCACGTTGGTTGAATTGGGTTCGGCTCATGTGAAGTATGGCGTTTGACATGGGCCTTAATGCAAATTAGTATTAGTTTGAAAGGTTTTCAGAAAACTACTGTCGTATGGTTTTTTCTTTTTTTTTTGACAAATTTTTTCATATATCTACAACACCAGCTATAAATGTCCGTTCAATTACACTTATAAGCCCTAACTTATGTGGCTAACACTCTTTGCTGTCTAAAGTAAGCGCAGCATTATCGACGCACTGTAAACGGCCTAATTACGGGGCTAAATAGCAACCTGTTACATTTCAGAGCTGTATCTTGTACGATTATGGCAACGCTTACTAGCAAATCGTTAGTCTTAACTGCACCGTCATTGAACTTAATGATGTTCTCAGGAAGACTTCCTTTACACATCACTTATACATAACTCATCGATCAGCTCCTTCTCCAAGTCAGCACTCGAACTACATTTCATGTTAGGCAAGCTTTACAAGCTGCTGCCTTTAGGAGGCAAACGTGAATGAAGGGGTTCAATTCTACAAGAAGGGTTTTGGAAAATCAGCCAGATATACATTGTTCCCTATATATTGATCAACATCATTGAACTCCTCATTCATGCTGGAACTCCTGGATGCCTTCTCGGGTTTCAGGCTCAAGTCAAAAACCCACAGGAGCGGCAACAAGATTGGGTATACATTTCTCACTCCAATTCCTTTGTAAACTGAGAAAAAGCATTAACTTATGTAAAGTTCACTAAGAAATTTAACTATGATTTTATTGAAACGTAACTGAGGAAGTGCTACTGCCCAACTGATCTGTGGACTCTGGAGCTTCGACTCTAGGGGCGCT
>CBDDTI010000163.1:2500-9166 GCA_965233585.1 bacterium
GCGAGGAAGAAGACACGTGGGTGCACCCGACCATGGCGGATATCAGAGACTGATGGCGACCGGCAGTGTGGTGACGGCACTAGGAGAAGAGAACAACACAGGACCTACTGACTCAATCGATGTGGTGTTCACTGCATACTGGCAGTACCCAGCTAAAGTTAGGATTATTTTACCTGAGGACAAGGCTTGTATTCAGAATTACAGAAACCTCAGCAAATCAGGTAATGTTTGCTGAACCTAGTTTAATCCAAAGCAGGAGCCCCATCACTAAGAGAGTAGGCAACTCCCATACTAAGCTAGCCTGCGTGGCAGGCGTCCGAAGGGGAGGAAAAGGGGAAAGACGAGCGCGTGAAGCGCGGGAGGGTCGGACGCGGGGGGATCGCGGTAGGGGACAAAGTACCTTCTCCCTCCCGCGCTCATTTTTTGACTTTCTTTCCTTTCTACGGCCTGCCACGCAGGTTAGTACTAAGCTATGTCACGGCATTCTTTACAGACTGGTCTATTTTTAGCCTTCTTCTCCCGCCAAATAGGTTAGTTCCGGTCTGCATGAGCATGCCTTGGTATTAGAGAGGTTAAGCATGACCTTTACGGCAGACGGCAAACGGTAAAGATTACCTCTGATTTTCTATCCTTTTCTTGTAATCCTTAAATAAATCACACAAAAATAGAAAAGTATCTTTTACTATTCACAGCAAATACAAATATTTTGATTCTACTGTACAGAGAGCTGAAAACAGATGGCAAAAGTTTCATTTTTGCCGTTTGCCGTTTGCCGTAAACGTCATGCTTAACCTCTCTAATAATGTACAAACTGCGGACCTTACAAACATGACAAAACAACGTTTCGGCCAGCAGACTTTAATACTGCAGGTCTGTCTATTATTTGTCTTAATTTGGTTCCAGTCTTTCTCGTTAGCATTTAAATCTTATTGCATCTATCCAACCGTCACTTCTGAGGATGCATGTTGAGGCATACGAAACGTTAAGTATTTTGCGTTGTTTTATCATTTCTGTTGAAGCTGAAATGGCCGAAGAATAAGAGTTTTTACGATGCATTGGTAAGGAAAAAGAATGGCGGTCTTAGGTGGTTTTTCTTTTTAATCTTCCGGTAACTAATGACGTCAGTGCTTGTGACTGACCACCGAGGTTCCTGCGATGGTCTGAAATAGATAAAAAATAGATCTGTCTGTGAAAACGCCGTAACAGGGATGTGGAGTAGTTGTACGATCCTAGTCATGGGCTCCTGCTCAAATGTAATTTAGAGCGATACACGGGTTACTGCTGTGGCTTGTGGGTGGAAAAGCTTCCGCTCAATATTATACGTATCCTGCGAGCAGGCTCACTTGTTTGGGTACCGAAGCCGGCGAGAAGAATGAGGCGAGGAAAAGGCAGCCCCATTCTTCTCGCCAGCTCTCGGTTGCGGCTCCCCATCCAAACAAGTGAGCCTGCTCACAGGCTAAAGACCCTTTTAATAAGTCTAATATATACAGTTTTCCGCTAATGACGTCATTAAAACTGTAGGTTTTCAATAGAATTTCAAAGGCCGGGTATGTCGTCAAAAGCGGAAGACTTTATATATTAGACTTATTAATAGGGTCTATATTGTACGTCGTTTTGGCCAAGAGAGGATGATCATTCTCAAGGTAATTCCTCTCAAATTATTTTTAGACTTGGTTCCCAACAATACGATACATTAACTTTATTTATCCACGGGATTCTTATCACTAAAAAGTGGCCTTCTAAAGAGCCGTGCGCATTAACGTTTTTATCCAAGTTCTTTCGCGGATAACGTTCCCACGCGCGACACGTGAATATTTTTGCGTGGAGGATGGAAGAACGTAGAAAGTCGCTTCCGTTGTCTACGCGAGTAAAACACGCACGCGAGATTTGCTTTATCACTCAGTGAAGAGCAATTTTCGAGACACGGCGAGAGTGATTTAAATATATCTTGAGAGTGATTACCTTGTGAAGAGAAATTAATTCTCTTAACCTCAGTGCCTTCTCGCTTGCGATACATTTCAGTCAACTTTCAGTTAGGTTTCTTGTAATTTTAACCATCAAAGTTTTTTGACATTTTTCAATTTTGCTTGGCTTGTTGGACTTTCCTGTATACTAAATGAGTCGTTTGACTTTATTCAGGTCATTCTCGGTTTTATGTTACATATTCGAGTTAACTTCTATTTATGCGCTTTGTCGTTTACAGGGAAATTTAACAATGTGGTCGATGAGGACAAGAATGAACAGCTTGGAATATACGACGCTGGAGATTCAGCTGTCAATGAATGCCTCAATAAAAAGCAGCAAGCTAACAAGGATGGAATATTTATCAGTCAGTCAGACTACGTTATCTATAAAGTACACTTCGGAAGTCTCACTGTCTACCGTTTCTCTCTGAAATGCAAGTGTAATAATCTTTCTTCCTCAAAACACTGCAGCAAGTTTCTACCAATGTCCCAACAAGGGTGGGGTGGTTATATGGGGACCCTCAATAATGGCTATTTTGTGCCCAGAAAAGGGACCTAAACAAGACGACCGGTGTAGAGGAACTTGGCAATGCCCTGGATTCCCTCCCAACTGTGGACTAATTCAACCACCATTACTGATCAAATTGGTTACATATATGTAATATTTCTTGGGACAAATATCAGGGAAACTCATTTAAAGTTAAAAATCATTTTAGTTTACGAGTTAAAAGAAGACCGCAAATTTAAGTTATAAATATGAAGCTGGTGTAGGTCGTCTGAAAAAAAAAAAAACAATATAACCTTATAATTTTTTTACTCCAGAGTGTTTTTAAATGTAAATTGCGTAGAAGGAAAGTGTCACACCGGTTACACTTGCGCCGTTACAGTAACAATTGCAATTCTTCTTGATTGTTAGGAGATTACTATTTTTTTCTCGTTATCTTTTACAATTCATCATACACCACAATTCACCAGATATCATTCATAATTTCCTGCTATGCTGTATAGAGCGGTTTTCAGTTGAGTGTCTTAAAACCAAAACCAAAGTAATTACTCTAGTCAATCACAAAGGACACAGACAATCCAGTGAACCAATCAAAACTCCAAGTAGTTAAGAAAAAGCGCGGGAAAACGTGTGCAAGGGAGTCAGGATTGGTTTTGGTTTTACTTCTGATTGGATGAAGAACTGGTACGTGTTTTTTAAGCCAATCGTGTGGCGTAGAAAGTGCAAAACCAATTACTTTTCGACACTCAAATGAAAACCGCTCTATCAGGTGTTTTAATCAATTTCCTGCATTTAAATATTAACCCAGTTTCGAGTTGGCCAAACTGCTGACCAACTGGAGTATAGACGCGTCTGTGAGGTTAGTCTAAATCTGATGTAATTATCCACAAAACACTGGTATGAGAGTGATGAAGTCAAAGAAGAAACAATACACGGCTGAAACAGTTCACGCTGTCACTGGTATTAGCGAATATTTTACTAAGATCTTGCCTAGTTCCTAGTTTATAGGCCTCAATATTTCGCCTCGGTCATTTCTTTCGTTCGTCTGGGATACGTCACCAAAAATCGATTGGCCGCGAAGGCCTGGGAGAAAGCCGTACAGGAACTAGGCAACTTCAGATCGAGACCAGCTCGAAGTCTTTCACCAGCAGTTCAACCTCGTTCCTAGTGACTCTCATCTCTTCCCCCCCACCCCCCCCCCCCCCTCTTTTCGGGAACGAGGTTGTAAGCGGTCTGTGTAAACTTGAAACTGGACTGTTCCCTAACACAAGACGTCATTTAAGATGAAAAACAAGATTAAACAAATTAGAGTTGTAAAAGTTTCGTCCAATAAAATGGGAGTCTTTTAACATATATTCAAGTGCATGTTTCAATCCATTCACTGCAAAAACCAAGATGTCTGCAGTATGTTATTCATTGAAAGTATTTTGGTCAAACCGTTTAATCAAAAGCCATTTTATTTCAATGAATAATTGCTTCACTCACCATCAATGTAATCATTAAATTTTAATTCCTCTATTGAACAATGGAACATTTCAGTTATGAAAATATGAATATATTCTTTTTCCGTTATCAAAACGTTAAATACTTCTTATGAGGTGTTCACTTACGTTGCAAACTCGTCGAAGGATCAGGTCTGTAGACTACAATTCACAAGAAACGTACCAACTAAAATGTTTATGGTGAACTTCGTTCCTAACCGCCAAAGGGCATCAACGGTCAAAGACAATTACCGACGATTTCGAATAATTATTAACAAAGATCATTTAAACTACCAACTAAAAAAACCTTTAAGCTACCCGACTGTTCAGAATTTATAAGAACAAAGCTAAAGGAAATCTCGACGGCAATGACAGTGAAGGCGATTTCATTTCTTAAGTCTTCGTTCCTTACTTCCCAAACTTGACAAACGACTGATCAACTTTCGAGAGTTTCTTTACAGGCTCGATTTTGATTCACGTGACTCCAAGGCGACCCTAATCGCAGGCTATTGCTGAAATGTCTATCCTAATCCTAAATATTGTCCTTGCCCGTATCCACTACAGTTAAGCCGTATGGGGTCGTCATCTAACGCTACTCTGTTGTACAGCGTGAAGTGTCACATACGGCTTTGACCTCTAGTAACAGGTTTGAAACTATTGCCAGTGATTAAAATACAGGAATCTTGCTTCTTGGCGTTCTATGCAAGTCGTCATCCAGTGTCAACAGGCTCTACAAACAACAAAAATGTTAGGAACGTGTACTAGAAGGTAGAGGTGAGTGGAAAAGAAATGGAATTGAAACGGTTCTGACGCTAGCACTGATTCGTCAGTCTTCCGGCACATGCTCAATTCATCTCTAGCTAAAAGGGATCTCGCGCGCGTTTTCGGCCTGCGGTGACCGGACGCCTGACGACTGCGCGCGTGAAAGCAACAACCAATCAGACACTAAATTCTGAACGGCAAAAACGTACTGCGAAGCTATTTGCACATCCCTACTAGCGGGCTCAGGCAGTACAGGCTGCGATGGTCGCTGCAATGGTGGATTGTAATTGGTCCACGAGGTCAGATTTGCCGCTCGGTTGTTTTTATCTATAGTTACTTTCGGCAAGCAAGATTTCTTTTCGGCATTTCACTCTTAATAAAACAAGGCACTTCTGCCTGCTGAGAGGCTCTCTTGCTTAAATATTAAATGCTTATAGTGCTTGTGCTTGCTTATATGGAAGCATTATATAAAGAGAGCTTGTGGAAAAATGTGTCTTAGCACCGAAATCTATTGTATACCGCAGAGAAATACAGGGTTCGGAAACCTTACTGTTGATTTTGTTCGAGAAAAACTTGATTCCTCAAGAAACTGAACATTATTTACCAGCTTTCCTTTAGTGACGAGAAAATGTTTCTATTGGGGCATGGACTTACCAGAAATGAAAAGAATAAAGCACAAGCTGACAGAAAGTGCCACACATCATGGGAGTCATAAAATCCTAGCACAATGCAATCTTTGTTTTCTTCTCGCGACTGAGCTGGACTCTTCTACAAGGGAGACAACAACAAGAAAGCAGGATTCAGCATTGTACAACAGTAATCTATGTACCTATTTAGTACAGCAAAACATTTTCCGTACAATGATCCTTTTTCAGAGCGGTTGGACAATTTGATTTATTGCACGACTAAGTTTACTCACAGGGCCAATAACTAAAATCAACCAATCAGATTTCTTCTTTTGAGATTCAATATTCTCTAAGTATTGGACCGGGCATTGTCCCTAACAATCCCGCACGATCACTCGTGAAGATTTTCTGGTTGCTTCATGGCCTCCCTTTCTGAAAGAACTTGCCTTCACATAAAAGTTTCCGTACTTTTTCTTCCAACTCTTTTTCCCTTCTGTTTTGTTCAACATCAGGCTCGAGTATACGCCTAGTCGGCTCTCAAACAGGATTGCACGCTTCGAGTTTGAGGTGTTTTTCTAGTCTGCAATAGTGGCATTTGTGTTCTAAACAATTTTAGACTTGTAATGCCTCTCAGCCCTCGGTCTTTTTGCAGTGACCTCGCTGCTGTTGGTCCGTACTGTCAAGACCTCGCGCTTAGTAGGCTCGATTACCAGTCGCTGTTCGGGAAATGAGCCCGCGCTCTTCCCCCGAAGGCACAGACACGGCTAGCTGCTAACGCGTCCAGCCGTTGTTCTCGCGGAGGGACGAAGACGACACGAGAGGGAGGCGCAAATCGAGCCTACGCGCTTGGTTAATAGACGAAACTATTCTAATTTCACCACTCGTATACCTGCCTTATATCTCCAAGGATCCTATGGCGTAACTTAACAAAAACACAATTTAAGAGCGTAATAATAATAATAATAATAATAATAATAATAATAATAATAATAATAATAATAATAATAATAATAATAATAATAATAATAATAATAATAATAACTTTATTTAAGTGTCTGATGTATTTAGCACTACTGTGCTAATTGGGGACACTGTAAATACATAAACAAATATTGTAAATATAACATAAACTGATAAGAATCCCAACTGGTGGGAGGCTGACCAGTTGGCTATTTACACAACGCGGTCGAGGAGTTGAACTCGGGACTACCGAGAACAAATCCAGATAGTGGTAGGGTGTAGGATTTGAACCAGGGACCTCCAGATTTCAAATCCAGCGCCCTAAACCACTCGACCACGCCGCCTCCCCAAAGCGTGGATTTGACATT
>CBDDTI010000164.1:0-40313 GCA_965233585.1 bacterium
ATCTTGTTGGAAGTCCTGGGGAGAAAGTTTGTCTTGATTTTGTCGGTCCTCTTAAACCCACAAAGAAAGGACACACTTCCCTACTCACTGTGGTTGACGTCTACACTAGATGGTTCACCGCCTGGCCGGTCAAGAACCAAAAAGCTGAAACTGTGATCAAATTCCTCGTCAGGGATTACTTTCCGGATCGTGGAGTTCCCTCCGTGGTTCACTCCGATAACGGACCTGCCTTCATTGCGCATGTTTTTCAAGTGGCCATGGCAGCCTTTGACGTCCGAACGACCACTACTCCGGTTTATAATCCTAAAAGCAATACCGTCGAGCGTTTCCACCGAAGCATGAAACGCAAACTCACTGCTCTGATTCATGAGTTCGATGACGAATGGGATGAAGCTCTACCTGCCACTCTTTTGGCAATGAGAACTTCGGTCAATAGAACCACTGGCTTTACCCCTTTCTACCTCGAACATGGTAGAGAAGCCAGACTACCCGTCGACATGATCGCCGGACCTCCTCCCATTCAGGCTGAACATCTCGATAAGTATACCGATAAGATTCGGAACCAATTCGCTAAAGCTTTTTCTGTCGTTGCTGAACGTCAAAATTCCTACATAATGCGCCAAAAGGAGCTATATCGGGAAAGGCAACACAAGATCAATATCGATGACCTTGTTTGGCTCTTCACTGACCGAGCCAATCCGAACCTCAACCGAAAATTCCAATCCTTTTGGTCTGGACCTTATAAAGTCATTAGGCAACTCTCCAACACTATCTTCGAGATCGAATCTTATGGAAGATGGACTAAAAACAAAGTCATCACTTCCGCTGCAGTCGACAGGCTCAAGAAATGTTACATCACTGACCCTGATACCAATCTTGGTGTTCCAGTAGAATTAACTGCTACGGATGTCCGTCCGTACTTTGAAGATCAAGAACTACTGGGTAGGTTACCTGCGTCCGAATTTGCTCCACATGTTTTCGATAAGGAACAAGAACTTCCAATGACGTTGCCATCGCCTTCTCCAAGGGATGACGTCCCGATAGTCCCGTCAGTTCCTCCAACTGAGGTACAACCTATCGACCCTCCGGTTTCCGCACCGGTTACAATTCCGGAACCCACAACTACGGTTCCAACAACTATGGATCCGCTTCCGGAACCTCTTCCAGAAACTGTCATCACTCCGAAAACTGAACCCCAGGGGGTATCAGAACCTCGACGAGGTCGCGGACGACCTCCTGGCAGAGAAGAACAAACCAAAGTCTTGTCCTAACTGCACGCCAAGTGTCCCATGCGTCGATCATTGCACACGGTGCAAAACCGGTTCCGCATGTGAACAGCACACTACAAGACAGAGATGTGCTAGATGTACTCGAACTCGTACATGCCCAGCTCACTCATAAACGGATATAAAAGGCCTCTCCTTGGATGACCTCTTTCAGTTTATTTCCTACTTTCGTTTAATATGAAAGTACTACTACTCTGTTTATCCTTCTTCACTATTGTCTTCAGTGAAGAAAAGCCATACTATATTCCTTCTGATTACTACGATCTTTGGACAGTCATTGGTCGTAATTCTTCCGGACAACTTTACTTTAATCCTACTTCGGATTCCAGACGTGTCTTCATTTGGAAACCCAACAATGGTTCGGTTCCTCCGTCGCTCATCTTCGAAAATCACCCGAAGATTCTGCAAAATAATCTTCCGACAACTTCCTCAGGAATTTTTGAGGAAACTGTTTCGCCGAATATTCATAGCACTTCTTCATCAACTCCTGAGAAGATTGAGGAAACGCTTTCCACCGCACGTTCTTCCGTACCACCTTCAATTAACCCTCCAACAACTTCGGCATTAGAACTTCCTCCGAAAAGGAAACCCAAGAACGTTACTACAAGACAAGCAGGTACGAATTTTTTGCAATTGCATGAAACTCTGAGACGTGCTAAGTTGGCAAGCAAGCTTAATCGGCAACCAAGTGCCCATAATCTTACCCTTCCTCAGACCAGAAATGGTACTCATGAACTCCCTTCGCCTAGCACAGACAAAATTGTCTACGCTAAAGACGAAGTTAGCCTTACCAAAGAGAGTTCTCGTCTTTCTTATCTTCGGAAAACGAAACGACGAGTCAAGCGGCAAATCTCTCCTGATGTTGCAACTGAGCTCAACCTCAACGATGCCCAGTTGAATAGCTTGCAGGCTCAAGTCAATCGAAGATTCCTTGTATGCTACGATTGCGCTAATCCTCAAGAGGTAAAACCTATAAGCTCTTTTATTAGAGATCCCTGCGAACCCATAGCGGATGATCAACAAGACAATTATGAGATTGATGATGCTGCACAGTATCAAATTGTTCAATATGAAACCCGAAGGGAATTCAAAGGCACCCGGTGTGAACGTTTCATCACGCAATTTACTTATTACTGTGGAAACGCTGACCATTCCAGTCCATATCCGCAGGAGACGTTTTACCATAAACCAAAAGCCCTTCATTGGGACCAATGCAAGGAACTTGCCACTTTAGGGCGTTACATCGCCGGTGACGACCAGACTTATGAAGTTGCGATTAACACCCGGACCGAAGTCCCGTACTTTGCCTTCGGATCCGCCACCGCCTACACAGGGATCGCGGGAAATCAGATCACATGTTCCGGTCACACCATGATGATCGATGGCAAGGAAATCCACCATATGGTCATGTTTGTCATCGAAGAGATCCTCTACCGAGAAGAAAAATTTGTCACCAGTGACGACGAAGACACCGTTATCGCGCACTACGATAATGTGCGACTAACTTGCCCAATTGAAGACCAAAGATGCATAGGCGGCGACGTCTCGTATGTCTGGCGTGTCCCTCTAAAGGAACATTGCCCATTGTACCATATCCGGACATTCAAAGGCCAAATGGTTGAACATCAGATCAAAGCTCTTACTATCCAGAAGACCAAGATCGTCATGTCCAACGATCAAGCTCATGTGAGGTTTGTCATTAAAGGAGAAAAAGACGAATGCGATCAAACTTTCCTAGCAACCAACTATCCGGATATCCTCATCCGGAAAACCATGGTCAATGGCGTCTTAGATGGTAATCTTGTCAAAAGAACTCTACCCAAAGACGAGTTACAATTGAGCAACTTCATTACCAATCGAGACGATTACGTTTTTCATGCTATCAACAGAAAACTCAAACGAGAATTTTTCTCTGTGATCAGAGATGACTGTCGAGAAAATCTGCGAAAGATGAAGACTGAACATTTTCTGGAGAGACAACTTCCTGGCCTCCACACTTACCGACTCGGTGGCTCCAATTATCTCACTGCTGCTGGAGAAGTAGCATACTTCTACAAATGTCGACCTCGACTTGTAGCAGCCATACGTGCCGACACTTGCTACGACGCTCTTCCGGTCGAAATCGCCAGTGAGAATGTCACCTTAACTACCTACTTTCAGGCAGATGGACACGAGGCTACTGTACCCAAATTCTACATAGAACCTCTTACTCACAGGCTAACATCTGTAGCCAAGAAGGTACCCTGTTTGTCCAAATTCTTTGCCCGGTATCAGGACATCTTTGGACAATGGTTTGCTGTTACTCCAAGCATCTCGCCAACAGAACCACCCGGTAAGCTGGATCTGGAAACCCTCCGGAAGAAGGTTAGCTTCAGTGACTCCTTGGATGTCGATCTTTCTCGTGGAGGAATCTACGAACCCGAAGCTGTCGATGATCTCATCACTTGGCTTGAAGGAAATAGACGCCAAGAGGTTGTCATGCATCAGATCACCAACCAGGTTGGCAGTCTCAGCCCAGGTCAATACATCACCCCACGTTTGATGTTTCCACCACATACGTTGCCTGGAGGATCCTGGCACACATTCATATTGGGAAAGCTTTGGGGCGCTATTCGCGGATTGGGTGAGATCTTTTCCTCTATTTTTGGCCTCTTGATAGTTGGCCGACTTTTTTGGTATTTGATCAAAGTTCTTATGAACTGCAGTTATATCCATAGCGTGCACGGTTGCTCAGCCCAGCTCGCTTGGTCTTTCTGTACCGAAGTCTTCTTTACTAGGCTATATAGGAAAGAACAACGATCAACTGCGGAAAGATCCGACAATGATCCTAGCGACAAGCCGAATTCTCATGTACGAAATCGTATATTCAACTTCGGCAATATCTTTTCGCGGAACGTTGACGATAACAACAGACCCGAAACTCCAAGCGTCGGAATTCCCATTCCGATGAATCCTCTTCGACGCAGTCACTCCATTTCTCATTTGAGGAAAGATACTGTTTCGACTTGCCCGAATCGTTTGCAAGCTCAGCTCGATCGAGCTATTGCTGCTTTTCAACCTTGCCCTCCGGGAATGCCAAGGTCACCTTTCCCTCCAGATTATGTAAACGACCAAAGGGTCGGATCTCCGTTAGACGGAACTAGGACGACACCGTCCGCTCCGGTTGACACAAACGAAGTCGCCAGAGATGGCATCGAACCACCTCCGTTACCTGGACGAATCACTCCCGCAGCAAGAACCGTCCGAACTCCTAACCGATTCGCTTTTACTCCCATTCCTGATGCCGTACCAAATATACCTCCTGTTCCCGCTCGGGAACCGGTCATTAATAGGACGCCAAGTGGCGATCCGCCTCCTCTCCCTGGTCGATAACGACTCCAGGAGATCTATATAAATTACAAAGGATCAAAATTGACCATAGTAATGATCGTAAAATAATAATAATCTTAATAATAACATCAACAATCGAAACCAATCATCAACAAGTCGAAGTTCTTTGAAGTCTGACGAACACGATCCGCTCTGAGTCTACCTGTAATCAACATAGGCAAAGCCCGGACCTGATCACCCGGCAGATCCTTCATCCAGTTTCAACTTTTCAACGTGGAGAACATTTCCCGTTTACATGATTTCTTTTCTTCACCATTGACTGACTTTTCAATGGCCCGTTACAAAAGAAAAACATTCACAAAGGGGAAATCAAGCCCTATCCTGGTTCAGCGCATGCACTGTGTTCCTTAACACTTCGTCAGCGTACGATATAGTTTCCCTCGAGAGTTAAAGTAGCATCATTCCAGTTTTCTGAAAATCAATGCACCACCCACGCTCAAGCAGACAAACTACAACGACTTCAAACGCGTACTTGCTTAGCATCTACAGCCTCTTCCTCAGTGACCCTCACGCCTCACTGCACCGAAAGCCGTTACGATGCGACGCGACGCACTTCGACAATTCACAAATACATCTTCCAAATTGTGCCTCACGCACAACACCCACAAGAATTCAGTTTCTTCAACTCCCGTCACACGGCACGGTCATCCGTGTAATCCTGATAATGTCTATTGGGAAACCTCAATGGTAGAAGCTCCAACGTAGACATGGAATTCATCGTCTTTACGTCAACTTGAATCATTGAAGTCCCTGATTGCTCTTCGTAGATCTTACATACCCTTTCCCGACATTGGGTGTTTCAAGGCCCTTACTCTCCACTTTCGACTCCCAGATTGTGATGGTTTGGAAATGGCATTTCAAGAATACATCTCCGAAGACTTCAAGACGTTCTAGACCAAGTCTCTGATCCGTCATCCTTGGCTAGACGCCTTCTCGAACTCCTAGACCAAGTCTCTGATCCGTCATCCTTGGCTAGGTGCCTTCCTCAATTCTAGGGCTGAGTCTCTGATTCGTCATCCTCGGCCCGACCATTCGCCAGAAGTTACTGTCCAATTGAAGGATTTCAAGCAACACGAGAAATCGATCGAAGATTCCCATGGAAGTTCAGCATTCACAGTATCCGTTCCTATGAGTCCACATCTTCCTTCATTTTTTCTCTCAGTTCCAACCAGTCTCCGCTCTGGTTGCTCAGCTCCTTCAAACTTTTTCTGGTCTCTCAGGATTAGGTTGGCATTTACAGAGCAATGGTCCAATTGTCTTTCAAAGGTTTGAGAAGAGATTCAAGCGCCGAAGCCAAAATTACCATGTCCAGCTTCAAGCTTCGACCAATTCATCATCCTCGTCTTCTTCGATGTTCTCGTACTCCTACTACTTGCATCCAATAGACCAAGCATTGAGCATTGAAGCATCCTGCCTTACACGCATGAGGCCTTACCTTGAGTTTGAAACAGTCCTCCTCCCACTCCGGATGACGGACATCCCTACAATTCTTCAGGGGAAGGAATTCTAGTTGCTGTTAGCTTTGCTGTTGCTTCCTTTTCTGTTGCTGTCATCGGCTCTGTTGTAATCGCAAATAAGGTTCAAGAGATCAATCGAAGAACGCATACCAGTTCTTCTGCCAGCGCGAATTCTACAGTTCGCCAGAAGAACACATCTACTCCAAATATGACAACGTAACAAGCTAATGTCTACAAGGTATGGAAATCAGCATAGTGATGTCAAATTTGCCTCCAAGACCATACGCTACTCAGGGCTCATGTGCTCCTGGACATCATTCAGAACATTTTCAACGCAAGCCAAGATCCGTCTGACTTGCCAGTTGGCTCAAGAAGATCATTTTGCAAAGGCGAAGAATCGTATTGCATAATGGGTATCCTATTACTAAGAAGAAATCATGTTAACTTATTGAGGAAGCCTCATATTAATTATCTCAAAGCTAATTGTATGTCGTAAGCAACGTCCTTTATCTTCGGACAATTCCGCTTCTATTTCCTCAATTTTCTTCTTGGGGGTACATGAAGGGGCCAGGTTAATTACCTAAGTTTTATGTTCATAAACTTCCCCCTTCCTAAAAGTGAACTTTTCCTTCTTCTTTTTGTGCTTGCTAAAGCGACACCCAATTAACCGCCATGAACCGGTCTGGTTAAAGTCAACTCCCAATTCTTGAGAACTGTTCATCTTCTCTCTTAATGGGGTCACCCATGTAAGAGCTACAACAAGTCCACGCCTAGCTACGATGCTTTGTTGTCATATGATCTATACTGTATTTAACAAAAGCATAATGGATATATTTTGCCTCCCACTTTTGCGAGTCCCAACGAGATTTCGCAAAACTTGTTTTACTTCGTAAAATGTGAAGTGAAATAAATTCAGATAAGATTTAGCATTCACTTGAGAAAGTCATACGTTATTTCTAGACTCAACATATAAATACCTCCCGACCTTTCAATATGCTTGAAATGTTGAGGTGCATTTCTCCAAAAATTGAAATATATAACTAAATACAGGATAATTGCTTATGACAATATTAAATATAAATTTTACTCAATTATAAGAAAACCGAAAAAATCTTCAGCCATTAGCCAAATCAGTTATCGCCGTTCTTTGAACAATGTTCAAATGCAATCTCGGTGCCAAAAATGGTTCACTTGTTACCCATGTAACCCTGTACAAAGCAAACATTTTTTTTTACCAAAATTATGAGTAAAAGCAAAATTTTCTCAGGTTTGTTCATTTGGCACAAAGGTATAGTTGTAAAGCGAAGATTAGTGGAGGCCAATGTCTCAAGTGGCACAAAATTGCCCTTTTTGTCTCATGATTTCATTCGCCATCCCAGCAGCGACCTAAAGCTTCCATCTATTCTTGCCTCCTGTCATTTATGAATTTGTGTCCATTCCATCCCTATTTTTATTCTTTTATTATTCTTCATAAGAGAAAAAGACGGCAAGGAGAATCGATCTCCCAGGTTTTTCTTGTCACATTGGCACTTTTGTGGATGGTTAATATCGTCCAGCTTCAAATTTTTTGGTCAAGCTGCCTCTCTATCGAGTTTAGGGAATTGGTAGAGCTTGGATTTCATCCAGAGATCCTGAGTTCAAATACTTGCATATTTCTCAGAATATTTTTATTGCAATGTGCTTTGAAGATTTGTTTATGAATGATATTGCTATATTAATCAAGAAGGTGCCAATAAAAAATGACAAAAGGAAAATCTCGATCCTTACAAATGTCTTTAAGACCGTGTTGCTCAACTACCTAGAGCACTTGATGCATGTAAAGCCCATTAAATTCCCCTCAATATTTTTAAATTAAGCAATCAAAATTTTATTTGTAATTTTAATATACTTTACTGGCATCTTTTAATTTTGTTGCTATTAAAGAATATTAAGCTTTCAAATTAGCCTTTTATGGTATGTAGTAGCTATGACGTCATTAAAAAAGTTATGACATATTTGCGAAAATGTTTCAATAAATAAAGAAATATATCTTCTTTTGATGATTGTATTACATTCTGATTGGCCGAGGCCTCCAGAGAAAGGAAGGGGTGGGATCAATAATCACACTGAGACACTTCACCAATACTATTCTGAGGGGTTATGTACAAGTTCCCGTCCAGTTGTTTCTTCTTTGCAGCTATGGTCATTCTTCGGTTTAGTCAAAGTAAACAAACCTCCTCTATCTGATTCGTGCGTTGAAATTATTTAGGTATTTTTTTACATGCACGAACAAGGTTGGTGAATGAAGCAAGCACGTGGAGATTTCCATCCATGAAATTTTCAGCAATTTTCATCTTTTGCAAGACATCGTGGTCGAATGGATGAACCCTCTTCCTCTTAGAAAGGTCGGGAGGGTTTTATAACGAGGCTTAGAAATAACGGACGACTTTCGCAAGTGAATGCTAAATCTAATCTGAATTTATTTCACTTCTTTTGATTACGAAGTAAAACGAGTTTTGTGGTCACGAGTTTTGTTCCCACAAAAGCATATCTTATTGATAAGTGAGCATGACAAACAAAGGCAACAAGTAAGGCGTCGTTGACTGGAGTTGAAAAGTGCTTAAGCGCGTGACACCAGAGTGAGGGGTGAGCGATTCTCGAGAATTGGAACTGACTCTTAACCAGACCGGTTCATGTCGGGTTAATTAGGTCGTCACTGTAGTTAAGCACAAAACGAGAAGGAAAACTTGCTTTTTAGAAGGGTGGATTTTATGAACATAAAATTTAAGTAATTAACCTGGACCCTTCATGTACCCCCAAGAAGAAAATTGAGGAAATAGAAACGGAACGTCCAAGAGTGTTTGGACTTGAGGACGTTGCATATGAGCTTTGAGAAAAGCTATTGTTCGCATACCGAATTGTTTCTTCTTAAGGGCAAAATATTCAAAAATCAGGATACTCATTATGCACTTCTCAAGATCAATACGATTCTTCGCAATGGTGTCTTGAGTCTTGAGGTCTTGAGGTGAACCAAGGCGTTATTTTAACAGTAAACTGAATCTGAGCGTGAATTTTCATCTTCTGATGAGTCGGACGGTTCCTAGCTTGTCTTGTGGAAGTTATGCTGAATGATGCCCAGGAGCACATGAGCCCTGAGTAGCGCGTGATTTCGGAGGCAAGTTTGACATCATTGTTCTAACTTCGGACTTCTACGTTGTCATGTTTGGTGCTGATGAAGGATTCGGCAAATGTTGAATTCGCACTGGCAAGGGAGAACTCTAACTAAGTACTCCAAGTGACTTAATGAGGACACCGGAGATGGTGGCTGGTTGATATTTGCAATGGCTTGAATCCTACGATTGATCTCTTGATCCTTATTTGCGGTTACAACAGAGACGATTGGTGCAACAGAAAAGGAAGCAACAGCAATGGCAATAGCAACTACCGCTGAGGAAGGTACTAGTCTACGACTTTATACCCAATTGTGCGGAGAAGCTAGAACTTCTTTCCCTGAGGAATTTCAAGAGGCAGGGCCAGCGAGGCAAATTGCTTCAATGTTCAGTACTTGACCTATTGTGTGAGGCTTGGAAGGAATCAGAGACCAATGATTTGGACGATGATGAGGAATGGTCGAAACTTGAAGCTGGACATGGTAACTTTGACTTCGGGTGTTCGATAGCCTTATCCTCAAACCTTTGAAGGACTATTGGAACAGGACTGTGATTTTCGTGCTGACGTAGCTTTGGACGATGATGCATTTGGGTTTCTGGGCGGCCAGAAAACCATTTGTGAAAAGTTATGAAGGACTTGAGCCACAATACCGAGGATCCATGCTGGAATTGAGACAAAAAATGAAGGAAGATACCGACACGCAGGACCGACTTCAGTGGCCGTCGATCCCGATGGTCTAACAAGAATCTTCGCGGTTGCCAATCCAGAGGATGCAAGAAGATGTCGCGGCTTAGAATCCTTTAATTGGACAGTAATCTTCGGACAATTGCTGAGTCAGTGATGAGGAGCTATGACCAAGGATGACGGGTCAGAGACTTGGTCAAGGAGCTTAAGTGAGACGTCTTGCCGAGGATGACGGATCAGAGACTTGGTCAAGAACGTCTTGAAGTCCTGGGAGATGTATTCTTGAAATCTTTGGTGCCAAGCATATGGAGAACACCTAAGACGTCAGAACCCAAGGTTTGTTGAAGTGCAAAAGCTGTGAGTGGTCGAAGTTGTCTTCATGTCGAGGCTAAGTTGAGACTTTTCCTTCAATCATTGATGGTTACACGGAAGACCGTTCCGTGTGACGGGAGTCAGAGGACTGAGTTCTTGTGAGGCACAATTTGGACGGTGTATTTGTGAGCGTCGAAGTTGCGTCGCGTCGCATCGTGAAGGCTTTCGGCGCAATTGGGTTTGTAGAGAACTGCTGAGGAAGAGGCTGTAGATGCTAAGCGAGTACGCGTTTGAAGTCGTTGTAGTTTGTCTACTTGAGCTTGGGTGGTGCTTTGAATTTCAGAAACTGGAATGGGGCCACTTGAACTCTCGAGGGAAACTATATTGTACGCTGACGAAGTGTTGAGAACACAGTGCAGGCGCTGAATCAGTATAGGGCTTATTTTCCCTTTGTAGATGTCTTCTTCGTTACTGGGTCATTGAAAAGTCAGTCAATGGTGAAGGAAAGAAATCATGTAAACGGAAAATGTTCTCCACGTTGAAAGGTTGAAACTGAATGGAGGATCTGCCGGGAGATCAGGTCCGGGCTTTGCCTATGTTGATTCCAGGTAGACTCAGAGCGGATCGTGTTCGTCAGACTTCAAGTACTTCGATCATTGTTGATGATTGGCTTTTGATGTTGATATTATTATTATTATTATTTTACGATTAGGCTTTTATTACAATAACCAATGTTGATTCGTTGTAATTTATATATAAGTCTCCTGGAGTCGTTATCGACCGGGGAGAGGAGGAGGATCGCCACTTGGCGTCCTATTAATGACAGGATCCCTATTGGGAATAGGAGGAATTCTGGCTTCTGGAGTTACAATCGGAGTGAAAGCAAATCTATTGGGAGTTCGAGTTCGTTCTGGCAATGGAGGTGGTTCTGGTACGGCTCGGGAAATTTCATTTACATCCACAGGAGCGGATGGTGTTGCTCTAGTTCCGTCTAAGGGAGATCCGACCCTTTGGTCGTTTACATAGTCCGGAGGGAAGGGAGATCTAGGCATTCCCGGAGGACATGGTTGAAAAGCAGCGAAAGCTCTGTCAAGCTGGGACTGCAGACGGTTCGGACAAGTCGATACAGTATCTTTTCTCAGATGAGAAACGGAGTGACTGCGTCGAAGAGGATTCATCGGAACAGGGATTCCGGTGCTTGGAGTTTCCGTTCTGTCAGTGTCTGCTGACATTCTTTGAGAAAATATTACCAAAGTTGAATATACGGTTTCGTACGGGAACTTTGGTTTGGAAGTAGGGTCATTGTCGGATCTTTCCGCAGACGACTTTTGTTCTCTTCTGTATAGTCTAGTGAAAAAGACTTCGGTACAAAAAGACCAAGCGAGCTGGGCTGAACAACCGTGCACGCTATGGATATAACTGCAGTTCATCAGAACCTTTATCAGATACCAAACAAGGCGGCCAACTATCAAGAGGCCAAAAATAGAAGAGAAGATTTCACCCAATCCCCGAATAGCACCCCATAATTTTCCCAATATAAATGAGTGCCAAGATCCACCGGGCAATGTGTGCGGAGGAAACATTAACCGTGGAGTAATGTACTGACCGGGACTGAGATCACCAACTTGTTTGGTGATTTGATGCATGATAACCTCCTGGCGTCTGTTTCCTTCTAGCCAGGTGATGAGATCATCGACAGCTTCAGGCTCGTAGATCCCTCCTCGGGACAAGTCGACATCTGAAGAATCATCAAAAGTAGCCTTTTTTATGAGGGCTTCAAGATCAAGTTTGCCTGGTGGTTCAGTTGGTGAAATGCTGGGAGTGACAGCGAACCATTGGCCGAAAAGGTCTTGATAACGGGCGAAGAATTTCGACAAACAAGGGACCTTCTTGGCTACAGAAGTTAGCCTATGAGTTAAAGGCTCAATGTAGAACCGAGGTACGATGGCTTCATGACCGTCGGCTTGAAAGTAGGTGGTCAGAGTGTCATTCTGACTGGCAATTTCGACCGGTAACGCATCGTAGCAAGTGTCGGCTCGGATGGCTGCGACAAGGCGAGGTTGGCACTTATAAAAGTAAGCTACTTCTCCAGCAGCGGTAAGGTAGTTAGATCCACCAAGTCGGTAGGTATGAAGACCTGGAAGTTGTCGTTCCAAAAAGTGTTCGGTCTTGATTTTGCGGAGAGTTTCTCTACAATCGTCTCGGAGTACGGAAAAGAATTCTTGTTTCATCTTCCGGTTGATGGCATGATAGACGAAATCGTCACGATTGGTGATGAAGTTGCTCAGTTGCAACTCGTCCTTAGGCATCGGTCGTTTCACAAGGTTGCGGTCGACAGCGCCGTTAAGCATCGTATCTCTGATCATGACATCCGGATAGTTGGTGGTAAGGAACGTTTGGTCGCATTCTTCCTTTTTTCCTTTAACAACAAAACGAACATTAGACTGATCAGTGGATATTACAATCTTATTAGTCTGGACAGTGAGTCCATCTACTTGATGCTTAATCATTTGACCTTCGAAGAATCGAATGTGGTATAAAGGACAATGTTCCTTTAATGGGACTCGCCAGACGTAGGTGACATCATTACCAACGCATTGTTGTTCCTCAATGGGACAAGTGAGGCGAACATTGTCGTAATGAGCGACAACAGTATCCTCGTTATCGCGGGTAACGAAAGTTTCGTCCCTGTACAGGATTTCTTCGGTGATGTACATGACCATATGATGGATCTCTTTTCCATCGATCAGCATAGTATTTCCAGTGCAGGAAATTTGAGCACCCTGGAATCCCGTGTAAGCTGTAGCTGACCCAAAGGCAAAGTAAGGGACTTCGGTTCGGGTGTTGCGAGCGACAGTGTACGTCTTGTCGTCTCCAGCGATGTACTGACCGAGGGTGGCCAGATCGCGGCATTGTTCCCAACGAAGAGTCTTGGGTTTCTTGTAATAGGTCTCTTGGGGATATGGACTTGCGTGATCAGCATTTCCACAATAGTACGTGAATCTGGACGTACGAAGTTCACAGCGAGTTCCTTTAAACTCTCTTCGAGTTTCGTATTGGACGATTTGATACTGCGCTTTGTCGCCAATCTCGTAGTTGTCTTGGTCATTAGCTCCAATCGGTTCACAAGGATCTTGAATGAATGAACTGATGGGTTTGACTTCCTGAGGATTGGCACAATCGTATCCCGTAAGGAATCGCCGATTGACTTGAGCTTGCAAACTGTTCAGCTGGGCATCATTGAGGTTTAGCTCAGTGGCAGCATCAGGTGAGATTTGTCTTTTCAATCGCGTTTTCTCTTTCCGAAGCTGGTAGAGACGGGATCCTTCCCTCGTCAAATCTATTTCGTCTTTAGCATCGACAATTTCGGCAGTGCTAGGAGGACGAACTGTAGATGTTTCGTTCCTTTGAGGCGGAACAGGGAGGTTAGGAGTCGCTGGCTGAGGACTCAACGTTTTCATCATTTCTGCAAGTTGCAAGGAGCGATGTAGTTGTAACAAACTCATACCTGGTACGTTATTGGTAGTATTCTTGTGCTTCACAGGTGGAGGACGTTCTAAGGCTGCTGTTGCAACAGTGTCAGTTGAAAAGTGTCCGGAAGAATGTGTCTGGGGAAGTGTTTCCTCAATCTCCTCAAGAGTTGTTGGAGGAGTGTTAGGAACATTCGATGAAACAGTTCCCTCAAAAATTTCCGAGGGAGTTGTCGAAAGATCGTCTTGTAAAATCTCCGGATAGTCTTCAAAGAAGAGCGTCGGAGGTATTGAGGCATTGTTCGGCTTCCAGATAAAGATCCGTCGTGAATCCGGAGTCGGATTGAAGAAGAGTCGGCCTGTTGAATTACTCCCAACTACTAACCACAAATCGTAGTAGTCATAAGGAATATAAATAGGCTGTTTCTCGCCCAAGATAATGGCAATGAAGGATAACCAAAGAAGAGCAATCTTCATGTTAATTGAGAGCGAGAGATGGACTGAATGAGGCCTCCCCTCGATGGGCCTCTTATATCTGCTTATGAGTGAGCAGGACATGTCCGAGTACGAGTACACTTAGCACATCTTTGTCTTGCAGTGTGCTGTTCACATGCGGAACCGGTTTTGCATTGTGTGCAGTGAGTAACGCATGGAAGATTGGGCGTGCAGTTAGGACAAGGTCTGGGCTTGTTCTTTCTGCCCGGAGGTCGTCCTCGACCTCTACGAGATGCTGGCTCCGTTTGGGGTTCAGCTTTAGGTACAACTGTGACTTCGGGAGGAGCTTCCGGAAGTGGTTCTGCGGTTACCGGAACAGTAACAGCAGGTTCAGGATCTTGCGGGACAGGTACAGAAACCGGAGGGTCAAAAGACTGTCCGTCAGCAAGGGGAGTGATAGGGACATCATCCCTAGGAGAGGGTGATGGTAACGTCATTGGAAGTTCTTGTTCCTTGTCAAAGACATGTGGAGCGAAGTCAGAGGCAGGTAGCCTTCCTAACAGCTCTTGGTCTTCGAAGTAAGGACGAACGTCTGTGGCAGTCAACTCTACTGGTACGCCCAAGTTGGTGTCAGGATCGGTGACGTAGCACTTCTTGAGTCTATCGACAGCTGCGGAAGTGATGATCTTACTCTTAGTCCACCTTCCGTAGGACTCGATCTCGAAAATAGTGTTGGAAAGCTGTTTAACAACTCTGTAAGGTCCAGACCAAAAGGATTGGAACTTTCGGTTGAGGCTAGGGTTGGCTCGGTCGGTGAAGAGCCACACAAGGTCATCAATGTTGATCTTGTGTTGTCTTTCTCGATACAGCTCCTTTTGGCGCATTATGTAAGAATTCTGACGTTCAGTTACAACAGAAAAAGCTTTCGCGAATTGATTCCGAATCTTATCTGTGTACTTGTCAAGATGTTCGGGTTGAACAGGCGGAGGTCCAGCGATCATGTCGACAGGTAATCTGGCTTCTCTACCATGTTCAAGGTAGAACGGAGTGAAACCAGTGGTGCGGTTGACTGAAGTTCTCATTGCTAAAAGTGTAGCAGGTAGAGCTTCGTCCCATTCGTCGTCGAATTCATGGATCAGAGCAGTAAGTTTGCGCTTCATGCTGCGATGAAATCGCTCAACAGTGTTGCTCTTGGGATTGTAAACCGGCGTAGTGGTAGTTCGAACATCAAAGGCTGCCATGGCCACTTGAAAAACATGTGCAATAAAGGCAGGTCCATTGTCAGAGTGAACTACTGAAGGAACGCCACGGTCTGGAAAGTAATCCCTAACTAGGAATTTGATGACAGTCTCAGCCTTCTGATTCTTAACTGGCCAGGCGGTGAACCAGCGAGTATAAACGTCAACGGCAGTGAGCAGAGAAGTATGTCCTTTCTTTGTTGGTTTGAGAGGTCCGACAAAATCGAGACAAATCTTCTCTCCAGGACTTCCAACAAGGTCATAACCATACGTATGGCGTTGAGCTTTTTTGTTGGATAGCTTCTGACAGCGAGGACATTTGAATACATATTCCCGGCAAAAGCTAACTAGACGGGGGAATATATACTTTAGCTGTACACAATCAGCCAGAGAATTTCCACCGGCATGATTTTTGCCATGGAAGGAAGCGAGAACCTTATTCCAGAGTTTCTCAGGAAGAGGAATCCGAACATCCTTTTCATTGGTGAAAGGAATGGGATTTCGAACGAGGAGGCCGGAAGGCAGAATTTCCAGATATTCGAAGCAATCAACATAAAACTTTTCATCTGGGTTGAGTAGCTTGTACTCTTGTGAGGTAGGTTTGTGCTGTTGTCTGACCCAGGCGGAGATCTTGGATAAAGTGATATCAGTCTGTTGTTTCTCAATGATATCGTCCTCATAGGGACCTTGGGGAACCGGAAATTCGGTTTGGTGTGGAATGCGAGGATCAGTGTCATCGGATTCGCTGAGAGAATCCTCGTCTTCAGATTCTTGGCCATCATCTTCAGGAGCTTCTCCTAGCAAGAGGATCTGATCATCGGCCAGGATCTCTTGAGCTTCCTTTTCAGAGAGGAAAGGAGCATGAGAGGTTCGAGACAAAGAATCCGCGTTACCATGCTTGGTACCGGCTCGATGTTGGATGTCGAAATCATAACTGCTGATGATTCTCAACCACCTCATCAAGATACCCTTAGGATCTTTTTGAGTTTTCAACCAAGATAAGGCAGAATTATCAGTACGGACAAGGAACTTTCTACCAGTCAGGAAGAATTTGTAGGTATCTATAGCGAAGATCAGAGCAAGTAATTCTCCCTTATGGGAAGCGTACTGGGATTCGCTTGGTTTCAGTCTGCGAGCGTTAAATGAAATGGGTCTTTCTGTCCCATCTTGGATCTGCGAGAGGACTGTACCTAACCCTTCGTGAGAATAATCAGTATCGACTATGAAAGGTTCGGAGCTATCAAAGTCAGGATAGGCCAACAACTGCGGAGACATGAGCAATTGTTTTAAAGACTCGAAGGAAGCAATTGCTTTAGGATCTTTTTCCAGGTCCAACTTGCGTGAACTTTCACTGGCACCTTTGAGATGGGCCATTAAGGGTGAAGCAATAATCGCAAAATTTTGGAAGTGACTTCGGTAATAGTTGCACTTTCCGAGAAAGGCTCTGAGATCCTTCAAAGTCTTGGGCAATGGCCAATCCTTGATGATCTGAGAAAATTCAGGAGGAACAGATACCCCCTGGTCGGAGATTAGGTGTCCAAGGAATTTCACTTCCGTTTTGACCCAATCGGTCTTTTCCATATTGAGCCTTAACCCAGCCTTTTGTAACAGGACAAAAACCTGTTTAAGGGTATCAACATGTGTAGTTAGGTCAGGAGAGTGAATAAGAAGATCGTCAAAAAAGACGATGAGCTGAGATTTCGGAATCTCATGTAACACCTGAGTGACCAGTCGTGCCCAAGTATTAGGAGCACTGGTTAGCCCGAAGGGCATTCGACAAAATTGATAAAACTTATCTAGAGCACAAAAAGAAAGCTTTTCGCGGTCAACTTCGCGAACGGGAATGGAGTGAAAAGCTTGGGCAAGATCCAGAGAAGTGAAAATTTTGCTTTTCCGAAGATAGCTTAAAAGCTCGATGATGTTTGGGATAGGAAAGGAGTCTTTTCGAGTGACAGAGTTAAGAGCTCGAAAATCAACTACCCATCTCCATTTTCCATTCTTTTTTCGAACTGGGAGAAGAGGAAAATTCCAGGGAGAGACTCCTCCGGAACGAATAACACCATCTTTTAGCCATACGGCTATCTGTTCTTTAAGAGACTCCGTCAAACCAGGGTTGATCGGACGGTTCTTCAAGCGAATAGGTGGAAGTCCTTTGGGAGTGTAAACGGGATGCTCAATGACATCAGTTCCACCGCAATTTCCTTCTCTATAGAAGACATCCCAAAAACTCATAATCAAATCAATTATTTGTCCAGAGGTGCGAGGGTTCTTCTGTAGGATAGGATTATCGCGAAAGTTCAACACTTGTCGAATGTGTTCGCGTCGCTTCTCATGGGATGCGGGAGTTAGTTTACTGGTAGGAATATTGCTCATCCAATCGGACGGTTTTGAAGGTTTTTCTGTAATGGTCATAACTTTAGTCATATTTATGACAGAGCGATGATGTTCTGGAATCAAGATAGTGCCAATATCACAGTTACTGCTAATAGTCACGGAATGCGGAGATTCATTGAAAAAGTATACTTCGACCTCGTTTGTGTCGGAGATAGAAGTAATTTGTTCTAAAGAATTCAGACCGAAATAGATGTCATCCTGATCAGGATGAAGACTATTTATTTTGCGGATAAAAGAATCTTTAAAATTGAAAACAGAATCTGTAGGATCGTGTACTTCGGTTTCTTCTACGCGAACCGGAATAAGTTTCCCAGTTCTGGGTGGAATAGTTTGGCGCATCTTGCTGTAGGCGGTGGTAGATCGGTCGCCAATGGTAACGACATTAATCTGGGGAACTGAGTCGATTTGCTTCTTGAGACGTCGGCGAGCATGATTGATGTTCCGATACAACGGAAAACGAAGATTCTCTGGACTCTTTGAGAGAATCCCTTGAGACAAAATTAAATCCAGGCCATGTTCAACCAAGAAAGGTAAGGAGATGTTGAGGCCGCAAGAAAGATGTTTGACGAGGACAAGTCGGGATGGTAACACATGTTCCTTCCCGGTGTCGTCAGGAATGTAAAAGTTAATAGAGGGAACAATTCCCACTATATTGATGCTAGAACCGACGGAAGCGGTGCCTACTGGAGAACCAGTATATGGCTGATAATCCGTAATCGGGATCTTTTTAGCCACTGACAATGATAATGCGTTGCAGAAACTGTTGCCGCTATCGACAAGAGCCATAACTGTTCGTCCATTGAGTCGAACAGGAAGAAGTTTGGGTAAAGAAGAAGAGATAGTCCGGCAGGAACTGATTAGATCCTTTGGGTCTTTTTGAGAGAAAATACCACTTAATGGCTGCGACATAGTAAAGTGAGAAAAGGAAGGGAATCGTAGATCGTTATGACTGAGATTTCCCGAAGCGACTAACGAGCTGCTCGTATCGGTCGCGATACCTATGAAGTAGCATCTGAGCCACTGGCAAGAGATTCTGTCGCCTCAGCTGGCGCATCTTCTGGAACGCTTGATGTCCCAGGTTTATGTCCAGTGCAGGAGATTCGAATTTGCAGCTCTCCCACCTTCGGGACATTCTCATTAAGGAGTTGTTTCTCGCTAAAACAGCAAGTTCCTCATTGAAGGACTTCTTCTCTTCTGGAGTAAGAGAAGCGTAACTTCTTCGGTCTTCTAACGTGAAGCCTAGCCGAAACTTGTCGGAGACGGTCTCGTCAGCGACCAAGGCAGTCTTATCCAATAGGACATGAGCCCTATGATCCTCAGCTCGGCGATAAGACTCTGCAGGGATCTCGGAGAGGAATGGTAGCAAGGTTTCAAACCTGCGAAGCCTCCAAGTGGCATCCATCCGTCGGCCGCGGTGACATGTCCGGCACCTAGAGCTGGCGAAGAGGCTAGTGATCTGGGCAACGGAGTTTTTGACCAGATGGTTGCTGAGATCCTCTATGAACTCGGAGCTCTCGAACTGGAAAGCTTCCTCAAATGCCTGATAAAGGTTACTTATAGCTACCTTGAACTTCGCTTCTAGCTTCTCTCGGTTGTATCGACTGCTAGTGGGAGTGTCAGTGTCAGGGGACTGTCTAGTGACCTTGACATTAAATTGTTGGATCCGAATGTTTCCTCTCTGTCTCACTTCATGGAGCTTTTGTTGATCCAAGAAGTAGGCGTGATAGAACAAACTGGGATTGCGCTCAACTTTGTTGCGATCCCAAGTGTCGGCTTCCAATTTCAGAACTTCTTGGGCGAATCGTTGGTGGTCCTCCAAAATAGAAAGTGCCTGAAATGAAAATTGGATCGGAGTGGTCTTGGGACTTTGGACTTCTCCGGTGAGAACGTCAATCTCCGAATCCTCTTGAGGGTCTTCTTGAGGAAGTTGAACCGAGAAATCGTCCTTAAGGGTGGAAGAGAGTTGAGCTTCTGCCTGTCTTCGAGTTTCATTCTCCAATCCGGCCAAATGTGCAATGTTGGCAGGATAGTCAGGAAGTATCTCCACTTTCCTGGGCCCGTTTCCAGAAGGAACGGTAATCCTGAGGTTCTCCTTCGGGAGAGTGGTTCCAGCGAAAGGAATCGGCACCGGTGATGGAACAGTGTCCTTGGGTTTTCCTCGGCCGATACCACGGACTTTCTGAGCGTCTACCAGAAAATCAGAAACGGCTCCTGGAGAGCGACGAGTCTGGGAAGGCTCAGAATTGCGGGACGATGAAGACCTGGATCTAGGTCTTGATTTCCTCCTGGCCTTCTTGGAAGTAGTTCCCGTTGGCACTGCAAAATCCGAACTGCCCTGAGTCTTGGAGTTTGCAGGAGGTTCAATGATGGTGTCATTGGTCGTGACAGAAGTTGATGGAGTGTTAGCTGCGGGGGCGGACACGTTGGGGTCAACTTCCGCTTCAGTGTCAGTAGCGGGTAACGGAATCTCCGAAGGGATTACCGGAGGTACTGCATCCAATGTTGGTTCAGCGGGGACAGGAACCAAATCAGGTTTTGGGACCGCTGATTGGGAGACAACCACATTATGCGGAGGTGGGACCGGATAATAGTAAACTCCTCCATAGAGGATGTAGTTCTGGGTGGCTGAACATGCCGTGGCATTTGCATCAGGATTGATGCTGTTAGCAGCTAGAGGAGGAAACACATCTTCTTCCATGGGGGGCTGCTCAGGGGAGAAAGGATTTTGCTCATCCTTGATGGTTGGAATTTGAACGACGGGAGTGTTCATAGTTGAAGTGTTCAGCAGGGTTGCGTCTAGAGGACTGAATCTTGAAGAATAATCTCCAGTCTTCATCGACATCGGGGAATCTGCTTTTTCCCCTTCCAGTCGCAAACCGCTTACCCCTGGACCCAAAGTTCCAGACGGAGTGCATGGATCTAAGAAGACGTTAGACATGTTGATGTCGGGGTCATCTAGTAATGAGTCTGGGTTAAACATCAGTATGTGGAGTTCCCCTTCATCTTCATCCGAAGTTCCACTAGAGGCAGGATCGAGTTGCATGAGACTTTGTTCAACGATTTCTTCGTCGTCTGAGCTGGCACTCTCAAGAGAAACCCCTTCCGTGTCTTCAATCGAACGCAAAAACTTCTTTTTGTCAGAGGTCGATTTGAATTTCAACTTTCTGGGTTTAGTTTTTCGTTTCTCAGCTCCCTTGGGACGCTTCTTTGCGGCGGTTTTAGAGCTGGAGCCAGAGGGCGCAGTCTCCTTCTGAGCTCTACAATCGCTGTTGGAATGTTTGTCCGTTTTATGCAAAGAACACCATTTCTTCAGCACTTGTATTGTGGCTGGAGAATCTTGAGTCTCAATCATCTGAATATGTCCCCTGGGACTCTTGGATGACTTCGTGTTCAATGGGTTGCTGGCAGATGCCGCCATTTTCCAGGCCATGGACCGTTGTTTCATTATTTGGTCCCCATGGTAAATTGCTGCAGTCATTGACATGGCTTTTTCAACCGCTTCACGGAAATAGCTGGGCAAAGGTGGTATGCGCAACTTTTGCTTAACCTCTGTCGAGATTAGACCAGTAATGAAACGATCCATAAGGAACATAGACAAATCAGGGTTCAAGCCAGGATACGCTCGATAAAACAATTGTTCAATTTTAATCGCATAATCTTGTACAGGCATGTCTTCGCGCTGAGTAAAACCGTTAAAGAGACCGACCGCAACGATACGATTTCCAGAGGTATTGAAAATACGATCGAGAGTTGTCAGGAGTTCCTGCAAGTTCTGCATCGTAATATTCTGAGAGACATTTTTCGACATTTCTGCGGCTTTGTCTTTCAGCAAATGTAAGGCAATCCTACAAGCATTGGGCTCAGTAGGTTGAAACAAATTAACCCCAGACAAGAACTGTGCTACCCATTCGGGAAACTTGCTCATGTCTTGACCAGTAAAAATGTCATACTTAGCGGCGGAGCCGAAAAGTTTGGCTTTTCTAGAGGCCATGTCGTCGTTACCAGAGAAGGTAACCATGACGTTATTACCTACTTGGTCCATTCTACGAGAGACGGTTCCGTCTGGGTTTTGAATGCTAGGAGTAAACGTCGCAGGTGCTCCGTAATAACTCGTACCAGCAGTCGGAGGGACTGGCTGAAAAGCAGAGGGCTGCACAGGTACAGAAGCCGAGGCCATTAAGGCTGGTGGTTCCGTTGCTTGTGAGACCTGAGGTGCCAATACTGGCGCGGAAGGCATAGCTGCCTGAGATTGCGTTGCCATTGTTGGCACTGCAGTAGAAATATCCTGAAAAGATTGCGTTGCCACTGCTGGCACTGCAGGAACCCTAGGAACTGGAGCCACAGGTGGCAGTCGTTCCTGTAATACTGTTAATATTTGGTTCAGCTCATCCCGATTGGAATTTGCTAGGTTAGTAAGACGTGATTGCTCCGATCGGAGTGTTTCATATTTAGACCTATTTAATTCCACAAATTTGAGGATATAGGTTAACAATTTACGAAAGCGGGGTCCATTTAGACCATGCGCGAGAGAATCGATAAAAGAAGTAACCTGTGCTTCTGAATCTGCAGACAATTGGAGTGTGGCTAGTACGTCTGAAAGGGTACTAGGTCCAGCTGCTTGGGCCCCTGTTGGGAGTTCCTCATCTCCATCACGTTGCATAATGGAGTATTAAGCCAAAGGCTGTTTCCCCCCGAAAAGGGTTCGCCTGCCACCACGTGAAAGGTCGGGAGGTATTTTATAACGAGGCTTAGAAATAACGGACGACTTTCGCAAGTGAATGCTAAATCTAATCTGAATTTATTTCACTTCTTTTGATTACGAAGTAAAACGAGTTTTGTGGTCACGAGTTTTGTTCCCACAAAAGCATATCTTATTGATAAGTGAGCATGACAACAAAGGCAACAAGTAAGGCGTCGTTGACTGTGGAGTTGAAAAGTGCTTAAGCGCGTGACACCAGAGTGAGGGGTGAGCGATTCTCGAGAATTGGAACTGACTCTTAACCAGACCGGTTCATGTCGGGTTAATTAGGTCGTCACTGTAGTTAAGCACAAAACGAGAAGGAAAACTTGCTTTTTAGAAGGGTGGATTTTATGAACATAAAATTTAAGTAATTAACCTGGACCCTTCATTGTAATAAACATAGGTTGGGTTCCTAGGTTTTGGAGCCTTAGGTTGTCGGTGCAGAGTATAGGTGTCCGACGCCTGCAGCCATTTCTTTATTTTATTTATGGGTATGGTCCCGTTAAAATGATTAAAAACGCGGTTCGGCGATGAAAAAGCAAAAGGCGAGCCGGGCGAAGTGTAAGCTTTTAAAAATTCGCGTTTAGTAATCATCCTCGTCGTCGTCGTTGTCGTCCTCAACATAAAACAGCGGTTTTTGTTTTGTTTTTCTTCTCTTACCGCTTCCTACCGCATGCGTGCTATTTTTTCTCTTGACCGGTCTCTTGGACGCCTGTGCAGGCCTACTCGCCTTACCAGCCAGTAAGATGTTTCTAGTCGCGGATTTTAATCTCTTTTTCGCAGCGGCTCCAACTGCTTTGCCGTCCAAGGCTTCCAGTGCGGTGTCAATGGCCGCTCGTCCCGCCTCTTTTTTCAAATATCGTCCCGCGGATCTGACACCCTCGCTTCTCGCAATTTTACCGATTGTCTTTGCGGCGCCCTTCGCCACCGGAACCAACGACCGGAAAAGACTGCTAAAAATTGAACCTAATCCCGCCCCAGCTTGCACAGACGGACCACGGTGGTATCGCATACTTTATCAATTTTCAATTTTTTTGACGCACCTGCTTAAGGCCATCGGACTAACGCCTAATTGCTCGGCTAAACGCGATAAGCTTTTCGGCTTTTCCTGATCAACCCTACTCCGTTGTTCTCTTAAAAAGACGTGCGCGCATGCCGCGATTAGTGTTTTTGGCGAAAAAACAAACTTTTTTTCGTGTTGCTTTACTTTCTCTCTAATTTCCTTCAACTCCTTGTAGCTTAGATTTAAAGAGTGAAGAAAATATTCGCACATTAAATTTGGGCTGTAGAAAGAGTCGTCGTTTTTAAGATATTGCCACACTTTGTCCTGCTTGACGCCGGTTATGGCACATAAATCTTTCATCGGTCGCGGCACCCCCGACTCTATAAGCGCGGTGTAGATGCACATTACCGCTAAACTTTCTAAACAAACACCTCTTTTCCCTCTTTTCCCGCTAGCGTCCCATTTTTTGGCGATGACGCGTTTTAAATCCGCGCATTCGATATTGCACTTATAGCATACCCTTTGCATTGTCTCATCAGTAAAATTGTTTTTGTCGCAAGTCACATCCTCGCTCATTTTCTCCGTTTTAATCGATTCGAGCCGATAGTCGTACGGGGCATATAGCCGATCATGCATCACGAGCCCGCAATCTGTACATACTTCACACCCGTTTGAAAAATCATCCACAATATTGTAATGAGAACAAGTCCTGTTGAAATTATGAAAACGAGGCATGTTTATTTCTCCGCACGCGCTGCAAAACTGAAACGCGAATCAACTATCGATCGCTTTTATATTGTTTCAAAAAATCTATAATAAAGTCCAAACTATGTTTGACCGCATCTTCGGACTTGGCCCCGATGATTACCATCTTGCCTGTGGAAAATATTAAAACCGTGTTGGCTTCAAAAGTCACAAACATGCCTGGGAAACGTTCGGGATTGAAGCGTACTTTTTTCACGTAGCTCTCCTTCCGAAGTTTATCAAAAACGTCCGGCAGCGGTATCTCAAAGCCCGCACGAAAGGAACAAGTTAAATTGTTTATTTCCCATGTTTGCACAAAGAAACGATTGCTGATAATGTCCGTCAGCAGACTTAACGATATTTTTATATCCGCTCGCGATGGCACTTTGGTAATATTGACATGATATGATTTGTTGTTTCCGCGGGTCTTGAAAATGGTGTAGACGTATTGTTTCCTCACTACCGTAAAATTACTAAAAACTTTTTGTGACACATCTTTATTTAAGGATAACGGCCCCTCATCCGTAAGAATAATTGTGCAGCTAAGCTTTATATTTGTCACAGTGACGTGCTCCGTGTTGTCTAGAAATGTCATCGTTGATTAATGGCGGTGTCGGCGGTTTAAATGTGGATTTCAATGAATTGCAGGGTGATAGTTTGAATGCGCATGCGACCCCCCTCGAAGACACGGATTTAATATCAGGTCGTACTGTGCTATATAGTAGCGTGACTCCCGTCGAAGATTTAGAAGATGTTACGTTTTCAATTCCTTCCGACCCCGAATGCGCTTTTGTTTTAAATCAGACAAGGCTAGAGGGTTACTTTGTGGTAAAGACCGACAGCGGCGAGGGTGTAACAGACACTGACACGCCAACAATTACTAACCATTATTGCGCCGCATTATTCTCGCAAATTGAAGTCCACCTTAACGGAACTCAAATATGTGATTTGAGTGCCCCTCTTTCTTATTCGTACAAACACCACATTGACTTTCTCCTGTCCTATAACAATAATGTATTAACAAATGTGGGACGGTCCGAAGGCTTTTGCCGAACGCACCACGACAAATGCTTTGACAATATTAGCACGACCGGTAAAATGTGCCAATGCATCGCGGAGAATCGTGCGAAAATAATAAACGACAAAAAAGTTTATTTTAGCTCAACTTTGCCCGCAGATATTTTTTACACCGACAAATATTTACCTCCGAATGTGGAAATCACTGTTGTATTACGCAGGTTCAACCCGTGTTTCGGGCTGCTTCAAGATAATCCGAACAAAGTCTATCGCATTCGTTTAAAGGAATTAAAACTTCGCATGAGAAAAGTGTTACCGTGCGAGCGTGTGCGAAACAGGCTAAACGCCGAACTGCTAAAAGGTCGACCATTTTTTCTGCCTTTTAAAGACACGCAGATGAAGCATTATCTGATCCCGTCTGGTTCCCTTAGTTTCTCTGCAAATCACATCAACAATAGCGAGATGTTGCCGCAACAAATTATTTTCTGCATGCTTCGAAGCGACCTTTTTGCCAAGGGACCGAGCGATCAATTTCCCTTTAAATTTAAACACGCCGATTTAGCATCCGTCATTTTAAAAAACAATGGAAGACTTCTCATGCCTAGACCTATAGAATGCAAGATACTTACAGGCGATTATATGGAATTGTACGACCATTTTCAAAGCAACGTCGGCGGCAGAAATTGTATTTCACCCCAAGCTTTTACAGAGGGTCAGATGTTTCTCGCGTTCGACCTGACTCCGGATAAATGCCTATCCTTTCACAATCACGTCGGAGTGCCCGGAAATTTAGAACTAGACTTGACTTTTAACACCCCCACCAGAACCCCCCTAACCCTGATTTCTTACGCTATTTATAATGCTGCCATTTCCATCGACAGCAACCTTCAGGTTACCAAAATAAAATATTAAAATTGCACACCACCGACTCCCTCTTTTTAAGAAGAACAGAAAACTACAGACTAGCATGCATTTTCGACAATGACTGAAAAGGGCGGCATCGGAGGTCTAGGGTTCGAGCAGGACGATTTGACAGAACAAGCTCTTGATCTGCACGCGCCGCTCGGGGTCGATATAAGCCTTGAAAAAGGCAATGATGTGGTCTACAACAGCGTTTCCAGCGTTTCAAACACCGGACCGATCGAATTCATCATCCCGCGAGACGAAGAGTGTTCCATCATTCTGGATCAGACTAGATTAATAGGGCATTTCGTTGTCAAGACAGCAAAGGATGAAAATGTCGGACCCGACGATCGAGTCTTTTTGGCCAATAATTTCGCGAGCAATCTATTTAGCGCGGTTGAAATCTACATTAACGGTACTCAAGTCTGCGACTTGAGCACGGCAAATTCCTACCCTTTCAAAAACTTTATCCAGACCGAGTTGTCGTTTGATAGAGAGGCCAAACAGAGTCAGCTAAGAGCCGAAGGTTATTTTGAAGAAAAAGAAAACGATATTGGAGCTTGCGAGCCCGGTATAAATCAGCGTTTAATACACCGTCGAAATCTTATACTTCACGGCAAAAAAGTTTATTTCTGCTCTCGATTGGGGGCGGATATTATGTATACGGATAAGTATATGCCACCGAATGTCGACATCAAGATTAAGCTTATTAGAAACAGTCCGACATTCGGTATTCTTCACGCCGAAGATGACAAATCTTTTAAAATCGTTTTAAAGGATTTAAAGTTGAAAATGAGAAAAGTTTTGCCGGTCGAGCAGCAGAGAAAGCATTTTAGGATGAAAATGTCTCAACAGCCCTGCTATATACCCTTTAAGCTGAGTCAGTTGAAGGTTTTTGTGATTCCAGCCGGCGTCACATCGTACACCGTTACCAATATTGCCTCACAAATACTGCCCAAACAAGTTATTTTCACCCTAATTCACAACCAAGCCTTGACGCACGATAGCAAATTCAACCCGTTCGACTTTCAACACTTTGATCTTAATTATTTCAATCTTATTAAAAACGGACAATGCGTCTTCCCAAAAGCTTTTCAGCCGGATTTTGATGATGATAACTACATGGACCTGTACAGACACATGTACGACAGCACGGGTTTCGGCATTTCAAATAGTTCTTGCGACATTTCGCCCGCGGTTTTTAAGAGAGGAAGATGTTTTCTAACTGCCGATTTGACCCCCGATCGCTGCAACAGTTTTCACATTCACCCCGACGAAAAAGGCAAGTTGGACTTGGAATTAGGCTTTAAAACAGCCAAGCCTCACCCCATCTACCTGCTAGCCTACAGCATTTTTAATTCCGGAATTAAAATAGAGGAGAACGGCCAAGTTGTTAGGGCCGAAGAGCGATAATGGCCGGTTTGAGCAACGTATTTCTAGATCGGTTTTTATCCCCACTTTGCAAGAATTTCATCGGCACCTTTGCAGTCGACACGATACCCTCAAACTTGTGGAACACTAGCTGTTGCGCCATCGTCAATCTTTCGGTTTCAAGCCATCCCGGCAGTCATTTCATCGCCTTTTTTATTAATAAGCAAAACTATTTGTATTATTTCGACAGCTATGCACTACCCGTGCCCGCCTATAATCACCACCTCATCCATTTTTTGAAAAAATGGGAAAATTGCGGCAGAATAAGACATGTCCTGGACCGATCGATTCAAGCTTTCGATTCATTGTTTTGCGGGTGGTATGCTGCCGCATTCTGCATGTTTGTCAATGCATACGCAAACGCGAATCCGCGGCACTTTTGCACTTTTTTTAATCCCGTTAATTTACGCGAAAATGAAAAACGCGTCAAACATTTAGTTAATTGTTTGCAAGTCAAGCTTTATTAGAATATACAGAATTGCCTATAATGTTTTAGTTAATAAAAAGCCGCAAATCTGATTTCTGTTCTGCAGCAAAGCTGCAGTCGCCGCCGTTGCCGCGGCTGTTGCCGCGGTTGCACACACGCATCTTCACTTGCCGCCGAGTTTGGCATTGATGGGGAAATCCAGACCTTGACACAGCTCCACCATACCCTCGGTAAATTCATCCAACTTGTGCAGAGGAAAATTCATCCTAATTATCTTGGTGCTGTGGCTTTTGTTGTTGTCGTTATACTGCGGGAAAAAAGATTTTTTACGCATTTTTCCGCTCAATTTTTTTCTATTTACATTTTTATTTCGCCTTACCTGCTCTTTAGAGACGTAAAATACCGGCCACACGCTAAGGCCCGCAGCACGCTGGATATGCCTAACGCCGCTAACTCCAATTACCATCCTAGGGTTGGATGCAATCACTTTGCTCATTGGGGCAAAAGGCAAGCTCACCGATCGCGATGACACCTCCTTGTTTTTAAAAGCCTCAATAAACTTTTTCATGGTGGCTGGATTAGGGTAGATGTACTGTTGAGCAAAACAGTGTGAAAAGTTTTTTAATTAAAAATACGCTGAGCTGATTTCAAACTGTTTTACTCACCCCGTCGTCTCCAATAAAATATTGTTCGCGATGGCTGTGGCTTTCAAGCCACTTGGAAAAGTTTACCTCCGCGGTTTTTACGCGCTCGTTAAGATCCCATTTGCAGGGTCGAAACAACTCCTCTTGCTTTTTCCTTGTCAAATTAATCCCATCCACCTTGGACGAAACCGGCTCCGGCTCGACATAATTTTTCCTCTTTGAATCGGGTAATTTCTTTTTGCCTGAATCGGACCTTGGTCTTTTTTTCGCGCAAAACGGCTTTCTTTGATCCTCCATCTCCGGTTCTTCAATATCAGTCGGAGCATCGTCATCATCTTCGTCATCATCGTCATCCTCGTTATCATCTTGGGCAGCATCAGACTCAACATCGTTATCATCGTTATCAGAGCCGTCTTGCATGTTCTCTGAGCCGGATTCTTCAGACTCGTCATCGCTTGAATTCTCGTTGTCTCTCATGTCCTCATCCTTCTCCATGTCTGAGTCGGAATCTTCTAATTGCTTATGTCCTTTGTTCGCAGATGACGAACGGGATTTGGCAAGTTTACTACTTTTTTGCTCTTTGGTGTAAACTTTTGACGTTTTTTCAACGTGGCTTTTTTCGAACGGTGTCTTTTTCGCGACCTTTTTATGCGCAGACTTCCCCTTTTTTTTGTACAAGATCGTCTTGCTGCCTTTGCCATTGCTTTCAGATGATGTAGCCGGTTTACCCATGACGCGACCGATGTTTTATCTTAGGTGTGGATGTGAAGCCAGTCAAACTATTATTGGTGTTTCACCAAAAGCGCAAATTGGCTTTTATACTATTTTGACTTGTATAATGGCAAATGCTAGAATATTCTCGATGAAATTATGGTCAACTTTTTAACCCATTTTAAGGCAAAAAAAGTTCTAGAAGAAACTAGAAAAATCTAAAAGCAATTATTTTTATAAAGGTTTGAAAAAAATTTAAAAATGCTCATTTCAAATTTTTTTTGTCGGTAAAATGACCTAAAATTAGGGCATCTTTTGTAAAATGGAGAATTTTTTCTCCTTTTTAGATGCTGCTCCTTGGCACGTGCTTTTTTTTCTCACTTGAGCTAATGGTTTTTCTGCTTAATGGTTTTCAACGCTAATTTTCCTTCCAGAAAATTGTCATTCTTTATTTCTTTGACCGCAAAAAAGGGTGCAAAGACCCGATTGTTAACCTTTTAATAATTAATCTTTTTTCCTTTTGCTGATTTATTTTAATGGGTGTGCTGCTAAAAAATTGACTGTTGTTTAAAAGAAAAAACAATTTTTAGCAAACACACTGTCTCATATCTTGTCATTAATTTGCTCCAATTTCGGCGCTTTTGCTTTAAGCCTTAATGCATGTGCGGAAAAATGAACAAAAATAAAGGAAAATTGCACGGAAAACACAATCTGACGTCAGGTTGCGGGGATAAAAAGGATTTACAAGAAAGGTTAAAATTTTCTCCAAAATTAATTATCTTTTGAAAAAAACCAGGTTTAATTTTTGCGCCTTTTTCTACTATTAAAAAGTTTACATGAATGACCCTTTTTGAGATAAGGAGTCATTCCAAAATCTAAACTGAAACCGAAAAGATCCTGGTTTTATCTTTTAGACACTTGAAAAAATCGTAAGTAGACAAAAAAGTCTTTACAATTTTTAAACATTGAAGTTTTTTTTAAAAATATTTTTAAACATAAAGTTGGTTAAAGTCTAAAAATTTTTTACACAAATTGAGCTTACGCAAAAAAAAATTTAACAAGTGCTCAAAGTCTTAAAATTTTTTACCCAAAATTGAGCTTACGCAAAAAATCTTAAACCTGATTTCAACCACCCTGCTTTCTAGACAATGCCAAAAAATAGGGAATCAAGATTGATTGGTTTTAAGAGGTGTGGGCCTTTCCAAATAAAACTGGGAAGAAGGACACCTGTGGAACAAGTCTCGGTCGAGCTCACGTCCGCATCTTCCACCGTCGCGCTGCCTTCGAATTCACCGCCCGCTTCCCTTTCCACTTCCTTTATACGAATTAGAACTGAGCCCCTTTTAACCTCGACACCAAACACCTCGTTCAGACCGGTGTGTTACAGCCCTCCGCCTTCCCCATCGCCCGTGGCATCACCGGTCTATTCAATGCCGGCTCCCTATCGTCCGCTTCAACCTGGTTTGTTTTTGCCGGGCCCCCCAACTCCGGCTCCACCGAGACTACCAATTATGTCTCCAACGGCTGTGCCCCTCCCGCAATCCCCAATGTTGTGTGACATGAGGGCTTTGCGGGCTCAGCTAAGGCCGATCCGTCCGGCACCGATAACAACTCCGCTTCTAGCTGCACCGCCGCGACTCGTCATCCCCGAACCGCAAAGGGTGGTAAGATTACCGCGCGTGTCGGTAAATGGAGGGGTCATAAGTGAGGGGCTCGACTTGAGGGTAAACCGCCCCTGTCCGGATCCGCAGGTTTTTACGGAAAAATTGAAAAAAATTTTAAGTAAGGTGTCCCCCTTGCTCGTATTTTACGAGTCGCAAGGGGAAAATTTATTTTTAAACCCTTCCATACGCGATCTGTATAAAAAAAATTTAACTGAAGTCCAAGAATTTGTAGAAAGTGCAAATAATTTATTGTAAATATAACAATTGTTTGTGTGTGTATATATTAAAGATTATAAGATACATCATTTTTTCCTTTTTCAGAAAAAGTTTAAAAGCGAGAGAAAAAAAGAATGACGCACAAGTGTGAAACGTGTCACATATCGTTTTCCAGAAAGAGTCGTCTTGTCAATCATTTAAAATTAAAACACAGAAATCAAGCAAATCATAGTGGTCGCGACAAGTTAAGAAAGTGCCCGTTTTGTGAACTTAAATACAGTGATAAGAACGAGTTATCGTCACACGTAGATTCGAATCACGCGGAATCAAGGGTATTTTCTAAAAGGCAAGGAGCCATTGGCGACAAAGTTTGCATTTTCCAACAAGAACTGACTCACCTAAAAAGCTCTTTGCAAGATTTTTGCAACTCTAAGCAAACGATCGAAAATGTGTTGAATCTCGTTAAAAGTCAATTTACACATCGGGTGGTTTGTCGAATAAGTATAACAATCACGGCAGATTACGAGATACAGGGTTTAGATGAAGAAAGTCAGGGAAAAAGCGTCGACATCGATTCTTTCACGTTACGGTCAAAAGGCGTCGCGGTCAACAAATATCAAAGCGATGAGCAGATTCGAGATAGGATAAAGTCACTTTTGGTTGGATCGGTGGAGAGGGAAGACGATTTGTTAACTAGAGGTTCAGGCTGGCGATTTGCTCAACTTCAAAGTTGCAGCGTTTTAATCTATGACTGTAGCAGTATTTTTTAAAAATGAACAGCGACTCTGTAAACGTGCCCGAGTATTTATTAAAGTGTCGAAGTGTTTTATGGAACAGAAAATACGATGAAAAGAACTTTCTATATTGTGTCATACGACATCTTTGGCCGGAAACGGCAAACATCAGACGATGCGAAAAAATTCCCAAGGAGTATGAAAGTAAATTTAACTTGCAAGGTTTAACCTTTCCCCTGCAGTTTAGCCAGATTAGTAAGTTTGTTCGAATTAACAAGCACCTACCGTTACGTATAAGAGTTCTTTTTGAAGGTGAACATCAACTGAGTGTTTTAGACGTTTTCTCCAATAGATCTGGCGAGAAAAATAAGAACAAAAATACGCTAAATTTGCTAATGATTAAAAGTGATTGTCGAATTTCATCGGCCAATAAAGACAGCATTGACGTAAATGGCATTTCCAACGTAAAAGACCTTGAGCATCAGCACCATTTTTTCACTATTGCTAATTTAAATGGCTTTTTGAACAACCGAAAATCTGCTATGACCAAAGGAAGACGGCATAGAAGTCAGTTTTATTTTTGTGACAGCTGTTTAAGAGATTTTCGTTCGCACAAGAAACAAAAATTACACGAAAAAATCTGTCAAATGGATAAACAAGCGGTGATTTATCCGGAAAAGGGCAGTGTCTTGAATTTCGATAAGCAAAGAAATGCTTTTAAAGCACCTGTAGTGGGATTTGCTGATTTTGAGTGTTTTATGGAAAAGTCAGAGCAAGAAGCAAAAACATGTAAAACATGCGGAAAAGCGTGGGTGACATGCGAATGTCAAGTGTCGGGATGCACTGAGCTAAGTAAACATCGAGCTTGCGGCTATTCAATTTGTTTTGTCGATTCGGAAAACGAAGTATTTTATCAAGAAACGTACAGTGGAAAAGACGCTGTGGAAAATTTTCTATCAAAGCTGGATTATTTCGAAGAATTAGTGGAAGCGCGAAAGCAACGGTTCAAGAACACATCTCAAATTATAGCGAGCAAACATGATTGGGAAGAGTACCGCGCCGCCACGCTATGTCATATTTGCAAAAAAGAATTTGATTCAGGCTCGCGATTATATAAAAAAGTGGTTGATCATGATCACGTCACCGGAAACATTGTTCAAGCGGCGCATTCTATTTGCAATCTGCAACGACAGGGCCCATTTAGAACACCTATATACTTTCACAACGCCAAAGGGTAAGTACAGACTTTTTTAATATTTATAATCCTTGACTTGAGGGAAAGTCATTTTAAATTTTTTTAATTTTAAGATATGACATAAATCTACTAGTAGAAAAATTGGACAAAGAGGCTAATCTGATGGCGAGTAACCAAGAAAAGTTTAGGACAATCACTATTGGAAAATTTCAAATTAGGGATTCTCTAGAGCACGTGCCATCCAGTCTTGATGCGCTCATGACCGATTTATGCAAGGATGAGACGTTTACCTTTCCGATTCTCAAACAATTCGAGCCTTACAGGAGGCTGTGGACGCGACAAAAGGCGAAAGGTTTAAAATTATTGAAAAGAAAAGGAGTATATCCGTATGAATACTTTTCATCATATGAGTCAATTAAAAACAGTCAATTTCCACCAAAAGACGCTTTCTACTCGAGATTGAGCGAAGCCCACATCTCAACCGAAGATCATAAGCACGGCTATGAAGTGTACAAGTTTTTTAATTGTAAAAATATGGACGACTACATGAAGTTATATTGCGGACTGGACGTGATTTTGCTGGCTGAGATTTTTGTAAAGTATCGAGAAATGGTGATGAAGCACTTTGAGTTGGATCCCATCTACTATTTAGGTATACCTGGCTTGTCATTTGACATCATGCTGAAAATGTTTCAAAATGAAGAAAGAAAAGACGAAGAAGAGATTAGTGCCGATTTTATGTCGAAACCACCGGGCTCATTGGACTTGTTTCACGATCCGGCAATGGAACAGTTTTTTACACGCGGCATTAGAGGAGGGCAGAGTTTTATAGCTACCAGACAAGCGACGGGTCAGGCCGATCCTAAAGCGAGCGGCGAGCATTTACTATATGTAGATGGTAATATTTTTTATTAAACGTCAAAGAAAAAAAGATTGATTAAAATTACGATACATTTTCAGCTAACAATCTTTACGGCAGCATGGAAACACGCATGCTGCCGGTGGGTAATTTTAAGTGGGTGCCAAAAAAGGTGATAAAAACATGGACGGACAAGGACATTTTGAATTTGCCTTCGCAAAGCAGGATTGGCTATGCTTTTGAAGTGGATTTGCACTATCCAAAAAAATATCATAAGGTAAAAAAATTTGTTTTTGCTAAACACCAACTGCTAGAAAAATTTTTTTATTTATTTTGCAGAGAGATGATCAATTTCCTTTGGCTCCTTACACTGACACAATAAACTTTGATGATCTGTCACCGTTTAACAAACAACTTTTGAAGAAGCACTGTCCGGCTGATTACAAAAACAAACGTTACAGTTCGCGAAAGCTTCTTGCCACATTCTACCCGCGACGTAAATATGTCGTCTTGTTAGATAATCTAAAGTATTATTTGAGGCGAGGGCTGAAGCTTACAAAAATCAGACGAGCGGTCAAGTTTGAGCAAAAAGACTTTTTAAAAAACTTTATCACAAAAATTACAAAATTAAGGTCGGAGGCGAAAACTGATTTTGAATTACGTCTCTTCAAGTTGTTTGCCAATTCCACATTTGGCAAATTTATAGGTAAAATAAAGTAATGGCTCCCTTTTTTCACAATAAAATGTTTAATTTTTTTTCAGAGAACGCGCGAAACTACATCGAAATCGTGTTGTGCCACAATGAAAAGAAGCTGAGAAAGACTTGCATGGGTCAGCATGTTTCGAATTTGAAAGTCATAAACGAAAACCTTGTGGCTGTCATGAAAAAACCGGCCGTTATTGAAATGAAGAAACCGTTGGCGGTGGGGTTTGCGATTTTGGAACTATCCAAACTCTACATGTATCGATCGTACGACAAATTTAGACGTTACTTTGGAACGGAGAATCTAAAGTTGTGCTTTTCGGACACAGACTCGTTTCTGTTTCAAGTAAAATGTCAAAATTTAGTTAAAAAGTTAAAAAGAATGGAACACATGTTCGACTTCTCAAAATACGATAAAGATCACGAGTTGTTTGACGATAGCAGAGCCAACCATTTGTTTTACTTCAAAGACGAGCTAAAAGGAAAGGCCGCAATTACTGAATTTATCGGCTTAAGGCCAAAATGTTACAGCATGACGGTCAAGGATTTGAAAACCCGAGGAGCCAGCGTAAAGAAAATTTGTAAGGGCCTTAAAAAAACTAGTATTAAAAATCACTTGACCTTTGAGGATTACAAAAAATGTTTAAACGAATCAACATTGGTATATAAGCCTCTTGTTAATATTAAATCAAAGAATCACAGAATGTCAACAACCCACCAACGAAAAATTGCTCTATCTGCCATGGACACCAAACGTTATGTGCTTTCTTGCGGAAAGTGCACTTTGGCCTTAGGAAGTTGTCATGTAAAAAAATGTTGTAAACATGAATGTAAGGAAATCAAATAAACGTATTGATAAAAATTGATGGTAATATCTTGTCTCTTTTTTGTGTCAAGAAAAATTAAAAACATGGACGGATTTGATTTGCGCTTTAAGCTTCCATCTAACTTACTCGCGGTAGGTCCCACTTCTTGCGGAAAAACGTCATGGCTAAAAAAACTGGTTGAAGATAGGGCCGTAATGTGCTCGCCCGTTCCGGAATGTATGATTCTATTTTACAAAGAATTTCAACCGGCCTATGCTGATATGGAGCGAGGGATGAACGATGACGCGCGTGAGAAGAGGTTCTGCAAATTTTCATCCATGCCAGAATCGGTTGAAGAGATGAAAGATATACTGGAAACGTTCCCTAGAGCTCTTCCAAAAATTGTAGTATTTGACGATTTTCTTGATGAAGTAGGAACGGTGCTAAAGCACTTTTTCACGGTTTTAACGCATCATTATAATTGTTTGACAGTTTTTTTGTGTCAGAACATGTTTAGCGCCAAAAGCGAACTCAGAATGCTCAGCATCAACTCGCAGTACATGATTTTATTCAACAATCCCAGAGACCGTAGCGCCGTCTCGCACCTGGCTAAACAGGTGTATCCGGGTAACGTGCATCGGCTAAACGATGCATATGCGGCAGCAACCGGTGAAAGACCTTATGGCTATTTACTGCTGGATTTTCATCAGCAGCAGAATAATTTGGTTCGATTAAGAAGTCATATTTTTCCGGACGAACAGCCTACAAGGGCGTACAACGTACGCACGTAAGAATGGCAAAATCGTTAAGTAGAATGGTAAATGACGAAATCACTAGAAAAAGCAGTTTCTCTTTTAAACGCGGTAAAACATTTAAAAGACCGTGACTGTTCCAATTTCATTGGATGTTTAAACGAGGAAGGCATCTATACTCTGTGTCGAATAATACACTACGTTTTGAACGGAGAGCTTACTTTTAGTAAGCGCGTTCGAGCAAGGTTAAGATCGAAAGTCGGGTGTCATCTGCCTGACTTTAAAAAACTGTCAAATTACCCGCGCAATAGTCGAGATATTTGCAAAAAGAAGCGAATACTGCAAAGAGGAGGCATAATCGGGGTTCTGACGGCTATTGCTAGCGCTGTAATACCTCTAATCACTCAACTTATTACAAAATGAAAAAGAAACAGGAAGAGGACGTATCCACCATGTTTTTGGTGCCGAAACGAATTTACCTTGCCTTGAGGGAGGTCATTAGCGAAGATGACAAGCTTAATCAATTAGATCAATTGAATAAAGGTACAAATTATATAGAAGACGCTATTCAATTTAAGCAGCAGAAATCCTACAAGACACAACCGGAAGATTTGAAGAAAACGGTTTCAACTTTGGTAAATACGTTCAATAACATTGAGCAGCCAGCACAGATGGAAATAAACACCTTGCCTGCTCGAAACAGCGAAGAACTCTCGCAAAATGGTTTTACTTCTGTCCCTCCATCAAGCGGAAGCCAGCCCGATGGTCCTAATTTCATCTTTCCACCTGTAAATCCAACGGAAGCGGAAAACGTAAAACATCAAAAGGAAATAACGCTTTCGCATCAGGAAATTGCATCGGAAAATTTACTTAATAACGAGCCTCAGCCTCAACACTGCGAACCATCAAACATCGACTTGAAAAAGAAAAACATCGTTCCGCCAAAACTTAGATGCCCGTTTTGTAACTATGCAACCTACTCAAGGGTATATTTTCTTATGCAACATTTGCGTAATAAACACAACTACCGCGCTAGTTTGGAAGAAGAAAGATTAGCGAGAGAAACATTGGAAAAGGCCAAAATTGAGCGCAATTCAAACAAAACCAAGGAACCTTTGCCATCTTTTCGCGGCAAAAGAAAAAACATTAGTGACGAGGATGAAAGCGGCATTCCATCAAAGCGGCGAAAACGTGATTGTTTAACTAAAAATTACGATGAAAATGAACCACTTTCGAAATTAAGACGCAATGTAAAAAATAAAAAATTAAATGCAAAACCAACAAAGAAAAAGGTAAAAAAGTCAACTTTTGATGAAAACGAGCCACTTTCTAAATTAAGACGTCAAGGTGTAAAAACGAAGAAAGAAAAGAAAGAATCAAGAAAATTAACTGTTGATGAAATACCTAAACAAGATGAAAAGGTTTTTAAATTACGAAAAAACCCGTTTTACATGAAGCCTTATAAAAAATACAATACGAAGAAAGAAAAGAAAGAATTAAAAAAGTTGACTGTTGATGAAATACTTAAACAGGATGGGAAGCTTTTTAAATTACGAAAAAACCCGTTTTACAAGAAGCCTTGTGAAAATTTCGATGAAAATGAACCACTTTCGAAATTAAGACGCAATGTAAAAAATAAAAAAATAAATGCAAAACCGACAAAGAGAAAGTTAAAAGAGTCGACTTTTGATGAAAACGAGCCACTTTCTAAATTAAGACATCGAGGTGTAAAAACGAAGAAAGAAAAGAAAGAGTTAAAAAAGTTGACTGATGATGAAATACAGCTTTTTAAATTACGAAAAAACCCATTTTACAAGAAGCCTTATAAAAATTACGATGAAAATGAACCACTTTCAAAATTAAGACGCAATAGTAAAAAAAAAACCCGTTTTACAAGAAGCCATTTCCTAAATTGATTGTTAGAAAGTTTTAAGAAAAAGAAGATGAAAAGATAAAAATAAAATTTTCATATTTTTGCAATTTCCTTAACTATTTAGTAACAGCATTCCGTTGAAGTTTATTGCAAAAAAAGAAAAGAAAAACCCCCAAGTTATTGAGCACGTTTCTTCGTCTATGGACCGCTGACATTCTGGTGCCGGGATCTAAAATTTCACGCCAGCGTCAAAATTGAGATCCCGGCACCAGAAAAAGTAATGCAGACAAGTAAAATTTTGATGCGTGCATGAAATTTTTAGTGCGTGCACCAACTTTTTCATGCCTGCATTAGACAGAGCAATGCAGGCACCAAACTTTTCATGCACGCACCAAACTTCTCATGCCAGCATTAGACAAAGCAATGCAGGCACCAGATTTTTCGTGCACGCGCCAAACTTTTCATGCCAGCATTAGACGAAGCAATGCAGGCACCAAACTTTTCATGCACGCACCAAATTTCTCATGCCGGCATTAGACGGAGCAATGCAGGCACCAAACTTTTGGTGCACGCACCAAATTTCTCATGCCAGCATTAGACACAGCAATGCACGCACCAAACTTTTGGTGCACGCACCAGAAATCGGTGTGCATTTAGATGATTTTAGATTGAATCAGTTGACGTTTTGCTTGCAACGAGAACGCATCTAGATGAATTTAGATGAATTTAGAACGCATTTAGATGAATTTAGATGAATTCGGGCCGAAAACATCTAAAAACAAGCTTCTGTCATCCGTTTTGAAAATTGGGCCTGTTGTGACAAGTCACTATTTTTTAATTACAGCTCTTTTTCACTCTTCACACCATGTTCCTATTGATGCTAAAGACATTCACAAATGACAATTTTTGAAAGATGCATATCTTCATGATCGGGTAAGTATACTGAATGTTTTTTTAATTAAAATTCAAGTTCCCTTGTGGCCACAACACCTCCAACTTTATGTACTGCATCACTTCATAGAAGGAATAGGGTTTTGGAGCAAACACATGGAGACACAAACTCAAACAGTTTTCAATTTAGGGACCTTCCTTAGTACTGGAGAGTCAAAAAAATTTGAAAAAATATTTTAATCAAAAGTTATCTTGCTTTTATAAACACTAAATACCATATTATTTTTCTAAGCAGGTCACCGTGTCTTTTGCAGAAACCACTCAGTAGATTCTCAGAAAAACAACTGATATCTCTTCATGTTGGCAGGACCCATCTTTTTTGTTTAATGCTTAATCCTTAATCACCTATAATTACATAATAATATGACCCCCTTGCCATGGACCCCAAAAATGGAGACCATGATGGTAAAAGGTGGTTTATTGGTATAAGCAGCTTCCTGACATTAAGTACTTTAGTAGGCTTATGATGTGATTTGTAAGCCCATCTATTTCTTTATAAACAAACTATTTTTGCCAATTTTTGGACTCAATGCAATCCTCTGGTCCTGAAGAAGGCCCTCTATATCAAAAATTGTTTCAATTTTTGCATCCATGTGTTTGCTCCAGCACCCTCCTCTATTAAGTGATGCGGTACTTAGAGGCAGAAATGTTAAAAAGGAGTTATAAGAGAACTTGAACAACAGCAAAAAACAAGCAGTTTACATTCCTGATCATGAAAATATGCATCTTTCATGTTGTCATTTGTAAATGTCTTTAGCAGTAATAGAAACATGGTGCGTCCCGATGTAATGAAGAAAACCTGAATAGCCGAAATCTGGGCTCAACTGGATAAAAAAATGAGGCAGCTAAGAGCCCCTTGCTTATGTACATCTCGTCCTTTTATAGTATCTTTGAGGGTCTCTAGACTCCAGGGACAGGCAATTTCTTCGGTCACACTTTCTTCCAAAAAAGGAAAAATATAAGGAAAAATGCATCTTAATCTTATTTGATGTTGTGCTTCTTTGACCAAGTAAAGCATGAGATTTGATTTTACGTCCAGGTATTTCTTCTTACAGAAAAAATGTAAATGGCACGCATGAATGAAGAATTTTTTTCCTCTCTTTGAGAGTTTGCTGCTGCTGTC
>CBDDTI010000165.1:0-9969 GCA_965233585.1 bacterium
AGTATTATCTCTGGTGTTTTTCTATTTTCGTAAACTGTTATCTACAAATTTCCCTTTAAGATAATTTTGTTCTTGGCCAAAATAACTGGAAAATACCATGACTAAGCTTCTGAAAGGGAGAGTGGCAAGGATAAAATCATCACCTTTTCCAAACTATCAAAGTCCAACTATTTAAATGGAGGATGGCCATCATTTTCAAGTTTAGTCTTAATGACTTGCGGAAAGGGCTTTCCAACCATTCACACAAGGTATAACCATGTATTGATACTCAACTCAACAACACCACTATTTCAGACTTCACAAGTGAAGTTTAATCACCAACAAACCTTCAATATGGCGGGTTACCAAACACAACCTCTAATGAAATCATAAAATTATATTACATTTACCTAAAAATTCTATTGGTCAGCTTGAATGGACATACTAACAAAATGATGAAAAATTACACTTCAATATTTCTTACGTTTGGAAGCCAAAACCCCTGTTTACTTTGACCTTAATAAAATATGTATTTCTATAATTATTGTATACCTATTTTGTGAACGTTAGGCGGGCTATGTATATTAAAACAACAGGGCTGCATACGGGACAAACTGAACCAAAGCACTCGTACCCTACCAAAGTCGTCTGTCGACTATAATTTAGCCCTACTTAAATTTATCTTGTCATGCTTTGATCTGCTCTCCATATATAATGGATTCTCGTCACTCCAAAGTAACATGGATTTAACCCCCTCCCCCCCCCCCCCCCCCCGCTAGTTTCAAGTCTGGTAAGAAACAGTGAAGTGATTTTACGTTTGTGGAAGAAAGCGACCATTCCATATTAATTCTATTTAACAGTATTATGTACTTCAAATCGTTTCCTGCTGGGGTAAAAGGGTTAAATTCCACTTATACAAAGTAGCCATATTCATGAATTAGCCCCTGTGAAATGATCCCAGCAACTGGCTTCTACGTTAGACTACGAAACCGCGTTTTTCTGCCATTTTCAATTTTCGAGAAACCTTTAGCTTGAATGAAAACCTTGCCTAGAGGACTGAGTTTCAAAACGTCTTAAAACAAAAACCAAAAAAGTGTCTCCACAAACTAATGGAACTGCGCCTGTCAAGAATTTTGTTCTTTGACGGACTGTGTTGCCAGTGTTCCCAGTTCTCGTAAGAACTCGGGTGCTGGTTAGTTACAAAACGAAAACAAAAATTGAAAATAAGAGTTGAATGAAAAGTAAATTATAAAAAGACACCTGGAAACGAAATTTTCCTGTTTTACATCCTCGGCATAGGTTCAGATTCGATTTGTCCAGTCGTATTGGAATTGAGGAGATTTTGTACAACATGCTTATACAGCCTTCTTATGAACGAAATTCAAATACTCAGTTTTTCTTATGTGAGATGTACAGCCTGTCTGCATATCCTTGTCACAGAGACCAACTACAAACTATTTTCTCGGGTCTTTCTGACGAAAGAACATCACTAAAGATATCATTCTTCACTCTAAATGTCTGTAAGTATACGTAAAAGCCTTACTGTCAAGTTATTATTTTTATCTACGGTTATCAATAAGAGCCCAAGTTTTCCATAAGCGAGCAGTCAACGAGGCACTGCCAAGTCGAGTATTCAGCTAAAAAACCAAGCGTAGCCTCCCATGAAGATGTTATGATTGGTTTGCCACAAAGTCTTTCCTGTTTGTAGGAGAGGAAAGATTCTATGGCAAGCTATAAGAACTTGTGTGTAAGAGGCCAAAGGAAGGGCAACTAGAAGGTATTTTTCCTCCAGCTTCCTTACTAGGTATTCTTGAGCTAAAGATACACTAGCAATGTCAATAACTAAGCACGCACTTATTATCAATTGATTGAAGACCCTTTTAATGTCTAGCAAGGAACTGACATGATCAACCATCAGCCCTCTACATTTGTAACTTTCACATGTCAGCAGTATCTACTAAATGCTAGTTTTGCAATGCGTTCGAGTGGTATACATGGAATATTCTATTAATCACATGTAATTTTCTCAGCATACACACGAGCCTTTAAGCTAGGCATGTTGGGAGTATATAATGGATTTCCTGTATTGTGATTGGCTGTATCTCCTGTGGCATAGTATAAATACATCACCGGCGCAATAATATTCCTCAACACATTTAGGCCTTCCATACAGCAATAGATCACTAAGCTGCTTATAATCTAAAAGTAGAAACTAAGCCTCTGATCATTTAAGTTATTTGAAAAGGAAGGGCATTAACCAGTAGGTCCTCACTTTCATAAGTACAACAGACTACAGCTTGCTTGATTGTCGAACCCATGTTTTTTTTTTTGCCACACACCGTAGAGCAAGGGAATGTGGTAGTTTAGCTAAAGTAATAGAGCCAACTTTGTAAAATTAACTGGTAAAACTTTGCTTTGACTTATGTTGAATAAACAGCTTTCAACCACAATTTCAGTGGCATGTCGGATGCAAGACACATTCACCTCTTTCAGTTCATTTCAACTATCACAACACTTTCCTAAATCAATCATTTTTAAAACAACCTGAAATCTCCATAATATTCACTAGTTTCCTGTCCTTAGTCCAGTTGAAAACCCTCAGCCATCATCCTGATTCCTTCTCCTGTCCCTTGCGACTTTTCACATCTTTGTTCGTTTTGATGGCGGTTCATCCCTCGACCTTTCATTCCCTCTTGAGTCAAAGTCAGCATTAGCCATGTCACTCAGCCCCTGGAGACTGGAGAACTCTGGGCCTCCCTGTTCATCTTTGTCTTCCTGGGAGCCTGGTAAGGAGTCTGACGGGGTATTACTGCGACTTCCTGCAATTTTACAACCAGTTTTATAAACAATAAGAGTCCATTAGGGCACATTTTAGCCCTAGGAAAATTGAGGACCAAATGGGCAAGAAGATAGGGCCTTTTATGGACAGCCACACACACCACTATGACTTGAGCTAAGTAATTTTTTTTGAGTTTTAACAGGCCAGTCATTGTTTGGTAACACAATCCTCTTCATGTTTCCACAATTTTAAAAGGCTTACAAGTAATGTACTTGCAAGACAATTAAAATGAACCATTTTTAAATAACAAAATACTAAAAGATATACACAATGTACATGTATACCCTCTGTCAGAGATTTTCCCCACCTGATTTGCCATTTTGGCCTCTCTTTCTTTGTTCTCCGCTCTGAAAATGTTTGAAAAAATGAGAAATTTACTAAATGCAAACAGAACTCATCAGAATCGATATAGCAGTAGAAGTTTAGAAGGAAGGCCAAAGTTGAGTTTACAGTAGTTATTTTGGGTTCTAAATTTTGACAAGTGCTTTAATCTATAGAAAACAGTCTACAAGTAAACATAATTAGAAAGATCAAGTATTTTAAACTGCAAAGAAAGATATTGAAGTATGGATCCATGATTGATCATCACAGTTATACACACAACTTAACAACAACCTAACAGAAAACAGTCTGTGACAAAATCTGGCAATCAGTTTTTTTTTTTTTTAAAGATCTGAACAAACCTGAGTAAATGACAGCAACATTTTGGCATTTTACTACTACTAGCCAAAAAAAAAAGCAAATACAATTATTGTTTTCGGGAAAAAATGTAGATGTACATATACATTTATACATTGTAAAAGAGTAACAGCTTATGTACATGTATCATACCTTCCCAGATCCAGATTTTCCAGCCCAGACATTTATGGAGTCAAACAGTTCATTAAATCCTCTAGCCTTCAAAATAAAGACAACAGAGATTTTTAATACTAGAGAGGGGATGTAGAAGTTAAATCTTGATCTGAATTGATATTTTATTTAAACCATGTCTGGTTTGTTTTCTTGTGGTTAGTTACTTTTTTTTCAATTTATCCCTTCATTGATGATAACAAACTATTGGCTTGAGATAAAAAGGAAGAAAGTTAACTAACAAAAAGAAAACAAACCACAAATTAGATGAAATCAAATTTAACTAGGTATAACATGCACCCCACTGAAAAATGGCTTTTTCAAGTCTCAGATCTTAAACGGAAATAATATACACAAACAAATCCAAATACTCAGGCCAGAATTCAAACCCAAGACAATCTAAAGCACTGTAAGTCCAACGCACCGACCATCAGGGCAGTGGATAAGTGTTAACAAAACTACAGTATCTGCTGGATTGTGATTTAAGGGTAAAGTGTGTCATACACCTTTTGAACAACCCAGGTCATGATGTCCTCTCCAGATCAGAAAAAATTTCATCAAAAAATAGAAAGTGTTGTTGTTGCTGCTGCTGTCATTGTCGCCATCACAGTTGTTTACTTACTTGATGGTGAAGGTGATGTGGCTCATGATACACCTGTCCCTGTCCATGGGGTTGCATGTGTCCGGTTGCTGGATCAATATAACCTGTAGCAGCCTGGGAAATAACATGACGCAAACCTGGTACCTGAAGTGGTATAATGACAACTGATTGAAGAGGCTAAATTTACTTAGTAAATAGTATGAAATACTGTAAATTCTGGCTCAGTGAATAAATGAAAATCATGTTGCAAGTTCCCGACATGATTTGCACTGGTTGTCGTTACTACTGCAGAGCTTGTGAGAGATCCATACTGATGGTTAGCTCAGGGCCATTTACTAGGTTTTTGTTGACACCAGTGCTTCATACTGCTAGGATCACCAATGTCAAAAGCATCATTTTTGGTAACAAAAAATGAAAGGCAGTACATTTTTTTCAGCTCAATGAGCTTCTCTAAATTATGTGAGAGGAATGAACTTCACTTCTACATGTAGTATCCACCATAGCACATAAAAACAACGAAGGACAGCTAGGTTGTGCTCAGCTAATATATAGCCTTGCAAAATGCTGTAAGTATGGAGTACAACTGTACTTGGGTTTTGGGGGAAATCCAAACATCAGAATGTAATTTATTACCAAAGGATTAATACACTGTGTAGACTTACAGTATACATGTAGCTGACTCAGAGGCAATTTCCTTTACCTGTGACTGGACATTAGCACCCACATTAGTTCCTGTTTGATATTCTGCACCCATACCACTCCCATTCATTTGCACACCATACATGTCGGCCTGTGGCTGACTTGTGATGGGCATCTGGTGTTGTGATGATGGGGCCACCCCTGTTGGACTTCCTGCCACTGCACCAGCTGGGTATTGTCCTAAAAATAAAGGGAATAGGAAAATTCATAAAAAAATGTTTCTAGTATTAGCAAACTTCCTTTATGCTCATCATCATTCTAATTATTATATTCCACTCTCATAGTGCATCTCTCCAACCAAAAAGCTAAATTCATAGGCAGTGGTGAACTGCGCAGGTACAGTAATGAACATACATGTACTGTACCTGAAAAATGGGGTTGGGGTTAAACTGGCATAGACTAGACTAGAATCCCATCCAGGGAGAGAAGAAATTCATAACTCCAGTCACTTCACCAGAAACTGACCATGCAGAATGTACAACATACATGTACATTGCATATATACCTCTGCCAGCCCACACAGTCAGATAAGGGCAAGAAAATGCTGGTTGCTCAACCCAGACACTTGCTTGGGTGTACCACACATGAGTTCACCTCCATATAAAGAACATCCCACAAACAGCCTTACTGACAGCGGTATCTAAGAAAGCCGTACACACCTTGACCAGAGGATGGTACTCCTGGCTGTCCCTGAACTTGCCCAGCTGGCCCGCCACCTGAGGCAGCTTTAGCAGCATACATGTTTGCCTCTTCCTGGGCTTTTCCAATGTTCTTCTTGTATCTGATTCTCTTATTGCCAAACCAGTTTGATATCTATGCAGATAAGAAAGGGGTAATAGCAGTACACATACAATAGTCAGCGATATTCAACTTTAGGCTACACATAACACAAAAGAAAGTTTGGATATGATTGAGTACAGAGCTAAGTTTCCTATAAAGAATGCCAGTCAGCACAATTTCCATCACAAAAACCCTCTCCACTCATTGTCACCCTTATCATCACATTAACTATCCTATTCCCAAGCTCAACATAATGAAGTTAACCAGGTCTTCTTGATAGAGATCACCTCAAGATTTCCACATGTAACTTTACTACCTTTAGGGATGTTGTGATCTCAAAAAAGCAAAAATCAAAGAATTAAAAGCTGGAAGTATGACTTTTGTAAAAATCACTCAAGTATAACTTGTAGATACATTAGCATGGATTTAGGGCATCTTTCCTCATAGCACTCTTCAATCCATGTTGAGAATAAGATTGGATATCAGCTTGTAAAGGCCCCTCTGGCTGTCAGTATATTGAGTTTATTTCTGATTTCATCTGACACAGTCTGCCATGGAGGGTTCTTTGTGCATGACTGGTGCTCCCCTGACCTCCCAACTTTGATCACCCAAAATTCTGAGCTACAGTATGTTGCCATGAATTTTAACCAGACAGCTGACTCATTACCCAGTACCTGTGCAACACTGATGCCGCATTTTCTTGCCAATTCTTCCTTAGCCTCTTCACTGGGGTAAGGATTACTCAGGTGGGAGTAAAAGTACTCATTCAAGATTTCTGTTGCCTGCTTGCTGAAGTTTCTTCGTTTTCTCCTAGAAACAAATCAAGGTTGTTCTCAGCTTAGATGCAGTTAAATGCAATTTATACAATGTACCTATGTTCCCATGGTAGTCAGTACTGTTTTTTATATGTAAATGTACCAGGATTCCATGTGCTCTTCAACAGAGTCATTTTGGCAGCCTTCGCAGCAATAGCATTTACAGTGAAAATTGTCTTGCATGGGAGCACACTCCTTCAAGCATTCCCCCTTCCTTCCCTCCCTATTTCCACTGTTGCTTCAGTGTGAGAAGTACCTGTCTTCCTCTTACATGTGGGGTCTCATGGCTAGATTTCCAGTATTTGTCAGCCATGGAGGCAGTCTCCATCATGGAGCTGGTTGCCAATAGTGGAAGATCCTGGATGTCATAGGCACCCTTCAAAATTTGCCTGGTTTTTACAGATTTCTTTAAATTTATGTCATCTCTTCGATTTCTGAGAATTTGATAACTTGTCTTTCTCTCAAGGTGAAACTGGCTTTTATTATCACTCGTATATGTAGGATACCTTGCATCCAGGAACCTTGATCTCAAAATCATAACAGCTTCACAAGTACTCTGCTTCAGCTGCATCTGAATTGCACTGAACTTGCGATGAATGATATTGACCATTCTCTCAATTTCCTTGGGAGAGATTGGTCGTGTTCTTGACTGTTCTCTCAGCAAATTCATAACATGGGTTGTAAATTCATTACAAGCCTGAAAGAGAAATAATTAAAAAGAAAATTACAAAATACTTTGATTTTGTGAGTTCAGACTATGCAAAAATAGCAGACCATCTACACCAACTCTCCCAGATTATTCAAGAGACTCCCAGAAACTGTCCCTAGGATGAAAATGAAGTGTCACAAAAATAAATCAATATTCTCACATTATGTTTTAAATATTTTTTTCAGTAATTATTTTAAAAAAGGACCATTGTACAGTGAATGTATATATATGTTTTGTAAAAGTTTTATTTTTATTCATATTTTACTGTCTCCAACAGTATACCGTATAAATATAATAACCTAGCATATCTGCTACCTACCAGAAACACAACATTTTTATGAGAAAACCTGACTTTTCTAAATTAATGCGGAGATAGGAACTCAAAAAAAGACTAGTGGTATTATCAAAAATACTATTTTTGAAAATTAAAGATGGATAATAAAGTAGAGTCACATTGTCTACGAAACAATGTGCATGCAACATTTTCGAGTTCTCTTACACCTGTAGTAGGTTGTAATGAAATACCTGTTCATATTTTTCCAGTTCTGTGTGATATATCTGTCTTATCTGGTTCAACTTGGCCCTGTATTCTGTGTGTTCTGCCTGATTCTCATGAACCCCAGCTGCAGCAGCAGCTGCTGCTGCAGACCCTCCTCCTTTTTCAGGTCCTGCCACGCCTTCTGCAAGAAGCATGTTATCAAGCCTCATAAGCTGAGGATCAGGGGGTTCATCTTCTTGAGATCCACGGATACTGAGAACTGTTCAAAGGAAAAACACTGTTATTGCTTCTGAACCTTTTACCTAAACTGTCATATATATTATAACATTTAAAGGGTGTATCCCTATCAGGAATGATGTCTGACTTATAATAACCAATATCTTTTCAAGCATTTTCCTTCCTTTTCATTAGTACTAAGCCTACCATGTGACCTGAAAATAACTGCCTACTAAATAAAAAATGTTCTGCTGAACTGCAATACCATCTAAATGTGTTTTGCTGCAAAGAACATTCTGTTCATGCACACAATTATTGTACCCATGGTCTTACAAGTGTGGAAAACGGCGGATGTCAAAGAGTGATTTAAATCTGAAAACAAACTTGGTGATCGAATGATAAAACATTAATATTTTATTGAAATTAGTTATTGTAAAATATTATGATTTGTTAGTGTAATGCAGATCAATTATTTGCCTCAGCCTTCAACTTCAGCAAATAACTGATCTGCTCTGTGACCACTAACAAATCACGATATTTTGCTCTACAGTATCTGGTCTAAAAATTGTCAATTGCTATGTACAAAGACAGTATGGTCAGGATAACAGGAATGCATGAAATCAACAGCAAAGGCCATAGTTGGATTGGTCACTAATCAGTAAATATTCATAAATTCCAGTGTGAACAAGGCTACAAATAACTTACTGAATGAAAGGGCTGGAAAATAACTCAAAATGTAAAAACAAATACATGTATATATTTACAAACAGTAGAAAGGCTTCAATTCTTTTAAATTCTATGCCATGTTGTCTTGATTCAATACCCCTGGCAGACCCAGTATTTATTTGGCTCCCGCAGTTTATTCAAGAACAGTGTTTATAATATTTATGCAAGAGAGTCCTTCATCAGCCAAAAGCCTGAAGTGTTTATTTAAAACTCAGACACCCAGGCTGATCTTGTGTTCAATTTACTCTGAAACTTCTTGAGAGAATTGTTTTTACAGTTACATGTAGCTGTTTTTGTTTTGGTCATTGATAGTTTAAGTTCACTGAATTAAACAAACGTTTTAAAAAAATAACATCAACATAGCATGGATGAAAAATCACAAACTATTTCTTTATGAAGTCACTTGACTTCAAACACAAGATGGCAGAATTTGGTACTCTAATGCCAGGACATTTAACTTGTACTCCACCTTGAAGATCCAGTGTTTATTTAAAGTTATTTTCTTTTGTTCTTTACAGTCACTTGTCCCATTTCGCAATTTAAGTAATAAACTATGATTAACCTGTCCGACTTTCAACCTCTGTCTATTGCTAAAATCAAAAAGTTTTCATCAACAACTGGGTTTTTACAGAAGATATTCAGTGACAAAGTCCATGCCATTCTGATTTAAGAGGTCACGATACAAACTACATTGCGTGACGGCGCCAGTTTCCATAGACTCACAAGTATAATTATAGGACTAAAATATTTACATCAGCCTTTAAATTTTGTTCTAAATATTCTCACATGAACTTGTAATGTTTAAGCGTAAAAGCTAATTTGTAAAAGTATATTTTTTACGAACATTATTCTAAGCAGGAAGCTCAAATGTAAGTATTAAACCATTTGCAATCGCATGCTTTCATCGTAAATAAACTCCGTGCGACTGATTCAAGTATTTGCCCTGGTCTGATTAATAAAGTAGAAAGTATTTACATTTCCTTTCTGTGGTTCAGGTTCACCCTTATGGATCGTGCAGTCAAGTACTCTTCCACCGATTTCAAACAGTATTCGACCGGATAAGACTGACCTTTTCTGTCGCAACTGGAACTAAGTCAACAAATGCAATCAAATACAGCTGATTCCTCGGTTGACAACGGAAAGCATAGCCGATCATGTTCGTGAACATATATAAACAAGGAAGCACAGTCCAGAGAAAGCACACTAAACGCGAAGAGAAGGTCAAACTCGACAAGGAAGCACACCAAGACGTAAGGC
>CBDDTI010000166.1:0-7017 GCA_965233585.1 bacterium
AATATGAACAGAGATTCTCTTCATACAAGAGGTTTCAGGCGTAGACACTTCTCCGTTTTTAGATACAGATAAAATTACGGGCCCGAAAAGTTTCCGGGGCTTTCGAGAAACGGGCCCCAGGATCGCTAAGTGTTGCCGCTCATCAAACGCCGCGGAAAGCGCACGGACTCGTTGTTAATATCGTTAATTCACAATAATGCTACGTGCATTGATTTCAACTTTTAGCTACCAAAAATATTGTTCGATGTAGCCATGAAAATGTAAGGATGCATCTCGTTTTTGAAGAGAATGGATCGATTGTTAATATCATGAATTCATAATAATGCTAAGGTAATACTTTCACTCTTTTATTTACCTTTTCGTTACTGTTCTTTAGAGCTACAAAAAGGTATTCTTCGATTTAGCCATGAAAATGTAAGGATAATTCTATGGTGTTGATTTTTTTATAATTTAAACGCATGTGTCACGTTATTACAAAACACTCTTTCAATTAGATTATGAAGGAATTAAGGTCGGACTACTGTTTAAAAGATTTATACAGTCCGCATTTTTTACACTCCGCATAATCCACCGAATCCAAGGTTTTGCAAGGAACAGGAAATCCTTTTTTAAAACAATTTAACTCAATTTTGATTTATAGTTGAGTTTAACCGAGGTCAAGCATCAGAGGAAACAACATTTTTCCTCAAAATTCATTTGTTCCTGCTAAAAGTGAAGGAAAGGACTATACTCTGTTTACTAAGATAAAGCCATACTTTATTTAAAAAAGAGAACGGATATGACTTTTTTTAATAGAAAAGATTTAAAGGAAAACAGTAAGGTGGGCCTGTATAGTTTTGAGGGAGTAAACAAGCCCAATTTTAAACTTTGTTTTGGTTGCTTGACGTTTTCAAAATCTCAAATCATCGTTGCTTTACTTAACCAACAAATGCGACGCTTTAAGTGTCTTTTTACATTTTCGTACACTATAGGTCTTTCCTAGATATCTTGCCAAATTTCAATCTATTACGAACATTACAACGCGAGTTTTTGGACCTTTCTTCCGAGAATTTAGCGGCGCCATTAATTTTCCCTGTTCCAATTCTTCGTTGGGAATTGGAGTAAATAACGTCATATTCTCAAAAATATCACACCGTTTGAAATTATAATAGCAATTAGTACAACAATCGCACGAAGAAGAACAAAACTTTGGCCCCTGTGTTCGTGTAATTTTCCACACTTATTGTTATTTTACTCAATTTCAATCCGTGCGGTATTTTTGAGAATATGACGTCATTTTTTCCATTTTCAACCAAGAGGATACAGGTCCAAAAAACGTGCGCTCTATACTTCGTAACAGATTGAAATAGACCCTCCTCCAAAATGGTGGCCGAAAATTCAAATAAGTTAAACTAGTCATACAAACGTCTGTAAATTTTTCAGTTTGTAAATCTCGGAACCCTGGTAGCTATATTTCAACATAACAACGCCCAGAGCAAAAGTTGTTGGCAAGGAAAAAATACTTTCAGATTATACTATATTAATTATACTAAGGAGGAAAGATTTAAAGATGTGTACTTATGAGAATTTTGTATCATTGTTGGGAAAGATATTTAACCAATAGACCACACGTTTCTATGGGTTATAGGCTGATAAACCACGCGGGATGTTGGTAGAACTCGAGAAGAATTCGTAAATCACGAGCCGCAGGCGAGTGGTTTACGAATTCTTAGAGTGTTCCACCAACGTCCAAAGTGGTTTATCAGCCTATAAACCATAGAAACTTGTGGTCTATAACTTTTGTATAATAATTTAGAAGAAGCGCGATTTTTCCAAGGGTTTACCGGCACAATAACCCATGCCTGATTGGCCAATCAGAGCGTGGGCATTGATTTGGCTATTATATAAATTTATATAAATCCCTTCGATATACACATTTCCTGCATCTGTCATCCCTGTTCACAGGGCTAATTTTGGTTGTCGATCCGGAAGACCGCAGCAAAACTTTAAAGCCTTTTTTCTTAAAAAGAATAAATATACAGTTCAACAATACTAGCAAGATATCTCCATTACGTTTATTTTGTCAAGTTTTCAAGATTAGTAAAGGACACAATTTTCTAGGTGATAAACGAATAACGTTTTCCCTGTCACTCAGTTAATGTAGTTACTATTAGTCAATTTTTTCCCTTTTCCCTCAAAACACTGTTTTCAGAAGACAACTTGCTTATGGACAGGATGAACATCCATGCTTCCCGAACCATTTTTTAGTAAGTACCACCAGTATCACTTTTTAATAGTTAAGTTGTAGTTCCAGTATTAACTGGTGTGGCATGTGACAAGACTGCGAAGTTCTTTCAGACGCGGTACCAAAACTGTCCCACAGAGTTTTTTAAAAATAGAATTTAAAAAAAAATCATTTTTCTAGGATACAAGATCCCCTTAAAGAAAGACTGGGCACTTGCACCGTTTTAATGACACTATTCTCAAAATCTACCCATACGACATAAAATTTCGCATTTTCTTGGTTTGGAGAGCGGCATGCATCAAAAAGCCCCGCAACACGTGCAGGGACCTCGGTCACATACATATCTGTCTGAGAACTCATGGGTAGGCGCTTCCTCGCCACAGCATGCCGTTCATTTTTTGCTTGAGATCAGTAAAAGCTAACTCGTAACTATTTCACAGTACAAATAAATTTAAGACTTAAATAAACTAGTATCATTATATAATTAAGAAACAAAGCATAATATATAGATTTAGGTCAGCCTAAAAGCGTAGCTCCTGGGCCAAGTTGTTCAGAGCCTGATTAGGCTAATCCAGGAAAAAGTAGAATTTTGATTTGAGTTTAGTAATCTGTATATTGTTTGGCCTTCTGTTTTCAGTTTCAATAATCACCATATACACAAAACAAAGCAGCAAAAACATTTGAAAAGAAGAAAAACTTATAATTTGGTTGACATTTAATCCTGGGTTAGCGTTAACCGGCTTCCGAACAATCCTGCCCTGTTTTCAACAAGTTAACCAGACATGAGCCCGCAATCCAATCGAAAAACCAGCACTTGGTCAGCGGTCAACTTCAAAAAATACTTGACCTCGATGAGCAGTAAACTTGAGCCCGCGATATGGTCACGTGACACTGGTCAGCGGATACCTTGTTTTGACAGGTGTCAATTGATCATAATATGGATGTCCAATATCAAAGAAGTACACAGTGAACCAAGGCCGCATGTTTCTGCCAACCTATATTTGGAGTATGACAGCCATCTTGCGCGACTCCACCGTCGTCGTCGCCGTCGTCGTCGTCGTTGTGCGTATGCGCCCACGAGCAATACCGCTAGCCATGATAACCATGAGAAAATCAACATCATGGGTTTCCTTTTGTTTTCCATATGAGTATGGGACTCCACTTGGCGGCCCGAAGGGCCGCCGGAGCTCCGCTAGTATCATTATATATTTAAGAAAAAAAGCATACAAGTTACCATATACTAGATACTGAAATAGAAACATACACAACCTACTACATAACATGTAAAAGAGACCAACCTTATAAGTTACAGCGAGATAAATCGAAATTAAAAACAATATGGACTAACCAAAAAACTAGGTTAAAGATGGAAAGTATATCTACCTGAATTTTTGAAAACAGGGTTAGTGAAGATAAGGGCTCATTTTACTACTTGGCAATTAAAAACAATAAAATCCGTCCAAAGGCCGATAAAAAAGCCTATATCTGACGCCGAGCAGTAAGTTAATGGTCCCTAGAAGCAATTCAATGAGTCGAAGTTTAGAATGACGCAAATTTTAGAACATTTATTCAGTAACCTGACTTCCGGCGAAGTTTCAAAGCGGTGTCATTTCAGCCTAGAAATTTTTAAGTTGAGTTCGCTGCAGCGATAGAGTGCCTGATAAGGCTCACATAGCAACTTACATAGTCAGCAAAACACTAATTTTTTCGCGGTCCGATAAACTACAGGATTTCGCATGGAATAGACAACAAACTGAATGAAATTAAACATAGTGCACAACTTGTCACCTTGTCTGCACAAAGACTGGCCTATGGTTCAAGAATGCCATTAGAGCTCGCTGAAACTAGACCTAGATTCAATTTTCCTGAGTCGAGAAATGCTTTTTCCAAGGTACGATCAGCTAAGCTTAACACCGACGTAAAAATATCAATGCCTGGCACAGACTATTTTGGCGAAACAGCACTTAAACAAGACATCATATACCTGTCAACACCATGCGGAAATCACACAATCACACACTTTCGCTACACTGGTTCAGGCTTACACAGCAACTTAAATAGACAGCAAAACCATACTTTTTTCGCGGACTGATAAGCAGGAGGATTTCGCATGGAATTGACTCCTACATGTCAGCATAAAAGACGCCGTTACGTGACATTTCAGCCTAATATCTCTCTGTATTTCCAGAAACATACCTAGAGAATTTGACTTGTCCTGACTGATAATCTTGATACAATTCTCTCCTAGAGCTAGCTCTCCACAAGGCTTATCGTAGTTCAAATGAAAAGGAAATAACTTTTCTGTATGCCTTTCGAGGCCAGGGACTCTAAATTCACTTTGTTTGAGTTGAATCACGGATTGTACAATTTAATTAGCACTGCTTTAAAATGAAATTCCAGTCTAAATAAACACGAACGTACAGATATCAAAACCACAGCGGAGAGTTGATCTACAGCTTTCTAAAGGCCTAAATCGTCCTGAATGGACTGAGCAAGAGCTTCTTACATGGAGAATCGCTTGAACTTCAAACAAACTCGGACATAATTAATTGCCGCATGCTGTCAGCAGGTCAATTAGCGACCGGAAACCACAGCAATAATCCTCCCCCGCGCTAGCGAATTACAGACATGTCTGATACTCAGCTAGGCCGAAAACGCCTGAAATTGATCAAACAAGGAAATGAAAGGTTTACTCACGATCGATCAGCCTTTGACGTTGCTTTCCTTCACTCTCTTCGTGGCCATGTTTTGCTGACAAATAGCAATGTCCCGGATGTACTTCGATTTCCCACGAGCGGGAATGTAGCATGTCATCACTAAAACAGATTTTTTCTAAGTCTTAGGCCGCATCAAAATTCAGGCCAAACAACGCCAACAGCAGCTAGAAATGTCTGCTACATTGCACGTCTAAGCCCTAAATTGATGCGGCTAAGGCTCTTTGCTGTCTAAAGCAAGCACAACACTATCGTCACATGTAGCGGTCCAAACGTTAACGGACTACGATTGCGGGACTAAATCACGTCCCGCACCCAAAAATACATCTCAGGACGGCTTCATGCGCGATAATGGACGACGCTTGCTAGCAAATCGTTAGACTTGCACCTTCATTGGACTTAATGATGTCCTCCGGCAGACTTCCTTTAGACAGCAGTTATAGAAAGCTAATAGAACAACGCCGCCTCCGAGATACCGCGCGAACTAGTATTCAGCCGAGTGAAGCCTGGGTAAAACTTAACACCAATTGGATAAGGGGCGAAGAGAGGGAGGGAGGGGGGGGGGGGGGGGGGTTTGGGCTAAACAAAAAAACAGATAACATTTCAGGCTAGGTAAGCTCTACAACCTTTTGCCATTAAGGATTCCCCCCCCCCCAAACAAAAAGCATAGGGGCGGGACGGGGCGGGTAGGGCGCGGGGGGGGGGGGGTAATTAATTCTACATCCACTTGAAAACATATCCCTTACCAGAAAGCAAGCTAAAAAAAAACGAAAAAAACCGGCATAAGCCGTGAACAACACAGTAAACAAGCTAATATTAGACAGGGGAAGTTGTGAAAAGTTACACAAAAAGTTAAGGTTTGCCGACCCGGTTTTCATAACTTCAGGTATATATATAATATAAAGATTTAGGTCACCCTAAAAGCAGAGCTCCTGTGACCCGATTAGGCTAATCCAGGATAAGGTTAAATTTTAATTTGAGTTTTGTAAATTTGCGGCCTGAGTTTTTCTGTATATTGTTTGGCCTTCTATTCTGAGCTTAATAATCACAAAACCGATACACAAAACAAAAGCTGCAAAATAAAATTTCTATAGAAGAAACAGTTATAATTTGATTTACTTTTAAACGTGGATCAGAGTTAACTGGCTTTCGAACAACCCAGCTCTGTTTTCAACAATTTTACCTGACATGTTCCCGCGATCCAATCGAAAACCAATACTTGGTCAGCGGCCAACTTTAATAAAACACATGACCACGACGAGCTATAAACTTGAGCCCGCGATATGGTCACGTGGTACTGGTCAGCGGATAACTTGATTTGACAGGTGTCAATTGATCATAAAACATTATGTCATATATCTGAAACGTACAAGGAAAACCAAGGCTGCATGTCTGTCAACCTATTATTTAGAGTGTGGTCGCCATCTTGCGCAACTCCACCATCGTCGCCGTCGCCGTGGCCGTCGTGCGTACGCGCCCAGGAGCAATTCTTCCTTAATAGCTCCGCTATTAAGGAAAAATGTAGGATTTGCAATTTAGTAAATTGTTAATTGTCTACATGTCTAGTTCTACTCTGATAATGATAGGTGTCTCCTATGAGAAAAAGACAGCCTCACTTTAAAGAAGAACTCTGCTAGAACGAACATCTTGAAGTTTAGTTTTTTTACTCGTATTGTAGATATGTGGAACTGACATGGTATATTTTAGCAAATCTATTTTACCTTGTTTATTTATTATGTTTCATATTTGGATTTATATTTTTTCCTTTTGTTATTTTGTACTTTTTAATAGCTGGGTGGTCTGTCTGAGTATGGGGTCTTTGACTCTTTTACGGACTATCCTTATGGCATTTTTCTTTTTTTCTACTGCGTTTTTGTATTTTGTAAGTTGCCATTAAATTGTAATTAATAAATAAATAAATAAGTAATAAATCGGTTAATTCCAGAATTAATGCTCCCAACCCATGAGAAAGAGAAACACAAATACTAAATGTGGGGAAAGGGGTTGGGAATGAAGTACTCCAACAGGCACATATCACTAACACAATACTAGTCTAGCTTGGTAAGGTGGGAGGGGTGA
>CBDDTI010000167.1:0-3629 GCA_965233585.1 bacterium
GTATCCAAACCCCCTTCACGGTTGTGATTTACTTTGTTTTAACTTGATGAATTATTAATGACTTTGAGAATGTTACTTGTTCCATCCATACTCGTTAGGCTTGCATTTTATTTCAGATTTCCAGTCTAAAGTTTCGTTAATGCAAGAGGTACTCTTTACACCAAGATAATAATCAACATAATGGTGATGCTTTGAGTTTCCTGAAACACAAATTAAAATAAATAGATCAGTGCTATTCAAAATATGTACGGTTAATAACGATTATGGATCTACAACATACCTGCCAACTTTCTTGCCTTAGGCCGCATGTGGCTCATGAAAACTATGTTCTGACACCCAGTCACACCCCCTTACGCCTGTGGGCCAATTTCTAAGGCCTACCTGAAAAATGTTTTGAGCCATTATACCGTCTTAGTTTTCACTGGATCCTGATAAGAGACAAGGTCGTAATCGGAATCGGAAGAATTTTGAAATGTTCTGATTGTTCAGATTTCGAATCCATCAAACCTATGAATCCACTTACGACTCAAATTTTGATTTCCACGAGGTTGTAAAAGCTCTTACGAATCTGACTGCATCTCAGACTCTCACTCCATCGCTAGAGAAAACCACCTTTTATGCTACAGATCCCAGAGATAAGACCCAATAATTGAAAAATATCCTTAAATACATCTTTAGAAACACAGTCGGGGTCTTACCTGATAAATAGCTTCGATTATTGTAAATTGCAAAACCCAGCAGCAGGGCAACAGCAATAAGAAACATCTGTGTGGAAAACAAAGGCACTATGAATTCGATGATGTAATTGCTTTTCTGATTTTTTCTCTCAAACAAAAATGTTCTTCACTTCTCAATATTATTTATCATTTGTGCCAAACTTTTAAGTGCCTTTGAAGTAAAAAATAATTGGTGCTATTTGAAAGGCTTATCAAAGTGAAAAAGAATGGTGTTTTCTTTTTTGGAATATCTTTTTTCGTTTTAGAGATATTAACGTTTTTATATTATGCAAATGAGGAAAGTGATGACTTCATAGGTGGCTCCACTCGACCAAGAATATCTCTAGAAGTACCGGTATTAAAAGCAGTTTTCTTTAAACTTGGCACCAGAACTGTACATCACAAAAGAACCAAAAGAAACCGTAAAATGACACCCACCATGCTGCTGCCACGACAATAGTTACGCCGCTGGTTCTGTTTTAATTAAGACTAAAATTCCCAGATTTTATCTTAAACAAGGATCATCCTCTGGCAACAATCTAATGGGGAGAGTAAGAAAATATGGAAACTATGTGCGTTCCGAGCAGAACCCTCTGTCCCAATTTAAAAGTTTGCAAATCAGGACATTTGGCTTTTCACAGAACTTGACGAGACTGGAGCCAAGAGTGTTGCCACGTTTTTTCTTTTTCATTTCAACTCTTTATTGTTAATTTTTTGTTAAGTTCATTCTATTCTACTCATTAGGTTTGGTTTTTGAGTATTACTTTGGGTGCAGAGCTTCACTTGAAGTAAGTTCTAACTTAATGAATCCTGTGCCAAATCAAAGAATCTATCTATCTAACCAGAAAGGGCTCTGTTTTTTTTCTTCAAGTTTTGTGGCAATTTGTACACTGAGCATGTGAGGACTAAATAGAGTCATAAACGCTACACCAAACGTTATCAATATTAACTAAAAAAGAAAAAACAGGAAGAATAACTTACAAACCGCCTACGATGCCGTAATAGAATTCTAAACATCCTTTGACAGGTAACACCAGGTTGATACGTAAAAAACCTGAAGGAAGCAAAATTCATAATCTAATCAATCATTTCTCAAAAACCTTCATGAACATGGGTAATATTTAGGAAATAGAAAACATGTACCGCGTTTCTATCGAGTTTTCCCAAACTTTCACGAGTGTTTCTACAACTCAATAGAGACACGGAGTACATGTTTTCTATTTCTTTTAGAAAACACCGCGACGAGAAAAAAGGAAAATAACTTGTTAACTTTGATTATCAAAATGTAAATTCTCTTCGTTCGCGCCATCACTACGTCAACGGCGCGCGCTAGTTCTGTATCTCCATCGAGTTATACAAACACGACTTTTAACCAATCAGCGCGCGTGCTTTCTAAGGACTGTTTTCTAAATAGATTTAGGCCAGCCTAAAAGCGTAGCTCCTGGGCCGGGTTGTTCAGAGCCCGATTAAGCTAACCCAGGAAATAGTAGAATTTTGCTTTGAGTTTTGTAACTTTGCGGTGAGGTTTTCTGTATATTGTTTGGCCTTCTGTTTTGAGTTTCAATAATCACCAAGCATATACACAAAACAAAGCAACCAAAAACATCTGCATGAGAGAAAAAGTTTTAATTTGGTTAACTTTTAAACCTGCGTTAGCGTTAACCGTGTTCCGAACAATCCTACCCTGTTTTCAACAAGTTAACCTGACATGAGCCCGCGATCCAATCGAAAACCATCACTCGGTCAGCGGTCAACTTCAAAAAAACACACGACCTTGATGAGCTAATTTGAGTCCGCGATATGGTCACGTGATACTGGTCAGCGAATCTCTATATGGCAGCTGTCAATTCAACATCATATGGATGCCTAATATCAAAGATATATGCTGTAATCCAAGACTGCATGACTTGGTATTAGCTGGATGGCCGTCATGTTGCGCGTCGTTGTCGTTCTTCGTTGGGCGCACGCGCTTGTGAGCCATGCCGCTAGCCATGTTGACTATAAAAGAAGAGTTGCATGATTTCCTATTTCTATGCATACATGTGGTTCTGTTTCTATAATTATGGTGCCCCGTATTTGAAACCGTTAGTAACTTTCAAGAAAACCATTAACAATACGAGCGGATTTCAAGGACATTGAAATCTCATATTAGGAATATTGTTTTATTAGGTAGGAAAGGGTGTGTCTAACGAACTAAATACGATATAAATACGCACTCACCGCAAATTCACAATTATTTTTTGTGACCTGTGATCCTGTGACCTGTATTGCAGCCCTGACGCCTAAAATAGGTAGAGACATTTTGCGCGGGTAAAATTGATAAACAATTCAAAAATCGACGATCATTGATTACTCACAAGCATCCCTTCATCATTTTTGTATTGATTTCCGATACAATTTATTAACTTCTATCGAATTTTATCGATTGTTATCGATTATCGTTTTTATCGACTGAACGGACCGGGCACAAGAGGCCCTCATGTCTATAAATCGTTTTCACTGTCACTCAATAAAATAAATAGAAAACTATCCAGTGGAAAAAGCTACGAGACTGAGCGGTGTTATAGAAGAAAACCAGATAGGACACTTCTCCAAGTTTTAGGCCTGTGCGTTTCCCCAAGCTTCAGATATTCATCGAAATGTTTCGCAGAAATTTACAGAGCCCACTATGAAAACGATCCGTGGTACACCAAAATGGCGGCTAGAGGAATATGGAACGCCATACCTGTCTTATGATATTTATGTTCATTAATTAGGCCTAGGGTGGTTTTTCATTGTATTCGGTATTTAGTCCGTTTTATGGGGTGCTTATTCACTTCGACGCGGTAGCTTTTTCATTATATGCGGTGCATGTTGTATTATAGGCGGTGCTTTTTTCGTCATGTGCCGTGTTTATTGCATTCTACGCGGTAA
>CBDDTI010000168.1:0-3194 GCA_965233585.1 bacterium
TTAGAGTAATCAAGTCTTATCGAAAAAGCAAACAAGCGCCTTATCAAAAAAGAGAAAAAGCCGATTCGAAAAATGTGTGTGCAATTCCGATAACGATTTACTATATAATAGCCGCACTACACTGAGCATATAGACCTTTCGAAAATGGAGTCTGACAAGGAACATTCAGGGGAGAGTGATGAGGAAAAATTTCGTGGGTGTCGCGGTCTACTGGGAAGGGTAATATCTAAGGTCGAGGAAATTCTTCGCATGATTGTCAACGTGATAGTCACGCAAAATCACACAGACAGCCATCTACGCAAATATCACACAAACGTCGTATTAAGGTATATTGTGGATGGATTTGGCTGGTTTTGGCTGGTTTTGGCTGGTTCCATGTTTTAGTAACTACGATCACTTGCCCATATTTCATCGATATGATTTGTGATTACACGCCGCCGAGTGAAGTTGCGTTTTATGGGCGTATGTAACTCATCAGCTAATTTTACTTGCCAATTTTCTTCACTTGACGGCTTTTCCCGTTTTTTGACTTCTTAACACCCATACCCAACTTTGACTTTAAGCTGCTATAGCATTGCGAGCAACAGCATGTCCCCATTGTCTGTCTTTCCAAGGTATTGCATCAAGAGCTTTAACCATCTTACGATCGGCTTCATTCTTGCATTTAACTTGGTCGCCTTTTGATTTATTACCGCAAACTGTATAATCAACATCATGTTGCATGCTTACAGCATCTGTTTTACCAGTTGGTTGTTGATATATCTCAAGTATCTGACCAGTATTTGGATCATACCTCAGCTGTTGTTCTAAAGGGTTCCCCGGCCCCGTGTACTTATGTCCGGGCATAACAAAACCCTTTTTGGGCGCTACTTTTAATATGGCCTTGTGTATATCAATGGCACCACCACTGACTGGATCTAATTTTTTTGATAAATCTGATGTAAAACGATCCAAAGCTTGATCCAGATATTTGTTTGCAACATCTTTTATTTTTTGTTTTGCATAATCTGATTTAATGGCTTCCGATGCACCTTTTCTACCAAGATTGAATAAACCTTTAGTTGCACCTTTAATCAACGCCTCAGCTAGTAAGCCCCCAGCTTGTGAGGGCACCGCTAATTTCCCTTATTCTTAACAAATTTAGCCTTTGTTATCCCACAGCTGGCACATTGGCACTTCATCATGGTTCGACCATTTTTGGTTTTAACATATCGTTCACTACCTGGTACACATTCAGTTTGTTTTTTTTCTTTAACACAATATGATTTTACCATTATATATATATGTTATATATTTTTGAAGTAATTGATGATGAATTGATGATTGACACTTGTACATGATCTGACATATCAAATTTACAATTATGTATTGTATCAAGAATGCTTCTTCCCTTTTGTCTTTCCAACAGATAGTACAAACACCAATAACCGCATAATACTGAATCACGTTCTTGTATCTCATCTGTTGAATATACCAATCGTTTTCCACTTGTTTTCATATATTTTTTCACTTCAATTGGCATTGGTAATCCAAAAGAGTCAAAGTATTCACAAAATCTGTCAATGTTTCTATAACATACCCAATGTGTACCGGGTCCAATATGGTCATCAAGATTGACTATACCACATTCTTTTTTGGTAATGTATCCTTGCTGAAAACACCTCTGAAGTATTTTATACCAAGTTGTTTTACCCAATTTTTCAAATCATAATTCGACAATGGTTTATTTATAAAATAGCTCCTATGAGTGGAATTTGATTGAATGGACTGTTTTGGCCTAGTAGAAGACCTTTTCCCTTTCTCTTTTTGGTTGTTTTTTTTTTTACCAAGACCAATCTGGTTGCCCCAACTACCAACAAAAGGTGGTGGTTGATATGGCATCATCTCATGTTTTCCACCAGACGTTTTTGGAGGAACGTATACAGGAATCGATCTCCGGGGTCTTGATTGTTCAACATGCATACCACGACGGGTGTCTCTAAAACGAAGACCTCTAAAACGAAGACCGTAAGACCCTAAGACCCTAAGACCCTAAGACCCTAAGACCCCAAAAACTCTAAAACGAAGACCCCCTAATTTTCTAAGCATTTTTTATCTTTAGTGAAGTTTTGCGCTTTCTTTATCCGGCCAATGAATTTTGTTCACTTCAGTGTCGATGTTTTATCCGCCATCTTGAGCTGAGTAACCAGGCTCGCACACTTTGCCGCCGGAAGCAATCAGTAGTTAACACGGACTACGGACTACGGACTGGGTATAAAAGACGGACTCAGGTATAAAACGAGGACCGAGCGTTACGGACTCGGTATAAAACATGAAGTTGAATAAATTCTCGCACGAACGTTTTTATAAATAGAGGCTACCTGAATTAAAATTATAGAAGTGTCTTTTAAGAAAATAGCTCATTTCCCGAAAGTGCCCGCTCATACAGGTTTAACCATACTCGATTGCCGAAAAAGAAAAAGAAGCTCTGAAAGTCCCAAAATTGACGAGCTGTATGAATTTTCGAATGATTCAAGCCGTGATTAAATGTTTTGAAAGATCAATAGGCGAGAGAACAGCTGGAGAATGGAGGAGAATTCGAACGACATGCCCCGCTGTTTATTTATACGATAATGTAAATAAATGCAGATAAATACGGTCATGGCGAAATGAGGAACAAAAAGTTGATTAACAAAGAAACAACATTACACAAGAATGGCAATTCTGCAGTCCTGTCGCCTTGGAAAAGGAAAGGGAAAAAGAAAAAAAAAAGGTATTACAACACGCAGTATTCGTATTTGGTCACCCATCCAAGTACTAACGCCGTCAAACAGGGCTTAACTTTGTTGAGCGGACGAAACATGTTGCTGTCTGAACGCATTTTTTAAAATTGCTACGATGAGAAAAGGTATAGAAAAAATATCTGATACTACATGGCTGGCAAAGTAGAGAACAAAAAATTAGAGGAATATGAAAATGAGAACTATTACTTGCTTTGGTGATCGGACAAGGGGCACTTTCCTTATATTTGCCTCGGTCTCTCAGACGAAGATAAGTCGGTCTCACGAACCGATAACTTTGTGAATGAGAATGTTTTCAGTGGTACATATTCTCGTGTTCTCTCTTACCGGAAATCGAAACTTTGCAAGAAAAGAAAAATTAATATATGAAACTATCTCAGCTTTAATTACATACAATGTCAGCCTTCTTGGCTG
>CBDDTI010000169.1:0-6996 GCA_965233585.1 bacterium
GGCCCGAAACTTTTGGTGCGTTCGTCTTAGATGGTTTTGAACAGCATCGATGATCAAAAATTACTCGGATCATTATGCATCAAAGAAACCAACGAATCCATGGCCATAGTAGATTCATAGGTTCCCTTCATGCACTACCGTCCACTTATTGCTCCTGATCTGAATCGTGTTAATTTAAGGAAAGCAGCCTATAAAGAAACATCACTGATCATTACTGTACGTCAATCCTTTCTTGCGGGCTTTAATTCAACAAGGATGTGTCCTATTACTGTACTAGGTGGAAATGCAAATAAAAAGAAACGACTGTGAAAAGGGCTAAATTGGTGATCTTAAGGTGGCTCAAAACAGTTTCCAGCACAAAAATTTCTATGGGTCATTGTAACCACTCTTTATCACTTGATGCTACAATCATGGTATCAAAACATTGCCCAATTATTGGTGAACACGTTGTTGTCATTTTCATAACATGATAGGTTACCATAGCAACAGTATGACCTGCTAAAAACACCCTTAATTGCGGCTTTAGGGGCTTATAATTCAAAAACGGCACGGTGGAATTTTTTTATATTATCAATATTTAATAAGTATGATTAGGCACAACTTTTGGCAAAGTTAAAAAAAATTCCGTAGGTGGCGTTCAGAGCCACCTTAAATTTTCGGAAATTTAAGGTGGCTCTGGTGGCCTAATCATACTTATTAAATATTGATAATATAAAAAAATTTCACCGTGCCGTTTTTGAATTATAAGCCCCTAAAGCCGCAATTAAGGGTGTTTTTAGCAGGTCATACTGTTGCTATGGTAACCTATTATGTTATGGAAAGGACAACAACGTGTTCACCAATAATTGGGCAATGTTTTGATACCATGATTGTAGCATCAAGTGATAAAGAGTGGCTATAACAACCCATCAAAATCTAAGTGCTGGAAACTGTTTTGAGCCACCTTAAGCTTCACTGCACTCCTCCATGTAAATCTGAAGCTACACATCACCTAAATTGCTATAAATCAAACTAATGACCTCACGAGAACCAAGGAGACACAGTGCATTTAAAATCTTTATTCATACCCTGTATTTTTAAGCAAGAATATAGCCGTTTTTACCATTCAAATTCCTTTATTTCCACTGTTGTATAACGTGAACACTACTGTATGTACAGGGAAGCTCGTTTGAGAGCTTGGGCCACATGTGTTTTAGCTTGCTGATTTCTGGTTACCGCCGTTTTCGTTGATACGCGACTTTGGAAAACGAAACACCGGCATGGGAAGAGCATGGGAAGAGCGATTAAGACATGATGCAAATGGTATTGGTGATGAGTCCGGAGATGACAAAGTGAAACGGCGGGCGATTCTTTTGAGTGTATGCGGAAGCAAGGTTTACAAGCCGATGTGCGACCTTTTAGCTCCGACCAAACCTAAAAAAAAGTCGTACCAGGAGCTCGTGAAGCTTAACCAGGGTCATTTAGCGCCGACATCTTCTGAAATTGTACAAAGGTTTAAGTTCAACAACCGTTTTCGTAACGAAGGAGAATCAGTGACAGATTTTGTGGCGGCGCTGAGGAATTTGGCTGAAAATTGTGAGTATAAAGATACTCTTGAGATGATGCTTAGGGACAGGGTTGTGTGCGGAATTCGGGACGAGAAAATACAGTGACGACTGCTAGTAGGGAAGGAATTAACATTTGCAAAGGCGTATAAGATTGCAACCTACCCTGGGTGCCAGAGGTTTTCTTTAGGGCGGTGCTTCAGGAATCGAAGGAGTCGGAGGCGGTCAACAAGGTAACTTTACAAAGGGATTGAACAAGCGATGGAACGAGACGTGTGGATGGACGAAGCATGCAATACAAGTCTACTTGTTTTAGGTGTGGAAGGAATCATAGTGCACAAAGTTGCAGGTTTAAGAAACGGAACTGTTCTATTGCAAGCAAAAAGGCCATATCGCCAATACATGTTCAAATCTCATTAATAGTTAGTCTAGAGGTGAGAAGCAAGGCCCTCAGCCAAACAGAGGTAATCAGAAGGGATATCCAGATCAGCAGCGGTCAGGTAACTTACACCAGTTATAGAAGATGTTGGTAATGTTTATGATGAAGAGGCTCTGGGGACAGATGTATATGATCAACCGTTTTGTGTGAATTCAAGTAAACGCCGAAACCCTTATAAAGTGACAGTGCTAATTAACGGAGTGAATGTAAGCATTGAAATTGATACTGGAGACTCAACATCAGTTATCAACGAGAAAACTTTTCACCATTTGTCCCAGTCAGGTAAAGCGTTGAGATTGAACAGTGTGAATACTTTTCTGCGTACTTACACAAGAGAGGTTATTCCTGTATTTGGGGAATGTGAGTTGGAAGTAGAATACAATGGGTTTAAAGGTAACTTACCAGCGGTGGTAATCAGTGGAAAGGGGCCGTTTTTGTTTGGCCGCAACTGACTTCAGCTTTTGCTGTATACATTTTTAGTTACTATCTCTTTTTCTTTGTTTAGGTTGAAGATGTTAAGTAAGAGCAATTATAGAGGAATAACAGGTAAATGGAAAATGGAATGAATGGGGTAGTCAGACATTGATGCACTTTTCTTGAAATGGAAGCCTCATTGTCGAAATTGTTTCTGCATTGAGTTCCTACTCATAAAATTAGACCTGTTCAGATTGTAATTATGGATAAAGAAAGCAAACTATTGCGTGGCCAAGAAGCCATGCAATGTAGCTTAAATTTAAGACCTCAATGCTATGTTATGGGGGACAATTAAAACGGATATTCAGAAAGGAATGTTGTGTTCTGTAACTTCTTAATCAGATCTGAGGGTTTCATTAAGACCAACATAGACCAGCTGCAGAATCCTGGCGAAGGTTATGACCTCGTTATTTTCGAATTTAGCAACTTTGTCTCATCCCTAAATCTAGATCACAATTTACGAAAATAACGTAAACTGATCTCACATATCACAAAAAAGAGGCAGATATATTTCACGCGAACTTTCAATGTTAATGAAACTTTAAAACTTCATTCATAACATAGCATTATTTGGCATTTTGGCATTTCCTCCGTTTTTTTCCGCTGTGCAAGCAGTAAAATTAATTTCCCCGTAATGCTGCTAAAAAAGCAAATTTCTAAAAGATCTTTAGGCACAAAAATCTAAGTGTTCAAGTTTGAAATCAAACAGTAGTAAATACTTTCAAGAAGGAAATCAACCTTATATTTGTGAAAATCTTAGTCCAAAAATTTGGTAATAAAATAATCTATTCACGTACGGGGCCATACGTTTTCTCTTGTGCTTAAACCACGCCGGTTGAGAGGGACACGCACGTGATTAATGCCACGAATTCAACTGTATTAATCCACAAGACCCGTTGGTAAGGCGGTTTAAGGGACGCATCTACAGAGTATTCACTAATAGGCGGGTGTTTTGACAGATCAACAAGAAAAGTCCAGTTCAGGTATCGCTTATTATCTCGCGTCTTCTTAATATGCATTGACGGTCATAGGTTGGTAAAGCCTGTTCAAGGCTTTCAGTTGATAGTAGCTTGCTAACAGGCTGACCTCTAAAGGAACTGCCATCAAGGCTTGTGCATCTTGGAAATTCTAGCCCAAACTTGCTGTCGATTGTAATCCGTGTTTATCATCTCCATCATCAAGGGTACTTGTTCCTTTAAGCTCGTTAGTAATGTACCTTTGGTGTTTTTCTACCTTAGTAAACTTCTGTTGTCAGGTTTTCTTCAATTGAAAGGTAATTTTGCAAGCTCCTTTACGTCACAGCAGAAAACAGGTGCGAAGAGCGAAAAACATTCGGGGAACAAAGCGATCCTACGAAGAGGAGTCTGAAAAAGAAGAGGTACTTGAACATGTTCTACTAACGCCAACGTGAATTGTTATTGTGGACTTGAATTTAAAGCAATATAGAAATGAGTAAATAAGTCGGTGAATTGCGAGTTTCTTGTTCCGACGCAAGGAAATAAACGATAAGTCTTCTATAGTTAGTTAGGTAGTTGTCCATTCCGCGCGCAGCCTTTTGGTGTATGTACCGTACCCGCGTCCTGTCTGGCTTCAAGCCTAATTTGCACCAAGTTGTCATGTGATAAAAGTGCGTTTTGACTGAGATAGGCTGAGCAGGGAAAATATTTCAATCTCGATCCGTAATTCCTGACCTCGTATTTTTCATCCGGCTCTCCCGCTCGGTCAATAAGTATGTACAATTTCCGGTTGTTTGGCTCACGTGGTGTCTGAATTTGGAGCACAAGCATATTTTAATAAATTAGTTTAACTACAACAATTTGTTGGCCACCAACTTGATTCAGAATAAAAGAAATAACGTAAGAAATGAGTATAAATATCACACGATATTGTATAGTTGAAGAGTTTGTTTTTTGTGAGTGTGCCACTGGGCAAATCATGAAAGTCTAATACCCTTGACGCCCAAATGTAGCGCTAAGAATGTGCTTTAATCAAGAGTCTCTCAGAACCCATAATTGAGATTCAAGTTTGACTTAGTTCTTGTTTTCTTTACAGGAAGTATAAATATGTATAAATTTGGCGTATTCTGTTTCGGAATAACCGAACATCGGGAAATCTAACTTGAAAATTGCTGACTCTGCAGCATTAAATCAGTGATTATCTCAACAATATTTATCTCATATACTTTTTTAAACGATTGACGGATTTATCGATTTATGTTTATGACCGGATTTATGAAAACGGTGCCAATAATTTGGGCGAAATCACCCATATTTCACGTGACTTTCCTTTTAATTTTTATATCGTCAACTATGGCGAGAAAAAAAAAAACGCATGATCAAGGCGCGAAGTCTTTGACACTGTTTTAATAAATCCAGACACATTTCTCAGTTATTTTTTTCTTTATTGATTGATTCATTGATTGATTGATTTAGTGAATGAATGAGTAGAAGTTAAGGGCATCTCATCTCATCCTACTCCATCAGCAGGCCCAAAAACTGACTTCTATGTTCAATAAAGGTTTCAAAACGGATAAAAGAGATTTGTCAACACGCGTGTGGCCTACTAACCTCACGATTACATGATTCAGGCATATAAATAGACCATTTGTACCCATGATTAACCTCAAAAACGTCTTGGCTTTAGTCCATGACCCTAACTGTATAAACAGAAGACCTTGCGCTCATTCCAGACGATTCTCAGGCACGAAAGATTGTGGTTTTCAAACTCCCATTTTTCAAACCCATCGACATCGACAACCTTGTTTTAATTACTGCGCTGTACGAGAAGATGGCTATGCTTTTAAAGATGATAGTGTCGTTTTTGGTTTGTTTAAATCTTATTTGTTATGGCAAGGATCAATCATTTGATCAATCTCTTGAGCAAATTGGTAAGTTGTCCACATAAATTCACGCAGCACGTTCACTTCTAGTGTATCAAAATACTGTATTTGCAGTTCGCCACAACACGAACGCCATACCTCAACTGCAGTGGAGACCGAGTTGTTATTTCACAGCTGGTTAACAATTTTACATGTACAGGCGAGTTATCCGGGGGTGGGGAGTTAGGGGGATACTCACAGGACGCCTGGGCGAGGTGATGATACTGAGGAGGGCACAATTTTGTGCCTAATCTCTTATAATTACAAAGCGCACATATATACAATCACTACGAAGGCTTGCCTAAAGTGTAAAATAACGTGTGATATCCAAGTGTATTTCCTCGGTGCCCAGTAATCATTGAGCTGTCGTGAACTTTGTCAAAAGGATGTCACTGCTCTAGATAAAAACCCCAGCCGTCCCTAGCAATGATGTTCCCATTTGTTCCAAGCAAGGATCACCGCCCCCCCCCCCCCCCCCCCACCTCCCACCCTTCTCCGATCTTGCCTGTCTTTTTTAGATCACGCTGTGTCAGTTCTTTTTTGGAAAGTCGAAAATCTTTCAGCTCTTTCCTGATTATGAACTTAATACCTAAATATGAAAGAATGCCGACAGTTATAATCTGAATTCCGATTATTGAACAATATCTCCATTACTACGAAGCCCGGGATTAAATATTTCTTGTTACATTGGCTGGAGATTGTTTTGAAAGCTTGTTTTAATAAAAACTTCCTAATAAGACTAACTCAGCTGGGGAAGTTATATTTACAGGATTAAAATAACAACAATAACGGATTTCAAATGAACAGTATATAGATTAGGCAAATAAGATATAGGTTACATTCGCTTTACTTTTTGTACAAAACATTGTCGTTTATTCACCGTTTTCTTTGTTCTCCCAAAAATTTACTGTAAAAGTCAATTCTGTACAAGTCAATTCAGTTTGCCCGCTTTTCATTATCGTAAAAAGTAATTTCTATGGAAACAGCTCTTGTAGGCAGTTCTTGGATGTATCTGGAGTTCTCATTGTCAGACAGTTATCAAAACAGAAATCCTAATTGATGTAGTGACAACCTTGTGATATCAAAGGAAATCTCGACCTTTCACTTTTAATTTAATCCCACTATTTTTAAAGGGGAATGTAGTGAACTCGCGTATTCCTTGTACATTTTGCAACGTTAATCTATGATAAACTTCCAGGTAACATGAATTTAATTAAACATGCTGATAAGAAACAACAACAAAAACTGAACACATAGCAAAGAAATGGAAACAAGGCATTAATAAAAAGAAGTTGAAAAAGGCCAAAAGCTTCGTTTTGAATTCAACAAGCAATTAATCTGGTTTCAATTGTACAAATTAAACTTAAAACTAATCTTTGAGCTAATACAGAGCAGTTTTAAACTTCATGCACTCGGTTTCTCGAAACCGCACGAAAGTGCGCAATATATAGTAGGGATTTTAAAAGTACACTACAATTTAAGCTATATTATGATACATTGAACGCTCTAACTCTTTTCTGATTGGCCGAAAGCGTGCAGTGAATTTTCGAAATCAGCGCCCATAACGTCACAACTGCAGATTATACAATAATCATGTCAAGGACACTCAAGGTCACAGGTAATCATGTCACGTATGACCGCCGAGGGCATGATTTCAGGGT
>CBDDTI010000170.1:0-2500 GCA_965233585.1 bacterium
TAAATTCAAACTAAAAATAGATCGGTCTGTGAAAACGCCGTGACAGGAATATGGGGTAGTTGTAGGCTCCTAGTGATGGGCTCCTGTATTAACTAAATATTGAAATAATGAGACTCGCGCCTTAAACTGAATAGTTATTCCGCAAAGCAACAATATTCGACTTCTTCTTTCAAGTTTCGGTCGATTTCTTTTGTTGTTTTCTGTACATTTTCCTAATTGGCTTTCCAATTTGGCGCTGCAAAGAACAGAAAAGTCCCGGATATGTCGTGGCATTGTGCGCGATGGAAAAGGAGCTTGCGACAGGAAAGCTGCTACAATAAAGGCTCACGTCAGACGTCACATTAACGAGGGTCACGATGTGAAGAATGCCAAAGACTATATTGTCGCTATATTGTCTAATGGAAGGTCTACGGGTTGCCCTAGTTGACGCGGGCACTGAAGGAAAGTGTGTTCTCCCTCAAGTCAAGTTAGCGGGAGTAAGTTCCCTGAACAACTTCCAGTACAGAGAGCAAGGTATTACTGTCTGGAGAGCGTTTTAGGTAGGACCAGGGAAACTAGTCAACCAAAGCCAAACTGAAGGTACGTATTTCATGTATGTTTCTCATAAGCAATGCAGTCTATCGTCTCTGGAGTCTATACAACTGATTTTCCTCCTATCAGAATAATTTGTCTGGAAACTGCAACTATTGGCTGCTGTTTCTCGTAAAATGCAGCGGAATATGATTAGTTTTCAGGGGTTTGTGACCTGTAATTAGTAATTAGTAATTAGTATCTTCTTTCCCATTTTGTGCGCATTATATTGCGATGAATGCTCTATTTAATCAACAGTCAGACCTTTACAATGACTAGGGTTCTGTTTCTTCCAGTTCCAAATTACTTGCAAAATTGTTCCTTCGAAGGAAGATTCTCCCATGGAGACTTTGTTAGTGTTTCACAAGAAAGGTCAAAAAAGTGCAAGTGGACGATGAGCAGCCAGCAGCAGAGAGTGATAAGTTCTCAAGTGAACTCCTTACCTGCCCAAATGAGGGATGTGTCAAAATGTACCAGATACATTCCGGTTTGGAAAGCGCCTGTTGTTTGGTTAGTGCAAGATGGTGCCTGAGAGATGCATTCTGTTGGACGTGGCTAAAAGAAATACTATGCCCTTTTAGTCGAAGGCTCGAGTGAAGCAGTTTCGGCAGCCCTTGAACAAGAAGACATCTCAGTAAGCGCCAACACTTTACCTGAGGTGTGGGCCTTGAAGACTAACAAAAAGTTTAATCGATTCAGTGATACCCAGAAGAAATATTTTGAGGAAAAATTTAATCTTGGCCAGGCATCAGGCCAAAAATAGGATCCCATTGACGTAGCCCGAGACATGAGATTTGCCAAGAAGATGGATGGCTCGAAGCTCTTCAAGAGAGACGAGTATCTCACCACATAGCAAGTGCAGTCTTTTTTTTTTTTCTAGAATGGTGGTAAAATGTCGTTATGATCAAGGTGAACTTTCAGCGCCAGATATCATGGCGGCAGAAGAGCAGCAGCAAATGGATGTCACACGATAAGCCATACTTCAAGAAGTACAGTTGCGGCATCCAATTGTATATGACAACCTAGACATTTGCGCGTTGTACAAAGAAAAAAGACTGAAACAGCTCAGCATTGCTATGCTTTGTATTGTATGCAACTACTTTGACATAACAACGGAAGGTTTTAACAACAAACGCAAGGCAGAATACATGAATGTTCTAAGTGGACTTGTTTTAGCTTGCGATTGCAATGAGTAAGATATCGTTTCGATCTATCAGTAGCCAGGGAACATCTCACTAGCTAGTGGAGTATAGAGAGAAATAAAAATTCGCAAATAAAGCGATCTGAACCTGGCTGAGCCGAGAGAATGACATCTTATGAGAAAGGGCTCCACTGGCTTCCTCATTCCTAGGCTGCTGAACACCCGTAAAGGGACTGCACCGATGGAGACTCAGGACGGGACATTGGGTTTTTTACATCCCCTATATCTCCCTTCCCGTTTACACCTGCAACGCAGGCTCGTAAATTATTTTCGCACTATATCTAATCCCACTTAACGTACTTTTCAGAGAGTAAAATTTACTCACTTTTAGTAGGACAAACAAGTCTGTCACAAAAGTCTCGACAGCTAGGTTAGACAAGGAAGGGTGTTCGCAAATGTAAGATAACAGAGCGTGTTGTCTTAATTGTTGTACGTTCGTCATGTAAAATTAGACAGAAACACCTTAGTAGGTGTGTTAATAGGTATTTTTCACTCTAAGAGCAGAACTTTAACAGTCGAACAGGGGCGTGGGGTGGGGGAATTGAAAAGAATTTACCAAAGGAACTTAAACTATTAAAGCATATAGTTATTTTTTGAGTGTAATAATTTCTGTCCACAATCGAAACATTCTAGAACATTGATTACCAGGTCTACTACAGTTAATATTGCATGAATAATGAGTATGTGTAAGAGCAATAGCAATGAACTCTTGGTAGGACAGAACCATGT
>CBDDTI010000171.1:0-8091 GCA_965233585.1 bacterium
CTTCACTCTAGTTATACAGTGGGACTTCCAAAAACTATGGAACTCGTACCAGCCCGACATTCCTTTGCTCTGAAAGTCCCACTTTGTACTGAATTTGCGTCCCAGCATAGTCTTATTCCGTACCATGTGACCCGAACGTGCAAATGGCCTATTGGCCCACAAACCTGATCCTCACTGAGCACCCGGAAATTATGCGCCTCAGAAATAAAGGCACTGTCGCAGCTACCTGCAGAAAATGTTCACATATACAATACTGGTTATTTCTTCTTTCAACAAATAATTGCTAGAATCTGCTGGACCACTACAATTTACACCATAGACCCTTTTCATAATGACTGCTAATTATAAATTATTTTGTAAGTATTAAACTTAGCCTAACTAACCTCGTTTGTGAGCTGATAATTCAAAAGCATTTTACTCCCAGACGAGTTTAGCGAGGCCAATTTAAATGGAAATAAAAGCGATTTATGAAAAGGTCTATAACCGTCAAGACACTTGGTAGATTTTTTCATTTTGCAAAGTTCACATTTTTGGCGAGTTGAAACGATTCCCAGCAAAATCATTTTCCTTCAAAATTTAGTTCATTACCGAAACACCTAAAACCGCTTTCAAATGTAAAGGAGCCTTTGCGGGGTTTTTGCTTAAAACTCAAACCAAGCCGTTCTATTCAGAGACACATTCTGAGGGCGTTCAGGAAGCATTTGTCGGCAAAAGACTTAATAGGATAGACTTTAAATTGCTGAGCATAGAAAAAGACTAACTCCTTCCAGAAATGTCATTCGTCAGAAATCGCAAAAATTGATATATTGCTGACCGCCTTTTTGCTCCCCTCCCCTCCCACCCGGGGCTCTTCCCATCAAAAAAAAAAAAAAAAGAAAAGAAAGAGAGAGAGAGGAAAAAAAAACTTCATCGACTCGCAAATTAATCACGCCAAAATATTTCACACCACGCGCTTTAGGGCAAAATGAAAATATTTCTTTATCCAAAACACGATCCTCCTTCTGGGATTTATTCATGCCCAGATGCAAAAATGTTTTCAAGTTTGGGGCAAATTACCATATGAAAGCGATACAAGACTGAATTACGCCAGTAGATCGAATCATATTTCGGATCTGGCTTACGTCATACTACTAACAAAAGGCCATTGTTTACTTATTATCGACGTTCGGCTGGCTTGAATTGAATCGGTCCCAGCTTTGTCGAGTGTCCACCAAGCGAGACAGGAATAAAAGCGAAGACCCACTAACTTTTCAGGTCAGAAGTCTTGAAAATGCCGCAAAGAATGACTTAAAATTATTGAAGTCTTTCTGGTTTATATCGTAACAGGAGAGTTTTAGCCAAGCTTCGCAGAAAAGCCTAATTAGGAAGATTAAATCGGTCAAGCGGATCCAGCGAGTTTCGATACCATTGTCGGCGCGGTCTGAGCGCCACAAGAATTGAATTCAATCGAACACAGAAGGGAGAAGCGCCTCGCTGATTCAACAGAAAAACAACATATTGAACGACTGTGCGTGCCACATATCGTAAGTACATTTTACTTTACCTGGGTATAGCTCTAGCAGAGCACGCTATCAAAATAAGCGATTTAGCGCAAAGAAGCTCGAATCTCGCATTAGCATCGCAGCGATCTGAGCTCGCGCGATTTGCATAATTGATAAAGACCTTTTAAACGCTGGATTCGACGATTTCACAGCGTTTGAATCCACAATGGAAGGCAATCTTCGACAATACTCGAAGCGAAAAGAGTCTTGATCTTCGCGATCAAAAAATTAAAAAGATAAATTCAGCAGAAGTGCGTGGAATCCATACTGATCGCAAATTTATTCAAAGTTGCTTCGACTGAAATTTATATCTTTGAAAATAACAGAATATGAAATTACGAAATTTATATATCTTCGGGCCTTCACTGGGGCATACGAAACAGAGCCGCACTATAAATGTTAACATTTATATCCATGCATTACTGTAGTTCCAATATACAAGAAATAACTGCTTCATTTCCGTGAGGGGTAGTTCGAAAGTGTAGTTTAGCTTAGTGTGAAAAACTCACGGGCAATACGAAGTCGTCACAAGTATTGGTTTTCGTCTCTGTCTCAACAAGACCCCCTTACTAGTAAATGCCACGGCTTCTAGACGGCCATAATTAAACGGACCTTGACTTCGAGATGTACTTTGTGGGTGTCGCGTCCTTTTCTAATTTCTCTCCCAAGAACTATTCATGACTGAATTACGAAAGGCTCGTTTGTTTTGTAAGCAGCTTATAGACGTTGCTCCAACCGTGGGAAGTTAAGACAACTCGTCGCCCCCTGGACAATTTCCCCCAGACAACTCGCAAGTTGTCTGGGTCTAATTGTCCAGGGGGACGGGACCGTTTCCCTGTTTGGGTTCATGGACCCCCTATTTTTACTTCTACTAAAAATACTGTAGTGTAACAATTTAGTTATGATCTGCAACATTTTCCCAACACGAAAACTAACAAAATCAGGGCTTAAATGAAATGCATTTTTAGGGAAAGTTCATTTAATATTACAACGGGGGGGGGGGGGGGGATGAAGATATTGAGGGGGGGGCTCCGAAAATTTTTAGACACCCAAAAGGGGAGCTCTGAAAAAATTAGGGGGGAGGGTCCAAAAATTTGTATACTTCAAAACTAACAGGAGGGGGGGGGGGGGGGGGGCTCCTAAAAATTGAACCGCTAGCAAGCGGGGCTGCTAAAATTTCAAGCTTCAAGTTTCAATATCTTCATCACCCCCCCTTGTCATATTAAATCAACTTTCTCTAATACAACTGACACTGTCACCTTTGTAGAGCCAAAGTCAAATTTTTAACGTTTGGATGCAGGAGACCAAACAACAAATAATTAAACTGCTTGGCTTGTAAACATTGCAAATTGTGTTATTTAGAAAATGCTCAATTTACTTATTTCGTTTTACTTTTATTTTATCATTGTTTACGACAGTAATTTTTGGAGGTAATGAAAAATAAGGGGTCCATGGACCCAGTCCATGAAGGTCCATATTTTGATGGACCAGGTCCATAGACTTTGACCACAATGGGAGCCTATGGTCCAGGGTCCATGTTTTGTACTTTCTCCCCTGTTTGGGCTTTTAAGGGCATGTTTCTTAAAAGACCTTTCTAAACCCTATGGAATGCTATTTCTTGGAACAAATGAGCCTAAACTTGATTTATTTCTACCTCCACCATAATCTAACTTGGGCAACTGTAGAAATAAAGCTGTGTTTTCAGTTTTTCTGACATTGAGTGGATCGGGCCCTAAGTCTTGCTACCAAAAAAACATGCAAGTTTAGTTTCCACTCAGTGTTTTCTTTTCTTTTTTAGTTTATTTGCTTGTTGCATTCACCAGCTTGTGTGTGTGATTTATTTGTTTATTAATTTTCAATTTTGTCAACCATTTTCAACAGGCAGAAAAATTAATAAACTCAAAACAAGAAAAAACTCTCTCTCAACAGAAATTGACACACACAAGTTTCATGATGTCCCATCAACCTCAGCCAATGACAGTTGCTGTGGCAACAGTGACTGACACAAGCACAATGGTAACTGTGGGGGAGGGGGACAAAACTTCAATGGTTGAAGTCAGTCTTCCTGGTCAACACACTGTGCAACAAAAACAAGACGTCACCAATGAAGATGTCACTGGGACAATAAACTCTTCCCGTTGGACCGACCCGGAAACCATGGCCTTATTAGGGCTTTGGAGGGCGAACTATCGAATTATTAAAGGCAAGAAAAGGAATTATCAAGAATGGAACATGATTGCGAAAGAGTTCAACCGTCGTGTTGCTCACTGCTCGCTGGGTCCCAGGACAGGTAATCAGTGTAAGGTGCGGATAAAGAACCTGCTTGCTGAGTACAACCGAACCAAGGACCAGCTGCCGCATTCTTTTGCATATCATAATATACTCAAAGAGATCATCAACAACAAGGGAGCGCCTTACAACGAGGAAGATGTGGTACGTATTAACATCCCTGTGGAATTGACTGGTGATAATACCCCAACAGTTGTTACTGCTTCTCCGGCTGTGACCATCGCCATTCCCTCTGACACGGTCACCCCCAGACAGCTACGCCCCATCAAACCAGCACCCCCAACCACACCCCTAAATGCCCCAATAGCAAGCCAGGTTGGGCAGTATCCCATTCCAATACAGGTATACTCCGAGGCAATTCCTCAGATGACTCAAGTGACACCTTTGAATGCAGAAACTGTACCACAGAGCATTCCAAGCGAGGAGGATTCCTCAGATGAGGATGACAGCTATCCGGAAGAGGCGACTGTACGGGGTGTCAAAAGACCCCACAGTGCGCCCTACGATCCGGTTCCCAGGAAGAAGCCCAGAAAGAACCCCAGACCAGGAAAAGTGGTACAGAGCAGGCAGGAGGATCTTAGCATGATTGCCATCTTGAGGGAGTTTTTGGAAGACAGTCGCAAAAGAGAGGAGGACTTGTTCAAGAGAATACTACAACAGCAGCTTGAAGCGGAGAGCAGATATCAACAGTTTACACTAGACGTTCTGAAGGAGATCACAAAAATGTTCAAGAAGGATTGATGGTCTGATTATGATTGTAAATGTGTAGTTCCAGAAAATATCCATGCCCACCCCAAGGATGGTTAATGGAAATTCCAAGGGGGAGGGGGGTTTTAAAAGCCCAATTTTTTGAATGAAAGTATGACACAAAAATGGAATTTCCAGAGGGTTGGGGGGTTCAAACTAAAAAACCTTCCATGGGAGGGGTATGGATATTTTCTGGAACTACACAATCAAAGGCAAGAACTACCTCACACCCCTGTTGTATATATGTGAGGTTGCCAAAGCCAACAAAGTTTATTTTTTTCAGTTTCATGAATCCCTCTCTCTAAAGGCAAGAACTACCTCACACCCCTGTTGTAAATAATAATATTATGTAAGGTTGCCAAAGCCAACAAAGTTGACTTTTTTCAGTTCCGTGAATCCCTCCCTCTAAAATTTAATCTTAAAATCAATATTTTTTCCGTGGCCCTAGTTGTTCCAAGGAATGATCACACTACCCATAAGATAAATCCCACTGGATAGTGCAGATGGTTGTTTGGTTAACATGCCACCTTTTAGATGGATAGCATTATCTACCCTCTAAACAACTGGGGCATGTTACCCAATGTTCTTTGACTTGTTTATATCATGTTTGACAGTTTGTGTTCACGAATTTGTTCAATATGCTAAAAGTGTCATTAAAATTAAAGTCAGTCAGACTGTTTTGTTATTATTGACCATTTCCATTGAATTTTGTCTTGGCTGAGCTCCAAAAGATGGTTTGCTGCATAGATCTAAGTGAAGATCCCCACAGAGATGTTTAAATGGATCAGTCACTTCATACAGCGAAATTAAAAAACCCACCAACAGCCAATTAGTGAGACAGATGCTACATGGATCTTAAAACTACCGTGAAGGCCCAAAAGCTCTGAAAATAACAACACCTCCCCACAAAGCTGAGACTCCCCACAAGAAGTGATAAAATTTCTTTGATAAATGCAAGGAGTACTCCTGAAAGTAATGACCCTTTCTCCCAAGTAAAGACACGCAGGTGACAACAAACAGTCCCTCCTGAAAGAAGGGCTGACCCTTCAATAGTAATGACCTCAAACGTAGCATAATTTCATATGAGAAACACTGCCAATGAATACAACAAGCTGAGCCAGAACGATCTGATATTTTTGCATGAGCCTTATTAAAAGGGCAAAATAAACATGACAGAAATTTTTTCCAAAAAGATCTGTACTTTTTTCTCTGTAATGTTTATTGTTTTGAAACTGATCGGCCCAAATATCATGGGTGCACTTTTTAGCCACCTGAAACTAGCGATCCCTTGAAAGTTGTGACACTTGGAAGGAAGCCGTACAAAAAGGCAGCTAAATGAGATGTGTCAAGGGTAAAGTAATTTTTCAATTTTTTTAACACAATTTCTCGAGTGTTGCTGGAAAATAAAAACAAAATATTTTAAAATGAACTTTATTTTACCATTGAAAAGTATGAAGAATTAATTCCTTTTCCTAAAAAAGTAGCTTATAATTGATAAAAAGCTTCCTTATGTATAAGGTGCAAAGTATGCACATAATGTAACATGACACAGACATCATACAGTTGTATTTGGCAGTTCAATTCCTGGTCACAAAGGTTTTATTTAACTGAAATACACATGCTATAATCTAAGAAGGTGTACAATTTTAAGCCTAAAGTCAACAGAAAAATTATCCAAACTGGGCATGGAAAACATACATTCTTAACAATACTGAATTTCTAAAGACTGTCTGATTAAATCTTACCTGAGCTTCCAGGGCAAGGCAGAGTGTACCCGTAAGAATCACTGTGTACAAACTGTCGGTCATTTAGTTTTGTTGTGCAGTAGATTTTAAAACAGTCCAAACACACAGCATGTCCATCTGCACATGGAAAAACAAGAACTGGATTCCTAAAAAACAGGAAAGTAACATGTAACAACAGGAATGTGATCTTGAAATGTGTTATCGCCCAGGAAGGGGGGGGGGGGGGGGGGGAAGGGGGGCTATTCTATAAAATTCTTTATGGGAGGCTCTGTCCTGAGGTCCATCCCCTTACACTTTTGTATACCATTTTGACAGAAAAAGAACCCCTTTCAAATAATATACAAAATAATATACAAAATACTCCTCACATAATTTCATAACTGGCCCATCTTGTCATTTTTCACTGTGTCTGTTCTAACATTTTAATAAAAGGAATTTTAACCCATCGACTCCTGTGCTGCTCGTAACCGGCCGTGATGAGCCTTGGCCTTTCTTCCACTTCTAACGTCATCACTTTTGACCAAAATTGACGTTATCTATGGTCAACTTCTGCAGAAGGAAAAGGTCTTTGCAATGAAGCCCAGATCAGTTTTTTAACCAAAAGCAAGCCCAGTAGAGGGTCAATCATTGCAGCAAAAAGAATAGAAAAGGAAAAAAAGTAAAGGAGAAAAAAAAAATTTCAAAAATCGAAAAGGCTAAAGGCGTAGGTCACTTTCTCGTCCAAAAACTATCTCGCAATTTTGATTTCTGCACATGTTGAGCCCAAATGTCAAAAAACGCGATTCTAGTGGTAAGGAGGGAAAGCTGTCGTGTTGCACATGCATTTTCCACCAGATTAAAGCTAATTTGGCTGAGATCCAGCATCAAACCCAAAAAAATGTCCAAAAAGCGCATTTTTGGCAAAAAGTTCCAGGAGTCAATGGGTTAAAATAACTAAATGACAGATTTTCCAAACTTTTCAAATTCCTCAACTTGTGAAATCCCTATCCTTTTATATACCAGAAGCCTGAAGAAGATACCCCATTTGGGTGATGCCTCCCCGTATGGGTCATTATAGGGAGATCCTCTCCCCTAGGGCATTATAATAATATCCTTTCACAACAGGCAAAATGTTTAACACACCATCTTCTCTGTCATTGAAATAAGTCAGTCAGAGTGCCCCTATATTTTGGAGGCTAATTACTTCAAAACTCTACTTGGTAAAACTATTTCTACATGATATGTTGTTTTGATTATCTACAATACAGGTATTCTAAAAGATTACTGAAGGTGTTCTGAATTACCTTAACATGTATGAAAAAATAAGATAGCTCTTTGACCATTCATCAGATTTAGTATGTACATTAATACACAAAATTGATCAACACTTGTTTAACTCTTGTGAACAGCTTTAATTTTAATCAGAAACAATAAGATTATTCTCAAAGACAAAACAAAGAACAGCGTAATACTCATTTTTAATACCATCAAACTTGTTTCAACAACAGCCACTTCCCTGCAGCTGCCACCTTTCTCTGTCCCCAGGGAGGCTGTTGTAGAGTGTTACGACAGTACTTCATAGCTAAGACTTACTTAACTAAGACTTAAAACTTACTCGACACCTGTGCAGGCTAAGCAAGGAATATCTCTTGTGTTTGAATGCACCAAAGTAAGTGCAACACATTGTTCACCTTCAGCAGCAGGGTGCCTTGCACATTTGAAGTAAAACTCCTAAGAAAAAAAGATTGTAAAGACAAATCTTACATTATGGATACTTGACCCCCCCCCCC
>CBDDTI010000172.1:0-4335 GCA_965233585.1 bacterium
GTATTCCTCGTCTCCTGGTAAATCTGGTGAATGCATTTAGTAAACTGTCTGTATCAAGCCCCCACGCTATTTTGAAATGAACTGCTGAATTTGAATTAAAATCACACAACCACCTCTTAAGCTGTTGACGCCCAGGTCCTCGTATAGTGGTTATCAGACCTGCATAGTCCACCGCGGTCTGGTCAAACACACAAAATGTGAAAGGCAGCCTTCTTTGTGGTAATAGTCCCATTTTCTGTGTGGCCGGCTTTTTCCCACACCTCTTGCACACACTGCATTCAATCCCCCACGCTCTTATTGCCTCATATGCTGCAACAATCCAGAATCTTCCACTAATCTGCGATTGCACAAACTCTCGAACAAGGCTCTCGATTGTCACTTCCAATGGCATTCACTGGAATGTTTTCACCTCATTGTTGAAGACATTAAGTGTAACTGTGTGGTATCTCTCCTCGAACTCCTAAAACCTCTTCATCAATAAGGGTCTCGTTTGAACCATCATCCAGCATAGCATTCACTTTCACCTTGCGGTTATTCGCTTTTAATCACACTGGCACGGCACGAAAAAAAGAGGTCTCAGTCGCTGTCTCCTGCTGGGATGTCGATGTGTGTGTATGAGCTGGTGTCCCCTCCCGTGAAGACACCACTATCCAATCTTTTGTGTTACCCTGTGCAGAGCCATGCAATAAGTGATGATTTCTCAATACCATTAATGTTACAGAAAAATTGGATGGGGGTGTGCGGGCCGCTTCCCAAAACCCTTACCCAAATTTATGACCAAGATCTTCGATAATCCTTACCCTATTTATGACCTGACCAAAAATTCGAAGCCCAATTTATGACCCGGCCCTTACATCAAAATCCTGTTTCAGACCTGCATTTTAATTAGTTGCGTAGTTCAGACCAATTTTAAATTACTGTAATTATAATTTGTGAATGGCTGTTGTTGATTTTCCTTTTGATAACGATGAAAAAGTGGCTTCTTCTTAAAAAACATACCCATATTAAAGCTGAAAAACAAAATCTATACCTTGTTTATGACCAGAATCAGCTGAATTCGATACCCTTTTTATGACCAAAACGGCTGAAAAACCATACCCTTTTTGGCCGCCCATACCTATATAGCCCATGTAGGGGAGTCCTCCCCCCCTCCCCAGGGAGAAAACAATTCAACACGACAAATACGATGCGAAGCCATGGCAGCGAATAACAACATCCGAATATGATGCGAACAACAAAAATTGAGCACGATATTATCCGCTAACTCAATCCAGATAAATCACTGTCACTACACCACTATTCCCAAGGCGACATGTCGCGACTTAACATTGAAATTCTATTTTGTTTTGTAGTTTTTGTATGTTGTCCACATTTCATGCCTACCGTTTTATGACCTCTTGGTTGTCGCCATGTTGTGAATAAATGGTTCCTGTTCATGAACTTACAGCCCTTGTTATTTTGTAAAGTTGGGCACTTTTAGACGACGCGATCTGTTATTTACAGAAAGCAAAAACAAAAATAGAAACTTCGGCAAAACTTTCAGGACGCCGTCTTGTATGGGTTGGGCAGGCAGATTTTGAAAACATGCGGGATTCCAAACGTAGTTTGGAATTGGCGCGGGGTACTTCAAAAACTCGTGAAGCAAAGAGAGGTCGAGAAACCAAAACTACAATGGCAATTGTGCAAATGTCAGGAAGAGGCCCCACAGCCTCATTTAAGGAATGGACAATGTTTAGCGTGCGTTCATCCAATTCGGGATGCACTTGGATAGTTGGGAGAGCACGAAGATAGCGTAAGAGATGCTCGAGGCGCAGCTGAGAGCATCTCTTACGCTACCTAAGTGCTCTCCCAACTATCCAAGTGCATCCCGAATTGGATGAACGCGCGCTAGACATTGTCCATTGCTTTTATAACATAGCAGGACATTTTTCACGCTGAAAAGTCGCTTTTTCTGCACTGATCAAGTTGCAAATTCTGCACGTGCAGGTGCACGTCTTGTTTTCACTGGCAGCACTTTTCGCTACACGTGCACGTGCACGTGTTGTTTTTACCGGTAGCACTTTCGCTTTGTTGATCTTTCGACGTTTCGGATGTCTCTGCAACCATTTCAGACACGTTTTCTAAATCTTCAAAGTCACCAAGAAACCCTAACTCAAATGTTGGGTAATACTTGCCATTAGTAACAGCTAAAGTTATGTTAGACCACGAGAAGAATTTGTAAACCACGAGCCGCAGGCGAGTGGTTTACGAATTCTTCGAGTGTTCTACCAACATCCCAAGTGGTTTATCAGCTTATAACCCATAGAAACTTGTGGTTTATTACTTTTATATAATAATTCAGAAGACGCGCGATTTTTCCTTGGGTTTACCGGCACAATTACCCACAGCTGATTGACCAATCAGAGCGCGTGCATTGATTTGGTTATTATATAAGTTATAATAACAAATGCTACCTAAAAATATTTTCCATTGTTCTTCACTCCTCCGTTTGCCGCATAATTTTTTTCAGATTTTAGGCTCAGGCTAAATAGACCTTTATCACGCTGCGGCCATTTTGAGTCCCAGGAGAACAAAAAGCTTTCTTTTAGTACGTCTAGCCTCGCACTGGATGAGAGGTTAGCCGTGCAAAATATTTTGTTTCAGCATTGCGTGATAAAGGCCTATTGTGTGTTGGACTTTAGGGCGACACGGCCCTTACACAAGAAGAAGACAAAGTATAACAAATTGAAAAAAGTAAAAAAGAAAGAAAAGAGAAAAAAAAAACATTTGAGTTCGCTCCGCTACTAATTAATTATGTAAGAAAACCGCCTGAACAACGAAACGTAAGTAAAAATTAAGATGTTTTTCGCATAATTTGACTTGTTTGAGTGGTTTTAAGACAGTTATGGCAGCCAATAACTTTATACGTGGGTGAAGATGAGATATTTCAAATCCACCTGTTACTGGCAATAACCTCCTTCATTAATAGTGGAGTGCTTTCGTTATTATTTTTTTGTCTACGAATTCAAAAGATAATTACATTTATAACAGAGGACTTAGCCGAAAAAACTTTGACACGACCCATGGGCATAGAGTTCATATTTATGATCATGATTGAATTCGGACGATATATTCTGTAACAAGAGCAATACATGTAATAGGCGTTTCTCGGAATATTACAAGAAAGCCCGCATTTCGATTATTTGCCGTTTGAATTCTTCGTTTCCTGCACTATTTGGAAGATCTCTCCGCAAAGACTACACGAGATAAATATATGTTATTTGCAGGCTTAGTGTCGGTCCGTATAGTCAAAAACTGTGACCGAGGTCTTTCAAGCCCGAGGTCACAGTTTTTCACTGAACGGACCGAAACTAAGCCGGCAAATAACTTTCCGGCAAATAACTTTTTTTTTCCTGCGATGCTTAGAAGTGGGTTTACCCAACTTTGTCATTGAACTGGCAGGGCTAACGTGCGGTCTACGAACCATCGCAAAAAATCTAAGGTGCGAACGAGCGAGTAACTTAGAACTACTTTATGATTGTTGCATCTAGTTCACCGGTTAAGTTCTCCAAGAAAATATTTTTCCTGTGTGAAATTTCGTGCAAAGTTTGAAGTTGCACTACAGAAACAACCTCTATCAGTCATTGCGAATCACTCGAAATCAGGCTTTTTACTGTAAATTGAGCAGCAGAAAGCGAGGAAATTCGGGAGTGTATTCCACAGAACTTCTCTTAAATAAAGCAGCGACCAGAGAGGCTAAACTTGACTGAATTTGACTTGTTTTTGCTTAAAACTGTGCGGTGAGAAACACAGAATTACGCGCAATTATACAATGCAACGCCGAGCAGAGCTACAAACAACCACACAAACTCTCAGAGCTACAATCTACTTACAGTGACCTTCCTTGCGATTTTAAAGTGAACAGAGGTAAACTTGCGTTGATTAATGAAGTCCAGGTGCTGCTTTTTTCGATTGGATCGCGGGCTCATGTCTGGTTAACTTGTTCAAAACGGGGCAGGATTGTTCGGGAAGCCATTGAATGCTCACCCAGGCTCAAACGTTAACCAAATTATAACTTTTTCTTCTATGCAAATGTTTTTGCTGCTTTTCGTGTATATGATGATTATTGAAACTCAAAACAAAAGGCCAAACAATATACAGAAAACCTCCGCGCAAAGTTACAAAACTCAAATTAAAATTCTACTTATTCCTGGGTTAGCTTAATCGGACTCTGAACAACCCGGTCTAGGAGTTACGCTTTTAGACTGGCCTAAATCTATATATTATTTAAGTGGCTGTCCCGCTAACAGCGGTCCGGTCAATTTCGGGTCAGAAAAAAGTTAGCCTTTATATTTT
>CBDDTI010000173.1:0-2500 GCA_965233585.1 bacterium
AACGAAAAGAAACGAGTCTTAAATACAGAACGTAACAACTCTTACCGTGCAGAAGCGTCAATTTCCCCACACTTTACCACTAGATGTGACTTTGATAAGTACACTATCGTAATTGCATTTTGGCGGAAACCATCACCAAAATCTTTGCCATCCGGAAATAAAGGATCATCGCCAAATATTAGATGTTCCTTAAAACACATTACAATGATAAGTTGAACATAAATACCACTGCAAAACGTTCTTACCATCAAAAATAATCAAGTTTTTTTGGCAGACAGGGTTGGGAATGGGTGGGCTGGGATACTGGGGGAATTTTCCTGTTTGAATTGAAGTATGTTATGGTTTTAATTGATTAATTCATTTATTTATTTTTTAATTTCTTTAATTTTCATGCGTTCCGGGTTTTAGTAATTTTGTGTTCCGGGTTTTAGTATTCCGGCGTTCCGGCGTTCCGGCGTTCCGGCGTTCCGTGTTTCAGTACAAGCCTTCGCATAGCTCGCCGTTTTTCCTTTGGCAAGACATTTTTCTGTGGTCCATTCCCCCTGAAACATACCAGGTAGTAGTGAGGGGAGGATCGCACTTTTGTCAGTCACCTAAAAGTGGGGGGTCAGAAGTTTTTTTTTAAATTTAAATAGAAGGGAGGGCCAACACTTATTTTGGAAAAAAAAAACCAAAATTCCCCAGCCCTCCCCCCACAAGAAAAAACGTACCTTCCCTAAAATTGTGGATTCAGGAAGTCTATAGGGTGACCGCGTCCGTTATATACAGGTGACCGCTATATGCAGGTCATCTTAACAGTAAATATATGGGATGATTTTTGGGAAGTTGGTCAGTGACCGTTATACACAGGATGACCGCTATATACAGGGCCGATATACAGGGCCGTTATATACAGGTTCGACTGTATTTATCAAGGAAAATCAGCGAGGAGTTTAATAACACAACTGATGCGTTTAGCATGGGCAGTTTGAATTTATTTCTAGTTTTCTGAACAAATTAAACGACGCATCACTTTTAAAGTCTAATCGATGCATAAAACTCATGGACTGAAAATCGTGGAAAATGCACGAAAAGTGCTTCGATTCTTCAAACTTTTCCGGGGAGGAATGACCGCAGGCTTCCCTAGTGGGATAGGCTCTTTGACTTTTTATTTGGCACTGGACGGCCACTCACAGAATCCTAGCCAAAACGTTTATTCACTGCATCGGGTTCAAAGGGAATAAATAAATAAATTGACATTTCCCTAAACATCGAACAAAAATGCAATGCAGCCCCATCAATCAGGCAATAGCACTTAAATGTGTCTGATACTTGATTATGTTTTTCCTGGAGCGTAATTTTGACAGTAAAGCAAAACGACTGTGTGAAGCAAAAAAAAAAAATGTTTGTCTGAAGCATGTTCCAGGCAATCAGATTGTGGCGAGTTTCAAGATTAAGATTGCAACAGTAGAATCCGCTCCCCCCTCGTCACCGCCCCAATCCTAGCAGGGAACTTGATTCCGAAAAAAATCCTATAAAAAATTAGATTAGGGGACTTAACTGCCCCCCCCCCCCCCAAAAAAAAAAAAACAAAAACAAAAAACAAAAAACAAAAAACAAAATCCTGCAGAGGCAGTGATCGTGAAAAAAAATTCCTGTAAGTTATCTGAAGGAGTCTCTCCCAGCCCCCCATCACTATTCTGATAGTCCGTTGAGAACCCCGTTCTTTTTATGGGGGAGTACCCCCGGGTACAAGATTTTTTAAAAACCAAATTCAAGGTTTTCCACAGTTTAAGCTCCCCTTAGCCATGTTGTGGAAGCGTGAGTTGCGAAGTCAAATCGAATGACAATTGATGGCATTATCCATCGACAACGCGTTATCGTTTGCCGTTTCTCAAGGGAAACGTGAAGGGGGCAAATCTTACGCGTTGTCAAACAAACCAACTATGTGGTTTTATAACAGCCGTTTAAATGATCAGAAACGTCTTTAGTGAGCAGGTCTTATATGGTACAAGTTCTGCCTGGTGTTTGTACCGACCAGATACACCACACTCTTTCTTAGCATCCAAAAGAATTGACGATCGCAATGTGAAAGGAAATTGGGGTGAAACTTGAGGCATGAAATTTCATGCAAAATACAGATGTCACAAAGTGAGGCACTCTGTCACGCAATCAATCGTTTCAGCTGGTACTTTATAACAAAAAAGGCAAAAAATGTTCTACTGGTGTCCATTGCATGGGAAAGAGATAAGCAATAAAAGATTTCGTAGCGGAGAAAAAATGTTTTTAATGCCTTTCAACCCTGAAGGCAGTGATTTCTAGAGTTATGATGCGGCCTTCCGAAAACATCTCACTTCGGTGCGAGTACGACAAGCAGGTTTGTATCATAACTTATAAAATTTGCTGCTTTCCTTCCAACTAGCTATGCCAACTGGCTAAAAGCAGCTTAAATACTAGAAAAATAACTAAATTGGATTTGAGAAATGTTTCATAACGATGTTTCGCTTCTCGTTGAGTAACA
>CBDDTI010000173.1:7500-10237 GCA_965233585.1 bacterium
GGTGCTTTGGTTTGAAGACATCATGGACAAGAATTTCACAGTTTGCGTTACACAGGCCGGGAGAAATGAGAAGAAAAATGGACAAGAGCTTGCCACAGTTGACTGGTTAGCATACCAAGGGGCCCCTGACGGTGGAGTATCGGGCGAAATGGACATGCCGACTTGGTGGACTGGAACGAACTGTCGTACAGTGTCCTTACCTTGGGTAAGATTAATATCAAAATGACACATCCTATTATCCTACCGCGAGAGGGTCATTTGTGAACTTTTGTACATGATCAGGTTTGGGAATTGTCTCTAATATTAACTACAGCACAAGTTGAAAAACCAACTCCTCTTAGAGACTTGGGAAATTAGCAAGTGCAAAAGTCCTCTCAACCGCGATGACGGCATGTACCTGCCCCAAGAGTACAGAGCCTTGACTCTGTTGGATAAGAAATAATTTCCAAATATATACGGTTCTTAGTGAAGAATGATCATCGCAGTAAATTTTCCAATTTAAGCAACTGGAAAGAAGAAGCCTGGAAAAATCAAGGCTTCAACGGGATTCGAACCCGTGACCTCCGCGATACCGGTGCGATGCTCTACCAACTGAGCTATGAAGCCACACATTGGGAGCGAGGCCAATTTATTGAGTTCATATCTCGTGAGGAGTGAAATGATGTGAAGTATATATGAAATAATTCATATATTTGAACTGCGGTTGTAGATCAAAGTGAAGAATGATCATCGCAGTAAATTTTCCAGGCTTCTTCTTTCCAGTTGCTTAAATTGGAAAATTTACTGCGATGATCATTCTTCACTTCGATCTACAACCGCAGTTCAAATATATGAATTATTTCATATATACTTCACATCATTTCACTCCTCACGGGAGATATGAACTCAATAAATTGGCCTCGCTCCCAATGTGTGGCTTCATAGCTCAGTTGGTAGAGCATCGCACCGGTATCGCGGAGGTCACGGGTTCGAATCCCGTTGAAGCCTTGATTTTTCCAGGCTTCTTCTTTCCAGTTGCTTAAATTGGAAAATTTACTGCGATGATCATTCATCACTTTGATCTACAACCGCAGTTCAAATATTTGAATTATTTCATATATACTTCACATTATATATGGTTCTTGTTAGCAACTACACGATCTTAAAATAGTGGTCACATCATTATATTTTTATAACCCCTGAAGAGGGCTTATGTTAATAGCCGAAACGTTGAGTTTTTAAAGATTCTTTTTAGTAGCTTTTCTCCACCAGTGTAACAGTTTTATATTTCTCATCTTTTATGAAGTTAATTCATATAGAAAAGTAAGCCTTGATGAAACGTAACGTGCGATCATCCGATACAGATCCGTATCTGGTTCAATACTAAAGAATGTTGAACCGGCAATTCAGCAGTCTGATTGGTTCATTTTAGTTGTTAGCCACTTTAATTAGACAGTTGTATAGCACAAAAATATATTGCAGTGAACGGTTGTCTATAGTCAATCGTTTACCAGGTGGAAATAAGATTGGTCTCTTATCGAAATTGGAGAGAAATCCATCAATGATCATTTACTTAACAAACTGCCTACTGATCTAGCCTATTAACTTGCTGTTTTTATCTCAGAGCAAGTTTAACTCAGTGCCTACTGTGCTTGTGTCAGCGGAGCATGAAAGGTATGGTATAAAGCATGATGCCTCCTCTGTGTGGGTGGAAGATATCACAACAACGTCCTTCAAGATCTGCATCAGAGAATTACAGAACTTTGATGGAGCTCACCAAAGCATCCATGTTGTAAGAAATTTTCAGTTATTTATACTTGTTAATACATCTTGTATAGTCTCAGTTTCGAATATAGTTTTCTACTCGTGAAAGGCTTTTTAATTATTTCCATCTGCCTAATAACTGACCAAGCCTGAGACGCTTCCAAGCTTCCTCAGTCAGTGAACTGTTGAATAGTTAAAGAAGCGATTGTACAACACCTGTTTCTTAAATTTTTTTTTTCTGAAACTGTAACTGTTAGCTCCAATGCGAAAACCTGAAAACAAACATATGCTTTTTTCCAAGAATTGGGTGGCATTTGAAGAGCTTCATCGACCTCTGTTTAGAGAGCACGGGTCTATATACTTTGCCAACGGGAACAAGCCTACCAAAGAACTTAACTATGCTTTTTGTGAGGTATGGCTACCATATTTCAGGTTTTCAGATTTTTTATTCTTATGCACTATTTAGAAAAATTATAACATTAACAGTACTACATAAATTACATCAATTAAAAGAAGAGAAAAGAAATACAACGAAACATGGCGAAAGTAAACTGAAATGTGCTCAGTGACCAAAGTAGCATAGGCTTTCGTGTTGGTCACTGACACGTACAAACCATTGACACGACATATGAATTGCAAAAGAGATCAAAAGTACAGAGGTACCACTTTATAAATTATTTTCATTCCCACTTACTCATTTCTATGCTAAACACGCCCAAACTTTCTCACAAGTTCATTCGCATACTGGCTTGGTCCCTTAGGGACTTGAATGCACAACTAATTACCTCATCCCTCCATCCCTCTACTCCCAACGTCACGCTCTTACTCAAATTCACTTTCTGTTCACTTCCGAACCTAATCACGAACATACTGACTCCCTCGTCCAGCAATAGGTCATTTCTGAGTTCATTTGTGCCCCATGATTTTTATATCGGGCTTTCGTACAAAAAATCATCTGAAAACGATTTTGATTCGCATGAAAATGAACTTGTAG
>CBDDTI010000174.1:0-12500 GCA_965233585.1 bacterium
TATTTGAGACACTTAAAGAAAAAAAATGACTCCTTTCTTTAAGCACTTATTCTATTTTTTTGCATCTAGCGCTAATTCTCTGATACCCCCGGCCCCTAATTCAATATTGCGTAGGTGCTGTGGTCTGTGCAATTTTAGAATAAAAAAACCAACACTGTTTGGGGGGAAAGGGGCTGAAATGTTATCAAGACTCTTTAAATTCGAATTCAACTCCTAAGTGTGTCAATTTATCGCTCATTGTCTGCAACAGTTAACTTGTTTTTGCTAAAGTAACCCATGTAATACATGTTTGTAATATCTGCAATCGTTTTATTCTGGCATTCATTTTCTTTTAATGGGAAAAGTATGGCAAGCTACTTATTAGTATGTAATTAACATTTTTTTTTTTTTAATGAAATGTAATGTTGAATGACATACGTGCGTGAAATCGCCGAATTTATGTTAGGGAGCCTGTCTTCTCTATCTTATTTCTCTTCGTAATTGTAAAAAGAACGAAAAATAGAATAATTGTTGCATTACAAACTACCGATGGTACTTCCAAAGCAGGATATCTTGTAGTAATTCAATCGATCACTGTTAAGTTCTTCAGGAAAATCAACCGGCAACCACGGGCAACCACGGGCAACAACGAATCATCTACTTCACCTCAATTAGTCAAATACATTCACGAAATTAAGAAGGTACAAAGAAGAACTTAGCGAATCGCTCTGCGCAAAAGACAACAGGAGATGGCATATGAGGACAGGTGTAAAATACTTAAATGAAGTCTTTAAAACGAAGAAGGGAATTGCTATCCCTGGTGGAGTGTTATAAGATAGCATTCAATCTATATGTTCTAAATTTCAGCGATTATTTCGAACTGTGCAAGAGCACGTACTACGACGAGATCAAACCATCGATATAAGTTACAAACCAAACTCGCAAAATTAAACTGTCATAAGTATTCATTCTTTGTTGAGGTAATCAAGTATTGCAACGATCTTCCATGTAACGTAATCATTTTGAACCACATGTCACGAGCTCTCAATGTTTTACCAATGGAAAAGCGTTAAAAATAGAAGAAGTTCAAATTTGCTTTTCTATGTAGATGGCTTAATTACCAATGAGAAACCGTTGGAAATTCACGCAGTAAACGTTGACGAGCTCTTAAACGATCGGTTGATATCAAATTTATGTAATTTATGTGCTCAGTAGAATGCCTTTATCAAAATGATATGCACATGTTACTGTGACGTCATTATGAAGTCATATGCAATGGTAAACCATTGCTTTGGAGTTGGACATTGTAAACATTTAGCCATATAACGGTACAATTTACGGCTTTTTGTCAAAATATGACAACTGAGCAAAGGAAATTATGCAGCCACCGTTTCATTGTTAGAATTGCTTTGAATAGAATTAATGTATACTACCGGTTAATACACATGATGCTCGAATACAGTAGTAAAACTTATATTGGCTCCTCGTGAGTTACCAGCCAAATTTGACCGTGGTTGTTGTGTTGTACACAACAACCACGGTTTAGAAAATGATCTTCATGCGTGGGAACAGAGTGAGTTAAAATGAAATCAGTTCTTTTTTGGGATGTAAACAGCGCGGTGGCCTCATAGTTAGTGCGCTCGACTCCGGAGTGAGCGGCCCGGGTTGGAGCCCTGGCCAGATACACTGTGTTGTGTTCTTGGGCAAGAAATTTTACTCTCAGACACTTTACTCTCTCTCCACTCAGGTGTAGAGGTGGGTGCCGGTGAACTTAATGCTGGGTGGTAACCCTGCGATAGACTAGCATCCCATCCAGGGGGGAGGTAAAATACTCTCAGTCGCTTTATGCTACAGAAACCGAAACCACTTGGCTCGAATGCAGACTTTGCCCTTTAAGGTCGGCACACACGATGGGACTAGTCCCTGCGACTAGTCCCTGCAACAAGTCGCAGGGACTTGTCGCATCGTGTGAACTGGCAACTAGTCCCCGCGACCAGTCGCAAGCACCAGTCGCATCGTGTGAACTGGCCATTTTTGTTTCAGTCCCTGCGACTAGTCCCTTCGACTTCAGTCCCTGCGACTAGTCCCATGAATTCGAGCCAGTTTGAATTCGTGTGACTAGTCGCAGGGACCAAATTTTGGTCCCTGCGACTAGAGTTTGTGGCAAAAATGGCCAGTTTACACGATGCGACTAGTCCCTGCGACTTGTTGCAGGGACTATTCGCAAAGACTAGTCCCATCGTTTTAACCATCCCTCAGCTCCCTCTGTACCATGGTCAAAGGATGAATGCCTTTGCATGTTTAAGGGTTAAAGACACATTCATCAGAGAACTGAGCTATGCCAAAATCTTTTTATTCAGCAAAAAGCAGTTTACAAAGGCGGAATTTGAGCTTATATAAAATATGATAATGCTATCTAAGTCTGAAAGACTATTGAAATTGAACATGAAAGTTTAATTCTGGGCTATGAAAAATGATCCAAAATTAAATTGTACGTACATCACAATGATTTGTATAATCATCAAAGTCCTGCGTTTTTTCCTCTGCTCCGTTGCTCCTCCCCGTAGCGGAAATAGCCAATATTAGTTCACTTATAACAGCGCACTTATATCAAAAGACTTCCGATCACTTCTTCAGGAACCAAATAGCAGGATCTACCTTATGTTGCCTACAGAACTTGGTACTATCATTACTACTGTTCGCATTCTTTTATTTTATTTTTGTATCAAATCAACTTGCAACCTGTCTACATTTGACGCAACTTACTTTCTAGTCAGTTTAGTCACCTAATCGGCCGTTGCTTGCATTGAGCAAAATATGAATGAGGCTAGGGATTGATTACTATGAGCTGCTGTAAGTAGAGAAAAGAGGTAGACCGAATATTTTTGAACAAAGTGAAACCTTTGTAATTTGACCGACACGAAACAGTTTCTTCTTCTCTCCGTGCTTAAGATAAACGGAGCTAGAAGCTACTTGTTTGTTTGTCTGTTTGTTTTTACTTTTGGAGTCATCGCTCTACTGATAACACGAAATGACTCTTTCTAGGTCGTCCTCTTCAGCCTAATCACAAACAAAGTAATTGAGTAAATAATATGACAAAACTAAGTAAAACAGGCAAAAAGGCGTGCAACATTATGTTTCACTCTTGTTAAAGCCAAGCGTCCTATTTTTTATGACTGCACTGATCAATACAGTTTTTAAAAAAGCGCTTTCAAGCAATGCGTTTTCCTGGAAGAACATTGTAACCTGGCACTGTGTGTTTTTCCTATCCATAGAAGTAGACAAGGATCAAATTAGCACATGCTTGCTTGAAAGGTCATTAACAAACTGCTCTATGAGTCAAAGTCTAGCTAATTGCGTTACTACTAAACAGCAATAGAGCATAAGCATACTATACTATCCGCCATTTTAATGCCATTATAGCGTGTTAAAAAATATGCTTGTTTCCTTGTAGTCGTTGTTGTTGCCTGCTTACTTTTCCCCGGATTTTTTCAAGATGCCCATCTCTTGAAGGCGTAGATCATCACAAGAAATACGTATTTCCTGGTTATCAGCACCAACATTTGATATGCCCACCTCGTGGTGGCAAGAGGATCCGTTCGAGAAAGCCACTTTCTCATACCGAGCGGGATCTTCCCATATGCTAGTCTCCTCGTGGTTGGCGATGTCTTCCTTTGATGCAGTTTCTTGTAACTGGTATTTTTCAGGGTTTGGAAATGCAACTTCAGCAGGCATCACACCTGACCCACGCCTATGCCTCAGCTTTTTGCGGCGATGACAGTAACGAATCAGATAAATGACGATTACAGCAAGGACAGTTGATCCACCACATGAAACACCGATGATAAGAGGATAGGGAACCTTACTTTCTTCTGTTGGTTCTAGATATTGATAATTAAATTAGATATTAGATATTGATAATTAAATTAACCTTACTTTCTTCTGTTGGTTCTAGATACTGATAATTAAATTAACCAAAGTAACATTATTAATAAATAAATAAATAAATAAATAAACAAACAAACAAACAAACAAAGGAAATATTAAAAGATAAATAGAGGAGATAATGGAGGATATAAGTAGTATATATCACCACTACGGGTTAAATCTTAGGTCATTCTTGCTGTGGATGCTCCCGATTACCTTCAACGTCTTTAATGATTTTTAGGGATTCTGGATCGACGGACAGAGGGCCCAGGTTGCCGTCCTCTACAGCCTTTTTCAACGGATTCAAAGCTTTTTCATCTTCCAAAATGTTTTTGAAGAACAGTTGAAATTGCGCTACAACACTTCCCAACCTAATAAGAACAAGAACAGATATTAATAAACAAGGTAAGAAATAATCAAACAAACAAAGATAAATATAAGCAGGATTAAAAAGAATATATCAAAATAAAACAATCAATAAATGAATCAATAAATCAACAGATTATACAATTCAATAGATTTATCGTTCAATGAAAAAAAAAAGAGATATAGATAGAGGATGAAAGTGACAACAGTAGTGTAGGCTAGTCTAGTCCAGACTAGTGAACTATTCCATAGGAAAATGGCATTTTTCTCCGGAAATGCCAATGTATAAAGCTCTTACTGATTCAACGTAGAGCCAATCCGAAGAACGTGAACTATAAAATTGAACTAGCAAAGAAACGTCATCCGCCCAATCTAACACTCGAACGATCAAATTTCTCGAGCGGTAAATCGTCATGTAAGTGATTGAACCTATTAATTTCTCTGCTATTGTTAGGAGATGAACAAAAAAAACTTTTAACTCTAGAAAGGGCCAACGGACAAATCAAAATTACCGGAACCTGGTGGGTTCTGGTCAGCAAATGCAAAGCATAGCTTGAAGAAACTGAACTCAGAAAGGCTCAGCCTCAGAAAGGTTCAGTTCACCCCAACCGTACGGTGACCGCACGGTTGAGGTGAACTGTAATAAATTTCTTTAACGTTATGTTTAACCCACTTATACCTTATGTATTATATTACATTTTATTATCTTGTCATTCATTAGTTTATTTCAACGGTCTATTTTTTATTGATTTCTATTTGTGTTATTTTGTCATTTATTAGATTACTTCAACGGTCCGCCTTTTATTGTAATACTATAAAGGCTTTTATCTTGGTTGTTTAAATTGTAACGTTTTTTCTCAGTTGTAAACATTCCCTGAAGAAGTTAGGCCATGCCTGACGAAATATTGGAAAATATGTTACAGTTCACCTCAACCGAACGGTCAGCCTTTCTGAGTTCAGTTTCTTTTGTTGGGAGACACTTAACTCTGGATGGATGATTGATGGAGGATTGGCTGGATGGATGGATGGATGGATGGATGGATGGATGGATGGATGGATGGATGAATGAATGGATGAATGGATGGATGGCTAAATGGATGGATAGATAGATGGATGAACGAATGACTGTATGACTGTATGGCTTGCATTAATTGATATGATAAAAAAAATAAATAAATAAATAAATTTTAAAAAAATCATTTTCAATTTTGTGTACCTGAATGATAAGATTTCCACTGCAACAAAGTTTTCCTCTTGAGAATACTGTTCAGTAATCTACGAGTTCAAAAACAACAACAACAACAACAAAAAACAAAAACACAAACACAAACAAATAAAAAAGAGTTACTAACCATGATCGCGTGAGAACATACAATGAATTTTGTATTAAGCGGACCTTATATCGAGTGAACACGTGTTATTAGCAGACAGTATACTTTTATTTGACGCGATAGACATCCCCATTAAGGTAGTTCCTTAGTATTGCATTGCGCATCCCTACTGCGCACGATTTTTGCGTCATTAGCGCGTGCACATGGGCGCGTTTAAGTACAGAACGTCAGAGATTTCCCTCAAACTTAGCTCGATAGCGAAATTAATCATAAAAATTACAATTTCCTCGCTTGCAGCTGGTTTAAAAATGTCCTATTTTCCACTAATTCGTTTGCCATGTTGTTATCGGACAATTTGTTATTGGATAGTTTGTTATTGGATAGTTTGTTATTGGATAGTTTGTTATTGGACAGTTTGTTATCGGAAAGTTTAATAAGCCAACCACATTCAAAGATGGAGTTTAAATCAACCAATCACATTCAAAGCTGTAATTACGTATGCGTGCGCGCGCTCTTCCTATTTTTTTTTTTTTTTTTTTTTTTTTTTGCCAGGAACCTTAGAATGTTTACGTCTCCTTTGTCAGTATTTCAATGCAAATTTCCCCTTCTTTCGTAACTTGATTATTTTTCTTTTTCTCTAAAACTGTAGTTTTTATGATTAATTGGTAACAGGACTTCGTGTCGGACACCGACAACAGATGAAATGACCATTTATTTATTATTACTATTTTTCTTTAACACTGTGTTAAACCGTACACTTTTACTTACCAGAAACAAGGTTGGTACCGGAAAAAAATGTTAGTTTTAAAACAATTGCTTTAAGATTGGCAGAGATATTGCTACAGTAGTATTCGTTCCAGCATTGAAAGAAGGACTTAGCTAGCAGTGAAGTTGATGACTTAGCCTAGAAAATGAGAGAGAAGGAGAGAAAAAAAGAAAGAAAGAAAGAAAGAAAGAAGGAAAGAAAGGAAGGAAGGAAGAGAGAAAGAGAGAAAGAGAGAAAGAGAGAAAGAGAGAAAGAGAGAAAGAGAGAAAGAGAGAAAGAGAGAAAGAGAGAAAGAGAGAAAGAGAGAAAGAGAGAAAGAGAGAAAGAGAGAAAGAGAGAAAGAGAGAAAGAGAGAAAGAGAGAAAGAGAGAAAGAGAGAAAGAGAGAAAGAGAGAAAGAGAGAAAGAGAGAAAGAGAGAAAGAGAGAAAGAGAGAAAGAGAGAAAGAGAGAAAGAGAGAAAGATCGTTTCCCAAAATTTCCGTTCCCTCGCACTTTTCGAACTTTCACTGTCGAGCCAGTGGTCTGTTTTCTCTAAATCGTTCTGTGAAGTAGTGGAAAGACAAAGCCTTCAATTTTGATTACACGTAGTTTCATTTGGCTGCGTACTCTAGTGTTGAAAGAGTTTTTCTTGTTATGATGTACTCTTCTATCAGGGAACAGTAAAAGAGAACCAAAGTATTCCTTTCTGGCTCAGGGGAAAAGTAAATTAAACTGTAAATATTTATGCATTCACATTTCCGCTGAATCCGTGAATTCCGTCCTTTCCGGGTCTATTGACGCTGTTTTGTTGGTTCAGTGTTAACACGCTCAGTTCACTAGCACTGCAAGATCCAGGCAAACTTCTACTGCAAGACGGGAATGACGGATTTGACGGGTTTAGCGGGGATATGAATATTTAATATACTTACATATTATACTTCTTTACATTACTGTAAGTATCTTAAGGGGTATATGAATAATATATTATTTAGATACCCCTTAAGATACTTACAGTAATATAAAGAAGTATTATATGTAAGTATATTAAATATTCATGTTTCCGTTAAATCCGTCCTTTCCGTCCTTGCTGTGAGTGTTTAAAGGCTCTCATAGCATTTCCATTACACTGGAAGTTCCAACCCATATACTCTTCTACTACAAGACGGGAATGACGGATTCGACGGGTTTAGCGGGAATATGAATATTTAATATACTTACATATAATACTTCTTTTTATTACTGTAAGTTTTTTTAGGGGTATATGAATAATATATTATTTATATACCCCTTAAGATACTTACAGTAATATAAAGAAGTATTATTATTCAACAAATTGTAACACTATCCAAATATGGTCATGATGCTCTCGATATCTGTCATCCGTAGGTAACGTATATCCGGCGATATACGTAGCTTCGTACGTGGGAAGAAAAAGTGACGTGAAAAAATGTCGACAGAAAGATTTAAAAATGTGACGAGTTTTGTTATCAATTTGGTGAATAATAAAACAATTATCCTGCTCAATCTCGCGGAATATCGTCTGATTTTAGCCGACTCGGCCTACGGCCTCGTCGGCTAAGTATCAGACGATATTCCGCGCGATTTCGCAGGATAATTGTTAATTATATGTAAGTATATTAAATATTCATGTTCCCGTTAAATCCGTTAAATCCGTCCTTTCCGTCCTTGCTGGAAGTGTTTAAAGGCTCTCATGGCATTTCCATTACACTGGAAGTTCCAACCCATATACTCTTCTACTGCAAGACGGGAATGACGGATTCGACGGGTTTAGCGGGAATATGAATATTTAATATACTTACATATAATACTTCTTTTTATTACTGTAAGTATCTTTAGGGGTATATGAATAATATATTATTTATATACCTCTTAGGATACTTACAGTAACATAAAGAAGTATTATATGTAAGTATATTAAATATTCATGTTCCCGTTAAATCCGTTAAATCCGTCCTTTCCGTCCTTGTAGGAGGAAAGCGTCTCTACGAATATTATTGTTTATGCCCCTAAGGATACTTACAGTGATAAGTTTATACGCAATATCATATTAAATATTCATATTCCTCTAAAATCCATAACGTCCGGCGTTTCCGTCCTTATGTTGTAATCTATTACACTTGATCAGTTCACTAACACTGCAAGTTCCAAGCAATATGAACTTCTACTATTGAATGGGGATGACGGATCTTACAGAAAAAATGCTTTAATCACCTGAACTCCTCGCACTTTCGGCATTTATTCATTTATTTTTTGGCATCTTGCCTTCCCATCAGTGACACTCATTTTCTCGATTACACACAACTTTAGAACTTTTCGAAACTCTATAAACTAAATGAGAGGGTAAAAATCATTTGAACTCGCCGCATCATACGCCTACGACCTGGAGGTTTCAGAGGAGTTGATGCGTAACAGCACGAGAACTACGAGAAAGAGGTCAAAGCGTCGTGGTCCCAGTCAAGTGGGAGAGAAAAGGCCCCGAAAAACACTGCTCAATTATTTCAGTCAGAAATAGTAATATCACTTCTTGACGGAAAGAATATTACTGTAAGAAGTTTAGGCGTAACAAGAGCTGTACTTTATGTGTTTACGTTGAAGCTACATATGACCCAATTGATTGTTTAATGATCATGTATACTGCAGTTGAAAGATTAATACAGTTTGACGTTAAGACTGACTACTTTTTTTGTACACATTCGTAGTGTTGTTAAACTTGAGGCATTTTGAGTCCAGCCCTTTTCTTTAGAGAATCTACTGTTCTTCCCGCTTGAAATTTGAAATCGGAAACTCTAAGAATGGCGGTCCATTGTCCATATCCATGCCTGTTAATTCCTTGTTTGAGAAAATCGTCCTCGTCTGCCGTAAATTTCATAACCCGATGAAGTCTCCTCTGAGTTCGCAGATTCTCAGCGGGAATGACCAACTTTCTGGGGGGAGGCAAGCTTGCTTTTTCCATAGTTTGAACCGACATTGTCGAGCTAGAAGTTGAACCACCAAACCTCGCCTGTAAATCTTCGTCCACCTCTGACCCCTTGCTTCCTTGAAGCTTTTGTAGACATACGTGAGCCTTCACGGCAACTTCGCGCGATCTCCGCTTTTGATAGTGAACTTTGGCAACCGCAGAACTGTGTTTCTGGTCTTCCGACAAAATCCTTTGCTCCTCGCTGGTGAGCTGATTGAGGCTTTCCGTTTCAACAATTTGGCGATAACGCGTAGGATGAATGTACTTGCCAATTGCATCAAAAACCAGTTTGCTCATAATTTCGCCCAATTTACCATGTTGGCCGCCATTTCTGTTGACAAGAACGAAATCACACTGGGGTTTGAGAAGCGGTCTGACGTACGAGATGTAGCCATCGAGCACTTGCATGTCTGCATCCGTCAGAACCAAAGAATCAAATCCATACTCTCCAGCAGTCTTGAACGTTTTCTGATCAATAAATCCATCCTTCTCTTTAGCTGTAGCAATCATGTCCAGCGTCAAGTATTGATAGGTCATGGGACGTGAACCCTTCACTTTGATGAACACATACATGGCTACGAATTTCGTGGCAAATGTCAAGTCTGAAGGGTTAACTTGAACTGGACTCGATTTGCAAATCTTCACGGTATTTTCGTAGCGCGGCAGATGAAATTTCACGACCTCCAACAACTCCTCCATTGTTGCCCAGTGGCCTCTTGCTTCTAGTGTCTCAATGTCGAGATCTCGAGTCCACTGCAATCTCATCATTTTTGCAACTGTCTTTCGTGCTCTTTTGAGGTACAACTCTGTTGCAGAGAACTTTCGAAGAACTGCCTCCGAAGCGCCGTGAAGTTTTCTGAAGTCGATCATTTCAGAAATTGCATCTATGTAGCCTAAACGCCCACCGTGTCCAAGCTTGCATTCGTCTTGTAAGTAGTCGATAAACTTGAACAACAAATTTGGAGAACACAAACTAAAGTCCACCACGTCAAAAGTCAACTCTTCCTCGTCTTCGCAGCAAAATCGCAGAAACTTCAAGCATCTTGTCACTATTTGTTGAGCTGTGCGATCTTTCTTGCAACCACCGCCACTTCCAGTCAACCATTTCGTAAATACTTCGCCGATATCACACGATGATGAAAACGACGGAAGTAACTTAACAGCATGCTTTGTGGTTTCACTTGTTTGATGTTGAATTGTGTTCTCCATCGCAAAATCGATTCCTTTCGAATTGGGTTTTTTCGTCAAAATAGAAAAACCAACTGTGCTTGGTATTAACATGTTTTCTGCAACCTCTTTGACTTTGAAATCCATCATGATCACACTCTTGTATTGGGCAGTGAAATAAACTGTCGGCTTCATCCTTTTCCAAGTGAAGGCGTTTTGGTTTGGGTGACGCTCCATCGATATCCGACCAATTGACTTTGCACTTCTTGCTCATTTTGCCTCTCTAGAACATTTGACCCACAGTAACCGATGACAAATAAAGGAACTGCATATATATTTGTATTTGCCACGGCATGCCCTTTCTTGCCTGCCCTCATTACTATTGTGCAAAATTCATGACACTTAGGTCCAACCAAACTTGCCCCAGCAGGCCTGTGCGTGCCCTATTGTTTGCTTCATTAAAAACACCTTAACTTGGATCATATCGCAATGCGAAACAAAATGGTCCCAAATGTGTTCCCAATCATAAATTCAAGAACAACATGTTCCATTCTCAGATAGGAACTCGGAACCAAACAGTCTTAAATTTGTTCCTTACTGACCAGTTTTGGAACAGTATGTTCCATTCACAGATAGGAACTCGGAACAAAACAGTCTTAATTTACCAATTTGGAAAAAGTGTGTTCCATCTACAGATAGGAACTCGGAACGAAACAGTCCTAATTTACCAATTTGGGAACAGTGCGTTCCATTCACAGATAGGAACTCGGAACAAAACAGTCCTAATTTACCAATTTGGGAACATTGTGTTCCATTTACAGATAGGAACTCGGAACAAAACGGTGCTAAATGTCCAATTGTGAACAAACTGTTCCATTTGCAGATGGGAACTCGGAACAAAACAGTCCTAAATGACCAATTTGGGAACAATGTGTTCCATTAAAAGATAGGAACTCGGAACAAAACAGTCCTAAATGACCAATTTGGGAACAATTTGTTCCATTAAAAGATAGGAACTCGGAACAAAACAGTCCTAAATGACCAACTTGGGAACAATGTGTTCCGTTAAAAGATAGGAACTCGGAACAAAACAGTGTTAATTTACCAATTTGGGAACAGAGTGTTCCATTCACAGATAGGAACTCGGGACAAAATGTTCCTCTTGTACACCAGAGTGAACGATGTGTTCCTACCTTGCAAAAAAGCTGGTCCTCTAATAGTCAATAGGAACACAAAAACAAGGGACGAGGAACGTTCCTTTTTGAAAGATCGGAACAGCCAACAAAACTTAAAATAAGTAAAAAACGAGCTAAACACTTAAAGAAAAACTCACAAAAGCGTAAGTCAAGCGCTAACGTGAAAAGGAAGCAGGCTTTAAAATCTGGTGAAGATTAATTCACTCGAAGGCGGCAAAACGCGCCATGATAAAATTTTGGGAAATGTATAGGATCGTTTCCCAAATGTCCCCGTTCCTTTTTCATTTCGGTCCTTTATTAAATGACTTTTGTCTCCGGCACACCTGTTATATCCTTTCAAGTTATAAAACTGTGAATATCAGATCAATTTAAGTACGACATTGATGACAAACACAAAGGGAAAAGAACTCAAGCTAAATGAAAACAGCTAAAAGAAATATCAACTTAAACAAGCTCAGAGTACTGTTTGTTCCTCGCTGTTTCCGTTGTATCCGTCACGTTCAACAGGTAATAGGACTTTTATTGAGATCTCAAAAGTCAAAAGATCTAAAGCATAATGGGGATAGCGGCTACAACGGGGACAGAACTTACAGTACATCAGATCTGCTTAAAGGAGCATAAAAACTTAGTAGTAGTAGTAGTAGTAGTAGTAGTAGTAGTAGTAGTAGTAGTAGTAGTAGTAGTAGTAGTAGTAATATATTCCTTAAAGCAGATCTAATGCACGGTAAGTATATCCCCGCCGTATCCGTTATCTCCGTTGTACTTTAAGTTTATTTATGCTCATTGAAGCAGATCTGCTGTACTGTAA
>CBDDTI010000174.1:17500-19241 GCA_965233585.1 bacterium
CTCTTTGCAGGCTACAGGAACTCGGGATACATGCACGGCAAAAGCCGTCCAGCGTTTTCCTTTAAAAAAACTCCTTCTAACCCACCCCACCCCTCCCCCCACCCCGTCTCACCTAAAGAGGAGGAGAAAGAAGAAAAGAAGCAAAATCCGCCTATGCCTATGACTCATCCTCCAAAGGTATGACATTTTTATATATGTTATTCTATTCTACTCATACAGTTCACTATTTTTTTTTTGTCAAACAAATAATACCATTGAAAGTTGTGCCGCGTAGCACTATAAACACAAATGTGGGAACAGAGAATTAACTCTTAAGTGTAAATTAACGTGCTATGAGAAACCCATGAAAGACCCACTGGGCGTTAGCCCTCTAGTAAAGGGAATCAGGGAACCACACGAGGCAAAGAAAATTTTCTTTTGACCTCGGTGGGAATCGAACCCACGACCTCCGGATTAGATCTACCGTTACTCTGCCGACTGAGCTACGAGGTCGGACAGAGAAATTCGGGGACGATTTAGGTGGTGAATCGCGGCGAAGAGAAAGTATGGGTACATATGAATGTTGTGCCGCGTAGCACTATAAACACAAATGTGGGAACAGAGAATTAACTCTGAAGTGTAAATTAAAGTGCTATGAGAAACCCATAGCACCTGACCCAGGTCAAAAGAAATTTTTCTTTGCCTCGTGTGGTTCCCTGATTCCCTTTACTAGGGCTAACGCCCAGTGGGTCTTTCATGGGTTTCTCATAGCACTTTAATTTACACTTCAGAGTTAATTCTCTGTTCCCACAAATAATACCATTACTTGTTACTGGTTGCTGAGTTATTGGTTGGACAGTGACAGTTGTGGACTCCTTGAACGATGAAGAAATATCTGCAACTACCAAAGACGATGCGATGGCTTGCTGAGTTTTTGGTTGGGCAGTGACAGCTGTGGCCTCCTTATCAGACGTAGGCATATTTGTATCTACCGAGGACGATTTGGTAGACACTTTAACTGAAGACGTGAGACGGGGAACGCTTATATGTATCCCTTGCATTGTATTGCTTGCTGCGGCAGAAGTTCTTGCTGTTGTACTTGTAGGCGGAACAACAGTTGCTGTACTGGCACTGGAAGTACTCACTGCATGCTCTGTTGAAGGTGAAAGCAGGCCTTCATTAAAATAACAACAATGTTAATAATTTAAATCATAATGCACATTTCATCCAGTTCTTCGTAAACAAAGGTCTCCACACGTAAACAGCGTCTCTCGCTAATGAGAAATATATCTGAAGTCATTTTAGCGTGTCAATTGTTAGGTCATGCGACTTTACGTTTCTGTGGTATTCGGGTGCTGGGAAAGGGTGTTTCTCCTTAATTTTGTGTTCGCTTTTAAGATTTGAGATTTATAGCATAACCTTCAGGTTTGTTACATTTTACACTTTTTCTGACCTTTGAAGCATTTTAGAAACTGTTCTAATATTTCTGAAACATGTTTTAAGGTGACTCGACCCAGTTTTTTTTGGGGGGGTACCATCCTACTTTGAAGCTCTCTGGTATCCCCACCTTTACTTTTATCGTAAGTCTAACACATAGAATGGATAACATATAGATCAATCTACAATATAACATAAATTTTTTGGCGATCGGAGTAAATGTCACGCGGTTATAATGCCACGCCCCTTTGAGGTCTGAGTCGAAAATCTGCTGTTGCTGGCATTTTTTCGAGAAAATCTCTTGGCTACACATAGTGCGCATTAG
>CBDDTI010000175.1:0-7372 GCA_965233585.1 bacterium
GAGAAAAACCGAATAGTGTTAAAGAAAGAAAAATTGGAGTTTTTTGCCGCCGAAAGTTCAAATGTGTCCATAAAAAGTGGGTGCAATTTGCGCGCGGCCAAAGCGATCAGATTACAAGGTCGTGAGTAGGAAATTGTCCGGACAACTCGATCGTAATGGCGGAAAAGGAGAATAAGAAGAGAGGCAACTATTGTACGGCTGGTTGCCCCAATATGTCCAATTGCGCCAATAATTCATCGACACCGGGAATATCTATGCACTATTTCCCCGCGAAGGACGAAACTTTACGGCAGAAGTGGATTCGGTTTGTCCGAATACACAGGAAAGATTTCGTCCCTTCGAAGTCGGCAACCTTGTGCTCTGTCCACTTCGAAGAAACGTGCTTTGAAACCAAGCCCTGGATTATAACTTCTTCTGAGACGGGGGAATCTCTTCAACCGAAGAGATGCTTAAAAAGGGCGCCGTACCAACGACGGACACGGTTGTTCCTTTAAGTTCGCCACTAACATCGCGCAAGCGAAGATCGGTAAGTGCGATTTTTATTATATCACTTCTTATCACTTCTAACAGCTAAGCTTATTTTCTTTGTCATGTTCCGATTACAGTTTTATGAATTGTAAACTCTGTATGTGGGTTTACATCCATTTATACGGTATTATTATTGTGCTTTCTATTAAAATTCTTCGGCATGAATGTCCACATCCATGAATCAAATGTATATATTAGAGATAACGCTTTGCAGATTCTGTTCGGCTCCACGTGAAATAAAGTGACACGTGCTAAAGTATGCATTGCGTATACGTGCTGTATGATAGCTACCTTGTACAATTCTTGATTAATCTTACCAACAGAACCAAGTAAAATGGCGAATGACCTGTTTAAATGACAATCGCTTTGCAGAATTTCGGGCTTCAGTAGTCGTTTGACTCATTTCAAAACTTCTATTCTCAATTTTTAATTTTAAACAAACAAAGAGATTGGTAGAGCCTGAGCAATGTAGTTTCAGGTCAATATGACTTAAAAGTATTCCAAGGTGTTGGTTTATTATAACTTATAATCTCTGACAAAGGAAAACAATAATCGCACAAATTTAAAAGAGATTTGTTTTTCCAAATTATGTTCCCATTATTTCTAAGTGGATTTTTGGGTCTTGTCAGATCATGAGAGATGTGTTGTCACAAGAAGAAGTGACAAGTAAGAAGGCAAAGTTGTCATTCACCAGTGATTCCTCTGCAGTATCAGCTTCAGTACCTGATGCTGGAAGCCCATTAGAAATCGGTGGGGTGGAGGAAAGCGACATGCCTGTTGCTGGTCCTTCTGGAATTGACTATGCCACCATTACATCAGGAACTCCTAAATGCAGTACTCCAGCCGTAAAAGCTCCTCGAACACAGTGTAACAAGTGTGAAAAGCATGCAAAACAAAGAAAAGCATTGAAGAAAAAGATGGACCGCTTAGAAAAGCGCGTAGAAAAGCTAAAAGGAAAATTAAAGGTACTGAAAGATGTCAAGGTAACTTTTGTTTATAAGCAGTTCATTTGTATAAAAAATTCCTAAAATAAGTATGTAGTTTTTAAAAGAGCAATTGTCATATCTACTTTGTTTTTCTATTTCTACAATTAGTATTTGCGTTAAAAATCTTGCACTACTTTCTCAACTAAACTGTGCAAAACCAACTTGATCATTACCTGAAAAAATATTAAGTTCTGGTGACTTGTGCTTTGTGTCAGCTACATGTGTTTGCTTTGAGTTTAGCTGAATCAATGGATTGTTTTGCATGTTTTGTAACTAGCCATAGTAATTACTGGTTTTGCAACACTCACTAATTGATGATTATTTTAATCGCAGTGAAGTTTATTAATTGTAAGTGGAAGAAATTTTCTTATTTCAGTTTCATCTTCCTGTCAGAAATTTTAGGATATTGAGACAGAGTTAGACGATGAGGAGGAGGAGGAGGAGGAGGAGGAGGAGGAGGAGGAGGAGGAGAAGGAGGAGAAATATTCTGCTGAAAACAATGAGGTTTCTGTTGTTAGCATTTCATTTGCAATGTATTTAATTTCAATATAACGATGTAAGTTGAGTTTTTTAAAAAGGAGTTGTATTGTAAATAATTTTCTTCTGGTTTAGGATAATGAAGTGGAGACAGATGATTGGAAGAGAATGGACTAACAGACGATAGCATGGAAGACCAGGAAGGAGATGATGGCAACGTCATTGACTGGGCCACACTGGAGGACAGTGCTCCTTCAGCTGAAGAGTACAGCTCTCAGAGTTATGTTCTTATCTACCGTCCTTTACTTAAAGATGTTCCTAATAATACCGTTGTCTATTCTAAATTTTAGATAAAATGTTGTCCTCAAATATCTGCCATTTTTCTTTAAACAAACTCGCTTTATTTAATTTGAAGTATACAAGCTTTTTAGTTTCATATTTAATTTCCAAAATTCTTATGAAGTGGCTCAAAGAAAGTAATATTTTTCTACATCGACAGGTCCATAAAAAAGATTTTCCTGAAATTACTATATAATTAAATAGATCCATCTCCTCCTCAAAAAACCCAACAATAACCTCGCAATATGTAAGCGAGAGGCTTCTGCAACTCTTGATTTGACTCAAAATTTTTTCATTGACCTCAAGCCAAAAAAAAAGAAAAAAAAATTGAAAAAAACGACCAACAACTTGGTTTAAACCTCTGTTTAATAATTGCAAAATATTACATCTACTGTGCTTTAACGAACGGAGAAAATTACTACTTCGAACCCTTCCTTGCTTATCTCGAAAGCAAATTATCGATCTATAGAAAAGAGTAAATGCAAATTTCAAATCAACTTGTAAACACAACTTTCTCACGAAGCTCCACGACGCGTACACGTGTGTGTTTCTGTTTCCGTTTTTTCGCTTTGTTTTGCTCTTGTGCGTGCTTTTTGTATTTTTATTGTCATTTTTCGATAGTTTTTTCTCGTTTTCTATAGCGTTCTTTTCTCTCTTTTTTAAACATACTAAGGATTATCGTAAATATAATAGCTAGATTGTTATTTTTATTTCTGCTTTGTATTTTTGTATTTTAATGTCAATATCTGTCTAGTAATATGTTATGTAAGTATTGTAATAAGGTGCGATGTTTAAATGAAAGAGAGAGAAAAAAAAAGTTAGCTTAGTAGTTCATACAAAATGATGGATTGGAGCATTTTGCATGGACTACGAAGCTAAATTTACAGAGGTAAAACAAGCGGGATAAATCAAGCTCCTGAATCTACGTCACACCTCTGAGCATGTCGATCTTGTGATCAGCGGCACAGGTAGACTGTTAGAAAATAGGATTTTCACGTTTTTAAATATTCATAAAAAATCGCTTTTTATGCAAATTGAAAATTTTTTCGCCGAAGTTCATTGCATGAAATACAGGATCAGGCGGGAAAATAAGCATTTTGGCGATATGAGCACTTAAATTGGGACAATGGAGTTAATCCACTCAGTGTGCTCCCTTTTTTAATGACTTCACGCTGTCGGTCAGTCTCTGCAATTCTGCTCTGTAGGGTGGCTTGAGGCAAACTAAACGCAACTTGGCGTGATGGGTGTTGAACGGGTTTATAGCCTTCTTTTAATTTGATACGATAAGGTCCATCTGGGAATGTTCCTATGCCTTGAAACACATTAGCGTATATATTTTTGCAGTCAGTAATCCTTAGTTTTTGGCAATGAGTGTCTTTCCATTAGTAGTTATACTCTCTTGGGTACGCTTTTGGATCACTAGTACTTTTCTGCAAATCTTAGAAAGTTCCAGAAGCGTCTCTGCATATATTCAGGTTTTCGGGACAATGCAGACTAATCAACAAGCACTCGAGTCTATATTGCGATAACACCTTAAAGGTGACAGAATGAATTGGATTACCGTTATACTCTATAATGACCCTGAAACGATTATAAAATATTTTTTAACTAACCTTAATAAACAAAAACGCCGCATCAGGAGCGGGCATCTCGTTTATTGATACAGGATACAGCGAGCGTCACATCATCAAAAGGTAAATGCAGCGATGAATAAACAGAAAAATTAAAAAGCAAAGTTGAAAGAGATGTCTTCGAGTGGCTCTTGCATAACTTGGAAATTTTTAAATAGCCTTTAGGGATTCACGCTTTAAACACATCTTAGGTTAACATGAACAATACATATTGTTGACATACTCTAGTAATATTAGCGAAACGTTACAAAATATATAAGTCGATTATGTAACACTTTGTTACGTGATAAAATCACTTGACTGAAATTTGAGAATCAGCGAGATACATGATATTTTAGGTTCTTATTCTGAACTATACTTTTCCACGCTATTGTCATGATGATTTAATTATATCCGGAATAATATCTTTGTTAGCAAATAGAAGGGTGGTTGGGCTTAAAACCGTGGGTAGAGGCGGGGGGAGGGGAGGGGGGTGGGCTTTAACGCGAGATTTTACGGTAACCTATCACGACACGCTGAAGTGGGCTTGCGTAATATGACTCGAGAAAGTATGCACAGGAAGAATGCGCTCTGTAATTGAGTGAAATCATCTTAAATACTAAGCTGCGATGTTTCATTATCTCTGGCCAAGACTGAGCGTCTACATTTCTTTACTACTTTTTTGTTATAATTATTTGTTTCTTTGGAACCTGGTTTCAGCCAGCATCAAAATCTTTAAATGGCTAGCTCTATTCTTGATATGCACGTGACATAATCAATTCTTGAATTTAAAACTAAAGAGAGGCCAAGTTTTTATCCTCATCAGGCATAAGAGGCAGTAAATTTATACTGTTTAAAACTTTTCAGCTTAATAGCTTGCTTCGTCTGAAAACAAGCACATTTTGAATTTCAGCTGAGTTATGGCGATTCAGTCACCTAGATAGCCAAATTAAAGTTCAGATGTTTACACCATTTTCTGGCCGCCATGTTAGTCTACTACTGCGGGACATCAACATGACGGTTGTGTAAATTTATGCAAAACGTTTCGACCGGTCAATATTTGGAGTTCGGGGAAACGTGCAGATTTAAAACTTGGAGAAGTGTTTTCTCTAGTTATCCCCTATAACATCTCAATTTATTGACTTTATCCACTGAATGTTTTCTTTTTTATTGCGTGGAATTGCCTTCGCGAGAGAAAGCTAGTGATTTAGTCAGCTCTGCTACTTTGTCAGACTAGAAGTTGGCGGGATTCAATTTTTTTCCATTTTTTATATGATATCTAGCTATATCACACACCCTATAAAAACCTGGAGTAAAATCCTAAGCCAGAGCTGCTTGTTTAACTTGTTAACAACGAATAACGAATTTTAAAATCTGAACATATTATGCAATCGTCGGTTATCAGAAGATGTTTTCCGCATGACTTGCCTAAACTGACAAAGAAACTGAATTTTGAATAGTGGATAGAATGCTATACCTCTCCTTGAGCTTTACCTGATTGGCTTCCGTTAGTCTTGGCTAAACTCTGAGCATTCAAAATCACTGCCATCACGCAGACACAAAATTAAAGATTTAATCTAAATGGGACGCAAAAGTTGCATGGTTTACTATAGTATCAGGCACGAATCATACAAAGCTACAGTTCGTTACTGTTGTCACGTGGAATTTTCGTGATTTAATTATGACAGTTATCTGATTATTGCATCAAATGAAATTGACCGAGCGCACGAGAGGAGCAAAGTACTGAAGAGTAAAGGAACACATTCACACTCGCATCCGAGAGCGTAGGTAAGTTCGGTTTTACTTTTTCAAATCATTTAGGTTATGTTGCTATATATTCACCTTTAAAAAAAAAATTCTTAGATATATTGAGAGTCGTTGTAAACTTCGCTTGCCTCCGAGTATCGCTCTGTGTTGCATAACACAAGTTTAACTGCGATTTCAGTCGACCACTCTTTCCACGCTATCTCAAGGAAATAAACCCATAAACTAGTAACAAAGATCGGTCCATTCCCCTCTTTGGTAAAATAGTGCGTGTACCAGCGATAATTAACACTTAAGAGTTAAAGACTCACTCTTGGCGCCCAGGCACGCCAGCAAAGAGACGTACGTAGTAAATTGCCTCTGCGGGATGAATAAATGGTAAATCTTTCTGTTGTCTCTGGTTTTCATAAACTTAACTTGAACCTCGGATCTTTGTTAGAATGGTTCGAAAAAGTCCTCGATCAGTAAAGTATCAGATACGCAACGACGTTAATACCTTACGATTGAAATTCGGCTGAAAAAAGGTACCATGACTCGATCTTTCACAGAAATTTTAGTTACTGTAATAATTCAATATTGATCGCTTGAGGCTTCATAAGATTACTTATTTGCTCGTGGTGACTTAGAAAATTACGAAAGCGTTCGCCTTAATTTGCCCTGGCTGCAGCGCGACTCATTAAATTTGCTTACCCCAGCAAATCAGAATTAATGAAGCAGTTTTCTCAAACGTATGAATAGCGTGTGGTTGCAAATCAAGCGAATTGTTAAATTGACGTGTTGAATGCTAATCAGATCTAACTGCTTTGGAGCACCGCAGCCGAGAATGGACTACAACCACTAACTACAGCTAACTACTGTAAACTACCTTGTAATGATAGACTGTTAACTCCGGTGCTGTAGCACCCACAGACTTTGAAATAGAGACCTTCAGATTGGACTACGAGTACAAGATTGAGTACGAGTACGATTTTCGAATTTCAAGCCAGTGACGTTTCCAGAGCCCTTGTTCTTCATGTTGGTTTTAGGTAGAGAGAGTAGCTCAAGGGATAAAATGGGTATGTGCCATGATAATGTGAAGCCTGAAAACAAGAATTGAAAAGTCGTACTCGTATTAAATCTCAATTCAGGCAAGTATCGTTAAAGCATTTTATTTTAAATTACCGTTTGTGAGAATGGCTTGTTGTATTTTTAAATCCCGACACTTCATTGACCTTGTGGCACTAAATTTTTGCGTGAGATTTATGGGAGTTTGTTTTTGCTATAATAGCATACAGGGATAATAACTGAATGCTGATTGGTCAATGAAGAGGGTGCGGTATTTTTTTCGTAATTTTGCTTGCGAGGAGGGCAAAATTACTTACTCACGATTGGTCCTTAAGTTGCTTAGCTACAGCTTATTCTATCGAGAACCTGAAGTTGTTGCTAAAGAAAAATTCTGTAAATTCTGTCTGTAATTCTCGTTTGGAGATGCCATTGTTGCAGTTTATGTTTCGAGATGCCATTGTTGCAGTTTATGCCGAATTACAAAAACAAAACGGGACTGACTACAAGCCGGACTGCCTGAAAGTAATACAGGCATCACAGGAGAGATATCAAAAATCAAAAGACTATCCAAAATCCATCATTCGAGATAGGAAGTTTCTTAACTCCTAAGAAGTCCTGGAAGGG
>CBDDTI010000176.1:0-7156 GCA_965233585.1 bacterium
GCTTTAGTTACTAAATCTGAATGTGCGGTAATAGTGAAGAATAATTCCCAAAATTTACTGTTGGCCAACAGTTGGCCGTCTGTCGGCCGACAGTTGGCCAACAGTTAGCCGACTGTTGGCCAACTGCCGGCCAACTGTTGCCCAAGTTCCAGAACACATTTACCTCCAGCACCCATTCATGGCCAGTCTTTAGAAATTCCAAAGTATCAGGAGCAGAGAGCTCTAAAGAAAAAAAAACCTGTGTGGTATGACTCTTTTCTTGAAGAAAGCAATGTCTGAGAAATCACTAATTACAAAATATGCTTAAAGAAATTATATCTTACCTGGTAATGCTAACATTCGCAAAATTTTGTAATCTAGACTGTCTGGCCAGTTCATACATGTACATTTGACAAGTTGACACCGGGCATGTTTGTCAATTTGTGAGCTTCAACATCACATTACTGTACTTGTAACAATGTAGTAGCATAATGGTCAACTGAAAACAATATAATTTGGTTAATAATTAATAATTACACTGTGAATTATCAGGTTACATATTGGTGCAGATCGTTACACACCAACAGATATGACTATTAATAATATTAATTTATAGAACATATTGGCAGCTGAATAATAACAAGTGAAAAGTCATGCATGAGCCATTTGCATGTACATGTACATGAAACAGCTGTCCACCTTAAAACAATCACAAGATACGATATAATATTTTCTCTCGGACATTTCAAATTATTCAAGATTAACATGCATATACATCTTTAACACTGAGTGTGTTACCTATGCCTTCACTTTAGACATTGCTGGTAACCAGGGATAGGCATAGGCAGACTTTTAAGCAATTTGCTTCAAAACTAAATCGCATTAACTAATACATCTTTCATTACCCATTCTTGGGAAAAAAATGACAAAGAATTCAAGTACTAGAAGTTATAAACATAAAACTGACTTACATGTAATTACCTGGTAATGCTTACACACTGAGAGTGCATTCTATTAATAATGGTAACTCTGATGAGATAAAATTTTATGAGCATAGAGAATTCGCAAAGTTATATCACAAATGAATTGGTACCGGACAGGATAAAGGAAACGGCCAAGAAGAAACTGAAACTTTCTTCGACAAGCAAAAAAGTAAAGCACAACAAATGAAACAGTCAGTGACATTCGCTTGATGGCTCTCACATACAAAATTTTATATACACGTATGTAATGTGTAAAATTCATTTTTATTACCGAGAAATGGTCAGGGTGAGGAGTTCTACACCCTATTTTTTTTCCAAATGTCATTTACACCACCACGGAGAACAGCTCTTTGCAATTTTTTTTTTTTGTTCAACAAGTACTATCTCACTTTTATGGAACATTTACATAAGTGTGCAGATAAGTGGGGCATAACCTCTCATTAGGAAAATTGAAGCCATGCACCCCCAACCAAAAGCAGTGGCACTTATAAAATTGTGAAAAAGCAAATCAAAACCAAAGTACAGCTGTATTTGCAAACAGGGGTTACATACATAATCGTCTACTCAACATTTCGACTATAAGCATTTCACCAAACCGAACCAATTGGCCGAACAACAAAATAAAACAAGGAAATCTGCATTTACAATATGCATATCACTACAATGTGAAGATCAAACAGAAAATCCCTTCTCAATGAAGGACAACCGAAGAAAGAATGGATAAAGAGTATTTGTTTCAGCTTGAAGTGTTTAAGTTTATTATTATACATCACACTCACTAAGAAAAATCTGATTGGTCGAGAGCATTCAATCAATTCACAATAGCTTGTGAACTTGACATGATAAATGCAATATCTGCTGCAGATATTGCATTTATCATGTCAAGTTCAAAGTCTGCCTGGTTACTAAGCCCCTTGGAGTGTTCTCCTCAAAATGGCTGAACGCTTCCCTTCTGTTTCTGAGGATGAATTATGTGAAAAATGTATAATAAAACAATTATTGAATTTGGTTTTTGCATGATATCATGAATTCTCAAAACCTCGTGTCTGTGCTATCTGCCGAAGCCGAAGACACAGACCTTGGTTTTGCTAATTTATGATATCATGCTCAACCTCATCCAATAATTGTTTATTATTATATATCACACTCACTATGAAAAAATCTGATTGGTCGAGAGCATTCAATCAATTCACAATAGCTTGTGAACTTGACATGATAAATGCAATATCTGCTGCAGATATTACAATTATCATGTCAAGTTTAAAGTCTGCCTGGTTACTAAGCCCCTTGGAGTGTTCTCAGAAACAAAATGGCTGAACGCTTCGCTTCTGTTTCTGAGGATGACTTATGTGAAAAATGTATAATAAAACAATATTATTTGAATTCGGTTTTTGCATGATATCATGAATTCTCAAAACCTTGTGTCTGTGCTATCTGCCTCAGCCTTAGGCCTCGGCAGGTAACACAGACCTCGGTTTTGCTAATTCATGAAATCATGCTCAACCTCATCCAATAATATTTATTGTTTATTACTATATACTAGAAGTAGTCATAGATTGTGAGTGCATTCGTGTAAAGCTGTCTTTTTTTCCTGTCTGCCAGTATTAAAGTCATGGTGACTTAAAAGCATGACAGAAAACCGGCGTTACATCCAGTCTGTCCCCCACTCGAGAGTATGCCAGCCACCGAAATGACCGTTGCCATTGGCGAATTATATATCTGCTAAAAAATTGGGACCAAATCTTTCAAAGATAGAAGTCAGGACATTTGTAAGGATATAGAAAGTAATTTGTGACCAGTTACTGGCTTCTAAGGCTAAAATTGTCAAGAGGTAAGCTTTTTTAACCTCCTGTGTGACAAAGGACAAGCGGTGAACAAATTGAATAAATTATCCGCTTCGCACGGAGCCGCTTTGTTTTTATTTCATTCTCTTTTCTAGCTCGCCAAGGTCATTTTCTCTTCTAAATCACTTACGAAAAGTTCGACAAAGATGCTCCCATTCAATTATCTTTTTTCTTGGACCAAAACGTTGCTTCATGTTCAGGTTTTTCGGTTGCTATGGGCCAGAACGGCTCCCTGTGTTTACTCAAGCACTTGACAAGCAGTTGAGCGAGGTATCAAATACAAATTCTAAATAATTTAAACTTGTTTTGTTCGATTTTGCTGAAATTTCTATATGATGAAGCTGGATTGCTAAGGAATGGATTTTACATGTACTTCTGCTGATGTGTGGTAGCTATTACGCAAAAGTGATATATCGCTTTGAAGTCATTTTTTTCAAGAGATTTTTGTTTTCAACCCGTGGGTTCATCGTGATTTTGTAATGCGAGACTTCTATTGACCCCAATAGAAAAAAATCAATGACCTTTGAAACAAATATAGAAATATACAGCTGGTGAATTATATCTGCTCAGAGAAGAATTTCCAGTGAAAAAAAAAAAAAGGATTTTTGAAGGTAAATGTTCACAATTCAAAGACCCGCACTTTACAAAACAAAGACTCTGCACTCCAAAGAAATGTATAGCAGAAATTGGATTGGTGATGATGTAATTCGTTTCGCCCCTGCTGCGGGGTGGCCAAATCGGTGCGCAACTTCGATCCAACTTACCATGACGTCACTCCCATAAAACTTGACTCAAGACGGCATTATGACTGCGTTCTACGAACGCAATCAGACTCACTATGAAAAAATCTGATTGGTCGAGAGCATTCAATCAATTCACAATAGCTTGTGAACTTGACATGATAAATGCAATATCTGCTGCAGATATTGCATTTATCATGTCAAGTTCAACGTCTGCCTGGTTACTAAACCCCTTGGAGTGTTCCCCTCAAAACAAAATGGCTTCCAGGAATGCTTCGCCTCTGTTTCTGAGGATGAATTATGTGAAAAATGTATAATAGAACAATTATTGAATTCGGTTTTCGCATGATATCATGAATTATCAAAACCTCATGTCTGTGTTATCTGAAGGCTTCGGCAGATAACACAGACCTCGGTTTTGATAATTCATGATATCATGCTCAACCTCATCCATGGCAATAATTGTTTAAAGGGGCTCAGTCACGGTATTCTGAGTTATTTTGAGCATCGACAAAATTACCGTTAAACTGAAGGAAATCTGAAAATAACACTTTACAAAAATAGAAAAACATCAAAGAGATGATAATAAACCATAAAGGAACAAGGATGGTTAAGGATGGAGAAGATTGACACGGATTACAAACAACGAAATTTGAAAAGTTTAGCTAAACTTTTCAAACCGTTCGACCGTGACTGAGCCCCTTTAATAATTATTCACGCATAAACATATGAGCAATAATTGGATGAGGTTTTTGTGATATCCGGAATAATCAAGGTTGAGGCAAGTGTAATCAGCCGAGGCCAAAGGCTGAGGCTGATTACACTTGCCGAGACCTTGATTACCGGATATCACAAAAACCGAATCCAATAATTATTGTTTCATTATACATTGTTTTATGGAAAATATACAAAAACTACTGTGTGAGATGCAATACAAGGGCAAACTCGCCAAGCGGCCGCATCACTCGAAACCATTCAATTTCTCAAAAAACACTCGAAACCATTTAGGTGTTCATTTGGTGGCAAAAACCTTGTTGGCATAGGAAAATTCTGCATTATTTATAATGTCGAAACTTTGTACTGCTTTGAAGTGTCAATTGAGTGCGAATCTCAATGTTTTTAGGCTTCCCAATGAGTAAGAAGAACCATCTTTTTTCTAGCGTCCACATAAAATGACTTCAGGATTAAAGCCAAATCTCTCTTCTCGCTTGGTTTTTCAACATTTTTTTCCAACAAGCAATCTTTCCAAATTTGTTCCGCAACTTTAGTGCTTCGTTTTGTATTTTCTGTGTCTTCATCCTCAAAAAGGTTTCGAGACATCTGTCTCTGAAGACGAGGAAAAACTAGACATTGTACGTGTTGTTTGGGCTGTGCAAAGCTGTCACTTGTCAAGTCAACTTTTGCGCTCTTTCGCCAAAGATGCGCACTACGTACTGCACACGGTATAATCTGCACATATAATTGGATAGCAGATTATACTATAATCATGTTTGTCCAAAAAATTACGTGAATTCTCAAAATAAGCAGGGGGCTCTAGGCCAATCAGAATGGTGATAGTGAGTACAATGTATAATCATACCAGTAATTTTTGCTAACGGCTAATTTAGCTTTGGAGTCATTTTATCGGCGGTAGCTTTACCAGTTGCCAAACATATTTGACCTGGAAATTCACCCAAGCATTTCGCCAAAGCGAGTAAATTTAACTAACAAAACGAGGAAATATGTCAATACGCAAATATTCACATTAGCAAATCTTGTTCGCTTCGGCTTAAAATGGTTTGTAACAGAACAATAAATTTTAGCAGTCTTTACTGTCTACGAAGCCGCTGTGTTTTAACATAGAGAAAACTTCAAAACTCGCCCGGCAGCGTTTACTAATACACGACAAACATCGACTGAAAACTTATATGCAACTTACAACAACCTCCACAAATTAAGCCACTCGCGAGTCATTGCTTTGAGAGATGAGTGAAATTTTAACGACATAATTCATAAAATGTCTCACAGGTCATCGCTTTAAATTTAAAGAGGATTTCTCTTGAAAATGAGCTTATCTCGCTGAGGCAGCTTCATAATTTTCATAGCAATCGATACAAAAAAGTTACGTCCACACTTACGGCAACTGAGTTGGCAATCCACTTCGGCCAGGGTAAGTCTTCAGTCAGGCAGAAACTTGCAGCAAACGTTGTGCAGACTGAACTGAACTAATCTCTATGACAGATCAAGGAATCAACCACATCTTCCTTGCTGTGTTTACTGTTTTGAAATTCCTCTAACCACAGAGCACAGGGAGCACACAATCTTGCTGAGTAGGGAGAGAGAGTAAATAAAGGAACGAAAATACTGAAGAGTTTACCTTTGTCTCCTCTTGTCATCTCTTTTATCTTACGCGATTTTACTGGGAAGACCGCTGCTTACAAATCCTGCGGAACACTGTAGCTCTAAACTCGTACCTAGGTTCTTCTGCGCTTAGCCAAAAAAATGGTTTTGGTTTGTATAATATTTGACAAGGGAGGCAACTCTTTGCCAAAACATTTTGAACGCACTGCGAATATTCGCTCGAATCTCTAAATTTCGTTGCTTTCACGAAACCAAACAAACACAAAATGACGTCGGAAGGTTTTTCTACAACTTGGCCGAATTTGTTTTCGAATACCTTTGCGACAGTCGGAGAATTTTAGAAACTTTTGCAAAGTTTTGTCTCAATTCGCTTTTCGCAACATGATCGTACCGTTACCCAAATCCCAAACACGTCATCCGGCGCGCGCTAGACCTCCCCTCCATCTCCCATACATGCTTTTTTGGCACGTCAAAACTTTACAAACACCTCCCCTGTTCGCAGTTTTTCTTGGGCTTACGAGGCCACCTAATCTCCGCACGAAAACAACATGTCGGGATCTAATACCAGAGACGTTTTAGCGAGATTTTGCGATAACAATTGGAAGAAGAGAAAACATTTTGTAAAAACTTTTTTCGTCGAAAAACCTGTGTGGGAGATGGAGGGGAGCGCGCGCGCGCGCTGGATGACGTGTTTGGGATTTGGGTAACGGTACGATCATGTTGCGAAAAGCGAATTGAGACAAAACTTTGCAAAAGTCGCTAAAATTCTCCGACTGTCGCACAGGTATTCGAAAACAAATTCGGCCAAGTTGTAGAAAAACCTTCCGAAGTCATTTTGTGTTTATTTGGTTTCGTGAAAGCAACGAAAGTTAGAGATTCGAGCGAATATTCGCAGTGCGTTCAAAATGTTTTGGCAAAGAGTTGCCTCCCTTGTCAAATATTATACAAACCAAAACCTTTTTTTTGGCTAAGCGCAGAAGAACCTAGGTACGAGTTTAGAGCTACAGTGTTCCGCAGGATTTGTAAGCAGCGGTCTTCCCAGTAAAATCGCGTTTAAGATAAAAGAGATGACAAGAGGAGACAAAGGTAAACTCTTCAGTCTTTTCGTTCCTTTATTTACTCTCTCTCCCTACTCAGCAAGATTGTGTGTTCCCTGTGCACAGAGACACGTTTGATTTCTCTTGTGATCACCTGATCATGTGACTTTCCTTGCACGGCTGCACAGCAGCTCTACGCGCGAATTTTAAAGTGCCCATAACCACAAAATATT
>CBDDTI010000177.1:0-7069 GCA_965233585.1 bacterium
GGATTATAAACAATCATCATGTCAAAGACACTTACGTTCACGGGATTTCAGGGTAGCAAGGATGATGCAGTGGTGAGAGCGTTCGCCTGCCACCAATGTGGCCCAGGTTCGATAATTCGGCGTCATATTAAAGTAAGCTGAGTTTGCTGGTTCTCTACTCTGCTTTGAGAGGTTTTTCTCAAGGTTTTCCCCTCTCCACAAAAACCAACATTTGATTTGAGTTAATTTGATTTGATTTAGTGCTAGGCGAGTGAATTTGAGACTTAAATATAAAGTGATCTCATTATTATCGTGATCATCATCATCATCATCATCATCATCATAATCATCATCATCATTATTATTATTATTATTGTTCCAATTTTATTATTCTCAAGATTGAGGTCGTTTATGCTAATGTAAAAGTTGTTAGGAGAGAGTAGAAGATTTTGAATATCTAATATGCACATTCCACAGTGCTTGATGTTATGTAAATATTTTAGTTCAGCATCAGTGAATAGCTTCGCGCGGATCGAGTCTGACTGCACATCGAGTGATGGCTTAAGTCTACTCTCTCATAACAACTTTGACATTGGCCTAAACGACCTGAGTCTTGAGAATGATGTTTGATACATTGAAACGTCAAACCTTTATTTTAATTTTTCTTATAAAGTGCTTCAACAAGCAACTCATAATGTACAATACACAATTATTAGACTCGGTTTTTGTGATATCCAGAATAATCAAGGCCTCAGTAAGGGTTATCAGAGTCAGCTTTCGGCTTTGGCTGATATCCCCTACCTCGACCTTGATATATTACAAAAACCTCATCCAATAATTGCTCATAATCAAAACTGTAAGAAAATTCTCGAACGTGATTGGTTATCAGCAGCCTGATTTGAGCATTAATTGGACAGTTGCACATGTCATGCTTGTAACTGGACAGGACGCGCCATTTTGCGCGCGCTGTTGGGGTGCACTTTGTTGAGTAAACTGCAGGGTTTTTCAACATTCATAACGTTTTAAGGACGTTCGCGCTAATTGTTTCTGCGCATCCCTACTGCGCACGCAAATTTATGTTGCACGTCATGCATAGAGCGTGCGCGCTAAGTACTAAAATGAACAATGAGTAGGGCAGATGGCCATTGATATAGCTTTGCTTGGATTTAACGATCTTGAACGTTCGGTGACCCCTACTTTTCTTTTCAGAAACAGACTTTATTTATTTAAGATATTTGTCCAGGGACGTCACTAGTTGAGTATACTCGCTCAATAGGTCCACTTAACCATATTTAGCAGAGAACATTTCTCTTCAAAGCTCTAATTCCAATATTTTGGGACTTGCAGCCACTGTGGCCTTCTTCTCTAACGAAACCCGATTTACTCAGCTTTAAAACCGTTCAGTGCTCAATCGATGCTTTGTTTTGTTTCTCGAATTTTGTCATAGCTTTGATTAATTGGTAACAGGACATCGTGTCGACCAACTCGGTTTGTGCTTCGCGGTCGCCCGATTTTGTTAATCACTCGTTTGATTACAGACTGAATTGGACTCCACATAGTCCTATTACCATTATTAATCAGCTAATATCCAACAAGCCGCGATAGTGGAATAATTATTTTGTTATGCAGAGGACAGCTCTGGAGGACGTCAAAGACATGTACAAAGGTTTAATCTATTTATAAAGCGCGTGCACAGCTATTGTTTTGCTCATTAAACATTTTGTTCAGTGACACTCTCGTTGCCGATGCAGTCGTGGTTTGCTTAAACTCTCTAATCATGAAGCTTCCTATTAGGTAGCCAGACCAGAGCAGCCACTATGTTATAATAACAGTATAGTGATTGGAAATGAGCTGACCGCATGAATTCTCACCTTGATTGAACGTTTAGATGCGTAGTCTATTTGCAAACTTATTCACTGTCTATAGACTTTTATCAGAATGAAGTAAAGTGTTCTGCGGGGAACTTACAAAGTTGATATGGCACTAATGTGGAATGCATGGTTCTGACTTAGAATCTGATTTTTTTTCGGTAGAGGTCAGGCATGGTTAGAGAGTTTAACAATAATTCCTATCGTAAAACACATATTTACCTCTACGCTAGTTGTGTATTGTGGCAATGGAAGTAGTAAAACTTACGTAACTCGCATGTCTGATTGTTGCATTTTTGCTCTTGCACGGGTTCTCCTATATCACTGCAATCTTTGCCACCTCCCATTGGCACCGGGTTTGTACAGTTTCTTGTACGCGTTCTGGTTCCCCCGCCACAAGTTGCACTGCATTCTGACCATTCAGACCATGTTGTGTAGCCTCCGTTAATTGCTAAAAGAGGTCACAATGTAATCAATCAATCAATCAATCTGTCTATCGATCAATCGATTGATCAATCAATCATCAAGTCAGTCCGTACGTCTACAATTCAGGCGATCAATCAATCAGTCAGTCAGTCAGTCCGTCTGTGAGTCCGTCGGTCAGTCAGTCAGTCAGTCAGTCAGTCAGTCAGTCCGTCTACAATTCAGGCGATCAATCAGTCAGTCAATCATTTGGTAGCCAGCCAGTCAGTCAGTCCGTCCGTCCGTTAGTCAGTCAGTCAGTCCGTACCTCAGTGCGTCAGTCGGTCAGTCAGTCAATCGATATGTAAGTCCTTGAATAAAAAATATTACGCGATGCACTAATAGTCGATTAAAACAATGAAACCGGTCAGTGGAACACATCAAGGTTTACACTTACTACAGACGCCAACCAACAGTTGGTTCAGTTTGTCAGCTAGGGAATTGAAATTTGGAACCTTCATCCATGAACCGCGTTCACCAGCCATTTTTTGTAACTCGCTGTCTTTAATACCTGATCCGATGCCAATCGCAAAAATAGTGACTCCCTTGTCCTGGATTTCCATGGGAAAAACGATTACTAATTAGCAAGATTTATTCAGTTGTTACAGTCCAGAGAACATACAGTTATTAGTCAGCCATGAGTTAAGGTTACTGTTACCTCTATATCAAAGTTGTAGACCGAGCCATTAAATTGTGCCAAAAAATAAAACGAAGGTCAAATTTTTCTTTACCTCTAAATACGTGCCTGTAAGGGTTTTAGGGCCTATGTAGGGTTTTAAATATCTGCAATTTAAACCGAACGCGCTACACCGTTTGGAAGCGAGACACCTCTTAAGGAAGCCGTCAACAGTTTCCTGCACTTCTCTGACAGCTACACTTTGAAGGTTAAATACTATCACTGTTTAGCAACTGACGTTACAATAATGGAATTATACACACTTTAAATTAAATTAACTGACTCGCAGATAGCATATTAGCTATCCGTGTCGAGTCAATCAGTGAAGATTAAAACTAAATAGAGGTGAATTTTAGAAAGAGCATTACTGATAAATGTATAAAATAATGCAATTAACAAATTTACAATATAAGCAACTGGTATAAGAAAGGCTAAGATAAAAATGGGTCAATCAACTTCAGTTTTAAAATAATATTTACAGCATCAAGATAAAAATCTTTTTGTCCAAGATCTGAAATAAGGAATTCTTCATCTGTTTTCTCGGGAACATTTTTTTTGATAACGTTTTTAAGTCTACTAAGTATCTCGTTCCATATTTTGACATTAACACCCGAGAAGGTTCTTTTTAGTCTGGGTACTTGACGCTGAATAGGTACAATTGTAAATTAGACTTTTTGTTAATTTGAATATGTTTAGGATTTTAGGATTTTGTTGAGTAATGTAATGCGCAGATGAAAATTCTTTGGATTGATATTTGCGCAATACAAATTAATAAAATTATTAATTAAATTACAATTTTGATGGCCGTGTAATGTAGTTGTTTTACCCAATCATTGGTAAAAACGTTGCAGTAAAATCTCTTTTTGTATAAGAAGTTACCTTTAGCAACAATATGACCCGCTAAAAGCACCCTTAATTTTAATTTTAAGCGCTCAAAAACGAGCTCAGTGACCCCCATTTTTTATTATCGGATTGTAATCAGCAAGATAAGATGGAAAGTTTAAAAAATCATGTAAAGATCATGTAAAGGGGGCTCAGAGCCATCTTTAATTTAAGGTGGCTCTAAACCTCGGCCTTCACAGAGTCTTTTAAAACTTTGCAAAAAGTTGCATGGTATCATGCTGCTTACAATCCGATAATAAACAATAGGAATCACCGAGCTTGGTTTTGAGTTATAAGCGCCTTAAGCTGAAATTAATGGTGTTTTAGCAGGTCATAATGTCCGGAGTGTTTTATCACAGTGTTATAGAATTGTTATGATTTAGATTTTACACGCGCAAAACAATAAAACACGCTTTTTCTATGTTTCATACTCTGATAAAACGCATTCAGAGCGCGCACCGGGTCCTATCTACATTATGATTAAGGATAGGATACTTAAGGTGGTATGGTACCCTAAAATATGGTGATTTTCATGAAAAATTCAATTTCTTGAAAATACAAGATTTAAGACCCTTGAACACTTCTCAAAAACATTTTGAAATGATCATGCCAAATTTTTCTCTAGATGAGTGTGAAATTGAAGAAAAGTACACAGTGGTGTAAGCAACGGCCATAGCAACGGCTGCTTACCAATAGAACGTTACCAAAAATGTGGGTTAGTTTTAACATATATAAATGAAACTTTGTAGAAAAGCTATGAAGACATGCACGACTCGATTGGTAAAATTAGTTATGAAAGGTTTTGCCTCGAAATGCGATCACAGGCTCATTCATTTCCCTTATGATAAAGGAATATTTCCTAAAACTGCGGTAACCGTTTTGCACACTAGAATAACCATTGCACCCCTACCCCGAGATCCAATATGAACCATCTTCGGCTATTTAAGGCTTGTTAAAAGCTTAATTCTTGTTGTAAGAAACTTAAAGTTAATTTTCCTCAAATGTCTATTTTTGACCGAATGACTTCACGCCAACATTTCTACTTTGCAAGGGATTTAAGTAGAATTCCTGAAACTTGGGCTAATTAAAGACTAATGGAGTTGTGGTGATATAAGCCAAAAAAATCGGAACAGTTTAACTTCGGTCACGTCACAGGGGATGATTTGTCCAATGGGTGTGGTATGAAATGAGATTATTTCCAGGGCCTGTAAAAAGCACTGGAAACAAGAGTTAGCTGCGAAAAATTAGGTTCAAATCACAGAACAAAACAGAAACTTGCACGATGTGCTTGTTTGACAGTCAAACCTTGTTTTGTAAAAGAGCAGGAAGTGTTAGCGTCAATGCTATAAAACACTACGTCAAAAGGCTGTGACTGGTTGCCATAGCAACCATTTTGAGTAAAACCCTCAAAATTCATTATCTGTTTATGAGTGCAATAGCACACAATTGGCTTTTTTTCCCCAAATTAAAAAAAAACTTTTTGGTCCATATAGAGGGTACCATTCCACCTTAATTTAAAGTAAAATAAATCTCGCCATATCCGGTCACTTGATATACAAAAAATGATCTCCATTTACCGTGAAAATATCTGAACAATAGCCTCCATTTCCCCCGAAAAAATATACACAATAGCCTTCATTTGCCACAAAAAGATACTTTTCTGGCCAATCAGCGGGACGAAATTCGACTACTTCTGGAATTACAACCCTGGTCAAAACATCTTGGGACAGTTACGAAAATTAAGAGCCAAAATGCACTTTTAAAATGAAACTCTGAATTGACCTCTTAAATAAGGCTGACAATGTTGTTTTAGTAAACCATTTCTTTTGTCCCCCCTTCCCCCAAGCAATGTTGAGTCTACCGAAAATGACTTGAATGCCTGACATCAACATTGCGTCAGGGGGAGGGGGAGGGAGGAAATACGTCATTTTTACGGGTTTATTGCCGTTATGTCCCAAGAGTTCTGGCCAGGATTGTCTGAAAACCTCTTTGGTAGAAAACTGAGCTTTAGACTTTACGAAACATGACGAAAAGTTGCAGATTCATTAGCATAGTACCGCATAATATTTATCGGGGATTTTAATGTTAAAAAAGACAATGTTTCAGTACTGCACGTGCATACGCCATGATTCGAGCGAATTATTATGTGACCTGAATTACTTGAGCTGCCTCCTTCCTGCGCAGATATCCATTTCACATCCAAAACTTATTTAACCTAATCAAATGTAACCTACTATAAAACAGACGATATTACTAAACAGTCATTTGAACAGTTTACAGAACGAGTTTCATGAGCATTCAACAATATCGCTATTGAGGAAGTGGACAAACTCATATTAAGCATGGCTCGATTGAAGCTGTACTAGCCTCGAAAGGCTACAGAACAAAATATTAACTAGACTCTATGATTAACGCTTTGTAACGTTTTTTTTTTCGTCCTCCTAATTTTTTTTCCTTTTGTAGCAGAGGACTTGTAACGTACTTTTACATATGAGCCACATGGCGTGACCGGCGGTTGTAAACGGTTCTCGCTCATTTCTCACTTGCTCCGAAAGGCTACATTCTAAAACGACAGTGAAACGAGCTCTATATTTTTTCACTTAACTTTTGTGAAATCTCATCACTTATATTTTCTTTCTTTTAAAGTTGTCTCTGTATACCGTAGCACGATTTTGGGTGATCTTTAAACATTTCTCACCAAAATAACAGTAAAAAAGATAACTTGAAATCAATTATTCTTTTTAACTACGGGGTGAGAAATGTTGTAAATTGCACATAACACCTCAAATTTGTAGAAAAAAATCCCCTTTAACACAAGATGAGAGGACAGTGACTCTTTTGCACCACTATAGCAATATCCACTTCACAAAATACGTTTGAAAATCGCTTTACTTTAGTGAGAAACGTGAGTGAGAAATGTAACCGAGAAATGATCCGGGGTAGAAACGCGCGTGACGAACCGACTTGTCACGCCGAAGTCGCAGTGCACTTGGCAGAGCAGCGACCCCATGGAATCAACCGTCGCTCCTACTGCTTCTCCTGCGGTATTTGATTCCAAAAGTGGTAAAACCTCCACCTAACATTCATCATGCAGGAGTTGAGGCTGTCGATGGCCTCCGCTTTAATCAAAAGCAAAGGCCCGTCAGAAGTGGCGAAAAGTGGCGTGTCTTTATTCAGCTCCAAATCTCGGCTACATACGTTT
>CBDDTI010000178.1:0-7305 GCA_965233585.1 bacterium
ATGGAACATTGCAACGGGTGCGGCTAGCCAACAGAGGACGCATACTCCTCCGGACACCTGGTCCTGTCCCATTTGGGACTTGCATTTGTTCTAATGTTGAGACCATTCTTTCCTGAACTTGACATGTCTACGGACCTTTTGAGTTTCGAACATCCCTCGGTACTTCTATTTTGCTTGAAACTGCTGAACAGAATTCAACGAAACTTGTCAGGAAGAAAGATCTCCATGTCCATGATGTCTTCTGCTAATTTTGTGTTGTTTTGCCAATCGGAATGACAGTCATTGTATCTGATTATTTAAGAAATCTGACTTAAAACGGAAGCTCTTATTGTACTCAGGTGAGCGATAGTTGCCCCTTGGGCATCTTGTTTCATTTTCACTCATACTTTCAAATGTCAATTGTGTTATTATGTAATTGGAAGCATAAATTTTCAAGGTCAAAAAAGATTTTATTTTCATTAAAAAATACAGACTGTGTGCTTCTTGTAGCAAATAGTTAAACTCGCATGGTCCTTTCTTTACTTTTTGCATGATTTAAGGTACAGAGAAAGGTTAAAAAAAGACCCCCAAAAATACCAAGAATTCAAAGAATTGGATAAAGAAAGATCCAAAATGAAGAAAGCCTTAAGATCAACAGAGCAGAGAGAACATGAAAGAATAAAAAACAGAGAGCGACAAAGAACATTCAGAGAGCGTCGTAAAAAAGAACGTAAAACCCAAGTTCCAAAATGCACGAGGCCTAGTGAGACAGAACCACATCGAGAGTATTTGAAAGTTAAACAGAGAGAATGCAGAGTAAGGAGAGCTAGTCAGAAGGTAAGGAGGAGGAGAGAAAAAGGACACTTTGCCCCCAGAAGCTTCAAACTTGGTAGAAAGATAGTCCTTGATAATTAGATGATCCTTATTGATATTGAGGTCAGTAGGTCAAAGATCATGTTGGTCTTCAACATTTTGTACAACTGATAACTCAATAACGCTTTGACCCACAAGCTTCAGGTAAGTAAATAGTCCATGAAGAGAAGGTGATCCCAATTTAAATTCAGGTCATTAGATCGAAGGTCAAGGTCAAAAGTCATGTCGGTCTCTCACACCTTGTATAACTGATATCTCAAGAACACTTTGCCCCAGAAGCTTTAAACTTGGTAGGTAGATAGCATTTGATGAGAAGATGACCCCTATCAATATTCAGGTCAATTGGTGAAAGGTCACAGGTCAAGCATATTCACGATATGCTGGGGAAGGGGCATAAGTGATTCAAAAACATCTTTGTTTTTGGTCTGTTACTTACGACCTTCGGGCCCATAGAAGGTTTGTAAATTTTGTGGGGAGGAGTAGGAGGGTGAGGCCTTCAACTACTTTCAACCAATCATGCCATGTTATTTCACTGATATCCACTGTGTCCAAAGAGCCCCAGTGCGCGAGGTTTAGTCGCGTGTTTACATGTCCGCCTATTGTTTAAATCCACAAAACACAATGCATTTTACCCGGTTTAGTCTATTCCAATTATATTTCGCATTGCGGCGATGACTAAACCGGGTATAATGCATTGTTTTATATGGATTTAAACAATAGGCAAACAGGTAAAGACGCGACTAAACCTCGCGCACTGGGGCTCTTGGGACACAGTGATATCACGCAGAAGATAACTGTACTGAAACAAGAGCAAATTTGTAGTGTAAGGGAAGATAAGCCAATTGAAATTGCTATATTCACACTCAATATGCATGTGTTAAACTCAAAAAACATACGACAACTAGAACTCTTTTTCCTCAGGGAAAACGAAGGTTAGCGGGTGCCAAAGTATCTTTCAAAGTAGCATAATATATGTGAAGGTCACTCATTTTTCCATCAGGGTAAAATACAAAAGAACTGATGCACTGTCACTGTGGCACCAACAAAAGAAAACCACGGTGGACATTCACGGACCCCTGCAAACCAGAGGTGAGACCAAGTGCCCTGGAGGAGTCAGCGTCTCCTGCTTGGCTAGCCACACCCGCCATGAATGCCCGCGACACATTAAAAGTGTATATATGGAAGTTTGACACTGGATGTGGACCAACACTATATAGGAAGTGTCACAGCCACAGCACATCAGGAAAAAGGCATAATAACAGTTGAGTCGAACCGCTCGCTTGGAACTGTACTACCAGCTCCACACAGCAAATGGAACAAGTGCTTTATACGCATAAATATTGCCAATAGCAGCGGAGGAAAAATCCTTTTAGATTTTAATGATGTCATTTGCACATATTGGAAGTACTTTCTAAAAAGGTTTTTGCAGCATTTAATATGCAAAATTTGGTCCTCTATTTATTGGTGGAAACTGTGAATAAATATTGCCAACAGCATTAGCGAAATTTAACATTGAAATTTTTAATGATGCCATTCGCACAAACCGGAGTATTTTTAAAAAATTGTTGGCAAATGAAATATGCACAATAAAGCCCTCTACACTGTGGTGTAAACTGTGCATAAATATTGCTTATATAGTAGCGAAGAAATTAAACTGTGAAATTTTTAATGACGTCATTCGAACAAACTGGTAGTACTTTTGAAAAAGTTTTGAGCATGAATATATGCACAATTAAGCCATCTATTCACTGGCGTAAACTGTGCATAAATATTGCTTATAATAGCTGAGAAATTTAACTTTGAAAATTTTAATGAAGTCATTCGCGCATACCGAAAACACTTTCGAAAAAATTGTATTCAAACGAAATGTGTGGAATTTTTATTCCGTACTACCTGCCACACACTGTGCATCGGTATCATAAACAGTTCTTGGGCTATTTGCATTCAAAGCAATTTATGACGTCATTTTAGCTCACCTGCGCCAAAGACTCAAGTGAGCTATTGTCATATTGCATCCGTCCGTCCGTCGTCGTCCGTCCGTAAACTTTCACATTTTCAACTTCTTCTCCAGAACCACTTGATGGATTTTGATGACACTAGGAAGGGATTAAGTATTCATGGTCCCTTACAAGTGTTGTTATTTTTCGGCCAGATCCGCCCAGGGGCGGATCCAGGGCGGGGCAAATATAGGTCACGGGGTTCCCCTTCTTCAAGAAACTTCTCCAGAGCGGAAAGCTACAGCAACAAACCGAATGCATAGCAATGATCAAGAAGCATGTGGAAAGAAGTGTTGTTATTTTTAGTGTCATTCCGAAGTCAAAGATTTTTAAAAAGCCTTTTTGACATCTTTGGGACTTAGTCATTTTGCCTTATTCTAATGCAATTTCTAAGGATTTTTATGCGGTAAAGTGTTTGTGTAATTTTTTGTGTGTGTCTATAAGTGGAAGAATGCTTATATACCAAAATTAAAATGCTTCAAGAATTTTAATGATTTTATGTATTTATTTAGGTGAAGGAAAGGGGGGGGGGGGGTGCACTAATGCATGTATATATACTGGAACATATTGTCAGCCTTTTCTATGCACATAAGTTATGGTGTTTCGGTCATATCCACCCAAGGGCGGATCCAGTGCAGGGCAAAAATAGTCACATTCTCCAGTAAAGTGTGAAATTCCTAAAAACACGCGTCCGAGGCATTTAAAAATTTTTCGTACCCAGTATATTTTTGTCTCCAACTGTTTTTGATAGGTATGAACGTGTTTTCAATAGGGCAAAAGGGTATAAGCTATATAGATTAATATTTTTTGAAATATTCGTCTCAGAATAGGTCATTTTGGGCAAAATTGCCGTGTCCGACGCACATATTGATTACGGGTAATGTAAAATTTTATCAGAAAAATACAATGTACAGACAACATTTTCACATCATCGGCACCGTCATATATTATACTTTCACATAACAAAGAGTATTTTTTCGTTCATGCCTTGGTTTTCCAGAAAAGTGGTCATTTGTGAGTGTCCGGTGAACTGCCACCAGATACGTTACCAATTTTGAGTCGTATATTAACTGGTATCTGAAAAAGAATTTTCACTATCTAATGAGCGAATTATAAAGCCAAAGGATAGATATTATTAACACAATATACTGTTTGGGGTCGGGAGAAAAGCAAATATGTTAATTTCTACCCCAAACACAAAATTTTGACTTCGTCGTTTTTGTTTTCAACAGATACGTTACACTCTTCTTAGCCATTTTCTCCCAAATGAAACAACATATCAAAATATCCCTTTTCCTTATTGTTAAACATGTTCAATTGAACATCATTATCGATGTTTCTGTTAATTTATGTGCATAATAAAATTTTAAAGCAGGAAAATTAAAAATGACACAACAGATACGTTATCAACAGATACGTTACTAGCATTTTCTTTAGAGTGATATTTCACAAGTTTCAGCACATTTTGGTGCTCATCATATTCTAACCGTCTACCAGAGATGCAAGAAGGAAAACGAGAAGGAAATTACAACAAGAAACGAATTACACTCATCAGTGAGATCGCTTAGAACAAATATTAACCTGTTCCTTTAATCCTTGACTGTATATATTGTTATTTGAAAACTACATATGTTTTATCGTGTGAAACATCTTCAATAATCTATACTTTGTAACGGATCGTTAAATACATGGCCATTTGTTACATACTTTTGGTTCAAACTGACAAAACAATTGGGTAACGTATCTGTTTAAGAAAGTAACGTATCTGTTTCAACAATATTTTGTTGAGTGTTTTATGAATTTGGAACAATTTTATCGTCTCTTGCATTATCAAAGCTTGATTGTCATTCAGACAATCTACACGTAAAATAAGTATGTGTTAAAACCGATTATTCTCACGCAACGTGGGGATAAGCCGTTGCTTGCATCTGATTCTCATAGACATTGTTTTGACGTTCGAAATAAAATTATATACTGTATTTCCACGATTTTGGCACATATCAACATAATGAAGAGAAGTCACGCTGCATTGATTTTCAAGAAAGAAAGTACCAAGTCAAAGTTAAAAAGTGCAAATACTAAGATATATTTATGAATATTGCGAAAATCTTCATCACAATCTACAAACCATCAACCACGACGGATATATCACTCATATTGTCAATGTCAAAGTTGATATGTCATAGGCATGCACAAATGAGATATTGCAAGTGAAATCGAAGCTTGGAAATGCGATGTGTTTAGTGTTTTGACGTTTTACATAAATGAGAGCGACAGATACGTTACTTCAACCTGTTTTGGATTTATTTGTTAAGCTTTAAGACTTTTCACCTCTTTTAAATTCTATAACTGTAGTCAGATGTAAGACATATTACATGCACATATTTAGATGTAAATGGCTTTCTATGTCTTAATTTAGTGCTATCCCAATTTTGAGGACAGATCCGTTACCTTTGGATTGCTTATAAATATGTATCAGTAAAAGACTGATATCCCTCTTACGTATCCGAATAAAAGTTAATTTCAAATCAAGATACTTGTCAGTTTGATTTCAGATACATTTTGCGTATATACGAACCAGAGGAAGATAAAAGCAAGTCTTTAGAAATTAAGTACTGTAAAATAGTTTGTGTGATCGACATTATGCCTACAGTTAAAACATCATTTTTAACAATAATTATTTACAGTTTGTTTTAAAGTTTATATTCAAACTCTTTCTCAATCATGCCACTATTCGATAAGATCTAAGAATGTTTAATATCTGTCATAAGATTTATGGTATCAACGGAAAAGTGAACGTATACCATGTAACGTATCTGTTATTTTGCATGTTTAGGGTAGTCTGATTCAACAGGGCATATCTCAAAAACAAATAACGATGGCGTGCAGCCATTAAGCAAACGCATTCTCGAGATGTTCTTCTCTCAGCACAAAGATAAAACAATATGCTATGATTAAGTTGATTTTTCGACAGTTTGAAATTTCAATTTCACACATTACTGGAGAACAAGGCCTTTAAGCCTCTTCTTTACTTGTTGGACTGATTTTACAAATATGACAGGGTCATGTTTATTGATTAGCTAAGAAATCTTACTTATAACAGAAGTGCTCATTGTACTTAGTAGAGCGATCAGCGCCCTTTGTGCTCTAATTGTAAACCAACAAATAACACAAAAACGGTAAAAGGCACGTCATTTTTGATGACATGTTACTGAAAGCTTACGTATTCCTCTTTCTAATGGCGCTTGTTTCATCAAAATCGGAAAAGAAATAGTGATTCTATGTCGTCTTGAAAAATATATTGATGCTTAAGCGTCACTTCCGGTCCACGTGACCTATACGATCAAACTTTTGCGAAATGCTTTAGCTGGACATAACATGTCCCCACTGCAAATATCATTGCAATAGCATTTGGCGTTTCGAAGATATTTGATCTCAAAATTATAATGAATAATATAGGAAAAACTTTCAGTCGCCGTTATGACTTCCATTTCGGTCCGATCGATATGAAGCTTAATATTTTTTTTTCATAGCTTCCAATTATGTAACTGTGTTGCAAATTTGAAAGAAATCGGGCGACAACTGCGGAAATTACAAATGTGACGCTTTTCGTCTATTTCTATATTGCTAAACTTCTTCCGGAACTGGAAGTTGTTCGTCTTTACATATTCATATAAAAAACTTGCCTTGGTTTCTTCTTTCCAAAGCACTAATTTTCATTCCAATCAGATGATTGGTTGCAAAGATATAACTGTATTAAAAAATTTCAAGTATTATGCGTATATTTCCAGAACCGGAAGTGCGATCACAAAAATTCGAAAAACCATTTTTACTACTAACATTTTTTTCATCCTTTGTAAATTTCAGCTCTGTAACCCTTATAGTCACTTCAGAAAGTTGATGTGTGAATAATAATAATTTACAATATTTATCATAACTAGAACTCTTTTTCCTCATGGAAAATATAGGTCAGCGGATGCAATAGTAGCATTCCAATTAGTATCAAATATGTAGAGGTCAATCCTTTATTTGTCAGCTCTAACTGTGCATAAACGTTTCTAATAGCAGCAGAGAATTTATCGTTTCAGATTTGAATGACATCATTTGCGCATACCGGAAGTATTTTCTGAAATGGTTTTTTAATATAATATATGTTCAATTTAGTCCTCTTTTCATTGGCACACATGCGCATAAATATTGCCAATAGCAACGGAGAAATTAATCTTTTAAATTTTTAATGACGCGATTCGCGCATACCGGAAGTACTTTTGAAAAGTCGTTGAAACATGAAATACGCAGAATAAAGTCCTCTATTTACCGGCACAAACTGCGCATAAACATTACTTATAGCAGCGGAGAAATTAAACTGTGATCATTTCAATGACGTCACTCACGTATACCGTAAGTACTTTCGAAAAAGTTTTTGAACCATGATACGAGGGTTGTCCCAGAAAAT
>CBDDTI010000179.1:0-7720 GCA_965233585.1 bacterium
CCTTTATATCGTGGCAGTTTAGTACATGGTCTTGTACTTAATATACTCTGAAACTTTTTCTGTTTACGTTACAATTTCGTACGTTTTTTGCGTTCGCCAAAGAACGCTTTCATGGTGCAGTCGAAATCGACATTCTTGGAATTTTTTGACGTGTATTCATCGTTACAAATTTGGGCCCCCCCAAAAAATTATTCAGGGACGAAATTATTCAGGGAGAATGACGTAATTTCCATCGAGCACGCGCTTTGTTCCTAGCAGGAGTCGAGTTTCACGTCTTGCCTTGCGTCTTGGCGTGCTTCCTTGTCGAGTTTGACCTTCTCTTTGCGTTTAGTGTGCTTTCTTGTCGAATTCTGGACTGTGCTCCTTTTTTATTTATGTTCACGAACACGATCGCCTATGCTTTCCGATGTTAACCGTGGAAACAGCTGTATTTGATTGCATTTGTTGACTTAGTTTCAGTCGCGACAGAAAAGGTCGGTCTTATCCGGTCGAATACTGTTTGGAATCGGTGGAAGAGTGCTCTGAGTGCACGATCCATAAGGGTGAACCTGAACCAGGGACAGGAAATGTAAATGCTGTCTACTTTATTAATCAGGCCAGAGCAAACAGGCTCGAATCAGTCGTACAGAGTTTATTTACGATGAAAGCATGCGATTGCAAATGGTTACTTATATTTGAGCTTCCTGCTCAGAATAATGTTCGTAAAAAATATATTTTTACAAATTAGCTTTTACGTTTATTACAAGTTAATGTGAGAATATTTAGCACGAGATCTGAAGGCTGATGTAAATATTTTAGTCCTTTAATTATACTTGGGAGTCTACGGAAACTGGCGCCGTCACGCAACGTAGTTTGTGTCGTGACCTCTTCAATCAGAATGGCGTGGACTTTGTCACTGAATATCTTCTGTAAAAACCCGGTTCTTGATGAAAACTTTTTGATTTTAATAATAGACAGAGGTTGAAAGTCAGACCGGTAAATCATTTAAGGTATCTGTATTAAAGTTATGGCGTCCAACGCACTCTCATAATCTTTGATTACTACTAGTTGTATTGTTTTTCTCACATTGGGAATTAGATCAGCGTAGGACCCGGAAATGTTTAATGTATTGCTTTATATTTTACATACTCTTATAACACCTCAAACTCTTTCACTTTTTACCTTGATAATAGTTTAACATAGCGTCGAAACGTCGTTCACTTTTTTAAATGTGTTTTAAAACTTTTTTTTAGAGGCGTTGAACTTTTTATTCTACTTTTAGTGGAAAAAAGACCAGCGTACTGTGGAGCCACTTTGTTTTTCCATGTAGCCTAATGTGAATAATAGAGTTTTGGTGGGAAAATCCAGCTGATACATCATAGGAAGGATTTGGCAAGTTTAAGAGGCAATCTCGCCAAAAGCGGTTCAGTCAACTTTGGGACCAAAAATAATTTTCCAAATTTTCTGTCAGTAAAAAGAGTTTGGCAGGTATATATATATATAAACTATTTATTATTTTCCAATTTCTTACTTTTGCTTTGCTACGGGCCACTTTTTAATTTTCCTTTCATCGTGCAATTAACACTGATTGTGATTATTTAATGGCAGGCTCTTGCAAAACAACCAGTTGAAAGACTTACCTGAGGGTATATTTCGGGAGAATAAGGGGCTTCGGGTCCTGTAAGTAGAGCTCATCATTTAACTCTACATTACCATATCCAAATCCCAATTAGCCAATCAGAAGCCTTGTCTACTGTCCCGATATCCTGAGATATTAAGGTACTTATCTGATATGGCTGGGATACAGTGTATTATGATCATTTGGCCGAGTTAGGGTACCTTAAGGTTCTGGCAAACGAGGACACACTGTTGCGGACACATTGTTGCCGACACAAATGTTTCCCCGTTTGCCCGCGCGCGCAACATTTGTTGCTGACACAAATTTTGTGTCCGGGACACAAAAAATGTTTCTGATTTTGTTCAGAAACATTTTGTGTCCGCAACAAATGTTTCCCAATTTGCGCAGCCCAAGAAACATCATGGGCAACAATGTGTCCGCAACAATGTGTCCTCGTTTACCAAGGCCTTTAGATACCTAGTAACATCTTTTCGTTGGCGATTTCCCAATATACCCGTAGGACGAGCAGAATACAAGTGACTTTATAAAATTTCATATATTATTGATATGATTGATCATTGCAGTCATGCAGATAACTTTAGCAGTTGTGATATTAAAGCCTGAAAAACGGTTATCTTACGAACTCACAAAGTGGTCAACTCCCAGTTGGCTTGATAGCTTAGTTGGTAAAGCACTGCATCGGTATTGCAGAAGTCATAGGTTTGAATACCGTTCAAGCCTGAATTTTTTTCAGCCTTTAATTTCGCAACTGCTTAAGTTGCCGGCATAACTGCGATGATCAATATATTTTCATATCATTCTTTACAGTTCAAATATATGAAATATCATATATTCACTTTTATGATATTGGTCTTGACAATACAAATACCATTCTCGTTTTTCGGAAGCAGTCCCCAATTGTGTTCCCAAGGTGTATTCAATTTGGTGAACCTAAACTGTTTAGTTCTCTCCCATTCTACAATGTGTATAATATGAACAGCAAAAAAATCAAATATATATCAATTTAAAACAGGAAGGAATCAACCAGGCAAGTTCCAAAAACGAACTGCAGCTCAGGGTCACTGACGCGGTTTTGCTCCAAAAAGTCAATTCCGCTGCAACACAATTGGGGTGGTGGTGGTTGTGGTGGTGGTGGTGGTGGCGGCGGTTGGGGAGGGGGGGAGGGGGAGTTGCAAGATGTTCGGTTAAGGGGGGAGAAACTTAACTACAAGTCTGTTGCTAAGGAAATCTCAAAACCTCCTCTTTTTGGCTCCTGAAGTCCAGTGGCCACTGAAAGTTTACCATGTTTGTTCCATTCACGTTTTCTTTAAATGTTTCGAACCACGCCCATATTTGGTATGACACGTGACCACAATAGAAAATGTCTAAAAACTCGGACTGAGTGGATCGTTTTCGAAATATAACAATGCATTTTGCCAAAACGCGGCATTATCTGCAACTTGTAGTATCTGTTTGAGGAAATGTACAATATTTCGAAAATTATAGATGTTTAAGTGCTTTTAAAGCATCTTAAAGATCTATAATTTTCGAAATATTGTACATTTCCTCAAACGCATACTACAAGCTTTCAGATAATGCCGCGTTTTGGCAAAATGTATTGTTATATTTCGAAATCGATCCACTTTGTCCGAGTTTTTAGACGTTTTCTATTGTGGTCACGTGTCATACCAAATATGGGCATGGTTCGAAACATTTAAAGGAAACGTGAATCGAACAAACACGGTAAACTTTCAGTGCCCACTGGACTTCAGGAGCCAAAAAAGGAGGTTTTGAGATTTCCTTAGCAACAGACTTGTATTAAGTTTCTCCCCCCTTAAAGACTAAAATGTAGCTGATACCTCTTTAAAGGTATAGTTTATTGAAGTCTCAGCCTCATAGCCATTGGTAAATTTTGTGATACCCCTCCCCCCATCCCCGTCAATGTCTTCGCTTACAGTATCGCCTATCGACGCTAAAATATTTGGTGCTTTTAACTGTCATATGAAAGTACTACTTTTAAACTATGATACTGAGCTACAGATTAATCAAGCCGAAATGGTGCAGTCTCTTGATCGGTGTCTTCCCGATATTAAGGTTCTTAGCACAAGTTTTCATATGCGTTCAATAAACCACAAAATGCGGCATAAACGAAAGCAAAGTCCGATTCACCCAGAAGGGGCAAACAAACCTAAGAGCTTCCGAGAGTGCGATCTCATGCATTTTGGAGGCAATGTGTCACGGAAAATGACTATTTACGGTTATTAAAGTACGGTTATTTACGGTCATTAAATTAAATATAGTAAGTAGCGCTGTATTATTATTTCAGTATAAAATTTAGTGACCGGAACATTCCATTTCAAAGCGGATAGCATTCCGCCGTTGTACTGAAAAACAACCTGTACTGGTGTCCGTTGAAATTCTAACAGCTAACCATCCCTAACTGCAACGCTAATTTTTAGCGTGGGTGCCAAATAGCAGTTCTCCAAGTCTGTATAGGCATGTGACATCTACTGAGTCCCACTTTCAAGATCTCAGTTGTGCTACTTTCTGTCATCCTAAAATTCCAGTGATTTCATCCTAAAATCATCCCCTTAAGGCGATAAATAACGACCGGTACCATAGTTAAGGTGCCTATATAGTAAAAAACGAAAAAAAAAAGGAAATAATTCCTGCTTATTTCAAAGGCTTTTCAAGTGTAAAAGATTGGCCGTTTCTACTGATTTTGAAAATGGTATTTACGTTAAGTACAGCGAACAGCAAACGAAAACACAAACTGACGCAAATGTCTCTGATGTGAGACCTTCTACACCGAAACTGATTGCCACTGACAGCAGTGAGAATGACCCAGTTGAATTAGGAAAAGTTGCTTTCAGAGGAAAGACCTGAGAGCATGAGAGGTGCAGTAATCCCGTTATGTATTGGCAGTAAACCATATGACGGCCTGAGAAGCACTTTGCGCAAATTGTTGTTCAAAGGTACCAATTTCAGCATAAACAAACTTGCTGGCTGATCAAGAAAAGTTCTGAGAAGGCTGAACTAGAAAGTCCAAAATTGAGAAAACATCTGCACAGTGCTCGGAAAAGCAATGTTGTAAACTCTCAGCGACAAAAGAGTTTCACCAACCCACATAGCATAACTCTTCGGACACAAGAATTTTAAGAGCATCGAGAATTAGAGTTCGCTTTCGACAAAACAACAGCAATCTGTGTCAAATATGCTGGCCAACATATCCAGTGAAAAATTTGTCAGCCAACGCAATGCAGCAGCGAGCAATTCTCTACCATTGGAATTAAGAGCCCCGGCTCAGCCTCAATAAAGCAGCAGCATCACAGACCAGCACTCGGTAGCGTTATTTAGTTAAGCAGTTATCCAGGGTGAACAGTTCTCAATTACAATTTTAAAATACTGTGAATTTCTCGCAAAAACAACCCCACAAGAAAACCGGCAGTGGTAAAGACTCCGCGTCTTGTTTTGCAGTATCGATACAGATTAAAGGAGTAACTATTTTACACAAAGTATTTTATAAGATCTACCGTACTTTGATTTTTCTTTTTTGAGATCTTCACATTGGCCATTTTTAAAACGAGGTTGACACATTTTCCTTTTAATGTTTCTTAATTGTAGACATTTGCAAATTCGCGATGTCATTTCTAAATTGAATTTTACTTATTTTGTGCCTCTCTTTTAAAAGAAAAGTCTTTCCGTCGGCAAATTAGTGTATAAACAAACCAACAAAATAAGAAATATGTAGTTGCTAACAAAGAGCGAATATCGCGCCGAGTTGAGGATTTTGCGCTGTTTTTCACTGTTACCCCTAAATAGCTTCTAACCGTTGTGATATGTTGGTCATGAAAAAGTCTCAATATGAATGAAATAAAACATCTCACCATGAGAAGTGCCTGAAGCAATGTTTCAACAAGGAAGGGTACTTTATCGGGTTGATAACCATGAGGCACAGCCGAGTGGTTTTGAACGGCTTCAAGAACATTCCTGGAAAAGTGTGCGTCAAAAGACAATTATGCTTTTGTAGAGATTGGAAATTAGTATACGGGAAACAAATCAGGTATTGAATTGGTTTGAAAAAAAAAATCAAATGTCACGCATGTTGTGAACTTTCCTGCTACTAACCGAAGAAGGCATGGCGTCCTGTTGCAGAGCTTTTCGGAAGAATAAAGATGACGAGGAAGAGAGGAATTTAACGGAGAACGCTGCCCGAAAACGTTAATACGTGCAGTGGCAAAGTCGTCATTATTTTGTTTTTTCCCCTGGAATGGAGGAATGCTACGAAAGAGAAACAAAATCTAGCAATCGAGAATTGGAACTTCACAACTGACAAGTCTTAAGTGCAAGTCTGGGACACTGATGTATAGCCAATATATATGACGGTCGAGTCAGTGAACTTTTGGCTTATTAAATTTGCCGAACAACTGTGCAAAGAGAATAGTAAAAGGTATCCTCCCCGATTGCTTTACAGTATCGTATGTTCGATTACTTAAAAGAACATTAAATATGTAGCAATCATTTGTTGCCTCAGTTGCTGTATTTGGTATACGTAATTAATTAAGTCACGCGCCATGTCTTTTTATCTGATGAAGCGGCCAATACTTATAAGGAGTAATTTATCAGCTGATAAAACACCCTATACTAACAAGAAAAAGTTGTATCGATGCAAAGTCACTGCACGTGATAGGGTAAGGTGGGGTAGGGTAGGGTAAGGTAGCGTAGGGTAGGGTAGGATAGGATAGGGTAGGGTAGGGTAGGGTAGGGTAGGGTAGGATAGGGTAGGGTAGGGTAGAGTAGAGTAGAGTAAAGTAGGACATATCATCTCCGGCATATCTAATCTACTAACAAAATGCAGCTCAATCGATGATTTGTGTTTGTTTGTGTTTGGTAATTGAATTCTTCACCCGAACGATTGGTGTTAGCTTGGGCTCGATTACCAAACAATTCGATTGGATTTGCCGGGATCAAATCGACTACCAGGACATCGCTCGCCATGTTAGCTGGTGTTTTGGTTCGCTTTCGACGTAACCGAAGAGAAACAATGTTTATTCAACCAAAGTGAGAAACAAAAGCAGTTTGTGCTGAACGAAACAAAGGGAGTAACAATATCGCACTGGTTTCATTGTTTAGTTTGCCGCCTCCATTAGGCTAATGAGCATTGCCAGGCGTTTATGGCAACCGATGAATAAGCTTCTTTTGGGCGCTATGAATAATAACAAGCGTTATAACAAACCTTTTCCGCCATTTTAATGTATTTCTTGGCTTCAACTGGAATAATAGTCAATCTTTACCGAATTTTTAGCAACATTTCTGCAACTCTCTGTCTGATTCAGGCGTAGTGATATGCATATTGTGTTTAATAAGTAGTTTTTTTCCTTTTTGTTGTGGTTGAAATGTCAAGTGGATGATTAGTATTGCACTAGACTTGCTGATGCAGCAAGCATGGACTGTGTAATTACTCAAAATACTAAATCCCTTGGGCTCTTCTGTAACATGGTAAATTACTAATAGCACCTCCATATCCCCCTCTTGCAACATGAATGTTATTTTTAATACTATATAGCTGTCATACCGTCAACTGTATCCTAGTCACTTTTGGGAAGTGTCCTGAGGCTATGTAAAACTCCAGTACTTAGGAAGTAGTATTAATAAAATATTTTATGAAAAGAAACTGAACTATTGATGGATGCACAACATAACAGCAAATAGCAATGCCCGATCATATTATAAAATATATATACAAAATCACGCCACCAATGAGTCAGTTGTAAACACTGTAATATATAGAGGATATTACATGCCCGCGCGTGGATATGAATTTTATCTTCGAGTGGTCAACTCTATATCTCACGAGTGAGCGCAGCGAACGAGTGAGATATCGAGTTGACCACGAGAAGATAAAATTCATATCCATAAGCGGGCATGTAATGTTCTGTTTATTATATAAACACCAGTGAAATACCAAACCATTTTACTTTAATATATTCAATGGTCTTAAAGTAGAACGTGTCGTTACTAAACATGGAAGAAGTACATGGACGAAAACCAAATTCATTTGATAAAGTCTAAAATGATGGCCCCTAGAATTCTAGGTTCCGAGGAAAGCCAGTTGTAAACAAC
>CBDDTI010000180.1:0-4173 GCA_965233585.1 bacterium
CAGATTGTGCGGGCCCCCTGTGGTGCTTTCAGCTTGGGTATGAATGAGTTTGTCGTGCGGAAATCGAGATAGAAAAAGTGTTCTCCATCAACAGAATAAGCTTTTGGGAGAAAGAAAGGTATATGAGACAATGATCTAAACGAGTGGATGGTCAAAGAAGTTGCACTTGATGTTTGGCTTACCTCTGGAAACTCAATGAAGTCTTCGGCTTCTAAAATGCATTTTCACGCAGAAAACGAGCGCGTTTATCGGTTGACTGTTTTCGTCAGCTACAATTTCGTCTCTCCCGATAATATTTATACGAATAACTTTTCCGAAAACCAATCGAATGAGTTGAATCTCTGATTCAGTAATACGAACGACGATAGTTTACTTGCTGGAGTGATTCATTTAGTTTGAATGCACGGAAAGTCGTCACATGTGTTATCAAATTGACAATGGCCAAATTGACATTTTTTCGCGAAGCAGGAAATTCCAGAGATAGTGCGAAGATCTTGCAGTTTTCACTCGATCTATTAAATGTCCATACGGTATGAAAAGTTTCACAGTTCTACTCTGATCCGATTAATGTAGCAAAGCTTAGTGACTAAAACACCACTGAACTTTCCAAAACAACCGAAAGATGATCATTGTTTATATTATTAGTGTTCGCGTGCACATTCAGCTGAAAACTGAAACCCTAGCTCTTGCTCATACACTCACGCAATTCACAACTGGAGAAGAGTAACAGCTCAGCACAAACTAGACTTCCTGTTACGACTACAGACACAGCATCCCTTTTTCTCTTTTTGTCTGGTGGGGATGGAGTGAGGAGGGGGAGGGAGTAAAAGCTTTGAGGTGCTACAAGGTTTTGCTTACAGCTATGAAGTTAACTATTTTATGTTTGCAATAACAGGAATTTGGTGACTTTGTCACGAAATATGCGCGTCTTATTTTTGGCGCTGAAATCACCGAACCTTGCAGTAATAATTGCTGTACACGATACCATAACTTTGTGTTGCTTTTAGCCGCCATCCGACAGGTCGTGCTAATTAACAATTTCTACACAAGAGCTAGCCTGGTGACCGGCTCCCGGCAAGGGCGAAAAAAATTTCGGCGAGCAAAGCGAGCAGAGGAGCGCGAAACTGAAGAATTCGGAGGAGCCTGTTCCCAAGCTACACAACCGAAGAGCGTGGTTAAAATTACTCAGCAACAGACACATGGATAGTCTTTGTGTTTTTGCTCCTTGTCATAGTTACACTCTTTCCACAACTTATGTCATCAGTCACTCAAACTAATCTTAAAAGTTGGATTATATAGACGGTCAAAATGACCTCTCAGTTAAGGTTACTTCAACTAGTTTCATTTAGTTGAAATGTTCGCCTTTTTAGAATGGCTAAAATACGACCATTAACATTAGTTACAACTATTTCAAATAGTTGTTTTAACTAGTCAGTTTTTACAGTGCGATAAGCCATATAAGCGTTGTCTTTGTTTATGTGCCCAACTTTTGTATGGCTCGGCAAGAAGTTAAGCCTACTCTCAAATTTGGTTTTCAAGTTTATCGTCAGCTTGTTAGTGAAGAAGGTTTTCAGGATTTCTGTGTTGGACACATTTTAATTTCCCCTCCATTTAAAAAAATGGATGAAATGAAATTTACCGTAAGCTTAAGCTTATAATTTAAACATTGTTGCAAAAAGGTTTTTCCTCAGACTACCATTGTAAATAGGTGCCACAAACCAGAAGCGTAACACTTTGTAAAACTGCCAAATCTATTAAAACAATTATTTGCTAATCTTTCTTTGTTTTTTTCGACTGGCTCTTGGTCGGTTTTGACATAAACTTAAGTACTTGACGTCTTCAGAGCTATTAAGCTTAGGTACTTTCCGCGTTTAGCGCGCACGTACACGAACTCGCACAAACAGCCCTGATTTTAAAACTTTTCTCTGTTTCTGCTGAATCTTTGACATACAATTTTTAGCTTTATAAAAATTGAATTAAGGTAATTCCTTAGTATTGCATTGCGCATCCCTACTGCGCACGATTTTCGCGTCATCAGCACGCGCACATGAGCTCGTGCACGTGCAAAACGTAAGAGATTTCCCTCAAACTAAGCTCGATAACGGAATAAATTCTCCTTTTCTCTTAAACGAGCTCGGTGACCCCCGATGTTTTTTTCAGGTATTTGCTAAGTACAGTCTAATGAAGAACATATTTGAAGAGGAAAAAAAGTTTGATAGTAGAACACGATTTTTTTTTGGAAAATGGTTCCCAACTCGGTGTATTTTGGCCAAGGCGAGGACCTCAAGTTAACCACGGAACTGTCCGAAAAAGTGCAATATTCCCGCAACCAAGCAATCAAGAACGGCCTAAATGAAGCAATACTGCTTATGTGAATAAATGAAGCTTTACTTTCAAGACAAAACTTTGTGCCTTTCAAGTAACCAAGATTTTATTCTGTATGAAGGTGATTCGAACTTTTAACGCGGAACCAGTAAAAATACCCCACTTTAAGAGCCTGCTGACGCGTAAACAAGCACGGTGACCCCATTATTTTATTGCATTTTTATAATGTTCATATCATGAATGTTCATTTCGCCAAGTTTCAAAAAAAGTTTGATAGTAGAACAATTTCAAGGGAATTACCTTAAGTTATGTGAAACCCCATGCATTACAACCTCGGTGAAAACGTTTTTTGTAGTACAGTAATTTTTCAGATACGACAAAATGTTTCGCCACTCAAATTTAACTTATGTGTCGGAATCGTGTAATTCATTAGGGTAATCCATTTGAAAGCACGAACTGTTCCAGTATTTGTCTATGCGCAACTATTTTTCTTAGGCCAATACTTTGAATAATGGCTTTATTGTACACTTTGTTATAATTGTAATAGGGAATTTAGTTCATGGACAGTATAAAATAAAGTTTTGATGTCTGTGCGAATGAAGGTAGCGTTTTAAGTTGCGGTTGAAAATAAAGTAATCATTTATTTCGTCACTGTTTACGATACGTTTTTACCTTCAAATATCGTATTTAGTAAAATTACTGAGCTTGCATCGGTTGCCTTAGGCAACTTAAATTGTTTCATTTAATGTTAGCATTAATTTGATTTCATTCGCACTACTGCAACTTCTAGTTTAAGTTTTATAATTTTAAGAATTAAACAACACTTTTCAGGCGGGAAGTGCATTTAAGTGTACCACAAACGCGCTTTTTTTGGTTTTGTTTTTTTAACAAACAGCAACAACTATCTGTATCAACTTACCTTCTCAAGTATACATTGTCCCTGAGCAGACAGCAGCCATAAAAAAAAAAAATAATTAAAAAAGTCGTCAAAAGTTCCGTTTAAAGAAAATGCAAGTCCAGTCCGTTGTCAAGTCCTTGGAATTATTTTTTCTAGCTAACCTTTTGTGGCGCGACGTCGCAGTGAACAAAAAGCGCGCGAAAGTATAGCCTCGTTTTCGTTCTTTCCTCCAGGCCCTCTCCTCTGAAAAAAATCTTAAACATCGATCCTCGCCAAAAGCAATTGAAATTAGAAGAAACTGACAACGCCACTCATAAAGAGCATACTCTCAAGCCTTCGGCAAAATTTTCTTTTATTCCTACCTCAAATGGTCGTTAAGCAGGAAGCTGCCAAGCTTTTCAGTTAGATTTTCTACCGCCGCACTTTTTTAGGAAAAAGTAATCATGGCCATTTTTCAAAACACTATTTATTAACTTACAACTTCGCTTAAAAATATTCTTGGAGAAAGGTTCAAGTAAACTTTTGGAGCGAATATTAAACTTTGGTCCGTTCTGGTTACGTGACCGATGACGTCACAGCATTAAAAATAACAAATATGTATATTTCATAAAAATATCTACCAATATCCAAATTTTTGTTTCCTCGCGTTTAATGCAACGCGAGATAGCACTTGTACCCAGACTCCCACTTTTTGAAAATTGTATATACCTCCCTCAAATATTTCTATTTTGTTCGGTACCCCGGCAGTCCGAAATGGCTCACACCATTGTGCTTCAACCACGTTGACTGCTTTTTCAATAACAAAATAATTTCGTCACAGTGAGCAAAAACGCACTTGTGAGCAAAATCAAGTGACCAATGACGTCATCGCCCTTAGTCTTGTACAATAATTAGTTTATGGTAAGACATTTCTAGACAACGTGGGGGTCTTGTTGCCCTCAAATTGACCA
>CBDDTI010000181.1:2500-7292 GCA_965233585.1 bacterium
TTATGGTTATAAATCGAATCTTAAAGATTCCCCCGCTAGATCCATGAAATATATGTCATCTGGCTAAAGGAGTAGGGGTTTACTTACACTAAAAGGCAGTTGCATGATTTTACTGAGATTCGATTTTCCTCAAATTCTTGAGATTAAAATCTTCCGCTTATAGGGAAAGTTTGTCTGACCAGCAACAGGCAGTGTCATGGGTCATGCAATGGATTGTGTGTAATATATTACAAGCGACATAAACTTCTACTATCACAACATGCAATTTTGTTGCTACTGACATGAATTTTACAAGAAAATCTATGCAATGTGCATACATATGCAATTGGGTTCTCGAAGTCTCATCAGCTCTTTTTTGTATCTAATTATCAAGATTGACAATTGCTCTGTAGCAAATCAACACCGCAATCTGCATACTTTAGAAAATAACTGGGACAAGTGAGAGCAAAGTCAAGTGCAGAGAGTTCGTAATGGTAAATTCACATCGTTATAGCATAATATTGTAATTAGCTTATCATAGACCACAAGTTTCTATGGATTGTAGGCTAATAAACCACGCGGGATGTTGGTAGAACACGAGAAGAATTCGTTAATCACAAGCCGCAGGCGAGTGATTTATGAATTCTTCGAGTGACAAATTTGTTTGCGTGATTTCTTTCGGAGTACTTTAATTGTGAGCGTTAGCGCTAGTGTCTGATAGGATGAAATAATTCGGAAACTAGCCTAACGTTTCAAAGAAGTACTTACTTGTTTCCCCGATTGCGGTCACAAACATATCATGGTACTTTAAAACCGATAATGATGACTTCCTCTCTTACAAATAATAAAAAAGGGTAATCGAATGAAGAGCCTTAAATGAAGCGACAATGACGTGATTTTTTTTGGAAGTGATCATCGTTGATGAAGCCACTGAGAGTACCCTGGACATCGCTGATTGCAAGGTCTTGAGGCAAGAATAATACTATGTACATGATGTAAAATACTAGACCGCAAAAGCCTTTCTCAACAAGTACCCATGATAATCACCGCCCACCATAAGCTGCCCGTTGGTCCAACAACCAGGTTAATTAATTGCCCCGGCTGCTGCCAAAGATTTTTAGCCCCGCGTCAGATTTCAGTCGCGTCCAGATGTATCCTAATGGGATATTCAGTTAAGCCGTCAGCTCTCAGGTGGTTGACAATTACAGCATTTTCAGGTAAAGTGTTGTGCTTTTCTCACAGAAATGTCATAAATGGTAGTAGACTGAGGCAAACGCAATATTTCTTTTCTTGTCCTTAGCTATTCCAAGTAACACCAAACCCACGTTTAGGTACTGTCAATCATAGGTAGCATATGCTGAGTCTACAGTAACGCATCGCAGCATCGTGAAAATTATGTTCCGTTCCTTTATTGTTTAAGATCCAGAAGGTGAACGCTAATGTCTTTCAGCTGATACAATTTCAGAGTTTAACGTACAATTTGTTTTGAGTTGAAAGCTTCCGTTGTGTCGACAAAAGGCACCTTATTGCATGCATCTTAAAAGCAAAGAACGGGAGCACAAGACGCTAATTGATTGTCGCTTCAACAGATGGCGGATACATTAATTGCTATCAGTGAACGCAGAAAAACAACATTATGATGAGCTTCACTTTGCTTCAGGACAAGGAGAATTGAAACACAGTGAAACGTTCTGTTTGGTAATCCCATCCGATCCACAAATATGTTTGAAGGTGCAAAATTTTTTTAGCCATAATCTTCACTAACCTTTCTGTAAGGATCCAGTGGCCTAGGTCGGTAAGGAAGGAAGCTAGACTCATTATCAATCTATGATGTCCTTAGGGTACTCTCTGTTTTTATTAATACTACTCGGTTGTGTCTGTAAGATTCATTTCACATTATTTGGTCATACTGCGGACATTTAATTTAGGCTGAAACTCAATTTAGGCCATGATGTTTTACAAATTCTAAAACCTATTTTAGTCAGGCTAGTTTACAGCGGAACATTTAGGCAACGATTATACGAAATGTCATCTCATTAACTTGCACATCAAACCCAAGACAGGCTGCCCTAATCAAACAATACAGTGTTTCTGACAAAGAACTATTGGCTTGTAGTTCCCTCTCGGAAATACAAACATGCGGATGAACACTAACGCGACAAGTGATTAGTTCAAGCCAATAAGAATCGGAGAAGATTTAGTGGTAGACTATAATGGCTGATAGTGTGCGATGGCGCAGCCAATCAGATTGCAGCATTTCCATCATAATATACCTTGGCGGATCTAGAGGAGGGCCCAGGGAGCCCTGGCTCTCCCCGTTGTTTTGGATTTAAAAAAATCCCAAAAGGAAGAAAAGCCTGCAGGGCCAGCAAAATATGTCCCACCACCCCTTATCACAAGGTCTGGATCCGCCACTGTCATACTGGTACAGTAAGTCTTCAAAAAATTACGGGTAAAATTGGACTGTCTTCAAAATACATCGAGTAGCCATCGGCAGCTTTCGAGTCTCTCACTAATAGGATCTCAATGGGGTTAATCGTTAGCTGTAAAACTGGACAAAACTTTAGCCGTTAGGGTTCAAAATTGAAAAATATTAATTAACCTTTAAATAGTTTTAGCCACGAAAGTTTTAAGTCTCAAGATCTCTTGTCAAGACTTTTTTGTGTTTTTTTTTTTTTTTTTTTTGTCGCTTGAAAGCTTCATTAGTCCTCAATTCTAAAAACAATACCAGAATGGTCATATCGCCTTAAACATATTTTACAGAAGTGGAATAAACTTTTAATTTTTAAACAATTTAACGTAATTTTTAACTTTTAAAAACAATAGTAACTGTAAGGAAAATAGCTGCCTTACCCTCGTTGTACACTTTCCGCACTAGTTTTATTTGGAAGCTACACTCCTTTTACAACCAGTTAGTGCACATATCCATCAAACCACGTTTTTTTTAATATTCCTTTTTATTTTTTAGGCATGTCGGGTAAAAGATTCACAAACGTCTTCCTCGGTCTAACATGCTTTACGATGTTGGTTAAAGGTAATCTCAGGGAAGTTAAACCAGAGAAGTCGACCAATTCGTGCGCTTGTTTTGATATATCTGCACCACATCTACATCAACAAAATTCCACGGCAACTATTAAAGACCCACAGAAAAAGGAAATTCACATAGGAGCGTTTGTTCCCTTTATGAAGGATGATAGATATGGATATCATACCGCCATGAAGATGGCCATCAATCTTATAAACAACAGAACTGACATCTTGGATAATTATACATTGGTTTTGGACTCTGTGGACACGCGTTGGGTAAGGGCGGAAATCAGATTATTTCCACTTTTTTTTCGAATTAGTCTCCTTAGCAGTAGTTTTTTTAGTCGGCTTACTTCACTTATGTATTCCTGAGTAAGTCGTACCAAAATTAAACAAAGTTTTGTCGAGTAAAATGCGTTTGATTGGAAGACTTTGCAATTTTCAAGAATTCAAGAATTTAACGAATTTGAACGTTTAGGCCAAAGGCAACTTTTATTGCTGATAGAGGGTCAAAACAAAAGGAAAATAATACAGTTTGGATTGAAGCAGGTAGAAGTTAGTCGAGAGAAGCGTCGGTTAAATTAACATCCAAATAACGGCTGCGAAGCAGACTAGGTTGGAATTGATCTTTTTACACATAAAAATCATATACATGACTTGCAAAAGATTTGGGACGTTTTATAATGATCATCTCGGATGTGTACACCCGTTTTCAGTGTTAGTTCATAGTTAACAACTCTGTCGCTTAACATACGCCATAACTACCAACGAGAACACAATGTTTGGCCGTAAATGAGACTACAGGTTGTTGGGTGTACCCTAGCATAATATGGAGGTGGCGGCAACACACCCCGCAAACTGCGAGCAAGAAGGGTGACAGCGACACACCCTAGGATTAATGAGTAATGCGATGAGGGTGGCAGCAGCAGACCCTAAAAGTGTAATGATTTCAGGGTGGCAGTGACACACCCTGCAAGGTAACGAATGAGCTAACGAGTGAGGTGTATGCTCCACCCAGGAGTGAGTGAAAGCTAAGGTGGGGTAAGGGCCCCACCAAGCCGGCTACGTGCAAGTAAAAGTGGCAGGTATGCACCCAAAATAAATATTCTAAATGCTACCAGCATAACTAAGCGGTTATGGAAAGCTACTGGTGTCATGTCCTGGTAGCGAGTTCCATATCCCTTGTCCTGAAGGGTGTGATGTAGCCAGCATCCCAGAAACCCTCTGAAGGATAGAAGGTGGAGTTCGGATATGTAGGTTGAAGCATTTGCTTGACCAGCGTCCCAGTGTTTGGATAAGCCAGGGTGGCAGACCAGCTTCGGCTGCTGTAGTGGCGGCGCCGATCCTGAAGCTGTGAGATGCATAGAGCTTTGTAGGAACACTGAGAAGTTGATGGAGAGTGCGAAGGGTTAAGGTGACTTTGGCTCTGGTGAGGTAGGCCCCAGACTAGAAGACGTAAAGTGGGGATGCGCCACTAACGGAACGCAGAGAGAAGTACTTCTTGAGGGCTCGCACAGCTCCGACACGACGTAAAGACGGTGAAATCAAGAGTGAGCAGCTGTGACGATAACGGTCAGTCTTGGATGACTTCAAATACAAGGTGAGGCAACCTTCAGAGGTAAAGGAGACATCAGTGAAGCATAGATGCACCAGTGGATTGAACTGAGTTGTTGAAGGTAACGTGAATTCGCTGGAACAAAAGAATTCATAGAGGGCAAGTGTAAATGCCGACCATAGCATCAACGTGTAGAAGGGGAGGAAGTCTGGAACTTTAGCTAGCTCCTCC
>CBDDTI010000182.1:5000-7500 GCA_965233585.1 bacterium
CAACGACTCGCCCTCGACTCTGCAGCAATAGTCAGGTTTCACTACAACACGCAAACGATTCGAACCTTGTCACAACCTCTTCACATTCCCACTAGTGCATTCCGCTTCCTTAAATACAATTGTTCCTACCATAACAACCACATCAACATTAGTAGTAGAGCGGCTAACACTCATTTAATTCAAAACCTTATATAACAGGAAAAGCTCGCCCTTCATCGCGTGCTCGCAGTTATATCCCAAACACTATGTTTCTTTTTCTTTGACTGATTATCCAATTGGTAAAGACTATCAAACCCGCCCACAAAATCCTCAGCCTAACGTACCCACAGAAAATGTCGAGGTAAACCCAATATATGAATACTTCCTCCTCTTTTACAGAAGAATAAATATGGCCGTTCTCAACGGGATCAAATCTTCTCACATACCATTTACCTTTATAACAGGAAATTTGATTGGTGTTTAATAGTAGAACCAATCTGATTGGTGTGACATACATACATCGCTGATCTACTGATCCACTGAACCACCCGTCTATAACATATCCTACGCGCCGACTAAGAGGTATTTTTTTTACAAAAAAATAACTCAACAAATGCTCATAAACCACTTTCGATATATCAATATTCTAACATGAATCTGAGACTTTCAGGACAAACTTCTATATTTGGTGGTGCTTTCTTTGTATTCAAGTCTCTTTTGGGAATTGAGAGACAAAAGAAACTTAAAAAATTCATTTTTGACCCGAAAGCCTGGGAGCCATGTCAGAATATTGATATATCGAACGTGGCCAAACACAGTCATGTTTGTGCACGTCACTTTTTTTGTAGTCAAGTATTCAAAGCGTCAGATGTCTTAAATTCTGATGATAATATTGTAAATATTGCTTTCATTACTTTTTGCTCGCTGGCGGTGACAAACTTGGCTATTAAATTGGCCGATGTCGAGTTTACGCTCGTGTGGTGTGGGTCTCTGGCCGTTAGTTTGCCACAGTTGTCGTTTGTTTTAGCTTTTTTTCGATCCGATTCAGTTTAAAAAGGCTTCTCAGTTTCTTTGATTGCTTTATGCCCGCTGCGTTGTCTAGATTTAGCCAGAGTAGCACGCTGGCCGAGTACTGTTTTGGCTCGCTAAGCGATTGTTGAGCTTGCTAGCTCGATTAATAACGCAGTTAGTTCTGTCATTGGGACCTAGTCACTGTTGTTAATTTTAGTTTCTTTAGTCCTATATATCGTTGTCCTTTAGGTTTATTTTAGTTGCAACGTGTACTTGTTCTTATTCCTTAAAATATTTACATGACCCGCCTAGATTAGTTTTAATACCCGCGGGCATGTAGTTATTGTACTTTTGACATTAAAACATTAAAACATTAAAAACATTAAAACATTAAAAAAAACAAAACATTAATTTACCACTGACAATGGACACTCACTTTTATTAGAACTGGAAATAAAAACAAATAAAACTTACAAAAGCAGGGTGTCTCGAGAACATTCAGGTCCCTCGACACGGTTTGTTTTATGGTCACGCAATGTTCATAGGCAACAGTCAGAAAGAAGCGAGATATTTATCTTTGTTCCGGTTTTTATCGCTGTCGCGTCCCGTGGATACAAAAACTGACTTCAATTTGAACAACATTATAGCCACTCTGTCTTTAATTTCTATTTCTTAACGTCACAATCTCTGCGCGTTACCGTTGGTGCGTTGCAAGACAATTGATCCCTTTTCCACTACGTCATCGGAATCTTAGGAATCTTACCTTACAACAGGAATGTTACCTTACAAACATTCGAGCTTTTTTCCGCATACGCACGGCTCTATAATGCTGCCGCCTCGCCAGCCTCGTGTCTTCGCTCGGCTGGCTCGTTGGCAATAACGCCTCTCGGATAACCATTTTGAAGCAAGGAATTCTTGAGATCGGATAGAGTGGACTGCAATAAAGTGGATTATGGAGACCCCATCGCGACACCATCGATCTGGTCCGGCATAATATTGCCCATCGAATATGAAGTGGCTTTTCTTCGTCGCGGACTCAAGCAAATCTTTGAGGACTGTTCGTGGTGTTCCTGTCTTAGCTAACATTTTTATGTGTCATTTTGAAGAGAGCTGGTTGACTAACAATCAGTTCTGACCGTCCATTTGGTTAAGATATGTCGATGACACTTTGTCCTCATTTGACAGTAAAGACACCGCCTCCAGATTTCTAGATTTTCTCAACAGCAGACATACCAACATCAAATTCACCATGGAACTTGAAGAGAACCGAGAGATCCCATTCTAGGATGTTTGTATCAAGCGTGATCACAACACATTTTCAACTACTATACACCATAAAAAGACTTTCACTGGGACTCCTTTACTCCTAGGAAGTATAAAGTCAATCTCATCCGAACACTTACCTTTCGTTGCTTACGCATCTGTTCAAAATTCACTTTTTTGCAGTCCACTCTATCCGATCTCAAGAATTCCTTGCTTCAAAATGGTTATCCGAGAGGCGTTCATTATT
>CBDDTI010000183.1:0-5822 GCA_965233585.1 bacterium
TCCAGCCATATGGATCTTTTCTCTCGTATTCTTCGGATCCAGCATGTATTTCATTGAAATATACGACTTCAAGAACGATAAGTTGATCTGCTGGGAGACTTTGCCTCAGGACGAGTTGCCGGTATCTTACAGAATAACGCTTTTCGCAGCCATGTATTTCATTCCAATGTGCATCACAATGTACTTCTTCGGAAAAATTTTTATTCACCTCTGGATTCGTAACTCTCGTGAAAGTCGTGCAACAAGCCAAGTGCTTCTGAAGTCAAGACAGCACTTAACAAAGATCCTGGGCAGTGTTATCTTGCTTTTCAACATTTGCTGGCTTCCCTGGTTTGTGGTGGAGTTGCTTTTGTCGTTTGACTCAAGGCTCGGGCGCCATGAAGTGTTGCAATCAGCTTTGGCGTTGTTGGCTGTGGCACACTCCAGCATGAATCCCTTCATCTACTCGTTTCAGAGTCAGAACTTCCGGCAACATATACGACGAATAACGAAGAGAAACAGACCACAACTGACTAAAGTAAAGAAATAGACCTGAACCAAGTAAAGTTCATGCTTGACCTTTCAGCTGTGTACATGAACATATTGGGTCATTGCAAAGCGGTCGTGAAATTTTATTTCTCCTACGAGTGCTACAGACCTTAATGTCAGAGACGGTGAATTTGATCAAACAAGGATAAAAAAAAGAAAGGAGGAATAAGGATAGGATATGGACAATTTATTCAGCGAATGTTTAAATTGCGCAGGGGGTGGTCTCCCAGCCCCCCGAGCCAGAATCTCGTGATAAAAATGTTTGACAATATAAAATTATAAGACTATTATGTATGAATGGATACAAAAGAAAGCTAATATTGTTAATGTCTCACTAGGTAAATTAGAAATAACGTTTATCTATAAATATAAATTAAGTAAAAGGTAATTACTGCATTGACAGCCGGTAAGTCAAAAGTCTCCGAAACGAAGATGCAGTTGGGTGCACTTTTTACAGCTGATGGCAGCTGGTTCCGAGTACGCATATGAGCCATGAAGGAATCTACTATTATATGAAGTTTGTACTACGTTTAGACCACTGCTTCTAAGATTATATGGTGTAACTTGGGGTTTGAATAAATTGGCAACATAGCCTGGACCATTCTCCTTGAAACATTAAAAAAATATTATCAAAGATTATATTGCTCCATACGTCACGTTTTAATGTATTCATGTCTTGATTCATAATCAGTACTTTTCCCCATGTTCATTATAGTTCGTAGACCATAATAGTTCTCATTTTCCAGTTTCTTGTTAAGTAATAAAGAAAGAACTAATGAACAAAAGAAGGCCTTTGAATTACTGCGGTTTCTTTAGCCTCCAATTGACAATTTCTTTCCTTGTTGTTTTCTACTTATAACTTATATCCTTCTCTTGTTATTAGTGTAAGTGTGGTGTTAATAAAGATTTAATATCATTAGGTACCGTTATTGTCAATTCAAGAAATGGGGAAAGAAAGAGACAAAAGAAAAACAAAGCGGAGGAATTTAAAGCAAAGTTTCAAAATGACGTGTGAACATGCAAAAATATGTATTATTTATTTGCCCAATGTAATTTACGTACTTTACAATATATTTGTCGCGTACTTTCATCTTTACTTAGGTGGTCCTAAGTGTTTATACAAGTAATTTACTACAAAACACTATAAATTAATATTCTAAGGTTATTGACAGCGACCATTTGGAGATACAAACGATTATATTAGTTTCCTCTGGGAAAGAAATTCTATATTACAAAGATTCTCCAAAAAAATCCTATTTCTTTGAATTCCGAGAACTTCATTGTTTATGTAGCCGCCGCAGATAACCCTATCAGGTGTGTTCCCATGGCGACGGCTGATACATGGGAAACCACAAGCTTTATTCTGAATTGCTACTTCACTGTAAATAAATACACTTAAACGTAGATGAATATTTGCTAAATTACCTGTATAATATAAAGGTTAAATAAAGGAGACTTTGTTGTTTTGCACAAGCTTATAATTTTCATTTCAAATTTTTATATTATAATATAGCAATATGGTAATAAAATAAACATTATTTGGGCTCTTAAAGAAAAACACACTGCTTTTCACCGGAACACCATAGTTCCAGAGCGTTTCACGCTATAAATTGAAAGAAATTCCCAAAACCTCCCAAGAAACCAATTGGAAATTTATTTGCTACAGATTGGTAACCGGGAATTCGAAGAAGGATAGCTTATAAACGTACAGTCTCAATTTCACCTCACGCAGAAGGACAATCAAATGGCAAGTTAATTTTTCTTTTCTTTTCTATGGAAAGTAAATTCTGGTTTAGCGACACTTGGCGAGCTATTGGTAGCATGGTATATTATTACAATTTATCATATCTATAATATAACAATTCTTTGACCGTATTTTGTTATCGTTGGCTGTGATCAGTTGTGACTCCGGCCATTTCCAGAATTGCTTTGTCTGGGTTGTCGTCCCATCTTCCTGGCCTTTTAACCTGGACAAAAAATCACGTATTTTTATTGTGAAAGAACTAAACAGTTCAGGGCTGGGTTTTATATAAACCGATTAACGATAATCAAGAGTGGATAAAGGTGAAAGAGGTAATCCCTCATATGAGTCGTACCTAGTCAAGTTATTAGGGACTTTAAGATACACTACGGCGGGCTGCTACTACGGCTACTTCGGCCGTGTGGGACTAAGCTGACCACTCCGTTTCCTCCGCAAACCTCAAACAGATTAAGATTTCGCTGTACGGCAACGCGGTGTTCAGTATCTACGTGTCTTTACAAAAATGGATACGTTCGACTTAAGTCTACTTTCATACGACAAAGGCTCGGTCAATCACAATGACTTCCTTCTCTTGCGTCGATCTTACGTTTCCCAGAACTTAATTCAGCTGCTTTTAGAACCGCCTGTAATTTCCACCACAAAACAAAGTAACAGTGATAAAAGGCTCGATTTCAGCAGGGGTAGGGTGTTCGTACAATGTGATAAGTCCAGAAATACAAAGCTTTCAATTTAACAAAATACATTTTAAGAGGCTCAGTGGCTTAGTAGATACAAATTAAAGCTTTCTTATCTGCGGATGTTGGGACTGGTCAACAAAATATGACTGTCGCTTACGGTGGGTGTTTAAATCGTTAAAATTTTCTGTACAAATGACAAAAAAACAATTATTTTCGAACGAATTTTTATGATTGAGTACTTTATCCTCGAACTAGGCTGTTCAAACAGTGAAAAAAGCGCTAAAATGAGAAGTAAACAGCAGGCTTATACTCACGTAGTGAAGAGTACGTGAAACTAGGCACTTTCCTGTATTAGTATAAATTTACCGTAGTCTATTGTGAATCCGTGAATTTGATTGGCTATATTTTCGTTTGCTATCTGCTGATAGTCAACAGTTACGCATCAGTGCACATCGCGCATCACGTTTGAACCTGATGTAACACAATGAAACAGTTCTTTTCTACGTGTTACTTGACATTTTTTCTTTTCTATGCAATGAGACTACGGTAAATTTATACTAAAACAATTAGACTACTCGCCCTCGTTTTCTACGAGCGATAGTCAACTCGGCTGCGCCTCGTTGACTATCTGCTCGTAGTCTAATTGTTAAGTAGAAAGAAAGGCTACGGCGGGAAAGCCGTAGTGGAACACGCGTCATGACGTCACCGCCATTTCGCGACTATTTCCACGCGTGTTGCGTGGATGTTTTCGTGGAGGGTATAAAGCCGCTAAGGTTGTCCACGCGAACAAAATTCGCAGCACACGATCGCCTCCTTTCTTCTTTATATAACTCCTGAGAATTCCGAGAATCGGGAGGAATCTAAAAAGAACTTGATAGGGGAATAAGGTCTTTGTAGGAGATTTGGAACTTTCTTACTTTCTCATCCTCTCTTCTATCAATCAGGGATTAGCGCATCAAGGTTTCAATTTGCTTTGTCTACGAGTGTTTCAGATTAGTCGACGTCAAAACTGGAGCACACAGGATATGAACAGAAAACCTCACTGAAAACTCCCTCAATCTAAAATCATGTTCTTCCTAAATGAACTTAATCCAATAGTAATAGCAAAGAACTAACCTTTTGAAGTTTTTCTGCTTGTTTTCGTTCCCATTGCTGTTGTTTCTCTTGTTTGTCTTTTAATTCCTGACCTCCACATCCCCAAACCTGACGGCCAAAATATTGAATAAAATGATTGAAAAGGAGTGCTGGAAACTCTCCAGGTCGCCATTGATGTACAGTTGGGCCCCGCTGATTCGAACTCGGTTATTTTGCATTCCCCGTTATTTTGAAAAAAAAAACATTTCCCTTGCATTTGCCCATTCAGTCATGTACTATCGGTTGTTTTGAACTCCCACTATGTCGAAATGTTTTCAATTTCCCCTGAGAGTTAGAAAGAGTGAGGTTCAACTGCCTTTCCACCGACCAAAATGAAAGGAAAGAAAATTTCTGCATCACTTGTCAATTCCGGTTTCTGCGTTATGACTTCAACATAACACTCTCTTCCTTCCCTCCCTTCTCCAATGTTTTTTTCCTAATTAAGTTAGGTGTACAGTGCCTTAGGTCTATTGTACGTTTACTCAATCCCCCCCCCCCCCCCGCTATTTTGCCTCTCCCTCTGAAACTATTTAGCATGTTTTTTGAACCGATAATTGCTTTTTCTCACCTCTATTTTGCTGATTGTCTGGGGTGTTGAATCTGCTTGATAATGAAGTTTTGCTGATGATAAACCAGTGTCTAGGGTGACACAAGGTCTTGATGTCTGTCCTAACACGATACCGGATGGTAAACCTCGGGCTCTCTCATTGAAAAAGATCAAGTTTGGACCAGCTAGTGAAATAAACAACGTCGTTGTTTTGATCCAGGCTCTCTCGGGCATTTTTTTATTGTAGTGATCGCGGTGATCAGCTGGGGCGCTTCCCATTATGTCAAAGATAGAAAAAGAAAGATTCCGGTAATTTCGGTCAGAATTCAAATGGAAAGGTCCATTTCGGTTTCTTCTGACCGGAATAATCGGCACTTCTGGAGGTGGTTCACTTATTTCGGTGGGAATGTTTCGACCGAAATTCGCCGTTCCATTTTAGACAAATCGGTTCTTTGCCCTAATTAGGGAATTCGGTAAAAAGAATTTAAAATGATAAGAGTCATTCCTATTGGTTGGTCCAGTTAAATTAGAAAATGTCGTTCCATTTTCCTCGTGTATTCCCACAGATCTCTCTGATCGGTTTCGCATAATGGAAAGCACCCCTAGATACTGATAGTCGTAAGGATTGCTCAACTTTTTCTGGATTGCTCGCAGCGATCATAGCAATCATATGAAAACCAGGTAGGGTTGTCCAAGGCCCGATTAAGCTAACCCTGGAGAAGGGAGAATTTTGACCTGAGCTTTGCAACTTTGCGGTTAGCTTTTCTGTATCTCTTGTTCCCGGCGTTGTCAATCGAACAAAACAGAACCACAAAATCAATCGAACTCAATCGATGTTCGATTCGGTTCGATTACCGAACTCAATCGTATGGAAAGCCATAACTGTCTTATGTGGTTGTTTATCATTATTTTATGTGGTTTCTTCATTATGTGTTGTAGTGACTACATTATGTTGTGTGGTTTCTTCATTATGTGTTGCAGTCGCTTTATTACGTTTTGTGGTTTCTTCATGATGTCTTGTAATGCAGTCCTGACGTGATGTGTTTTTATCATGACGTTGTGTAATAACTTCATTATGTGGTGTGGTTTTGTCATGATGTATTGAGGTTGTTACGTTATTCTTTGTGATCTTGTCATGATGTGATGTTGTTACGCTGTTATGTGGTCTGGTATC
>CBDDTI010000184.1:0-4983 GCA_965233585.1 bacterium
ACAGAGGGCCAGTTTGCCTCTTTAGATGTTTTTATCAAAAAATGCCGTCATGACATCAATAAGCTTAATTTCAATCGTAACACCAAATTTTCCAACCTTTCTCCGGAAGAGAGAGCGGCGCTCGGAAATCTTAGTAAGCGCAAAGACCTAATTGTCAAAGCGGCCGACAAAGGCGGCGCTTTGGTTGTTTGGCGGGCCGACCTCTACCAAAAAGAAGCTTTGCGGCAACTTTCTGACACCTCTTTTTATGCTAAAGTCGATAAAGATCTCACTTCCACTAATCAACAAATTGTCAAGAGCACTATTAACGACCTTATAGTCAAACAAGAATTGCCGGCTACTGCTACTAATCTCATCATCACAACTCCTAGAACTTGGTGTATTTACTTTTTACCCAAAATTCACAAACCTAACAACCCAGGCCGACCTATCGTCTCTGCGTGTAGTTGCCCTACAGAACTTATTTCCAGCTATTTAGACAAAATTATTGCACCTATCGTCAGATCTTTACCGTCATACGTTAAAGACAGTCAACACGCGCTTCAAATTTTTCGCGATTTCAATTTCCTGGGCGAAGACAAACTTATTTTCACTATGGATATTATATCTCTTTACACCGTCATCCCTAATGGCGAAGGTCTTTTAGCCCTCAAACATTTTTTTGATTTACGCACAGTTAAGGAACCAAGCTCGGAAACACTGCTCCGCCTGGCTGAACTAGTGTTAACACTAAACTGTTTTTCATTCGCCGGTAGTTATTATAAACAAATCAATGGTGTGGCCATGGGCACAAAAATGGGACCCAGCTACGCCAATCTTTTCGTAGGCTACATCGAGCACAAATTTTTCAATCAATACAATGGCCCTAAACCTGAACTCTATCGTCGCTACATTGACGACTGTGTCGGCGCCACTTCTTCTACCAGAGAGGAACTCAACCAATTTATAACTGCTGTTAATTCGTTTCATCCGGCTCATAAATATACCTGGGAAATTTCCGATTCTTCTTTAGCATTTCTAGATATCAAACTTTCCATCGAAGGCAACGCGTTGCCTGTACGGTTTATGCACCAGTGTGCACTACAAACCCACAGATTCTCATAGTTATTTACTGTACTCATCTTCACATCCATCACATGTCAAGAATTCTATTCCTTATTCTCAGCTTCTTAGACTTCGTCGCCTTTGTAGTGAGGACTCTGATTTTTCCTTACAATCAGAGGAAATGTGCTTTTTTTTCGACAAACGTGGCTATCCTGCTTCTGTTGTTCAAGAAGGGCATCATCGCGCCCAACAAATTGATCGGCAGTCAGCACTACAAACGTCTCAGAAGGAGAATAATAATCGAATTCCATTCACCCTCACATTTCACCCTCACAACCACGCAGTTAAATCCATTATTCTAAAAAACTTTGAATTACTTCAAAATGATCCCGATACTGGTGTAATCTTTTCGCAACCTCCACTAATTTCATTCCAACGCGACAAAAACATAGGTAACTTTTTAGTCAGAAGTGCATTCCAAACGAGTAATCAGGCCGGAACTTTTAAATGCGCACGCGCACGATGCAAAACATGTCCTTTTATTTGCAACGTTGAGCAATTGTCGGGACCAAAGCGATCCATTAAGATCACTGATCATTTTACTTGTACCTCAACCAATGTCATCTACTGTATAACTTGCACTCTTTGCAAAAAGTTATACATCGGTGAAAGAGGGAGACGACTGGGCGACAGATTCCGAGAACACCTTCGCGACGTAGAGAAAGACGACAAAAACGCATCTAAACCGGTGGCCAGACACTTTAATCTGCCCAGTCATTCTAAGCAACATATGGTAGTCTGCGGCCTCTCCCTACATCAAGGAAGCACTGAAAGCCGTAAAACTCTAGAACAAAAATTTATTTTTCAAATTGGCACTCTTAATCCTCACGGTATCAATGAACGCTTTTCATTCAACTAATTTATTCTGTTGTTTTTCACGTTACCAGGCACCAGCCAATAGCGTAGCTCCTCCCTCTGTATATAAACCACACACAGCCCACAATTCCTCAATTTGCTCCGACGAAGGGCTAACGCTCGAAACGTCAGCTTTCGAATCTCTTTACGGTGGCTAACTTACATTGTCAACTCAGTTGATAAAACCAAATTATCTTGTATTACTCCCACCGACGCAGCACCACAGTTTCTTTAGAAACTTACCCCCTTTATTAGTATCTCTTTAGTTTGTTATCTTACTACATTTGACTTTATAGGAGTTGTTTGCTTTGTTATGCGTGTTTTGAAATTATTATGTAAACCTCTGCGTCTAGTTTTATAACCATTATCGGTACTATTGAGTTTATTTACCTCCATTTTAAGTAACTGCGCTAGAAAAAGAAAACTTAAGGCGGGGTTACATGAAGGCCGTATTGTGGCTGGGCATTATGGTTTTAATTGAAATATCCCGTTCACGTTTCAAGCGGTCACAACCTCTCTGCTCACCTCACATATCTACGTTTTAGTCTGTTTTGCAAATTGTTTGGTGACGTTTGGGTATTTTGGGGATAAATATTAAAAGGATTAGTAAAATCGATAGGAATTGGAAGTTGGAAGCTTTGATGTTTTTAAATTAGAAGTTGAAGTGCAAATTCGGTACTCGTACACCAAAACGTTGTCCACCAACGTGGGGTGCCCCAGTTCGGGACAATCAATTGTCCATTTGTGTTTCAAAACTTATTCTTTACTTTTAATTCCTCTCTTAACTTCCCATAATTTCACACCTTAAACTCGAGTGGACAAACGCCCAACAAAGCAAATAATTCAATTTTATAAGGAATTTCAAAGCAATCTTATTGCTCTAACATTATCTGTAATTTGCTCTTTTCTAATTGATTTTTCCCCTATTAGTATTTTTCCTTACCTATTTTTGTGCGACATTGTCTTCCTTTGTTCTTATTAACAGGTTCTTAAGCTTCAATAGCATAACTCATGTTAGTCATCGCACATTTGCTGGACTTACAAATCTTCGTTATTTGTAAGTTGATTCGTATCTGTTTTTCGTCTCCGTTATATCCTGTCTTCTAATTGAACCTTGCAACGCGGCGACCTTTCTGACACTCGAGTTGCAAATAAATGAACCAATTAGAGCTAAGAGAAGTATTAAACGAGCGGTCACGTTTTGTCTTAAGTAATAAAAGATCTTTCTTGAGTGCTTATATCTGATCATATATTTTTTTTCCAACAAGTACCTGTATGATTTCGTAAAAACTTCAAATCGTCAATTAGCTACCGCTATGGCACACCAGAATCAATTTGCATCGGCACATGAACAATCGCGGAAACAAAAAATGTACTAAATGATGAACAACGAAGGTAACAGCGTAATATTTATAATTTCAAGGCTAAATATAATCATACTTATTTGTGGTAATCCTGCTTAGTTATTTACAGTTTCAATTGCATTCAATTTTGTAGGATGCTGATTAAAAACAATCTGACGTTTATTGGAAACGATGTTTTTGCTGAAACTCCTCTGCATTCCCTGTAAGTAACATACTCGCTATAACTTTCAGTAGACCAGACTCTTGAAACAGTTTTATGAATGCTATATCTGCACGCGATCCCACGATGCACTCATATCACATCGAAGTCGCTCTCCTACGGTAACCCAATTGAATGTTGCTTTGGTCTAAAAACCAAAGGATACAACTCTTATTTTAACCAAAAGAACATCGAAAGAGGGGAGAGGCAGAAACTGGATGACACTTACTAACGGGGTTTTGAAATTTAGTCAGCACAACAGAAAAAAAAATAATGAACGCAATTTTTCATCAGTTTGTCTCATCTAGTCCATAGCTGTACTATTTTATCGTGGAGACTATTTGACAGTTTTTGAGTAAAAGAACCCCCCTTCGATTTTTACAAAAGGAAGAATCATTAGATGGGCATTTTAACCTTTGCCTTTAAAGGTTGTGGAGCCGGGCACATGTATAACCAGTGTGTAAAAGGAAAAAGTTTAGGCCGGCTCTAAGCCGAACAACTCATCAGTATTTTTTTTCATTTCGCCAAAAGCTACAAATTATTACGTTTGTACAATATAAATATAAATAACAAAACAAAGAGTTGCATATACAGAGATCGTTTTCGACTCCAAAATTAAAACGTAAATTAAAGTGTTTTCACTACGTTGTACAGATCAACTAAAACAGCAAACAAGCGGAACATGGTTATTGTGGCAGCTAAAGCTCAGCTAAATAAGTAAGATGGGTAATGATAGCCTAGACAACATATGTGAGGTGTGACATGAACGATCACAAACTAAATAAAATTCAACATGAAGTAATAATTAGGTAGACGAAATTTCGCTTCTCAGTGGTTACGTCATTATTAATCGCAAGTTTCAAACCAAATGTAGTTAGCATGAGCATATGTTTTTCTGCTATAGGTTCCTCCACAGCAATGGAATCAAAACTGTTGAGAGTAAAGCCTTTAGGGGACTCAATGGTCTTAAGTTGCTGTAAGTATTGTGGAAGCTCAGACGTACAAGATGGTGCTAGATACCATCTCCCAGAGAATTTTTTCTTACAGAATTTCTAAAAGACAGCTGTTTATTCAGTCTTGGTTGTCCATTTTATTTGAATTTACCATATCAACTGCATTTAGACGTACGGGTCAAGCTAAATTCCACCTTGGACAGAAGATTGCGTTTTAACATGAACGACTTGGCAGAAATACTGCCTTTTTCATTTTATCTTTTTTGGCTGACTTTCTGATGAAATTCTGAGAGAACGGATTCAAGATGGCGGAATAGACCATTTTACAGTTGTCGGCTTAGTGACCCGGCTTCTGAATGGCAGCGAGGTTGGAGTTGACTTTGTTTTGATACAGACTTCGCTGCTTTTCTTGTGCAAATCAAGTTGTTCTTATGCTAACTAATTGGCATTTACATGAGAAAAGCAGAGTGGCCTGTTTCAAAGCAAGGTCACCTCCAGCCTCGCATGT
>CBDDTI010000185.1:0-2500 GCA_965233585.1 bacterium
AATTATTTTCCCTTTCCCGGTAGGGGTGCATAAGCTAAATGTCCCTACGTTCAACCTGATTTGCTGTTGTGTAGAGACACCCCTAGTGAATTGCTTGGTACACAACTCAAAGAATACTGTGTTATTAGTACAGATGTAGTTTATTTTTCTTTTTAGATGATGGCGACGAAGACATCATAGTGTGTAATAATGTTGGAGCTCCATTTTTCTACCAGAATCAACAAAATGAGCCCAACAATTGGATACGAATACGTGTTGTAAATAGGTAGGTTGACTGATCAGCGGAAACATATGTAGTATAAAATCCTAATCACGTGAAAATGGTTATTCTCCGAAGGAAAAAAAATGGCGTCTGCACACTTCACCACAACACCATGGGAACCTTACACAGCCCATAAAGTGCTGTATTGTCCCTTTGCTAAAGATCTTAGAACTTTTCTGTCCGTTTCTTTTGCTAAGAATTATGAGTAAATGTACCAATTGCCATTTTTTTTTTCATACGGAGGATTGTCATGACGACCTTGAGAACGGTCAAATATCCCAAAGCGTGACCTCCTGACCAATGACAGCTAAAAAATTAAGAGACACTGAGACATTTTAAGTGGTCACTTAATGGAGGCATGCATGACCTATTAGTTCTTCAACAGCAATTTCCTCTTCTGAAAGTGAAGAGTGATCATCGCAGTAAATTTTCCAATTAAAGCAATTGGAAAGAAGAAGCCTGAAAAAATCAGGGCTTCAACGGGATTCGAACCCGTGACCTCCGCGATACCGGGTTCGAATCCCGTTGAAGCCCTGATTTTTTCAGGCTTCTTCTTTTCAATTGCTTAAATTGGAAAATTTACTGCGATGATCACTCTTCACTTTCATCTACACCGCAGTACAAATATGAATTATTTCATATAAACTTCACGTCATTTCACTGCACGGGAAGATATGAACTCAATAAATTGAGCTCGCTCCCAATATGTGGCTTCATAGCTCAGTTGGTAGAGCATCGCACCGGTATCGCGGAGGTCACGGGTTCGAATCCCGTTGAAGCAAACTGATTTTTTCAGGCTTCTTCTTTCCAGTTGCTTAAATTGGAAAATTTACTGCGATGATCACTCTTCACTTTCATCTACACCGCAGTACAAATATGAATTATTTCATATAAACTTCACGTAATTTCCTCTTCTGCCAGCACCGATTATGTGACAAAGTGCTCACGGAGAACCAATCACGATCGAAAATTTTGTTACAGATACGATCTTTAAAAATAGAGGATGAAGTTCAGGAAGGAGAGTAAAGTGAGCAAAATGGTCATGTTTGCGACAAGAATCAAAAACTAGATCTTTACTAAGATACATTCCGGAAACGTAAACAGTTTAGTTTGACTCACATTTGGTATTGTTTGTAGATGCCTCTCGAATTTCGATAAGTTGTGTGACAGTCTCGGTGCCCGTGTGAAGGTCATCTCGCAAAACAACCACACTCAGGTAAAATAACAGAGACGTAAGTTTTCAATGTGCCAGCCATCTATTGGTGTCTTTATCAGGGGTGACGGTGAGGCACTGGGTAGCAGCAGTATGGAGAGTGCTCGCCTCTCACAAATGTAGCTCGGGTTCCTGGATCCAGCTGTGTCATATGTTAGCTTATCTTGTTGCTGGTTCCCCTCCTTGCTCCCAGTTTTTTGCTCCGGGTTACTCTATTCTTTTTTCTGTAGCCTCTGCAAAAATTAACACCAAACGCTCAATTCCAGGCCCTGTCCACACTAATCCGTTTTTAGACGAAAACGGAGCTGTATTGCTCTGTATTGCTCCGTTTTCAAAGAGATTTTCGTCCACACTTATCGTTTTCGTATCGTTTACGCCCGTCCACAGTACAACGGCGTGTCCGTTTTGAAAACGCTGTTATACCCTCAGTGCGCATGCTCAAATGAACTCGGTCCGCGAAATTGGCGCCAAATTGAAGCCACATGGTAGCGCCTGTCCGCCATTTTGGATACTCACGGTCGAGTGGTCTGGCGCTCGGTCGTGTATATTTGATGAAGTCACCGTTTTCAGATAGCATCTTTTTCTCCGTCCACACTAGAAAACAGCGTTTTCCAAAAGCATGGTTTTCAAATCGCTCCACTCTAGAGAGCGTTTTCGAATGGCTCCGTTTTCGGTGATCGTTTTCAGCGTTGTAGTGTGGACGATAGCCGTATCCAGAGCAAAACAGCTCCGTTTTCGTTTGAAAACGGATTAGTGTGGACGGGGCCCTAGTCCCGATGCACTTACTCTTTGTAACGAATTCCCGAGGGATCTTACGTGCTACATAGGTAAATAGACACTGGACTGGATTTTTTAATGAGGAAACATAAACTTCAAGATGGCAGACCTCATGACTTTGTAAGGCTGATGTAATCAACTTGTACTCATCAACTTCATCAGTGGGTTTTGTAGTTTTTCTTCTTGGAAGGGTTCAACTTGGCAGGCAATGAGTGAGACAGAACGTTAATTTAGTAAATTGACGGTTT
>CBDDTI010000185.1:7500-8761 GCA_965233585.1 bacterium
CTTCATCTAATATGCGCGACCAAGGGTTTAAGTGCTCTGTCGCTTCTTGGGAAGAATCCGTTTCATGACTAGATTGGGAAGAATCTGTTTCTTGGCTAGATTGAGAGTCTTCACTGTCTTCGTAATATCCATTACCTCGTTGAAGAAGGCAGTAATTATAACCGTTGCTCCAAGACATTTTCTTTTCGTTTAAACAGCACGAGCTTTCACAGCAAACTAAACGGCAAGTGGAGCGCCGTCTTTAAAACAAGCAGTGAAAATGTGAAGCTTATGGGACGCGGTTTAGTGTCACAAGCTACTGATAGTGCAGGCGGGGTTACTAAGATCTCTTCTCTGTGTTTGGCCCCTCATCGTCTCCATACAAAGTGAGCCACTCAGGAACTGAATCTACTGTTGTTTTATAATGTTTGATGTTATTGGCTGCTTTTCTAACGCCTCTTGGTAGAGATTTCAGTGATTTCTTTAGTCCTTTTGGTAGAGGTTTCAGGGATTTCTTTACTCCTCTTGGTGTTGATAAATGATGGACTATTGTATCCTTTTCCTCTTCGTGCACTGATAGAGGTGTTTCACTTGTTGTAGGTCTTAATCCCTGGCTCCTCTTTGCTGGATAGATCATCACTCTAACCTTAGGTTGTAATTTCCCTTCTTGTAACCACTTCCTTCGATTTATATAATCTAATCCATGTACATCTGTGAGATGATTCGACAATCTGACGAGATATTTTGCTCCACAATTCGGAATCGGGCAATCGCGGCACACGCGTCTAGTCATGTCAACAGTTCGAGATCTCGGCCAAAAATAAAACAGTTCCAGCAAATTTTAACCTTTTATGCGAAGGTCAAAAAGGACACAACACAGGACAAAAAGGCCACAACACAGGCCAAAAAGGACTTTTGAGGGCCAAAAGGGACAAAACGAGGCCAATCAGGACAAAAGGGCAGAAGGGGCACCTTTTTAGCTCTGTGTTTTTCCCTGGGTGCGCGTGAAGTCTCGCGTGGAGCACGCGCGCGTCGTTGACAGAAAGCAAGTCATGGTTAGCATATGAAACTGAAGTATAATTACATTCCTTTTGAAATATTAAGTCTTTAGGAAAATATACAAACTATCAAAATAAAAATAATAACATTCTTTTTGAAATATTAAGTCTTTAGAAAAATATACAAACTATCAAAATAAAAAAAAAATTAAATTCTTTGTAAAATATTAAGTCTTTAGAAAAATATACAATCTATCAAAATAAAAACTATTTAAAAACTTTTC
>CBDDTI010000186.1:0-6075 GCA_965233585.1 bacterium
TAGTGTAAAACAAGCTTATTTACACTGGGAAGCTGCAATCAACCCTAAAGCTTACTGCTATCAGCAATGAAAAATTAGAAAATAGACTATCAGATGGCTCACCTTTTAGTCTTTTCAAGAAAGTACCTAGAATTCAGTTGGGTAACTTCGTTCCACCAAATAGTCACTTCGTTCTGTTCTAAGTATGCGCTTTGCTTAGCTTTATGATCTGACATGTTTCAAACTCAGCACGAATTTTTCCGACACCTAATTCAGAGGAAAAATCGCTTGAGATCTAAAATCTCTGTTGAAAGTTGCTAAATCCTAATTCACCAGATGTCTCATTCCCAGTGCCCCTCCTCGGCCCCTCTCGGGTGGGGAGAGGCCGCTGAGTGCAGGTGCAGGAATACATGCGACAGAAACGTGAGAGGACTGGGACGAATTTTTACACTGATTGGATTGTCGATTGGATTAAAGATCTAAACATTTCAGCTGAAATGTTACTAAAACAAAAGATACCCAGTTTAACCTTACATTCGCGGTTGAGCCAGCAGTACGAGCGGTAGTCAAAACGTAACTGTCCTACTGAACTTTCTTCCCAGCCATCTAAAATGTAGACAATGTTAAAGTTAATTGCTTTGGCCTCTTCCAATAGTTAACCTGAGAATTCCGGGTTTAAGTTGACAAGGAACAGCGTGTTTTGTTCAAATTAGCACAACTTTTATCTTACCTGACGACACCAGACGAATTACGTGTGAGTTGCCATGCAGGACGCCGGCAACCCATTTTTGGCTCCAAATAATAACCTTGGAAGCACAAAATGTTTATTCTTTTTTTTTACTTTTACTATGTGATATGATTTTTGAAATTGTAAATCCCTTTTCGTGAAAAGCTAGTGCCATCTCCAGCGAGAAATGTTGCCTGATTTCAATGCCTTTCCTGTTGACCTACACTGACATCAGGGTATTAAAGTTTTTCCCGCTTGTTGAACGCTATTGGTAATTTCTCTAGATATACGCTGCGTATTATCACAAATTAAACCTCTGCTGATCAGCAATCCTATAGAAAAAGTTCATGCTAGTTGGCATGGCATGCGTGGGGTCACACACACGAGGAATGTGTTTTAAAATACAGAAAAAAAACCCTAATTCTCTAATATCTTCCCAGACGTTGATTTATTTAGTGCACATCGCGCGCAATGCCACGACATATCCGGGACTTTTCCGCGCTTTGCGGCGCTAAATTCGAAAGCCAATTAGGGAAATGTACAGAAAAGAACAAAAGAAATCAACGAAACTCGGCAGAACCGCTCGAAAATTCTTACTTTGCGGGATAATTATTCAGTTTAAAATTTACTATTCATATGGCTTTGGTAGTTGAGAAGTCAATAAAGAAGATGTGACTGTTATTACGCATGTGGCTCGCTGAGAAGTGTTATTTTTTTGGCTTCAAAAGTAGCTATTTCGGTACTCCCTTTTTATGGTCTTGACTCTTTCAGACGTAAAATTTTGAGAAGCAATGGGTGAGGAAATTAGTATTCTTACGGCTTTTTTTTGTTTGACACTTAAAGATTGCTCTTCCGAGTTTTTACGGAATGCCGACCAATGCAAGTATTATTTTTTCCACCTTTCGTGCAACCAACTCCCGCAGCTCTAAAGTGAAATGCAAATTCGTCTCTTCAAATGTCCCACAGGGATTTAGTTGTCTAATTTTAAAAATCCCGCGTGCTCGCCACATAAAAGAACTATTGTGATGTGATCAGCCAGGTGTGGAATATTTTTTGAAAGAACTTTACTTCCACGATCGCGGCCGTTTAGTCTTTAGCGTAGGTTTTAATGAAATACACTTTACAGGTTAGTTAAATCTAAACAAATGCATTCTCTACATGTACATGAAGTTGCTCCGAAAGTATTTTAATTATAATAACCATGATCCCGAAGAGTTTTCGATAAAGCACTACATCTTCACAATGCTTTGTTCGAGTGTTCCACGCATCGCACTACTCAGTATAAACTTCCGATTAAGCCAATTTTTGGCGCCATTTACTTTCTTGACATGGAGGCGAATGCCGTGTTTAAGGCAAAAAGTAAATGATCGCGGAAAAAATTCGTGTGATCACAGCTAAGCCCGCTTATTGAGCTACATGTATCGGACGTTTTGTTTTGTTTTGTGCTTTCCAGCTGGCCGAATCATGCCGAATTTCCCACTTGGAAAATAAAAATGCCCTTATCGCAGGTTAAGCTCTTCAAACCGCCTGTTGTACGTGAAACCTTTTCGATAATTCAGAAAACGTTTGAACCAACTGGAGTTTTTTTTTCTTATAAATCAAATTATAAATATCGCTGCACCTTGGGATTTACTTTACGAATTCAACCCTTTGATTGATAGCAGCTGAGACCTGCGAAGAGACTCGTGTATTCCCAAAGCTAAATTAGTTGACCAATCACAGCTGACTACTTCTAGACATGCAAATTGTTATGCTGCGCGTAAATAATTTGAGAACTGCAAGTACATGTCGCGAAAGACAACAGCATTCTGCGCGATGATACCATTGAGCCCAATAACCCTTTTGCAGCTTTTGACTGAACGGGCAACTTTTCTCATTTGCATTAAAATCTAACCAAAATCGGGTGTCCTTCAATTTCCGACCAAAACTACATCTGATTGGATTGAATGTTAGTTTTGTCGACTGAGCGTCTATGTTCGTTGAATCTGTCTTTGAGACGTCGCTTAGTCTCGCCTATGTATTGTAAATGGCAGCGGTTACACTGTATCATGTAAATTAAATTTTTGGTGTTACAGGTTATGTGTGACTTAATTTGACGGGTTGCACCAGTAGAGAAGAAAGTATAGTGTGTAAGACCCTTAGTAACGTAAGGACAAGTAGCACAGTATTGTCCACAGCGGAATGATCCCGGTGGTAAACTAGTGCTGTTAGGAGTCGTGATAGTAGGCAACTTAGCTTAAACTAAAATGTCGCGAAGGTTAGAAGTACGTCTGTAAGCGACGATGCGTGGGTGTTTAAAAACTTCCCTGCAGCGTTTAGAGGAAAGTAATATATGGAAATGTTTACGTAGGATATTAGAAATGCGAGGAAGTGATGGGTTATATGTAACAACAAAAGGTAAGCGGTCAGTGGAGTCGCGACGGCTAGTACGTAAAGCTTCAGTGCGAGAAATATTAGTAGCACGTTTGAATTGTGAGTGAAGGAAAGTGTTACCGTAACCTCGTGCGAGGAGATATGTTCTTAGTTCATTAAGGCGAAGTGTGAATTTAGCGTCAGTAGAACAAATGCAGCGGAGGCGGAGAGCTAAGCTAAATGGAATAGCCTTTTTAGTATGTTGAGGATGGTATGATGAACCAAGTAGGTGTTGGTGTTTGTCTGTAGGTTTAGTGTATAAGTCAGTTTCTATAGTGCCGTTATGTAGAGAGATACCATGACGTCGAGAAATGGGACATTGGTTAATGAGTGATTACTAGTGAACTTGATAGTGGGGTGAATATTATTGAGATAATCGACGAATATATTCAAATGATCTAGTCCTTCAGTCCAGATAATGTAGACATCGTCGAGATATCTCCACCAAGTGTGAGGATGGAAAGGACCATTAGAGAGGGCGTTGGTTTCGAAAATGCCAAGGAAGAGATTAGCAAATGATGGAGCCATCTACGTACCCATAGCAGTGCCATGGATCTGAAGATAGTGGTGCTGGTTAAATATGAAGTTATTCATGGTAATTATAATGCGTAAAAGGTCACAAAGTGTCTCAGTAGGAATTTGTTTGTCCGTACGAGTATCAAGGAAACGACGGCAAGCGTCAATTCCTTCGTTGTGTAGGATGTTGGTGCATAATGATGAAACGTGAAGAGTGACAAGTATGGCATTCTTTGGTAGAGTAGCGAGGTTAGCCAGTTTGTTAAGGAAGTCAGTGGTGTCTTTGATGTGTGAATCCAAGGAAGCGACGAGACGGTTAATGTGAAAGTCGATGAATTGTGAGAGGGTGTCTGGAAAACCCGAATAGCGAATAGCGAATAGTCGCGAATAGCGAACAGCGAATAGTCCCGAATAGTGCGAATAGTCTCGAATAGTGCGAATAGTGGCGAATAGTGGCAAAAAGCGGCGAATAGTGGCGAATAGTGACGAACAGTCGTCAATAGCCACCGCTTTAGATCTAATATCCAGCGTTAATTAATTATTTCAATAAGCGACAGAATTTCAGTGAATTTATTACCTTTTCTTCTTAGGACTCAGGCTAGGGATGTCCATCGCCGACATTATGAAAACAGAAAACACAAGGATAACCTATTAAAGACGTATTTACGCTTGTGCAGCGGTTAAAACCCTAAGAAATTACGTTTAGAAACACCATTTGTCCTGATAAGCATCTATGCTTTTTAGCGGGAAAATCCCATTCCATGTTGCGGCGAGGTTGACTCCGAGATTCTGGGTACCCCATTTGCTACGATTTGCCACTATTCGCCACTATTCGCGACTGTTCGCCATTATTCGCACTATTCGAGACTATTCGCACTATTCGCTATTCGCTATTCGGGACTATTCGCTGTTCGCTATTCGCGACTATTCGCTATTCGCTATTCGGGTTTTCCAGACACCCATTGTGAGATGCGTTCTGTAGGGTGGCCGTTAGATGAAACTATGGGACGTCCCGGGTTACCAGTTTTGTGTCTTTTAGGTAAAATGTAAAAGCGTCCAGGTTAGTTTGTATAAGGTACTGTTTACTCTTCTTGTCAATGAAGCCGTCTTTTAACATTTTCTGTCTCATCCTAATCATTGCCATACTGACATGCAACTAATCACACTTGAAATAAGAAAGAAAGAAAGAAAAGCCAGAGAGTCCTTTTTCATAGATTTAGGGAGAACATTGGAACCTCACGGTATGAATAGACGTGATGAATCGTAAAACTTTTGTAACCTTAGAAAGCCCCCTTTTTTTTCTTTATTCTATTTGTTCTGTTCGTCATTTCCGCCACTCCTTTTGATTTCGAAATATGTATTACGACATTCACCACTATATAATATTGTAATTTCATTTTTATAAGTTAGTAACATCTAAACCTGAAGAAGGCTGGTCTGGCCAGCCGAAAAATTTTTTTTTAAATATATCACGTTGTGTCAGCCTTGCAGTAGTCTTTGACTTCTCATTGTTTTTATTTTTATTTTTCAAATTTAGCTGATTAGATCTCCATTGAGATCCAACGTTCAATCAAGCAGGATCTTCGTTCACGGCTTTGCAGTTTATTTAGTTTTTTACATCTGATTGTTCACTGACTTACCTCACATGTTGGATTATTTTATTTATTAACATGTGAAGCTCCGCTTTTAGTCTTGGCTAAATCTATATATTAGGGCTGGATAACAGGAGGAATGACATTGGCAGCTGGAAGTTCATTGTGTAACACAAAATGCTCGTTAAAAACGCGCGCTATTTCCTTGAAACCAAAAATGGGCACCACGTTTTGTATTAAGAGTGGAATAGATGAGGAATTTTCTCGACTACATACCCTATAAACGATTGACCACCACTTCTTACAGTTGATATCAGGATTACTGAAATCTTATTGGCTCTTAAATAGAATGATATTTTTAGCAAATCGTACGAGAGATGTTACAATGTTAGGTTGAGCCTGGTAGCTTTCCCACGTAACTGGAGATTGATGTGTGGTTTTGAATTCGGAGCAGGCGGTCCCGCCTCCTAATTACAAGGCGCACTTTACTATTAATTCAAGGTTTATCATTAGGACGTATAATGAAACCGTTTTCAATGGAATATACTTCTCAATAATTGAACGAAAATAACTATACCAACATAAATAGGTTTCATTGATATCAGTAGTGCTTTCACACAGAGAAAACTAGTCCAACTGCTATAGTTCCCAACTTAAATCTGAATTTTGTGATAGGCAGCCATTATAGATTGTGCCAAAAGAAGACGTGGAAATATAATGATGTGATAACCTTAGAGTAAAAGCCATGTTAAGGCGACTTAACATATTGGCTGCTAGTTAGGAGAAAATTTATTCTTGTATTGAGTGAAGTAGCGAGGTGCTGGGGTAAAGGACCCAAATACGAGAATA
>CBDDTI010000187.1:0-11644 GCA_965233585.1 bacterium
CTATTGCCTGGCAAGGTGAACACAACTTTGCTCTTGGCAAATGTAACGGACAAAGACGAGGGTAGGTACACCTGTAAAGCACAAAATGCTGGTGGCGATTATAAAGCCAGGATAAACATAACAGTTAAAAGTAAGTGAATGACAATTACCATGTACAGTGTATCAACCATCAAGGGCATTAGAAATTATTTTGCTTGCTTTTCTCAGCAGCATACTGCTTAATAAAAAAAGGTAAAGATGGCTGCATTTTAGTTAATTTCTAAGGAGGGGTTGAGTCAGGGAAAGAAAAAGAAAAGACTCAAGTTCCGAAACCTAATGTAAGACCCCAGTGGACTCGAAAACTAATACCAATGACCCTCACCAAATCTCAAAAACAGAGACCCAAGACCCCCACTGAAACCCAAAAGCTAAGACTTCAAACTCCCACACCTAGTCTCAAAAACAGAGACCTTAAAGACCCCCTCCAAATCTCAAAAGGCAAGACTTAGGACCCTATCAGGTCTGACGTTTTTGAGATTCAGAGTGGGCAGATTAGACTTAAAGTCCTATTCTTAGGTATTAATGGTCTTAAGTGTTGAGACACATCAAAATTTAATCGTGTGGAGAGATAATATGCTTATTTTCTGTAACAAAACTTAAAGTAGTCGTCGTCAACTTTGGGTCTACCTAGCTCTAAGGGTTTTTTTATTTATTCCACCTCTGTTTTAACCAGCAATGATTTCATACGTGTGGTTTGGCCTTGGTTTGAAAAAGATGACAACCTTTTCATTTCTTAAGGGAGGCTGCTTGTGCATGTTTGACTGTATTGTACTAGACTACGATTAGTCGCGCTTTCACTCAGTCCATCCTGCATGACACAAAGGAAAACTGTAAGAAAAAAATGGCCATGCAAACTCCTGGGGGTGAGAAGCACATGAAAAGAGGGACTACCTGCTAAGCCAGAGAGTTTGACCTGTCACGGCCAAGTGATTTTTCAGTGTAAATTTTCAATCACATTACATGTATCCGATAGGATTCCTTATCTTGACCTCCTCGCACTATCATCTATTTTCACCGACCTCGAGAGATGTTTTGAATAAAATCGCCCCTATCTGCAATTCAAGTAGCGAGACAAAACCAATATGTGTGTTAGGGTAAGCCAATATCTTTGTTACAAAACTGCTTTCGAAAATAAGACGGCAAAAGAAGCATCTTGTAACGGTTTTTTGCCATGTCTGCCGGTTTAAATTTAAAAGTTACAGGAAAATCATATATTTCAACCTAGAATTTACATTATGTGCTTGTCATAGGAGATCATCAGGGTCCTCCAACTGCTGGGACATGTTTACCGATAGAAGCAGAAAGTTTCAAGTGAAAATTGGGCTCAATCTTTTAAAGTGTATATGACATGAAAAATATTTTCTGCTTCTTTGAAAGGCCTTTCAAAATACAGAAGAATGGCGTTTTTCTTTTTGAAATATCTTTTTTCGTTTTAGAGATATTGACGTTTTTCTATTATGCAAATTAGATCATTTTGTTTGCAACTAAAAAATGGTAAAATACTGAATAAAAGATATCTCTGGAAATATTGAAGCAGTGTTCTTGAGACTTGGCACCATAAATGTGCATCACAAAAGAAACAAAATTACACCCTGAATGGTGTTGCCATAGCAACTCTTTCGGCTCCAGTCTCTTTCTGTCCAAAAAACAAATATCCCCATTTGCAACCCCTAAAATGAGACAAAGGGTGCTACTTGGCACAGACATCGTTCCCATAAATTATTGTCTTAACTCCCATCAATAGGTTGTGTGGGGTAGATGGTTCTTGGTTTAAGACAAAAACTGGGAATTTTAGTTTTTATTAAGACAATACCAGTGGCCAAACTGTTGCCATGGCAATGGCATTAAGGGTGTCATTGTGTTTCTTTTGTGATGCACATTTATGGTGCCAAGTTTCAAGAACACTGCTTCAATACATGTATTTCCAGAGATATCGTTTGTTCAGTATTTTACCATTTTTAGTTACAAACAATATGACATCATCACTGATCTAATTTGCATAATAGAAAAACGTCACTATCTCTAAAATGAAAAAAGATATTTCAAAAAGAAAAACGCCATTCTTCTGTATTTTGAAAGGCCTGTCAAATAAGCAGAAAATATTTTTCATGTCATATGCACTTTAAATGGAGAGCAGAAAGGCCAAGCTTAGTCAATTCATATTTATGCAATAATTGTTCTTTGACAATGTTGTTAACCTGGTGCTGAGCACATAGAAATTACTATCACGCTTGCATTCAGGTTCGAGATAAAAATCTTTGCCAGACAAAATGCTAATTTTAAATTTAACTCTTTACTTACATGTACATGTAGCTTGTTGGCAAAATTGCAAAAACATCACGGCTCGTGAGACAATTACAATGCTTTGATTTAATTGTGTTCCTATCTTCAGAGAGCGAGATAAAACATTCCTGCAAGAAGTCACACATATTTCAAATGTTGACAACGCTTCTAACATAAGTCAATCATATTTTTGCGTTGTGAGAGCAACGCATAATTCAAACTTTTGGGCTTGGACTGTGGTCCCTCCTTTTGTGCGTGTCTAGCCTCAGGATTTCACACGGCCATTTTTTTTTTTGCTCATGATTTTCTTTCACATCATGCATAACTGGCTAAGCAAAAGAGGGACTACTCATAGAAGTACAATAATTTATTGCCATGCATGCGCAATACTTGAACCCAATGCACATATATGTGTCAACCATGATAAGTGTGTGCATACAATTTTTATTCATGAATTGTAATAAGTGGAAAACAATTTCATGGCTATGTTGTTTTGAATTTAACCAAGTTAGCATGTTTGTTTGGTCTTTAAAGGAACATAAAGAATTGCAAAATTTATGTACGTGTAAATAACAAATTCACTTAATTCTCTTGCTTATCAAGCTCCACCCGAACTGGATCCTGAACTCAGGAATCTTTCTGTTGCATTGAACTCTAAGTTTGATAAAAAATGCATTGTGAGGGGTGATCTTCCACTACAGATCAACTGGACTAAGAATGGTGTGGATCTTGGTAACCGAAACAAGAACACATACTTTTTTGTTAATATGACTTTAAACGACACTGGCTTGTATGGATGTACAGCCACAAACTGGGCAGGACAGGCACAAACTTCTTTTTGGATTGATGTAACAGGTAAGGCATATATGACTTCTGATTCTATCAGTTACTGAACTGAGTGAATGGCAATTTTATTCAGTTGTGCAGACCTGGCAATTGTTCCAATCAAGTGATGGCCTCACTTGTTTTCTCACATTTATACCTTAAGTTGGAAATTTAACATCATTGCCTAATTTCATACCACATGGGAGACTGGCGCTACCAGATTTTTTTGTTTTTTTCCGAATTTAGTATGGAGGAAAACTGTACAACAAGTTAACGATCATCAATGGTCTTGTGCTAATAAATACTCCAAAAACATACATACATACATACATACATACATACATACATACATACATACATACATACATACATACATACATACATACATACATACATACATACATACATACATACATACATACATACATACATACATACATACATACATACATACATACATACATACATACATGCATACATACATTAAGTCCTAAACTGTTTGAGTTTGTGTTTGAGTTTGTGTTTAAACATAGATAGGGTGTGAGCCTTCCTAGTAGCCTCCGGTAATTTGTTCCATGTATTAGGGGCCACATGACGAAAAGAGTGAAGACCAAATCTTGTTGTTCTAACAGCTGATGGTTTCAGTTTGGCATAACCTCTCAGATCATAGAAACCAGCAACACGCGCCTGTAGATAAGTTCATAAGTACGACGGTGCAGCACCCTGCAAGCATTTATACACAGTAACTAACATATTCTGTATTCTCCTTTGTTCCAATGTGACCGTATGTAGTTTGCGTAGTAACTATTCATAGGTACTAGACTGATCGTCTAAAACTTGTCGGAGTGCCTGCTTATTAAGCTGTTCGAGCTTATCTTTACTATGTGCGCTGCAGTGGTGCCACATATCGCTACAATATTGGAACGCCGGTTGTATGAAAGCGTTATATAGTCTTTGCCTCGTCTTCCTACTTACTAGCCGCTTGATGACTTGGAGCTGCTTATTCACTTTACTACAGACAACCGAGACATGCTTATCCAAAGTAAGTTTAGAGTCAATATTTACACTTAACAGATCAATATCATCGCTTTTCTTAATATGTGTTCCATTAACTACAAACGAAAAGTCTTGATCTGTACTACCAAGAGTGATCGATTGAAATTTTTCAGGCCATAAGTCCATTATGTTTAAACCAATCCACTGCAATACAAAGTTCGTCAATCAACTTATTATAAAGAGCTACATGATCACTATCTGAACTGTAAAGTTGCTGATCATCAGCATAGGCATTAAGCTTAACTCTAGTTATAAAATATGACAGATCGTTAAGAAATACATTAAATAATAGAGGTCCAAGGACACTTCCTTGTGGTACACCTCTCCGATTGAAATCCCACGAAGACACTGCATCGCCAACTTTGACCCGTTGAAGCCTGCCCTGTAGGTAATTCTGCAGCAGCAAACAGCTCTGTTCATCCACACCATATGCCTGCAACTTCCTAACTAGTAACGAGTGGGGGAGGCTGTCAAAAGCCTTCAGAGAGAAATACATATGTAACTGTGCCGGGAGGGCTAATGGAAGAAATAACTTTAAGAAGCAAGTCATTTGCTGAAAGTGTTGGATATCTGGGAAAAGGAGAGATTTGGAGGATTTGTCAACTATTAAATTTACAGTTAGCCAGCAGCCTTCCACTCCCAAGCAAGAACGTTTGCATTGTGCTGCAGTACTCTGTGCAAATTCCTGGCAAACAGCTGAAAAAGGGCCAAAACTGGTTTTCGACAAAACATTGACCCTGCCTGTAAGAACAAACATCCAAAGATGGCTGACAACTTCAAGTGTGTTTATTCCATGTGCTTAGTCAACTGACATGCATCATGACTGACTAGGGAGTGGAAAGTAAACTTGTCACATTTTATACATGTTTCACATCCTACCCTTCTGGAAAAGAAGCACAATTTGAACCTAAATAAATGTCACTGTCTTTGGTTAAAAAAAAGTCAGTTCCAATCTTCTGCCAAGGAAGCAATGGTGGTACAGAGGGCTTCAGTGGCTCAGAGGGTTGCCACTTGGCATAGTCTGCACACACACTACAATTGGTGACCATTTGCTCAATTTCCACTGACATGACAGGCCAAAATAATACCTCTCTGGCTCTTTGTCTGCATTTGACTATTCCTAAATGACTGTTGTCGATCTGACGGAGCATTTCAGGCCTAAGAGACTTTAAGAAAATTAGGGTTGTTCGTTTGAAAAGGAGCCCATCCGCTGTGGCAACTTCATCTCAAAATTTCCAGTACAGTCTTGCCTCTACAGGAACTTGTACTTTTGTGTCTGGCCATCCATTTTTCACTACTGAGAGAACTGCTTGCAGCTCAGGATCTATCTTTGTTTCCTTCTGGAATTCTTCATAGCGTTCATCTGAGACTGACAGGACTAGATTAATCGCATTGAATTCTTTGTCAGCTCCACTGCCATCATTGTGCACAGGTGCTTCGCTTAAGGTGTCTATACCAGGACTTAATTGCTTGCTTCCAGGAATGTAGCATATCTTGACATCAGACCCACATACATTGATAATCATTTTCTGAAGTCTCAGTGGTAATTATGATAAAGGCTTGGTACTGATGGCTTGGAGAGGCTTATGATCTGTCTTCATCATGACACTTCTGCCATAGATGTCCGGATGAAACTTGCGACTAGCGAAAACAACTGCTAAGCATTTCGGTTTCAATTGGGGCATTAACCTTGTTTCAATGTCAGTAAGCACTTGCAAGGCGTAACACATGGGTTTGTTGTCTTGTTACAGCACTGCTCCCAGCCCCTTTCCACTGGCATCACATTGAATAGTTACTGGCTTATTCACATTGTAGTATTGAAGTACTGGAGCTTGTGACACAAGCTGCTAAATCTTCCTGAAGCTCTCCATCTGTGGATATAGTCCCAGTGGAACAATTAATAAATCTGATTTCTCTAGCTCTAGCAACTACAGTGGACAGTCTAGGCAGATACGTGCTCAGAAACTGTACCAAGCTAAGGAGCCATTTCACATCTTCCTTTGTCTTTGGTTCTGGCATCTCATGAATGGCTTTAAGCTTCTGGGGATCAGTCTACAGGCCCTCTGTGCATGGTGAGCAGATGTCCTATGTAAGGCACTTTCCTCTGGCAGATTTTGCATTGCTCTTTGTCTAGTTTTAAGCCCTTTTTTGATGCTCTTTCCAGAAATTTCTTCAATTATTCATCTTGTGTTGCTTCATCTCCTGCAACGATTAGATCATCCATTATGACCTTAACACCATGCAGGTCTTGAACCATATGGTCCTTGGCTTTTTGCATGGAAGATTTCTGGGGCACATTTGTGAACCTGTAACAACCAATTGGAGTTTTGAAGGTGCATAGAAGCGAGGACTCTTCATCTAACTTTAGCTGCCAGAAGCAGCTTTTGGCATCGAGACAGTAAGACGTGCCGTTCCGCGCTCTGCTCGAAAAGTATCTAAAATGGCCTCAAAGTTTTTAGTATGAGTATTCTGCGCTCAGGAAAGAAGTTTAAAGTTCAGTCTACTATGTTGGCGGAAAATGTTGTGGAGCTGAGTCGTCTGGTGAAAAGTCTTGCAGAAAAAATCGATAAGTTAGAAGCTTCGAGCCAAAGTCACCATGATACTATCTTAACGAAGCTGGCAAAGCTTGAAACTGCAACGAGTGAATTATCCGCAGGTTTAGAAGGAATGAATGAAGAAATGGAAGCAGTAAAACAAACCTTGCAGAAGAAAAATGGTGAAACAGAGAATTAACTCTGAAGTGTAAATTAAGTGCTATTTGAACCCATGAATAACCCACTGGGCGTTAGCCCTAGTAAAGGGAATCAGGAAACCACAAGAGGTAAAGAAAAAATCTTTTGACCTCGGTGGGAATCGAACCCACGACCTCCGGATTAGATCTACCGTTACTCTGCCGACTGAGCTACGAGGTCGGACAGAGAAAGTCGGGGACGATTTAGGTGGTGAATCGCGGCGAAGAGAAAGTAAGGGTACATATGAATGTTTTGCCGCGTAGCACTATGAACACAAATGGTGAAACAGAGAATTAACTCTGAAGTGTAAATTTAAGTGCTATTTGAACCCATGAATAACCCACTGGGCGTTAGCCCTAGTAAAGGGAATCAGGGAACCACACGAGGTAAAGAAAAAATCTTTTGACCTCGGTGGGAATCGTGTGGTTCCCTGATTCCCTTCTTCGCCGCGATTCACCACCTAAATCGTCCCCGACTTTCTCTGTCCGACCTCGTAGCTCAGTCGGCAGAGTAACGGTAGATCTAATCCGGAGGTCGTGGGTTCGATTCCCACCGAGGTCAAAAGATTTTTTCTTTACCTCGTGTGGTTCCCTGATTCCCTTTACTAGGGCTAACGCCCAGTGGGTTATTCATGGTTTCAACTAGCACTTAAATTTACACTTCAGAGCTCTTGCAGAAGAAAGCTGATATAGTACAAGTGGAACTACTTGAGAAGAAATTAGAAGAAATGGAGAATCATTCTAAGAGAAATAATATTGTTATTTGGAATATTCCAGAAGGTGCCGAAAAAGACTCGTCATGCTTAGCGCTTGTAACTTCGATCTTGACGGCACATATGGGCCTAGAGGAGATAGAAGTAATGCGGGCCCACCGCACAAATATCAAACAAAGGCAAAGTCCTACAAGTGGTGCAACTCTACCTAGGCCAGTTCACGTATATTTACTAAGATATACCGCCAAGGAATACATCTTGCGTAATGCGGCCTCTAAGTTAAGAGAGAATCCATTCCATGAAGCAAAGCTATACATTTCAGATGACGTATCAAAATCTGTGAGGGAGCAGCGCAAAAAGCTTAAAGAGAGGCACCTGAATGAAATCCGTAGTCGAGAAGGGGTCCAATTCGCTTATATTCCTTGGAGCGTTCCAGCCAGGATCATTTTTAAATTGAATGGTGAGTCAAAACTTAAGTCCTTCTACCTGCAAGCTGAAAATGCCAACGCCAGCTAAACCGACTACTGGACTTGATTGCGTATTGCTATACTATCAAATATACTATCTTTGTTCCAGAACTGTCTGCGATATTTTAAAATGAATTATATAGCTCTTCATTTAATTTCATGAATTCGAAGCCCGCTCTTTGTTAATCTTTTTTTTTAAAAAAAAAAATGATAAAACACATTTATAGGAAGCCATAATCACTGTCAATCACATTATTAAGTCAATATTTATCGGTTTGGAGCGAGTGCGGCTGAAGGGGAGAAAAAGGATGCTAAACTCCTTCAGGAGGGAAGATGAAAATTTGAAATTTGATATGATTTTCCAAGCTAAATTATTTACTACGTGTTTATATTTTTGTGTCAGTGTTTTCGTTTCTTTGTGTAGGGCGATGCAAATAATTATTCAAAGGCGTGTTATAAGGCAAATGGTCTTCCAGGTTTTTTCCGTACCAAATGAGAAAAATTATAGCAGAAATGAGTGATTTTAGAATGCTTTCATTAAATGTTAGAGGCTTGAGCAATTTTAAGAAACGTCGCGCAATTTTTGTATGGTGCAGAAAACAAAATGCAAATATTATTTTTCTTCAAGAAACGCATTCAACTGGAAACAATGAGAAACAATGGAAAGCTGAATGGGGTGCCCCTTTGGAGCTTGCTCATGGGAATAGTAATTCAAGAGGTGTTGCAATACTTTTTCGAAAGGGCTTTGATTGCAAGACAATTAAAAAAGTCATTTATCCCAATGAAAGATATATTAGTTTTGAAGTTCAAATCAATGATGAAAACTATTTTTTAGTGAATGTTTACGGTCCAAACAATGATAATCAAGCTGTGCAATTCTATGATCATTTAATTGACGTTTTAAGGAAAGAAGGTCTTGCTTATGAAGATAAAATAATAATAGGTGGTGACTTCAATTGTCTCATTAATCCGCTACTGGACAAAAAAGGTGGGATACTGGTATTAAGGAAAAAAGTTGTTGATCGCATTGAAGAAATACAAACAACATTTAATTTGCATGATGTATGGCGTGTTAAAAATCCCCAAGCAAAAAGCTTTACATGGTCCCAAAAATCTCCATTTATTTTTTGTAGATTAGATTATTGGCTCATCTCAAATTCACTTCAGGACTTGAGTAAAGATGTCAACATCATTGCAGCAGTAGGGTCTGATCACTCAGCAATTTTCTTACATCTACAGGAAATCGAGGAATGTCAGCGAGGCTCGGGGTTTTGGAAAATGAATACTTCCTTATTGACTGATGAAAATTTTGTTCAAAAGATGAAAGAAAAGCTAGACCAATGGAAAAAAGAGGGAGAGGAATTTTCAGATGTAAGAGTTGCTTGGGATTGGATTAAATATAATGTACGACTCTTTACGATACATTACTCAAAAGAAGTAAAAGGGAGAGAGAAGAAAAGCTGCAAAGAAAATTGCAAATTGCTCAAGCACAGTTCCAGCAGACCCCCTGTGAGGAGATTGAAAAAATTCTTGATGAATGCAAAGCGGACTTGGAAAATTTTTGTGAAGAAAAGGCTAATGAATTAATTGTACGTGCCAGGGCGAGGTGGAATGAATATGGCGAAAAGAGTACAAAATATTTTTTGCGTTTAGAAAAGAGAAATTACACCAGGAAACACATAAGAAAGCTCTGTTTAAGTGGAGTCATCACTAAAAACTATAAAAAAATATTGGATTCCGCTTCGGAGTATTACAAGAATCTATATAGTAGCAAATTGAAGGTAGACCAATCTGACTCATTACATCAATTTCTTGGAAATTCGAATATTCCACGACTATCGCAAGAGGAAAGATTAAGCTGTGAGGGTCAAATAACCATAGAGGAATGTATCAAAGCACTTGATACATTTGACACGGTGAAGACGCCTGGAAATGACGGAATTCCTGCTGAATTTTATAAAATTTTCTGGAATTCTGTTGGTGAATTAATGACTGAAGTTTTTAATTATTCTTTTGAGCTAGGGCAAATGTCAAATTCTCAAAAGTAGGCGATCATCACCTTGATCGACAAAAAAGGAAGGGACAGGATGTTTTTGGAAAATTGGAGACCAATCTCGTTGATTAATGTCGACTCAAAAATCGCAACTAAGGTCATCGCAAATAGAATGAAAAATGTTCTTCCCTCTGTAATCCATGCAAATCAATCCGGTTTTATGAAGGGTAGGTTTATCGGAGAAACAGCTCGTTCAATCTTAGACATTATCGCTCATACTGAATCATTACACTTACCAGGTGTTTTACTGTTTATTGATTTTGAAAAAGCTTTTGACTCCATAGAACATGAGTTTCTTTATAAAGCATTAGAATGTTTTAATTTCGGACCCTCCTTCATAAAGTGGATTCAAACGTTTTACAATAACCTCTCAAATTGTGTTCTTAACAGTGGTTTTTTCTCTTCTCCTTTTCAACTAGAAAGGGGTGTTAGGCAGGGAGACCCTCTGTCGCCTTATTTATTTCTAATTGCCATTGAAATTATGGCGATATCAATAAGAACAAATGAGAATATTGAAGGCATAAAAATTGGGGAAGATGAATCTAAGTCTTTGTTGTATGCCAACGACATGACAGCTACTCTAGCAAATATTTCATCAGTCGAAAAAGTAATAAAAATCCTTAATGACTTTGAAAAATGTTCTGGCTTAAAAATGAACCTCTCTAAAACCAAAGCTATGTGGGTTGGAAAAAACAAAAATTCTTTAGAAACACCTCTGGGCCTTGAGTGGTGTATAGGTGTTAAGACCCTAGGTATTCACTTCTCTTGTGATCAAGAACAAGTTATGAAACAAAATTTCCAGGATAAATTAAATGAAGTTCAAAAGATGATTAACTTATGGAAACTCAGAGGTCTCTCCCTATTTGGCAAAGTAACAATAATAAAATCTTTCCTAATCCCAAAATTATTATATGTGTCTTCAATAATAGAAACTCCACCCGAAATTATTAAACAGATGGAGAAAATGATCTACAGTGGATTGTCTTGGATTCCGCGTCTCTTAGATGAGAAGGAAGGGCCCTGGATTTCTTATCTCAAATACAACGTAAAAAAATACGGAGGATGTTTTCTTTTTAGATGTAACTATGATGTAAATGATCTTGACCTAAGTCTTAGTAAGTTTTACTTACAGCTTCTTAGATAGATTATGGTGGGCGGATTTTAGATGCTCCTTTTCCGATGTGAATTATTCTCAAAATGTAATTTGGAATAATAAGGATATACGAATAAATAATAAACCCGTTTTTTATAAAACATACTTTGACAAGGGCATAACTTATTTAAATGATTTACAGTTCGATGTTGACAACGTGCGTTCTTATGAATCCTTTAAGCAAAAAGGACTTAACACTAATTTTCTGACTTGGACAGCCTTGAGATCTTCTATTATTAATATGAAATCAAAAAGCTCCTACTCCATCCCCACAGCGGGTAATCTTGATCCTATGAATTTTGATTATAAGTCTAAATCTTTTAA
>CBDDTI010000188.1:5000-6386 GCA_965233585.1 bacterium
GCCATGGCATGTGTCATAATATCTTTGCTTCGTTGTTTTCTTTGTTTAGCTGAGCATGAGATTGTCCGTACCATGGAGAGGGGTAATCAGACTCATCGAATCCATATATTTCAAGAAGAGCATGATAGACAGGGCGAGGCATTTTGTCATGTCGAGTTTTGTATGGTGGCTGAGCTATATGTGAGCACCCACAAAGTACATATGATACAGTCTCGTGTTTCTCAGTACAAAGTCGACAGGACATTTCTTCTACATGTTCGAGTAACCTCTGGGATCTGTAGATCTTGGTATTCAGGAGTTGTTGTCTGATACTTGTGTCAATTGACATTACAATGTCTGGAATGTTCTTCCACTGTCTAAAGAGGTCACATGAGTTGTTGGATATTTGAGGATCATTATTCCAATGTTGGGTCACAAATTTTCCAACCCAGAGCAGGTGTTGTGCATCTTTCATGTATCTGTCGGTATTTGCTTTGTTTATGTTCTTTACGTTCTGCGGTTCTTTATCGCTTACACGTATTTCTTTGTCACTGCTTCTCAAGATTGCGGCGCCATCGTCAAACTCATACTCTATGTTCAGTTCATGTGAGTACTTCTTGGCATCTTTAAATATGAATCTGAAATGACTTTCTTCTTTTTTCAGCTGAAGTTATTTTGCAAGGTTAATGTGCTAATCTTTTGAAATGTGGATGTAATTGGCTACCTCTAACTTGGTGTTCTTATACAACGTTTCTCATTCGCCTAGTCCTTTCCCTCCGTGTTTTGGCCGTAAATAGAGCAATGGAGTTGATTCATACTTGTGCTTTCCATCACAGTCATTGATAACTTTCCTCTTTAGTCTGTCGAGTTCTTTGAGGTGATTGAGACTCCAGTCGGTGGTCCACATATAGTACAGTAAGACAGATACGGCATAAACATTAGTGGCACGAACTTTGCGCGGTATTGACAATGGAGAAGTCCAAACTGCCCAGAGCCGATTATCATACTCCTTGGAAGCTTCTTCAATAACTTTATCCTCTAGATGGTGATTGCTCTTGTGCTTTCCTAGGAATTTATAATTGACGTCATATAAGGAAATGCTCGACCAATCAGATCGCTGGAAACTCTTTGTTCAGCTCTGAAATTATACTAATGATCTTCATCACCTATAACTGGGATGGAACAGTCTTTACTTACAGGCATTTCAGTGTTATTATCGTTGGTTACTGGTTTTCCTCGTTTCATATGCATTGTTGCGCATTTGTTTATTCCTTATTCTATGCCAATGCCTGCAAACATCTTCAGTTTGCTTGCCATAGTTGCCGCCTTTTGTTCAGACCGATGATAGGTTTTCAAGTCATCAACAAATAGGACGTGGGTGATTTTTCTGTCTGGGGCATGTTATAG
>CBDDTI010000189.1:0-8880 GCA_965233585.1 bacterium
AATTAATGTCATTTACTTGCATACACTACAAAACGTAGTACCCTTATTATTACCGGATTGCACCAAGTTGGGGGACTTCTCCCTACAATAGACTAAAGATGTGAGGTATATATGAAATAGTTCATACTTGAACTGCGTTTGTAGATCATTCTTCTCTTTCAGTTGACTAAAGGTTCCCCTTTTTCAGGCTGGAGGTATTAAAACACTTAACAGGACAGGGTTTTGAAACTTAATTGATTATTAATCCAAGAAATCAGATGATCATTTATCCAAGAGATGTTGTAGGGCCACATACACCTTATTCCAAACTGGCCGCTATTTTAGCATTCTTTTGCTTACTTGCAAATTAGCCCTTGTTGCCTCGATTAAGGGAAAATATTTTTTTTTGAATTTCGAGTTTAAGAACGAGGCAATAATTTTGCATAATGTTAACTGAACAAGGGCCATAACCAATCCACCTTGACCCAAAATGCACTGCTGACTCCCTGATATTACACATCTATTATAACCAACTTCAGTGACTAGAAAGTGAGGAGTGATCATCGCAGTAAATTTTCCAATTTAAGCAACTGGAAAGACGAAGCCTGAAAAAAATCAGGGCTTCAACGGGATTCGAACCCGTGACCTCCGCGAATACCGGTGCGATGCTCTACCAACTGAACTATGAAGCCACACATTGGGAGCGAGGTCAATTTATTGAGTTCATATCTTCCCGTGCAGTGAAGTGATGTGAAGTTTATATGAAATAATTCATATTTGTACTGCGGTTACAGATGAAAGTGAGGAGTGACCATCGCAGTAAATTTTCCAATTTAAGCAACTGGAAAGACGAAGCCTGAAAAAAAAAATCAGGGCTTCAACGGGCTTCCTCACTTTCATCTGTAACCGCAGTACAAATATGAATTATTTCATATAAACTTCACATCACTTCACTGCACGGGAAGATATGAACTCAATAAATTGACCTCGCTCCCAATGTGTGGCTTCATAGCTCAGTTGGTAGAGCATCGCACCGGTATTCGCGGAGGTCACGGGTTCGAATCCCGTTGAAGCCCTGATTTTTTTTCAGGCTTCGTCTTTCCAGTTGCTTAAATTGGAAAATTTACTGCGATGATCACTCCTCGCTTTCATCTGTAACCGCAGTACAAATATGAATTATTTCATATAAACTTCACATCACTTCACTGCACGGGAAGATATGAACTCAATAAATTGACCTCACTCCCAATGTGTGGCTTCATAGCTCAGTTGGTAGAGCATCGCACCGGTATTCGCGGAGGTCACGGGTTCGAATCCCGTTGAAGCCCTGATTTTTTTCAGGCTTCGTCTTTCCAGTTGCTTAAATTGGAAAATTTACTGCGATGATCACTCCTCACTTTCATCTGTAACCGCAGTACAAATATGAATTATTTCATATAAACTTCACTTCAGTGACTAGGCACGTCAATTTTGGACTGACTGGTGAATATGGCAAACTCTCATTTAATGATTTCATTTTGAGAAAGACTGTTGTTATTCATTGAAACTACATCATGCGCAAGTTACTCACCTACTCATGCCCTTTACGCCTAGCTGGCATGTAGGGCAGCAACGTATTCCCTCCATGTGCAAGTTAATTTCCAATAATTATCCATTTTAAAAGTTATAAGCAGTCTGTGTAAACAACCTGTTATTTGATTTTTGTATTTCTTTTCTATTTCAAGCAGTCTGGGTTTGAGCACTGGGTGGGAACATTGTACTGTGTTCTTGGCTGAGACACGTTACTTTCACAGTACCTCAGTATCCTCACAGGTGTATAAAAAGGTACTGGCAAATTTAATGTTTGGGGGTAGCCCTGCGATAGACTGGCGTCCCATCCAGGGGGGAGTAGAAATACTCCTAGTCGCTTCATGCTAGAGAAATGATGGACCGCTTGACACATATGCAGACTTTACTTCCACATCTGGGTTGCTGTTTGCAGAACGAGTGCTTGTGAAAAACGAACCACATGAAAATCACTTCATTTTCCTGCGAATGAACCTACAGGTGACATATTTTCATACCAGAAGTTTCGCACAAAGACTTGTTTTGCCACAGAGGCAACAGTACACTTGGGATTGGGCTATTCATCCATGAGCTGCTCAGGGAGCCTTTGATCTATCATCAATTACGAAGACTCGGTCACCATCGAAGAGGCAATTGACTGTGTAGGGGAATTTCAAGAAGAATCAAATACCACATTGAAGAGATGAAGACGATCAAGGAGGAGGACACATTTTGACGAGTTTATGTATAATGATGGTTGACTTGGAGGCATTAAGAAGCTGTTTATGGTAAGTTCCAATATTACACATACATGTAGTACATGGCTATTTATGTTTTGAATGCCATTTCTTCTGCATCGTATTTATTTTTTGAGGTGTTAGGGGAATTGAGGGTAGGGGGTATGTGATAAGACGACACGTTATAGGGAACAAATAAGGAAAAGCTGCGGAACATTGGGCAAAAATCAAAGAGAACAAGGACCCCCCTGGGAGACCCTCTATAATGTTCCTATTCAGTCAGTTAAAGCTAGTCACTGATAGGAACACGCCAACTGCTAAATAATTTTATATTTCGTTCTTTTTCCACGCAGGCACGCGGCAGTGACGTTATCCAGCGGCTAGGAGCTAGAAACCCGCGTACTTTTTGTGCTGCTTACACGGTATATATCGCTGTCCTTACCTTTGTCAGAAGCGACACATCCGCACCAAAGAGCAACAACACCTCTACTATTCTTCTCTTTCCTCTCATAGCTGCGTAATGAAGAGGTGTCCGATGCTCCTGCAGGAAATAAGGAAAGTTAAACAGAAGCCAAGAAGCTGGTTTTCTTGTCTCGACGTTTAGTCAAATGTCTATAACAATGTTCAGATGGCTACCAACTTTGTTATTTTTTACCACTACGTACTTGCCTTACCACGAGCACCATTTCGTGAACACTACCACCTCGTTATCACAGACACCGGATGAATTTTACTACCTCGGACAATCGGAAAAAAAAAACCCGCATGATTTGACTGCAGAATCCGAATTAAACTTATGCATACATGTTTCATGACTTCAATTCAAACGATGAAGAGAGTTGTTGTTTTAACTGCATCTCTTCAAACGCCATTTACGTGTCACGGTGTATCTTTGCTAAGTTAAACACAAGGAGATTTCAACCCTTGTTACTTATAGGTCTCTGATGTAACTGACTCCCCCCGGGGCTGACTGTGTGTGCATTTATTAATAAAAGTCTTTAGTTACCTCATCAGCTAAATTGACGTTAGCTCCACCAGGAATAAGACGATGAACAATGGCATGCTGACCACTCACTGCTGCCTCATGTAAAGCTGCTTTACCAAACTACAAGTTGACAGTATATCAATTAGTACAGCTATATCGCTTTGTGATCAGCTTCCAAGCCCAGGTTTTCCAACTACACATGTAAAGGTACACAAGTATTCGGACCGATGAGAATAAAATTATATTTTCAGTCTTTCAACTCGTTATCATTTTATATCAATTCTGCCATGGTGAATACGATTACATACAACTATACCTGCCGAATTGTGTTTTCTGTGACTTTCAAACCTGGGAGTGTTCGAGTTAAAGAATGGACAACGTCTAGCGTGCGTCCATCCAATTAGGGATTCACGCAGATAGTTAGGAGAGCATGAAGGTAGCAAAAGAGATGCTCGAGGTGCGGCCGAGAGCATCTGTAGCTACCTAAGTGCTCTCCCACTGAACTACCCAAGAGCATCCTGAATTGGATGGACGCACGCTAGACATTGTCCATTGCTTTTATAACATAGCGAGACATTTTTCACGCTGAAAGGTCGAACTTTCACCAATCATGACGTCAGCCTGAACCATCCATTTTTTTCCATAACATATTAGCCAATCACAGCGCGCGCTAGCATGTACTTATTTAAGTTAGCCCTCTTCGTGCTCGGTAGAACACAAGGCCGTGCGCTAGCATGTAGCTATGTTATAAATCCCATTGAGACGTGTCAAAAGTATCAAACGTTCCCTTCAATACCGAAAATTTCCACACTGTACCCAGCCCCGTCATGTGTTAGAAACTAACCTTTTCAACTAACCTTTTCCTAAATCGGACATTTCTTTAGATGTACTTGTTTATTGAAAATAATTACCGTTCGACAATGCTTCATGATTCCAGGTTCTGTACTCAAGGTTTACTGTATGTACTGTAATTAGTGTTAGACGATGGTTTGGTAGTGCAGGATGAACGTTTTAGCCCTTCGGGTCTCAAATCTACACAAACGGATTTCAGTAATTGTATCTGTATAAAATGTCAATTACCCCGTCCTGAAGATTAGTATCTGCTTCAGCACTTATTAAAGCTTCAACAATGCCAAGATGTCCCTCCCAGCTGGCAACCATCATAGCAGATTGACCAAACTGGAAATAAACAAATACCGTTAGCGTTGTGATGCTTATCCTAAATCTTTCACACAATTCAGCTTCCTCAAAAATCGTTCAACAAACAAATGTACATGCATTAATTTTTAACTCAACTACATGCGTGCCTCGCCCAGTACAAACCACTGCTCAATTGCAGTTGCCATATACTGACACTGCTGAAAAACTTGGACATTGCACCAAGCAGAATTCCAAAGACATTTTTTTTTTGTCAAAATACATGTGCCTTAAGGTTCCATCTAGGAGTACACACATGTATGTACGTGTTTCATGGATAATACATCAGTATACAGTACTATATGCATGCAAAGTTACAAGTTTTTTTCCTTTATAAGTAGATGCACTGCATTGTACATGTACCTCATTTTGATGATTCACGTCAACCCCTTCTTCAATTAGTCTCCTGACCTCCTCCTCATCACCTCCTTTGGTGGCAATCATGAGGTCTTTGCAGAGCTCCATCTGAAATACAGCAGTTCTTGAACTCTAGCTCAACAAAACTTGCCACTGCCATAATGACATATTTGCTGCTTTTCGTAATTTATTACGCAATCATGAAATGTTATGATTAAAAAACACCATGATCAAATAATCTGCAATAATTAATCAGTTACAAGCAAATAAGATGGAAATAATTTAGTTCAAGTGAAAAGGCAGAGTTAATTCCCCCCCTGCCTCTCCCTTCAAAAAAAGTTTCAAAATCAGGCATGTTCCCCAAGATTTCCGATTTGCTTGAAGTTCTGTTGCTAAACAGAAAAATAGTAATTTCTATTCAAAAACCTGTTTTTCCATTTCTTTATCCTCAGCTCCACGTATGCTCATTTGTAATTCTTCTCGGCTCAGAAACATCTCTTTCTGCAATTGATGAGTAAACAAAAACAGGATTGTTTTACTACTGTACTTGATGAACACAGTTCCAATATTGTCACTAGAGGGGTTGGGTGAACACAGGCTGTGTCTAAAGGTACTTCATGCACATGTGCATGAATACATAAACACAACATTGTGTATTCCTAAAACACAGTGGAGAAAGTCTCAGGCCAAAGATTCTCATGACAAGCATCCTTACATGTAGGCAAAATCACAGCTCCAGGAATGCAAGGGAAAAACAACAAGCCTACTTTTCAAGCCTGCAGGCCCACTTTTTTAAGAGAGCAAACTGAGTCTACTTCAAATTTACCACGGAACATGGGAAACAGAGCATAGCAATTACACACTCAGATCTATACAATTCGCATAAACTCATTTAATACGTTTTTTAAACATATTGCTATCTCAAGTTTTCTGCAATGTTTACTGGCTGTTATGTGCAGGTAGATGCAGGCCACATTACATACACAAGTAGGTTATTGGTTGTAACTTTGAAAAATACAATTCTAATTTATTAGTTATCTTACTTAATTATTTAGACACGACCCCACAAGTGAAGTGTCGCTTTAAATACTTATCGTGTATAAATAAAGACTATTGATTGATTGATTGAACACATACATGTAGATACACTTACTTCTTTGAAGATTGAGCTTACACTTGCAGCTGACAGGAGATGACTTTTGTAACCATGATCAAAAGTATCAGTATCTACAATACAAACCAAGACTTTAACAGTGGCATTGACGCAATTTTCAAAGACTATAGTCAATGTACCATTTAATTGGTTAATCTTTTGGCTTCTTTATTACTTTAATGTACGTAATTTCAAAATGTCATCTTCTAACTATTTCCCTGCTATGTGTAAGCACAGTTTCTGAGCTTTGTCATAATGAGTAACTACCAGCCATACACAAGTTAATGTACTACATGTACATGCCCTTACGGTGTACCCCTTAAAATCCTCTCAATTTCTATTTCCAGAGGTTTTCCTTCAGTTGTACAAAAAATCAAGGTCAACATATTAATAACAAAAATACAAGTTAGAACTTTTAAAATCACCTGTACTGACAGAGTCATCACTGAATTTTCCCTGTGACCTCCTTCCAGTTTTCTTGTAGTCTGGTGGTGCTACATATGGGGGTGGAAATTCAGGAAATCTTCTACCTGTATCATCATGATCAGTAAACACACTGTCTGCATAATCAGATAAAACTTCGGTCAAATGTTGCTGTTGGTACCCACTCACAGATCTTTCTGGTCTGTCTGGGTTGCATCGGCTGTGTTCATCAAAACTAAAATCTGATTTATTCTCAAAGCTATCACTTGGCATGGCCAGTGTTTTGGGAAACTGCCTCAACTTGTTTGGTTCCATTCTTGGACTTTCCCAGCCATGCTGGGGTATACTGTAATGGTCCATGGACACAATGAATGGCTGTTGTTTGGGTGTGTCAACAAGTCCAGTTTTTACCATGACTAACCTGCTCCCTGCTGGAATTGGGTCACGGAAACTTGACGGGGGAGTATATAATGGTGTGCCAACACCACTGTGCATGTTCCTAGCAGAATCATGTCTTGGAGTGGCTGTCTCTTCCTCTGGTGCCATCTTGTGTCCATGAACATCCCCATGTTGATAGAACTGCTGTGTGTTTCCAGGCTCTGGTTCAGGAATCATTGTCTTGTAGTAATCTTCGGTGGCAGTGTCCTCGTACCATGAAGCATGGCCATTCTCTGCTTGCCTAGGTGGTGAGTGACGTCCCGTTGCTGACCGTTCCTTGGTGTCAAAACCTGGCTGACTCATATTTAAGAATGTAATTGCCTCAGGTTTACAAATTTCGTCATTTACAAATCTCATTGGTTGCTCCTTGGAGTTTGCACTTTTGTTCCCCATGTTGACTTTGAATGTGGCAGTTGAGGTGTACAGTCCTTTGCCATCTGATTTAGAAGTCGACTTTGTCAATGGAATTAAATTCTGTTTTGTTGAACGGTTACCCTCTGTAACCTCAGCTTTTGTTGTTCCAATAGCTGATGTTTGAATTGAGCTTTGAGGCTGCCCTCCTTTGTCATCATTGTACCTGTACTTGTTGTTCTCTACAGAAAAGTCCATAACAGACATTTGTCTTTTGCCATTTTTGCTTTCTTCCTGGTCTGTCCATTTACTACCATTCAAGTTATTTGGCATACTGTCATATGCCCAATCCATGCCATGGTTTATGTGCTCTTCCATTGATTCATCTGTAAGTTTTCTGTCTTCATCTCTGCGATGTTTGACCTGTGCCACTATCAAACCTTCTTGCACCCCTGCTGGAATTCTGTCTTTCTTCTTGTGCGATAAATTCTGACGTCCATTTGATTTCTCATGCTGTGCCCCTTCCTTGAACATGTACATGTAATTCTGTGGACTTTCTTGTACCATGTCAGTGCTTTCTGTAACAGAGTTTTCATTGTGCTCACCATGAAATGCAGCTCTGTCAATCATTGGTGAGTCTTGTACATCTGTGACTGGTAGAATGCTGTGGTCAATGTACATGATTTTAGGTCGCACTACTCTTATTGGCTGACCTTCTGCACTTGCCGCAGGTGCAGCATCAATATGACTCATACTTGTTTGCACAACTTTCATATCCTTACTAGTTTTGCCTTGTGGTGAACCAGACTGTGACACTGATTGCGCTGCATGTAATTCTGGGTGGTCTAAAAATTCTTGATTCAGTATCTTATCTGTACCGTTATAATGAGCATGCTTATTGACCTCAGCAGGACCTTTGAAAGAAAGCAAACCTTGCCGATCTTCCTTCGCAACAAAGTCACCCTGCATAGACTCATTAACAGACAAGAAGCTTGTGATTGACAGGTCATCATCATGACCATTTTTTCCAGATTTCCTTCCAAAGTAAACACCACTTATGCTTAACTGCTCCAAAATGAGATAGGCGTCGTTCCTTCCCAAAGAGCTACGGATGTGCCCACGCGTGCACAAAGGAACCAAAACATAGACCAGTAAATCTGTTCGACTACCAAATGAAACTCCCATGAATATAACTGTTTCATAGTCAGGATCACAAGAGACAATCTCTGGAACTCGGAAAAGTCCTTTTAGTGTCCGCAACACTGCCTTCTTGTTCTTTGTGAACCAAGTAAAATGATTCTTGATCCTTATCCACAGTGGAAAATATCCACAAGCTGAAACAATAAAAAAAATTTAATCAAAATTAACTAAATATGCTTCCAATAAAAAATTCAGCTTTAGAAGAAGTTAGAAGAGTTCGCTCAAGTACCTGTCCACTGTGAAGTCATAAAGTATATGTACAGTGTCCCCACAAAATCCTTGCAGATTTTGTTGAAGATGATCATTTAGGATTTCAACCCAGATCTTTCAAGGATTCTTAATGGACTTTTGAAGAGCTTCAAGGACCTTGCAGAGATATTAGCTAAAATCTAAACAGATCCCTGCAAAGACCTCTGCTAAATTGTGCAGAAACATTCTTTTCCTATTTATCTGCTTTTGAAAGCCAAAATTGCATTACTTTGTTAACCACAGATTTTTCCACTTAGGGAAAACTT
>CBDDTI010000190.1:0-4106 GCA_965233585.1 bacterium
AGCGTCAAAAGGCTATTAATATCATGTGTTTCTTTCACATAGTGAAACTTTACACTGCGAAAATAAAATAGACAAGGAGTTTTGATAACTCAACCAGCCAAATCGAAATCTTTATTCGAGTTGATTTAAGAAAGCGTAATCGTAACTTTGCTGATTATTTCTGCCGTATTAAAACATTTATAGCTAAGCTTGTAATATCTTCTCAAACATTTATCAGCCTTAATTGAACATATTCAAAAACTAGAGATATTATATGAATTCGACGTACGTTTTCACACCAAAGCGCGGAGTCCAATTTGTCATGTTTTACTGACTGAACAAAACACGCATCGGCGGGCGCTCTTATTCATCGACAACAGACAATTCATTGGATTTTTCCACAAACAAAACTAAGCAGCATCTACAGACATAAACCGTTCTTGTCACTTATTAGGCCTTGAAGAAACGTCAAGCGTTGCTTACAATTTAGACGAAACTCAAACTTGCAATTATTTTTTTTACTTTTAGGTCGCGAAGACTCTGTCGAAATCCTCGCAAGCGTGTGGCAAGGGGAGGAAAACTTTGAAGTTCTGAAACGTTGCTATATCCAAATATATCCACTGAAATAGCTTTTAGCTGTGTTATAGAAAAGCTGTTGAGTGGAGTAATGTGAAGTTCTTGTAAAAGAAGCAGCGGAACACCACTTGCTGGCCAGTGATAAAGCGGGACATGCCTAAATTCGACACTGTCTTACTTCACTACTGGAGCAACTTACGACGAAAATACTTGAGCCAAATTCCAACAGACATAAACGTGTTGAGTTGTGGACCAAAAGCATAAATTTCGTCAATCTCGGAGGCCATTTCCCCTGCGCGACATCCGCAAAAAATCCTCGCAGCATGCACGCGCGTGTGCCGCAGGCGATGGCGCAATTTGTTCTAAAAATAGAAAAATTGTCCCATATCATGGGGCCAACCCAGGAGCCATAATCGGGGACGGAGACCGTAAGCGCGCGCCATTTCTAGTATTGGGGTTGGCTCCATGATATGGGACAATTTTTCTATTTTTAGAACAAATTGCGCCATCACCTGCGGCACACGCGCGTACGTGCTGCGAGGATTTTTGTGGATGTCGCGCAGGGAAAATGGAGTCCGAAAATCCCGAAGTCTTTTATACTTTTGGCCCACTACTCAACACGTTCATGTCTGCTGGAATTTTGCTTAAGTATTTTCGTCGTAAGTTGCTCCAGTTTGAGTGAAGTGAGACAGTGTCGAATTTAGGTATGTCCCGCTTTATATCAATGACCAGGTTGTGTTCCGCTGCTTCTTTTACGAGAACTTCGCATTATTCCACTCTAAATTTCACGTATGTAGAACTTGAGATTAACAGCTTTTCTTTAGTACAGCAAAAAAACTAGTTGGATATATTTGGATATAGCAGCGTTTCAGGACTTCAAAGTTTTCCTCCTCTTGCCACACGCTTTCGAGGATCTCGCGACAGAAAAGTTAAAAAAAATTATTAATGATTGCAAGTTTTAGTTTCGCCTAAATTGTAAGCAACGCTTCACGTTTCATTAAGGCCCAAAACACAAGGTATGTATAAGTGACAATAGGTTTATTTCTGTAGATGCTGCTTAGTTTTGTATGTGTAAAAAGCCAATAAAGTGTCTGTTGTCTGTTAAATAAGAGCGGTCGCCGATGCGTCTTTCGTACAGTCAGTAAAAGATGACAAATTCGACCTCCACACATTGGTGTGAAAATTAAACGTACATCGAACTCATGTCTCTAGTTTTTGACTATATTTAAGGCTGAAAAATTTTTGAGAAGATATTAAAAGCTTAGCTGAAAATATGTGAATACAGCAGAGATAATCACCAACGCTTACGATTACCCTTTCTTGAAATAACTCGAATAAAATTTTCGATTTTGTTGGTTGAGTTATCACAACTTCTTGGCTAATTTATTTTCGCAGTGTTAAGTTTTTCAATCTCAAAGAAGCACACATGATACTAGTAGCGTTGGCGAAAATTGTTGTAGCATCTCAGCGCAAAAGACAACGAAGAAACTCTTTGTCAAGATTTGTTGAGAAATGAAAACACCGACTCGGACTTGAAAGCTAGTGCACGCGCTGCACTATGCAAATGAGCTACTCATACGCGTCAGACTTGCCTTTCAAAAACTTTTGGAAACTCGCCAAACAAGCAGAAACTATCAAAACAGGTCTTGGTTATTATTAAGCATTGTTTGGGAAACTCACAAATTAACTCGATACCAGCCTGGAGTAAAGAGTTTTCTTACATAACTTTTCTCTACAGAACAAACGCAAAAGTTTACGCGTACAACTAGAGCGAGTAGATATTATTCATTCACAGCGCGACATTAAAGAAATTTTAGACCCTGAAAACTCACCTTTCCATTAACTAGAGGCATGAAAGTACATAGAAGAGCCCTGGTTCCTTATTCCCTGTCATCGCTGTGAAAAGTCCGCAAGACAATCTAACAACTCTCAACATTTGATTCCGAGCGTGACAACATTCACGCGAGAACCCACGACACGTGCGTGGATTAGCGCCAATATATGACGTCAGGATGGCGCAATTTGTTCTAAAAATAGAAAAATTGTCCCATATCATGGGTCCGCGCGCATCCCAAGACTTACGGTCTCCGTCCCCGATTATGGCTCCTGGGCCAACCCCAATACTAGAAATGGCGCGTGCTTACGGTCTCCGTCCCCGATTATGGCTCCTGGCATAAGCGATGACTGGTTCTACCAATCAATTTGTTCATTTTGAGCCCACAATACACTGTCAAAAATTCACCCCCAAATTACAACAATTCACCCCCTATTTCAAAATCCTGGATCCGCGCCTGTCACTACACTATTGTTTGCTATTTGGATGATACAACTCGCTCTTAGTTGCACTGTACTGATTTAGCTGCCCATGTAAACTTAATCTGATGTGTCGAGTAAAACCGAGTTGGTAAAGTAAAGGTAAAGTCTGCATTCGGGCCAAGTTGCCCATCAGGCCGGAGCTTATCCCGGTTCAGTGTAGCACGAAGCGACTGGGAGTATTTCTACTCACCCCTGGATAGGAAGCTAGTTCATCGCAGGGTTACCCCCAGCATTAAATTCACCGGTACCCATTTATACACCTGGGCGGAGAGAGGCACCGTAAGAGTTAAGTGTCTTGCCCAAGAACACAACAACAAAACCAGAACAAAACCGAGCTGACTTAAATAAAATCATCTCTCATCATCTGCTTTAACACCCAAGGGTCAGCTGGTTATTTACGACCTCGACTATCGTTAAACCTAGAAATTAGATGGTTACAATGATTTATCCATCCATCCATCAATCAACTTTATTCAAGCGTCAAAGTCTTTAGGTAATACAAACTAAGGCACTGAAAAAAGAAGAACGCCGATTCAAAGACTAGTGTAAGTCTATTTATGCCAGTCAAATTTTCAGGATGTAAACATCTTAAAATCGAAGGTGAGACCAAAGAAATTGCATAAACTGCGAAATTAGTGTGGTAATCTAAATGTCTCAGTCCACTTCATCCCTATTCCGAGGTTTTGCCAAAATAATCACGTCATATTTTAGCGAGGCAAATCTGACTTCACTCTTGCCTCTGTTGTTCCTCTGCGTATTCCTGGAGTCTACTATCAACAGCCTCTTGCTTCATTTTCTTTTGGTACTGATCACAAAGTTGGCATGTGTCCACGCGCGCCTTCCTAAAACTTATTATATCACTCAAGTCTTCAATAAAAATTTCTCGAAATTTGGAGTAACTGATGCCAGGGCTTTTTCTGTTAGCACAGGCAAAGCTTGTTTTAAAATCAGGGTGCTTAGCAATAAAATCTGTCCACATATTGTGCATTGAAATATGAGAATCAAAATATATTTTCCTTGTTCGCGCTCTTCTGTAGTGTGATTCTGTCGCGCTATACGAAAGCATAAAATCAACAACGGCCTTTCTGGCCTCCGGGGCAATCTTTCTCGGATAATTTCCATGCTTGCCCCGCTGATCACCCTCCATCGAAAAACCATTGGCGTCCATTTTTTTTAACAGGACCTTGATTTTCGCGTCGGACAGTCCGTAGCATCTTTCGAAGGCGCCCTTGCAG
>CBDDTI010000191.1:0-7584 GCA_965233585.1 bacterium
TGGGAAATGAACAGCTTCCATTTATAAAAACGTTCGTGCAAGAATTTATTCAATGTAGAACCTTTCTTCGTGTTTTATACTGAGTCCGTAATGCTCAGTCCGCGTTTTATACCTGAGTCTGCGTTTTATACCCGTCACTCTGCTCATGCCCAGAGTCAAGTCTGACAAATCTGATTGGTTCTGGTCTCAATCTATTGTGTTTACATAGCCATTCAAAACCGGAATGTCGTTAGGCCTGGCCAGGGGTCCCGATTTCCAGCGCATGACCAAAGGGACCCCTGGGGACGAGGTTGATGGCATGGTGTAATGGCGGACGGAGAAGAGTTTATGCGGTGGAAGATCAGCACAAATACTGTGGACGGATACAAAACGGATTCAAAATGTGCACACAGCGTTCACGGTAGACCCACACCAAAAGATGAGGAGCGCTTTCGGAACGGGTTGGTCCGCAAACCTCACGAGAGATCTCTTTATGAGCGAACATTTAATTATGAGTGAACCTTTCATCGAGATACATGCGATATCAACTGAGTTATGTAATGTTAATCGAGAGAAGCATAAACTAAAGTCTCATCGTGTATGAAGACGCGATCGTGAACCAAGCAGAATACCAATAAGTTTGAAAAGTCTAAGGAACAAACCAGAAAGGTTAGAGAATTTGTCTATGCGCGTATTCTTTCGTGTTTTGCCTTGTAAACTACATTGTACTGTTATGTAAATGCTAAAAACATATTTAAAAAAAAAGAAGTTTATGTTTAACCGTCGTAGTCGATTTGGTCAAAGTATAAGAGAGGTATAAAATCTTGCAGTCTTTATCAACAATTGTTCGAATAAATTCTCTTTGAAAAGGTAGAACTCATTCGGTTTCGAAATGAATATTTAATCACAGGAGTGAAACTTGAAACTCCGAAAAATGCCTCCCACGGCCACGTAGACTCCTTTCCGCAGTATGATTATGTAAGCAGTAACTCCGCGCTTAGGTTTGCTTCTGATAAACACTCCACTTTGTTTTAAGTTAACATCACTTACTTAACCTTCCGGTTACCTTTAAGTTGTATGTTAGATTAACTCTATATTAATCACAGGCGCCCCAATACAACACCTCCATATGCTGCAAGCAAGAGTCACGTTTTCGCGTAGTCAAATTCGTTGTTATGTAACAATATATGTCATATGTTGCGAAACTACATCCAACAGAACCAGAGTTTCTCCCAAACATAAAGCCCGAGTGAACGCAAATATGCGTCTAGTTTGAATGAAAATAGCAGTTAACAAATGGACGTCAGGTTTTTATGCGATTGTTCTCAAATTGGTGATAAACTGCGTCATAAGAATTAGGAGAGGTTAAGAAACAACCATTTTGCTTCCAAGAAACGAACCATTTCCAAGAAACAAAATAACCAGGTATGGTTATTTTAGGTAATCAGTTATGTCAGTGATAGTTTATTATTTCATTTGAGAAATATTCAATTATTAAGCATGGGAGGGACACACAGGCTAACAGCTCAAAGTAATGTCTTTCTAACGTCAGAATCTGCAAACAAAACTAAATAAATACCTTGGTGGAAGATACGTTGTTATTCTTGAAACAGAACTTACTGTCAAGTGATGTCTTTTACCTGAAAGCCAATTAGTTCACGCCAGTTTTCAATTTATTTAAATCAACAAATCGATTGTTTGGTTAAAATTACTTATTACCTCTAAACAATAGACGAGACTCGAGCGCAATTTCGATGACATTTTGCGTCGATCGAGTTTAATTAGAAAATTTCTGGAATGAAGGGATATTCCCTTAGAAACACATGAAAAACTTGCCTAGTGGACCCCAATCGGTGTCCTTTTGTCTTCTTTTGTTTGAACTAGTGGTCTTTGATCGTAATTTTTCTGCTCAGCATCAGCCTTAAACTTGATTTGTAATGACAAAAATGTTTTGTCAGTCACGACAATCTTTCTGTTTCGTTTGTAGCAAAAGAATATTCGTACGTAATCAAATTTCAGATCTGCGAAGATCGCTTACCGATTATTGCCCGAATGACCGACTGTACGATTGAGAGGAACACAAGATGTGAAGATTAGTCACGATTGATTTGTCGGTAGACTTTCGGTTAGTCAAACCTGTCAATGTTCGCAAGAGGGAGTTGCTTGTCAAAACGGAGAAAAAAAAATGCGAATTTACTAGCACAAGCAGAGCGTTACGGAGCATTATCAATAACTACAATCTTTAACCGCTGACCGTATGTATGACATTGCAAACTCTAAGTTTTCAATTTTTGTTCTGATATACAGCCAGGTACAGCTATCAGCAAATTGGGCCAAAACATTGTTTTGAATGATCTTGCATGATTTTGAGTGATTTCCAAAAGGTTTTGATGGGAAATACGATTGTTACGTGCCTTCAAAGCAGCTATCGAGCAAATAAAATAAAATGCACATTTGCAAATTGATGTTTATTTCATGTTTTCATACAACCCGGAACTCAACGTAATGTTTGTTTTCTCTAAAAGATTTGTTTCAGCTACAGGCAGGATCGATGCTAAAACGCTCTGCTGACAAAAAGCTATCTGAACCAGGTCAATAAAAAGATCATTCACATAAGTTTTTCATACGGAAATTCTGGATTTTTTCAATATTAACTACCGACAGCTCAAGAAAGTTCCCTTTACATATATAAACAAGAGTAAGTTCCGTGTCGTCTGTTCACCATTAAGGTTAACTGGATAATATTTCTATACTATCTAAATGGGATGCCATTGGCTTTATGAAAAGCTTTTATGAAGCTAGAGTAATTGACGTCGCCGTCCTATACCAAAATTACCCAACCTAAAGTATTTTGTCTTTGGTGACACGGCACGCGAAAGTTTCCCGCGTTCACTGCCGTTCCCGTCTTGGCCTTCCCGTCCTTTCATCGTGTAAGGGTCCCTAATGTTGCTTGTGATGCAGAGGGCATTAATGTCATGCACTCAAACTTTAAAACAATATTTCGTAATGTAGAACAGAATCTGCACCGACCGTAGCATATGCATAGTCATTGCTGAGTACACTGAAACACAAGCTACACAAATTTGCACATTTCGTACTAGTAGATTATGGAAAATACTTCGACAAGATCTTGAGAAGAGGTTCAGTAGAGTATCAGTTAAATGAATACATTTCTACTTCGCAGTTATTTGGAATAAAATGTCCATTTTACGTACGCTAATAACCTGGGTGTCCTCGATTTAATAGTTTTCGTTTCAGTTGACTGACAAGCACGTTCTTCTTTTAGCACGACAATCTCCGTCGCTATCAACTATATAGAGTCGGATCTTAACCGTTTGTTTCACTTTCCTGATATATTTATAACTGCTTGATCCACTCTAAGTTGGTGATTTCGATATATTTCGTTCCTCAAAGACGAAGCTCAAAGAACAAAACTATTCTGTATTCGGAATGGTCATTGAGAAACACGGCCGGATTACAACTTCCGGCGTGCGTGTCTTTATTAAAATCCACAAATACATAGCTAGTTCACCAGTTCGAAGCCTCAACAATGTTATTCGCCTCGTAGGTTTCGTTTACTATTCGAAAAACAAACATGATATGAAAACCTTTCGAAAACGCTAATTTAATACGCAAACATTTCTCCTGCTCATGCGACATATGTTTTCAGATGAGTATAAATAGATGATCTTGTTAATTTAAGCTGTTATTGAAAACTATTTGAGCATTCTTGAAGAACTCGAGATTGTATGTATGTGAGCCAAAAACGTTGAAAGATTGTAAAGATGTAAAGACTGAGATAGTTTACAGGTGGTTTATGAAGTACAAGCCATTTGAAATTGGGTGGCGTCTGAGTATGAAAATAGTTCGAATTAGGACAGGTTAAGAAACAACCATTTTGCTTCCAAGAAACGAACCATTTCCAAGAAACAAAATAACCAGGTATGGTTATTTTAGGTAACCAGTTATATCAGCGATAGTTTATTATTTCATTTGAGAAATATTCAATTATTAAGCATTGGAGGGACACACAGGCTAACAGCTAAAACTGATGTCTTTCTAACGTCAGAATCTGCAAACAAAACTAAATAAATACCTTGGTGGAAGATACGTTGTTATTCTTGAAACAGAACTTACTGTCAAGTGATGTCTTTTACCTGAAAGCCAATTAGTTCACGCCAGTTTTCAATTTATTTAAATCAACAAATCGATTGTTAATTAGGCTAAAATTAGTTATTACCACTAAACAATAGACGGGAATTTAGCGCAATTTCGATAACATTTTGCGTCGATCGAGTTTAATTGAGAAAATTTCTGGAATCAAGGGATATATCCTTAGAAACGCATGACAAACTTGCCTAGTGGACCCCAATTGGTGTCCTTTTGTGATCTTTTGGTTAAAATCGTGGTCTTTGATCGTAATTTTTCTGCTCAGCATCAGCCTTAAACTTGACTTTGTAATGACAAAAATGTTTTGTAGACAGGACACTCTTTCTGGTTGGTTTTACGTTCCTTAGAACTTGTTTTATCGTGGCTAATCTCCAGTTTTTCTCCCTCGACGAAATTTTTCCATTAAGTAAACATTTAGAGGCCCACCCTAGACAAATGCAGTTGGGCATGCGCTCTTTGCAAGCTTTGCAAGTGCAAGCAAGTCCAAGCGGATTTGACATGAGCTTTAATTATACTCTTTTCCAATTGACAGCTGTCAGTTTCAAAATTATTTGTTCCATGCTCAGGACTCCTTAAAAGGTGGCAAAGTCACAGATAACCTTCAGTTCTCCAAAGAGAGCTAGCGTGGAGGAAGCCCGGTTTCGCTTATCCTGGAAGACTGACCGTTCGAAGGAACATATCTAAAGAGAAGACTCAAGCGCGGTAAGTTTTGTTGTTTGTTATTCAGTAAATCGTTAGCAGCTTGATGTTATTATGATATTTCCTTGTGATTCCATGCACCAGCCACAGGCAGCTTGAAGAAGTAGGTTCTTTTTTCTTTTTCAAATTCTTCCTTTTGCTCTTCGTAGAACAAAAGAAAGCCGCGAGGCTTTAAAGATTTTAGATGGTTAGATAGGAATCAAACCATTTACTAGCAGACTCAATATCTAAAAGCTACGTTGAAAGGTTTTAATGTTTACTACATGTTTTATTCTTTGCTTTTTGTTAGTGCTAAAACTCTAGATCAATGAAGGGCAACGAATTTATAAAATCGCTATAGCAGATTTGAAGAATATTCCAGTCATCATTTTACTTTCTTGTAAACCCTGTGGCATCCCCGTAGTTTAATTTGAGATACGCAATTTGATGAAGCTGTTCGTTTTTGTAAACATTCGTCTCGTGAATTCATTTCGTTAGACAGGGTTGGAGGTGCGAGAGAGGATGGGTCGAGAACTCTCTACGCCACAATGAAACGGACTGAAACGTGTAAATTTTTGACTCTTTTTCATTTCAGTTACATGATGCTAAAAAAAGGAAAGATTCAGTTTTAATTTTGATAGGTCACACGAATCACGGTAACTTAACAGTCAGGATTGCTTATGACCCGGTTTAGTATGGACGGGGCCTTAGCGTGTATTGCCATTTATAATGCAAAAGACGCGTGCTGCATAGAAACGAATAATTACAGGAGGCTTATAAGGAATAAGAAAGAGCGCCAGCCCCCATTTTCTGACATCCCAATTTCCAAGGAAAGTCGAGACTGATTTCATCAAACAGTACTTCTGTGTTTTTCTTTTTTTCTTTTTCTGTGGAAAAGAAAGCTATGGAGGTGAAGCTTTGTTTGGTCATGATGTTGATTATTTTGGGGACCCTTACCGTACAAGGAGCAATCCCAAGAAACAAGAAGAAGAACCCCTTGGAAGTGTTTGCCAGGCAACCGCCGCTTCGGCCTCGTGAGTGTTCCTTTGGTCCATTGATGACCACTGTTTGTTTTTGTAATTTCTTTTTAACTGCGTATTGTTAGACATGGCAATTGGAATGAAATATAATTCTTAGTTCGTGTGTGGGATCGACACCTTGATGGCTAACAAAGGAACGACCTTTTCTTGTTTACAGTCTGCATTTTTTATGGAGGATGCTGTAGGCCTAGTTTGCCCTGCCCTGACGGCGATCAGTACTACGCTGATCTCATTTGTCTGGATCAACTGCCGTATTGCTGCGTGCCACAACTACCCTAAAGGGACAGGTATGAATTTAGTGAAAATATCAAACTAACAGTGACGTTGATGTAATTTTAACCTTGTCAGTAAAATTACACGAACCGAAATACGGGAATTATTGCCACGGGAACAGAAATACGACATCAAAAGTTCGCAATGTATCCAAGAACACTGCTTCGAAACCCCCCCCCCCCCCCTCACCCCCCCATGCCCCCCTCCTCAGCCTTAAGTCTATATTATTTTACTCTCGTAGTTCATAATTAAATATGACACCTTGTTAATAATAAAAAAATTTTACGAGGGAAGTTTTATTACATTACCATTCTTGCTGTAACATAAAAAGACGTTGAAGAATTTATTGGTAGAGTAAATGACATCAGGACGGTGGATAATTACAAGTTCTCTTTTCGTTTTCTAGGAAATGATGGCGGCAATGATGTCACATCAATGGAATGACAGCCTTAACTTAGTAACAAATGAACATTTGGTAAAATAAGGGCTGAAGAAGTAACTGAATACATGTGGGTAATGAGTAAATGCGGGTATTCTTAAAATCTTAATCAAAATTAAGAAAAAAACATGTAACGAGGGGATGATTAAAGGCTGAATCAATCCAAAACATTTCTTTTGCATCATTATTTATAAGAGGGAATGTCCACTAACGTAGCGCCAGTCGTGACACATGATGAAAAATCAAAATTTTCCATATTGCTCCCAGAGGCAGCCTGTGGTAAGCATAGAAACGTGGTGGGTTTATTTTTCTTGAAATAGTTTTTAAACCCGCCAAAACATCACAAATTCGTTACGGTCCCACGTCTGGTTATTTAGTGACTCATACCTCATCACAAACTTCGCTCTGTTCAATCCGCATCACAATAACGCTACAGTTTCAGCCTGCAAATATATTGTTGAGGGGTTTACAAGTCTTGTGAGGCCAATTATACCTCTGTGGGTTAATTTTCAAGTTCACGACGAGCCGCTTAAAATCACTACAATTTGCGTCCTCAAAATTCTTAATTATGCACACTTCTTCAATCGGCAAATTCGCCACCCGGTAAAACACCAAAACACCTAACATTAGGACATTTCGAAAGAAGAAATGCTAGTGTAAAACCTGGTATAAAACTTATTGTCGGGCTTACCATCAGCGCTGAGTACTGAAGCTGTCAAAATCATAAAAATCACAACACCAACTTGCCTGAAACGAAAACAATAAACAAGTGCCTGTGACATGATTATCAAAAGCAACGTGAAAATGTTTTCTTGCATTTGATTTCCTCGGTGTTTGGACTTAAACTATGGCAGAAAAGTCATTTTTAGCTCCCCTTCTGTAAGATATTACATTCAAATGTTAGTACAGGTATATTCAGAAACCTACACGATAACCATTGAGACGCGTGGAGTTCGGCAAAGTACATCATCTTATTGTCATTCAATCAATGATTCGGAGATTATC
>CBDDTI010000192.1:0-5521 GCA_965233585.1 bacterium
TTATCAAGCGACTGTTTCACAACATTGTAAGTAACAACAGAAACGTTGCTGAAAATGTTCGAACCATTAACGTAAGTACATCAATCAGTTGCTGCAGCTGGCCGCCCGTGGAGATGTTTCCGTGACGTCACAACTTGAATTGTTCTCGTCGCTCCTTGGTGACATTTTGTCAGTGGAGCACGAGACGCCCGCTTGGAATGACGGTGAAAAATACGTTTTGAGATCAGTTTTCGACGGAATGGCAAGGACAAATTCTCTTGACTTCAGAAAGGATATCTTTTTCACATGTCTACGTGAAAGTGTGTACGACTTGCAATATTCAGCGACGAAGAAACTACAATCTTAGTGTAAAGCATGGACGCCGGACCTTGTTTCATCTAAATTCAGAGGTATTTCGAATGAAATTTTCATATTTAAAACTATTTGCAACGAAATACATGTTCAATTTACAGAAAGAATGGATTTTATGGCGAGAAGAAAAAAAAATTTGGAGTTATCTCCCGTGATTCCGTTTTGCACAAAACATGAAGTAACGTCTTTCATACTTGGTTATTTCATGACACCTGTTTATTTCTGAATGTAACATTTATTTGCAGTCAATATCACATGTATATTTTCAAAGTATGTGCTGATTTACATGAAATATCTAGTAAAAGTACATGAGCGCTTGCTAAAATTCAACTGTTGCCTACGACCATATCACGTTGAAAACACCGGTTCTCGTCCGATCACCGCAGTTAAGCAACGTCGAGCCCGGTCAGTACTTGGATGGGTGACCGCCTGGGAATACCGGGTGTTGTAGGCATTTTTATCTTATTTTTCTCTCTTCTTTCTTCTCTCATTCTGTCTGTATTTAATTTTTTTTTTTTTGATTTTTTTTTCAAGATTTCATTTTGCTTTAATATTTTAAATACAAAATTATCAAGCGACTGTTTCACAACATTGTAAGTAACAACAGAAACGTTGCTGAAAATGTTCGAACCATTAACGTAAGTACATCAATCAGTTGCTGCAGCTGGCCGCCCGTGGAGATGTTTCCGTGACGTCACAACTTGAATTGTTCTCGTCGCTCCTTGGTGACATTTTGTCAGTGGAGCACGAGACGCCCGCTTGGAATGACGGTGAAAAATACGTTTTGAGATCAGTTTTCGACGGAATGGCAAGGACAAATTCTCTTGACTTCAGAAAGGATATCTTTTTCACATGTCTACGTGAAAGTGTGTACGACTTGCAATATTCAGCGACGAAGAAACTACAATCTTAGTGTAAAGCATGGACGCCGGACCTTGTTTCATCTAAATTCAGAGGTATTTCGAATGAAATTTTCATATTTAAAACTATTTGCAACGAAATACATGTTCAATTTACAGAAAGAATGGATTTTATGGCGAGAAGAAAAAAAAATTTGGAGTTATCTCCCGTGATTCCGTTTTGCACAAAACATGAAGTAACGTCTTTCATACTTGGTTATTTCATGACACCTGTTTATTTCTGAATGTAACATTTATTTGCAGTCAATATCACATGTATATTTTCAAAGTATGTGCTGATTTACATGAAATATCTAGTAAAAGTACATGAGCGCTTGCTAAAATTCAACTGTTGCCTACGACCATATCACGTTGAAAACACCGGTTCTCGTCCGATCACCGCAGTTAAGCAACGTCGAGCCCGGTCAGTACTTGGATGGGTGACCGCCTGGGAATACCGGGTGTTGTAGGCATTTTTATCTTATTTTTCTCTCTTCTTTCTTCTCTCATTCTGTCTGTATTTAATTTTTTTTTTTTTGATTTTTTTTTCAAGATTTCATTTTGCTTTAATATTTTAAATACAAAATTATCAAGCGACTGTTTCACAACATTGTAAGTAACAACAGAAACGTTGCTGAAAATGTTCGAACCATTAACGTAAGTACATCAATCAGTTGCTGCAGCTGGCCGCCCGTGGAGATGTTTCCGTGACGTCACAACTTGAATTGTTCTCGTCGCTCCTTGGTGACATTTTGTCAGTGGAGCACGAGACGCCCGCTTGGAATGACGGTGAAAAATACGTTTTGAGATCAGTTTTCGACGGAATGGCAAGGACAAATTCTCTTGACTTCAGAAAGGATATCTTTTTCACATGTCTACGTGAAAGTGTGTACGACTTGCAATATTCAGCGACGAAGAAACTACAATCTTAGTGTAAAGCATGGACGCCGGACCTTGTTTCATCTAAATTCAGAGGTATTTCGAATGAAATTTTCATATTTAAAACTATTTGCAACGAAATACATGTTCAATTTACAGAAAGAATGGATTTTATGGCGAGAAGAAAAAAAAATTTGGAGTTATCTCCCGTGATTCCGTTTTGCACAAAACATGAAGTAACGTCTTTCATACTTGGTTATTTCATGACACCTGTTTATTTCTGAATGTAACATTTATTTGCAGTCAATATCACATGTATATTTTCAAAGTATGTGCTGATTTACATGAAATATCTAGTAAAAGTACATGAGCGCTTGCTAAAATTCAACTGTTGCCTACGACCATATCACGTTGAAAACACCGGTTCTCGTCCGATCACCGCAGTTAAGCAACGTCGAGCCCGGTCAGTACTTGGATGGGTGACCGCCTGGGAATACCGGGTGTTGTAGGCATTTTTATCTTATTTTTCTCTCTTCTTTCTTCTCTCATTCTGTCTGTATTTAATTTTTTTTTTTTTTGATTTTTTTTTCAAGATTTCATTTTGCTTTAATATTTTAAATACAAAATTATCAAGCGACTGTTTCACAACATTGTAAGTAACAACAGAAACGTTGCTGAAAATGTTCGAACCATTAACGTAAGTACATCAATCAGTTGCTGCAGCTGGCCGCCCGTGGAGATGTTTCCGTGACGTCACAACTTGAATTGTTCTCGTCGCTCCTTGGTGACATTTTGTCAGTGGAGCACGAGACGCCCGCTTGGAATGACGGTGAAAAATACGTTTTGAGATCAGTTTTCGACGGAATGGCAAGGACAAATTCTCTTGACTTCAGAAAGGATATCTTTTTCACATGTCTACGTGAAAGTGTGTACGACTTGCAATATTCAGCGACGAAGAAACTACAATCTTAGTGTAAAGCATGGACGCCGGACCTTGTTTCATCTAAATTCAGAGGTATTTCGAATGAAATTTTCATATTTAAAACTATTTGCAACGAAATACATGTTCAATTTACAGAAAGAATGGATTTTATGGCGAGAAGAAAAAAAAATTTGGAGTTATCTCCCGTGATTCCGTTTTGCACAAAACATGAAGTAACGTCTTTCATACTTGGTTATTTCATGACACCTGTTTATTTCTGAATGTAACATTTATTTGCAGTCAATATCACATGTATATTTTCAAAGTATGTGCTGATTTACATGAAATATCTAGTAAAAGTACATGAGCGCTTGCTAAAATTCAACTGTTGCCTACGACCATATCACGTTGAAAACACCGGTTCTCGTCCGATCACCGCAGTTAAGCAACGTCGAGCCCGGTCAGTACTTGGATGGGTGACCGCCTGGGAATACCGGGTGTTGTAGGCATTTTTATCTTATTTTTCTCTCTTCTTTCTTCTCTCATTCTGTCTGTATTTAATTTTTTTTTTTTTGATTTTTTTTTCAAGATTTCATTTTGCTTTAATATTTTAAATACAAAATTATCAAGCGACTGTTTCACAACATTGTAAGTAACAACAGAAACGTTGCTGAAAATGTTCGAACCATTAACGTAAGTACATCAATCAGTTGCTGCAGCTGGCCGCCCGTGGAGATGTTTCCGTGACGTCACAACTTGAATTGTTCTCGTCGCTCCTTGGTGACATTTTGTCAGTGGAGCACGAGACGCCCGCTTGGAATGACGGTGAAAAATACGTTTTGAGATCAGTTTTCGACGGAATGGCAAGGACAAATTCTCTTGACTTCAGAAAGGATATCTTTTTCACATGTCTACGTGAAAGTGTGTACGACTTGCAATATTCAGCGACGAAGAAACTACAATCTTAGTGTAAAGCATGGACGCCGGACCTTGTTTCATCTAAATTCAGAGGTATTTCGAATGAAATTTTCATATTTAAAACTATTTGCAACGAAATACATGTTCAATTTACAGAAAGAATGGATTTTATGGCGAGAAGAAAAAAAAATTTGGAGTTATCTCCCGTGATTCCGTTTTGCACAAAACATGAAGTAACGTCTTTCATACTTGGTTATTTCATGACACCTGTTTATTTCTGAATGTAACATTTATTTGCAGTCAATATCACATGTATATTTTCAAAGTATGTGCTGATTTACATGAAATATCTAGTAAAAGTACATGAGCGCTTGCTAAAATTCAACTGTTGCCTACGACCATATCACGTTGAAAACACCGGTTCTCGTCCGATCACCGCAGTTAAGCAACGTCGAGCCCGGTCAGTACTTGGATGGGTGACCGCCTGGGAATACCGGGTGTTGTAGGCATTTTTATCTTATTTTTCTCTCTTCTTTCTTCTCTCATTCTGTCTGTATTTAATTTTTTTTTTTTGATTTTTTTTTCAAGATTTCATTTTGCTTTAATATTTTAAATACAAAATTATCAAGCGACTGTTTCACAACATTGTAAGTAACAACAGAAACGTTGCTGAAAATGTTCGAACCATTAACGTAAGTACATCAATCAGTTGCTGCAGCTGGCCGCCCGTGGAGATGTTTCCGTGACGTCACAACTTGAATTGTTCTCGTCGCTCCTTGGTGACATTTTGTCAGTGGAGCACGAGACGCCCGCTTGGAATGACGGTGAAAAATACGTTTTGAGATCAGTTTTCGACGGAATGGCAAGGACAAATTCTCTTGACTTCAGAAAGGATATCTTTTTCACATGTCTACGTGAAAGTGTGTACGACTTGCAATATTCAGCGACGAAGAAACTACAATCTTAGTGTAAAGCATGGACGCCGGACCTTGTTTCATCTAAATTCAGAGGTATTTCGAATGAAATTTTCATATTTAAAACTATTTGCAACGAAATACATGTTCAATTTACAGAAAGAATGGATTTTATGGCGAGAAGAAAAAAAAATTTGGAGTTATCTCCCGTGATTCCGTTTTGCACAAAACATGAAGTAACGTCTTTCATACTTGGTTATTTCATGACACCTGTTTATTTCTGAATGTAACATTTATTTGCAGTCAATATCACATGTATATTTTCAAAGTATGTGCTGATTTACATGAAATATCTAGTAAAAGTACATGAGCGCTTGCTAAAATTCAACTGTTGCCTACGACCATATCACGTTGAAAACACCGGTTCTCGTCCGATCACCGCAGTTAAGCAACGTCGAGCCCGGTCAGTACTTGGATGGGTGACCGCCTGGGAATACCGGGTGTTGTAGGCATTTTTATCTTATTTTTCTCTCTTCTTTCTTCTCTCATTCTGTCTGTATTTAATTTTTTTTTTTTTGATTTTTTTTTCAAGATTTCATTTTGCTTTAATATTTTAAATACAAAATTATCAAGCGACT
>CBDDTI010000193.1:0-24792 GCA_965233585.1 bacterium
TACTGGCCACACGCTAAGGCCCGCAGCACGCTGGATATGCCTAACGCCGCTAACTCCAATTACCATCCTAGGGTTGGATGCAATCACTTTGCTCATCGGGGCAAAAGGCAAGCTCACCGATCGCGATGACACCTCCTTGTTTTTAAAAGCCTCAATAAACTTTTTCATGGTGGCTGGATTAGGGTAGATGTACTGTTGAGCAAAACAGTGTGAAAAGTTTTTTAATTAAAAATATGCTGAGCTGATTTCAAACTGTTTTACTCACCCCGTCGTCTCCAATAAAATATTGTTCGCGATGGCTGTGGCTTTCTAGCCACTTGGAAAAGTTTACCTCCGCGGTTTTCACGCGCTCGTTAACATCCCATTTGCAGGGTCGAAACAACTCCTCTTGCTTTTTCCTTGTCAAATTAATCCCATCCACCTTGGACGAAACCGGCTCCGGCTCGACATAATTTTTCCTTTTTGAATCGGGTAATTTCTTTTTGCCTGAATCGGACCTTGGTCTTTTTTTCGCGCAAAACGGCTTTCCTTGATCCTCCATCTCCGGTTCTTCAATATCAGTCGGGGCATCGTCATCATCGTCATCCTCGGTATCATCTTGGGCGGCATCAGACACAACATCGCTATCATCGTTATCAGAGCCGTCTTGCATGTTCTCTGAGCCGGATTCTTCAGACTCGTCATCGCTTGAATTCTCGTTGTCTCTCATGTCCTCATCCTTCTCCATGTCTGAGTCGGAATCTTCTAATTGCTTATGTCCTTTGTTCGCAGATGACGAACGGGATTTGGCAAGTTTACTACTTTTTTGCTCTTTGGTGTAAACTTTTGACGTTTTTTCAACGTGGCTTTTTTCGAACGGTGTCTTTTTCGCGACCTTTTTATGCGCAGACTTCCCCTTTTTTTTGTACAAGATCGTCTTGCTGCCTTTGCCATTGCTTTCAGATGATGTAGCCAGTTTACCCATGACGCGACCGATGTTTTATCTTAGGTGTGGATGTGAAGCCAGTCAAAATATTATTGGTGTTTCACCAAAAGTGCAAATTGGCTTTTATACTATTTTGACTTGTATAATGGCAAATGCTAGAATATTCTGGATGAAATTGTGGTCAACTTTTAACCCATTTTAAGGCAAAAAAAAAGTTCTAGAAGAAACTAGAAAAATCTAAAAGCAATTATTTTCATAAAGGTTTGAAAAAAAAATTTAAAAATGCTCATTTCTATTTTTTTGTCGGTAAAATGACCTAAAATTAGGGCATCTTTTGTAAAATGGAGAATTTTTTCCGCCTTTTTAGATGCTGCTCCTTGGCACGTGCTTTTTTTCTCACTTGAGCTAATGGTTTTTCTGCTTAATGGTTTTCAACGCTAATTTTCCTTCCAGAAAATTGTCATTCTTTATTTCTTTGACCGCAAAAAAGGGTGCAAAGACCCGATTGTTAACCTTTTAATAATTAATCTTTTTCCTTTTGCTGATTTATTTTAATGGGTGTGCTGCTAAAAAAAATTGGCTGTTGTTTAAAAGAAAAAACAATTTTTAGCAAACACACTGTCTCATATCTTGTCATTAATTTGCTCCAATTTCGGCGCTTTTGCTTTAAGCCTTAATGCATGTGCGGAAAAATGAACAAAAATAAAGGAAAATTGCACGGAAAACACAATCTGACGTCAGGTTGCGGGGATAAAAGGATTTACAAGAAGGGTTAAAATTTTCTCCAAAATTAATTATCTTTTCAAAAAACCAGGTTTAATTTTTGCGCCTTTTTTCTACTATTAAAAAGTTTACATGAATGACCCTTTTTGAGATAAGGAGTCATTCCAAAATCTAAACTGAAACCGAAAAGATCCTGGTTTTATCTTTTAGACACTTGAAAAAAATCGTAAGTAGACAAAAAGTCTTTACAATTTTAAAACATTGAATTTTTTTGAAAAATATTTTTAAACATAAAGTTGGTTAAAGTCTAAAAATTTTTTACACAAATTGAGCTTACGCAAAAAAAATTTTAACAATTGCTTAAAGTCTTAAAATTTTTTACCCAAAATTGAGCTTACGCAAAAATCTTAAACCTGATTTCAATCACCCTGCTTTCTAGACAATGCCGAAAAATAGGGAATCAAGATTAATTGGTTTTAAGAGGTGTGGGCCTTTCCAAATAAAACTGGGAAGAAGGACACCAGTGGAACAAGTCTCGGTCGAGCTCACGTCCGCATCTTCCACCGTCGCGCTGCCTTCGAACTCACCGCCCGCTTCCCTTTCCACCTCTTTTATTCAAATTAGAACTGAGCCCCTTTTTTCCTCGACACCAAACACCTCGTTTAGACCGGTGTGTTACAGCCCTCCGCCTACCCCTTCGCCCGTGCCATCACCGGTCTATTCAATGCCGGCTCCCTTTCGTCCGCTTCAACCTGGCTTGTTCTTACCGGGCCCCCCAACTCCGGCTCCACCGAGACTACCAACCATGTCTCCAACGGCTGTGTCCCTCCCGCAATCCCCAATGTTGTGTGACATGAGGGCTTTGCGGGCTCAGCTAAGGCCGATCCGCCCGGCGCCCATAACAACTCCGCTTCTAGCAGCACCACCGCGACTCGTCATCCCCGAACCGCGAGGAGCAAGGGTGGTAAGATTACCGGGCGTGTCGGTAAATGGTGGGGTCATAAGTGAGGGGCTCGACTTGAGGGTAAACCGCCCCTGTCCGGATCCGCACGTTTTTACGGAAAAATTAAAGAAAATTTTAAGTAAGGTGTCCCCCTTGCTCGTATTTTACGAGTCGCAAGGGGGAAATTTATTTTTAAACCCGTCCATTCGCGAATTATATAAAAAAAATTTAACAGAAGTGCAAGAATATGTAGAGAGTGCTATTAATTTATTGTAAATATAACAATTGTGTGTGTGTGTATATATAAAGATTAGAAGATACAACATTTTTTTCCTTTTTCAGAAAAAGTTTAAAAGCGAGAGAAAAAAAGAATGACGCACAAGTGTGAAACGTGTCACATATCGTTTTCCAGAAAGAGTCGTCTTGCCAATCATTTAAAATTAAAACACAGAAATCAAGCAAATCAAAATGGTCGCGACAAGTTGAGAAAGTGCCCGTTTTGTGAACTTAAATACAGTGATAAGAACGAGTTATCGTCTCACGTAGATTCGAATCACGCGGAATCAAGGGTATTTTCTAAAAGGCAAGGAGCCATTGGCGACAAAGTTTGCATTTTCCAACAAGAACTGACTCACCTAAAAAGCTCTTTGCAAGATTTTTGCAACTCTAAGCAAACGATCGAAAATGTGTTTAATCTCGTTAAAAGTCAATTTACACATCGGGTGGTTTGTCGAATAAGTATAACAATCACGGCAGATTACGAGATACAGGGTTTAGATGAAGAAAGTCAGGGAAAAAGCGTCGACATCGATTCTTTCACGTTACGGTCAAAAGGCGTCGCGGTCAACAAATATCAAAGCGATGAGCAGATTCGAGATAGGATAAAGTCACTTTTGGCTGGATCGGTGGAGAGGGAAGACGATTTGTTAACTAGAGGTTCAGGCTGGCGATTTGCTCAACTTCAAAGTTGCAGCGTTTTAATCTATGACTGTAGCAGTATTTTTTAAAAATGAACAGCGACTCTGTAAACGTGCCCGAGTATTTATTAAAGTGTCGAAGTGTTTTATGGAACAGAAAATACGATGAAAAGAATTTTCTATATTGTGTCATAGGACATCTTTGGCCGGAAACGGCAAACATCAGACGATGCAAAAAAATTCCAAAGGAGTATGAAAGTAAATTTAACTTGCAGGGTTTAACCTTTCCCCTGCAGTTTAGTCAGATTAGCAAGTTTGTTCGAATTAACAAGCACCTACCGTTACGTATAAGAGTTCTTTTTGAAGGTGAACATCAACTGAGTGTTTTAGACGTTTTCTCCAATAGATCTGGCGAGAAAAATAAGAACAAAAATACGCTAAATTTGCTAATGATTAAAAGTGATCGTCAAATTTCATCGGCCAATAAAGACAGCATTGACGTAAATGGCATTTCCAACGTAAAAGACCTTGAGCATCAGCACCATTTTTTCACTATTGCTAATTTAAATGGCTTTCTGAACAACCGAAAATCTGCTATGACCAAAGGAAGACGGCATAGAAGTCAGTTTTATTTTTGTGACAGCTGTTTAAGAGATTTTCGTTCGCGCAAGAAACAAAAATTACACGAAAAAATCTGTCAAATGGATAAACAAGCGGTGATTTATCCGGAAAAGGGCAGTGTCTTGAATTTCGATAAGCAAAGAAATGCTTTTAAAGCACCTGTAGTGGGATTTGCTGATTTTGAGTGTTTTATGGAAAAGTCAGAGCAAGAAGCAAAAACATGTAAAACATGCGGAAAAGCGTGGGTGACATGCGAATGTCAAGTGTCGGGATGCGCTGAGCTAAGTAAACATCGAGCTTGCGGCTATTCAATTTGTTTTGTCGATTCGGAAAACGAAGTATTTTATCAAGAAACGTACAGTGGAAAAGACGCTGTGGAAAATTTTCTATCAAAGCTGGATTATTTCGAAGAATTAGTGGAAGCGCGAAAGCAACGGTTCAAGAACACATCTCAAATTATAGCGAGCAAACATGATTGGGAAGAGTACCACGCCGCCACGCTGTGTCATATTTGCAAAAAAGATTTTGATTCAGGCTCGCGATTATATAAAAAAGTGGTTGATCATGATCACGTCACCGGAAACATTGTTCAAGCGGCGCATTCTATTTGCAATCTGCAACGACAGGGCCCATTTAGAACACCTATATACTTTCACAACGCCAAGGGGTAAGTACAGACTTTTTTAATATTTATAATCCTTGACTTGAGGGAAAGTCATTTTAAATTTTTTTAATTTTAAGATATGACATAAATCTACTAGTAGAAAAATTGGACAAAGAGGCTAATCTGATGGCGAGTAACCAAGAAAAGTTTAGGACAATCACTATTGGAAAATTTCAAATTAGGGATTCTCTAGAGCACGTGCCATCCAGTCTTGATGCGCTCATGACCGATTTATGCAAGGATGAGACGTTTACCTTTCCGATTCTCAAACAATTCGAGCCTTACAAGAGGCTGTGGACGCGACAAAAGGCGAAAGGTTTAAAATTATTGAAAAGAAAAGGTGTATATCCGTATGAATACTTTTCATCATATGAGTCGATTAAAAACAGTCAATTTCCGCCAAAAGACGCTTTCTACTCGAGATTGAGCGAAGCCCACATCTCAACCGAAGATCATAAGCACGGCTATGAAGTGTTCAAGTTTTTTAATTGTAAAAATATGGACGACTACATGAAGTTATATTGCGGACTGGACGTGATTTTGCTGGCTGAGATTTTTGTAAAGTATCGAGAAATGGTGATGAAGCACTTTGAGTTGGATCCCATCTACTATTTAGGCATACCTGGCTTGTCATTTGACATCATGCTTAAAATGTTTCAAAATGAAGAAAGAAAAGACGAAGAAGAGATTAGTCCTGATTTAATGTCGAAACCACCGGGCTCATTGGACTTGTTTCACGATCCGGCAATGGAACAGTTTTTTACACGCGGCATTAGAGGAGGGCAGAGTTTTATAGCTACCAGACAAGCGACGGGTCAGGCCGATCCTAAAGCGAGCGGCGAGCATTTACTATATGTAGATGGTAATATTTTTTATTAAACGTCAAAGAAAAAAGATTGATTAAAATTACGATACATTTTCAGCTAACAATCTTTACGGCAGCATGGAAACACGCATGCTGCCGGTGGGTAATTTTAAGTGGGTGCCAAAAAAGGAGATAAAAACATGGACGGACAAGGACATTTTGAATTTGCCTTCGCAAAGCAGGATTGGCTATGCTTTTGAAGTGGATTTGCACTATCCAAAAAAATATCATGAGGTAAATAATTGTTTCTGCTAAACACCAACTGCTAGAAAAATTTTTTTTATTTATTTTGCAGAGAGATGATCAATTTCCTTTGGCTCCTTACACTGACACAATAAACTTTGATGATCTGTCACCGTTTAACAAACAACTTTTGAAGAAGCACTGTCCGACTGATTACAAAAACAAACGTTACAGTTCGCGAAAGCTTCTTGCCACATTCTACCCGCGACGTAAATATGTCGTCTTGTTAGATAATCTAAAGTATTATTTGAGGCGAGGGCTGAAGCTTACAAAAATCAGACGAGCGGTCAAGTTTGAGCAAAAAGACTTTTTAAAAAACTTCATCACAAAAATTACAAAATTAAGGTCGGAGGCAAAAACTGATTTTGAATTACGTCTCTTCAAGTTGTTTGCCAATTCCACATTTGGCAAATTTATAGGTAAAATAAAGTAATGGCTCCCTTTTTTCACAATAAAATGTTTAATTTTTTTCAGAGAACGCGCGAAACTACATCGAAATCGTATTGTGCCACAATGAAAAGAAGCTGAGAAAGACTTGCATGGGTCAGCATGTTTCGAATTTGAAAGTCATAAACGAAAACCTTGTGGCTGTCATGAAAAAACCGGCCGTTATTGAAATGAAGAAACCGTTGGCGGTGGGGTTTGCGATTTTGGAACTATCCAAACTCTACATGTATCGATCGTACGACAAATTTAGACGCTACTTTGGAACGGAGAATCTAAGGTTGTGCTTTTCGGACACAGACTCGTTTCTGTTTCGAGTAAAATGTCAAAATTTAGTTAAAAAGTTAAAAAGAATGGAACACATGTTCGACTTCTCAAAATACGATAAAGATCACGAGTTGTTTGACGATAGCAGAGCCAATCATTTGTTTTACTTCAAAGACGAGCTAAAAGGAAAGGCCGCAATTACTGAATTTATCGGCTTAAGGCCAAAATGTTACAGCATGACGGTCAAGGATTTGAAAACCCGAGGAGCCAGCGTAAAGAAAATTTGTAAGGGCCTTAAAAAAACTAGTATTAAAAATCACTTGACCTTTGAGGATTATAAAAAATGTTTAAACGAATCAACATTGGTATATAAGCCTCTTGTTAATATTAAATCAAAGAATCACAGAATGTCAACAACCTACCAACGGAAAATTGCTCTATCTGCCATGGACACCAAACGTTATGTGCTTTCTTGCGGAAAGTGCACTTTGGCCTTAGGAAGTTGTCATGTAAAAAAATGTTATAAACACGAATGTAAGGAAATCAAATAAACGTATTGATAAAAATTGATCGTAATATTTTGTCTCTTTTTTGTGACAAGAAAATTAAAAACATGGACGGATTTGATTTGCGCTTTAAGCTTCCATCTAACTTACTCGCGGTAGGTCCCACTTCTTGCGGAAAAACGTCATGGCTAAAAAAACTGGTTGAAGATAGGGCCGTAATGTGCTCGCCCGTTCCGGAATGTATGATTCTATTTTACAAAGAATTCCAACCGACCTATGCTGATATGGAGCGGGGGATGAACGATGACGCGCGTGAAAAGAGGTTTTGCAAATTTTCATCCATGCCAGAATCGGTTGAAGAGATGAAAGATATACTGGAAACGTTTCCTAGAGCTCTTCCGAAAATTGTGGTATTTGACGATTTTCTTGATGAAGTAGGATCGGTGCTAAAGCACTTTTTCACGGTTTTAACGCATCATTATAATTGTTTGACAGTTTTTTTGTGTCAGAACATGTTTAGCGCCAAAAGCGAACTCAGAATGCTCAGCATCAACTCGCAGTACATGATTTTATTCAACAATCCCAGAGACCGTAGCGCCGTCTCGCACCTGGCTAAACAGGTGTATCCGGGTAACGTGCATCGGCTAAACGATGCATATGCGGCAGCAACCGGTGAAAGACCTTATGGCTATTTACTGCTGGATTTTCATCAGCAGCAAAATAATTTGGTTCGATTAAGAAGTCATATTTTTCCGGACGAACAGCCTACAAGGGCGTACAACGTACGCACGTAAGAATGGCAAAATCGTTAAGTAGAATGGTAAATGACGAAATCACTAGAAAAAGCAGTTTCTCTTTTAAACGCGGTAAAACATTTAAAAGACCGTGACTGTTCCAATTTCATTGGATGTTTAAACGAGGAAGGCATCTATACTCTGTGTCGAATAATACACTACGTTTTGAACGGAGAGCTTACTTTTAGTAAGCGCGTTCGAGCAAGGTTAAGATCGAAAGTCGGGTGTCATCTGCCTGACTTTAAAAAACTGTCAAATTACCCGCGCAATAGTCGAGATATTTGCAAAAAGAAGCGAATACTGCAAAGAGGAGGCATAATCGGGGTTCTGACGGCTATTGCTAGCGCTGTAATACCTCTAATCACTCAACTTATTACAAAATGAAAAAGAAACAGGAAGAGGACGTATCCACCATGTTTTTGGTGCCGAAACGAATTTACCTAGCCGTGAGGGAGGTCATTAGCGAAGATGACAAGCTTAATCAATTAGATCAATTGAATAAAGGTACAAATTATATAGAAGACGCTATTCAATTTAAGCAGCAGAAATCCTACAAGACACAACCGGAAGATTTGAAGAAAACGGTTTCAACTTTGGTAAATACGTTCAATAACATTGAGCAGCCAGCGCAGATCGAAATAAACTCCTTGCCTGCTCGAAACAGCGAAGAACTCTCGCAAGATGGTTTTACTTCTGTCCCTCCATCAAGCGGAAGCCAGCTCGATGGTCCTAATTTCATCTTTCCACCTGTAAATCCGACGGAAGCGGAAAACGTAAAACATCAAAAGGAAATAACGCTTTCGCATCAGGAAATTGCATCGGAAAATTTACTTAATAACGAGCCTCAGCCTCAACATTGCGAACCATCAAACATCGACTTGAAAAAGAAAAACAACGTTCCGCCAAAACTTAGATGCCCGTTTTGTAACTATGCAACCTACTCAAGGGTATATTTTCTTATGGAACATTTGCGTAATAAACACAACTACCGCGCTAGTTTGGAAGAAGAAAGATCAGCAAGAGAAACATTGGAAAAGGCCAAAATTGAGCGCAATTTAAACAAAACCAAGGAACCTTTGCCGTCTTTTCGCGGCAAAAGAAAAAACATTAGTGTCGAGGATGAAAGCGGCATTCCATTTAAGCGGCGAAAACGTGATTGTTTAACTAAAAATTACGATGAAAATGAACCACTTTCGAAATTAAGACGCAATGTAAAAAATAAAAAATTAAATGCAAAACCAACAAAGAAAAAGGTAAAAAAGTCAACTTTTGATGAAAACGAGCCACTTTCTAAATTAAGACGTCAAGGTGTAAAAACGAAGAAAGAAAAGAAAGAAAAGTCAACTTTTGATGAAAACGAGCCACTTTCTAAATTAAGACGTCAAGGTGTAAAAACGAAGAAAGAAAAGAAAGAATCAAGAAAATTAACTGTTGATGAAATACCTAATCAAGATGGGAAGCTTTTTAAATTACGAAAAAACCCGTTTTACATGAAGCCTTATAAAAAATACAATACGAAGAAAGAAAAGAAAGAATTAAAAAAGTTGACTGTTGATGAAATACTTAAACAGGATGGGAAGCTTTTTAAATTACGAAAAAACCCGTTTTACAAGAAGCCTTGTGAAAATTACGATGAAAATGAACCACTTTCGAAATTAAGACGCAATGTAAAAAATAAAAAAATAAATGCAAAACCGACAAAGAGAAAGTTAAAAGAGTCGACTTTTGATGAAAACGAGCCACTTTCTAAATTAAGACATCGAGGTGTAAAAACGAAGAAAGAAAAGAAAGAGTTAAAAAAGTTGACTGATGATGAAATACAGCTTTTTAAATTACGAAAAAACCCATTTTACAAGAAGCCTTATAAAAATTACGATGAAAATGAACCACTTTCAAAATTAAGACGCAATAGTAAAAAAAAAACCCGTTTTACAAGAAGCCATTTCCTAAATTGATTGTTAGAAAGTTTTAAGAAAAACAAGATAAAAAGATAAAAATAAAATTTTCATATTTTTGCAATTTCCTTAACTATTTAGTAACAGCATTCCGTTGAAGTTTATAGCAAAAAAGAAAAGAAAAACCCGAGTTATTGAGCACGTTTCTTCGTCTATGGACCGCTGACATTCTGGTGCCTGGATCTAAAATTTCACGCCAGCGTCAAAATTGAGATCCCGGCACCAGAAAAAGTAATGCAGACAAGTAAAATTTTGATGCATGCATGAAATTTTTAGTGCGTGCACCAACTTTTTCATGCCTGCATTAGACAGAGCAATGCAGGCACCAAACTTTTGATGCACGCACCAAACTTCTCATGCCAGCATTAGACAAAGCAATGCAGGCACCAGATTTTTGGTGCACGCGCCAAACTTTTCATGCCAGCATTAGACGGAGCAATGCAGGCACCAAACTTTTCATGCACGCACCAAACTTTTCATGCCGGCATTAGACGGAGCAATGCAGGCACCAAACTTTTGGTGCACGCACCAAATTTTTCATGCCAGCATTAGACACAGCAATGCACGCACCAAACTTTTGGTGCACGCACCAGAAATCGGTGTGCATTCAGATGCTTTTAGATTGAATCAGTTGACGTTTTGCTTGCAACGAGAACGCATCTAGATGAATTTAGATGAATTTAGAACGCATTTAGATTTTTTTAGATGAATTCGGGCCGAAAACATCTAAAAACAGGCTCCCGTCATCCGTCTTGAAGGGAGGGAATTCTTTCTTTGCGGCATATCTACTATACCATGGTAAAGCTGCCTATGGTCAATCCCCAGGGCAATATAGCCGTTATCTGCGAATGAGGAAAAAGGACGTACCTGAAGTGAATCCAATGAACAAGGCTACAACGAGAGCTGAAGCTAAGTTAACCCTTGTCATTTTGACAATGAATGCAGGCAAACTGGATTTATTTCAGATATTCCAATCAAATACAACTTCAAGTCCGTAAATGCGTAGCACAAACCAAAGGGTAGACATTAGAATCATACACCTTTTACTAATAAGCCCTTATAGCTGGCTACCACGCACCCTAAATTCTGGGGCCAACATATATCATATGTGCAGCATATGGTGCTCTCGCTCTAGGAGAAATTAAAGGAAGTCAATCCATTATAAAAAGTGCAAAACCCAAATATTAAACCCATAGATAGGTGACTCAACAGTCTTTCATTTCATTCAATCAATTTTCATCTTTAAAAGAAAAGAGGCACGATTTTTTTGTGTCAATGGGAAGCTTTCAATACCAAGACAACATATGCCCCTGCTTTTAACAATGAATTCGGAAATTTCATTTTATGGCAATTTTTCTGAACAGGGTTGGTGCATTTGACAGCCAGCACCATAGATATATTATACTCATAGATGAGCAGGCAAAAAGCTTTTCTGGGGTATCTTAGAAATAGCCGAGAGATGAACATCACAAATTCTTGGATCTTTCTTGCATTAAGAATATCAGATCTATTCAGCTGATATAGATGCAACACAGGAAGATAAAAGAAGGATAGATATTTACTTTATTCAAGAATTTGTGATATTCATCTCTCGGTCCCATGCACCAGGCTAGGTAATGTCTCTGTTGGCTACCCCACCATGCACAAGTCGCCTGCCTGGGGTATCTTGGAAAAGCTAGAGAGATCTTATAAATCTTGTAAAATGTGGATGACTGCTATGATAAAAAGGTAAAATAGAGCACACCATACTGAACAGGTTTGACATGCTTAATAGAAGAAGGATAAATACTTACCTTATTCAAAAATTTGTGATATCAATGCACTAGGCTGACTAACATCTCTCCCGAGCAGCTGCTGTCTAACCCAACATGCACAAGGCTCTCCTTTTCCTCTAAGTATATAATAGTACTCTGTGATCAGGCCCCAGCACAGACTGGCCCCAAATGACAGTTATTTTTCAAAAAAACGTATTTTCATAAGCTTAAGTCATTTAAACAAGTTGTATTTGACAATTAGAAATATTAACAGAATTAGCACAGACAATTTACATGGAATTTGTGTGGTTTTAATGCTTGCCCCAACAAACAACAAGGTTATAAAAGACCAACAGACAATCCGACTATAAAAATCCACAGTTAATATCATAGCTGGGACGGTTTTTTTGAATGGGTAGGATTCAGTTTTGAAGGTTCAGATGGGTGGGTCATTTTTTCTCCCTGGGAAGAGGGTTACTTCTCACTTAAAAATAGGGCTGTATTAAGATTACCCTCCTATATAAAAGGCTATTACTATCTCAAAGGTTTATTATGACTTTTCTCTGTAATACTTCACTTGCGACCATCTATATTTTATGATACTACACGCATATGACTTTAAAGTTTTTGCAGTGCCCAAGCACTGTTTTAAGTTAAAACAATGTTACTGATATGCGGATATGTCTGTCAGTCAGTGCATTATGTGCATTTTGCAAAGCCTTTTAATTGCTCTTCAATGCTGCCACCTTGGTGATTTTTTTACTTTGGTCTGAAAGGACCAGCTTTCTCAGCTAATAAAATTGAAGAGAGCCTTATGACATTTAAGTGAATATTTAAGTGTATAAATAATGTGACTCATTATGCTTATAACAACCGCCAATTTTCAATTTTCCCTTCAAAGAAAAGAAGGCAGATGTACTTCTTTCCTCCTAACTACAGTTAACTATCGATAACCCTTGCGGGGGTTAAAGTCTCATGATTGTCATGCAGGAGGTGGTTAATAGATCCACTTCCGCCATATTTTTTCCTATGTCTTTTATGTTGATAATACTTTACTTCGTAGTTAAAATTTAGAAATAAATTCAGTCTTATGCAAGCATTAAAGGATCAAGGTCTTCATCCTTATGTTAAGATTATAACTCCTCGACCTTTCATTAAAAGTCTCCTGGATTTAAGGAGGCAATTACTGTATTCAAAGGAAATAATTTAAACCATTGAATGACAGTTAAAATGATTAAATTAAATTTATTTATTAAATTAAAAGCATGGACTTCTGGGTCATGTTTAACAGATAGGAAATTCGGCAATGGTAAGGGACACAGCGGAAGGGCAATCCTCCGGGAAGGCGAAGTCGCTGAGTTCATTGTCGGCAAATCACTTAACTCTCTGAGGAGAGGTTGTTCAGGTAGTAGTCGCTTTTGGGGTTCTTGGCCTCAGAAGAGGTGATGAAGGACGGTCCGGACCTCTGGAAATAGTGCGAACTTTTCTGTTGTATATGAAAGGGTGAGCTTTATGGTCGTGTTTGAAAGCACGAGCTTTTTGGTCGCGGTTGATAGGGAGGAAGTTCAACTCTCCAAAGAGGGGTGAGGCTGTTCGTGTAGTCATCGCTGAAGGGGTTGTTGGCCTTATAGGGGTCGACAAAGAGCAGTCCGGATGTCCGGAAATCATGCGAACTTTTTGGTCGTATATGAAAGTTGGATTGGCCTTGAAAATAACCTCATCATCCTGACAGTTGGTCATTATATCCTTTGCCAGCTCCTTTAGCAGACATATTAAGTCTTAAAGTCGGCTTGACGTCCGGCTTGTGTCGGGTAGTTGTTCTTCAGCTGCCATGATTTTGACTGCCCCCTACTCAGAGGTCTCTTCAGCTATATAACTAATCTTTTTTTTATCAAAGTTACTTCAATTGAAGGGGCCAGGTTAATTACTTAAATTTTATGTTCATAAAATTCCCCTTCTCAAAAAATGTGTTTTTCCTTCTTCTTTTTGTGCTTGCTAAAGCGACGCCCCAATTAACCGACATGAACCGGTCTGGTGAAAGTCAACTCCCAATTCCTGAGAACTGTTCTCCTTCTCTCGACAGGGGTCGCCCATCTAAGCACTTACCACAGAAGTCCACGCCTAGCTACGTTGCCTTGTTGTCATGTTATGTATTAATTTCGTAAACGCATAATTGGATATTTTGCCTCCCACTTTTGCGAGTCCCAACTCGCATTCGCAAAACTTGTTTTCACTTCGTAAAATATGAAGTGAAATAAATTCAGAATAGATTTAGCTTTCACTGTTCAAAGTCGTACGTTATTTCTATACTGTTTTAGAAGTGGGGTAATCCCCAGTGTTTCCACTTGCCTCCGGGCTTTTGACCCATTGGAGGTCTAGGGATGCTCCATACCCCACTTGACCATCACCTCACCCTTGGTCAACAGGTTGTGTTCCAGTCGCTGGAATTACAGGAGGTGCCAATCTCCCCACAAAGGTTGTCGTCTCGCTCTTGCCAGTAAGTTAATCATCAGAGAGAAACCTAGGCTCTCACCCAAGTAGGCTGATTCAGAGCCTGCAACAAGCAACACCCCCATTCAGATGCTCTTTGTATTCCCAGGTCTTACTTACATGACAACCTTCCCTCCTCTTTTCCAACCTTGGCCCACGGCTGGGAAGTACCACTCTACACTTTTTCCTACCAAACCCCTGAGTGTGTCACTGCCCGCTGGTGCATGCATAATGTCAATTGCAGGCTCTGACCCTATTGATCAGCCTTCAACCAGAGTCCACATCCCCAGTGCAGGGTGAAAACACTGGGTATATGGTTGGCCCCGGGATTCGAACCCAGGACCTCTCCGACGAAAGCTTAGCGCCTTACCGCTCTGAGCTATCCAGACAACCCCCAGACAAAGTTATGTATTAATTTCGTAAACGCATAATTGGATATTTTGCCTCCCACTTTTGCGAGTCCCAACTCGCATTCGCAAAACTTGTTTTCACTTCGTAAAATATGAAGTGAAATAAATTCAGAATAGATTTAGCTTTCACTGTTCAAAGTCGTACGTTATTTCTATACTTGGTAGATATAAAAACCTCCCGACCTTTCACGTGGTGGCAGGCGAACCCGTTCCGGGGGGTACAAGCCCTTGGGTTAATACCCAATTATGCAACGGGATGATGACCCCGTAGCTGGCGCCAAAGCAGCCGGACCTAGCACGATATCAGACGTACTAGCTACTTTGCAGCTATCTGATGACTCAGAAGCCCAGGTAACCTCTTTTGTTGATTCTCTCGCGCAGGGTCTAAGCGGACCTCGCTTCAGAAAATTATTAACCTATATCCTCAAATTGGTGGAACTAAATAGGTCTAAATATGAAACACTCCGATCGGAGCAAGCACGATTTATTGATCTAGCAACTTCAAATAGGGACGAGCTAAATCAGATTTTAACAGTATTACAGGAACGATTGCCACCTGTGGCTCCAGTTCCTAGGGTTCCTGCAGTGCCAGCAGTGGCAACGCAACCTTTTCAGGCTCCACTTCCTGCAGTGCCAGCAATGGCTACGCAGCCCTCACAGGCAACACTGCCTAATATACCAGCTGTGGCACCCCAGGTCTCACAATCAACCGAGCCACCAGCCCCTATGGCTCCGGCTTCTGCACCTGTGCAGCCCTCAGCCTTCCAGGCAGTTCCTCCACCATCAGCCCCTCAGGCTGCAGGTATGGGATATTTCGCAGCTCCTGCGACGTTTACTCCCTCCATTCCAAATCAAGACGGAACCGTCTCACGCCGAATGGATCAAGTTGGTAATAACGTCATTGTTACCTTTTCTGGTGACGACGAGATGGCCTCTAAAAAAGCCAAACTTTTCAGATCCTCCGCGAAGTACGACATTTTTACAGGTCAAGACATGAGCAAATTTCCCGAATGGGTTGCGCAGTTCTTGTCTGGGGTTAATTTATTCCAACCAACTGAACCGAATGCTTGCAGAATTGCATTACATTTACTTAGAGACAAAGCCGCAGAAATGTCGAAAAATGTCTCTCAACAGGTTACGATGCGAAATTTGCAGGAACTCCTGACAACTCTCGATCGAATTTTTAATACTTCGGGCAACAGAATTGTTGCAGTCGGTCTCTTTAACAGCTTTACTCAGCGCGAAGATATGCCTGTACAAGACTATGCTATTCGAATTGAGCAATTGTTTTATCGAGCCTATCCCGGTATGAACCCTGACTTGTCTATTTTTCTTATGGATCGATTCATTAATGGACTAATTTCAACGGACGTTAAGCAGCGATTACGGATACCACCTCAGCCGAGTTATTTGCGTGAAGCGGTTGAAAAAGCCATGTCACTAACCGCAGCAATTTACCATGGGGACCAAATAATGAAACAACGTTCCATGGCATGGAAAATGGCGGCATCTGCCAGCAATCCATTAAACACCAAATCATCTAAGAATCCCAGGGGACACATTCAGATGATCGAAACACCAGAAGACACTCCAGCCACAGTGCAAGTGATTCGTAAGTGGTGTACTCTGCATAAAACAGACAAACACTCGAATGCTGATTGTAGAGCGCAAAAGGAAACTGCTCCCTCCAGCACCGCAACCGCAACCGCGTCCAAGAAATGTCCCAAGGGATCCGAGAAGCGAAAAGCTAAATCCCGAAAATTGAGATTTAAGTCAACCTCTGACAAAAAGAAATTCCTACGTTCTATAGAGGATACAGAAGGGGTTTCCCTCGAGAGTGCCAGCTCAGACGATGAAGACGTTGTCGAACAAAGCCTCATGCAATTGGATCCTGTTTCTGGTGGAACAACGGATGAAGAAGAGGAAGGCGAGCTCCATATACTCATGTTGGACCCCGACTCATTACTCGATGACCCCGACATAAATATGGATAGCGTCTTTTTGGATCCTAGCGCTTCAACCGAAGCTTTGGATTCTGGGGTAAGCGGTATCAGATTGGAAGGGGAAAAAGCGGACTCTCCGATGTCAATGAAGGCAGGATGCAGCTCTTCAGGATTCAGTCCATTAGACACTGCTCTCTTGAACACAGCCATGAATACTCCTGTCGCTCCCGTTCCCACTGTTAAGGATGAGAAGAATCCCTTCTCTCCGGAACAATATCCTAACGTTGAAGAAGATATGTTCCCTCCTTTGGCTTCCAACATTATCAATCCCGAAGCCAGCGCCGTCGAGTCCTTACCCAACCAGAATTATCTTCTCTTTGGAGTTTACTACCAGCCGGTACCACCTCCTCATAATGTGGTTGTCACCCACTCTACGGTCCCCAGGCCGGACTTGGTTCCCGCACCTTTAGGACCATTACTGAATGTTCACCTTCCTGTAGCTGCATCCGAGATTCCTCTGCCTGCTACAGCTACGGACACTGAGACGAACGGATCCGACCTCTCCGTCCCTTTGGTCGAAGTCGCCCCCACTTCAGCTGCAATTGCTGACACCGCCGCCAAAACTCCAGCAAACCCTGACCCCAAAGAAGACAAGGAGTTTGCTGTCCCGAAGGAACCTTCCTCCAGCGGGTCAACGAAAACTCATAGAAAGGCTAGGCCTAGGTCCCGCTCCTCGTCCTCTCCCAACTCTGAACCTTCCCAGGCTCCTCGACCTCAAGGAGTCAGTCCTTCCGACTCCTTAACGAACGCCAAGCGAGTCCGCGGCATCGGCCGAGGAAAAGCAAAGGAAGCGGCCAACGTGATGCCTATGCCCTCGTCAAATCTTCTAACGGGAGCAGTTGCCCTGGAAAACATCAGGATTACTGTCCCTACCGGAGGCGGCTCTAGGAAGATCGAAATTGTCCCGGATTATCCTGCCAATATTGGCCACCTGGCCAAACTGGAAGATGAAACCAGAGGACAAGAGGAAGTCCAACTCTCTTCCGCCATGAAGACCAACTTCACGGTTCAGCTCCCTCCTTCCGACTCCTTAACGAACGCCAAGCAAGTCCGCGGCGTCGGCCGAGGAAAAGCAAAGGAAGCGGCCAACGTGATGCCTATGCCCTCGTCAAATCTTCTAACGGGAGCAGTTGCCCTGGAAAACATCAGGATTACTGTCCCTACCGGAGGCGGCTCTAGGAAGATCGAAATTGTCCCGGATTATCCTGCCAATATTGGCCACCTGGCCAAACTGGAAGATGAAACCAGAGGACAAGAGGAAGTCCAACTCTCTTCCGCCATGAAGACCAACTTCACGGTTCAGCTCCCTCGAGAAGATCCGCAGGAAGATTCCGAAATTGACATCCTCACTGGGGAAATCAAGAACCCCAAAACGGTGCCAATGCAATTTTCCTTTCAAGCCAATTTAGTTCTTGAAGATCACCAGCGCTTTGCACAAGAAGTCCTGAAGCTGGAACCCGATTCCTGGGACCGCACAAAGGTTGAAAGCAATCCCTGTCTATTCTACCATGCGTATTTTCTGGACTAGCAGAAACTTAACGAAGTTTTGCAGAGAAGTACTGTCCGGATCCAACAGTTCAACGTCAAGGTCACGAGGCAATCATCCGACAAGGACACTTCCGCCAGCAGTCGACACAATAGGGAGAAGCTGGAAGCTAAATTTAAGGTAGCTATCAGTAATCTTTATAATGCTTTGAGGATGCTTTCCAGTTCGAAAGCTCTGACTTCATTGAGGACCTCAGCAGCCATTTGGTCAAACACGCGGTCGCTCAAATCACCAGCCTTTTTGCCAGCTCCCGCTGTCGCACTTGCTACCGCGGCCGCCGTATGGACGCCGCTTGGAGACTTCGCAGGTTCGAGACCCTGTAGGATTTCTTAGCTTGTCCTTTGTCCTTTTGTGTCTAAGATTCCTAACTATTACAGTGTAAACCGGTCCTTACAGGGTAAACATTACCATCCAACCTTGTATCCATCACAATTAATATCAACCTTGAGAAAGGGTCCATATCCTCACAAAAAAGGGTAATTGCAATAGAGTTTATTGCGACCTTGTACCTTAAAATATTCTCTGTAAAACCATAGGAGATGACATTTAGAAGGTTGGCGTTTAAATGACCGTCTTCCCTCAGGTGAAATTATATTTGTATTGTGCACGATCGTAAAAACCTCGAGAAACCATTTTTTGTCCCATTTTTTGTATGCAATCCTTGATTTCTAATTTTTTACTTATTTAACCTTTGTAAACGGCATATGCGCAAGGAATTGCAGGTAATGAGTTTTACGCTTCCCTGGCCCTTGTTCAGCGTAAAACACCCTTGGAAAATCATATATAAAGAAGACCCTGATCCAGTCTTCGTCAGTCACTTATTTACCATCCCCATTTCAGCAATATGGTAGTCTCGAGTATTTCCCTCACATAGTACTACAATAATATCTGTGTCAACTTATTGCCGGTATAAGGTGAGAAAATACAACACGAGATTTTACTTTGCTCGAAATTGCGTGGCTCACCAAGATATCGTTCCGGGTTTATTTTAGCTAGGCGCGAGTTTTCAAACTGGTCTGCTTTGATATTCTTTGGAAAGATATCCAACATTTGGAGCATCACGGTCCGGAAAGGACATCAATTCTGGCCTTTTACAAATCCACTGAACCAACTAATTCAGCAATACCATCATGGCTGAAAAAGATGCAAAGCTCCAAGACATAGAGGATGTGGAAATCGAAGATCTTCAAGCCGAGGATGAAGAGCCTGTTTCCTCTGTTTATGTATTGGCAGGAGAGGCCTTCTCGATTTCTAAAGATAGCCAAAAGACTATCGATATGCTGTCTGAACAGCTACAAGAGGCCCTCCCTGACACTGGACAGAGATTGACAGACATGGGAAGAATTGTCGACCGGGTGCAAACCCTAATGTCTACCAACTTCAGGGATATCAGGAGCCCCAGAAAGCTTAAGGAGAAGGCCAAGAGTCTTAGGACTACCCTCAGGCGCAGGATTACTGAACTAAGTAAGAAGATCCTGCCCAAGCTTGAGGAAATTGACCCTCCGCAAGCCGAAGTGGGAGCTAAGATAGAAGCACTCAATGAGGCTACAATCGAGCGCCAGCGACTTCTAACAGACAAGGCGGCCTTGACACTCATCCTACGGAGGGACATGACCGACGATGAAGCGGTAGTGGACGTTGCTCGAAGAAAAGATAGAGTTGAGGTGGCGAACAGCCTGATACAGCAAGCCAGAGTCTGGGTCAACGAATATGGTCCAGGAGAGGGCAATCCTGGAGGCAAATTGTTGGTGCTGGGATCAGAAGACGTCGCAGAAGTCGATAAGGATTACGATACATCGGTGGCTAAGTTAGAGGAGATCGATGAACAACAAGGTCAACTCCCTAAGTCGGTCGGAAAAGAGCCCTCCCCAAGATTGATTTCGCCGGAGCCGAGCAAACGTCCAGCGTTTACATCTACCCCTTATCAGCCTGACTTTCAACCCATGTCTCCGCAAACTGCTCCGAGAGTTGCGAGGAAGGTTAGCTTTGGGGAAGATACAAACTTGGGTAAGCAATCGACAGCGGAAGGAGGGGCTAGAAAATACCAGGATACTCCCACACGCAAACCTACCTATAGGGATCATAAAGAGGAGTACTATAGGTATCAGAACCAGAGTCAAACAGATTTGCCTTTGTTTCCCGAAGATCTTTCGGGATCTGGATCTGGATCTTCGGAGTATTTTACGGCCAATGACGAATCTTTCAAATCCTCGGTACATGCTGAAGATGATAACGCATTTACACAGACTCTTAAGAACCTCTCAAACAGCATCATTGTCCAGTACAATCAACCATCCGCCAATGAGAAGGTTCCAAAGTTCGACGGAGACTATACCAAGTGGAACGCCTTTTGGCAGGCATTCACAGTCCTCGTCGACAAGAATCCCAAGGTACCTGTTATCTCAAAGCTCAACAAGTTGAATCAGGCAGTTGAAGGTGAGGCAGCGGCAGTCATTTCAATGTTCGAGTTCAACGAAGAAAGCTATGAATTAGCGAAGATGGCTTTGATCAACGAGTACGGGGATCCGGCACTTTGTGCCAACAAGATGTTAAGAGATTTGCAGAATCTCGAAAGGGTGAAGGCCAATGATGTGGAGGGTCTTTGGAATCTCCATATCAGAAGCAAACAATTGGTTCTCCGGGTTCAGGGTTTGTATCCGACAATTATGGCGCAACCCATCTTGATGACTTCTACTATTGAGAACAAGATGAGTCCAGAATGTCTGTACAAATGGGAAGAGGAGAACACTAGGAGGAAAAGGGATCTATCACTTCTGCCGCCAGACAAACAGTTACAATGGACACTCAATTGGCTGGGTGACTATATCCAAACTTGTAAGAGGTCTACCATAAAAATGAATATGGGCGACGACAAAGCCAAGAAGAGCTCCAACGGAAGCAAGAATGGTGGTAATGGAGGGGCGGTTCCCAAGACCCTGAACAATTTCTTCACCATGGCGGAACAGAAGATTCAGCAGGAGCAGTCAGACAAGTGCATCTTCTGTGGAGGCAACCATTTCGCTGGCAAGTGTCGCAAGAACATTACTGCTAATGCGGCCGTGGAGAAGGCTAAGAAGGCAAAAGCTTGCCTTAATTGCCTAAAGCCTGGACACTTTGTCAGGGATTGTCAACAGAGTGGATGCAAGGAGGCGGGGTGTAACGGCAAACATCATGTGAAACTTCATGGAGGTGATTTTCGGTTGAAGTGACAACTAGTCAGCCAGGAGCCATCTGAAAATGAAGAAGTAGTGAATGACATAACTTGTTTTAGTTCTATTTTAAATGATGAAAATGAAGTGCACCTGCCTATTGTCAGAGGCTTTCTGGCTGGACCCGTAGAAATTCCCGTAAACATCATGCTAGACACAGGATCAACCGTAAACTTTATTAGCAAAAGGCAGGTAAGCAGATTTGCGACGTATTACAATGTTGACGAGAGTTCTTGGTTGATCGAGGTAGCGGATAACTTAGAGATTAACTTGCAAAGTCTCAATACATCACGCGATATGAAGGCGCAATTACTTAAGTTTAGGTTAACTAAGCCGGCCAACAATTGGGTCGAGGCAATTGTTATGGATGACATCCATCCATTTCCAAGGTTAGAGTTAGATGAAATCATTACTCGGTCTTATGAAATGAATGGTCCATTTCCGCGCTCAGAGGGATCAGTAGACATATTATTGGGTGTCGCCGATTCGTTAAAGTTATTAAAGAGGTAACATATTTTCTTGAAGAAATCCTTTGCTTTACTGTCCACAGTTTACGGATACGTGCCCTGTGGGAGTCAACCGGTAAAGGCTTTGACGGACCCCAATTATGTCCCATCTGTTCCCGTTAGCTCGAATATGACGTCGACAGAGGCGTTAACAAAAGCTATGGAGAAAATGTGGGAAATGGATAGATTACCTATGGATGATTCACCCACGTCGTTAACCAAAGATGAATTAATTGCGGTTTCTAAAATAAAAGACACACTGTCTTTCCACAAAGGCCTTAAACGGTTCGTCACCGGTCTGTTGTGGAGAGCGTAGCCAGACCTGGTCAGCAATTTTGCGAGTGCATGTAATAGGCTGGATTCGTTAATGAGAAAGTTGAGACAAAATCCAGAGCTTAGGCACGCCTATCGCGAGGCTATGGAAGAGTATATCCGCAGCCGGGTGGTAGAAAGGGTAGATGACCCTGCTGCAGCGGACCTCAGTCGCACCGACGTTTATTATCTTCCACACCGTGCAGTCTATGATGTTTCGAGGGTCTCCACTAAGTGTAGAATCGTCTTTGACGCCTCAGCAAAGTCTCCAAACAAAAAGAGTCTGAATGACAACCTTGTTTGTGGTCCTCTGCTACAATTAAATATCTTAGCAATTGAATTGAGATTTCGAACTAAAAGATACGCTTTGATTGGGGATATAGGTAAGATGTTCTTGCAAATCAAGGTCATAGAGGAGGACCGAGACTATTTGAGATTTTTTTGGAAAGACCCTGAGAGACCAGGAGAACTGGAAGTATGGAGATGGAACTCCTTGATTTTCGGAGCTGCTGATAGTCCTTTCCAGGCCATTACGGCCATTAAGACTTTAGTGCAGATGAAAAGGAAATGGGGTAATCGAACAAAAGGTGTGCGATGTGTTAGATAATAATACTTACGTAGAAGATCTGACGATCGCTGGGGATACCATCACAGAAGTCCACGCCATACATGAGGGGATTGTGGAGCTTCTAGGCGAGGCCAATTTCCAAGTTAAGAAATGGGCCTCAAATTCTCAGACTCTTCTGAAAAAACTGGATCCCTCAACCTTGGCCCCCACAGAGGTGGATTTGCATTCCACCTATGAGAATATTGTTAGTAGTGATACAACCACGTTAGGGGTACAGTGGGAACCGAGAACTGACCGTATTCACTACGCCCGATGTAGGGAGGGTGCAAAGGACGATGAAAACACTATGAGGAGTGTGGCGTCTTTGCTCGGGAGACCTTTTGACCCTATCGGGCTTTTGTCCCCCTTCATATTGCAAGCTCGGTTGATAATAAAAGAATGTCACTTGCTTGGTATGAAGTGGTCGGATACTCTTCCACAAGAACTGCAACCGCGGTGGAAGAGATGGGTGGGACAATTGCAGTATCTGGGAAACGTGCACTTCGCCAGGTATGTCCCACTCTTGGATGACTCCCTTATTGTGATATTTAGCGATGCCAGCGAGTGCGGACACGGCGCGGTCGCCTATTGTCACACCTTTGATGAGAAGGAGGGGAGGTGGGTGCCAAATATTCTGTGTGCGCGAAGCAGAGTTGTACCCACAAAGAAAATGCTCACTATCCCAAAGAAGGAGCTTGCAGGGTGTCTAGTCGCTGCGGAGTTAGGACAGTTCTTGCATGAAGAATTGCAGATCTCGAAAGAGCGAATGCGTTTCTTTTGTGACTCAGAAGTCTGTCTTTTCCAGTTGACTAAGAACCCCAGTTACCTCCAACCCTTTACCGTGAATAGAGTAGAGAAAATTCAGGCTTGGGGATTTTCTTTCCAGTACGTCAGTACCTGTGATAATCCAGCAGATATTTGCTCTAGGGGATGTGACGCGCTCACCCTTAACTCAGAATTTTGGCAGCATGGACCTAAGTGGTTGTCTTTACCTGAGAAGGAGTGGCCAACCCCAAAAGTAGATTTCTCAAAGATTGATAGAATGGAGGGAATGCGAAAGAAACACATTTTCACCTTTTCTACATTGGCTTCTTTAACTACTCCTTTGCAACATCCTGTGAACAAAGAATGCACCGTAGGCAACAGCAGACGTTGGCCTACAACAGCTGAATTACTTCAAATTGGCAAAAATGATCGGATTTCTTTTGAAAAATATTACTCTGAATACAGGATGTTGATAAAATGGACTGCATGGGTTTTCTTTGTTTTAAGGAAATGGCACGATCGTTTAAACTGTACGAAATCTGATACCTCATTAATACTACCCGGCCAAATTGACAGGTCAAAGGCAGAGATTTATTGGATAAGAATTTCGCAAGAAAAATATTTCGAAAATGAGCTCAAATGTCTTCAAGAAAGAAATAATCTCCCTTTAAATTCAAAGATTATAGGACTTTCTCCTTTCCTTGATGACATGGAAATCATGAGAGTAGGAGGACGATTGGCCTTTTCTGACTTAGATAATGAACAAAAGAACCCTATTCTTTTAGCAAAAGACAGTTTTCTTACAAAGATGTTAGTTCTGGATTATCATGAGCGTCATCATCACACAGGGGTTGACCAGACGCACTTCGGGTTAAGGGAGAGGTTTTGGATCTTACAATCGCGACATCTGATATGGAAGCTTCTACGCACTTGCGTAAAATGTCGCCGCATTACTAGTCAGCCTTACGCACCTTTAATGGGCAATTTACCTGAGGGACGCCTCTCTCTCAGACACTGAGCCTCCGTGGACACACGTGGGGGTTGACCTCACGGGGGCTATTCAGCTGAGACGAGTGGGTAGACGAACTATTACTCCCGAGAAGGCCTACATTGTGTTGTACACCTGTTTGGCTACTCGTGGCGTTTACCTCGACTTGATGATAACTAACAAGACCGAGGACTTCTTGTTATCATTCAAAAGGCTCTGTGGGGAGTTGGGCACTCCCAAGTATTTATACAGCGATCAAGCCGGCTATTTTGTTCGCCAAGGATGAGCTTAAAGAATCTCATGAGAACATGGAAGAAGGATTAAGAACATTGCAT
>CBDDTI010000194.1:0-9223 GCA_965233585.1 bacterium
GGCTCAAATTTGAAATGGTCCAATTTTTCATGCAACATTTCTGGATGTTGCATGATATTGTAGTCGTTTGGCCAGGTTCATGCAACAATGTTGCGCCCAGGGATGCGCACTAGTTAGATTTTCAACTGGCAACGTGTCGCAACACGTTGCAACAGGGTGGCAAAACGCATGCAATATGTTGCGTTAAATGTTGCGATCGTTTGGCCAGGGCTTGCAAGTGCTGGGCCAACATTGTTGGGATATATTGCGTTGAGATGTTGCTATCGTTTGGCCGGGGCTTTAGAACGTGCTGGCTCACGCTATTGTTTTTGTACATTAGCATTTAAGAATTCCAATTAGTATATAAAAACCGGGGTTTGTGAAATGAATCTAATATGGAAAGTCAACTCAGTCAATCGCGCAAAAGCCAACGGAACAAAATTCTCTGGGATTTGAATGGCTTCCATCAACATCTCCCAGTCACGGACAGTTAAACAAGCAGTCAAAGCAGCTTGAAGATCAACAATACTGGTGAAAAAAGCCATATTCAACTGGGAACATTAAAACGTTTCGAAAATTGAACAGAGTTTTCAAATTTCTAGCGAGTTCGAGTTAAATGGACGAATGACGCTATCGAAATCTACCACCTTTAATTTTGAACGCATAATAGATTTTTTCATTCAGGGTTGAAAGAGCTCGAGCAAGCCGGGCAGGTCTCGATTTCTTATTGCAGAATATTGACGCTCACTAGTAAACCTACGTGACCGAATCAGTATGCGGAAGCGCAATTTTTGCTTGGGTTTATAACAATGGGCAATGTCGAGGACTCGACTGTTATGCATATTAATGATTGCAGAAGCATATCACCTAGTCTAGGTGATAAACTTCTGTAATTTACCTATACCTATACCTATACCTATACACCGACCAGGTTAACTTTGCTCACCTCCTACTTCTTAACCCACATTGATTGTCATATTTTGCGGAAAAAATCCTAGATTCTTGTTTACTTCTGGAAAAATACAGCTGTAGCGTGTAATGTATTTTAATTTATTCTCATTTTTTTCCCAGACTGAATTCACTAGAGTGGAATCTTCCTGTCTACTCCGTGCTTTTGCCAGTGTTCCTAGAACTCGCTGCTATACATTTTAGTGATCTTTAGAGGGCGTAAGAAACGTAGTCACACCTAAAAAACGAAACGGTTTCGCTGAGAATCCTCCGTGGAAGATGGCAGCGGCTCCCTTTTCGCTCGAAGGCCTGCTTATTTACATGTCAGAAACGTTCACTGCCGGAGTAATCCAGTCTTATCAGGGACAAGGGATGTTTGAGGACGCTCCGTTGATACAAGGCCAGGATCCTTTGGAGGATTTCAAAAAGTTCGATCAGAATGACGAGATATTTCAAGAATACGATCCACCTCTAGGGAACGACAGCAAAATGGGCTGGAAAGAATCTCGACCGCCAAAATGGGCTGGAAAGAATCTCCACCGCCAAAATGGTGGATGTCGCTTTGGAAAGCTGCGAAACACGCATTTTTGATACAGATTTGTGGCGGGGTGTTGCTTGGTTCGCTGGCTATTTTGATATTGATTCTGGATTTCAATTCCGTTGATCTTTGCTTTGATATGCAATCTACAAACTGGACCTCCCTTCCCAAGAAAACCCAGGCAGTGATGGTCACTGGGGCGACTAACGAAGCCTTCTTTGTTCAGTTATGGACATTTCTTCTCGTGTTGGTGATGTTTGGATGGCATGTGATCAAGAAGCTCAATCTCCTGATCCTAAATCTGCTTGGTGCGTTCATTGACACTTGCTATAGACATTACCTACAGATTTACGGAATGTATAAGAGGCCTGCTTGGTACGTTCATTGACACTTGCTATAGACTTAACCTACATATTTACGGAATGTATAAGAGGCCCTGGATGTCGTTCCCGTTAAACGGTCTGTTTGTGTTGATTGTGCTCATGAATAGTTTAATCATCGGAAGAGAGGTAGCAAATAATATCGAGATTAGGAGATCAAAGAAAATCATAAAAACTGTAAAGGTTACTGCAATGCTTACTGCTCTATTTGCTTTTGGAATCCCTATCACCTTTTTTCTCGTGTACAAACTGATCCCTCTGTATGGCGAAGCGAATGAAACCTACAGAGCAGTCATCGCTGGCGCCCTCCCCTTAGCATCAGCTATACCAAAGGTCATCGTGCGTTTGGCGGCACAGAGAATCGATTTCATTCACCCTGGCGATGCGCACGTTCTGTTAAACGTTCTGTACACGGCGTCCACTATCGTTTTTCGTGTCATGCAAGCAGAGCTCACAAGTCTTGAGCTGTTCATTCTGTTGAGCTTCGCGCACGGCGCTGTGGACTTGCTAGAAAGACTAACCATTGTTGTGAGAGATTATCTGTGGTACTACATTTACAAGAAACTTAAACGAGACGGAACAGAGGCGATCACCACTGCAGAGAAATTTCGCTCTCCAAGAAGCATGCGCTTTATCGCAGACATGAGCATTCAGATGATTCTCGGAGAATCAATATCGTTGATGGCAGCGGTCGGTTTCATCCAGCTGTACAACTTCATGTATCCCGCCGATCCGTCCTCTAACAACATGCATTATATCACTCAGTTTCTTTTATCGCGTTTCCATCGCTCTTAGCATTGATTTCGTTTTCAATACGTTCTCGTTTTGGCTGCAGATGTCCTATTTAAACATCGCTGTAGTGCGGGTTTGGAAGAAGAAATGGAGGAAGCACATGGTTGTGGCTTTCATCCTGACCGCTGTAACTCTGTGTTACTACACGACTCATTTGTTTGCCGTCGTAAAAGCCAAAAACACTTCAGGAGCGAAAAAGCTTGATTTAAATTACACAGGCCCATGTGCAATGCTTTAGCTCATTCACGTATCACTGCCACTCAGTCAGTTTTTCTAAGAAACAAAAGTTTAATCGATCCTTTTAACCAATCCTAATTCAGATAATGGGATAGGAAATCTGATGATTTTAATCTTAAGTCCACATCCGAAGACAGATCGTTAGATTGGAAACCAATGCTGCCCGGATTGTTTCCTTTCATTATGTACCACTTGAGACTCATTTCACTCACAAGTCCAGACGCCTTGTCATTATGGCTCGCTCGTCGATACCAGTTGCAATGAGGATTCAAACAATCTGGATTAGCAAAATCTGAGACTGGATTGGTTAAAAAGAACGGTGCTTTACTAGATAGATGTGATGTTAACCTTTTCCCCAGGGCGCGTAGGTTGTATTTCAAAGGTAGAAAAAAGAGCGGAAAACAGGAAGCGCTGGGCTTCATGGTTGACAGTTTCACAACACTATTCCTCAAGATAGTGGCCCGCGGACATGGAATGCGTTCGGTAGGTCAGAAACTGGAGATAGTGGTCTCCTCAAATGCTCTCGTTGGTCTATCTAGATAGTTGTAGTCTGCGTAGCTGGCGGAATAAAAGCACTCGCGCGCGAAATCCCGCCAGCTACGCAGGCTAAGATAGTTGTTGTGGGTGTACTGTAAAATTGAGATCTTATTCTAGGAGGAACTTAAATTGTGGATTTTAAAACAAGCTTGTGTTGCGTAAATAGCGACCTTACGCAAACAGGCTCAAACCACGACTGCAACAACGACGAAAACGCCAGCAAAAACAGGTTTAATGAGTAGAACAATGGTTGCGCACGTGCGTTATAGATCTTTTTATATTTCTTTGCTGTCCTCTGAACAAAAGCAACGTGAAATGACTACGTTTCCCGTATTTTGGAGAACGCAAAAGACGAGGCTAATTTTTGGTATTTTCAGTCATTTAGAATTAAACTCTGGTATTACATATTTAGCTTGAAAAACCTCTCAGGCAGGCAGCCGCGCTAAACAAATCTAGACAACTGCGAAATTCAAAAGAAGAACATGAATTCATTTGTTTAGTTATCGTTGTCTTCGAGGTTGCCGTCGGTTCCCTGTTTAATGGCCAGAGTTATCTGCAGAATAATAGAGAAAATGCTTCACGCTTAATAGCATTATTTTTTGGCATTTTCTCCACATCGCTGAAAAATTGTATTCCTTTAATGAATCCTGTAGAGTTTTTTCAACAATTATGTTATTTTTTCCTTGAGATAACGTATGAACCTTTGCTAGTAACCAATAACCGAATTTCTACTACTGCTGTATGAATTTAAGGCCCCGTCTAACCTATACCAGATAAATTTGAAAACGTAGCTCTTTTTTCTACGATTAGGCCTTCCATCCACACCAATCCGTCACAAACGGAGCATTACGAAAACGCTCGTCTAACCGGAGGAATTTGAAAATGCCAGCTCTGCGTTTCAGTGTGGACGGAAGACACTTTGAAAAACGATGAGATTACGATAATCGTGTTATAGTGGCACCCCGCTATAACGAAGACTCCGATATAACGAACAACATTTGAAAGCCCGGCAGAATTACAGTAAAATGTGTGGAAATGAACCCCGCCATAACGAACCCCACTATAACGAATAGATTTTGACGGTCCCAACGCGCAATTTACCCCGCTATAACGAATATTTTGTCCGGTCGCTCGATGATTTCACACAGGTGTTACTGTTAGCTGCTGTTACTTCTGACTTTTAAAGTTTTATATAAATTGAAAGCGTTCTTGAAATTTATGTCCTGATTGTAAGCGGATTACACTTACAGTTTACAGTATCAAATGAATAAAAGTAATGACTTCTACGTGTAGTATTGAATTTTTCATAATTTTAAATTACCCAGCTATAACGAAAATTTTTTTCGGTACCGTGACACTTCGCTATAGCGGGGTTCCACTGTGTTCTCCTGTTGCGTTTTCAAATTTCTCCGAAGTCGTGTGAACAGAAAACATTAATTAGATGCATTTTCAGAATGAAAAACGCCGTTTTCAAAATTCTCCGGCGTAGTGTGAACGGGGCCTAAGCCCCATCAGTAGCAAGGCTCTTGTAGTTTCCTGATGTTTAGGAATATCTCCCGGCGCTGGTTCACAATCAAAGTACTGTATCTTTCGATAGATGCGTTTATTCCTTTTCCAATCTCTTTTACAATGTTACACTCTCTATGTCTATTCCGTTCTGAATTAAAGCTCTTACATCAGTGGCTTTTACATCCCATGGAATTTAATTACAATACTGCGGTTATATTCTTGAGCCGCTAAACCCTATTGTATTTCATAGCACCTTCATTCGCGTATCGGCAAAATTGCTCCAAACACACAAAAATCTCGTCTTCCTTGAGAGTCATCACTAAACCATTCATGACCTTCTTGAATACCTCCACAAGCAATTACATACCTTCATTTATCGTGTCCTTGACTTCTAGCTGAGCTGGACCAGGGTTCGAAATCGATCAATATTTCCACGTGCATTCACGGGCACCCCGGAATGCCGGAATATAATGCACCAGTCATTTGAAACCCCCGCCTCCCCCCATTCGAGCTTGAGCGGGGCATCCACTTTTTGTCCAAGTGAAAGCGAGTGAAGTCTCCGGTCCCCGGGGACAACAGTGAGTGGTGCTTTCCCCGCCCCAAATGTTCCACACTCACATGGTACTCCCTTTGTAAAACAACCTATTGACGTAACACACGGGTTAAAAGACACTGTTGGCAGCCATGAAGTGAAAACATTGATTTTTGAGGGGCCAGCAAATAAGTTCCAAAGGCTCCTCAATGCAGAATAAATGTTAAAATATCTTTATTGTAGAAGTAGTTTCATTGATACATCTGGATAAATTGACAATGAAACACAACAGACAACTAGTACAGTAGTGTCAATCGCACAAATAATAGCAGATTTGAAATTGTTTCAACTGATTCAGTTAATCCATTTTGATGATCGCATGCAATGTGATCTCACAATAAAAGAATTGATTCGACTGATCAAAATGCGCAGAACCCTAAATAAACACAATTCACGTGCGCTAATCGTTGATCAAAGTCATCATAAAATCAAAGTGAAAAACAGTCCTGTTCAGATGTACGTTCCACAATAACGAATAAAAAATATTTGCGAGACAGTGATACCAAATACTGACAATTATTTACAGTAATGGTTAATACTCTCTGCAAAATGTGAACAATTAAATGGTTTCAAAACAAAAAGAGTACTCGTTCAGCGACTGCCCCGCTTATTCCCCCGGTAGGGGATACGAAGACCGTGACTTCCAGTGAATTCCCCGCCTACCGGGGAACCAACATGGAGTGTATCTGAGGTGAAAGCCCCCCAGTCCCCCGCTAAGCCCGAATGGGGGGGGGGGGGGTGCGGGGGTCTCAAATGACTGATGCATAAAAAACAGAATCGACTGCGTATGTCTTCAATCTTACATCCGACAGATTTTTCCTTCTTCTCGCTATTATGAAGAATAGGCAGCTGCCTCGCAAGGGCTCGCCAGCAATTACGGTTTCTCCAAAGAAAGCATCCACAAAGTGTACACGTTGCCTTTCTTGATAACCAAAGATTCGAAATTAATTGCGTTTCATTTTAAAATAATACACCACATTTTACCTACCAATTCCAGCCTTTTTCGAGCTGGTATTGCATGTATCTATTTCTTCTATATATCCTGGCACTTTTAAGCCTTTATCGAAACGCGAATGATTGTGCTTTCCGAGAAATGCAGCTTTACGCTTCTCAGCCTATAATACATTCAGCAAACGAAAGCTTGAATGTGATTACTTCTGTGTTATTGTTTACAGTTTTGCTTATGGCTCGAAAATTGTACTCTTTTCTTTTACAAGGAACTGAAGAGATATGGGTTATTTACATCGGAACTTGTCGGGCTTTTTGTGCACTCCGTCACCTTATGTCATATATGCATGTATCATACCTTACTGTACTATCTAAAAATGGTTTGTGCACTCTTTCATTCGTACTGGAGGGTTGTCCAATACTGTCGAACAGATTCCAGTCGTATTCCATTGCCCTCGAACGAACGTGTAGATGTGTAAAGACCTACTATTACTCTTCCCAGTAGACCGCGACACCCACGACTTTTTTTACCGTCTTCAGAGTAACGTTTTTGATGCCGCGAGTTTACTTCAAACCAATCACGTGGTACACTGAAATGCACCACGTGAGGACATTTTTTTCTGTGTGCGTCATGGCTTTTTCGCATTACGTGATGTTCATTCACAACGTGTTTATCTTCAAGAAGAAAGCTTACCGTGCTTTTTGTCTGTCATATGCATAGAACTGTCAGCATGACCACTGTTTATCAGCTGAAGATAATATATGATCGGGACAAATTCGGAGCGGTTTTTTAGATGCATTCGACACGATAAAAAGGGCGGTAAGCTTTCTTCTTGAAGATAAACACATTGTGAATGAACACCACGTAATACGAAAAAGCCATGACGCCACACAGAAAAAATGTCCTCACGTGGTGCATTTCAATGTACCACGTGATTGGTTTGACAGAAACTCGCGGCATCAAAAACGTTACTTTGAAGGCGGCAAAAAAATTCGTGGGTGTCGCGGTCTACTGGGAAGAGTAATAATGGAGGTGATCCATTGGACACGAAACAGATTCCGATGGAAAAGTCCATTTTCTGTTGGAGAGATACTTAAAAAATCTCACCCATGTTGGATGAGGGGGTAGAAAGTCGTTCTGATGGAATCCATGGGATCCATTGGACACGAACCGATTCCGATGGAAAAGTCCATGTTCTATTCGTGAGAGACTTGGAAAAAGTTCACCCATAATCTTGATCTACTCGTTAGAGTCCAAGAAAAAGTTCCCTCATGTTTTGACCTATTGTAATATATTTATATATCTGAATGTTGTGCTGCGTAGCACTATGAACACAAATGGTGAAACAGAGAATTAACTCTGAAGTGTAAATTTAAGTGCTAATTGAACCCATAAATAACCCACTGGGCGTTAGCCCTAGCAAAGGGAATCAGGGAACCACACGAGGTAAAGAAAAAATCTTTTGACCTCTGTGGGAATCGAACCCACGACCTCCGGATTAGATCTACCGTTACTCTGCCGATTGAGCTACGAGGTCGGACAGAGAAAGTCGGGGACGATTTAGGTGGTGAATCGTCCCCGACTTTCTCTGTCCGACCTCGTAGCTCAATCGGCAGAGTAACGGTAGATCTAATCCGGAGGTCGTGGGTTCGATTCCCACAGAGGTCAAAAGATTTTTTCTTTACCTCGTGTGGTTCCCTGATTCCCTTTGCTAGGGCTAACGCCCAGTGGGTTATTTATGGGTTCAATTAGCACTTAAATTTACACTTCAGAGTGAATTCTCTGTTTCACTATTTATATATCTGTTAACTGACTTAGGATTAAATGAACGAGTTATGACAAGTGCGGTCACCATTGGACACGAACCGATTCCGAAAAAAAAGTTTATGCTATTTTCGTGAGAGACTTGGAAAAGTTCACCCATGTTCTTATCCATGTTGGATGAGGGGTTAGAAAGTCGCTCCGATGGTATCCATCGAATCCATTGGAGACGAACCGATTCCGATGGAAAAGTCCATGTCCTATTGGTGAGACACTTAAGAAAATTTCACCAATGTTGGATGAGGGGGTAGGAAGTCGTTTCGATGGAATCCATCGGATATATTGGACTCGATCATTTTCCGATGGAAAAATTTTTGTCTATTGGTTAGATACTTAGGAAAATTTCACCCATGTTTTCACCCATGTTGGATGAGGGGGTAGGAAGTTGTTCCGGAATCCATCGGATCCACTGGAGACGAACCGATTCCGATGGAAAAGTTCACGTTCTATTGGGAAGAGTTAGAAAAAATTCTACTTATGTTGGATTAGGGGGTAGGAAGTCGTTCCGATGGAATCCATTGTATCCATTTGAGTCGAACAAATTCCCATGGAAAAGTATGAGGCGCCGAAGTGGACAAAAATGCTGTTTAGCAATTTTTCTTTCCAATTACATTAATATGTTCTAAACTCAAGATTTTTGTCCTGAATTTACTTCTTAGATGCTAACTAAGTAAAAAAATTCATGCTCTTTTTCGTATTTATTTTCTAAACTCTACAGTTACGTTCTAATTGCAAAGAAAATGCGTTACGAGTACAAAAAAATGTTCTAATTGTTTTAGACGCTCTGATGTTCTTATTACATTTTATTTTTAAAAAAAAGTATTCTAATAATTATTTTTTCATGCCAAGTTGAAAAAAAACTATAAAGTGTATCAGCAAGCAACCGGAACGATGATCCTGCTGGTATACGTTGGATCAATACAGTGATCTAATCGGCCTCA
>CBDDTI010000195.1:0-41254 GCA_965233585.1 bacterium
AGTCGGCTTCCATGTGAATGATTGTATTGAATGCTTTACTGCCCCTTGTTGGCCCCCCTTGCCCCTCTAGACTCCTACCGAAGTTTTCGGCCCAGAAAGAACATGAATTATGTTTTTTTCAGTCGATCCCGTTATTAATTAATAGTATTAATTTAAAACGGGATGGAGTAAGAATCTGCTTAGGGAAAGATGTGGAAAGGTGAAGTATTGAAGGCTTTCTTACTCCGCCATCGTTTCGATATCGTGTCAATTACATTGGGTAATTGAATTAAAACATGCCACGGAGTAGCGGAGTAGCGCGGAGTAGCGACGGATTGGTGAATGTTGCCTGGGTGGTGCTGCATTGCAATCGCCGCATTGGAGCTAAGGAACGGAGACAGCTGATACCACATGTGCGCTTTCAGGTTCCATTTCTGGGGCCGGAAAGTCAATTGAAATCAGGCTTCGCATGTGCGGGCCTCCTCTGTTCCAACTCTATATGCTTGTTGCTTAACTAAACGCAGTTGTCATTTTTTGTTTGTTGCACGGGTCGGCCTTTGCTGTTGATTTTGCGATTTTGCGGTCTCATTTTTGGTACCGCCAGACGGTCCCAAAAATGGGACCGTTAAAGTGCTTTTCTTCTATTCTTTTACTAAGCTGTGCATGCGGTCCCAAAAATGGGACCGCCAGGGACCGCCAGGCGGTCCCATTTTTGGGACCGTGTTTAGGTTCATTTTTTGAAGTTTTTTGTATCAAGGTTGCAGAAGTGCAACGTTTTGGTTTCAATGAACCTTTTTGGCTTATGGCGACCGGAAGGGCAACTGTTCCAACTCTATATGCTTGTTGCTTAACTAAACGCAGTTGTCATTTTTTGTTTGTTGCACGGGTCGGCCTTTGCTGTTGATTTTGCGATTTTGCGGTCTCATTTTTGGTACCGCCAGACGGTCCCAAAAATGGGACCGTGAAAGTGCTTTTCTTCTATTCTTTTACTAAGCTGTGCATGCGGTCCCAAAAATGGGACCGCCAGGCGGTCCCATTTTTGGGACCGTGTTTAGGTTCATTTTTTGAAGTTTTTTGTATCAAGGTTGCAGAAGCGCAACGTTTTGGTTTCAATGAACCTTTTTGGCTTATGGCGACCGGAAGGGTAACTAGGGAGGCCCTTTTGAGCGAAGCCGGTTTTGAGAAGCTTTTCCGGACCCAGAATTGGGTCCGTCGGAGCAAGCTGTTTTGTAGATGATTTTGTTTCTTGTTGGGGCAAGCGGGGTGCATATCGGTTGCTGCTTGAACCCAGTTGAAGGATGTTGAAGGTAGGCTTTTTATGATTTCGTTTCGTCTGGTGGCTTGATTGTTTGCTGCTAAAAGCAGCCTTTTGCAGCCTTAGGTGATTGCTTGAAGTGTTTCTTGCTGTTGCGGAGTTTGTGGGTTTTCGCGCAGGCAGTCGGCTTCCATTTGAATGATTGTATTGAATACTTTACTGCCCCTTGTTGGCCCCCTTGCCCCTCTAGACTCCTACCGAAGTTTTCGGCCCAGAAAGAACATGAATTATGTTTTTTTCAGTCGATCCCGTTATTAATTAATAGTATTAATTTAAAACGGGATGGAGTAAGAATCTGCTTAGGGAAAGATGTGGAAAGGTGAAGTATTGAAGGCTTTCTTACTCCGCCATCGTTTCGATATCGTGTCAATTACATTGGGTAATTGAATTAAAACATACCACGGAGTAGCGGAGTAGCGCGGAGTAGCGACGGATTGGTGAATGTTGCCTGGGTGGTGCTGCATTGCAATCGCCGCATTGGAGCTAAGGAACGGAGACAGCTGATACCACATGTGCGCTTTCAGGTTCCATTTCTGGGGCCGGAAAGTCAATTGAAATCAGGCTTCGCATGTGCGGGCCTCCTCTGTTCCAACTCTATATGCTTGTTGCTTAACTAAACGCAGTTGTCATTTTTTGTTTGTTGCACGGGTCGGCCTTTGCTGTTGATTTTGCGATTTTGCGGTCTCATTTTTGGTACCGCCAGACGGTCCCAAAAATGGGACCGTGAAAGTGCTTTTCTTCTATTCTTTTACTAAGCTGTGCATGCGGTCCCAAAAATGGGACCGCCAGGCGGTCCCATTTTTGGGACCGTGTTTAGGTTCATTTTTTTGAAGTTTTTTGTATCAAGGTTGCAGAAGCGCAACATTTTGGTTTCAATGAACCTTTTTGGCTTATGGCGACCGGAAGGGCAACTGTTCCAACTCTATATGCTTGTTGCTTAACTAAACGCAGTTGTCATTTTTTGTTTGTTGCACGGGTCGGCCTTTGCTGTTGATTTTGCGATTTTGCGGTCTCATTTTTGGTACCGCCAGACGGTCCCAAAAATGGGACCGTGAAAGTGCTTTTATTCTTTTACTAAGCTGTGCATGCGGTCCCAAAAATGGGACCGCCAAGCGGTCCCATTTTTGGGACCGTGTTTAGGTTCATTTTTTGAAGTTTTTTGTATCAAGGTTGCAGAAGCGCAACGTTTTTGGTTTCAATGAACCTTTTTGGCTTATGGCGACCGGAAGGGTAACTAGGGAGGCCCTTTTGAGCGAAGCCGGTTTTGAGAAGCTTTTCCGGACCCAGAATTGGGTCCGTCGGAGCAAGCTGTTTTGTAGATGATTTTGTTTCTTGTTGGGGCAAGCGGGGTGCATATCGGTTGCTGCTTGAACCCAGTTGAAGGATGTTGAAGGTAGCTTTTTATGATTTCGTTTCGTCTGGTGGCTTGATTGTTTGCTGCTAAAAGCGGCCTTTTGCAGCCTTAGGTGATTGCTTGAAGTGTTTCTTGCTGTTGCGGAGTTTGTGGGTTTTCGCGCAGGCAGTCGGCTTCCATTTGAATGATTGTATTGAATACTTTACTGCCCCTTGTTGGCCCCCCTTGCCCCTCTAGACTCCTACCGAAGTTTTCGGCCCAGAAAGAACATGAATTATGTTTTTTTCAGTCGATCCCGTTATTAATTAATAGTATTAATTTAAAACGGGATGGAGTAAGAATCTGCTTAGGGAAAGATGTGGAAAGGTGAAGTATTGAAGGCTTTCTTACTCCGCCATCGTTTCGATATCGTGTCAATTACATTGGGTAATTGAATTAAAACATACCACGGAGTAGCGGAGTAGCGCGGAGTAGCGACGGATTGGTGAATGTTGCCTGGGTGGTGCTGCATTGCAATCGCCGCATTGGAGCTAAGGAACGGAGACAGCTGATACCACATGTGCGCTTTCAGGTTCCATTTCTGGGGCCGGAAAGTCAATTGAAATCAGGCTTCGCATGTGCGGGCCTCCTCTGTTCCAACTCTATATGCTTGTTGCTTAACTAAACGCAGTTGTCATTTTTTGTTTGTTGCACGGGTCGGCCTTTGCTGTTGATTTTGCGATTTTGCGGTCTCATTTTTGGTACCGCCAGACGGTCCCAAAAATGGGACCGTGAAAGTGCTTTTCTTCTATTCTTTTACTAAGCTGCATGCGGTCCCAAAAATGGGACCGCCAGGCGGTCCCATTTTTGGGACCGCCAGGCGTGTTTAGGTTCATTTTTTGAAGTTTTTTGTATCAAGGTTGCAGAAGCGCAACGTTTTGGTTTCAATGAACCTTTTTGGCTTATGGCGACCGGAAGGGTAACTAGGGAGGCCCTTTTGAGTGAAGCCGGTTTTGAGAATGTTTTCCGGACCCAGAATTGGGTCTGTCGGAGCAAGCTGTTTTGTAGATGATTTTGTTTCTGGTTGGGGCAAGCGGGGTGCATATCGGTTGCTGCTTGAACCCACTTGAAGTTAGCTTCTTATTATTTCGTTGCGTCTGGTGGCTTGATTGTTTGCCGCTAAAAGAAGGCCCATCAGCCTTTTGCAGCCCTTAGGTGATTGCTTGAGGTGTTTCTTGCTGTTGCGGAGTTTGTGGGTTTTCGCGCAGGTGGCCGGCTTCCATTTGAATGATTGTATTGAATACTCTACTGCCCCTTGTTGGCCCCCCTTGCCCCTCTAGACTCCTACCGAAGTTTTCAGCCCAGAAAGAAGATGAATCATGATCTTTTCAGTCAATCCCGTTATTAATTAATAGTATAAATTTAAAACGGGATGGAGTAGGAATCTGCTTAGGAAAAGATGTGGGAAGGTGAAGTATTGAAGGCTTTCTTACTCCGCCATCGTTTCGATACCGTGTCAATTACATTGGGTAATTGAATTAAAACATAGCACGGAGTAGCGCGGAGTAGCGAAGGATTGGTGAATGTTGCCTGGGTGTTGCTGCATCGCAAATCGCCACATTGGAGCTAGGGAACGGAGACAGCTGATACCACATGTGCGCTTTCAGGTTCCATTTCTGGGGCCGGAAAGTCAATTGAAATCAGGCTTCGCATGTGCGGGCCTCCTCTGTTCCAAATCTATATGCTGATTGCTTAAGTAAACCTAGTTGTAATGTTTTTGTTTGTTGCAAGGGTCGGCCTTTGCTGTGGATTTTGCGATTTTGCGGTCTCATTTTTGGTACCGCCAGACGGTCCCAAAAATGGGACCGTGAAAGTGCTTTTCTTTTGTTCTTTTACTAAGCTGCGCATGCGGTCCCAAAAATGGGACCGCCAGGCGGTCCCATTTTTGGGACCGTATTTAGGTTCATTTTTTGAAGTTTTTTGTATCAAGGTTGCAGAAGCGCAAAGTTTTGGTTTCAATGAAACTTTGTGGCTTATGGCGACCGGAAGGGCAACTAGGGAGGCCCTTTTGAGTGAAGCCGGTTTTGAGAAGGTTTTCCGGACCCAGAATTGGGTCTGTCGGAGCAAGCTGTTTTGTAGATGATTTTGTTTCTGGTTGGGGCAAGCGGGGTGCATATCGGTTGCTGCTTGAACCTACTTGAAGTTAGCTTCTTATTATTTCGTTGCGTCTGGTGGCTTGATTGTTTGCCGCTAAAAGAAGGCCCATCAGCCTTTTGCAGCCCTTAGGTGATTGCTTGAGGTGTTTCTTGCTGTTGCGGAGTTTGTGGGTTTTCGCGCAGGTGGCCGGCTTCCATTTGAATGATTGTATTGAATACTCTACTGCCCCTTGTTGGCCCCCCTTGCCCCTCTAGACTCCTACCGAAGTTTTCAGCCCAGAAAGAAGATGAATCATGATCTTTTCAGTCAATCCCGTTATTAATTAATAGTATAAATTTAAAACGGGATGGAGTAGGAATCTGCTTAGGAAAAGATGTGGGAAGGTGAAGTATTGAAGGCTTTCTTACTCCGCCATCGTTTCGATACCGTGTCAATTACATTGGGTAATTGAATTAAAACATAGCACGGAGTAGCGGAGTAGCGCGGAGTAGCGAAGGATTGGTGAATGTTGCCTGGGTGTTGCTGCATCGCAAATCGCCACATTGGAGCTAGGGAACGGAGACAGCTGATACCACATGTGCGCTTTCAGGTTCCATTTCTGGGGCCGGAAAGTCAATTGAAATCAGGCTTCGCATGTGCGGGCCTCCTCTGTTCCAACTCTATATGCTTGTTGCTTAACTAAACGCAGTTGTCATTTTTTGTTTGTTGCACGGGTCGGCCTTTGCTGTTGATTTTGCGATTTTGCGGTCTCATTTTTGGTACCGCCAGACGGTCCCAAAAATGGGACCGTGAAAGTGCTTTTCTTCTATTCTTTTACTAAGCTGTGCATGCGGTCCCAAAAATGGGACCGCCAGGCGGTCCCATTTTTGGGACCGTGTTTAGGTTCATTTTTTGAAGTTTTTTGTATCAAGGTTGCAGAAGCGCAACGTTTTGGTTTCAATGAACCTTTTTGGCTTATGGCGACCGGAAGGGTAACTAGGGAGGCCCTTTTTGAGCGAAGCCGGTTCTGAGAAGCTTTTCCGGACCCAGAATTGGGTCGAATTGGGTCCGTCGGAGCAAGCTGTTTTGTAGATGATTTTGTTTCTTGTTGGGGCAAGCGGGGTGCATATCGGTTGCTGCTTGAACCCAGTTGAAGGATGTTGAAGGTAGCTTTTTATGATTTCGTTTCGTCTGGTGGCTTGATTGTTTGCTGCTAAAAGCAGCCTTTTGCAGCCTTAGGTGATTGCTTGAAGTGTTTCTTGCTGTTGCGGAGTTTGTGGGTTTTCGCGCAGGCAGTCGGCTTCCATTTGAATGATTGTATTGAATACTTTACTGCCCCTTGTTGGCCCCCCTTGCCCCTCTAGACTCCTACCGAAGTTTTCGGCCCAGAAAGAACATGAATTATGTTTTTTTCAGTCGATCCCGTTATTAATTAATAGTATTAATTTAAAACGGGATGGAGTAAGAATCTGCTTAGGGAAAGATGTGGAAAGGTGAAGTATTGAAGGCTTTCTTACTCCGCCATCGTTTCGATATCGTGTCAATTACATTGGGTAATTGAATTAAAACATACCACGGAGTAGCGGAGTAGCGCGGAGTAGCGACGGATTGGTGAATGTTGCCTGGGTGGTGCTGCATTGCAATCGCCGCATTGGAGCTAAGGAACGGAGACAGCTGATACCACATGTGCGCTTTCAGGTTCCATTTCTGGGGCCGGAAAGTCAATTGAAATCAGGCTTCGCATGTGCGGGCCTCCTCTGTTCCAACTCTATATGCTTGTTGCTTAACTAAACGCAGTTGTCATTTTTTGTTTGTTGCACGGGTCGGCCTTTGCTGTTGATTTTGCGATTTTGCGGTCTCATTTTTGGTACCGCCAGACGGTCCCAAAAATGGGACCGTGAAAGTGCTTTTCTTCTATTCTTTTACTAAGCTGTGCATGCGGTCCCAAAAATGGGACCGCCAGGCGGTCCCATTTTTGGGACCGTGTTTAGGTTCATTTTTTGAAGTTTTTTGTATCAAGGTTGCAGAAGCGCAACGTTTTGGTTTCAATGAACCTTTTTGGCTTATGGCGACCGGAAGGGTAACTAGGGAGGCCCTTTTGAGCGAAGCCGGTTTTGAGAAGCTTTTCCGGACCCAGAATTGGGTCCGTCGAATTGGGTCCGTCGGAGCAAGCTGTTTTGTAGATGATTTTGTTTCTTGTTGGGGCAAGCGGGGTGCATATCGGTTGCTGCTTGAACCCAGTTGAAGGATGTTGAAGGTAGCTTTTTATGATTTCGTTTCGTCTGGTGGCTTGATTGTTTGCTGCTAAAAGCAGCCTTTTGCAGCCTTAGGTGATTGCTTGAAGTGTTTCTTGCTGTTGCGGAGTTTGTGGGTTTTCGCGCAGGCAGTCGGCTTCCATTTGAATGATTGTATTGAATACTTTACTGCCCCTTGTTGGCCCCCCTTGCCCCTCTAGACTCCTACCGAAGTTTTCGGCCCAGAAAGAACATGAATTATGTTTTTTTCAGTCGATCCCGTTATTAATTAATAGTATTAATTTAAAACGGGATGGAGTAAGAATCTGCTTAGGGAAAGATGTGGAAAGGTGAAGTATTGAAGGCTTTCTTACTCCGCCATCGTTTCGATATCGTGTCAATTACATTGGGTAATTGAATTAAAACATACCACGGAGTAGCGGAGTAGTGCGGAGTAGCGACGGATTGGTGAATGTTGCCTGGGTGGTGCTGCATTGCAATCGCCGCATTGGAGCTAAGGAACGGAGACAGCTGATACCACATGTGCGCTTTCAGGTTCCATTTCTGGGGCCGGAAAGTCAATTGAAATCAGGCTTCGCATGTGCGGGCCTCCTCTGTTCCAACTCTATATGCTTGTTGCTTAACTAAACGCAGTTGTCATTTTTTGTTTGTTGCACGGGTCGGCCTTTGCTGTTGATTTTGCGATTTTGCGGTCTCATTTTTGGTACCGCCAGACGGTCCCAAAAATGGGACCGTGAAAGTGCTTTTCTTCTATTCTTTTACTAAGCTGTGCATGCGGTCCCAAAAATGGGACCGCCAGGCGGTCCCATTTTTGGGACCGTGTTTAGGTTCATTTTTTGAAGTTTTTTGTATCAAGGTTGCAGAAGCGCAACGTTTTGGTTTCAATGAACCTTTTTGGCTTATGGCGACCGGAAGGGTAACTAGGGAGGCCCTTTTGAGCGAAGCCGGTTTTGAGAAGCTTTTCCGGACCCAGAATTGGGTCCGTCGAATTGGGTCCGTCGGAGCAAGCTGTTTTGTAGATGATTTTGTTTCTTGTTGGGGCAAGCGGGGTGCATATCGGTTGCTGCTTGAACCCAGTTGAAGGATGTTGAAGGTAGCTTTTTATGATTTCGTTTCGTCTGGTGGCTTGATTGTTTGCTGCTAAAAGCAGCCTTTTGCAGCCTTAGGTGATTGCTTGAAGTGTTTCTTGCTGTTGCGGAGTTTGTGGGTTTTCGCGCAGGCAGTCGGCTTCCATTTGAATGATTGTATTGAATACTTTACTGCCCCTTGTTGGCCCCCCTTGCCCCTCTAGACTCCTACCGAAGTTTTCGGCCCAGAAAGAACATGAATTATGTTTTTTTCAGTCGATCCCGTTATTAATTAATAGTATTAATTTAAAACGGGATGGAGTAAGAATCTGCTTAGGGAAAGATGTGGAAAGGTGAAGTATTGAAGGCTTTCTTACTCCGCCATCGTTTCGATATCGTGTCAATTACATTGGGTAATTGAATTAAAACATACCACGGAGTAGCGGAGTAGCGCGGAGTAGCGACGGATTGGTGAATGTTGCCTGGGTGGTGCTGCATTGCAATCGCCGCATTGGAGCTAAGGAACGGAGACAGCTGATACCACATGTGCGCTTTCAGGTTCCATTTCTGGGGCCGGAAAGTCAATTGAAATCAGGCTTCGCATGTGCGGGCCTCCTCTGTTCCAACTCTATATGCTTGTTGCTTAACTAAACGCAGTTGTCATTTTTTGTTTGTTGCACGGGTCGGCCTTTGTTGATTTTGCGATTTTGCGGTCTCATTTTTGGTACCGCCAGACGGTCCCAAAAATGGGACCGTGAAAGTGCTTTTCTTCTATTCTTTTACTAAGCTGTGCATGCGGTCCCAAAAATGGAACCGCCAGGCGGTCCCATTTTTGGGACCATGTTTAGGTTCATTTTTTGAAGTTTTTTGTATCAAGGTTGCAGAAGCGCAACGTTTTGGTTTCAATGAACCTTTTTGGCTTATGGCGACCGGAAGGGTAACTGTTCCAACTCTATATGCTTGTTGCTTAACTAAACGCAGTTGTCATTTTTTGTTTGTTGCACGGGTCGGCCTTTGTTGATTTTGCGATTTTGCGGTCTCATTTTTGGTACCGCCAGACGGTCCCAAAAATGGGACCGTGAAAGTGCTTTTCTTCTATTCTTTTACTAAGCTGTGCATGCGGTCCCAAAAATGGAACCGCCAGGCGGTCCCATTTTTGGGACCATGTTTAGGTTCATTTTTTGAAGTTTTTTGTATCAAGGTTGCAGAAGCGCAACGTTTTGGTTTCAATGAACCTTTTTGGCTTATGGCGACCGGAAGGGTAACTAGGGAGGCCCTTTTGAGCGAAGCCGGTTTTGAGAAGCTTTTCCGGACCCAGAATTGGGTCCGTCGGAGCAAGCTGTTTTGTAGATGATTTTGTTTCTTGTTGGGGCAAGCGGGGTGCATATCGGTTGCTGCTTGAACCCAGTTGAAGGATGTTGAAGGTAGCTTTTTATGATTTCGTTTCGTCTGGTGGCTTGATTGTTTGCTGCTAAAAGCAGCCTTTTGCAGCCTTAGGTGATTGCTTGAAGTGTTTCTTGCTGTTGCGGAGTTTGTGGGTTTTCGCGCAGGCAGTCGGCTTCCATTTGAATGATTGTATTGAATACTTTACTGCCCCTTGTTGGCCCCCCTTGCCCCTCTAGACTCCTACCGAAGTTTTCGGCCCAGAAAGAACATGAATTATGTTTTTTTCAGTCGATCCCGTTATTAATTAATAGTATTAATTTAAAACGGGATGGAGTAAGAATCTGCTTAGGGAAAGATGTGGAAAGGTGAAGTATTGAAGGCTTTCTTACTCCGCCATCGTTTCGATATCGTGTCAATTACATTGGGTAATTGAATTAAAACATACCACGGAGTAGCGGAGTAGCGCGGAGTAGCGACGGATTGGTGAATGTTGCCTGGGTGGTGCTGCATTGCAATCGCCGCATTGGAGCTAAGGAACGGAGACAGCTGATACCACATGTGCGCTTTCAGGTTCCATTTCTGGGGCCGGAAAGTCAATTGAAATCAGGCTTCGCATGTGCGGGCCTCCTCTGTTCCAACTCTATATGCTTGTTGCTTAACTAAACGCAGTTGTCATTTTTTGTTTGTTGCACGGGTCGGCCTTTGCTGTTGATTTTGCGATTTTGCGGTCTCATTTTTGGTACCGCCAGACGGTCCCAAAAATGGGACCGTGAAAGTGCTTTTCTTCTATTCTTTTACTAAGCTGTGCATGCGGTCCCAAAAGGTCCCATTTTTGGGACCGTGTTTAGGTTCATTTTTTGAAGTTTTTTGTATCAAGGTTGCAGAAGCGCAACGTTTTGGTTTCAATGAACCTTTTTGGCTTATGGCGACCGGAAGGGCAACTGTTCCAACTCTATATGCTTGTTGCTTAACTAAACGCAGTTGTCATTTTTTGTTTGTTGCACGGGTCGGCCTTTGCTGTTGATTTTGCGATTTTGCGGTCTCATTTTTGGTACCGCCAAAATCAGGGACCGTGAAAGTGCTTTTCTTCTATTCTTTTACTAAGCTGTGCATGCGGTCCCAAAAATGGGACCGCCTTTGGGACTGTGTTTAGGTTCATTTTTTGAAGTTTTTTGTATCAAGGTTGCAGAAGCGCAACGTTTTGGTTTCAATGAACCTTTTTGGCTCATGGCGACCGGAAGGGTAACTAGGGAGGCCCTTTTGAGCGAAGCCGGTTTTGAGAAGCTTTTCCGGACCCAGAATTGGGTCCGTCGGAGCAAGCTGTTTTGTAGATGATTTTGTTTCTTGTTGGGGCAAGCGGGGTGCATATCGGTTGCTGCTTGAACCCAGTTGAAGGATGTTGAAGGTAGCTTTTTATGATTTCGTTTCGTCTGGTGGCTTGATTGTTTGCTGCTAAAAGCAGCCTTTTGCAGCCTTAGGTGATTGCTTGAAGTGTTTCTTGCTGTTGCGGAGTTTGTGGGTTTTCGCGCAGGCAGTCGGCTTCCATTTGAATGATTGTATTGAATACTTTACTGCCCCTTGTTGGCCCCCCTTGCCCCTCTAGACTCCTACCGAAGTTTTCGGCCCAGAAAGAACATGAATTATGTTTTTTTCAGTCGATCCCGTTATTAATTAATAGTATTAATTTAAAACGGGATGGAGTAAGAATCTGCTTAGGGAAAGATGTGGAAAGGTGAAGTATTGAAGGCTTTCTTACTCCGCCATCGTTTCGATATCGTGTCAATTACATTGGGTAATTGAATTAAAACATACCACGGAGTAGCGGAGTAGCGCGGAGTAGCGACGGATTGGTGAATGTTGCCTGGGTGGTGCTGCATTGCAATCGCCGCATTGGAGCTAAGGAACGGAGACAGCTGATACCACATGTGCGCTTTCAGGTTCCATTTCTGGGGCCGGAAAGTCAATTGAAATCAGGCTTCGCATGTGCGGGCCTCCTCTGTTCCAACTCTATATGCTTGTTGCTTAACTAAACGCAGTTGTCATTTTTTGTTTGTTGCACGGGTCGGCCTTTGCTGTTGATTTTGCGATTTTGCGGTCTCATTTTTGGTACCGCCAGACGGTCCCAAAAATGGGACCGTGAAAGTGCTTTTCTTCTATTCTTTTACTAAGCTGTGCATGCGGTCCCAAAAATGGGACCGCCAGGCGGTCCCATTTTTGGGACCGTGTTTAGGTTCATTTTTTGAAGTTTTTTGTATCAAGGTTGCAGAAGCGCAACGTTTTGGTTTCAATGAACCTTTTTGGCTTATGGCGACCGGAAGGGCAACTGTTCCAACTCTATATGCTTGTTGCTTAACTAAACGCAGTTGTCATTTTTTGTTTGTTGCACGGGTCGGCCTTTGCTGTTGATTTTGCGATTTTGCGGTCTCATTTTTGGTACCGCCAGACGGTCCCAAAAATGGGACCGTGAAAGTGCTTTTCTTCTATTCTTTTACTAAGCTGTGCATGCGGTCCCAAAAATGGGACCGCCAGGCGGTCCCATTTTTGGGACCGTGTTTAGGTTCATTTTTTGAAGTTTTTTGTATCAAGGTTGCAGAAGCGCAACGTTTTGGTTTCAATGAACCTTTTTGGCTTATGGCGACCGGAAGGGTAACTAGGGAGGCCCTTTTGAGCGAAGCCGGTTTTGAGAAGCTTTTCCGGACCCAGAATTGGGTCCGTCGGAGCAAGCTGTTTTGTAGATGATTTTGTTTCTTGTTGGGGCAAGCGGGGTGCATATCGGTTGCTGCTTGAACCCAGTTGAAGGATGTTGAAGGTAGCTTTTTATGATTTCGTTTCGTCTGGTGGCTTGATTGTTTGCTGCTAAAAGCAGCCTTTTGCAGCCTTAGGTGATTGCTTGAAGTGTTTCTTGCTGTTGCGGAGTTTGTGGGTTTTCGCGCAGGCAGTCGGCTTCCATTTGAATGATTGTATTGAATACTTTACTGCCCCTTGTTGGCCCCCCTTGCCCCTCTAGACTCCTACCGAAGTTTTCGGCCCAGAAAGAACATGAATTATGTTTTTTTCAGTCGATCCCGTTATTAATTAATAGTATTAATTTAAAACGGGATGGAGTAAGAATCTGCTTAGGGAAAGATGTGGAAAGGTGAAGTATTGAAGGCTTTCTTACTCCGCCATCGTTTCGATATCGTGTCAATTACATTGGGTAATTGAATTAAAACATACCACGGAGTAGCGGAGTAGCGCGGAGTAGCGACGGATTGGTGAATGTTGCCTGGGTGGTGCTGCATTGCAATCGCCGCATTGGAGCTAAGGAACGGAGACAGCTGATACCACATGTGCGCTTTCAGGTTCCATTTCTGGGGCCGGAAAGTCAATTGAAATCAGGCTTCGCATGTGCGGGCCTCCTCTGTTCCAACTCTATATGCTTGTTGCTTAACTAAACGCAGTTGTCATTTTTTGTTTGTTGCACGGGTCGGCCTTTGCTGTTGATTTTGCGATTTTGCGGTCTCATTTTTGGTACCGCCAGACGGTCCCAAAAATGGGACCGTGAAAGTGCTTTTCTTCTATTCTTTTACTAAGCTGTGCATGCGGTCCCAAAAATGGGACCGCCAGGCGGTCCCATTTTTGGGACCGTGTTTAGGTTCATTTTTTGAAGTTTTTTGTATCAAGGTTGCAGAAGCGCAACGTTTTGGTTTCAATGAACCTTTTTGGCTTATGGCGACCGGAAGGGTAACTAGGGAGGCCCTTTTGAGCGAAGCCGGTTTTGAGAAGCTTTTCCGGACCCAGAATTGGGTCCGTCGGAGCAAGCTGTTTTGTAGATGATTTTGTTTCTTGTTGGGGCAAGCGGGGTGCATATCGGTTGCTGCTTGAACCCAGTTGAAGGATGTTGAAGGTAGCTTTTTATGATTTCGTTTCGTCTGGTGGCTTGATTGTTTGCTGCTAAAAGCAGCCTTTTGCAGCCTTAGGTGATTGCTTGAAGTGTTTCTTGCTGTTGCGGAGTTTGTGGGTTTTCGCGCAGGCAGTCGGCTTCCATTTGAATGATTGTATTGAATACTTTACTGCCCCTTGTTGGCCCCCCTTGCCCCTCTAGACTCCTACCGAAGTTTTCGGCCCAGAAAGAACATGAATTATGTTTTTTTCAGTCGATCCCGTTATTAATTAATAGTATTAATTTAAAACGGGATGGAGTAAGAATCTGCTTAGGGAAAGATGTGGAAAGGTGAAGTATTGAAGGCTTTCTTACTCCGCCATCGTTTCGATATCGTGTCAATTACATTGGGTAATTGAATTAAAACATACCACGGAGTAGCGGAGTAGCGCGGAGTAGCGACGGATTGGTGAATGTTGCCTGGGTGGTGCTGCATTGCAATCGCCGCATTGGAGCTAAGGAACGGAGACAGCTGATACCACATGTGCGCTTTCAGGTTCCATTTCTGGGGCCGGAAAGTCAATTGAAATCAGGCTTCGCATGTGCGGGCCTCCTCTGTTCCAACTCTATATGCTTGTTGCTTAACTAAACGCAGTTGTCATTTTTTGTTTGTTGCACGGGTCGGCCTTTGCTGTTGATTTTGCGATTTTGCGGTCTCATTTTTGGTACCGCCAGACGGTCCCAAAAATGGGACCGTGAAAGTGCTTTTCTTCTATTCTTTTACTAAGCTGTGCATGCGGTCCCAAAAATGGGACCGCCAGGCGGTCCCATTTTTGGGACCGTGTTTAGGTTCATTTTTTGAAGTTTTTTGTATCAAGGTTGCAGAAGCGCAACGTTTTGGTTTCAATGAACCTTTTTGGCTCATGGCGACCGGAAGGGTAACTAGGGAGGCCCTTTTGAGCGAAGCCGGTTTTGAGAAGCTTTTCCGGACCCAGAATTGGGTCCGTCGGAGCAAGCTGTTTTGTAGATGATTTTGTTTCTTGTTGGGGCAAGCGGGGTGCATATCGGTTGCTGCTTGAACCCAGTTGAAGGATGTTGAAGGTAGCTTTTTATGATTTCGTTTCGTCTGGTGGCTTGATTGTTTGCTGCTAAAAGCAGCCTTTTGCAGCCTTAGGTGATTGCTTGAAGTGTTTCTTGCTGTTGCGGAGTTTGTGGGTTTTCGCGCAGGCAGTCGGCTTCCATTTGAATGATTGTATTGAATACTTTACTGCCCCTTGTTGGCCCCCCTTGCCCCTCTAGACTCCTACCGAAGTTTTCGGCCCAGAAAGAACATGAATTATGTTTTTCAGTCGATCCCGTTATTAATTAATAGTATTAATTTAAAACGGGATGGAGTAAGAATCTGCTTAGGGAAAGATGTGGAAAGGTGAAGTATTGAAGGCTTTCTTACTCCGCCATCGTTTCGATATCGTGTCAATTACATTGGGTAATTGAATTAAAACATACCACGGAGTAGCGGAGTAGCGCGGAGTAGCGACGGATTGGTGAATGTTGCCTGGGTGGTGCTGCATTGCAATCGCCGCATTGGAGCTAAGGAACGGAGACAGCTGATACCACATGTGCGCTTTCAGGTTCCATTTCTGGGGCCGGAAAGTCAATTGAAATCAGGCTTCGCATGTGCGGGCCTCCTCTGTTCCAACTCTATATGCTTGTTGCTTAACTAAAAGAAAGCAGTTGTCATTTTTTGTTTGTTGCACGGGTCGGCCTTTGCTGTTGATTTTGCGATTTTGCGGTCTCATTTTTGGGACCGCCAGATTTGGTACCGCCAGACGGTCCCAAAAATGGGACCGTGAAAGTGCTTTTCTTCTATTCTTTTACTAAGCTGTGCATGCGGTCCCAAAAATGGGACCTTAGGTTCATTTTTTGAAGTTTTTTGTATCAAGGTTGCAGAAGCGCAACGTTTTGGTTTCAATGAACCTTTTTGGCTTATGGCGACCGGAAGGGCAACTGTTCCAACTCTATATGCTTGTTGCTTAACTAAACGCAGTTGTCATTTTTTGTTTGTTGCACGGGTCGGCCTTTGCTGTTGATTTTGCGATTTTGCGGTCTCATTTTTGGTACCGCCAGACGGTCCCAAAAATGGGACCGTGAAAGTGCTTTTCTTCTATTCTTTTACTAAGCTGTGCATGCGGTCCCAAAAATGGGACCGCCAGGCGGTCCCATTTTTGGGACCGTGTTTAGGTTCATTTTTTGAAGTTTTTTGTATCAAGGTTGCAGAAGCGCAACGTTTTGGTTTCAATGAACCTTTTTGGCTTATGGCGACCGGAAGGGTAACTAGGGAGGCCCTTTTGAGCGAAGCCGGTTTTGAGAAGCTTTTCCGGACCCAGAATTGGGTCCGTCGGAGCAAGCTGTTTTGTAGATGATTTTGTTTCTTGTTGGGGCAAGCGGGGTGCATATCGGTTGCTGCTTGAACCCAGTTGAAGGATGTTGAAGGTAGCTTTTTATGATTTCGTTTCGTCTGGTGGCTTGATTGTTTGCTGCTAAAAGCAGCCTTTTGCAGCCTTAGGTGATTGCTTGAAGTGTTTCTTGCTGTTGCGGAGTTTGTGGGTTTTCGCGCAGGCAGTCGGCTTCCATTTGAATGATTGTATTGAATACTTTACTGCACCTTGTTGGCCCCCCTTGCCCCTCTAGACTCCTACCGAAGTTTTCGGCCCAGAAAGAACGTGAATTATGTTTTTTTCAGTCGATCCCGTTTTAATTAATAGTATTAATTTAAAACGGGATGGAGTAAGAATCTGCTTAGGGAAAGATGTGGAAAGGTGAAGTATTGAAGGCTTTCTTACTCCGCCATCGTTTCGATATCGTGTCAATTACATTGGGTAATTGAATTAAAACATACCACGGAGTAGCGGAGTAGCGCGGAGTAGCGACGGATTGGTGAATGTTGCCTGGGTGGTGCTGCATTGCAATCGCCGCATTGGAGCTAAGGAACGGAGACAGCTGATACCACATGTGCGCTTTCAGGTTCCATTTCTGGGGCCGGAAAGTCAATTGAAATCAGGCTTCGCATGTGCGGGCCTCCTCTGTTCCAACTCTATATGCTTGTTGCTTAACTAAACGCAGTTGTCATTTTTTGTTTGTTGCACGGGTCGGCCTTTGCTGTTGATTTTGCGATTTTGCGGTCTCATTTTTGGTACCGCCAGACGGTCCCAAAAATGGGACCGTGAAAGTGCTTTTCTTCTATTCTTTTACTAAGCTGTGCATGCGGTCCCAAAAATGGGACCTTAGGTTCATTTTTTGAAGTTTTTTGTATCAAGGTTGCAGAAGCGCAACGTTTTGGTTTCAATGAACCTTTTTGGCTTATGGCGACCGGAAGGGCAACTGTTCCAACTCTATATGCTTGTTGCTTAACTAAACGCAGTTGTCATTTTTTGTTTGTTGCACGGGTCGGCCTTTGCTGTTGATTTTGCGATTTTGCGGTCTCATTTTTGGTACCGCCAGACGGTCCCAAAAATGGGACCGTGAAAGTGCTTTTCTTCTATTCTTTTACTAAGCTGTGCATGCGGTCCCAAAAATGGGACCGCCAGGCGGTCCCATTTTTGGGACCGTGTTTAGGTTCATTTTTTGAAGTTTTTTGTATCAAGGTTGCAGAAGCGCAACGTTTTGGTTTCAATGAACCTTTTTGGCTTATGGCGACCGGAAGGGTAACTAGGGAGGCCCTTTTGAGCGAAGCCGGTTTTGAGAAGCTTTTCCGGACCCAGAATTGGGTCCGTCGGAGCAAGCTGTTTTGTAGATGATTTTGTTTCTTGTTGGGGCAAGCGGGGTGCATATCGGTTGCTGCTTGAACCCAGTTGAAGGATGTTGAAGGTAGCTTTTTATGATTTCGTTTCGTCTGGTGGCTTGATTGTTTGCTGCTGAAAGCAGCCTTTTGCAGCCTTAGGTGATTGCTTGAAGTGTTTCTTGCTGTTGCGGAGTTTGTGGGTTTTCGCGCAGGCAGTCGGCTTCCATTTGAATGATTGTATTGAATACTTTACTGCCCCTTGTTGGCCCCCCTTGCCCCTCTAGACTCCTACCGAAGTTTTCGGCCCAGAAAGAACATGAATTATGTTTTTTTCAGTCGATCCCGTTATTAATTAATAGTATTAATTTAAAACGGGATGGAGTAAGAATCTGCTTAGGGAAAGATGTGGAAAGGTGAAGTATTGAAGGCTTTCTTACTCCGCCATCGTTTCGATATCGTGTCAATTACATTGGGTAATTGAATTAAAACATACCACGGAGTAGCGGAGTAGCGCGGAGTAGCGACGGATTGGTGAATGTTGCCTGGGTGGTGCTGCATTGCAATCGCCGCATTGGAGCTAAGGAACGGAGACAGCTGATACCACATGTGCGCTTTCAGGTTCCATTTCTGGGGCCGGAAAGTCAATTGAAATCAGGCTTCGCATGTGCGGGCCTCCTCTGTTCCAACTCTATATGCTTGTTGCTTAACTAAAAGAAAGCAGTTGTCATTTTTTGTTTGTTGCACGGGTCGGCCTTTGCTGTTGATTTTGCGATTTTGCGGTCTCATTTTTGGTACCGCCAGACGGTCCCAAAAATGGGACCGTGAAAGTGCTTTTCTTCTATTCTTTTACTAAGCTGTGCATGCGGTCCCAAAAATGGGACCTTAGGTTCATTTTTTGAAGTTTTTTGTATCAAGGTTGCAGAAGCGCAACGTTTTGGTTTCAATGAACCTTTTTGGCTTATGGCGACCGGAAGGGCAACTGTTCCAACTCTATATGCTTGTTGCTTAACTAAACGCAGTTGTCATTTTTTGTTTGTTGCACGGGTCGGCCTTTGCTGTTGATTTTGCGATTTTGCGGTCTCATTTTTGGTACCGCCAGACGGTCCCAAAAATGGGACCGTGAAAGTGCTTTTCTTCTATTCTTTTACTAAGCTGTGCATGCGGTCCCAAAAATGGGACCGCCAGGCGGTCCCATTTTTGGGACCGTGTTTAGGTTCATTTTTTGAAGTTTTTTGTATCAAGGTTGCAGAAGCGCAACGTTTTGGTTTCAATGAACCTTTTTGGCTTATGGCGACCGGAAGGGTAACTAGGGAGGCCCTTTTGAGCGAAGCCGGTTTTGAGAAGCTTTTCCGGACCCAGAATTGGGTCCGTCGGAGCAAGCTGTTTTGTAGATGATTTTGTTTCTTGTTGGGGCAAGCGGGGTGCATATCGGTTGCTGCTTGAACCCAGTTGAAGGATGTTGAAGGTAGCTTTTTATGATTTCGTTTCGTCTGGTGGCTTGATTGTTTGCTGCTAAAAGCAGCCTTTTGCAGCCTTAGGTGATTGCTTGAAGTGTTTCTTGCTGTTGCGGAGTTTGTGGGTTTTCGCGCAGGCAGTCGGCTTCCATTTGAATGATTGTATTGAATACTTTACTGCACCTTGTTGGCCCCCCTTGCCCCTCTAGACTCCTACCGAAGTTTTCGGCCCAGAAAGAACGTGAATTATGTTTTTTTCAGTCGATCCCGTTTTAATTAATAGTATTAATTTAAAACGGGATGGAGTAAGAATCTGCTTAGGGAAAGATGTGGAAAGGTGAAGTATTGAAGGCTTTCTTACTCCGCCATCGTTTCGATATCGTGTCAATTACATTGGGTAATTGAATTAAAACATACCACGGAGTAGCGGAGTAGCGCGGAGTAGCGACGGATTGGTGAATGTTGCCTGGGTGGTGCTGCATTGCAATCGCCGCATTGGAGCTAAGGAACGGAGACAGCTGATACCACATGTGCGCTTTCAGGTTCCATTTCTGGGGCCGGAAAGTCAATTGAAATCAGGCTTCGCATGTGCGGGCCTCCTCTGTTCCAACTCTATATGCTTGTTGCTTAACTAAACGCAGTTGTCATTTTTTGTTTGTTGCACGGGTCGGCCTTTGCTGTTGATTTTGCGATTTTGCGGTCTCATTTTTGGTACCGCCAGACGGTCCCAAAAATGGGACCGTGAAAGTGCTTTTCTTCTATTCTTTTACTAAGCTGTGCATGCGGTCCCAAAAATGGGACCTTAGGTTCATTTTTTGAAGTTTTTTGTATCAAGGTTGCAGAAGCGCAACGTTTTGGTTTCAATGAACCTTTTTGGCTTATGGCGACCGGAAGGGCAACTGTTCCAACTCTATATGCTTGTTGCTTAACTAAACGCAGTTGTCATTTTTTGTTTGTTGCACGGGTCGGCCTTTGCTGTTGATTTTGCGATTTTGCGGTCTCATTTTTGGTACCGCCAGACGGTCCCAAAAATGGGACCGTGAAAGTGCTTTTCTTCTATTCTTTTACTAAGCTGTGCATGCGGTCCCAAAAATGGGACCGCCAGGCGGTCCCATTTTTGGGACCGTGTTTAGGTTCATTTTTTGAAGTTTTTTGTATCAAGGTTGCAGAAGCGCAACGTTTTGGTTTCAATGAACCTTTTTGGCTTATGGCGACCGGAAGCGTAACTAGGGAGGCCCTTTTGAGCGAAGCCGGTTTTGAGAAGCTTTTCCGGACCCAGAATTGGGTCCGTCGGAGCAAGCTGTTTTGTAGATGATTTTGTTTCTTGTTGGGGCAAGCGGGGTGCATATCGGTTGCTGCTTGAACCCAGTTGAAGGATGTTGAAGGTAGCTTTTTATGATTTCGTTTCGTCTGGTGGCTTGATTGTTTGCTGCTGAAAGCAGCCTTTTGCAGCCTTAGGTGATTGCTTGAAGTGTTTCTTGCTGTTGCGGAGTTTGTGGGTTTTCGCGCAGGCAGTCGGCTTCCATTTGAATGATTGTATTGAATACTTTACTGCCCCTTGTTGGCCCCCCTTGCCCCTCTAGACTCCTACCGAAGTTTTCGGCCCAGAAAGAACATGAATTATGTTTTTTCAGTCGATCCCGTTATTAATTAATAGTATTAATTTAAAACGGGATGGAGTAAGAATCTGCTTAGGGAAAGATGTGGAAAGGTGAAGTATTGAAGGCTTTCTTACTCCGCCATCGTTTCGATATCGTGTCAATTACATTGGGTAATTGAATTAAAACATACCACGGAGTAGCGGAGTAGCGCGGAGTAGCGACGGATTGGTGAATGTTGCCTGGGTGGTGCTGCATTGCAATCGCCGCATTGGAGCTAAGGAACGGAGACAGCTGATACCACATGTGCGCTTTCAGGTTCCATTTCTGGGGCCGGAAAGTCAATTGAAATCAGGCTTCGCATGTGCGGGCCTCCTCTGTTCCAACTCTATATGCTTGTTGCTTAACTAAACGCAGTTGTCATTTTTTGTTTGTTGCACGGGTCGGCCTTTGCTGTTGATTTTGCGATTTTGCGGTCTCATTTTTGGTACCGCCAGACGGTCCCAAAAATGGGACCGTGAAAGTGCTTTTCTTCTATTCTTTTACTAAGCTGTGCATGCGGTCCCAAAAATGGGACCTTAGGTTCATTTTTTGAAGTTTTTTGTATCAAGGTTGCAGAAGCGCAACGTTTTGGTTTCAATGAACCTTTTTGGCTTATGGCGACCGGAAGGGCAACTGTTCCAACTCTATATGCTTGTTGCTTAACTAAACGCAGTTGTCATTTTTTGTTTGTTGCACGGGTCGGCCTTTGCTGTTGATTTTGCGATTTTGCGGTCTCATTTTTGGTACCGCCAGACGGTCCCAAAAATGGGACCGTGAAAGTGCTTTTCTTCTATTCTTTTACTAAGCTGTGCATGCGGTCCCTGGCGGTCCCATTTTTGGGACCGTGTTTAGGTTCACTTTTTGAAGTTTTTTGTATCAAGGTTGCAGAAGCGCAACGTTTTGGTTTCAATGAACCTTTTTGGCTTATGGCGACCGGAAGGGTAACTAGGGAGGCCCTTTTGAGCGAAGCCGGTTTTGAGAAGCTTTTCCGGACCCAGAATTGGGTCCGTCGGAGCAAGCTGTTTTGTAGATGATTTTGTTTCTTGTTGGGGCAAGCGGGGTGCATATCGGTTGCTGCTTGAACCCAGTTGAAGGATGTTGAAGGTAGCTTTTTATGATTTCGTTTCGTCTGGTGGCTTGATTGTTTGCTGCTAAAAGCAGCCTTTTGCAGCCTTAGGTGATTGCTTGAAGTGTTTCTTGCTGTTGCGGAGTTTGTGGGTTTTCGCGCAGGCAGTCGGCTTCCATTTGAATGATTGTATTGAATACTTTACTGCCCCTTGTTGGCCCCCCTTGCCCCTCTAGACTCCTACCGAAGTTTTCGGCCCAGAAAGAACATGAATTATGTTTTTTCAGTCGATCCCGTTATTAATTAATAGTATTAATTTAAAACGGGATGGAGTAAGAATCTGCTTAGGGAAAGATGTGGAAAGGTGAAGTATTGAAGGCTTTCTTACTCCGCCATCGTTTCGATATCGTGTCAATTACATTGGGTAATTGAATTAAAACATACCACGGAGTAGCGGAGTAGCGCGGAGTAGCGACGGATTGGTGAATGTTGCCTGGGTGGTGCTGCATTGCAATCGCCGCATTGGAGCTAAGGAACGGAGACAGCTGATACCACATGTGCGCTTTCAGGTTCCATTTCTGGGGCCGGAAAGTCAATTGAAATCAGGCTTCGCATGTGCGGGCCTCCTCTGTTCCAACTCTATATGCTTGTTGCTTAACTAAACGCAGTTGTCATTTTTTGTTTGTTGCACGGGTCGGCCTTTGCTGTTGATTTTGCGATTTTGCGGTCTCATTTTTGGTACCGCCAGACGGTCCCAAAAATGGGACCGTGAAAGTGCTTTTCTTCTATTCTTTTACTAAGCTGTGCATGCGGTCCCAAAAATGGGACCTTAGGTTCATTTTTTGAAGTTTTTTGTATCAAGGTTGCAGAAGCGCAACGTTTTGGTTTCAATGAACCTTTTTGGCTTATGGCGACCGGAAGGGCAACTGTTCCAACTCTATATGCTTGTTGCTTAACTAAACGCAGTTGTCATTTTTTGTTTGTTGCACGGGTCGGCCTTTGCTGTTGATTTTGCGATTTTGCGGTCTCATTTTTGGTACCGCCAGACGGTCCCAAAAATGGGACCGTGAAAGTGCTTTTCTTCTATTCTTTTACTAAGCTGTGCATGCGGTCCCTGGCGGTCCCATTTTTGGGACCGTGTTTAGGTTCACTTTTTGAAGTTTTTTGTATCAAGGTTGCAGAAGCGCAACGTTTTGGTTTCAATGAACCTTTTTGGCTTATGGCGACCGGAAGGGTAACTAGGGAGGCCCTTTTGAGCGAAGCCGGTTTTGAGAAGCTTTTCCGGACCCAGAATTGGGTCCGTCGGAGCAAGCTGTTTTGTAGATGATTTTGTTTCTTGTTGGGGCAAGCGGGGTGCATATCGGTTGCTGCTTGAACCCAGTTGAAGGATGTTGAAGGTAGCTTTTTATGATTTCGTTTCGTCTGGTGGCTTGATTGTTTGCTGCTAAAAGCAGCCTTTTGCAGCCTTAGGTGATTGCTTGAAGTGTTTCTTGCTGTTGCGGAGTTTGTGGGTTTTCGCGCAGGCAGTCGGCTTCCATTTGAATGATTGTATTGAATACTTTACTGCCCCTTGTTGGCCCCCCTTGCCCCTCTAGACTCCTACCGAAGTTTTCGGCCCAGAAAGAACATGAATTATGTTTTTTTCAGTCGATCCCGTTATTAATTAATAGTATTAATTTAAAACGGGATGGAGTAAGAATCTGCTTAGGGAAAGATGTGGAAAGGTGAAGTATTGAAGGCTTTCTTACTCCGCCATCGTTTCGATATCGTGTCAATTACATTGGGTAATTGAATTAAAACATACCACGGAGTAGCGGAGTAGCGCGGAGTAGCGACGGATTGGTGAATGTTGCCTGGGTGGTGCTGCATTGCAATCGCCGCATTGGAGCTAAGGAACGGAGACAGCTGATACCACATGTGCGCTTTCAGGTTCCATTTCTGGGGCCGGAAAGTCAATTGAAATCAGGCTTCGCATGTGCGGGCCTCCTCTGTTCCAACTCTATATGCTTGTTGCTTAACTAAACGCAGTTGTCATTTTTTGTTTGTTGCACGGGTCGGCCTTTGCTGTTGATTTTGCGATTTTGCGGTCTCATTTTTGGTACCGCCAGACGGTCCCAAAAATGGGACCGTGAAAGTGCTTTTCTTCTATTCTTTTACTAAGCTGTGCATGCGGTCCCAAAAATGGGACCTTAGGTTCATTTTTTGAAGTTTTTTGTATCAAGGTTGCAGAAGCGCAACGTTTTGGTTTCAATGAACCTTTTTGGCTTATGGCGACCGGAAGGGCAACTGTTCCAACTCTATATGCTTGTTGCTTAACTAAACGCAGTTGTCATTTTTTGTTTGTTGCACGGGTCGGCCTTTGCTGTTGATTTTGCGATTTTGCGGTCTCATTTTTGGTACCGCCAGACGGTCCCAAAAATGGGACCGCGAAAGTGCTTTTCTTCTATTCTTTTACTAAGCTGTGCATGCGGTCCCAAAAATGGGACCGCCAGGCGGTCCCATTTTTGGGACCGTGTTTAGGTTCATTTTTTGAAGTTTTTTGTATCAAGGTTGCAGAAGCGCAACGTTTTGGTTTCAATGAACCTTTTTGGCTTATGGCGACCGGAAGGGTAACTAGGGAGGCCCTTTTGAGCGAAGCCGGTTTTGAGAAGCTTTAGCAAGCTGTTTTGTAGATGATTTTGTTTCTTGTTGGGGCAAGCGGGGTGCATATCGGTTGCTGCTTGAACCCAGTTGAAGGATGTTGAAGGTAGCTTTTTATGATTTCGTTTCGTCTGGTGGCTTGATTGTTTGCTGCTAAAAGCAGCCTTTTGCAGCCTTAGGTGATTGCTTGAAGTGTTTCTTGCTGTTGCGGAGTTTGTGGGTTTTCGCGCAGGCAGTCGGCTTCCATTTGAATGATTGTATTGAATACTTTACTGCCCCTTGTTGGCCCCCCTTGCCCCTCTAGACTCCTACCGAAGTTTTCGGCCCAGAAAGAACATGAATTATGTTTTTTTCAGTCGATCCCGTTATTAATTAATAGTATTAATTTAAAACGGGATGGAGTAAGAATCTGCTTAGGGAAAGATGTGGAAAGGTGAAGTATTGAAGGCTTTCTTACTCCGCCATCGTTTCGATATCGTGTCAATTACATTGGGTAATTGAATTAAAACATACCACGGAGTAGCGGAGTAGCGCGGAGTAGCGACGGATTGGTGAATGTTGCCTGGGTGGTGCTGCATTGCAATCGCCGCATTGGAGCTAAGGAACGGAGACAGCTGATACCACATGTGCGCTTTCAGGTTCCATTTCTGGGGCCGGAAAGTCAATTGAAATCAGGCTTCGCATGTGCGGGCCTCCTCTGTTCCAACTCTATATGCTTGTTGCTTAACTAAACGCAGTTGTCATTTTTTGTTTGTTGCACGGGTCGGCCTTTGCTGTTGATTTTGCGATTTTGCGGTCTCATTTTTGGTACCGCCAGACGGTCCCAAAAATGGGACCGTGAAAGTGCTTTTCTTCTATTCTTTTACTAAGCTGTGCATGCGGTCCCAAAAATGGGACCGCCAGGCGGTCCCATTTTTGGGACCGTGTTTAGGTTCATTTTTTGAAGTTTTTTGTATCAAGGTTGCAGAAGCGCAACGTTTTGGTTTCAATGAACCTTTTTGGCTTATGGCGACCGGAAGGGCAACTGTTCCAACTCTATATGCTTGTTGCTTAACTAAACGCAGTTGTCATTTTTTGTTTGTTGCACGGGTCGGCCTTTGCTGTTGATTTTGCGATTTTGCGGTCTCATTTTTGGTACCGCCAGACGGTCCCAAAAATGGGACCGTGAAAGTGTTTTTCTTCTATTCTTTTACTAAGCTGTGCATGCGGTCCCAAGTGTTTAGGTTCATTTTTTGAAGTTTTTTGTATCAAGGTTGCAGAAGCGCAACGTTTTGGTTTCAATGAACCTTTTTGGCTTATGGCGACCGGAAGGGTAACTAGGGAGGCCCTTTTGAGCGAAGCCGGTTTTGAGAAGCTTTTCCGGACCCAGAATTGGGTCCGTCGGAGCAAGCTGTTTTGTAGATGATTTTGTTTCTTGTTGGGGCAAGCGGGGTGCATATCGGTTGCTGATTGAACCCAGTTGAAGGATGTTGAAGGTAGCTTTTTATGATTTCGTTTCGTCTGGTGGCTTGATTGTTTGCTGCTAAAAGCAGCCTTTTGCAGCCTTAGGTGATTGCTTGAAGTGTTTCTTGCTGTTGCGGAGTTTGTGGGTTTTCGCGCAGGCAGTCGGCTTCCATTTGAATGATTGTATTGAATACTTTACTGCCCCTTGTTGGCCCCCCTTGCCCCTCTAGACTCCTACCGAAGTTTTCGGCCCAGAAAGAACATGAATTATGTTTTTTTCAGTCGATCCCGTTATTAATTAATAGTATTAATTTAAAACGGGATGGAGTAAGAATCTGCTTAGGGAAAGATGTGGAAAGGTGAAGTATTGAAGGCTTTCTTACTCCGCCATCGTTTCGATATCGTGTCAATTACATTGGGTAATTGAATTAAAACATACCACGGAGTAGCGGAGTAGCGCGGAGTAGCGACGGATTGGTGAATGTTGCCTGGGTGGTGCTGCATTGCAATCGCCGCATTGGAGCTAAGGAACGGAGACAGCTGATACCACATGTGCGCTTTCAGGTTCCATTTCTGGGGCCGGAAAGTCAATTGAAATCAGGCTTCGCATGTGCGGGCCTCCTCTGTTCCAACTCTATATGCTTGTTGCTTAACTAAACGCAGTTGTCATTTTTTGTTTGTTGCACGGGTCGGCCTTTGCTGTTGATTTTGCGATTTTGCGGTCTCATTTTTGGTACTGCCAGACGGTCCCAAAAATGGGACCGTGAAAGTGCTTTTCTTCTATTCTTTTACTAAGCTGTGCATGCGGTCCCAAAAATGGGACCGCCAGGCGGTCCCATTTTTGGGACCGTGTTTAGGTTCATTTTTTGAAGTTTTTTGTATCAAGGTTGCAGAAGCGCAACGTTTTGGTTTCAATGAACCTTTTTGGCTTATGGCGACCGGAAGGGCAACTGTTCCAACTCTATATGCTTGTTGCTTAACTAAACGCAGTTGTCATTTTTTGTTTGTTGCACGGGTCGGCCTTTGCTGTTGATTTTGCGATTTTGCGGTCTCATTTTTGGTACCGCCAGACGGTCCCAAAAATGGGACCGTGAAAGTGCTTTTCTTCTATTCTTTTACTAAGCTGTGCATGCGGTCCCAAAAATGGGACCGCCAGGCGGTCCCATTTTTGGGACCGTGTTTAGGTTCATTTTTTGAAGTTTTTTGTATCAAGGTTGCAGAAGCGCAACGTTTTGGTTTCAATGAACCTTTTTGGCTTATGGCGACCGGAAGGGTAACTAGGGAGGCCCTTTTGAGCGAAGCCGGTTTTGAGAAGCTTTTCCGGACCCAGAATTGGGTCCGTCGGAGCAAGCTGTTTTGTAGATGATTTTGTTTCTTGTTGGGGCAAGCGGGGTGCATATCGGTTGCTGCTTGAACCCAGTTGAAGGATGTTGAAGGTAGCTTTTTATGATTTCGTTTCGTCTGGTGGCTTGATTGTTTGCTGCTAAAAGCAGCCTTTTGCAGCCTTAGGTGATTGCTTGAAGTGTTTCTTGCTGTTGCGGAGTTTGTGGGTTTTCGCGCAGGCAGTCGGCTTCCATTTGAATGATTGTATTGAATACTTTACTGCCCCTTGTTGGCCCCCCTTGCCCCTCTAGACTCCTACCGAAGTTTTCGGCCCAGAAAGAACATGAATTATGTTTTTTCAGTCGATCCCGTTATTAATTAATAGTATTAATTTAAAACGGGATGGAGTAAGAATCTGCTTAGGGAAAGATGTGGAAAGGTGAAGTATTGAAGGCTTTCTTACTCCGCCATCGTTTCGATATCGTGTCAATTACATTGGGTAATTGAATTAAAACATACCACGGAGTAGCGGAGTAGCGCGGAGTAGCGACGGATTGGTGAATGTTGCCTGGGTGGTGCTGCATTGCAATCGCCGCATTGGAGCTAAGGAACGGAGACAGCTGATACCACATGTGCGCTTTCAGGTTCCATTTCTGGGGCCGGAAAGTCAATTGAAATCAGGCTTCGCATGTGCGGGCCTCCTCTGTTCCAACTCTATATGCTTGTTGCTTAACTAAACGCAGTTGTCATTTTTTGTTTGTTGCACGGGTCGGCCTTTGCTGTTGATTTTGCGATTTTGCGGTCTCATTTTTGGTACCGCCAGACGGTCCCAAAAATGGGACCGTGAAAGTGCTTTTCTTCTATTCTTTTACTAAGCTGTGCATGCGGTCCCAAAAATGGGACCGCCAGGCGGTCCCATTTTTGGGACCGTGTTTAGGTTCATTTTTTGAAGTTTTTTGTATCAAGGTTGCAGAAGCGCAACGTTTTGGTTTCAATGAACCTTTTTGGCTTATGGCGACCGGAAGGGCAACTGTTCCAACTCTATATGCTTGTTGCTTAACTAAACGCAGTTGTCATTTTTTGTTTGTTGCACGGGTCGGCCTTTGCTGTTGATTTTGCGATTTTGCGGTCTCATTTTTGGTACCGCCAGACGGTCCCAAAAATGGGACCGTGAAAGTGCTTTTCTTCTATTCTTTTACTAAGCTGTGCATGCGGTCCCAAAAATGGGACCGCCAGGCGGTCCCATTTTTGGGACCGTGTTTAGGTTCATTTTTTGAAGTTTTTTGTATCAAGGTTGCAGAAGCGCAACGTTTTGGTTTCAATGAACCTTTTTGGCTTATGGCGACCGGAAGGGTAACTAGGGAGGCCCTTTTGAGCGAAGCCGGTTTTGAGAAGCTTTTCCGGACCCAGAATTGGGTCCGTCGGAGCAAGCTGTTTTGTAGATGATTTTGTTTCTTGTTGGGGCAAGCGGGGTGCATATCGGTTGCTGCTTGAACCCAGTTGAAGGATGTTGAAGGTAGCTTTTTATGATTTCGTTTCGTCTGGTGGCTTGATTGTTTGCTGCTAAAAGCAGCCTTTTGCAGCCTTAGGTGATTGCTTGAAGTGTTTCTTGCTGTTGCGGAGTTTGTGGGTTTTCGCGCAGGCAGTCGGCTTCCATTTGAATGATTGTATTGAATACTTTACTGCCCCTTGTTGGCCCCCCTTGCCCCTCTAGACTCCTACCGAAGTTTTCGGCCCAGAAAGAACATGAATTATGTTTTTTTCAGTCGATCCCGTTATTAATTAATAGTATTAATTTAAAACGGGATGGAGTAAGAATCTGCTTAGGGAAAGATGTGGAAAGGTGAAGTATTGAAGGCTTTCTTACTCCGCCATCGTTTCGATATCGTGTCAATTACATTGGGTAATTGAATTAAAACATACCACGGAGTAGCGGAGTAGCGCGGAGTAGCGACGGATTGGTGAATGTTGCCTGGGTGGTGCTGCATTGCAATCGCCGCATTGGAGCTAAGGAACGGAGACAGCTGATACCACATGTGCGCTTTCAGGTTCCATTTCTGGGGCCGGAGTGTCAATTGAAATCAGGCTTCGCATGTGCGGGCCTCCTCTGTTCCAACTCTATATGCTTGTTGCTTAACTAAACGCAGTTGTCATTTTTTGTTTGTTGCACGGGTCGGCCTTTGCTGTTGATTTTGCGATTTTGCGGTCTCATTTTTGGTACCGCCAGACGGTCCCAAAAATGGGACCGTGAAAGTGCTTTTCTTCTATTCTTTTACTAAGCTGTGCATGCGGTCCCAAAAATGGGACCGCCAGGCGGTCCCATTTTTGGGACCGTGTTTAGGTTCATTTTTTGAAGTTTTTTGTATCAAGGTTGCAGAAGCGCAACGTTTTGGTTTCAATGAACCTTTTTGGCTTATGGCGACCGGAAGGGTAACTGTTCCAACTCTATATGCTTGTTGCTTAACTAAACGCAGTTGTCATTTTTTGTTTGTTGCACGGGTCGGCCTTTGCTGTTGATTTTGCGATTTTGCGGTCTCATTTTTGGTACCGCCAGACGGTCCCAAAAATGGGACCGTGAAAGTGCTTTTCTTCTATTCTTTTACTAAGCTGTGCATGCGGTCCCAAAAATGGGACCGCCAGGCGGTCCCATTTTTGGGACCGTGTTTAGGTTCATTTTTTGAAGTTTTTTGTATCAAGGTTGCAGAAGCGCAACGTTTTGGTTTCAATGAACCTTTTTGGCTTATGGCGACCGGAAGGGCAACTGTTCCAACTCTATATGCTTGTTGCTTAACTAAACGCAGTTGTCATTTTTTGTTTGTTGCACGGGTCGGCCTTTGCTGTTGATTTTGCGATTTTGCGGTCTCATTTTTGGTACCGCCAGACGGTCCCAAAAATGGGACCGTGAAAGTGCTTTTCTTCTATTCTTTTACTAAGCTGTGCATGCGGTCCCAAAAATGGGACCGCCAGGCGGTCCCATTTTTGGGACCGTGTTTAGGTTCATTTTTTGAAGTTTTTTGTATCAAGGTTGCAGAAGCGCAACGTTTTGGTTTCAATGAACCTTTTTGGCTTATGGCGACCGGAAGGGTAACTAGGGAGGCCCTTTTGAGCGAAGCCGGTTTTGAGAAGCTTTTCCGGACCCAGAATTGGGTCCGTCGGAGCAAGCTGTTTTGTAGATGATTTTGTTTCTTGTTGGGGCAAGCGGGGTGCATATCGGTTGCTGCTTGAACCCAGTTGAAGGATGTTGAAGGTAGCTTTTTATGATTTCGTTTCGTCTGGTGGCTTGATTGTTTGCTGCTAAAAGCAGCCTTTTGCAGCCTTAGGTGATTGCTTGAAGTGTTTCTTGCTGTTGCGGAGTTTGTGGGTTTTCGCGCAGGCAGTCGGCTTCCATTTGAATGATTGTATTGAATACTTTACTGCCCCTTGTTGGCCCCCCTTGCCCCTCTAGACTCCTACCGAAGTTTTCGGCCCAGAAAGAACATGAATTATGTTTTTTTCAGTCGATCCCGTTATTAATTAATAGTATTAATTTAAAACGGGATGGAGTAAGAATCTGCTTAGGGAAAGATGTGGAAAGGTGAAGTATTGAAGGCTTTCTTACTCCGCCATCGTTTCGATATCGTGTCAATTACATTGGGTAATTGAATTAAAACATACCACGGAGTAGCGGAGTAGCGCGGAGTAGCGACGGATTGGTGAATGTTGCCTGGGTGGTGCTGCATTGCAATCGCCGCATTGGAGCTAAGGAACGGAGACAGCTGATACCACATGTGCGCTTTCAGGTTCCATTTCTGGGGCCGGAAAGTCAATTGAAATCAGGCTTCGCATGTGCGGGCCTCCTCTGTTCCAACTCTATATGCTTGTTGCTTAACTAAACGCAGTTGTCATTTTTTGTTTGTTGCACGGGTCGGCCTTTGCTGTTGATTTTGCGATTTTGCGGTCTCATTTTTGGTACCGCCAGACGGTCCCAAAAATGGGACCGTGAAAGTGCTTTTCTTCTATTCTTTTACTAAGCTGTGCATGCGGTCCCAAAAATGGGACCGCCAGGCGGTCCCATTTTTGGGACCGTGTTTAGGTTCATTTTTTGAAGTTTTTTGTATCAAGGTTGCAGAAGCGCAACGTTTTGGTTTCAATGAACCTTTTTGGCTTATGGCGACCGGAAGGGCAACTGTTCCAACTCTATATGCTTGTTGCTTAACTAAACGCAGTTGTCATTTTTTGTTTGTTGCACGGGTCGGCCTTTGCTGTTGATTTTGCGATTTTGCGGTCTCATTTTTGGTACCGCCAGACGGTCCCAAAAATGGGACCGTGAAAGTGCTTTTCTTCTATTCTTTTACTAAGCTGTGCATGCGGTCCCAAAAATGGGACCGCCAGGCGGTCCCATTTTTGGGACCGTGTTTAGGTTCATTTTTTGAAGTTTTTTGTATCAAGGTTGCAGAAGCGCAACGTTTTGGTTTCAATGAACCTTTTTGGCTTATGGCGACCGGAAGGGTAACTAGGGAGGCCCTTTTGAGCGAAGCCGGTTTTGAGAAGCTTTTCCGGACCCAGAATTGGGTCCGTCGGAGCAAGCTGTTTTGTAGATGATTTTGTTTCTTGTTGGGGCAAGCGGGGTGCATATCGGTTGCTGCTTGAACCCAGTTGAAGGATGTTGAAGGTAGCTTTTTATGATTTCGTTTCGTCTGGTGGCTTGATTGTTTGCTGCTAAAAGCAGCCTTTTGCAGCCTTAGGTGATTGCTTGAAGTGTTTCTTGCTGTTGCGGAGTTTGTGGGTTTTCGCGCAGGCAGTCGGCTTCCATTTGAATGATTGTATTGAATACTTTACTGCCCCTTGTTGGCCCCCCTTACCCCTCTAGACTCCTACCGAAGTTTTCGGCCCAGAAAGAACATGAATTATGTTTTTTCAGTCGATCCCGTTATTAATTAATAGTATTAATTTAAAACGGGATGGAGTAAGAATCTGCTTAGGGAAAGATGTGGAAAGGTGAAGTATTGAAGGCTTTCTTACGCCGCCATCGTTTCGATATCGTGTCAATTACATTAGGTAATTGAATTAAAACATACCACGGAGTAGCGGAGTAGCGCGGAGTAGCGACGGATTGGTGAATGTTGCCTGGGTGGTGCTGCATTGCAATCGCCGCATTGGAGCTAAGGAACGGAGACAGCTGATACCACATGTGCGCTTTCAGGTTCCATTCCTGGGGCCGGAAAGTCAATTGAAATCAGGCTTCGCATGTGCGGGCCTCCTCTGTTCCAACTCTATATGCTTGTTGCTTAACTAAACGCAGTTGTCATTTTTTGTTTGTTGCACGGGTCGGCCTTTGCTGTTGATTTTGCGATTTTGCGGTCTCATTTTTGGTACCGCCAGACGGTCCCAAAAATGGGACCGTGAAAGTGCTTTTCTTCTATTCTTTTACTAAGCTGTGCCGGTCCCAAAAATGGGACCGCCAGGCGGTCCCATTTTTGGGACCGTGTTTGTCCCATTTTTGGGACCGCGTTTAGGTTCATTTTTTGAAGTTTTTTGTATCAAGGTTGCAGAAGCGCAACGTTTTGGTTTCAATGAACCTTTTTGGCTTATGGCGACCGGAAGGGCAACTGTTCCAACTCTATATGCTTGTTGCTTAACTAAACGCAGTTGTCATTTTTTGTTTGTTGCACGGGTCGGCCTTTGCTGTTGATTTTGCGATTTTGCGGTCTCATTTTTGGTACCGCCAGACGGTCCCAAAAATGGGACCGTGAAAGTGCTTTTCTTCTATTCTTTTACTAAGCTGTGCATGCGGTCCCAAAAATGGGACCGCCAGGCGGTCCCATTTTTGGGACCGTGTTTAGGTTCATTTTTTGAAGTTTTTTGTATCAAGGTTGCAGAAGCGCAACGTTTTGGTTTCAATGAACCTTTTTGGCTTATGGCGACCGGAAGGGTAACTAGGGAGGCCCTTTTGAGCGAAGCCGGTTTTGAGAAGCCTTTCCGGACCCAGAATTGGGTCCGTCGGAGCAAGCTGTTTTGTAGATGATTTTGTTTCTTGTTGGGGCAAGCGGGGTGCATATCGGTTGCTGCTTGAACCCAGTTGAAGGATGTTGAAGGTAGCTTTTTATGATTTCGTTTCGTCTGGTGGCTTGATTGTTTGCTGCTAAAAGCAGCCTTTTGCAGCCTTAGGTGATTGCTTGAAGTGTTTCTTGCTGTTGCGGAGTTTGTGGGTTTTCGCGCAGGCAGTCGGCTTCCATTTGAATGATTGTATTGAATACTTTACTGCCCCTTGTTGGCCCCCCTTGCCCCTCTAGACTCCTACCGAAGTTTTCGGCCCAGAAAGAACATGAATTATGTTTTTTTCAGTCGATCCCGTTATTAATTAATAGTATTAATTTAAAACGGGATGGAGTAAGAATCTGCTTAGGGAAAGATGTGGAAAGGTGAAGTATTGAAGGCTTTCTTACTCCGCCATCGTTTCGATATCGTGTCAATTACATTGGGTAATTGAATTAAAACATACCACGGAGTAGCGGAGTAGCGCGGAGTAGCGACGGATTGGTGAATGTTGCCTGGGTGGTGCTGCATTGCAATCGCCGCATTGGAGCTAAGGAACGGAGACAGCTGATACCACATGTGCGCTTTCCATTTCTGGGGCCGGAAAGTCAATTGAAATCAGGCTTCGCATGTGCGGGCCTCCTCTGTTCCAACTCTATATGCTTGTTGCTTAACTAAACGCAGTTGTCATTTTTTGTTTGTTGCACGGGTCGGCCTTTGCTGTTGATTTTGCGATTTTGCGGTCTCATTTTTGGTACCGCCAGACGGTCCCAAAAATGGGACCGTGAAAGTGCTTTTCTTCTATTCTTTTACTAAGCTGTGCATGCGGTCCCAAAAATGGGACCGCCAGGCGGTCCCATTTTTGGGACCGTGTTTAGGTTCATTTTTTGAAGTTTTTTGTATCAAGGTTGCAGAAGCGCAACGTTTTGGTTTCAATGAACCTTTTTGGCTTATGGCGACCGGAAGGGCAACTGTTCCAACTCTATATGCTTGTTGCTTAACTAAACGCAGTTGTCATTTTTTGTTTGTTGCACGGGTCGGCCTTTGCTGTTGATTTTGCGATTTTGCGGTCTCATTTTTGGTACCGCCAGACGGTCCCAAAAATGGGACCGTGAAAGTGCTTTTCTTCTATTCTTTTACTAAGCTGTGCATGCGGTCCCAAAAATGGGACCGCCAGGCGGTCCCATTTTTGGGACCGAGTTTAGGTTCATTTTTTGAAGTTTTTTGTATCAAGGTTGCAGAAGCGCAACGTTTTGGTTTCAATGAACCTTTTTGGCTTATGGCGACCGGAAGGGTAACTAGGGAGGCCCTTTTGAGCGAAGCCGGTTTTGAGAAGCTTTTCCGGACCCAGAATTGGGTCCGTCGGAGCAAGCTGTTTTGTAGATGATTTTGTTTCTTGTTGGGGCAAGCGGGGTGCATATCGGTTGCTGCTTGAACCCAGTTGAAGGATGTTGAAGGTAGCTTTTTATGATTTCGTTTCGTCTGGTGGCTTGATTGTTTGCTGCTAAAAGCAGCCTTTTGCAGCCTTAGGTGATTGCTTGAAGTGTTTCTTGCTGTTGCGGAGTTTGTGGGTTTTCGCGCAGGCAGTCGGCTTCCATTTGAATGATTGTATTGAATACTTTACTGCCCCTTGTTGGCCCCCCTTGCCCCTCTAGACTCCTACCGAAGTTTTCGGCCCAGAAAGAACATGAATTATGTTTTTTTCAGTCGATCCCGTTATTAATTAATAGTATTAATTTAAAACGGGATGGAGTAAGAATCTGCTTAGGGAAAGATGTGGAAAGGTGAAGTATTGAAGGCTTTCTTACTCCGCCCTCGTTTCGATATCGTGTCAATTACATTGGGTAATTGAATTAAAACATACCACGGAGTAGCGGAGTAGCGCGGAGTAGCGACGGATTGGTGAATGTTGCCTGGGTGGTGCTGCATTGCAATCGCCGCATTGGAGCTAAGGAACGGAGACAGCTGATACCACATGTGCGCTTTCCATTTCTGGGGCCGGAAAGTCAATTGAAATCAGGCTTCGCATGTGCGGGCCTCCTCTGTTCCAACTCTATATGCTTGTTGCTTAACTAAACGCAGTTGTCATTTTTTGTTTGTTGCACGGGTCGGCCTTTGCTGTTGATTTTGCGATTTTGCGGTCTCATTTTTGGTACCGCCAGACGGTCCCAAAAATGGGACCGTGAAAGTGCTTTTCTTTATTCTTTTACTAAGCTGTGCATGCGGTCCCAAAAATGGGACCGCCAGGCGGTCCCATTTTTGGGACCGTGTTTAGGTTCATTTTTTGAAGTTTTTTGTATCAAGGTTGCAGAAGCGCAACGTTTTGGTTTCAATGAACCTTTTTGGCTTATGGCGACCGGAAGGGCAACTGTTCCAACTCTATATGCTTGTTGCTTAACTAAACGCAGTTGTCATTTTTTGTTTGTTGCACGGGTCGGCCTTTGCTGTTGATTTTGCGATTTTGCGGTCTCATTTTTGGTACCGCCAGACGGTCCCAAAAATGGGACCGTGAAAGTGCTTTTCTTCTATTCTTTTACTAAGCTGTGCATGCGGTCCCAAAAATGGGACCGCCGGTCCCATTTTTGGGACCGTGTTTAGGTTCATTTTTTGAAGTTTTTTGTATCAAGGTTGCAGAAGCGCAACGTTTTGGTTTCAATGAACCTTTTTGGCTTATGGCGACCGGAAGGGTAACTAGGGAGGCCCTTTTGAGCGAAGCCGGTTTTGAGAAGCTTTTCCGGACCCAGAATTGGGTCCGTCGGAGCAAGCTGTTTTGTAGATGATTTTGTTTCTTGTTGGGGCAAGCGGGGTGCATATCGGTTGCTGCTTGAACCCAGTTGAAGGATGTTGAAGGTAGCTTTTTATGATTTCGTTTCGTCTGGTGGCTTGATTGTTTGCTGCTAAAAGCAGCCTTTTGCAGCCTTAGGTGATTGCTTGAAGTGTTTCTTGCTGTTGCGGAGTTTGTGGGTTTTCGCGCAGGCAGTCGGCTTCCATTTGAATGATTGTATTGAATACTTTACTGCCCCTTGTTGGCCCCCCTTGCCCCTCTAGACTCCTACCGAAGTTTTCGGCCCAGAAAGAACATGAATTATGTTTTTTCAGTCGATCCCGTTATTAATTAATAGTATTAATCTAAAACGGGATGGAGTAAGAATCTGCTTAGGGAAAGATGTGGAAAGGTGAAGTATTGAAGGCTTTCTTACTCCGCCATCGTTTCGATATCGTGTCAATTACATTGGGTAATTGAATTAAAACATACCACGGAGTAGCGCGGAGTAGCGACGGATTGGTGAATGTTGCCTGGGTGGTGCTGCATTGCAATCGCCGCATTGGAGCTAAGGAACGGAGACAGCTGATACCACATGTGCGCTTTCCATTTCTGGGGCCGGAAAGTCAATTGAAATCAGGCTTCGCATGTGCGGGCCTCCTCTGTTCCAACTCTATATGCTTGTTGCTTAACTAAACGCAGTTGTCATTTTTTGTTTGTTGCACGGGTCGGCCTTTGCTGTTGATTTTGCGATTTTGCCGCCAGACGGTCCCAAAAATGGGGCCGTGAAAGTGCTTTTCTTCTATTCTTTTACTAAGCTGTGCAGGACCGTGTTTAGGTTCATTTTTTGAAGTTTTTTGTATCAAGGTTGCAGAAGCGCAACGTTTTGGTTTCAATGAACCTTTTTGGCTTATGGCGACCGGAAGGGTAACTAGGGAGGCCCTTTTGAGCGAAGCCGGTTTTGAGAAGCTTTTCCGGACCCAGACTTGGGTCCGTCGGAGCAAGCTGTTTTGTAGATGATTTTGTTTCTTGTTGGGGCAAGCGGGGTGCATATCGGTTGCTGCTTGAACCCAGTTGAAGGATGTTGAAGGTAGCTTTTTATGATTTCGTTTCGTCTGGTGGCTTGATTGTTTGCTGCTAAAAGCAGCCTTTTGCAGCCTTAGGTGATTGCTTGAAGTGTTTCTTGCTGTTGCGGAGTTTGTGGGTTTTCGCGCAGGCAGTCGGCTTCCATTTGAATGATTGTATTGAATACTTTACTGCCCCTTGTTGGCCCCCCTTGCCCCTCTAGACTCCTACCGAAGTTTTCGGCCCAGAAAGAACATGAATTATGTTTTTTTCAGTCGATCCCGTTATTAATTAATAGTATTAATTTAAAACGGGATGGAGTAAGAATCTGCTTAGGGAAAGATGTGGAAAGGTGAAGTATTGAAGGCTTTCTTACTCCGCCATCGTTTCGATATCGTGTCAATTACATTGGGTAATTGAATTAAAACATACCACGGAGTAGCGGAGTAGCGACGGATTGGTGAATGTTGCCTGGGTGGTGCTGCATTGCAATCGCCGCATTGGAGCTAAGGAACGGAGACAGCTGATACCACATGTGCGCTTTCAGGTTCCATTTCTGGGGCCGGAAAGTCAATTGAAATCAGGCTTCGCATGTGCGGGCCTCCTCTGTTCCAACTCTATATGCTTGTTGCTTAACTAAACGCAGTTGTCATTTTTTGTTTGTTGCACGGGTCGGCCTTTGCTGTTGATTTTGCGATTTTGCGGTCTCATTTTTGGTACCGCCAGACGGTCCCAAAAATGGGACCGTGAAAGTGCTTTTCTTCTATTCTTTTACTAAGCTGTGCATGCGGTCCCAAAAATGGGACCGCCAGGCGGTCCCATTTTTGGGACCGTGTTTAGGTTCATTTTTTGAAGTTTTGTGTATCAAGGTTGCAGAAGCGCAACGTTTTGGTTTCAATGAACCTTTTTGGCTTATGGCGACCGGAAGGGCAACTGTTCCAACTCTATATGCTTGTTGCTTAACTAAACGCAGTTGTCATTTTTTGTTTGTTGCACGGGTCGGCCTTTGCTGTTGATTTTGCGATTTTGCGGTCTCATTTTTGGTACCGCCAGACGGTCCCAAAAATGGGACCGTGAAAGTGCTTTTCTTCTATTCTTTTACTAAGCTGTGCATGCGGTCCCAAAAATGGGACCGCCAGGCGGTCCCATTTTTGGGACCGTGTTTAGGTTCATTTTTTGAAGTTTTTTGTATCAAGGTTGCAGAAGCGCAACGTTTTGGTTTCAATGAACCTTTTTGGCTTATGGCGACCGGAAGGGTAACTAGGGAGGCCCTTTTGAGCGAAGCCGGTTTTGAGAAGCTTTTCCGGACCCAGAATTGGGTCCGTCGGAGCAAGCTGTTTTGTAGATGATTTTGTTTCTTGTTGGGGCAAGCGGGGTGCATATCGGTTGCTGCTTGAACCCAGTTGAAGGATGTTGAAGGTAGCTTTTTATGATTTCGTTTCGTCTGGTGGCTTGATTGTTTGCTGCTAAAAGCAGCCTTTTGCAGCCTTAGGTGATTGCTTGAAGTGTTTCTTGCTGTTGCGGAGTTTGTGGGTTTTCGCGCAGGCAGTCGGCTTCCATTTGAATGATTGTATTGAATACTTTACTGCCCCTTGTTGGCCCCCCTTGCCCCTCTAGACTCCTACCGAAGTTTTCGGCCCAGAAAGAACATGAATTATGTTTTTTTCAGTCGATCCCGTTATTAATTAATAGTATTAATTTAAAACGGGATGGAGTAAGAATCTGCTTAGGGAAAGATGTGGAAAGGTGAAGTATTGAAGGCTTTCTTACTCCGCCATCGTTTCGATATCGTGTCAATTACATTGGGTAATTGAATTAAAACATACCACGGAGTAGCGGAGTAGCGACGGATTGGTGAATGTTGCCTGGGTGGTGCTGCATTGCAATCGCCGCATTGGAGCTAAGGAACGGAGACAGCTGATACCACATGTGCGCTTTCCATTTCTGGGGCCGGAAAGTCAATTGAAATCAGGCTTCGCATGTGCGGGCCTCCTCTGTTCCAACTCTATATGCTTGTTGCTTAACTAAACGCAGTTGTCATTTTTTGTTTGTTGCACGGGTCGGCCTTTGCTGTTGATTTTGCGATTTTGCGGTCTCATTTTTGGTACCGCCAGACGGTCCCAAAAATGGGACCGTGAAAGTGCTTTTCTTTATTCTTTTACTAAGCTGTGCATGCGGTCCCAAAAATGGGACCGCCAGGCGGTCCCATTTTTGGGACCGTGTTTAGGTTCATTTTTTGAAGTTTTTTGTATCAAGGTTGCAGAAGCGCAACGTTTTGGTTTCAATGAACCTTTTTGGCTTATGGCGACCGGAAGGGCAACTGTTCCAACTCTATATGCTTGTTGCTTAACTAAACGCAGTTGTCATTTTTTGTTTGTTGCACGGGTCGGCCTTTGCTGTTGATTTTGCGATTTTGCGGTCTCATTTTTGGTACCGCCAGACGGTCCCAAAAATGGGACCGTGAAAGTGCTTTTCTTCTATTCTTTTACTAAGCTGTGCATGCGGTCCCAAAAATGGGACAGCCAGGCGGTCCCATTTTTGGGACCGTGTTTAGGTTCATTTTTTGAAGTTTTTTGTATCAAGGTTGCAGAAGCGCAACGTTTTGGTTTCAATGAACCTTTTTGGCTTATGGCGACCGGAAGGGTAACTAGGGAGGCCCTTTTGAGCGAAGCCGGTTTTGAGAAGCTTTTCCGGACCCAGAATTGGGTCCGTCGGAGCAAGCTGTTTTGTAGATGATTTTGTTTCTTGTTGGGGCAAGCGGGGTGCATATCGGTTGCTGCTTGAACCCAGTTGAAGGATGTTGAAGGTAGCTTTTTATGATTTCGTTTCGTCTGGTGGCTTGATTGTTTGCTGCTAAAAGCAGCCTTTTGCAGCCTTAGGTGATTGCTTGAAGTGTTTCTTGCTGTTGCGGAGTTTGTGGGTTTTCGCGCAGGCAGTCGGCTTCCATTTGAATGATTGTATTGAATACTTTACTGCCCCTTGTTGGCCCCCCTTGCCCCTCTAGACTCCTACCGAAGTTTTCGGCCCAGAAAGAACATGAATTATGTTTTTTTCAGTCGATCCCGTTATTAATTATTAGTATTAATTTAAAACGGGATGGAGTAAGAATCTGCTTAGGGAAAGATGTGGAAAGGTGAAGTATTGAAGGCTTTCTTACTCCGCCATCGTTTCGATATCGTGTCAATTACATTGGGTAATTGAATTAAAACATACCACGGAGTAGCGGAGTAGCGACGGATTGGTGAATGTTGCCTGGGTGGTGCTGCATTGCAATCGCCGCATTGGAGCTAAGGAACGGAGACAGCTGATACCACATGTGCGCTTTCAGGTTCCATTTCTGGGGCCGGAAAGTCAATTGAAATCAGGCTTCGCATGTGCGGGCCTCCTCTGTTCCAACTCTATATGCTTGTTGCTTAACTAAACGCAGTTGTCATTTTTTGTTTGTTGCACGGGTCGGCCTTTGCTGTTGATTTTGCGATTTTGCGGTCTCATTTTTGGTACCGCCAGACGGTCCCAAAAATGGGACCGTGAAAGTGCTTTTCTTTATTCTTTTACTAAGCTGTGCATGCGGTCCCAAAAATGGGACCGCCGGGCGGTCCCATTTTTGGGACCGTGTTTAGGTTCATTTTTTGAAGTTTTTGTATCAAGGTTGCAGAAGCGCAACGTTTTGGTTTCAATGAACCTTTTTGGCTTATGGCGACCGGAAGGGCAACTGTTCCAACTCTATATGCTTGTTGCTTAACTAAAGGCAGTTGTCATTTTTTGTTTGTTGCACGGGTCGGCCTTTGCTGTTGATTTTGCGATTTTGCGGTCTCATTTTTGGTACCGCCAGACGGTCCCAAAAATGGGACCGTGAAAGTGCTTTTCTTCTATTCTTTTACTAAGCTGTGCATGCGGTCCCAAAAATGGGACCGCCAGGCGGTCCCATTTTTGGGACCGTGTTTAGGTTCATTTTTTGAAGTTTTTTGTATCAAAGTTGCAGAAGCGCAACGTTTTGGTTTCAATGAACCTTTTTGGCTTATGGCGACCGGAAGGGTAACTAGGGAGGCCCTTTTGAGCGAAGCCGGTTTTGAGAAGCTTTTCCGGACCCAGAATTGGGTCCGTCGGAGCAAGCTGTTTTGTAGATGATTTTGTTTCTTGTTGGGGCAAGCGGGGTGCATATCGGTTGCTGCTTGAACCCAGTTGAAGGATGTTGAAGGTAGCTTTTTATGATTTCGTTTCGTCTGGTGGCTTGATTGTTTGCTGCTAAAAGCAGCCTTTTGCAGCCTTAGGTGATTGCTTGAAGTGTTTCTTGCTGTTGCGGGGTTTGTGGGTTTTCGCGCAGGCAGTCGGCTTCCATTTGAATGATTGTATTGAATACTTTACTGCCCCTTGTTGGCCCCCTTGCCCCTCTAGACTCCTACCGAAGTTTTCGGCCCAGAAAGAACATGAATTATGTTTTTTTCAGTCGATCCCGTTATTAATTAATAGTATTAATTTAAAACGGGATGGAGTAAGAATCTGCTTAGGGAAAGATGTGGAAAGGTGAAGTATTGAAGGCTTTCTTACTCCGCCATCGTTTCGATATCGTGTCAATTACATTGGGTAATTGAATTAAAACATACCACGGAGTAGCGGAGTAGCGACGGATTGGTGAATGTTGCCTGGGTGGTGCTGCATTGCAATCGCCGCATTGGAGCTAAGGAACGGAGACAGCTGATACCACATGTGCGCTTTCCATTTCTGGGGCC
>CBDDTI010000196.1:0-6984 GCA_965233585.1 bacterium
TGGTGCGAGTTGACGCTAAGTTGCTCCAAATAATGCCTAAATTACAAATTTTACTAGACAAGGGAAAAGTAACATTTAATAACAATGATAAACGGAAAAGATTTCGGCTTTTAAATTTCCCGTGCGCCGCCACCTTGGATTTCATGACGTCACTGCGTTGTCTCTATTGTTGGAGAGCTGAGGTTCTTTTGTTTGAAACAATAGAACAACGCAGTGAAATCTTTGCTGTTTATTATTATTATTAAGTGTTACGTTTCCCTTGTCTAATAAAATTGGTAATTTGGCATCATTTGGAGCAACTTAGGGTCAACTCGCGCCAGCAGCCGAGGTTCCCTTTAATGATGCGAATCTTCATTTTTTAAAAAAATGCTCAAACAACCCTCCAATGAAGTGTAGTAACCCCAGTTTGCTTAGTAGGCGATCTCCGCTCATCTCGGCGAAGGGAACCTCGACAATTTCGTATCATGGCTCACACGATTAACTTTGACGCTAGTTAGGGAAATCTTGCTGCAAGCGGCTGCAAGCTGTAAATAACTGTAGCTCCTTTCAAATACAACTCAGCACTTCGCATTTTAATCGCAAGCTTTTGAACTCCTTGTTTCGTAATTTCCATTGGAAAAGTGCACGTTTCGTAATTCGGCCAGATCCCTCTAGACTGGAAACCTTTAGGTCCTTATTTAAGAATTAAACCAAAAAGCGAACTTTGGAGGCATCGTTCTTCTCTCGAAACACACTCGAAACTCACTCGAAACTGAAAGCTTAGCTGAAGTCCATTTTGTGATTGACAGCTGTCGTCTAGCTAGCCAATCACAAATTATTTGAACAATTCTAACAGCTCGGATTGTGATTGCCTCATGTTAGCGTGGGTTATCAGAGAACAGAGCATGTTGACGCCAGAGTTACTCCTATGAAAAAAAGATAATCAATTCTTTATCATAAAATGAAAAAGTACTCTGTTCTTTTGTAAAGCACTTAGGAAGCAGTAGAGTACTTTCTTCTTGCACTACCGCTTTCTACAGAACAGAACAGAGGAGGCTTCTTTATTTGTTAAAGAAAATTTAGTCAGATGAACGAAATTTAAATATCGCGTGGGGTTTCCATTTGGTTGAAAAATATTTTTCACACAGTATGTAAAAACGGGATAGAATGTCATAATGATTATTTCACCTGCTTAAACAGAAAAGAACGATCATATGCTGCTTATGAAGAAAAAGCATTTTATGGAGATAATTCTATGATTCAAGTCAGTCTGTTACAAGTGTCTACCGTAGTAACGTTCTTCTCCGAAATTTGGAACCTTCAGCACCAGAGAAAGGTAAGTTTCTAAATAACTGTTGTTTTTCTTGCAGTTTATTTCGGCCTGGTTTTAAGGTTTCCTTTACGCCAAATATTCAGAAATTCATAACTCTCTAGTACTTTCCAGTGCATATGTATTGCCAAGAATTAAAGCAAAAAAAGATGCTTTTAGAAGCTGGCTGCCACTGCATTGACGAAGTTTTAAAACTTTTATTTTCGAATTCTTTTCGTTGTTGTTTTTTTAAGTAAGCGCTTTTCGTCCTTTCAAAATTAACTTTATTGTCTGCAGAGTACAGTTAATTCGTCTTGTCACCTGCACTGACTTCGTGCTTAAGGTACTTTTTTCGAATACACCAATATATATGGGTCCAAAAGCCAGCGACATCATTTCACAAATCAAGGTACAACTGTAATTTAGTTACCTATAGTGGTCTCAAAATCAATAAGAAGGGCATAGTGGGCATAATCTAAACTGCCTCCCCAGTGAAAGGTTGAAGAAATCGATCACGAGCTTGAACAATTGCCTTATGAACTACAAATAATCTTGCCTGAAGCATTTTGTTTTCTAATGAATTTTCATTAAAGTTGCAGTCCGTTGCTCATCATGAAGTGTTGGATCATCCTGGGAATTATGTTTGCTTTATCTACTTCACCAGCTCAGGTAAACTGCGATTTTCTAATTTTAGATTGACCTAAATAATGCAATCCATACGTCTCTTATGGCTCTATCGATTCAAAGCTCACCTATGAGCCCTCTCTCACTCTCCATTCCCCGGGAAATTGACTGGCATTTGACATTTTGCTTTCAGGAGGTCGCAAATGACAAACCGTTGGGCAGCTGGCGCATACAATCAAAAATCCCTATGATGGGAGCGCGAGAAAAGTACAAATGCCTACTTATGGAATAGAGTCAAATTATATTTTATAGAAATATTGCTGTGTGCTAGATCGTGAGCGCTAATATACCATGAGAAAAGCATCTTCTATCTGGCAAATAGCTTGCTAGTAAAAGTTCAATTTTGGCTGATATTTATGTACTCAACTTTACGGTATGGTATTGTATAAAGCGTAATGAAATTGATTCAAGCTTATGACGTGCACGATAAACTATTATTCATCCGTACTTTAATTCCAGGTGGAGGGCGCAGCATTAAAACGTAAGTAAAACATCACACTCTAACTTTTCCACATTTGTATTCTTTACTCCTGCTACAGGCTGCATGAGATGGCGGGTCAGTAATATGTACAGCTTACAGTATTTTCGAAAATTTAAGGTTGCTCGATTCTGAACCCCAATTTCAAAATGTTTTAAGACTTTGTCAAACGTTCCGTCTCATCCTGTTAATCGAAATCTATCAGAATAAAGAGGGGGTCAATCAGCTAGTTTTTGAGTCATTAGCAGGTCATATCGTTGCTAAAGTAACCTATTGTTACATGTATATGACAACAAAGTGTTTACAAATAATTGGGCAGTTTACTATACCATGGTTAGAGCGTCAACTGATAAGCGGTGGTTATAATGACTCATTAAAGTGTTTGAAAGTGCTGGAAACGTATCTACAAGTAATGCAGTGGCGTCATATGGCGCCATTCAATCTGGTAACGTGAATCCTCTGTCTTACTAAATATTCTTTGCTAAATGTACGACGTACATGCTTATGTATATTCTAGCTCGACCCGTATCCCGCCATTAAAATTTCTCGTATTCTCGTAATCTCCATCTCGCACCATTTTAACTCACATTCCGCGTTCTGCTAAACGTAGCTTTTTTTTTCCTCAGGTAACGTCTCAACAGACACAACATTACAGTAGTTAATACTCAAATGGAAAAACCTGAGAAAACTGCAGCCATACAAAAGCATGATCCTGACTAACGAAAACATCAAACAAATGAAACTGTATTCTCCACTGCTATACATACGGGTCTGAAGTCCTACTTGTTCAGCGACATCGACCCATTCTAGCCATTTTTGCTGCTGTCTTTGAAGTCCCTGCAGGACTTGTCATGAAGAATGGGGAAAACTGTCTCACAGCCTCTCCCAGTTTTTCCTCTAGAGCCACCATTCTTTTCTTGCTCTAAGTTTGAAAGGGACTGGTAATGAGTTTTTTGATTGGCTGATAATTCCGACGGAAGCGGAAGCCGAATCGGAAGAAAAAGAAACTCTTCTGATCCTTCTGACTCCGATTCCGTCGAGCTTCCGACTCCGCTTCCGATTCCGATTTTTGATTTACACTGGATCGTAACGCTCTTTGCGCTTCCGATTCCGACTCCACTTCTGATTCCGTCGCTAGTGTGAACCAGCCCTAACTAAATTCAAGATTATTGCAAGGAATTTAAGCATCTTTGTTTTTCATGGGGGGCAGGAATGTTCAAAATTTAAAAACAAAAACCCTGCAAAAATACGCCGAGCTGCCATGGAAACATAAAATGCCATAAACCAAATTAGTATAAATTTACCGTAGCCTATTGTGAATCCGTAAATTTGATTGGCTATATTATCGTCTGCTATCTGCTGATAGTCAACAGTCACGCATCAGTGCACATCGTGCGTCACGTTTGAACCTGATGTAACATAATAAAACAGTTCTTTTCTACGTGTTACTTGAGATTTTTTCCTTTTTATACAATGAGACTACGGTAAATTTATACTAAAACAATTAGACTACTCGCCCTCGTTTTCTACGAGCGACAGTCAACTCGGCTGCGCCTCGTTGACTATCTGCTCGTAGAAAACTCGGGCTCGTAGTCTAATTGTTAATTAGAAGTCATCAAATATATGCTTTGGATGGCTCTTTATCACTTGATGCACAACCATGGTATCAAAAAAAAAAAAAAACTGCCCAACCATTGGTGACACGTTGATATAATCTTTGTAACATATTAGGCTACTATGACAACAGTATGACCTACTAAAAACACCCTTGTAGTTCAAAAACGGCACGGTGAATTTGTTTTTTTTATATTTATGTATTATCAACTTTTGATAAGCATGATAAGGCACATTTTTCAGTAAGGTTTAAAAAAACTCTGTAGGTGAGGTTCAGAGCAACCCTAAATTTTCGACAATTTTTACCCATCGTAATCTAAGTACAATTGTTTTGAGTCACCTTAATCCCTGAAATAGGCGCTGTTATAATTGAATTACTTATCTGCCGTTCCTACCTTTATATATTTCTTATCTGCATCCTATTTTCCCTCATTAATTTTCCTGCAGCTTCTCTACCATGCCAAATGTACCCACCGTCTAAGAATGGTGGCGTAAGCTGCTCTGACGTTTTAAGAGCATGTAGCGTGGGGGTGTAAACCAGGTTTTCATTTTGAGAGCAAGCCCGCTTTGTCCTATTTCTGCCAGAATGGCAAATGGACATTTTATGATTTAAATCTTGCCGCGGAATTTACCATGCCCTGGCCAGATTGTATCAGTAAGTTAAAATCTTGTTAATTACAATCTCTTTCTCAGTTTCTTCTTCTTCATTTCCTTTTATTCTCTTTGGTTATTACTGTTTTGCTTCGTTTTCATAACAGAGACAACACCAACACCATCACCAGCAGCATACTAGTCCACAAAAAAGGCCTCAGATGATCAGTCATCGAGAAGTTTTTTAAGCTTACTTACATTGCCTTCGAATACAGAAGAGTCGTAATGATCAATAAAGCTAAACCTTAGAGATCGTCCGTGAAATACTATTTTATCCCGACCCCTCGTGTACATTATCATCACTCGGAACGCCGAGATTTGCCAACATTTTCTCTGCAGTCGATAATATACTACTATGGCCACCGTTATTATTTTATATTTTAACAGGTTTACCCATGATTATCAAGCTGCATGCTTTTAGTGTTAACGACTTACTGATTTGGGCTTTTAACTACGAAATCAACAGCTGTTTATTGAATTATTCTTTAGTGATCCCCCGTTTTAAAATCAACAAATCTAAATTTCTCACTGAAGGAAACAAAATAACACCGATTGGCAAACTCCTCAGCAAATCAAGGAGCATTAAATAGGATGATTTAAATAGTTCGTACACAATTAAGTAACATTCGACCCTAATTTAATTGTTCTATTTTGCTTCTATTGGCTATTTTCGACCAATTGATGTTGTTTCACCGGTTAACCGCTTAAATCACTCCAACAGTTTTAACTTATATGTGCTTGATGTAAAAGTAACGAGTTTGTATGAGTCAGGCTGGGTCAATCTGGAATCTACTGAAGAAAAAATTATTGCTAAGTACTGAATTATGTTTTCAAATGGCAAATTGCTGCCTGTATAAAGTAAATGCCATAAATCTATTGCTATTTTTTTCTCATGCACACAGGGGGCTGGAAGGGCTATATATTAGCACTACTTCTTTAATTTTATTGCTGAGATTTATTTTTTTATGGCTCCAAATGGCGCGCAAATGCAAGATAAATAGCGAAACAGTGACCCAAACAGAGTTTTTAGCCCTACCACTTTAAAACGGCCTCCGGGGTTCGTGGCAATTTATTTCAAAAATTTCATGTGGGTATTTTTTCTATTGTCACAGTTAAGAGGCTGTCCGCGTAAGAACGGATAAGGCAAATTTCGGACCTTCGCCGATTAGCCTCATTTTTTCAGTGAAAGTCAATCATTATATCCAATGTACAAATATGGCATTTATTCGAACCAATTTGATTTTTTTCATTTTTTTCGAGACGGTTTTCAAAGTGACCTCCAAACTGGCTAATTTACCTTGGCAGACTCTAAAATTTTGCTATAAACGTAGGACGCTGCCAAAACACAGCGTTTTATTCTAACAATCTGAATGTTTTACATGCAAACGTTTCATCTTTCCTTGATATTTAAACGGTTTAAAAATTTTATTTTGTCAAAGTTTGCCGGAGTTATAAATTTTCTAAAATACCTCCTACCAAACTCTGGAATGTGCAAAGCGTGACATACCTAAAGTTAAAAGCTATTTTCTCAAAGGTGGGACCTGTTCTAGAAACGAATCAATGTTAACTCAAAAGTATTAACATCAATGTAGAAACGTATAGAATAAAATTTGTGGGCACTCTCCAATGCGCGCTGTGCAGAGCTCCACGATTTTGCCAAATTTTCGCCATTTTGATGGTAAACAAAGATAACGGCGGTCCCGCCTGTAACCAAAAAAACATGGACCGTAAAAGCTTGGAAATAAAACAATTATCAAGAAAGTCAAATAGTGGATTCTAAATTGAATTATCCGCGGTTTAGCTGTTGTTTTGGAAAAAATCTGCCTCCATTTGGTATTTTAATTAAAACAGTAGAAACGATGAATAATTCCATCGACTTGCAAATTACATGCAATATAGCCGGGTGAGTTTTGTTGCCATGAGACGACCAAATGCTTATAAAGACTTCTTTATTTTCTACGGCAAATAATTTCTTCTTAGCCGAGAGAAAAAATTTCCCCGGCCTCCTTGCAAAAGCTTTTCTCACCGGTTAGAAAGATCGTTTCATTTCTCACGATGCTGTAACGCAATCTTTGCTTTCAAAGCTTCACTTGTTCGTTTCACTTTCTCAAGAATTTTCAAAGTACATAAAAACTTTCGCTGTTGGACTTACTTTATAGTTCAAACGGTTTTGCATGATGTTTTTGCTGGAGTACAATCGAAAACTATTTGGTTCAAAATTGAAAATGTCAGTAAGGAAAAAATTTAAATGTGCGTAAGAAATTCTAAT
>CBDDTI010000197.1:0-10305 GCA_965233585.1 bacterium
GATCTTGTTGGCAAAGAAAGCTGATCGACGGAATGGGACAAAATGTCTCCTCTCCTTATAACTGAAAAAAATTGTACTAATTCTGTTTGCACTGAAAGGTCTAGGTCTCGACATATTGGCTCAGGAAGTATTTAAATTTCAATCCACTGATTATGAGTTTTGATTCTGATGGTATTGCTATAAATTATTTCCGCAGACAAATTAAATTCAAAGGGCGCTACCCCTACCTCCTCTTGTGCACTACGTGACCCTGATTTTGACCAATGAGGCGAAGATTGAGTGTTATGCAAACGTGGCCTAGTGCTGAAAGGTAACCAGCAATCTCTTCATGTGTCCCGGTGCTGTTTACTCTGAGCATGGAGGTGAGGAGGGGTGGGGAGGTATGGGCCTATTAGAAACCGAAAAACTGAGCAAAAAGCGCCGAAAACCGCAAAACCTCAAGAAAGTTCGTCTAAAACCGAAACTGAAAAGCCCTCACTGGCAAAGCTTTGGTAGGCTTCAGAATCTCTCTTTCTGTGATTTTTAAAATTTTTATACGTCTAAACTTGTTTTACTTTCCGAAGAACTTTCTGCGTATTGCCTTGTTAGTGCAGAACTCATCGTAATCCAAAACTTTGCTTATTATTTTGTAAATGGGCTCCACAGTCCTTTTTAGGTGATTTTTGTTCAAAATTGCTTTTTGATTGCCATTGTCAGAATTTTCATTTGTGTAGGCACAATGGCAACTGCATTTTACAACCATATCTACTTTATTTTACAACCAAACAAACATTCTCTCCTTTGCTTTTATTCCAGGTGAACGGAGCGAGTGAGTGCAATGGTAATCCCGCAACGGAGCTATAGCAACTCGATGGTCCAGTCTAAGGTCCACAAGATATTATATCAGCTCCTTGATATTTGAGAATAGTCTTTTGCAGGGAGGCAGCGTGGGCGAGTGGTTAGGGCGCCGGACTTGAAATCCGGAGATCACGGGTTCAAGTCCCGCTCTGACCACTTAGCAGGAGTTGTTTCTCGGTGGACCCTAGTTCAGCTCCTCGGTCATGCTTGTAAATAGCCAACTGGTCTGCCTCCCGCCAGTTGGGATTTTTAAGCCTGTTATGTTCATTTGAAATATTTGTTTCCTTCAGTTTGAGTGGCATGTCTGTGAACTAGCTTGGTGTAGCTAAGTGCATGACCACTATAAACAAACATTTGACATTTTTGCTCAGCAGCCTTTACGACCCAAATAACGGCTGCTAAACAGACTAAGCTTGCCATCCATTCCTCTAAAAGAAAGGATGAAACGCTATATGTGGTGTCTAGGAATTGCTGTTTTAGCGCGACTGCAGGGTGTAACTTGCTTGGCAAAACCAGAAAAACCGTAAAATGCATTTCACGGTGAAATCCGAAAACCACCATCATTGTTGACAAAAACAGAAAACTAGAGACTAAATTGGAGAAAACCCCTAAACCGCGCACGACAAAAAGACTGAAAAACCGCAGTTTTTAAGTTGAGATTTACACGAGTGATTAGCATTTATAAACGTTCCATCGGTTAACCTAGGCACAGTATTCCTTGGTGGAATGCCATTGTGGCTCCCTTGGCTTGATACGACAGTAGATATACATGTATATTGAGGCTATTGACAACATTGCATATTAAATTGATACTCCGCTCCAACGGGACATAAAAACAGCGTTTGCCATCGGCGCTCTTTTACACCTGCATAAGAATTTATTTTTCCTGCAGAGCCCTTCAGGATTGCAAAACAGTTGTCCCAATGCTACAAACTTATCTGAGTGTTTGGAAGGTGCGAATATTTCAAAGACTATAGCTTCAGTTTGATCTAACAAGGTTAGAAAACATAAGTCTGTCTCTCTGAAATTTCAGTTCTCATGATGTTGATATATAGCACATGCATAAGCCGGAATATACATATTAATACATGCTTTACAGACGAGTCTTTACTTTTATTGACATGCAGTGATTGTTGCCAACCGATGAGGAGAACTAACTGGTGACGCACTTTCAAAAGGAATGAACTCTCTCTGAAGCGATGGCCGTTTAAACCCAGGTTTGTGAGGCAGTGTATAAGTACAGGTATGAATTCTTTATTTGCTTTTATGCCTGGATCACCACAGAATAACAGATTCAAAGATCATTCAAAGAGCTTCAATTGGATTCCCAAATCAGGATCTTGCTCCATTCAGATCAGTCCGCTTTGTCCATCAAAAAATTTACCCAGTGACTTCAGGTTTTTTTCTTAAGAAAAACGAAATGAACTTAGCGATACAGTTTCACCAACAAATACATGTACTACAGCTCGAAGATTAGTAACGCCACAGGCGTCCCATGATGATGCGGCACACTTGAGGTGACTATAGTTAAAATGTAACAATTCGATTTGCGTGGGAAAGCAAATCAGTATATGTAACATTGTTTTGAACCGTCAACTAAATGTGATTTATTTAAGGATCACACTTTCAGCTCCAAACATACAGAATAATTTTTCAGCATTGCAAATAACACATTGTTGAACAAGAAGCGAGTGTGCAACTTGAAAAGTGGAGTGCTTGTCAAATTTTTCCGTTGCTTCATAGCGAGTCAAGAAATGCTGGGATTTTGAAATAAGAGAAAAAAGAAAACTGTAGTCAACGTTTTGTTGGGATAATCGAAATATTGAACCGTCTGTGAGATCAGTTATTTGTTTTTCTCGAATCTTGGACTTCTCATCCACATGCACAATGGAAGAAAACTGCACGTCGCCGTTCCTCGAGAATGATGCCGGCTGTTCAGAAAAAAAAAAAAAAAAAAAAAATGTTTTGTAACCTCGGCTTTCAGCTGTTAGGCGACTCAATTATGTTGTTTTCGTCCATACGTCAAGGAAACGATGCTAATAACAGAAATTGTGGATGGTCATTATAAGCAAAGACTGCTGATGGTCATCTAAAATATATCATTGCAGTGGAACTCGTTTAAGTAAACTGTAAGACGACAAATGTCATTCACTCTCGCTTAAATTAAATTTATTATTATAGTTGCAAGTTGAACCTTATGTTACTTTTAATGACTTCAACAGGAGTGCCATAGTCTTTAGTCGGAGTTCATCTACTTTTTGCAATTGGTGTTATATCTTTCCTAGGATAAAATGTAAACAAAAGGGCTGTCACTATACAGTGAAACCTGTTGACATCAGTGCTGTGCATGTGATAGAATGTGAAAGTAAATTTAATGTTTAACTATAGCTATTGTAAGATACAAGACTGCTAACTGAACGTATTGCTCGTAGGGACATTTTTAATTGCATGCTAACATATCATTACTTGCATCTCGAATTTAGAACTTTCACTCGATTTAATGGTGTACATTAATTAATTATGGTACCTGTTTAAAAATAGCAGAATTTAAGAATATTTGCGTGATAAAAACAGCTCTCGACCTGAGGCACACAACGTGGCTTAGAAACAGTCTACAAACAAAAAAAGTAAATAATTGATTCAACAATTATCTTGTTCCCCTCATATCTACCAACACTGAGGTGCGCATTTAATTGCCGTGCGGTCAGTATGCCAATGCTAAAATTAGAAAAATCGTCCTAAATTCACGTGCAAGAAAATTTAACAAACTCTGTTCTGCCACAAGAGAGAGCGAGCGGCTCATTAATTTTGTGAAATATTAAACTTTGTGCCACACATAACATGGAGCCACAACCCTAAAGCCACAAAGCTTTCTATTCTATTCAAACAAACCGTTCTATTTTGAGCTCATCAAGCAGTGAAAATAAATTTTGCCGTACAATATCCCTCGTGTAATAGTGACACCCAAATGAAAGTGCTAATTGAGACAGGTTTATGAAAATATCAAGCGAAAAATCTATAACTATACTTTAGTTATAAATTTTTCGCTAGACAAACTTCTCCCAACGGTCACCCCGATGATACGGTTAGTTTTTTTTTGTCTCCATTTGAGCTCCAACGAAGCCAGGACGTGCTGCTAATACGGACACCTCGATAACAAAGACTTTCTGTCTGCCAGTTTGGCGCCTTCGGCCTCTGTGGTAAATTAAACGTACAATTAGACCTTTTCAGTTATTTTAGTTTTCTTCACCAAATTGGCATTGGAGTAGCTTAGATCAGTTCAGTTCAGTACAGCGTGCACGTAAGCAGAACTGAGCGTTGGAAAACTAAATTAATTCGATCTATTAAATCACAACGTTTTGATCAAGGAAATCTTAAAGTTTTCAATAGGTTTTAATGATCTATTCGAGATTTTATAGTACACTTTCGTTACCTTTGCAGAAACTAGCTAGCTGACTAGTTCCAGCTGCATTGGGGGCCATCTTTTCCCTTTTACAATAATACAGATTGCGGTAACAGAGCTTTGTCCGGTGTTATGTCTGTTAGGCACATCGCTTCCTTAAGTGCCCGAGTCTTTGCACATAGGAAGAAATAAGGCTTCCCCATGGATTGGCTAAGTCTTTAAGCTGATATCTTGGTAGGGTAAAATATTTTTTCTGAAGCAGAAGATATATAAAATTATCTTCAAATGCCAGTGGGGTGTACGCACACGTAAACAAGGTATGTCATCAAAGTGACAAGGTATTTCGATGCTTGATATGATCTATGCATGCAAGTCTTATGGGAGAACTTAGTGAATAATGAATAATGAATTTGTTTATTCCACTGATCTAAAGAAGTTTAGAAGTAATTACTTTGACTGCACCATGCGTAAGTTCACACCTGATAGCTTCAAAACTGATAGAATATTTTACTGATATTCTAGTTTTTCATTAATGTGATCTTAAGTTTTATGTGATCTCTATTTTTTATAATACCCTCGTATTTTGTCATTTTAGTATTTTTATTGTCTGTAATTAGAAATGTTGTATCTTAGTTTCATAGGGCCATAAGGGAGACTACAGTCTTGACTGTAATTATGCACCCTATTGAAATAAAGTGTCATTCATTCGGGAATTTGTCATGTTCCTAGAGCAATTGTATTTTCACAGCCTTGCTTTTCCAAATTTCCAAAATGCAGTTATTTTCTCATTCTTAGCAGCTTCTAGCATCGTGTGTTGCTTTTAAAGAGTTTAGAAATCATATTTGGTGGTTTTCTGGAAATTGGTCTCACGTGTGTCATCTACCATATTGGCAGTTTTACATCAAGTAGAAAAAAGAAACATACAATCCAGAAAGAATATCGAAATAAAACTAACAAAATATACATACTATGCATTTACAGACACAGAACTGGATAATTGTCTGTCTCTGTTATTTTTTGGTTCGCCTTTCCCTTCTCGACAATGTGTTCTTATGGTACAGGCCGCATTTCACGTATCATATCAGTGCGAGGAACTGGTGACGGATTCTTGCTGCTAAACATTCTCTGTTCTGCCCTATAAGGTATTTCAAATGACGTCACGGTAGCCATATTGGTGTCCCAAAAACTAAGAACGCTGTAGCTTTATGACCGGCAGCCAGTCAAGGTTTTAAAAAGACTAAACGGCTAGCAGTGAGACTTGAAGTAAAACAGCGTAATAAGAACACTGTGATAGGTGTCCCCAACTAAGAAGAATTGAACCTGGAATGCGCGCTTGCGGAATTTGTTAAGTATATACATATCGTGTTACCCTTACCATTATTGAACTCTAACTGAAAGCAGCCTAATAGAAGAGCTATTTGGGCTAACCGGAATGCTTTTTAGGCTGACCAGAGGGCTATTTGGTCTAAACTAGAAAAATGTTTTGACTGCCGGTCATTTAGTCGATATAAAACTTTGACCGGCTGCTGGTCAGTTAGACGCTTCGAACAAAGGAATAATTCTTTCCCAAACCAATTCTTTTGAAAGTTGAACTTTTTGCTTAAATGAGCACTTTAAGCACACCTTTGTCCCAATAAATTTGCATGTCTGCTGGCCACTCGAATGAAAACAGTTTATCCAATTAAAATGCAATTATCGAAGCGTTGATTTAGAATGCCAAGCTAGCCCCCAAATAATATTTTAACTGTTTAATATTTTAGCGCCAGCATGCAATTTATAGGGAGACAAGATTTTGATAGAACCTGAAGTCAAAAGCAAGTAAATATTTACCTAAATATGTTATATTCCGGTTTATTGCTTGAACTACAGTAATTTAATTACTAATGTTAGAATATATGGATGATGACACGTCGATTTTTGGATACTGGCCCTTTCACTGAGGCCCCTTCTGGACACAAAAGAATCTCTTTTTTCCTTTTTGAGCTCGATGAATAGATTGGCAACGAGAACTATTATTTAAAAGTGCAACCTAAGTGCAATCTTTTTAATAAGATGGAAATTCAAGCCTGTTTACCCGTCTTGGGGATCCAATCAAGATATGTTCACAGCAAGGTTCTGAAACCACATAAGCCAACCACAATACAAAATTTTTCTTCAGCTGCTTACTTTCCGAATTGATTTATCGGTTTACAAATAGCATGCTGCGAAAAATCACTTATCATCACTTTTTAATAGCAGCAAAACTCAGAATTTTTGTGATTCACTTTCCTTTTCTAACACTTCTCTAGCTTTTCGGGTGAGGCTTCGAGAGCCATATATGAATTACTTGAGGTGATTGCGGCGACTTGCATGATGTCCAAGTTCCTTGGAACCTCTTAGTTCGGGTGAATCCAAGTTGCTGCCTTTCAGAGGTAAGTTGTTAAGCGTTCAGTACAGATGCTTTAAACGTTTGCACACCGAGCTTACAAAAACTAGTTACTGCTTTGATAATTCAAGTTCTTCCTGTATGCAGGGAGTTTCTTGAAATGTTTTAAAAATATGTATCGTCTCAGATTGTTGAATTTGTGTTAACCGAAGGCGTCACTTCAACTTGTCAAAATATGCCGCAGTTTACACAACATTAAAATCATCCTGGCATGAAACGTTGAAAGTTCAGCTTGCAAAATAACAAAAAAAGCTTACTATATCAATTGAAGAAAGTGTCAAATTTTATCAGGTCGCGTCTGTCAGAGAGTTTACTTCCACTGAGAAACATAAGGAAATTACTTTTTTACTCAAATAATGTTTTGTTATTTAATTTCTTAATATACTGGATGCAAACTGCTTGATGGAAATTCTAGTTTTCCACAACTAAATAGCCTAGAAATACAATCTGGTATTAATGCAAGGAAAGTGTGTAAAACAAACGGAGCAGCAATATTTTGTATTTTTTGCCTAACACAGTCTGAGCAAACCTGATTGAGATCGACATCAAGCCTTTGCAAGAAATGTACAAACCATAGGAGCAAATTACAAACCACTGATCGCTTTGAAAGTGGCTAGTCTTGAAATGTCGTTGACTTATCTGAAAGAGCTATAAATTGTAATCAATTCTATAATTATTTCTGTCATTTTGAGAGACAATCTACAGTTTGCGTTAATCGCATACGGATTCTACATGCATGCAGACTGTACAAGAAGACAGCAATTTTCCAACTGTTTTTGATTATATATTTAAATTGTGGTTAGACTCATGCTGGTTTTTTTATGAAATCTCTTAACAAGCTTTTCTAGACAGGTGTGATAGACAAATAAAGAAACTGTGAATGCTTGTCAAAATTAAACTACGAGGGCGCCGTTTTCCAAAAATAAAAAATCAAAGTGCGCTATGAACAAACTTGGGAATTTGACGATGAATAATGATTAATATGAGCTTTGCATAATATGGAAGAACTGTTTTCATAAAAAAGATAACAACAAACAAAAAAACAAAACAAAAATAAAAACGCTAATGTGTATACAATGAGCTTCTTTAACTTTCTATAAAGATCTTTTCTCCGGCGGGACTTCATGCCCACAGCAGAAATATGGTTTTAAAACAGCTTTCCAAGGCTGCAAGACGAAGTTGACGGATATAAGCCCAGTTTTTCGTGACTTTAATGGACCATTACCAACGTAGACTCTTCCCGAGCGTTTACTTCACTGTTTCGTGAAGTACACCGGAGCGTAACACATTCTGGTAGAGATGTCAAAACAGCGGTATTTGGAAAACTTAACATACTATCAATTAGCCTCTCATTAGGATAATCTGATCCCCCATTAGAACCAGTAACTCACGAGTCAAAAAAGGTAAAACTAGTAGTAATCAAAGATTATGAGAGTGCGTTCGACGCCGTAACTTTAATACAGATACCTTAAATGATTAACCTGTCCGACTTTCAACCTCTGTCTACTGCTAAAATCAAAAACTTTTCATCAACAACCGGGTTTTTACAGAAGATATTCAGTGACAAAGTCCATGCCATTCACTCTTGTCACACGGCGGCCATATTGGATATTTTAGGCATGAAGTCGAGGCGATGCGTGGCTAATCTCAGGTTTGCAGTCATAAATCATGCCAAACAAAGATTTCAGTGTGCGCTGATGTGCCCTTGTGTTCAAATAACAGATCAAAAGGCAAATTAGGAATTACCTTCCATCGCATTTCAGTCGACAAATATGCAAAGGAAAGCTGGATTGTGAGAATTCGTGGAGATGTTGGCAAAAACTTCCAGGTTAGTGACTGTGGTTTGCGACTTCAAGCTAAGCAAGCTTTATCTGTAATCAATTTGTTCAAAGTAATTTGATCGACTAGAATTATATGTAGAGCCGAGCTGCTGTTTTACTACGTTCCTTCTGTACTTTTATTGCCCGTAATAAAACGTTACAATTGTTCTTTAGATTTCGAGAAGCAAAGGTTTGCTCGGAATATTTTAAACCATCAGACTTTCGAACGACCTTCTCTGGAAAACTTGAAGAAAGGTTCAGTTCCTTCTGCATTTGTTGATTGTTTGGAGAAGGCATTGTCCCGGGCATTGTCCAACAGAGCACAGAAGGAACTGAACCTTTCCTCAAATTATACACGTATCCCAGAGAAGGTCGTTCGAAAGTCTGCCGATGGTTTAAAATATTCCGAGCAAACCTTAGCATTTTTGCTTCTTGAAATCTAAAGAACAATTGTAACGTTTTATTACGGGCAATAAAAGTACAGAGGGAACGTAGTAAAACAGCAGCTCGGCTCTACATATAATTCTAGTCGATCAAATTACTTTGAACAAATTGATTACAGATAAAGCTTGCTTAGCTTGAAGTCGCAAACCACAGTCACTAACCTGGAAGTTTTTGCCAACATCTCCACGAATTCTCACAATCCAGCTTTCCTTTGCACATTTGTCGACTGAAAAGCGATGGAAGGTAATTCCTAATTTGCCTTTTGATCTGTTATTTGAACACAAGGGCACATCAGGGCACACTGAAATCTTGGTTGTTTCTGTAGGTACCGGAGCACAGTATGCGTCATCGAACTGAGAATAAATTACTACTGTGAAAGCGCATAATTAGGGTTAATTATTTTTAAAAACGAATAATTGAATGCCAGTTAAATCTCTTCGTAAATAATTATGTCTACCAGGTCCACAAGTCTACATGTCCACAGGTCCACAGGTCCACAGGTCCACAGGTCCACAGGTCCACAGGTCCACAGGTCCACAGGTCCACATTACTTCATATTAGTGAATGTCTTCAGTCCACAAGTCCACAGGTCCACAGGTCCACAGGTCCACACTACTTCATCTAAGTGAATGTCTTCAGTCCACAAGTCCACAGGTCCACAGGTCCACAGGTCCACAGGTGCACAGGTCCACATTACTTCATATAAGTGAATGTCTTCAGTCCACAAGTCCACAGGTCCACAGGTCCACAGGTCCACACTACTTCATCTAAGTGAATGTCTTCAGTCCACAAGTCCACAGGTCCACAGGTCCACAAGTCCACAGGTCCACAGGTCCACAGGTCCACAGGTCCACAGGTCCACAAGTCCACAGGTCCACAGGTCCACAGGTCCACATTACTTCATATAAGTGAATGTCTTCAGTCCACAAGTCCACAGGTCCACAGGTCTACAGGTCCACAGGTCCACAGGTCCACATTACTTCATATAAGTGAATGTCTTCAGTCCACAAGTCCACAGGTCCACAGGTCCACAGGTCCACAGGTCCACAAGTCCACAGGTCCACAGGTCCACACTACTTCATATAAGTGAATGTCTTCAGTCCACAAGTCCACAGGTCCACAGGTCCACAGGTCCACAGGTCCACAGGTCCACAGGTCCACAGGTCCACAGGTCCACAGGTCCACAGGTCCACATTACTTCATATAAGTGAATGTTTTCAATCCACAGGTCCACACTACGTCATATAAGAGAATGTCTAAAGTCCACAGGTCCACAGAATGACAGTTCGGCGGGTACATGTATCCCAGGCTCTTTTGGGCCAGTTCAAACATGGCGACAAAAAGCCAAGAAGTTGACAATAATTATTCAGGTCAGC
>CBDDTI010000198.1:0-8256 GCA_965233585.1 bacterium
CTTGCAGCCGCAAGATGGCAGGATTCCATGTTCCGTGGACAGAAATCTTGAAATTTTTTCAACTTCCGACATTGATTTTTTGTTCATTTTTGAACAATGTGGAGATAATTGTAAATAAAATCTGTTTCTGAAAAGAAAAGTGGGGGTCACCGAACGTCCAAGAGCGTTAAATCCAAGCAAAGCTATATCAATAGGCCATCTGCCCTATCATTGTTCATTTCAGAACTTGGCGCGCGCGCTCGATGCATAACGTGGCATGTGAATTTGCGCGCGCAGCCGTGCGCAGTAAGGATGCGCACAAACAATTGGCGCGAACGTCCTTAAGTAACGAGCTCTTTCAAAATCAGCTAGAAGTGAATCAAAATCTTCTCGACAGCTGCACGTGATTAGAAATCACTCCAATGGAAATAGCTCCTTGAGAAATAACTCCAGAAAATTAAATTATCAAATTTAACCTAAATTGGGGCTGTAAATATGTGATGGCTTTAATCGGTATATTGTCACAAATAAACTTACCCTTTAGGCCGCTAGTTATTCAGCTTGTGTGGTACATACTAAAACAATGATTCACCTTAGTGTCGGTGAAAGTGGTGGATATTTAGCTCGCCGCTTCCACTGACACTGAGGTGAATAATTGTTTCAGTATATACCACACAAGCTGAATAAGTAGCAGCCCAAAGAGTAACTTTATATGTGAAAATATAGCGACAAAAGCCATTTTGTTTTTAATTCTTTGGCTGCTCGGAGGTGAATAGTACTTGGCTAATCACCTCCGAGCTAGCCAATCAGCGCGCGCGAAAAGTACTATTCACTTGTGTGGTATGTACTTCGCGGCTCGGTAAATATCCACCAATAACCTCTTACTAACCGAGCGCGAGGGCCGTACCGGGGAATATTGGCCCGAGGTCGTGACAGTACGGACCGAGCGCAGCGAGGTAAGTACAAAACGACCGAGGGCCAATATTCCCCAGTACGGCTCGAGCTAGCTAGGTTAGTAAGTAGTTTATTATATGGCACTCGGGTCATGCTTGTTTGTTTTCTGTTAAAACGCACTTCCGGTCACTTGAATTCAAAGGGCTTCCTCAGGGTGTTTTTGATGACGCGAGCAACTCAAAAAGAACAAGCTACCACGAGGTTGAAAACAAATTCAATGAACGTAAATCATGTTGAATATAAAAAAGGCTTCAATTTAAGAACGATTTGTGACGGAATTTGTCACAAGTCTCAACAGCTGCAACTTGTTGAAATTCGGAAAATGGTTTCTGTCGATCCTGCGTGGAATATCTTAACTTGCGCATCGCAAAATATGGATGAAGAAATGCTGGAAATGTCGAAGTTGGTTGCTGTGAAAATCATTTCAAACTTTTTCACAGCTAATGAAGAGGCAGTCTTAAAGTCAATCCTCCTCGTCACTCTCGATAACGGTTCGACGCTTCTTTTCATTTTGGACAATTCTGGGCTGAAAATTGGAAATTGTTTCTGGCTTGTACTCTAGTTCGTGTTTCCTGCGCGTTTGTTCATAAAGAATTTCAATGGACAAAAAGTGATCAAGCTCCTTCGCAGGTAGGGTTTTAGCTCGTCATTTGTCAAACCGTTACCTTACAATTAGTGAAGAAGAGTGTTCAGTTCAGTAGCCATCTTCTCATTTGGGTTTGGACTCCTTTATAAAATCGTCTATGGCCTCCCGACTTTCGCCGATGCCTGATTCAGTCTTTACATTAAACGTTTCCAGATCTTCAGGATAATAAAATTCGCTTCGTGAATATTCGTCTTCCTCGTTCTTATTAATTGTAAGCTCTGTAAAAAATCAATCTTTTAGGTAGTTTTGCGAAGATGAGAGCATTTAAACGTTTTCTTTTCGTAGTTTTGGTTGCAAAGTTTGAATAGATTTGCTGGCTTTCGGAAACAAAATATACAGAGCTTATGACCGTTTCCATGGAAATGGTCCGTATGGCAAAATCCCGACCAAGAGAGAAGCAATCAGAATGCACGGATTTACCTCAAGACTATCTTGCCATATAATAATACTATTCACGTCTACTTCGGTGAATAATTGTTTTATGGCCGAGGGTACATCATGAAGTCTTCAAGTTATTGGTGTTATTGCCAAATACAATTCACCCACAAAGTACTTAAAGATATGTTCCTCGTAGCTCACAGTTCCTCTCGAAAAACTGTTTGCTTCTCGGAACAGATAATGTTCGCCGACAAATATCCGTGCATTTTCGCGCCAAATGGCGATTATTGTTCATATGTGAAGATATATCCTCACATGTGAAGGTATGATATTCTCACATGTGAAGATATCGATGATTTCAGTGATATCAAGATTGTCTCTTAAGGTGGCTCAAAACAGTTTCCAACATTTAGATTTCTATGGGTGATTGTAACCACCCTTTATCACTTGATGCTACAATCATGGTATCAAAACACTGCCTAACTATCGTTGAACACGTTGAAGTCCTTTTCATAACATAATAGGTTACCATAGCAACAGTATGACCTTCTAAAAACACCCTTAAAAAGAGCTTTAGGGGCCTATAATTCAAAAACGGCACGGTGAGATTTTTTTATATTATCAACATTTAATACGCATGATCAGGCGCAACTTTTGGCAAAGTTTGAAAAAATTCTGTAGGTGGCGTTCAGAGCCACCTTAAATTTTTCAGAAATTTAAGGTGGCTCTGAACGCCACCTACAGAATTTTTTCAAACTTTGCCAAAAGTTGCGCCTGATCATGCGTATTAAATGTTGATAATATAAAAAAATTTTATCGTGCCGTTTTTGAAATATAAGCACTTAAATCTGAAATTAAGGGTGTTTTTAACAGGTCATAGTGTTGCTATGGTAACCTATTGTGTGACAAAAACAAGACCAACGTGTTCACCAGTGATTGAGCAGTTTTTTGATACCATGATTGAAGCATCAATTGATAAAACAGTGGTAATAATGACCCATCAAAATCTACGTCTTGGAAAATGCTGGAAACTGTTTTGAGCCACCTTAAATTGTACTTAAATTCGTTGGTGTATCATCGAAACATCTCCGGGTCTTCTTCGGGTCTTCTTCGAACATCTTCGGAAATTTTAGGAAAATGTTCGAGAACGTTCGTCTGGCCTTCGGAACAATTTTGGAAAATCTTGGGAGATCTTCGGAAAATCATCAAAAACGCCGTCATCAGAATGTTTATATAATAAAAAGAACCTTACACGTTAGCTCGAAGATATTATTTTTATGTTCTCGTAGCAAGAACAATATCTCGCTCGTTCGCTGCGCTCACTCGTGAGATATTTTTCTTGCCACTCGAACAAAAAAATTCATGTCTTCTCGCCACCGTGTAATTTCCTCTATTTATTTATTTCCAATGTTTATTTTTCTTTTGCAGGAGTGAAGGAAGTCCAACTGCATCGCAGACTGATTTTGTATAATAAAGCTGCTGCAAGCTCTGATCGTGAAATTTTCGCTTTGCTGAATAGGCAAGGTTAAAATGCGTCAGGAAAAGAAAACAAAAAGCCTTAAGAGCGAAATATTCCGTCTGTTCACTTGCTTTTGATGGTCAGTCTTTTCGCGGCCAAATAGCATGCACTTTTAAACGGTTCCTGGAAATTTCTCAAAAATAAATTATAAGTCTTTTGGCGGAAAATAAGTCTGCGCTTTTAAATACAGCTAGAAAATTGACAATAATAAACCAAGTCTTTTGACGGGAAATTAGTGCGCGCTTTTAAATGGTGCCTGGAAAACTTTCAAAAATAAACTGTCTTTTAGCGGGAAAAAAGTCTGCGCTTTTACATGGAGTCTAAAAATTTGTCAAAAATAAACTAAGTCTTTTGGCGGGAAAAATCTCTGCAGTTTGCAGTGAAATTTTGCCCATCAAAAGTCAGCATTTGTTTTGACTTGTTACTAGACCATGTTTAAAAGTCCAGATCGTTTTTCCGCGTCGGCAACCCTACATAGTCGAAAAATAGTAAACGAGATAGCCTACATTTCGACTAGTTTCCAGGCCCCTTTAAAAGCGCGCATTTTTTCACTAAGTGACACAAGACTCGATTGTTGATTACAATGTTTCTTTATTTCCATTTAATAAAGTTTTCAAATTGATAACTGATTTACAAGTTGTGATCTTTATTGAGTGGATATTTATAAGTATGAAAACTGTTTAACTAACTACTAAGGTCAATAGATGGAGAGAAATTTCACGTGTTGTAAAATTTCTCTGTATCAATTGATCATAGCAATCATTTAAACAAGTCACAATTATTACTGAGTCTGAAAAATGTCAAGTAGTAATTACAAAAATCTAAGAAAATAAAGTAACTTTCGTATTCGTAAGTGAAATTACAGATTCAAGTTAAAATTTTTCTTGAGTGTACAAGTAATGTTTACTAAGTGGGTATAGAGTATTGCCCGAAAATTTTTGAATGGACATTTTTCCGTTTGCGGATAATTGTGTAAAATCAAATAATGTCATGTTTATGAAATAATTATTCGTTAACTCTAGAAGATTTTGAAGTTTTCAAAGCGTCGAAAACAAACTTAACGCGGACCCATGCTAAGAAACCACACGAAAATATAACAAGATTGTACAACGAAAATTTGACCAGAAATTATTTGTTGTTTAAGAATTATCCTGTTGGTTTGCTATTTGCACAATATCACGGTAATATTTTATAATTTAAGTAGCCTGCTTTTGGTTATTTCTTGAAATCTTTCACTTCGTAATTTACGGTTAAATATAGCAGTTCAAAAATTAAGCCGAAACTTACAAAATTTTTACAACTGAGACTGTTTACTCGGCTCCGGACAAATCTTTGCATGAAAAAATACTTGCACAGTTCCACCTTGCGTTTGCACGGGACCGACAGAACTGGACGAATTTTTAAACGGCTAAGTGTGCAAGTTTAGGACCTGAAAAAGAAGGTAACAAACTTGCACACAAAGAAGGTAACAAACTTGCACACTTAGCCGTTCAAAAATTCGTCCAGTTCCGCCGGTCCCTTGTAAACGCAAGCTGGAACGGTGCAAGATTTTGTAAGTGCAAACATTTCTCTGGACCCATGTAAACGGGGCCTAATTGTACCGTAAATTGAATATGAATTTTTGTATGAAAAAATACAGTTCTATGGCAGACAATAAACTGATCACTTCTCTTGAGGAGACAAAATACGACGAGATCATTTGAAAATATCCATTATTTCTAGAGCCGTATAAAAATAGAAGCTAATACCAAATCAAGATGAGAAAGTCAAAGTGGAGAATGATCATCGCAGTTAATTTTCCAATTTAAGCAATTGGAAAGAAGAAGCCTGAAAAACTCAAAGCTTCAACGGGATTCGAACCCGTGACCTCCGCGATACCGGTGCGATGCTCTACCAACTGAGCTATGAAGCCACACGTTGGGAGCGACCCCAATTTATTGAGTACATATCTTCCGTGAGGAGTGAAATGATGTGAAGTATATATGAAATAACTCAAGATGAGAAATTTAGCTAGTTTGAGTTTCGTGCCTGACAACAAATTTTGACTCTGGTAGAAAATGAAGTATGGCGAGCTCGAGATATAAATAAACAACAATTGCAGCGTAAAAAAAGCAAGGCGACTTGACTTTGAAATATTTACATATAGTTTCATGACCAACAATGAAATTAGGCCTCTGGAGGAAAGAAATGCAGAGAGATCTTTTCCAAACATTGAAAAGTAATTGCGCCGTTAAATAAATAACTTCAAAAATTTTAGTTTTTTTACATGACATCAAATTTAGGACTCCAGTTTTTTAAAAAATACAACGAGATGTTTGGAATTGGAAATATTCACTGTTAATTGTGCAATCAAGTGAAAGATGAAATTCCTTAAAAAGTCAAAGCAATTCAAAAAATGAGTAGGGGTTTGGTTACCAAAACATGGGTCCGCGTGCTGCCAAATTTGAAAAAGCATACATTTCCTTAAATACCAGTTACGAGATCATCTCAACACAATTTCTCTAGTTCAAGTCTCGTCACCTAACTGAGTTTGTAAGACGAAATTTGATGTCCTGATTGTTCGTCGAATAAAAGCCTTAATACCAATTCGATATAATTATTGGGTATAATTAACCTATCGAGTGATACACTGTGTAAATCATACGCTGGGATCCAGACTCGTCTTCTTGTTCAAAGGCATCTGGCGTCCACGAGAATAAATGACAGCGTAACATCCTTGAGAACCGTGTCCCACGGTAATGTTGATTATTCGAGGTGATCTGTGGAAAAATTAAACCATCCATATTAACAAGGTGCTGCCTTCCAATAATACTTGTTTTCATGATATGTAATGCACTTTTGAATATTTTATACAACTAGCGCTAAAAAATGTATTATTATTGTTATTACTATCACTATTGTTATTATTATCATTATTATTATTATTATTATTATTATTATTATCGTCCAAAGCTGCAAGTAACAAATGATTGTTTACATATATTCCTTGTGGGCACTATGATTGGTTAAACACTGGGTTTGGGAAAGATTTGAAAAATTGACAGCTCTTTGTAATCAACTTTCTTGGTGTTGCCTTCCAATTATTGTTCAAAGCGGCAAATGACAAATGATTGTTTTTCATGTATTCCTTTGCAGGCGCTATGATGGGAAAACTTTGGGTTTAACAATCAAAGTTTAAAAATTGACTGCTTTTTTGTAATCACGTTTCTGTCCTTAAACTTGTGTTATATCCCGCCAAATTTTGTAGGAATCTCTAACAGTTGCTTGACCTTTAATTGATAATCACACCCTGTTGAAGGTCATTCAAGGTCATCTGGACTGGTCAGGAAATGAAAAGGTCGTGGTCTGAATCAGTCAAAATTGAGCATTTTATCTTCTTCTTTTGTACAAAGGCTTCGAAAGTATTACAAATCCAACTATATTCTATTCAAAGTAAGCATAAAATAATAAGGAATTAGTCGAAATCTCCTAACTGCAAACTGTTGGTATGCGTGACCAACATGGCGGGGCAGCGTGAATTCATGCTACTGCAGAAGGTCATTCAAGGTCACCCATAGCGGCAACTACTTACTTAGAAACATTGCAGTGAAACAATGATCATTTGTGAAAAAATGACCATTTAATCGTTTTCTCTCAAACAAAGAATTGGAAAATACCTCGGATTTAAGTACATCACTTTGAGAAAGCACACAATTATGAGAATTTCATCAAAATCTCCTTATTTTAAATTGTTTGTTCCTATAGAATTCCTATATTATTTACATCATAGTGACAACAATATGAAAGCCAACATGGCGGTGAATAGGTTATGAAGAGTGTTGTTCCAACCCGCGAAATTAAAACAAAAATATTTTCTCAGTTCCACAGGATAAATAGGGATTTCAAGCCGAGCAGTAGTGGCTTTTGTTCCTTAATTTTTTAACACTTCTAGTTTGCCTTTATTTGAAGGCGACCGTAAAAGCTTCAAGTACGCCTAGGTAACACAAGAAGCTTTTTTCAAGATGCGAATACACCGTAATTGCAGAAATATTGAAGAAAATCCTCAACTGAGAGTACAGACAGCCATTCCCTGGATTTTTAACTGTAAATTAACACAGAGCCCGATTTAAATGACTCTATCCAAATGCAATCAATGGCTTGGGTTAACGTGATATCACTAATGCAAAGTTCTGTACAGCTGGAAGAACAACTGGAAGAACAGCTGGTGCCAGTAGAGTACAAATTTATTCTCCGAACGTTAACCGTTAGTTTTTATATAAAAGATGCTAAGTAGCTAATTGTTTCACGAGGTTGTGAACATTTGGAAGTACTCCATCTGCTTGCCCCATTTTTTGATTGGACGATGAAACTTGAAAAACTATACATACGTGATACCTGACCTCCTGACTGTGTACTGTATGATTAACACAACATACGCGAGAAAGTTAAAACAAGAACCATGAACTCACCATTTGCAAATACGCTCAGCAGGACGTTTTCCAATGGTTGAGTTGATGTTACAACGGGGACGTTGAGGTCATCATAGCAATTCCAGTCTACAGAGTGGTAAATAAGACAACATGAATAACTCAAAGACGAAAGTGGCAGCTACTAATTATGTGAAAACAAAGCAGTTTCCATCATTTTGCGATTTCAGGTGACTGGCAATGATTTTCTAATTTTAACTTGTATTTTTCATCTACTTATTATTGTATCTATTGCATTTTATCGAACTATAGGTGTCCCCTATTAGTAGAGGGCCTGTCCCTCGGCTAGCTTCTTCTTGACACTTAAATAAAGT
>CBDDTI010000199.1:0-3946 GCA_965233585.1 bacterium
TTTGGACTCCATCATGTCGTTGCCCCGTTAATGACTGACTATTACGGAGCTATCTCGATATCCACATCCAATTATACGCTTTATTCCAAAATGGCCGCCATTTTAGTATTCATTCAAAAGAATATTTTCCCTTAAGGACGTTCGCGCGAAATTTTTCTAACATTGATTTTTTCCTGAAAATTTTACCATTGAAAGATGATGAGTTAGCGATGGCAGAAATGTAAAAAAAATGGGGGGTCACCGACTTCGTTGTGGAAAGAACATGCCCGGAAAAACACCCAAATCTGAGTTATTCGGGCTTCGTTAGCGAGGAGGGACCACAGTGGCTGCAAGTCCCAAAATATTGCAATTGGAGCTTTGAAGAGAAATGTTCTCTACCAAATATGGTTTAAATGGACCTAGTAAGCGAATTTAGTCATCTGGTAAGGTTTCTCAAAGAACAAGTTCGCATTTAGCGATCATAGTTTCACGCGCCTTGCAGCCGCAAGATGGCAGGATTCCAGGTCCCATGGACAGAAATCTTCAAATTTTTTAAACTTCCCACATTGATTTTTTGTTTAGTTTTGGACAATGTGGAGATAACTGTAAATGAAATCTGTTTTTGAAAAGAAAAGTAGGGGTCACCGAACGTCCAAGATCGTTAAATCCAATCAAAGCTATAGCAATGGCCATCTGCCCTATCATTGTTCATTTTAGTACTTAGCGCGCGCGCTCGATGCATGACGTGGCATGGCGTGGCATGTGGATTTGCGTGCGCAGTAAGGATGCGCAGAAACAATTAGCGCGAACGTCCTTAAATGAGGCAACAAGGGCTAATTTGCAAGTAAACAAAAGAATACTGAAATCCCGGCCGTTTTGGAATATAAGGCATATTTCGTCACCTAAGTGGGCGAGAGCCTTTAGAACATGACATACCCGGCTCTGTAATTTTCTTGCCTATGTGACAAAAACAACTTCTTGTGCGAGTCAAAAAGATCACTCTTCGATATACTTCAAACAGTTTGCCCCCTTAGCCTTATTTAATCAGGTATTATCTGAAATTATGAGATAGCACAATTTACCTCCGGAGAAATTATATGAAGCACTGACTATAAGTGATGAAAACCCGATTCAACGAAGGCCGCTAAATGACTCGACTCGAACGTTTTCAACACACGAGTAATTCAATTAAAATCAAGTCTTTTCCCTTAGATTTCTTGAAACTTTTTCGCAGCATCTCAACGCAACATATCCCAACATTGTTGGCTCAGCATTTGCAAGCTTCAGTCAAACGATCGCAACAGTTGAACGCAACAGATCGCAACACTGTTGGGCGCAATATGTTGCACGCGTTTGGCCACTTTTTGCAACGTCTTGCGACATATGCATGTTGCGAGTTGAAAATCGAAATAGTGCACATGCCCAGGCAGAACATTGTTGCTCGAACCTGGCCAAACGACTGCATCCACAAATGTTGGATGAAAAATTTGACCATTTTCAAATTTGAGCCAACAACACCCAACATGTCGTAACGCCTCGCAATACCTAGCCTGCGTAGCAGCCGTTTCCTTTCCTTTCCCAGGCGGAGATCGAACAAGCGAGCGAAAAAGCGGGCGACCAAAGGAGTACTCCTCGAGTGAGCAAAAAACTTGGGAGAGGTGGGGAGGTGGTGAGGGAGAAGGGAGAGGGGGTGAGGAGAAAGGGAATCGCCTGCAGTTAATCCCAAACGTTTTACCGAACGCGGTTCGCCCTCGAACGGGTAACAATAGTGCAATTTGTATAGGTTATCAGACCGTCAATCAAAATATGACATCAGAAATTTGTCTTTCATCCATAATCCGACATCCCGAGGACACAACAAGATCAAATCAGATATGACCGAGTCCGAAGAAGCGTTCGAAGGGATCTTCGAATTTTTTTGTCAGGAAATTAAACTATGAAAGACCTTTCGCAAAACGGCAAACTCATCGCTCTAAAACCGTAACAAGAAACTGCCATTAGAGTCTAAACCAGTCTAGTCCTTAGACACGATGTCCTTGCAATCCATTCTTTATAAAATACCCGTTGGAGACTACATGGTTACCGCTGCTATTTGCATGTCGCTTCGAAGATATGTTTTAAAGATAAGTTTTTAAGTCTCTGAGTACACTGCCAGGAGTCACTGACTTTCGAGGGAAAAGGTTTCACGACAGTCTTTGACACATTTCGAGAACATGTGTCGTGCCGTGCAATCCCTTCGTTCGAAGGGATCTTCGAATTTTTTTTTCAGGAAATTAAACTTTGAAAGACCTTTCAAAACGGCAAACTCATCGCTCTAAAACCGTAACAAGAAACTGCCGTTAGAGTCTAAACCAGTCTAGTCTTTAGACACGATGTCCTTGCAATCCATTCTTTATAAAATACCCGTTGGAGACTACATGGTTACCGCTGCTATTTGCATGTCGCTTCGAAGATATGTTTTAAAGATAAGTTTTTAAGTCTCTGAGTACACTACCAGGAGTCACTGACTTTCGAGGGAAAAGGTTTCACGACAGTCTTTGACACATTTCGAGAACATGTGTCGTGCAATCTATTGTGCCACCGGCCGGTTGATTCAGTCGAACTGTCAAGCACAGTACTTTCCTTCTTATCACGATATCACGGATATCACATTTTTGTTTATCTTTGTCGGGTTTTTCGTCATAGCTGACCGCCGTTACGTCCAACGGAAGAGCCGTCGGTTTCTTCCATGATCAATTTGATTCAAATTTCGTTTCTTAAATGAACAATGACAGACGCGGCAATTAAAAGGAAGCCTTTTTACGTGTATTATTTGCTTTTAGCGGACTCTTATCATTGGTTCTCATGTGTCAGTTGGTGTCCCAAGGGAGCACGCCATGTTCGGTAAAATGTCTGGGATTGATTGCGGGTGTTTCCTTCGCTCACCTCACCCCCTCCCCCTGCTCCTTATTTTTCGCACTCCCTCCCAGTTTCGTTCCCTTCGCTTAAGGTTTTGGAAACGCCTACTACACAGGCTACCCAACACCTCGCAATTGGGTGGCCAAACGGGCGGAACATGTTGGGCCTAACAATGTTGCCATATGTTGCGTTGAAATGTTGCGATCGTTTGGCTGGGGCTTTAAACCTAACTAGACAATGGCCGTCGAATGGTCCAAATACTGCCATTTTAAGCGCGCATTTTTATCAAAAATCTTCTTGAGTGGAGTGCATATCACAGCATGAAATGATGAATTTACGTATCTTTAGCATTTGCGTGAAGATCCGTAAATACGTGGCGTTTTCTTTAAGGAAAAATTACGCATTCCTTAAAGACGCGTAAATGCAAGGAACGCGTAAAGAATACGTAAACAATGTTACATATACGTAAAGAATAAGGATCAAAGATGGATACAACTCACTGCTTTCTAATTAGTAACGCCAAAAAAATTGGCATAATCTTGCTTCGTCCGTCGTAAGTAAAATTTAATGAATATTTTGAGCAATTTCGCTGGTGACACTTTACGCGCCTTTAACATCCTTTACGATTATTTACGCACTGTTCTTTACAGACCTTTATCATTCTTTACGCACAATAAGTTTACACGTCTTTAATTCCCTTCAGTCATCTTTATGTTTGTGTGAATCCCTGTTTGTGTAACCCGAATCTCTTCTTTCACGTTGTTTCATAGACAGTCATAAACCCGCTGTTCACGTCAATATATTTAATCACTTAAAATAGGCGCTCCCCATCACGAGCTCGAGAGATTGTTGTTTCGTTTTTTTTTCGTATCGTATCGCCAAGGTAGGAATGTAAAAAAGGAACCTAAAAGGCCATGTTATTATTTAACTGCCTTTCGACAGCTTGCCTTGCCACAAGTCGACTTCCATAAAAACAGTCACGAAGTTGTGGCGCGGCGACGACTCGCGAAGTCATGAGAAACTCGAGTGACTAATAGGAAACCGCAGAAATGGCCATCAAAGAAGTCTG
>CBDDTI010000200.1:0-5111 GCA_965233585.1 bacterium
TTTGTTAATAAAAGGTAATGAAAAAAGATGACGTGAAAGAATTTGTATTATTTCTTCTAGTTTTGAAATGACGCGGCCCTCAAGAGACGGCAAATTTCGGTCTTCAATTCTCTCTGTGAAAGAGACCGATTGGCCTTAACGAGATCGAGCCTGTAGCGAAGCAAAAATAAATCATCTGCCAGGAAGAACAACATTTTTGTTACTTGCGTACCAAACCCTTTTAGTGTACAAAGTATAAAGGGAAACTTTTTTCTGACGCGAAATGAACCGGACCGCTCTTAGCGGCACTGCCTCTTAAGTTGCTTACTGAAGAATTTCCGGTGTGAGCAATTCAGGTCATGCATCTTAGCGGTAGTTGACTCAAATCGGAATTGGAGTCGGCTGAATTCGGATTCAGTTCTGAAATCACAAATTCCGAAATTCTCTACGTTACAAAACATGTTTCAGATTTCCTCCACGCATAATAATAATAATAAGGCATACTTCATGCAATAAAAGTGTAAAGGGCCCCGATGAGACCTTGTACTGGGGAATCAGGAATAATAAGAATAGGTTCTGCTGGCAGAAGTATCATTCTTCGATAAATCTTTGTTGCTACCTTGTTCACCGTAGAATCGCCGTTCTTGGCAACTCTCCACGAGAATTTCCTAGCCTTGGTTCAGCGGCATCCAGTAAAGTTACTTAGCTTCGGAGAGACTGTGCCAATGAAGCTTTCGTGGATGCTTCAAACAGTTCTTGTGACTAATGATTCCGCAGGTTAGTGAACACTTCACCAGTGACGTTCGAAAGTAGTTATTCCGGTCGTCAGTTTTGTTTTGTGGTGAGCTGAAAAGTTTCTAGCCAATCAGGATGGAGTTGTCGTCTTCTTAGCCAATGAGATGCAGTAGGAAAACCACTCGATATTTGGCTGACGTAGCACACTTCCTCTGCCCTTGCCGCCATTTTTATGTTGTTAGCTCTTTGCTTACTTCACTGTTACAGCTTAACGACATTCGTGGGAAAATTGCAAACCTGACTCCTGGAAATTCATTTCTTGTAAAGTGATACCGCAGTATCCATAACAGCGTCTCCTTTTTTTTTTGTTTTCGTTGAACATACATCATCGTTATCACCATGCAAAAGTCAAGTTGCGACATGTGGTAATGCCATGTAGAGTACTTTTCTTGTTCTCGTTAGTTGTCTTCTTGGGAATGTCTACATGATATATGTATGGGTTATTGACTAAGTGTGAGGTCAAGAAGGCTGGATATTGGCCAAGTACTTTTTTTGCGTGTTTATGGACCGAGACGAAGTGGAAGTCCATAAACTCGTAAAAAGAAAAAAACCCAGGCCAATATCAAGCCATCTTGACCGAAAAAACTTGGTCAATAAAGGATTTATTATATGGCTTTTGGGAAAAAATTTGCTTGCGGGATACAGCGGGTAGTCCCGAGCGGCTCCATCTTGCACGCTCGAGTAGCCTATCACAGCGCGCGATTTGGTTCATCTTGCCCGCTCGCGGAGCTAGCCATATAGGGGAATTCTTGTTTACACTATTTACCTCATTAGCATAAGCAGTTCACTTTCTGATGGGGCTACAAACAAACCAGTTCTGAATATTGAAATGACATAGTAAGATTAATTCTGCCACAGAATATGAGCCTGATATATTGAATACTTTTTGTGCAACGCGGGTTTAAAAACTCAAAATTTTCAAGGAATGTATGAGCTCATTAGCGCTTTTGCCACACAGAAATTTTGCAGATTTTGAAAGACGATATCTCGTTGAATATTACACCCAAAGAGCTAAAACTGTAACCATGTACTAAGTTTCACTAGCCCTTTAGCTGTCTGGAGTCAATATATACCTAACAAGTTTTCTTCTGTGCGCAAAGTCGTATGCAAATGAGCAAAACTGTAAACAGTGACGTCAGCATGAATCCCCCCTATAATAAATATATATATCGGGAGGCTGAATAAACTTGTAGCTGTTTTCTCCCATAGATCTTGGTGTTGGAGAATTTTTACCACTCGATGTGGACCACGTCGATGTTTGCAAGCCCAGCAGCCAAACGGATGAGAGATATTTAAAGACTTCCCAGTTTATACAGAAGCTGATATCGGAATAACGTTCTTTCAAAACTAATTTCGAACTTTTCTTCCTTTTACTTTTGGGACATTATTTTATTTAAGTTGCTACCATTATAATAGTTAAAGTCTGCCTTTGAAATGGTCTATTTAGCCATCCAATGGTTACAGTTATTTTTTCAATATTATTATTTTTTCATTGCTCTAAAGCGGTTTTCTCTTACATAAATATGAAGTCCTATCTGCGATGTACAAGAAAATCTATTTATCATTGTAAGAGGTATGTATTTCAACTTTAAGCAGAAGAGATTGAAACATTTAAGGTAATGTGATCCTTTTTTGGGCTATTAATAAAGCAAATAATACTGTTATCAAGCAAGTTTTAAAATATGACCCTATTCATCTTCAAATCGTTTCTTCCTGTAAAACAAACATACGTAAACATTTCATAGTTGTGTATTCTTAATCGATCGTACGAGTCACGTTAACAGCGGAAGTGTTTGTTCTTGATAAGATCAATTGCCAAATTATGTCATAAAAAAAAGGACTTTGGATCCTTCTTTACCTAGAAGCTCACACTTTATTTCAGTGTTCTTTTTCATTGCTTTGTTAATAACCGTAACTTTCTCTCCATCTCTTTGGCAGCTGAACATACAAATGTCTATCGTTCTGAGGTCCAATAAAAGCTTTACAAGATTGTTGTTTGACCTAATGTGTTAATCAATAGCGCGATCGGCATCTTACTTCTCACTATAAGTGACGAAATTGGTGATCGCAAAAGATTTTGATTTTAAATCGAGTTCTTTCAAGCAGAATTTAAGGAGATGTGTGCACAACTTAGTGTGAGAAAACTTGTGAAGATAGCTCAGTGTTCAGGGCAGGTGACCGTTTTTTGATGACCTGTGTTTGAGCAAGAGAAACTACTATGCTTGTTTGCATTATATATTCTTGCCTGCTCTTATCAGTACTTACTTGCATTGGTTAGGCTGAATTTAACACAGTTTTACACCTAGCGTCACAAAAGTTTAAATGTTATAAAACTGATTATTCTTCGGCTTTTTGTCATCAACTGGGTTTGAAACCTTGTTCATAAAATAGTATATACACTGGTGTCCTTTTTAAATAGAACTTAGTTTTGACATGACAGTTCCCTGAGCCAACCTCCAAAAAAGAAGAAGAAAAAAAAAAACCAACCAAATATAAGTTATAAAAACTGATCTTTCTGGCTTTGCAGTTTTTCTCTCCAATTCTGAATGACATAATTCAGAGAGCTAAAAAGGGACCCAATTATCACTTTGACGGTTTTGTTGAAATAAGCCTGGTATGTTAATCTATTTATAGGAAAGGCACATTTTATTTAGGTTGAATAAGTTATGGTATGATCTTGTCATAATAGTAATTCAAGTTTTACAACATTTATAAAAAAAAATCGCCACGTCGGCGCGAATCGCAAAAGAAGCAGCTTTCAAGGTAGACCTTAACAGACTATCACTGAACACGATGGTTTCCTTTTTAGCAGCCGGGCATGTTCAAGTGTACTGAACGTATAAGGATGAATTTTCTACATCAGTTCCTTTGTTACAAGGAAGCCGTCCAGCTTCGAAATTCTGTCAGGTTATTCCGTTGAGTAAATGAAATTTAAAAATAAAATCAGTTTTATGACAGGAAGGATTTTCATTGCGCAAGGTTTCATCAAAATGTTTTGTCGACTGTTTGAAAAGGGATAAAAGCAGAGTGATTTGTGCTAATTTTCAGCGTCTAAAGCGTTTAAACAGGAGGACTTTCATTATTTCTACATTATCAAAAAACAAACACATTTAAACTGCTATTTTCGCTTTGCAGCTGCGCACACTTTGGATAATGAAAAGGCGAACACTGATCCAATTTTATCACTCTTTCCCAAAGTAATATTACAGGAGAGAGATCATGGGTTTCACCTGGCTTTTCGTTTGCCTCATTCTTAACTGTACTGTTGTGTGGAATGCTGATGCAGGTACAAATCATTCAAATATCCTAGATCGCTACCAAGATACCATTTTTCCTAATTATTGGTAAAATGAGATCACCAATACCAATAGCTGCATTACAGCAATTTGAGTACGTTAGTGTTATCCCATCTTGGTCGGGTGATCGTTACCCTTTCAGTCAGCACTAACTAATGTAGAATAGAAAATAGAAGAAGCCTGAGAAAATCAGGGCTTCAACGGGATTCGAACCCGTGACCTCTGCGATACCGAGCGATGCTCTACCAACTGAGCTATGAAGCCACACATTGAGAGCGAGGTCATATCTTCCCGCGAGAAGTGAAATGATGTGAAGAATATATGAAATAATTCATATTTGAACTGCAGCTGTAGATGAAAGTGAAGAAGGATCATCGCAGTAAATTTTCCAATTTAAGCAATTGGAAAGAAGCCTGAAAAAATCAGGGCTTCAACGGGATTCATATCCGTGACCTCCGCGACACCGGTGCGACGCTCTACCAACTGAGCTATGAAGCCACACATTGGGAGCGAGGTCAATTTACTGAGTTCATATCTGCCCGCGAGGAGTAAAATAATGTGAAGTATATATTGCAGTATCGCGGAGGTCACAAATCGCCGTGATGTGAACTGCCTGTTGTATTTCCAGTTTTGTCTGGCTCGAGGGCAATTTAGCTCGCAATATATTATCAGGCTTTGATAGTGCCACGCCTCTTTTGTATCTTTGCCACATACTCCATGGAACACACACCCGCAAGATCCAGTATACATTTTTATTTTCATATCTGTATTTTCGAAGTTATCATTATTGCGCTCTTTGGGAACTTAAGGCATCTGTTCAAACACAAGGTTTTCTTTACCTGTCATTTCTCCTCACAGTCATTAAAGGACATGGATGTATATAAAACAAAGAACTGTTTTAACTGAAAAGATTTTATCAGTCAAAGGCAACACAATACGTCTTTGTTTGCTCAAATTAAAGAAATACATACAGAGGAAGTACAATGCACGAAAGAAACTTGAAAATCAATATCAAAAAGTGCTTCTTTTTTCCTGTAGTGA
>CBDDTI010000201.1:0-30000 GCA_965233585.1 bacterium
GTAAATCCCATTAAATCCCATTCAATGGACCATTTTTAATAGGTAAACCATCAATAAAAGGACCATTTTCTATGGTTCCAAGGCACTCCCAGCCGCCTCCAGCACCCCCGGCGCCCACGATCTGCCCGCCCTTCTCCATGGCTTCCATGCCCCGCCCCTCGCGGGGTCCGCCGTTCCAGGACCAATACCTAGGCGCCAAGGCGGTCCTAGGAGGATCCACAGCTGGGAGGATGGGAAATCCTATGGGAAATCCTATGGGAATGGATTCTTAAGGGGATAACTCATGGTGATTTACTGCCTTTTTTTGGGGGGGGGATAACTCCATGGGATAACTCATGGTGATTGATTGGATGTTTAAAGATGATTAAAATGGAATTTCATGATTTACTGGGCTTTATTGGGATCCATTCTTTGGGTCATCTTTTTTGAGTTAAACCATTTTTGGGGGCATGTTTGGATGATGGTGGAGATGTTTGAGTAGTTCTGTGATTCGTGTCCAATATACTTGGGATCACCAAAAAATCACACACTTATTTTGGGGGCAAGTCGGGCAAGTCTTCATTTTTGGAGAGATTCACAAGAACAAACTGAACAAACAGAGCGCGCCCGAAAACTTGGTCGATATAAACCTGAAATGATTGGTCGATGACTTTGCGATAAGGTTGGAAATTAGGGCTGAGTAATGGTGAACCAGAACCTTCACTTTCCAACCAAAAAAATGTCGGAACCAGTTTTGTTTTCACTTTCAGAAGTTTCTCTTCATGTGTGGTATTCTTTCATCGGCTCTTGGATATGTTTTGTTCCATTCATACAGACGTGGCCAATAGGAACAAAACAATCTATGGGGATTTGACCTTAACAAAAAATTGTGTTTGGTTTTTATGGATCCAAGGGATAGAAAATCACAGTTTGTCAGTTTGTGGGCTCTACCTCACAAGACTCAAAAAAAAACAGTTGGACAGTTTGTATGGGATGATTCTAAAACTATTGGAATCAGTTTTTGCTGTCAGCAGTTCCTGAAAGACTGCGGGAAATACATGGTAGAGCTAGGCTCCACGAAATGATGACTTCAGGTGGACCATCCGATGAACATATTATGTCAACTACCAAAAACGCCTTCACTGCGTTGAGCTGAAGGAAACATCAGAGAAAACTATGGTTTCAAAAAGGTTTTGCTGTTTTGCAATCAAATACGGCAATTTCATTCCGAATTTCGGTTGAATGAATTCTTGAACCCCACTCCACCTTCCGGTTGTATGTTTCATTTCCATAAACTCATCTCGAAGAATCAGCTGTTCCCCCCAATTGAACTTCTCCAAGATGCACACCAGACTTGGTGCATTTGGGATCATGAAGAACTTGAAAAAGGCGGGTGCCAGCCTCCTCTTCTCCGACGTATCCTCCGGTGATGTACTTCATGAAGATGGGGAAGTACTTCCTGATCGCAGAACTTGCTTCAGCATGGCTTCCCATATTGGATTGCAATATATTGTAATCATTCCAATTGACCATCCATATATATATATAATATATATGCAACAAATATATATATATATATAGAATATACAGTAAACACACACAACAACCATTATATAACTCATCCTAGCAAGCAGAAAACATTGGCCAGGTGCAAAGTTTGGTTGTTGCAAACCAGCTCCAAACGTTGCCCCTTCGTCACCCTCTTCCAGGGACATCCATTCCCTTTCTTCACTTTTTTAGTCAAATTCTGATCTGGTTGGTGGTTTCAACCCCTCTGAAGAATATGACAGTCAGTTGGGAGTATTTTTCCCAATATATGGAAACATACAAGCCATGTTCCAAACCACCAACCAGTGATAAATAAAGCCTAGTGAGCCATGGTCAAAACTCAAAATATGGTCATGCCATGGATAATAATGGTCATCCATCCGATAGTAGGAATCCTTAATATTGGCTATCAGAAATCCCTGATGTTAAGTCGATGACCATCCTCCCACCGATGAAAACCCAGCTGCGCGCCTGAACCAGGGTCGCTTTTCTCGGAAAAGAGGTGATTCTGCAATGCATCCTGGGTGGCGTTCCGAAAAAGAACCACTGAGAAAGTGGAAAATCCATGGTTACCCTCTGGTAAATTAACATAGCTATTGAAAATAGCCATTTATAGTTGATTTACCCATTAAAAATGGTGATTTTCCATAGTTATGTAAACGTTTACCAGAGGGTATATAGTTTTCTATGCCCTGTGACACCTGTGATATGTCTTTTCCTGCCATGTTTCTGGAGAATGTCAACTAACCATCCAACTTTCTGTCTATGCCCGAGGAAGTGGGGAACAGAAGGTCTAAGCAAAGTGCGCAGGCAGGGGCATCAAACTGCCATGTGCGAGGTATAACAACAATTGTCAGACAAAAGGATGCTTCAAGCATGTTAGACATCATTTTTCATGGTTAGCCAACACATATATCTAAAGTTGGTAATATGTCACACTTAAATCCCAATCAATCCGCTTTAACCCCCGAGAAATCCCATGGTTTCGGGGTTTCAACCGGTGGCCGCGGCGCCGGGATAGATGGAGCTGAAGGAAATGCCCGTGGAGCGGTGGAAGCGCTCGTGCAACATGTTGGAGGTCATCATCAGGGCCAGCTTGGTATCCTGCGGATCCGAAGATGACTGAGATGTGACTGAGAATGGAAGGAGACTATATCGACATGGGTATACATCTGGATATGCTACTTATAGATCAATTTTTGTTTTTTCGGAGTATGAAATTGAACTATTCAGCATTTGCGAGGGATAGAACGGAGATATACAGTCGAATATACAACCAAGCGTGATCCAAATGAGACAATGTGAGGATTACAGAGGTGTGTGATTGGGTTTGCAATGGTATACATAGCCAACTTGATATGACTTGGCTGTTTCTGAAAACGGGTGACTTTCTTTCTATTTTATAGACACCATTTGATTTTGAACCCATATCTTTTGTTGCTTACCATTCCAGAACTTACACCAACGAACATTGGGACACGACATAATAAAAAACAATACTGGGCATACAAATATCACTTGGGCAATCTGAAAATGAAGTATACCGTATACCCCAATTTATGGTTGTGTGTTCTGCCACTGTGCTTGAAACAATGATCATAAACCATGCAAAACCATGCAACACCCACATCATCAATAATGGGGTGCTTGACCATGTTTAAGATGGTTTAAGTACGTATCAAATTATTCTACACACCAAACTTGGCACTCAACCAAGAAACCATTGGGATTTAAAGGACGAAACTTGGAATTCAATCAGTCAAAATTTCATTTGAACCTAGGAAACGTGAGGTTTAACCACCAAGGATTACTGTAGCATTTGACCTATATCATCCTACATCATTTGACCTAGATCATGATCTAAGTTACGATGATTTTCGGGGTTCTCTGCTACTGTTGAGTCACTGGTTCTGTCTTCTAGAAGCTGGGATTTCAATCTAAGATGCAGCTTCAGCGAAGCAAATTGAGGAACCATTTGCAGGATATGTGAGATGTGTGCTATTCATTTGCCGACGAATCCTTTATGAACTTGAGGGCTCATTCCAGCAAAACTGACTGGTTGTCATTTCTTGTTTCAATTACGCAAAGGATTATCCCAGAGACTGTCATGTCAATGTGGTACCGTGGTACGTTAAAGATAGACCAAAGCCTACTTTCACATACTTTCGCCTCAGGATTTTTGCACATCCGCCTTGTACATCTTGGCACCGTTGAAGTTGTAGCCATCCATCATGGCAATCGGTTTCTTACAGCCAAGCTCCAGGCCGTCTAACTCCTAAACTCGAGACTGCCGTGGTTCATGTGATGAACCAAAACCCAATCGGTAAAAATCATGGCCAATTTGTTCAGTTTACCCCTGTTGGTTGATGATTATAGAGGATTATACTCCCCAAAATCTTGGGGATGATCATAATCCAAGAACGGGGGATCCATAAAAAAAAACTAACCAGTGTGAAGAAATGATAGAGAGATTTTGAAGACTGCTCTAAATATTACCTTTGAGGATAGCAGCCCTTAGGGTATTCCTCTCCCAGATCCCTCACGAAGTGGACTAGGGTCACGACAAAAGGTTCAAAGATGTCTTCATGAAACTTTATGCCGCCCCCCCTCTGCTACCCCCCCCAGAAAAATCCAATGTTGCCCTTAATTTGCGTTTTCTTATCCGTTTTCACCCGGAACACTAATTTGTACTTAATAGGGGCCGTTAACATTGCCGAATGTTACCCTCTCTAATCAGTGAATAATAGCAAAAAATTGTTTTTGCTAATAAGCACAAATTAGCGACGCTAATAGTGCACTAATAGCACACAAGTTCTTTTACTAATAGTCACTGATTAGTATTCAATGCTGAACATTCTCGTTTTCACTACATGGAACATTTAAGAATATGTTTTGAAACTGTGAGGTTTCTTGTAGAATTGGGTGTAGATCTGGTAAACATTCAGAGGGTTATGCCAAATGTGTGTCAGGTTATTGCCAGGGTTCACCGATTTCGGTTTTGGGAAATTTCCTACAAACGCCAACAACACTATTGGTTCACTTTACCCATTACCCATTTTGGGAAAATTCTTGCAAACGTTAACAACAAATTCATTTTACCCATTTTGGGAAAGTTCTTGCAAATGCCAACCAGAAATATCAGTTCATTTCAAGACAGATTCATTTCAGATCACTGGAAGGGCAAAGCAAAAAAAAACAGTGGATGTTTGCTGTCCATCATTTTTGCTCAAATGGAGAAGAGAACAGTTTCCAAGTATGAGGAGATGGCACTTGTTCCCATACAGAAACCCAGAGATTGAAGGTTGGCACACAAAACAAAGACCTATGTGTTTTCACAAATTCAGCCATAATTCACTTGAACTATTTTTCCAGGACACATTTTACTACATTTTTTAGCATTTGAACCACCTGAGCTGCTTCAGAAAGCAGTGGCGGTTGTGCAATGCCATGTCGGACCTTGACAGTGTGGGGACGACTGACATAGATAGCCAATCTCCAGATTGGGCACGTTCTAGTGAAACCTCCCTGTTGACACCTGACTTTTCGGAGGACTATCAGTTTTGAAAATTAAACATTTCAAAGTACTTCCATGTCTTGTCATGTGTGGTAATTTTACAACCAAGACTTACAACATTTCCACAGAAGGCAATACTAGTTCTTCATCAACTCCAACCCTGCAGGAACTATGGGAGACTGAGGGGTCGCTTGCAAAAGCTGCCCGAATAGTCCAAATTGCATGGAGAACGATCTTGAACAAGATTGGAATTCCACAAGTGGAGGCACAATTGCACAAATCACTTTTCTTTTCAATAAAATCAGGGAAGGATATTTTTTTGGTTTGAATCAGATCGATTAGGAAAGAATACTTGGATCTTACTCATTATGAGACCCGCTTACGTTTCAACCTGCCATTTTGCTACACAGGATAGCCTTTTGAGGACAACCACACGGACTTCAAGTACGTGCACTGGTGCCTACACCAGTGAAATGTCACTAGCAGTGATACAGAAAACAATCAACGAGTCAAAAGCTCTTTCGTTCAATGTGTGCTTTCGACCAGTTTCTGCTCATGAGACTTGATCAGTTAATTGGAGTTTTTTCAAAATGCCAAATTGACATTTTCCTTATAGAAAATCAGGAACATTATGTTCTATTTCCTACTCAACATTGCACATGTCTCTTGACTACATTGTGAATTGACTGCAAATCATTCATTTGCTTCTTGTATGAATCTACATTAAAAAAAACACGGTGTTTGAGTTGGGAATTCCCTTAGATTCAAGTAGTTTATATTTGATTGGCCAAAAAAAAATAAATTATATGAGATTGGCTTGGTTGTGGTTCGGTTAGATTGGATTAGATTTTGACAACAGGTTGAAGGGACTTAGATGGAATGGGATTGTATCAAGTAGTTTGGATTGGATAACCACTAGATTAGATTAAATAAGGCTAGAGTTAGATTAGATTAGATAAGATTAGATTCGACTAGATTTGACTAGATTATACCAGACTAGATTAGACTAGATTGGACCCTCAGACCAGGCTGGATTTGATTAGATTGGATTAGATTATTTTTTTTGGGTTAGATAAAAATGTGATTGGACTAGATTAGACTAGATTTGATAAGCTTAGTCTACATTAGCTTAGATTGGAACTTGTTCCCTAATGTTCTTGAATTTCCCCAAGTTTCACCAATTTTCCCCAATGTCCCCTATTTTCCCTAATGTTTCCTAATTTCCCCAATTTCCCTAAGGTTCCCAAATTTTCCCCAATTTCCCCTAATTTCCCTAATGTTCTGTAACGTGCCCTGATGTCCCCAATTTTCTTCAATGTCTCCTAATTTCCCTAATGTTCCCTAATATTCCAGATTTTCCCTAATGTTCTCTAATGTTCCCCAATTTCCCTAATTTCCTTAATTTTCCCTAATTTCCCAAATTTCCCCCAATTCACCCAATTTTACACAATGTCCCCAAATGTCCCCAATTTCCCTAATGTTCCCTAATTTCCCCATATTTCCCTAAAATTCCCTACTTTCCCTAATGTTCCCTAATTTCCCCCTAACGTTCTCTAATTAATGATCCATAATTTCCTCAATTATCCTGAATTTTCCCAAATGTCCCTTAATTTCCCTAATGTTCCCTAATTTCCCCAAATGTCCCCAAATTCCCTAATGTTCCCCAAGGTTCCCTAATTTCCTCAAATTTCCCGAATGTCCCCTAATTTCCCTAAGGTTCCCTAATGTTCCCCAAGTTCCCTTAATGTTCCTCAATTTCCCAAAATTTCCTCAATGTTCCCCAATTTCCCTAATTACTCTAATGTTCCCTAATTTACCTAAGGTTCCCTATTATTCCATAATTTCACCAAATTTCTACAATTTCCCTAATGTTCCCTAATTTCCCTAATTTCCCTAAAAGTTCCTTAATTTCCAAAATTTTCCCATTGACTCCAATTTTCTTCAATGTCCACTAATTTCCCTCAAGTTCCCTGATATTCCTGAATTTCCCTAAGGTTCCCCAATTTCCCTAATTTCCCAAATTTTCCACAATTTGCCTAATTTCCCCAATTTTCCCTAATGTTCCCTCATTTCCGCTAATTTCCCCAATGTCCCCTAAGGTTCCTGAATTTCCCCAATTTTCCCCAGACTGCAAAAGTTTAGACTAGGCTAGTTAGATTAGCCTGGATTAGCTTAGGCTAGACTAGATTTGCATCAAGTAGATTTGCCTAGATTGGATTAGCCTAGATTACTTTAGAATAGATTAATTTTTACTTGATTATATTCGGTTAGATTGGACTACGTTTAGGATTAGGTTGTGTATTTTCCAATATCTTTTCTGAAGACGTCAATGAGTCACTATGCCCTGATTGAGGAAATCAAGCCTTCGTGCCGAGCACTGATTACAGATCATATTGAATGGTGCCAACAGCTTGAGGGCTCTGGTTTTTCTCCACCATGTGTATTTGGAGATGTGCTGAAATCCCTGCCCGAGAATAGCTACAACAGAGATGACAGTTTTGCAGACAAGTTGTATTCAATTGACCGGGCTCGATTGATGAAGCGCCAGTACTGCTAGACATGTGGGAAACAATGTCCACTTTTCACTCCTGGGGAAGAATCAGAACATGAGACAGCTGGTTTACCATGTGTAGACATGTCAAGTGCTGGCAAGAGACGTTTTGAGTCCGGCCCAACAGCCCCTATTTTCATTACCCATGGGAAACGACATGTGGCTAAGAGAACACGAGTGATTCTCTTGGAAAATGTCCAGGACAGGTTTTTTGAAAAAAAAGTATACTTGTATTTCTACCCAGGTTGGAAATGAACAATGTCCAATCAAAGCAATGTTAGGTACAATCAGTTTAATGCTATGCTAAATTTGGCTTCTGTTGTGGTTTGTGTTTACTTTAATTTGCAGGAGCTCCACATGGGCATGATCGAGAAGATCTATGGAAGGCACTACAACATCCACCCGATCTACATGGATGCTTCAGATTTGGGTCACTCTGGGTCTTCTAGGGCCAGGGTTTATATTATCATGGTTTTGAAGGACGAGGTGGTTCTCACCTATGATTGCAACAAGATGTTCAGAGAAATCTCCCACGCTATGACACAGCTTGTGAGCACTTGTCCAGAGGATTATTTTGTGGCTGATGAGACTGATTTAAGACTTGAGGAAGTAAGGGTTGGACGACAAAGATCCATTCAGGTCAGACCAAATGCAACTAGGATACATTTAGAACCAACAGTACGGTTTTGAAGAAATTGCCCAATGTCAATTTCATTCTCTTTTTGTAAGTTTCAGTTTAAACTGTTGAGGGGTAGCTGAGGCAAAATCTTGGTACTACCTTATGACGAAGAGGGAAAAACATGCTATTCGCTACATCAAGAATTTGTATGTCAAGCGATATGGAAAGGATCCACATGCAAATCGAAATCTGGTGGCCTTCTTGGGAGACAATCCTGAGAAGTTCTTGTGTTGGTCAGCACCGAGCGGCAAGATACCCACTCTAAGAATGAATTGTGGAAAAATGTACATTGTATCCAAAAACCGATGGCCACTTGAAAAAAAGTAGTTTTTTTTTCTGTATTTCTGCTCTCATTGTGTTTTTTTTGTGTGTAGCTATGTGCATGTATTTTCCTATTAATATTAGCCAAAATGAACAATCCAATCGGCAAACCTAATCTAAATGATTTTTATATAATCCAATCTAACTAATCCAATCAAACACATGTTGAAGTTTCTGTACCTTGTGTGTGTGTTTTATCGCTCACTCAGGATGGTTGGAAAAGAACGGATGGCAACACTTGGTTTCCCTGTTGTTCCGTCCCAAGCTCGATCAATGGGAACACCAGTCTTACCAGTACGTGATCCTCAAAGGGCAGCGGCGGTTTCGGGCAACAGTATGCACTTTAGTTGTGTAGCTGTGGCACAGATGATTTCCCTGACCTGTTTCTCACCCAAAAATTTCACTTAAATTCATGCTGAACAAGGGCCAGAAACTTTTTGGCCACTGCCACATTTGCAAAAAATGAATTTAATTTGCTGAGACAAATGATGAGACTCGTTTTCCTTTACTCAATTCACTCTAAAATCTGTGAAGAATGTTCTAGTTGAGAAATCAATTTGCAATCACGTCCTGATGTTGCAATCAATGTTCATTGGCTACAAATTCTTTTCATACCATTCTTGCTGTTTTTGGAAGATCAAGCCATAGTTAGTCTTGTTTCATCTGACCCATTAACGCCATGAGAGAAAAATTGGTTCACCCATCTTCGTCTTCAAGATCAGATGAGTCAGAAAGCGATGGGTCCAAGATCAAGCGGCTTTGATTTTGATTAATTGGCAGGTTGCTGGGTGTGTCTTGTTGGGAAACGGTTTGCAATGACACCAATGTCCCCTAATTTCCCTAATGTTCCCTAATTTCCTCAATTTCCCCACTGTTCCCAAATTTCCCTAATGTTACCCAATTTCCCCAATTTCCCCCAATTTCACCAATTTTCCCTAATGTCCCCTAATTTCCCAAATGTTCCCTAATTTCCTCAATTTCCCCAATCTTCCCCAATGTTCCCCAATATTCCGCAATTTCCCTAATGTTCCCTAATATTCCTTAATGTTCACAGTTTTCCCCAATGTCCCCCAATTTCCCTAATGTTCCCCAATGTTAACATTTTTCTCCAATGTCCCCCAATTTCCCTGATGTTCGTGAATTTCCTTAATGTTCCCTGTAATTTCCCCAAATTTTCCCAATGTTCCGCTAATTTCCCCAATGTTCCCCTATGTTCCCCTAATTTCCACTGTTTTCCCCAATTTTCCCCAATGTCCCCTAATTTCCCTAATGTTCCCTAATGTTCCCTAGTTTCCCCAATTTTCCCGAAATTTCCCCAATGTCTCCTAATGTTCCCTAATTTCCCCAATGTTCTCTTTGTCACTGATAGGTAAGAAGTAGCAATTTTCCCGTTGGTTTGCCACCACTAAAGAAAACCTTCATAAAAAGAAAAAGTGCCAAAAAGGAACCCCCAGGGGTTTGGCTTTTTTTGGCTTTTTGGGCAAGCCAACGGGAAAATTACAAGGTTGCTGGGTGTATTTGATTGGGAAACGGATTGCAATGACATCATTGTCTATTTTTTCTTTGTCACTGATAGATAAGAAGCCTGCTAAACAATAGAACATCTAAAAATACCTGCAAGAAATCTTTTCGGGAACAATGCAATATCAGAGAAAAATTGCACCAAAACAATTTTGTGTTCCCAGATTGAGTGCCCGTTGTGAGGTGGCCTTCTGACGAAGAGGGGAGGAAAAAGAAAGGCAAGGCTGAAGGGACTCCAAGTTTGGGAAGGCCACGAAATTCAGCCAAGGACGAATACAAACGTCAAATCCGACTGCAAGATTTTGTGGAATCTCAACTTAGTTCTGCTGTGTGGTGTTGCATTCGAACACAATTCAACATACAGTACATTGGAGAAATGGAAAACATAAATAAACACCCAACCTTGTTCAGGACCAATTAACAAGGATGTAGGAAGGTGACATTTTGCAATATGACTCAAGTGACAAAGAGATTGCATTTCCAGATTCAAGTGCGTTCTGGTTCTGATTTGTTTTTCCGTATATTTTCCTTTACACCAAAAGATAGCTGACCTGAATCTTGTCTGGGGCGTGCACATATGTAGCATAGAATTCAATTTGAGCCTAATTGCATTGACAGGAAAATTGCATTTTTTAGTTGTGTGGGATTCTATTGGCAAATTCTCTCATGTGTGATGGCTTCTGGAACTAAGGATTCACATGTGAAGGGATGGTTTACCGAGATTGGCACAGCTTACTTGGCGAGCGGAGTTGTGGACGAACTTCCACGCAAAACATTGTTTGCACTGCTGTCTTTCGTATCTGGATACCTTCCCTCTGCAAAGAAGCCAGCGAACCTAGGCAAACAAAATTGTGTTTCAAAAAAGTTTTTGAAAGAATTCACAATTAAGAATGTTTTTTTGTGTTTTTACCCAGAGTCATCAAAATTCTTGAAAAAATTGACCTTTGTTTGGAGATTTCCCTGTAGATACTGAATGTGCCAAATTGTCATTAATTGTGATTAATGAAAAATGAGTTGTACACTCAGGAGAAACAAGGAGGCAATGATTAAGACTCTGAAGGAAGAGTACGAGAAGAGGGGCAGACCTCTGGACAGCACAGGTTGGAGTCCTAAGGAGGTCAGGCAGTTCATGTCTTGGCAATTTGAAGTCCAGAAGCCAAAGAAGAAAGATAAGATTGGTGGCTTCTCGTGGCTGCTCCCTGAAAAAGGGAGTGGAGGTCGTCCAGCAGCATTGCCAACAGAAGTCAGAAACCACAGTGCAGCCTCAAGGAACATTTGGGGCTCCAACATTTTGTATATTGTGGTTCCTTTTGCGTTACAGGGGTTCAACTTATGGGAATATTTCTATGGAGGTTTCAAAAAGTTGAACAAACAAGATGGTTTTTCAATGCTGCATAAGCAAAGGAATGCACCCTGCACACTTGTTTTCACTACAAGCTGACAAGGAGTGAAGTTGAAACCTTTCTGACTAAGAAGGCGGATTCAAGCAACGAGTTGAAGAAAGAACTCAGGGCCGCACTGCAGAAAAAGGACACGGTAACAGTTGACATCATTGACAAAAAAACCTGATCCTTTCCTCTGAAGCTTATGATTCCAATTGAATTTCCCTCCTAAGAACTGTACTGTATTTGCAAGCATTGGCCCATTTTCAAACAAAGTTCGATCTTTAAATGCTGCGTTCTCAATGGCTCATGTCATGACAGGAGAAAACCAGCCTCGGAGGAAAACTTTTCCAGGATGATGAGGATAGCATCACTGTGCACTTGGAGATTGGAGACTCTGCATTCGAGGCGGTGGTGTTAAAGAAGAGGAAAAAATGAAGAAGAAGAGGAAAAGGATACTTTAGAGTGACAAAAGTTTGGTGTTGAATGTACATGTCCATTTCCATTTCATTACATTTCATTTACTTTACATTTACTTTACCTTGACATTATGTTTACATTACGTTTACATGACATTTACATGACATTCACATTACATTTAAATTTACATCTACATTTACGTTTACATTGAATTACATTACATACATTTACATTTAGATTGACTCTTACACATACAGGACATTACATTGCATTACATGTTCATTTAAATAGAAAATGTGTTACATTTCATTTACATTCACATTTCAAAAATTTCCCTAAATCAACATTCCACAGGAGAGGGCAAAAACATAAAGCAAACATTAATGACAGATTCTCAGCTTGTAAAACGAAAATTGACACACACACATTGGGATTTGAAAAAAAAATACAAGTGTAGAGAAAAATCTGTTGGAAAGAACAGAAAAATGAAAAAAAAAGAAATCTCCAACTTTTTCAACTTTTTTGCTTACAGTTTTTTTACTGCCAATCCTACATGTTCAATGTGTTTTCAATTATTCATCAATTTTTGAAATTTGCCAACTTTGCCAAACATTCTGGAATTTGCAAAAATTTGCCTTGAAATTTGCCGTTAGCGAAATTTGCGAATTTGACCAAAAATTGTTCATAGTTGTTCAAACTGACTTTAAAAAAACTCAACAATTGCCTTCAAATTTTCAATTGAAATTTGCCAAAATTAGCAAAACATGTCAAACTTACACGTTTGCTTTTCAAAAAATGCCAACATAACGTTTCTGTCTGCATGTCTGTGTTTCTGTCTGCATGTCTCCGTTTCTGTCTGCATGTCTCTGTTTCTGTCTGCATGTCTCCGTATCTGTGTGCATGTCTCTGTATCTGTCTGCATGTCTCTGTATCTGTCTGCATGTCTCTGTTTCTGTCTGCATGTCTCTGTTTCTGTCTGCATGTCTCTGTATCTGTCTGCATGTCTCTGTATCTGTCTGCATGTCTCTGTATCTGTCTGCATGTCTCCGTATCTGTCTGCATGTCTCCGTATCTGTCTGCATGTCTCTGTCTGCATGTCTCTGTATCTGTCTGCATGTCTCTGTATCTGTCTGCATGTCTCTGTTTCTGTCTGCATGTCTCCGTTTCTTTCTGCATGTCTCTGTATCTGTCTGCATGTCTCTGTTTCTGTCTGCATGTCTCCGTTTCTTTCTGCATGTCTCTGTATCTGTCTGCATGTCTCTGTATCTGTCTGCATGTCTCTGTATGCATCCATATGTCTCTGTATGCACTAATGAAAATGTAGCCTCCATCTTCGAAAGCTTGCCCAGGAGGCTGACAGACCATTTCTGTTCATGGAAGATGGGAAAATGTTCTTGGTGGATCTCTCAAAGGAGAAGCAGATCAGGGTTCCTGCAAAGGAGTGGGTGGTTACCGGAGATGATCCAACAGACCTTTGTTTGATGGACAATACAGTGGTTCCAGCTGAGATTCATGCAATCAACAAGCTGCTGGGATCCAACAAGGCGACAAAACCCACGAGTCTTATCTTTACATTGCCATTTTCCATTTATTTTTCACACTGTTGATTCTAGGTCATAGCCAAGAATCAATCAGAACATGCAACCATTTTGGTTCTTTTTGTATGCACAACAAGGTTATTAAAAAGTAATTTCCATGTTTGCCTCAGGAAAGCAGCAATCAAGCAAGCGAAGAAGATGTCACTGAAGCCTTTGCCAAAAGATGAACAACCAAAGAAGAAAAAAAGCAAGAAAGATCAAACGCAGGAGGTTTGAAGAAGTGTCCATTTTATGTTTTGTAAATCAAATGAACCAAAATGCAACCCAATTTTCTTACATTGTTATATTCTCTTTTTTTCACAATATAGTGCCATGTTGTACTATTTCCTTATTATCATATTACAAAAATAGAAACTCACCTGTTTAGTTGTTTCCAGCGAAACCACTGACTTGTCTGACAGGATTTGAAGGACAATGACAAGTTTGTATTTTGCAACCTCAAGGCCGAGTGGTTCAACAAGATCGCTTCAGGGGAGAAACAGGTGGAGCTGAGGGCTGCTTCTGATTACTGGCGATCTCGCCTTAAGGATGCTACACATGTGATTTTCCGCAATGGAGACTTAGATTACAGCCGAAGTTTTTTTCTGTAATTTTAAAGTGTTTTTCGTTTTGAAATAAACGCATTTCAATGTTGGGGATACTAACAATACGAATGCTTGTTTTTTGGTTCTGACATCCAAAGTAAGGATACAAGGCATCTCTGAGTCCGAAGCCAATTCGAAAGATCGACAAGATGAGGGTTAAAGATGCGATCAAAGCTCATGGGGTCCCAAAGGAAAAGGCGAACGAATTTTTCGGAGACTTTGAATATGTCTATGCGATTCACTTTTGAGATTGTTGGGAAGTCACAGTGTCAAAGAGACATTCTTGAAGGTGATCACTGTTCCATAAAATTACTATTATAGCCTCAAGAAAGCATTTCAAACCTGATTCTGATTTGGTTACCTGTGACTTTACCACACAGAGTCATCCAGGAAGCTGATTTACATTCAGCGGAGAGAAGGTGCAATTAATTAATTCCTATGCGTCGGGCCAGCCCTATTGATATTATAAAAAAAAGGTTCGTCATAAACCTGATCATTTTCATTCTTCTTTGAACAACAGGTGAACTTCTGGCTGGGCCACCGCAAAAATATAAACTGAAGAGCCCTAAGCTGAATTGCCACTCCAGGCTGCCATGGTTATTTTGAACGTTGCATTTTGCAAACCCTTCCAAGAAGTTTTACATTGAGAATTAATGTTTGTTCTGAGGTTGTGGCTTACTGGTGAATGTCAGCTGGGTTCTCTTTTGGTAGGCCTGTGGAGATCAAAAAGAATATGGAATTTTACTTTTTCAAATATGGTCAAGAACTTTCCCAACCATTGTTTCTTTTTCAGTAATTGTGATTGTCTACATTCAGGATACAGCAGAAGCTCCATTGGTTCTCTCACGCCAGTGGCCAGTGACCTGATACGCTGATTGCCAGATTCACAGAAAAAAACTAATGATGGTGGGTGTCTTTTTTCGGAACATGAAGAATTCTGTCATTTAACGTATATTTATATAATTAATATTTTTCACATTTTTGACATTGAAAAACAAGTCTTGGCTTGTTTACATTGACAAGACCTTCCTTCTGGGTGATTTGACGTTCGAACATGTAGCTTAATCCAGGCACCATGAATGCTCTAAGAGACGAACTGAATCAAATGATTGATTTTTTTCATTTGCTTAGACAAGCTATTTCCAATTCGAGGCTCAATCTAGTCAGTCGTGACCATGGGACGGAAAAAGGGATCAAGAAAGAGTCCTACAGACGACAATGCAGATAGTTTCAATGAAGAAGGTTCCAAGTCAGAAGACTTCTCTCCCCGTGATCGATTGCTGGGTAGCTCAGATCATGAAGAAAAGCTCATCAGGTTACTTTTCTGTCAAATTAAATTGGCACCTTAATTTTTCTCCTGGAGGTTGTTTCTGTTTTTCCATGCATTTTAATGTTAACATCGACCATTCGATTTATGTTGTCACAACAAACTTTTACTAACAACCGAGGTTTCCAGATGGTTCAGATCCTGTACTCAATCCCAAGACGTCCAAGACGGCCAAGAGCACACGGCCGTCTTCCTCCACTAGGGTTCCGGGAACTAGCCGTGATAGGACAGAGTCCATCAGGAAGCAATCGTCAAGAACAAGTAAGATTACAACATACAAGTCACAGAAAAAGTATTCTGACTTTGTGGATTCTTGCTTCCTGAAAAAAAGTCCTGGCTTTAATTTTTCACTGCTTTTAAAGGAATGTTTTCCTGCTTGTGTCATAATATGATGTGCATTGAACTGGTCTGGGGAGTGTTTTTCTGGGGGTCCCCTTGGTTTGTAGAATGTTACAATAATTTAAGACGCAAGAACTCTGTAGGAGCAAAATACCATTTTATCCATTTTCGATCCTTCAGAACATCCTGCTGGCGTTGTCAAGCTGAGGATTCACACATCAGAGGATGGCTTTCAGAAGGTGTGCGTGTGAAAAACACCAGGCGTATGGACCGTGAGGGCTTGTTGGCTATGCTGACATTCTGCACAGGGTTTCTCCCAGGGATGAAGAAGAAGGCGAACCTTGGTTTGTTTCTTAAGTTTAAATACTAGAATTGCAAGATCAGTCAACAATTTAACAAAAATCTAAAAATAGATTTTTCCCGTACATTGGATTTAGATTAGATGTTCATTGGATTACATTGGATTTAGGTTCGATTTAGATTTGATTTTTATTGGTTTTTGATTGGGTTTAGATTGGATGTAGATTGAATTTTGATTATGTTTTTAGTTGATTACAATTAGAACACAATTTCCTTTGAAAGGGGTCCTCAGAGTGAAAGGGGTCTGGCCAAAAAGACATGCCCGTTTTTTCGAAAAATTATGGGGGTCTTTTTCTTCCAAACACTTCTTTTTTAGAACACACCAATTCAACTTCCCCAAATTTCCCTAATTTCCCCAAATCTCCCTGATTTCCCTAATGTTCCCTAAAAGTTCCCTAATTTCCCAAATTTTCCCCAATGTCCTCTAATTTCCCTAATGTTCCCTAATTTCCCCAAATTTCTCTAATTTTCCCAAATTTCCCTAATGTTCCCTAATGTTCCCTAATTTCCCCAATTTCTGTAATTTCCCCAATTTTTCCCTAATCTCGCCTAATTTTCCTTAATGTTCCCCCAATGATTCCCAATTTTCCTAATTTTTCCCCAATGTCTGTTAAGTTTCCCAAGTTTCCCTAACGTTCCCTAATTTCCCCAAATTTCCCTAATGTTCCCCAAGGTTCCCTAATTTCTCCAAATTTCTCCAATGTTCTCTAATTTCCCCAAATGTCTCCTAATGTTCCCTAATGTTCCCTAATTTCCCCAATTTTCCCTAATTTCCCCAATTTTCTCCAAGGTCCCCTAATTTCCCTAATGTTCCCTAATTTCCCCAAATTTCCCTGATTTCCCTAATGTTCCCTAAAAGCTCCCTAATTTCCCAAATTTTCCCCAATGTCCTCTAATTTCCCTAATGTTCCTGTTCCCAAATATTCCTGAAATTCCCTAATGTTCCATAATTTTCCTACTGTCCCCAATTTTCCCCAATTTCGGTAATTTCCCCAATTTTCACCAATGTCCCCTAATTTCCCAAATGTTCCCTAATGTTCCCTTATTTCCAATTGTCCACAATTTTCCCCAATGTTCCCAAATTTCCCCAATTCTCCTCAAATTGAAGTCTTTTTACATGTGTGCGCGCGCGGACCCAGGACCCCATTCACCCCAAGGACCTCTTTCAAGGGAAATTTTGTTTTAGATTGGATTTAGATTTTAGATCTAGATTGATTAAGAATTGTTTTAGATTGGATTTACATTGGATTTACATTGGATTTAGATTGGGTTTAGATTTGATTTATAGATTGGATTTAGATTGGCTTTAGATTAGATTGAGAATTGATTTAGATTGGACTGGAATTAGATTAGATTCAGATTCTATCGACCCTGACCCACATTTCCAAACATTCTCCATTGAGGAACGACCTGGACGGCATGGTGAAGGCGATAGCTTCAGAAAACCACAAAAGGGGCAATCCAATTCATCACACACAGTGGGAGGTGGACGATATCAAGAAATACACCAAATGGCAGATGAAGTTGTTCAAGGATGGGATTCTGAAACAAGATGACCTTGGTGGGTTCAGCTGGAAACTACCAGCTTCCAGAGATCATCACAAGGCACCTTTTCCAGAGGAAATGAAGATGTATTTGAAGACGGGAAAAGTCCAAATGCCAGTGCCTTAAAAACAAGGACTTGGCAATCATCATTCGAAATCACTTGTTTGTAACTTGACTTTGGTCAAAAAACATACGTTCTGCAAATTTGTTCGTCTACATTGAAAGGGGTATTAAATAAGATTAGACTGTACATATGAAAAAAAACTGCTTCTGAGGCCGGCAGAGAAGGCTAACAAAGAGAACCCTGTCGAGAAGAAGGACCACTTGCCTCTTTGGGGAGGGTTGTTTCTTTTTTTCAAATATATACTTCCTCAGACAAAATATTTCAACCAATGGATCAGAAATTGCATTATGTTTCACGATGTCTGCTGCAGGTTGGGCTCCAGCAGCTCGAAAGGCTCAATGAGCGGGAACAGTTGCAGATCGAGTTTGAAGCTGGTGAGATTGGTCCTGATGAGTACACAGTGACCATTAGAAAGACAAAGAAGGAAAAGAATAAGGCAGTGGTACCAACAGGTGTTGCAATGTTGAAGGGCATGACACCAGGAGAAGCAAGCAAAATCAAAGAAGTCAAGCCGAAAGTGAAAGACCATGTTCATTCACACAAAGACACAAAAGTTCCAAAGAACGACAAGGAGTTTCAAGCACAAAATGTTCTCAAATATCCTACATTTTGATTAATCCTGTTCCTCTGACTAATCTTATATGTATCCTTTTGCATCCTTTCTGCAGGACAAATTCCCCAAGAGAAAGCAGAAGGTCAGGTGTTGCTGGTGGAGTTTAATAATTTTCACACATAGTAAGGGGGAACTTTTTTAAAGGTCCTACTACAGTATGCATCTTCACAGTTAAGTACATTCATCATCACTTTATTGTCAATTGTCATCAACATGATCTGATCTCAAAAGCCCTTGTTAATTCAGCATCAGAATGCATGGCACAGGTCAGCTCAGACAGTGATGAAAAGCCGAAGGAGAAAGTCCGCAAGAAGGAGGGAAAAAAGGACCCGACAAGGGAAATGGAAAGGGGTTTATATTGTTTTCGCATGTTTTCGCATGTTAATTTCATTCGACATTCATAAAATCTATTGTTGAATATCAAGCCAACGTTGTCACAGTGGCTCGAAATTCACAAAATCTATGCTGAAACTGTGCCAGGAAGAATCAGAATTTTCCTTCAGTGATGAAGACAAAGAAGAGGACGACAAGCACATGCATTGAATGGTAGGTGCAATGTAATTTCTGACAAATGAACATTTGAGTCACACTGATGCTTCAAAGAAGTAATTTTGCTTAAGCAATACAACCCCTTTCCACTTTGTTCCCCAACATTTTCCTCTTTGGTCAGGAGACCTTTCAATTCAGTGATGACGAACCTGTTGGGAAGGTCACTGCCAGCAACGCGCATGACCAGATTCTTCTGAGAAATTTGCTGAGTTTTCTGATGTTAGTCAAACATTGGATATCCAACTGGTTTGTCAGTCATTTTCACATGTTTATTTAATGCATAACATCTCATGGAAAAACTTTTACTTTGAACAAATTGTCAAACATCAGGAGAAAAAACAATCATCAATTACAAAGAAGGCAGCGGCAACAGGAACAAAGACAAAGGCGGGGGAAACATTCGAAAAACACAATTTCCTTTCTTTAGATCAATGTCCGTTTCTCATAACAGAAAACATTCACCAGCCTTCATAAAATGCTCCCAAAAAAGTGCCCAACAGACCTATGGAATCATCCAGGTCAAGCCTGGAACAGCACAAGGAAGCAAATCAATGAAACAGAAGGACTTGCATGGACTTGCATCATCAGTGGGAATTAGTTTAAACAATTTACAAGAATCTCAAAGTAGATGTCCGAGATTCAAGATCCGAGATTCAAGATCTGAGATCTGAGCTTTGTTATTTTCGGTTCGAGGCATGACATATTTGTGGTTCAATCATCGAGATTTGAGATTTTCCTGGGAAATCAATGTGCACTGTCAGATTCAATCTCATTATTTTGTATATTTTTGTGTCATATAAACATCAGTTGTTCATGTTGTTTTTTTTTCACCTGTCCAAATGCAGGAAGAGATGAAGGAGAACTTTTTCAGCTTCTCTGATGAAGAGCAGTCCCAGGAGGCAAAGGAAACGGTGACAGCAAAACTGATGCTCAAAAAACAGGTATAAACAATTTTATACCCTGTTATATTGTTTCACTGTGCTATCAACAAAAAGGATTTGTCCCATGTTGAGCAAACAAAAAAAACGTTTTGCCTGTTGTGGCCAAATTTTGTTCAACGAGTTGTGAAGGAAAAGGACTCTGGAGGAGAATATGCAGCACCCATCACTCCCAAGAGTGAGAAGAGGGTGGAGCGGAAGAGAGAGACACACAAGGGAAAAAGGAAGGTCCTCACTGAGGAGAAACAGTCCTGGAAAGGAATTGAAATACATCAGAAACAATCATTTGATGTTAAATTTCGTTATTCAAAAATTTAGTATGAGGAAAAAAAGGGTTCGAACATGTATCGCTTTTTGCTTGCTACACACAAAAAAATCTAAATGTGATCATTGTTGTCAATTATTATGACTAATAGACTTAAATTAGGGAATGACAATTGCAAATATTCACATCCTAAATATTCATTATTTTTCAAGTTGCAGGAAGAGGATCCCTTCGAGTTCAGTGATGATGACTTCGCAAAGAGACCATCGAAAAAGGAGGCTCATCCAACATGTTTTACCACTTTAGGAAAAACATTGGCCAGTGTCAGATCAAATGTTGATTTGTCCTATTTTGGAGACACTGTTTTTCCTTGTTGGCAGGGTTTTTCCCAGAAATAAATAATGCTCGCAGTCACGCTCAAGGAGAAGACTGCTGATGATCTTCAGTTGCGAGGAGGAAAGCACAAGAGGAAGGCTCACAAAACTGCCCTTGTTTCTCTGTTTTGAGATTTGTAACATTGTTGTTTGTTTTTTTCACAAGTCAGCAATTTGAAGGAAAGATCTGAAGACACTTCTGTGGTGTCTCCAAAGAATTCAAAGAAAGAGAAGTGTGAAAGGGGAAGGAGCAAGCACAGGGCCAAGAGAAAGGCAAGCCCTCATGCGGATTCAAGACCAAAACAAGGAAGTTGATAAATGATTTACAAAAAAAAACAATCCAATCCTAAATTGTAGTCAGAAATAGTTCTAGTTGTGTCAAGCAGATAATTAGATTTGATTAGACTAGATTAGATTGGTCTAGACTTCAATAAATTGAATGGAGGCATTCATTTCATTTGAAAGACAAAGTTAACCTTCCTGTTATCCATCTTTGGACAAGAAGCAGAAAAACATGAAGGCAACACAGGATAGGCAGTTCATTGGTAATATTGGACTTGTACTAATAGATTCCAAAAAAATTAAGCATTTTTGTCTTTGAGTCAACCAATTTACAGTAATTAAGTAACAATTAATCTTGAGGGAAAAAAAATGCATGCCAAAATTGTGGGATATTTCCAGTTTTGGCAGTGTTGGCAGGAAACGTCAGAAGAGGATTGTTCCGTGATTCCGAAAACTTCCAAAAGGAGAGAAGGACAGAAGCACAAGGCAGTGAAAACAGATTCAGTGGAAACCACAAAAAGGTTTAAGTGTTTGCAAATGTTCATTTGTTTCAGAAAACTGTTCATTCGTTTCAAATCTCTGAATAATATTAAAGCAAACTATGCCAAGCATGCCAGGTATTGTGAAGAAAGGAACAATTTGGTTAGCTCATGGGACTAATTTCTATTTTTTTTTGGTGTTAGCCAATCTGTAGAAAATGCTAATGTAAGTCTAATAGCATCTAATAGCATAGTTTCTCAAATGAGACAAACAATACATCATTCTTGCAATATTGTTTTTCAGATCCAATGATTTCCCAAGAACCACTTGTCACCAGGTGGATTCTGAAGAATGTGGCTCTGCAACACCAAAATCTTTGAGGGGGGGAAAAAAGGATCAGAAGAAAGATCGGAGCAGGAGCAGACGCAAGGCATGGAAAACGGCATGCAGCATGCTCTACAAAGAGACGGGTGCTCAAACAAATGCATGTTCATCTTTGTTCGAATAAAATGGCGTACCAGCAAACTAAAAAAGGTTGCCAGAGAAATATTCCACTTTTGTGGGTAATTAATTGAAAGTAACTAGTATACATCTAATAGCACATTTCCAACATTATATTTGGGAAAAGATATGAGTTTCCATGCTTTCCATTTGTGGCCAGGCGGCATCTCAAGAACCTGGTGTTGTGACTCCAAAATCTCTAAGAGCTGAGAAGAAGGATCCGAGAAGGAGGAAGCGTGAGGCATGGACTAAAAACCGAACACCTCACAAAACAAAAGATTTCCTTTCACCCCAGGACCCATGCCAAAGAAAAGTTTGTTGTAAACTGGGGTTTGCAAGTAGGGAAAAGTGTATCATCAACAATGGACATTACAAACTATAGAAAATACACTTCCCCAAATTTTCCTTCTGACAATCTGACACAGGAAACTCCTGAGAAATCTGGGTCTGAGACACCGAAGGCTGCTGAGAAGAAGGCCAGAAACATCCAGAAACTGGGGTTTGTGATTTGTGACTGAGTAGTTAAAAAATCATACAGTAAATTTGGAATCTAACCACTAGCCAACATAAGAAGTGATTCTCACAGGTTTTCTGGATAGGGTTCAAATTCCATTATGAATGTAAGAAATTGTGATTAAACACATCCTAATAATAGAGCACAGTTTACAAAAAAGGAACAATGATTAATTAGTGTTTTTATCTTCATCAATCCTGCAATCTTAAAAAAAATCCTTTGAAAGGGGTCCTTGGGGTTAAAAGGGCGTGTGTAGCTCAGGACCCCATTCACCCCAAGGACCCATTTCAAATGAATTTGTGCTTCTTTTGAAGCTAAAAATCTTGCAAGGTTGAGAAGAAAGATCAGAGAAGGAGCAATCGAGAGGCATGGACTGAAAACCGAACACTGCACAAAACAAGATATCCTTTCACCCCAGGACCCCTGCAAAATAAAATCTTGTTATAAACTGGGGTTTGCAATTAGGGAAGATTGGATCAAAAAGTAACATTATGCTTTCCCAAATGTTCCTTCTGACAATCTGACACAGGAAACTCCTGAAAAATCTGGTGCTGAGACACCAAAATCTTTGAATGCTGCTGAGAAGGAGGCCAGAAACTGGGAATTGCGTTTTGAGAGGAGTAGCAAAAAAAAACATTAATTATATTCATCGTTGGAATCACTAGCCAACAAATGAAGTTCTGACAGGATTTCTGGATAATAAGGTGCAAATTATTGTGATTGAAACATACTAATGGATCATATTTTGCCAAAAATGAGCAATGATTAGTGTTTTTATCTTGATCAATCTTGCAATCTTTTGACACTACAAATGTTGCAAGGTTGAGAAGAAAGATCAGAGAAGGAGCAATCGAGAGGCATGGACTGAAAACCGAACACCTCACAAAACAAAAGATTTCCTTTCACCCCAGGACCCCTGCCAAAGAAAACATTGTTGTAAACTGGGGTTTGCAAGTAGGGAAGGTTGTATCAAAAATGGACATTACAAACTATCGAAAATACACTTTCCCAAATTTTCCTTCTGACAATCTTCCACAGGAAACTCCTGAGAAATCTGGTTCTGAGACACCAAGATCTTTGAAGGCTGCTGAGAAGAAGGCCAGAAACATCCAGAACCTGGGGCTTGTGATTTGTGAAGAGTAGGTAAAAAACAGACAGTAAATTTAATTTGAAATCATTTGCTAACAAAAGAAGATACTGCAGGGTTTCTGGATAAGGTTCCACCAATTTTCCCCAATTTTCCCCAAAGCCCCCTAATTTCCCTAATGTTCCCTAATGTTCCCTAATTTCCCAAATTTCCCCAAATTTCCCAAATTCCCGTAATGTTCCCGAATTTCCCTAATGTTCCCAAATTTCCCCAATGTTCCCTAATTTCATCAATTTCCATAATTTTACCTAAGTTCCCCAAATTTCCCTAATGTTCGCTAATTTCCCTAATGGTCCCTTTTGTCCTCTAATTTCCCTAGTGTTCCTTATTGTTCCTGAATTTCCCCAAGTTCCTCAATTTTTCCTAATGTCCCCTAATTTCCCTAATGTTCCCTATTTTTCCCTGATTTCCCCAAATTTCACCAATTTTCCCAATGTCTCCTAATGTTCCCTAGATTTCACTAAAGTCCCCTATTGTTCCCTGATTTCCCCAAATTTCCCCAATGTCTCCTAATGTTCCCTAATGTTCCCGAGTTTCCCTCATATTCCCTAATTTTTGCCCAAATTTCCAAATTCCGTTACTAATGTAAGAAATCATGATTAACTCTTACTAATTGATCACATTTTGCCAGAAATGAGCAATGATTAGTTTTTTTTATCTTCATCAATTTTGCAATCTTTTGACACTACAAATCTTGCAAGGTTGAGCAGAAAGATACGACAAGGAGCACTCGAGAGGCATGGAAGCTTAGTCCAAAAATGAACATTAGGCTTCCCAAATATTCCTTCTGACAATCTGACACAGGAAACTCCTGAAAAATCTGGTGCTGAGACACCAAAATCTTTGAATGCTGCTGAGAAGGAGGCCAGAAACTGGGAATTGCGATTTTAGAGGAGTAGCAAAAAAACACATTAATTCATCTTTGGAATCACTAGCCAACAAATAAAGTGATGCTCATTCCATTATTAATGTAAGAAATTGTGATTAAAACAGATCACATTTTGCCAAAAATGAGAAATTATTAGTGCTTTTATCCTGATCAATCTTGCAACCTTTTGACATTACAAATGTTGCAAGGTCGAGACGAAAGATCAGAGAAGGAGTCATCGAGAGGCATGGACTGAAAACCGAACACCTCACAAAACAAAAGATTTCCTTTCACCCCAGGACCCCTGCCAAAGAAAACATTGTTGTAAACTGGGGTTTGCAAGTAGGGAAGGTTGTATCAAAAATGGACATTACAAACAAACTATCGAAAATACACTTTCCCAAATTTTCCTTCTGACAATCTGACACAGGAAACTCCTGAAAAATATGGCCCTAAGACACCAAGATCTTTGAAGGCTGCTGAGAAGAAGGCCAGAAACGTCCAGAAACGTCCAGAAACTGGAGCTTGTGATTTGTGAAGAGTAGTAAAAACATCATACAGTAAATTTGTTTAATAAAGAACTATTATTCACTAAAGGGAAATGTCCTGTATTACGAGCGTTGGCAGGAAAGATCTGAAGACAAGGCCTTTTCAGCTATCCCAAACACACTTTGAGTTTGGAAATATTCTTTTGGGGTTTCCCATAAATGCCCAAGTTCAAATCATTCCCAATTTGCCAATATAATTTATGTGACAGGCAAGATCTTCAGAACACAATCTCAGAAGTCCAGAAGGAAAGGCTGTCAATGCGAACAAGGAAAGGGCATCAAGTCAATTCAAAAGCAGTGATTTTGTTGATTTGAACGCCTTTCAAAAGAGAAACAGAGGTCAAAGGTGACTATTTTTTGTTTGTGCATTCAGGGGAAAAAATGTAACTCAACTGAGAGAAAGGCAGTTACATTCATTGTACAAGGAGCAACAAGAAGCAAGTGCCACTCCGAAAAAAAGTCCAGGCAAACAGACGAAGCTTCAGGACTATGAAAAAACTGCAATGTCAATGTGTTTCCGAAAATATCAAATTTTTGACAGACTATCTGACATGTGTTGACTCATTTGCAGCTTTTTTCATCCAGGTTCAAGCCTTGCTTCTTTTTTTCAGACATGTGTGAAATCACACTGGTCAATTTGGCCTTTTCTGTTGCAGTTGCTATATGTCTTTTCGTTTCTGGTTTGTCCCTTTTCCATCTTGGCGTCTACATCCAAAGCTCTACAGCCAGATCTTTACAGGGAATGTTCCGTGCAGCAGGATTTCGTCAATCCATGCAGGGCACATACCTTTCATTTCCCTGGCAGTCTAGCTCTGAGAATATGGATGGATTGTTTGCTCCAAATGGTCAAATGATCAGACCTGGAGAGAGGCTCCAATTGCCCACTTCAGCTGAAGATTACATTGTGGTGTCTCCGGAAACTCGGACACCCATTGCCCAAGACCGAGATGACAGTGATGACAGTGATGGTTGGTGGTTGCAGAGCCCAAACGGAAATCATTTTAGACAAGTGAAAGCACGTCAACGCCAAATGTCCCCATGCAAGGCTTAATGTGAGCATTTTGTGAAGAACAATTTGTTTTTGGCTGTTGTTTTCCTAACAACACCATTATTGTGCAGTTTTCTGTGCATTATTAGTAATTCAAGAATGGGTGGGAAAGCTGCCTGTTCAAATATTGCAGCAACCGAAAGCAGGAAGAGAAAAAAGTGCATGTGTATTGACCGGGTCTGGGTGAATTCCAGGCAAAGCATAACATAGAGATTATCAGGACCAAAGGAATGAGACATGTAAATCAATGGCTGTGAAATATTTTCAATAATGCAATTTTACCTTGCTTTTGCTCAAATCACACATATTTTGCCAGGAGACGCCCAGAAAGACAACAAAAGAGGAAGCAATGACATCACAGGACATTACTGACCAGTTGTACCGTGAGTTTTCAAGTTTACTTTGTTTCCTGATTGTTTGTAGTTTTGGAACCTGATTGTTTGTAGTTTTGGAAAAAACAAGTCTATACAATGTTTGAATTTTGACAATATTATTAATCTGCAACCTCAGGACAAAGGACAACAGAAGACCGGAGAGGACAAGGAGTTCACATCTGAACATGCACATCCCAAGGCACATTTGACAAGAGTTTGCAAGGCAATACCCAAATTTGACATGTTTCAGAGTCAATTGGGAATGATATAGGAACAAACACCATGAGTGCCCTCAAGGCGAAAAAATATGTTCAATACACACTGGTGAGGATATTTCTTTCAATTATGTTTTTCTAGTTTCCCTATTTTCCCTGATTTTTTTCTAAGTTCTCTAATGTTCATTTATATTCTTAATGTTTTCTAATTTCCCTAATTTCTCTATGTTCCCTACCTTCCTTAATTTTTCCAATTCTCCTGATTTCATGTTTTTTGGTAATTTTGCAAATTTTCCTTAATTTCTCTAATGTGCCTCAACTCTCCCCAATTTTTCACTGCTTTTCCTAATTTTCCACATTTTCTGTAATGATGTTCCATAATTTTCTCCAATTTCTGGAATTTCCATTATTTATCTAATTTCCCTAATTTAATTTACTTAATTTACCTTAATTTTCTTTAATGTTACCTTGTTTCCGTAATTTCACAAATGTCCGAATTTCCTTAATCTCTCTGAGGTCCACTTATTTTCCCTCATTTAACCAATTTCCATAATTTCCCTCATTTCTTCTCAATTTTGCTAATTTCACTAATTGTCCTTAATCTCTATAACGTTCAAAGTTTCCCTGATTTTCCTCATTTCACCCATTAATTTCCTTCATTTTCTCTAATTTCTTTAATTTCACCAATTTATCAATTTCGCCCTTTGGCCCCAACATTTTCCTAATGTTCCCTAAGTTTCCGAATTCTGATTGTTTTCCCTGATTTTCTACATTTTTTATTTTTCCCTGATTTTCTACTTTTTTTCTGATTTCCCTAATGGTCCCTAATTTTGCATTAATTTTCCACTAATTGCATTAGTTTTGCTCATTTCTCTAATTTCCCTAATCCCCCGAATTCACTTGGTTTCCCAAGGTTTCCTTAATTTTTCTTAATGTTCCTTAATTTTCCATCAATTCCCTAATTTCACAAATTTCCCTCATTCCCTGAATTCCCAAATTTTCATAATATTAAAATTTCCTAATTTTCATTAATTTCTGTCACTGTCTTTGCTTTCTCCTAATTTCCTTAATATTCCTAATTCATGTTCCTTAATTAATGTTCTTTCCCCAAAAAAAAACACGATTTTCCCTAATTTCCTTAATTTCCCATAATCTCACTGATTTCCCTAATGCTCTAATTTCATTTGATTTCTCAATTTCTTTAATTTCCCTGATTTCCTCAATCTCCCTAATGTTCCTAATTTTCCTGAATGTCTGTAAGGTTGCTTAATTCTTCCAATTTTCCCTAAATTCCCTCATTGCTCAGGGAAGCACAGGAAGCACAACAGGAAAAAAGGCCTGGGAGAGAGTTCTATATTCAGATAAGTTGAAAGATGAAATACACATCATATGTGCATGATTGTGCTAATTGTTGGGAGGACTTTGGTAAACAAAAACACTATATGGCAACTTTTAACAACCAAACAAAATGAATACTTACTTTTCAGTTTATTGTTGTTTTGTCACCAATTTTGGTAAAGTGTTCCATTGGCACAATTTCCTGACTCAGTAATCTGCCAGGCAATTGCGGACAAAGATGAGGAAACATGCAAAGACCAGGAAGGATCCAAAGAGAAGAAGGAGTCATTGAACCGCATTCACACAAAGAAGGTTTATTCATGTGGGATTTATCAATGTTAGCACTAGTTTGTGTCAATGGTTTTTGTCCTGTGTCTGTGTCAAGATTTTGACAATCTCGGTATCTGTGTTAGGATTTTCACAATCTCTTTTCAAACTCCAATGCTGTTTCAATGTTTTACAAACTTCATACCTTTCATTCTGTTTCAGGATATTGAAACCTATGTTTCTCAATGTCAATGTTGTGAGGACAAAGAGGATGAAGAACCATCAGCATTGGAGGCACTTGGTGTCATTTCAATTCATTGCAGGTTATTGATTCAGTTTTGATCACAGACTTCTAAATGTTAAACAGTTTTCTTGGAGCAGGAAAACATAAAACCCAACCACTGTGACAAACTATTTCTTCATGTGCAGGTGGTGAGCAATGAGGACCCAGGGACTGATTTAGAAGAACTTCTAGATAGAGAAGTAATGCGACCAAGAAAGCCATCCAAGAGACGCCAGAAATGCCTTTTCTTTGAATGATGGAATGAATACTTCTTTTGCCAAAGGGAAACGCCTCTCGTAAACTTGAACTGTTGCTGGCACAAAGAAAAAAATCTGGGCGGGTCTCGTCAAGATGGACAAGCTGGTATATGTGTTTTGGCGTTTGAGGAAAATCTGACCAAAACAAATTTACATATCCAATTCTCTTCTCAATGATCATCTAGTTCATAATCTAGTCCAGGCTTTAATAATTACAGTATTTTTTTGTCCAGAGCAAATTCATCAATTTCTGTACATTGAAAAGCGCAAATAATGGGTCCTATCAACAACAATGGTTTATTTATCAATGGGGATGTTGTTCCATCTTGTTTGCAGGCGTCAAATGAAAAGAAGAATGACAAAGCTTTGGAGGACAGGGTTACAAGGCTAATTGCATTTTGGGATAGATCTTCAAGATTCAATAGTAAATGATGAATTGTAGAATCAAAAAAAAGCCTGAGACTGTGAGGAGGATATCGAAAGCTTCATGCAAGAACAAGAAGAGAAAGAGTCCGAGGTTGAAACACAAGTACCAGCTGAATCAATTACAGAACCACCGCCCAGCACCGACAGTCCTTTCTTTTTTGAAAGTGACAAGAAGAGGTTCGTTGTGGACCCCCTCCAGGGACATATGGCTCGTGTTCCCCCATCTCAAAGTTGGGTGTTGAAAAAGTACGTGACAACCAAGGGCATAGACTTTGTTTTGTGGAATGATGATGACAAAGATTCCAAGCCAAGATGGGTTGAGAAGCTGATTGAAGAAAAGACAATTGCTGATGTGCCGTACCTTGTTTGGTTATTGTTGAACTTTTGTGGACTTTGTTTGTCAGAAATGTTCAAATAGCCAAGTTCCAATCTAAACGTCAAAATCAAAATTCACCAAACCAAGGAGATCTAATCTTGATTTCGCCACCTTAGGTTGATCTAAAATTCTTCTCTAATGTAGAAGCCCCCAATCCCAATTGTTGAAAATATAACATTGCATTGCTGATCTAGTATGCTCAGTTAAAAAAAAACAGATTCCAAAATACAAAAAACTCACACTGTAAATGGCAAAGTTTTGCAAACTTGGCAATTTGAAAAGTTTTCAGAGGATCAATCAAATGTTGTTTGTGTCCCAATTTTGTACCTAAAATACCAATCAATTCTGATTTTTTTTGCCTGATTAAACATAACTAACTTTTGGGACAACTGATTCTCTGACATCAACAAATTGTATTCTTTACAGTAACTAATTCATGCATCTCCAAGGCAAGAAGCATACGAGAATCAACCACCAGACGACTCCTACATGGCAATTTTGGACCCGAAGGAAATGGTTCAGGTGATCAAGATGGCTGGCTCAGG
>CBDDTI010000201.1:35000-50917 GCA_965233585.1 bacterium
GGGAAAAGAAACAAAATCCGGGAAAATGCGAAATTTAGGGAAATGAATGAAATTTGGCAAATGATGAAACTTGGGGAAAATTAAGAAAAACAAGAAAATGAGAATTAGGGAAACCAAGGGAAATTAGCAAACTTAGAGACATTAAGGAAATTAGAGAAATTAAGGGAATTATGTAAATTAGGTAGATAATCTCAGATACTTATCGAAATAGGGAAAATTGAAAAAATAGGGAAATTAGGAAATTTAGGGAAATTAGGGAAATTAAGAAAATTAGACACATTAGAGAAATTACAGGTATTAAGGAAAATTCAAGAAAATGATGGAAATTATGGAAATTATGGCAATTTGAGAAATTAGAGAACTTAGAGAAATGAGGAAAATAAGGAAAATAGCGACAATAGGAAATTAGGGAAATTAGTGAAATGATCGAAATTAGGGAAATGAGTAAAATAAGAGGAATTAAGGACATTTGTGAAATTAGAGAAAACAGGGGAGTTTGGGAAATTAGAGGGAAATTAAGCAAAATTTCATGGCATATGTAATTTGTCAAATTTTCAAATGTCAACACAGGAGTCAAAAGATTTTTCGTTTGTGACTCTCTGGTCCCAGATAAATACAGTGACACACAGGGACATACAGTGACACACAGAGGCATATGGAGACATAGCGACAAACAGAGGAATAATTCAGAAACATACAGAGACATTCAGAGACATACAGTAATGAAGTGGCATACAAGGGTGGGGATTCAGAAAGAGAGAGAGAGAGAGAGAAAATAAAATTGAGATAATTAGCATTACAGCAGGGGGGAGACAGATCATGATAGAAAGGGACTAATTGACAAAGAGAGAGACAGATTGACAATGAGAGAAATGAATAGGCAATAGGCAACAAGATGAATCCAATGGGTCAACAGATATTAAATGCACCACTTTCGCTTCCAGAAGTACAATGATTTTCCAAATCTTATTGATGAAACTGTCATGATAAACACCTGGCAAATGGAAGGCCAAAGCTTTCTGATAAAGATGCTAAAGGCTTTCTGGTGCCTTGACTGCATTAATGTTTGACCCTTTACCCAAAAAGAATAAACCACACATCCTCTGGTGGCTGTTTTTCACAAATTGAGATGCTGTCCCCAAGAAACCCCGAGGATCAATGTCCGCTTTTAGTAGATCAAAAATGGAAATGTAGTCAAAACACAGCTACATCTCTGTTAACCTGTCAGAAATCCATCAGATTTTGTAGGAAATTTGAAAAAACACTGGCATCCTCTATTTGGAACATGCGCATTCAAGTTGATCACGGCCATATGCAGTTCAAAACTGTGGGAAATCGAGATGAATAATCTGTTTGGCCACATTTGTCAGAAATACAGTGACAAAAACGTTATAAACCATGATTTTCTCAGCATTGACCACTCATCATTATATGGGTCCCTCCCACCTTTCACTCATGCTCAAAGCATTTTGGAATTGAATTTCCATTACCCCAATTGTTGCCAAATTTTGGCTACAAATGCCAAATAACATCAAAAACAAAGTTTACCACAAATGTCGGAAAATAGCTCGAGAACGCACTTGGCAATGGACTCGAGATTCGAGATTCGAGGTTCGAGGTTCGAGGTTCGAGATCCGAGATGCGAGATCCGAGATTCGAGATTCGAGATTCGAGATTCGAGATCCGAGATCCGAGATTCGAGATTCGAGATTCGAGATTCGAGGTTCGAGGCTCGAGATTCGAGATTCGAGATTCGAGATCCGAGATTCGAGATTCGAGATCCGAGAACCGAGATTCGAGATTCGAGATGCGAGATCCGAGATTCGAGATTCGAGATCCGAGATTCGAGATTCGAGATTCGAGATCCGAGATCCGAGATTCGAGATTCGAGATTCGAGATCCGAGATTCGAGATTCGAGATCCGAAATTCGAGATTCGAGATTCGAGATCCGAGATTCGAGATTCGAGATTCGAGATTCGAGATTAGAGATTCGAGATTCGACATTCGAGATCCGAGATTCGAGATTCGAGATCCGAGATCCGAGATTCGAGATTCGAGATCCGAGATTCGAGATTCGAGATTAGAGATTCGAGATTCGACATTCGAGATCCGAGATCCGAGATTCGAGATCCGAGATTCGAGATTCGAGATTCGAGATCCGAGATTCGAGATTCGATGTGTCGAAGCGTTGCCGGTGACCATTGCCACGTTCAATCTCGAAAATAGACACAAAATTGGATACGCCACAGGGTAGGTTAATCTCTGAATTCAATATTATCCAAAATGTGATTCCAATTCCTTTGAAACAAAACCTGTAGATTTCTCTGGCTAACAAAAATGGCAATGGAAAATATCCTAATTTTATCTCATTTTGAATCTTAAGTTTAATGTTGAAATTATCTATTTGAGGGAAATTTCTGCTTATGCTCACAAGTCACTCTGGTTATTCAAGTTCTTGGTTTGGTATATAATATCAATGTGCATATACCCATACCAGCTGACTCAGAACGTGCTCAAAATGGGCCAGCACGTACTGCGCAAGATGTGTGGCAAAAGCTTGGAAGATTTTATTCCGTCGAAAGATGAATTCCCGAACCTGCAGAACTTGGAAAATGTCAATCTTCCTCCGGTTCATGAGAGGCACTTGCTCAGAGTTGTTTCTTGGCAGAAACCAAAGAATATTTATCCCACAATCTTATGAAACAGTTTTGGGATGTGGGAATTCAGGGATTATTACCAGCCTGGCCCAGAATCTGTTTATGACTTGGACAAACTGTGACAGTCAGTGTCAGAACCAGCACAAAACGGTGGAAAGAAGTTTCCCCAGAGTAAGAAATGCTGTTAATTTTTAAATGGTGTTTGGGTGCAGGACAAATTGCTCTGAAACAGCGCTTTTTCCAAACCCTTTCCTGTGAATTCTTCCTCACCCTGCCTCACCCCTTTTCAATTGTGTCACACCACTTCTAAGACTATATCTGATCTCTTCTCATTCTTCTCTGATTTGTTCTCACATGTTCATTTTTTCTCAGAATTGTACACTCACATGTTATTCTATTCTCCTCAGTTCTGCCAACCCTGAGCTGTCACCCTACCCTGTGTGGATCTCTAGGTAGAGGACGAGGAGAGCCAGCAAACAAAAGCCTGGAGATTCTGCTTCTCAGAGCTGAAGATCAGAGGAGATTTGGAGCCAGAATTGGCCCACCCTTTGTGGAACGCTTTGAAGCGTTCTTTGAAGGTTCGTCTGCCAAGTGGAAGTGATCTAAGCACATCTGTCCTTAAGCTTTCCATCATTGCAAACTACAGTCATGGTGCTTTCAAAAGCGGAGACAAATTCACGAAGATGAAAGAATCCTTCCATGTATTTATGGCTGAAATTTTGATTCCATTGTTTTTTAAACATTTCCGTTCCTGGATTTTTTGCAAATAATTATAAACAAATCGGAGGGACCCCTTTGTTAAAATATCAGTGCACAGAGGAACAAACCACATTTTTTTGAAATCTAAGGAGTGTTTGAAGCACTATGCCTCCCGCATGGGCCATGATTGGTTTCAAAATCTTTCAGAAGACCTTGCAGGAACTCAGGGTCTTGGTGGATTTGACAAAACACCAACAATTCAACTGGATGAGCTCATGAAAGAAACTGTGATGTCCAGAAAAGGAGGCTATGTGCCATGCATTGTGGAGCATGTTGATTCACTTTTTTTACTTTCCCCAAAAAGGTTTCTTGTTTTTCCCCCATTATTTTTTCAATTGTTGGCTTAATAGTTACCATCTTTATATGTTGTTCGAATGTTGTTTTGAATGTGTTCTTCAAAATCTTCTTTTTGGTGATGGTGCTTTTTGGTACTCTCCCTTGTGCCAAAAACGTTTTCTAGATCATGCTTTTGGTGCTCTTTTGTGCCATAAATGGTGTTTCTTGGTGCTCTTCTTCCTGCATTGCTCTCTTTTGTCCAAACATTGTGCTCTAGATTGTGTTTTTGGTGCTCTGCTTCCTGTGCAAAATTGAGGGTTTTTTTTGTTGTCCCTTGTGCTAAAAATTTGCCAAAAATAATTCCAAACATCTTTCTTTTTGGTGCTGTCCCTTGTGCCAAAAATATTGCTCAAGAAACTGCTTTTTTGATGCTGTCCTTGGTTCCAAAGCTTGTGCTTTAGACCGTGCTTGCTGTTACACCTATGAGGTTTGTGTCAAGTTACCACAAACGTATGCTTTGGAAGCACTTCCATTGGATTTTTTTTGGCAATATTCTGCGAGAATTGAGGATTGAGGATCAAGGATCCAGGATTGAGAATTGAGAATTGCGATAGTCGAATTTTCAAAAATCGAGAATCGAGGATCAAGGATTGAGGATATATATATGAGAATCGAGACATGAGAATCGAGAATCGAGGATCAAGGGCCGAGAATCCATAATCCAAAATCGAGGTAATTGAGAATCAAGCAGGGAGAATTGAGGATCGTGTGTTGGTAAACAAAAACAAAGAATCGAGAAACGAGAAACAAGAATGGAGAATAGAGAATTGATGATTGAGAATCAACGATCAAGACACGAGAATGGAGAATCAAGTATTGAGGATCGAGTATCAAGAATCAAGTATTGAGGATCGAGTATCAAGAATCAAGACATGAGAATCGAGAGTCGAGGATCGAGAATTGAGAGCGGAGAATCGTTTTTCAAGAATCAAGACACAAGAATGGAGAGACAAGAATCGAGAATCGAGGATTGAGGATAGAGATATTATTGCCAATGTAGATTTTTCAAGCAGGGTATCCACAAAGCCAAAGTTAGGATTCCCAACCTATATTTGCCAATCTCAAACTCCCAACCCAACATTCCCAAGCCAAATGTCCATTTTGTTTGTTGAAATTCCAAATAGAATGACCAAAGGCAAAATTTCCTGTACATTTTTCCCCATGTGAAATTCCCATGTAACATGTTCCCCAAAAAATAATATAGTATTTAATTCATCTACAGTAAATAAAGACCTCCACAGTAAGTTTCCAAACCTACAATTCCCCAATGTCACACTCCCAAATTCAAATGCCCAAGATATTATATTCCAAACTAGTCTTCCAACCATCTTCCTGTTTTCAATCTTCCAAATTTGGAATTCCCTGTCAATAAATTCAAGAGCTAGAATTCCCAAAACTAAATACAACATCTATAATTCCCAATGCCAAAATCCCAAGCTGTGATTCTCATTCTAGCCTATTGTTTCAGGGTCCTTTCTTTTCAGTTCCAAATCCCACAAAAATCCAGAAAAAAATGTTACAACTTTTTCTCAGCTGAGGTCAAAATGAAAGCTTGGTTTTGTATCAACGACAGTTTCAGAACCTTGATACATGGGTGGCCTGTTCTAGCAGCAGCTGTGATTGCGATTCTTGACATTGAAGGAGAAAACGTTGCTTGGTTTTTAAATTGTTCAGGTTTTTGCTAGAAGTGTTGTCAACTGATAACACCTCCAATTCATGGAACACAATCAGCTTTCTTCTCGATTCCAAAAAATGACATGTTTCTGATATCCTCTCAATGCTCTGTCCCTCTGAGCCAAAGTCCCTTTTCAATGTTTTGCATTAAAAAAACATATTTAAATTTAACACCCAATTGCGTATCGCATCTTGTTTTCTGTCTGTCTTGGTTTTAGAAGAAAGATCTTTGGAACTAAGATTGACGAATTTGAAGCAGACGATGATCAAGAAGAGCAAGAAGAGGGAGAAATGGAGAGAAACAGGCCTGCCAAGAAGAAGGTGTTGTCAAAATCAGAGCTGTACAAAGCATATGCTGGGAAGGGTCCAACACGAATGGTGGCAGAATTTCTCGTTTCTGAGCCAGAGCTGAAGTCCCATGCTGTACTTATCACAGAGATCTCCGCGCCCTTAGAATCTAAATATGTTGCAGATATCAAAGCACAGCAAGATTTTCAGTCCATGCGAAGATGGAATGTACTTAGATCATCAGGACAATCATGGTGGGAAACTGGAAAAGAAATTGTGGCTCGCTCCTTTTCTGTAGACCTGTCAGAGAAGCTTGGTATCTGCCCCCCACTGAAACCACCAGTGACCTTTGATCCTGAGCAAATTTGGATGGTTGAGTCTTGGCCTTTGTGCTTGGAACATTGTTTCTTGTTGCTGGTTAGCCCTCAAAACCCGCTTTTCAGTTTTAGGTGATTCATTAGTTTCCCTTTGACACATGATTTTCACACTTGACCAACCTGTCCAAATTTAAGGAAGAGAAGCAGCTTTTGGAGACTGCATTTCTATTTTCGGCTACTCTTGCGTCAAACACTGTATGGGCACATATGCATTTTTGCTATTGCCTCCCTGGAGCGGCTTGTGCTTTATTGTCAGATTCTATGGAGGAGCGTGAAATCATTATGAATGCATTGAGACGTATCATTGATGCCATTCAGCGGTTAGATAAACTGAAGGACAAGCAACCAATTTTGCAGGAATTGTTTGACGACCTGGCGTTCCAAAAGGAAACTTACCCTTTGGAATTAATGTCTATGCTAGTCCAAAGCAACTTTGACCCAAAGGACCGAGAAATCCAAAAGTTGTTGGCCAGAACAAAGACAGGCACAAGCACAACCAAAGACATCCTTGAATCAGCATTTTCTCACCTACAGAGCATTTCTGCTTGCCACAACAAGAATCGTAAAATGGGGCTGCACTCGAAGTGGTTGTACACTACAGCGAGCCCTTACTCAAAGATTTCGGCGCCGCAGGTATATCCGGAACCTTCTGACTGGTTGAGTTTCAGTGTGTCAGACCAAGACCTTATCAAGGAATTTGCCACATTGGGATCAGTTCAAAAAGAAAAGCTACCAGAGTACGAATATGGACAGGATATCCGTTTCCCAGCCACTGCTCATGACATCACAAAACGGAAATGGAGGAATGCAGGGCCCACTTCACACCATAACAGTGCAGCAGCCATGATTTTCATGCTCACTGACGTTGGGGACGACTTCCACAATGCAATTCATTCAACATGGGGATCCTTATTCACAGTTGGTGGCATTTTCCATCATCGACACAAAGACATTTACGCGTTGTCTCTTGGATTCCGGAAATGGGCAGCTGTGGGTATGAAACTTTCCGTCCAAGAACTGGATGGTGAGGAAACTCAAATGACATTGAGTAATTTTTGACATTTAAGGTAACAATAGCAAGTCTGCTTTCTAGATTAGACAAGAAACTTAGTAAAATTCGTGTTATTTTTGTTCTTGATATTGGATGTTTCACCACAGAAACACAATTTGTATTACTTTTTACTAGTTTTTGGTAGTTTTTTGCTGGATTAACTTTTCATGTTTTCCTGCCAAAAAAAATGTATTTCACGCTTTTTGAGATTTCACGGTTAAAAAAACGCTCAAAACCAAGACCTGAACCCTAAGATTATTATACTTTTGCAAAAAGATGATCCAGCAGCAATTATTTAGTAAAAAATAAGCAAGAATTCACATAAATTTTCAAAAAAATAGCAATGCTTTAAAACAAAAAACAAAAAGGAGCTACTAAGGCATTATTTTCCCAAAAAATGCCAAGTCTTATGAGATTTTTTACTAGCCAGAGGCCCGGATTGTGGATTTTAAATGTTTCGTGTTTTTTTCCTGTTTTTTTCGTGTTCCGTTTTCGTGGTTTTTTCTTGTTTTTTTTGTGTTTTTTCCCTGCTGTTTTTCCTCTTCTTTTTCACTATTTGTGGATGTTGTCTTTTGTTTCGCCTTTTGTTTTCTTCTGGTTGCCATGCCTTGTCTGATGTGTTGCCACACTTCTCCAACCCAGGTTTTTCACTATTACGACTAAACATGTCTGCAAAGCATTCTTGCAAGAATACAGAATACGAGACATTCGATTTCGGGTCCTCTGGTCCCCAATGCAAAAGGGGAAGATGAACACGAAAGAAATAGGAAGAAAACAGGACCCCAACGCAGAAGGGAAAAACGACCACGGAAAAAATACGAAAAAATAACACGAAAAAAATGAGAAAAAAAACTGGACCTCCTCGATCAAGCCTTAATAAAAACAAAAATTTGGAAAATCAAGAAAAAACTCCGAGTTTTTTGTGTTTTTTTTTGCGTTTTTTTTGCCTTTTTTTTGCGTTGTTTTTTTGCGTTTTTTTTTCGTTTTTTTTTCCGTTTTTTTTTGCCTTTTTCTTGCGTTTTTTTTTGCTTTTTTTTTGGCGTTCTTTTTGTGTTTTTTTCGTTTTCTTGCTTTTCCAAAAGAATCAAAATACAGAAAAATGCCAATGCCAAAAATTATGCATTTGTTTTTTTCCCAAAAACACAGAATCTCTGCTCAGGTATATCTCCAAGTGGACACAGATGTGAAGGAGCCTTTATTCATGTCCATTTACACCTTCCAAGAAGATTGTGGGAATTGGCAGGCTGTGCAGACGGATACAATTATTCCAGCATGTTTTGATGAAGGATTCCGCGGCTCTGGTTTAGGTCTCTGTGTCAAGAACTTCACACCACTTCTCCCAGCAGCAATATTCAAAGGCACATTTCTCACAGTGAAACTTCTTACTCAGATTGCAAAAGTCCTTAAATTGGATCTCCCGAAGAAGGGTGAGGGCAGTGGAAAAACTGGCAATGTGGTGAAGATAGATTATGCAAAAGCTCTGATTGGGCACTATTTTGAAAATGCATCAGAAACGGAGAAAAAGAGGATGCTGGAAAGCATCATGGGAACCACAAAACTGATTGATCCAAGCATTCTGCAGGTCCTTTCGCACCTTGACCCAGAAAATGCGGAGGACAGCATGTTCTTGAAAATGAAAAAAATGGCCCAAGAAGAATTGGAGCAATGTCTAGTTCAGCATGGACGTGCAGAGAAAGAGAAAGAGGTTGATGAAAAGGTGCGGCTCGAAAAGGAAAAAGAGGAACAAAAGAGATCAGCAAAAGAGAACATGGAGGAAGTGGCAAAAGCCAAGGAAATCGGTGAACGAAAATGTAGAAAACAAGAGGAGGTGGCCAGGCTATGGAACCTAACTCCAAAGGAGCTTCGGGACTTTGCCTGGAGGTGGTAGCATTGAGAACACTTTCAGCATAGAGTACCATCCGGTCAAGGAATACTTCCGGGTGAAGTACCCTAGTCCCTCTGATTGCAATTTCGATTTCATGCTGTTGTTCCAATAAATAGTTTGTTTCCTTTTCAAAACCAAGTATCCTTGAGTGATGTTGCCAGATAATTATTCCTCTGGTTTGTGCCCTGGTTCTGGGATGTTCCAGAATCTGGAAAGAACATTTGTTTTCAGTTATTTTCTCGGCAAGGACCTGATGAGCCAGGATTTGCACAAAGCTGCCAGCGCAAATACAAAACCAACCGCTACCCCAACAAGGAGGACTCCTTGGCTGCTGTCCTTGATTGGTGCTACAACCTTTGGAATTCCCGCAATCCAAAGAACAAACTCAAACCGTCCCTTGGTTGTTTATCAGAACCAAATGTTTCCCAACTTTTTACAGAGGAGATTCTTGTTTTTTGGAAAACCATGTGCCTTCAATTTTGCCAGCAGATACAGTACATCACTAAGGCCTTCAATGGCCGAACTTAAAGCATTTTGTGATGGTCTCAGTGACGAGGCAGGTTACTTTGGTGAGATTCACACAAAAACCCATCCTTGTTAATGTTTCGTCAAGAAAGGAATGATTTCGGTCATTTGTTCAAAGAAACAACTATTTTTCAAGTTGAAAAGTTCAAAAAGGAAAGCATCCACTTTGGTGATTGTGTTTCAGGCCGAGAAGAGACAATGAACTCGCATCCGGACGGGGTTCCTTGACATTATTTGGTGTTTGAATGGCAAACCATATCTCAAATCTCAATGTGACCATGTATTGAATACATATTGTATTCATCTACAGATTGGGATTCACATAAGGCTCTCAATTCCACATCAATTGAATTCTATCAATTTGGATTTTTAAATCCAAAAATGAGTAGATTTTTGTTTAGATTTAGATTAGATTTTTTGATTTACATTTACATTTAGATTTGGATTACATTTAAATTTAAATTTAGATGAGATTTAGATCTAAATTTAGATTATATTAGATTTTGATTTACATTTAGATTAGATTAGATTTACAATCATATTGAGACATAGATTTGATTTAGATTTACATTTAGATTGAGATTTAGGTTTAGATTTAGATTTAGGTTTAGATTGAGATTTAGGATTTAGATTTATTTTTAAATTTTGGATTGGATGTAGATTTAAATTTAGATTCTATCAGATTTTGATTTGGATTGAGATTTAGATTTAAATTTCGATTTAGATTAGGTTTAGATTGAGATTTAGATTTAGATTAAATTTAGATTTAGATTTTAATTTAGATATAATTTTTGATTTTGATTTAGATTAGTTCAGATATTTAGATTTATATTTTGATTGAGATTTAGATTGAAATTCAAATTTAGATTAGATTTAGGTTTAGATTTAGATTATATTTAGTTTTTAACTTAGACTTAGGTTAGATTAGATTTAGATTGATATTTTCGATTGAGATTTAAATTTCGGTTTTGATTAGATTTTGATTTATATTTACATTTAGATTTAGACAACATTTAGATTTAGATTTAAATTAATATTAGATTAGATTTAGATCTAGATTAGGTTTTGATTTAGGTTTAGAATAGATTTATGTTTCAACTTAGATTTAGATCTAGATTAGATTTATATTGAGATTGAAATAAAAACTTCAATTTAAGATTAGATTTTGATTTAGATTAGATTTAAAACTAGATTTACAATCAGATTGAGACATATATTCGATTTAGATTTGCATTTAGATTTAGATTGAGATTTAGATTTAGGTTTAGATTGAGATTTAGGATTTAGATTTATTTTTAAATTTTGGATTAGATGTAGATTTAAATTTAGATTATATCAGATTTTGATTTAGATTGAGATTTAGATTTAGATTTCGATTTAGATTAGATTTAGATTGAGATTTAGATTTAGAATAAATTTAGATTTAGATTTTAATTTAGATTTTTTTTAAATGATTTAGTTAACTACATTTAATCTAATCTAGTCTAATCTCTAAATCTTATCTTTTCTAGATCTAGATTTTGATTGATATTTATTTAGATTGAAATTTAAATTTAGATTAGATTTAGATTGACATTTAAATTTAGAATAGATTTAAATTTAGTATTAGATGTAGATTTAAATTTAGATATTAGATCAGATTTAGATTTAAATTTAGATTGAGGTTTAGATTAGATTTTTAATTTTGATTTTGATTAAGATTTAGATTAGTGCTGCCCTTTGTTTCCTTGCCCGAGGTCCACTGTGTTGGGCGGTTGGCCATTCTGCATTGCTTGCCACATCAGTGTGGATGCCGTTGGGCCGAATTTTTCCGGCACTTAGGCGGGTTCTTTTTGAGGAAAAGGGCTGTACAGAAGTGCCAGAAATAACATGAAACATGTGTACAGACAAATAATTTCACAATCCTATTTGCTTATATGTTTTTTAATAAATATATACATGTTTGCAGTACATATATATATATAATCTCCTAAGATTCCTATGTCGTTGGCCCTTTTGTCCCAAGCATTGCACTGCCCGTTGGTTGTGCTGAAACGACCTGGGCCAAGCATGTGTATCCATGGCCGGGTGCAGATTTCAAAGCCTCACCGCTTCGTCCCCTCAAAGTTGGTAACGATTCCAATTTGGATGTATTTCATTTTCTTCAAACATTGTCAAACGTTGATTGAGCAGATGAGCACTGTTCCTTTCAAGAAGAGGTAACCGGAGCATGGAGTGAGGTTATGTCTTGAAGTTTACAACCGAAAATTTACATCCACAATGCCTAAGGCATTGTGTGTTGATTATGTTTCTTTGGTCTTTGGCCTGTGGCATTCGCCAGAAGGTGATGTGCCGTGGAATCCCAAACGTTTGCAGAGTGAAGAAAAAATGACCAAAGACATTGAGCCAAGTTGCATTTGATGAATTCCTGTACTTGGATGTTGGCAATTCTAGCTTCCCTCACTCCACTTGCTGCCCAAGCTGTCTCCTCTCTCTCTCCCCTCTCTCCACTTTCTCTCCACTTTTCTCTCTATCTCTCTCTCTCTCTCTCCCCTTGCTTTTCCCTCTCCAAGCCTTCAATATAGGGTCCCCAAACTAGAATTTCATATATTTGCATATATTCCCTTAATTTTCGCTAATTTACCTGATTTCCTAATTTCCCCTTATTTACCCTAAATGTTCCCTAATTTCCGAGATTTTCTTCATTTATCAAATTTCCCTGTTGTTTCCCCCCATGTTTCAGAATTTTCCCTAATGTTCCCTAATTTCCCTTTAATTTCGATAATTTCACTGGTTTCCCTTATTTCCCTAATTTCCTTGATGTCCCTGATCCTTCTATTTTCCCTAATGCTCACTGCTTTCCCTTTATTTTTTCAGATTTACCTATGTACCATTTTCCGAATTTCCCTAATTTAACTAATTTTCCCAAATTTCACAAATTTCCTTAATATCATGTTTTTCCATAATTTCCCAAATTTCTGTAATTTCCATTGTTTCCTTCATTTTCAATATTTTCAATAATTTCAGGTTTCTCTAGTTTCTTTAATTTCAGTGTTGTTTCCTCATGTCATTTCTTTCGTTTTCCATTTTGTTGAATTAATTCCCTAACCTAATTTCCACAATGTTATGTTCCATCATGTTTTCCAACTTCCCGGAATTCCAATTGTTTCCATTTTCCATTCACTTTATCTACTTTACCTGATTTCCATAATTTCCCTCATGTTCCCAAATTTTCCCTAATGTTCCATAATTTTCCTATAATTGCTCAGATTCCCCTAATTTCCTCCATTTCCAAAATTTCCTAATTTACATAAAACAGTGTTTGATGAGATCAATTTTGTTTCAAATCTAAATTTGATTTTTAATTATGTTTGTTTATCTCTAGAATAAATCCATATCTATAATATTGGATTATTTGACCTATATATGATTGGACTAGATTAAGATTAGGCAAGAGAAGATTTGATTAAATTTAGGTAACAAATGATTGGATTAGATTTAGATAAGGATTTAAAATGAGATTAAGATTTTGAATAGATGAGTTTGAGATTGAGATTTGGATTTTGATTTAGATGAATGTTATTATTGATATTTAGATTTAGATTCAGATTTAAGATGTTGATTCAGATTTAGGTTTGGATTTAGATCTTAATCTAATCCGAATCTCATTGGAATATAATTTAAATCAAATCTAAATCAAAAAAAATCTAATCTAAATCTAAAAATTAATCTAATCTAATCTTAATCTGAATTTAAAAAAATAAAATCTAAATCTAATCTAAACAACCTTAATCTGAGTCTATCTAAACCTAAATCCAATCAAATCTTATCTTAATCTAAATTTAATCTAAACTAAACTAAATCAAAAACTAAATTTAAATCTAAATAAACAACTCTAATGTTATAAATCAAAAATTAAAATATAATCTAAATCTTAATCTTAATCTAGGCTCGAGGACTTCGACCTGTCTGGCTCGAGGACTTCGACCTTTCTGGCTCGAGGACTTCGACCTGTCTGGCTCGAGGACTTCGACCTGTCTGGCTCGAGGACTTTGACCCGTCCACAGGGACCACAACAGGGGAAACAACAGGAATACAATGGGAAACAAAATGGCAAAATCAAAAATGAAAAAAAAAGAAGTCATATCTATAATTTTTAATCTGTTCAATTGCTTTAAAACAATGTATGTATATGAATCAAATGAAAAAAGTGAAAATCACATTTTTTTTAAAGCAGTTTTTTTGGTTTACAAACTATAAAAGTGACATTTTTCATTTTGCACTGTGTCTCCCCTTTCCTGTTGTGCCTTCTCTGTTGTGGCTTCCCTGTTGTGGCTTCCCCGTTGTCACTCCCCCTTTTGGGTCCAAGTCCTCGGGCCAGACAGGTCGAAGTCCTCGAGCCAGATAGGTCGAAGTCCTCGAGCCAGAAAGGTCGAAGTCCTCGAGCCAGACAGGTCGAAGTCCTGGAGCCTAGATTAGATAAATTAGGAGACCTTGGGGAAAATTGGGGAAATTGGGGAACATTAGGGAAATTAGGCAACAACATTGGGCAAAAATGTAACATTGGGGCAAAGTAAGGAAATTTGGAAAAATCAGGAGATTCCAGGGATTCTAGGGATTGTTGGGGAAAAGTGGGGAAAATGGTGATTTTTTTTTTGGGAAAATTAGGAAAATTGGGGAACATTAGGGAACATTAGGGAAATTACTGGAGATTAGGGAACTTTGGGGCAATTGGGGAAATTAGGGGAAATTGGGGAACATTATGGAAATTGCGCAAATTTGGGAAAATTAGTGAACATTAGGGAAATTGCGGACATTTGGGGACATTGGTGAAAATTGGGGAAGTTAGGGAAATTTGGGAACATTAGGGGAAATTAGGGAACATTAGGGAAATTAGGGAACATCAGGTGAAATGACGTAAATTGAAGAACATTAGGAAAATTGAGGAAAATCGGGGAAATTGGTGAAAATTGAGGTAATTGGGCAAATTTGGGAAAATTAGGGAACATCAGGGAAATTAGGGGACATTTGGGGAAAATGAGGGAACATTACTTGAAATGAGGGAAATTGAGGAACATAAGAAAATTGGGGAAATTAGGGAAATTGATGTTCACCAAATTGGGGAAATTTGGCAAATTTGGGAAAATAGGGAACATTAGGGAAATTGGGGACTTTTGGGAACATTGCCCAAATTGGGGGTTCCCTAATTTCTCCAATTTTCTCCTAAGGTTCGCACAATTTCCCAATGGTGTTAATGTTCCCTGATTCCCCAATTTCCCTAATGTTCCCTAATGTTCCCTAATTTCACCTAATGTTCCCTAATTTCCCTAAATGTTCTAATCTCCTAAATTTCCCCAATTTTCCTAATGTTCCCAATTTCCCTAATTTCACCTAATGTTCCCTCATCTTCCCCAAAATCCCTAATGATCGTCCTAATTTTCCCAAATTTGCCAAATTTTCTCCAATGTCCCCAAATGTCACCAATTTCCCTAATGTTCCCTAATTTCCCTGATGTTCCCTAATTTCCCCTAATGTTCCCAAATTTCCCTAACTTCCCCAATTTTCACCAATGTCCCCAAATGTCCGCAATTTCCCTAATGTTCACTAATTTTCCCAAATTTGCACAATTTCCAATAATGTTCCCCCAATTTCCCTAATTTCCCCAATTGCCCCAAAGTTCCCTAATCTCCAGTAATTTCCCTAATGTTCCCTAATGTTCCCCAATTTTCCTAATTTTCCCAAAAAATTCACCATTTTCCACACTTTTCCCCAACAATCTCTAAAATCCCTGATGTTCTGTAATGTTCCCTTAATTTCCTGATTTTTTCCGAAGTTCCCTTACTTTGCCAAAATGTTACATGTTTTTCCAAATGTCGCCTAATTTCTCTAATGTTCCCCAATGTTGCCTAATTTACCCAATGTTCCCCAATGTTCCCCAATTTTCCCCTATTTCCCCTAAATTGGGAAACATTATATAGGGAAATTGGGCAAATTTGGGAAAATTAGGGAACATTAGGGAAATTGGGGCCATTTGGGGACTTTGGGGGAGTTGGGGAAATTGGGGAACATTAGGTGAAATTAAGGAAATTAGTGAAATTAGGAAGATTAGGGAAAATTTGGGAAAATAGGGAAAGTTTTGGGAAAATGTGGAAATTAGGTAAATTTGTGAACATTTGGGAAATTTTGGGAAATTAGGGAAATTGGATGACATTTGGGGAAGTTGGGGAAACTTAGGGAAATTAGGGAAATTAGGTGAAATTAGGGAACGTTAGGGAAATTGGGGACATTTGGGGACATTGTTGAAAATTGGGGAAGTGAGGGTAATTGGGGAACATTAGGGAAATCAGGGGACATTTGGGAAAATTGGGAATCCCTAATTTCGCCA
>CBDDTI010000202.1:0-9350 GCA_965233585.1 bacterium
TTCAAGCTGGGTTCAGTGTTTAAAGTCAGTAGAAATCAACTGTGAGCAGTGTAACTGCAGTTTGAGCATGGCCCAGTAGCTGATGTATAAGGATAAACATAGAATTTAATAAAATGTATTACAACAATTTGTGCATTACGTTTTTTGGGCAGAATGCATAAAAAACCATAAGTGCTCTCCAGGGGCCCTCTATTAACCAATAACAGGTACTTGTTCAGGTAATCAGACTGCAATAACAAGCCAATACTGTGTTATGCTAAAGCACATTTTCACAAATACTCTGAGATAATGATACTTGGGTAGAAAAAAGAAGTGTATAAATATTTCAATTACACATATACACATGCAAATAAATAGCTGAAGCTCACATATTGCCTGGCTTGGGGCATTTCTCTACAGGAAAAAACAAAAACAAGGATTGCAAACTATTTTCCTGTTGCCTGTTTTCCATTTTGTTTTGTGGATGGCTTCAAATATTCTGTCCTCATGATAAAAATTGTAACTTCAAGAACTTCCATTTTGTATTTTTCAAATCTTATTCTTGTCATAATTTTAGATAGCAGGCCACAAGTTTTTTACTGGTAGTTTCTGTAACTATCCTGTGCTACCCTCTTTAAATAAAGTGTATTATTATTATCATTATCTTTTTTTTAAAGAAAAATCAATGAACGAAAAGACATCCTCTGATATAGTTATAGCTACAATCTTGTGAATTCCCCTGCACCCTGACCAGCTCTGTAATATTTAGATGTTTAGGAACAAATAAAGAAGACTAAGCCGTGTATTACACTGTGATAAAACACGAGTCGCAGGCGAGTGTTTCCTACATTTATCGAGTGTTCTCAAATGACTGGAGTGTTTTATCACAGTGTAATACACGGCTTAGGCTTCTTCATTTGCTTTAAAATATAGATTTGACATGCACAAAACAATAAAACACACTTTTTCTATGTTTTATACTCTGATAAAACAAGGGTTTTTGACCAATCAGAGCGCGCACAGGGTCCTATCTATTTTAAAAGTAAATACTGCGCTGTAAAGTCCTAATTGTGTAAGTAATCGTAGAACTGTAAGTAGTAGTAGTAGTGGAAGAATCATAGCTGTTGCAAGAATAATAACATTAAGGTGATTCCTCAGTATTGGATTGCGCATTCCTACTGCGCACGATTTTTGCGTAATTAGCGTTCGCAAATTAGCGTGTGCACGTACACAACGAAAGAAATTTCCCTCAAGCTAAGCTCGATAGCAAAATAAATGTTCGTTTTCTTTTAAACAAGCATGGTGACCTATATTTTTTATTTCATAATTATAGTGTGCACACTGTCCTCCTTAATTTAAAAGAAAACTAACAAAATTTTATCAGAAGGAAAAAAAGATATTGGTGAAAGAGTGCACGAAAACCGTTACTCTGATGCAAATTATGACCGCAAAAATAATGACTCTACGAACGCTTTACGTCTACGTCGTTTCAAATAGTGTGAATTATTATTATTATTATTATTATTATTATTATTATTAGTGTGATGTTTCCACAAATGTTATATGACATTGTTCTATATGCTCGACACTTTCTACCTGTCACGTTTTTCCCCGAGTATTACTTTCATACACTATGTTTCGAGCTACTGCAAAATGTAACGTGGACCGATGAATAACGTGCGTGATTAGCACGAGTAGAGGCACAAACAAGGTAAGATTGGCCTATCACATCTCTTAAACAAGAATGGTGACCTATCATTTTTATTGTATTTTTCGAAACAGTGCTTGGTAGAGAACATCCAGATAAAGTTTCAAAAAAATTCATCAGTAACTTTTATTTCTGAGGAATCACCTTAATAATAATAATAATAATAATAATAATAATAATAATAAATCATCATTCACATTGTCATTATTATTACTTTGTTATTATTATTATTATTATTATTATTATTATTGTTATTACTATGGCAGCGTCATTTCCTGGCTACGAATACAGCTTTCATTTGCTATTTTAAGAACTGTACACAGATGTGTCAGAGGCTCTAAATATCCTTTCAAATCACATGAGGTCTCGGAAGACTTCACTCTTGCTGTAGCCGGTCTACATCTGTACTCATAATTTTAGGCCTAGTAATGTTGGTTTCTTTTTGTTATTGCGACAATATAATTTGTTTTTTTTTTAAATTTGATCTTTGTAAATATCTTCGAATAATATTAATTACTGAGTTTTTAATACTTATCCTTAAGGTTGTAAGATTAGTAGTTACTATTATTAGTATTAGTATAATTTTTTATATTACTATCACTTTTTTTATAATGTAAGTAAGTTATTGAAATTTTTCCAGAAAATGTTTTACGGAAAAAAGTTGAGGAGCAGCAGAATTTCTGACTTTTTACCACATACATGTAAGATTCAAGGTACCCAATAAAGTTTGATTTATTACTATTATTGTCATTATTGTCATTGTTATTATTATTATTATTACTGTTTATGTTCTCTTAATATTTTAGCCTTGCACCTTTCTTGGAAAGTCTGTGTTGGAAGCAAATATGTTCCTTTGTGAATATGCAAAAAAAAACAATGCAACCTCAACAAAACCAAACCCTTTTAAACTAAAACAACTAAAAGTAAAAACAAAATATGTTATACACAAAAACATTGTTCCGACTTCTCTGTGCCATGACAGGGATCAACTGAGTCTTGGAACATGAACACAAGTGAAGTCTTTATTCTGTAAATAACTAAAATACCTACTGCAGGTGCATTCTTGTGGAGGCATGCTAAGCTAGGTTCTCCCCTATCCCCACACACTAGACAAGTGGCTTGCATCCTGCAAATTGCATTCCAAGAGGAGCCATGAAAATAAAGTTTGTGCCATTTGGATCCACCTTCATTGAGGATACCCAGGCCATTCACTTTTACAGTCAGTGAAATGCAGTGAAAGCCATGTCTTGTAGTGAAAAAAATTCACGGTGATCTTCCCTATCCTCTAAACTATAAACAACTGGAGCTTTCACAGGATTTTGTCATACCAGTGAAGTCAAGGCTACTTACTTTTTTCTCCACAAGTGGAACCCCGCCAAACCCCTCTCAACTGCTGCACTGAAAAGTGAAGCTGTGAAAAAAAGGTACATTCCCAAACTACTGGGGAACCTAAATCAAGTGAAAACGAGGTGAAAACACCCAGCTTGCCCCAGGTATCCCCCAATGGGGAGGGTGCAGGGGTTTCAAATGACTGTTGCATAAAGATGCCAAAAATCATTGTTGTAAAAAAAGGCTCAAAATTATCTCAAGGTAGTGACACTCCAAAAGAGTATGTACACATTTTTCATGTAGCTACCATAAGTAGCAACAACCTGGAAGTTACAAAACGATCTCTGTAGAACTAACTATTTTAACTTCGAAATGTAAAACCATAAGTGTCACATTGAATTTACTCATCAGCTGGATACTTCAAGCATCACAATAGCACAGTCAACACTTTCCATGTAGTCCAAACACTCTTCAAGTGGTACTATGACCAAAAAAATCTTTTTTCCTTTGGATTTCAAAACTATGTTAACTAGACACTAACCGACCCAAGTTTTAAGTTCTGATTTTAAGAAGACACCTGTTTATTTTAACTGGAATTTTCTTATTTATTGGTCCGCCATTACTAACTTTAAAATTTTGAGAGAGCTGGGTCCAGGAGAAAATGACGTCAAAGACTCACTAGTTTAAGAATGCAATGTGTGTGTACGCGGCTGAATTAATATACAGCACGGGAGTTTTGGGCTTTCAGACTTTTAAACCCGTGTTTTGCATATATAATAAATTGCGTTTACATGCTGAAATGTTAAGCTAGTGAGTACTGTAAATGACGTCATTTTCTCTAGATCCAACCCTCTGATGTCCCATCGGTCAGTTTTGAATGTGAGTAATGGTGGACCGTCAAATCCAAAACTTACACTCAAAATAAACAGCCTTCGGATAAAATGCAAAGCTCAAAATTTTGCCAGTTGGATGTTAAGCGAATACACTTTCAAAATCGGAAGAAAAAAAGGAAATAATTTTTTTATCATAGTACCACTTTAAGAGTAATTCACAAACTTGCACTGTCCACAAGTGATCAGTGCATGTATTTTGACACCAGAGTAATTTATCTATTGTTTTTTGGGTTGAGTAAAATTTGACAGACAGATACTTAGAATTTTGTGGCAGCAACACATCCAAAATGACACAATTTCTCAAGTAACAGGCATAGAGAAGATCAGTGAAATCCAAAGGAGAAGATTGGACTGGATTGGCCACTTGTTCAAAGAGGAGAGGAACAGTGGCTGCATGGTGGTGAAGGAGTAGCAACCTGAATGGAAGAGAGGAGTGGGTCAACCTAAAACCACATGGAGATTGATGGTGGAAAAAGAATCCAGGCAAGAGAGATGGACCAGCTAGGCCAAAGTCGGGTGCAGCACAAGACAGCTCTGGTTGGCAAAAAAAAGTTGCAGCCTTTTATACACGTCATGGTATAGAGAGAACCAAGTAACTAAAATTTGAAAGCCACATATTTGTTCCATTCATCTGCAAAGAACAATAAACCCAGAATAACTGTGTAAAACACTGAATAACTGTTACCATGGAAGCAGTGTTAATCCAGAAAATACTTCAAAATGCATGATTTTGGTCAACAGTGGTCCACTCATCATCATCTGAAATACCTTCGAGAGTTTCTTTCAATATTCTGTTAAATTCCACAGCATTATCCACGTGGATGTCGTGACCCGCATCTTTAACAATACACACTTCGACCTTAGAGTTCTTCCGGGTGTATTTTATCTCGTAAGCTGTGCGATGATCAAAAAACGTGGACGAACCATACATGACTGTCATTGGAACATCATCTGGGAGATCTTTCACTCGCTTAACCATCGGCGACTTGGCCCAGAGTAACAAAACGTTCATGTTGCGAAAAGCATCTTCCCCAGACGGTGTCTGAGCGTTGCAGTGGTATATGTACTGAAGCATAGCACTGTCTTTCCACAACTCTGATGCGCGTTTGTTCGTGTCAAACTGAGCTAAGCGAGCAACCCAAGGACCAAATGGACCAACTGCCCTTAATGGAGACAGGAGGTTGCAGGTGTTAAGAAAAAAATTTCCCCAATGCAGCCACCTTGGAAGCAAGTCGTACCGCTGCTCTGAATCTGGGTGTCTGTCCACAATACCATAGGGTAAAATGGCAAATCCCCAGGGGTCAGACAGTATCAGATGCTTAATTCTGTCGGGGTACTTCAAGGCATAAGCCATCACTATGTAACCTCCGAGGCTGTGTCCTAAGAGGATCATTTTGTCTAATCCCACAGCCTTTCTCCATTCCTCGATATAACGTACAAATTTTCCTTCGGCATCCTGGCCATCTTGCATTAAATCCGGCCGCGAGCTTCGGCCAAACCCCGGCAAATCGAAGGCGTAAACACTGCGTTCATCGCTAAGGTCGGTGAAATTTTGAGCCCACCAACAAACGCCGCTAATAAAGCCATGGACGAGAACAAGAGGGGGCTGCTTCGATGGTGAGAGGTTTACTTGAACTGTCCACATCTCGATATCTTCTTCCACACGAACAAAATTGCCTACCCAAGGTCGCTTTATTCGCTGCTCCAAAATCTTGCACTCAACATCTTGAAGCTGCTCCTTTGACGTGGGAAACCAGAAACCTGACATCCAGTTAAAAACTGTCTTAAAAATGCCACCCATGTTAACGTTTAGATTTAAAAAACGGTTTATATTTCGTAGTTGAAGTGGCCGTCGATTGTTTACCGGGTTTCAATTTTCTTTTTTTGGCCGGTCACGTGACTTGAATCCCGCCAAATCCGGTGACAGGTGCCGCGACAGGTGCTCCCGAACAGGGAGGCCATTTATTTTGAACACTATCGAACCTCTCCACAACGGCCACCTTGGGCACAAAGGAAAGTGGCTGAACACTGTAGAGTGGAAAGATGACCGTCAGTGCAGTTCAATCGTATGAAATGGCGCATCACGATCACTTCTTCGTTTTGACCAATCAAGTGTCACGTAAGACCAACCGTGTAAATGGATTGACGCACTACAACCACGCGATTAACAAAATAGACAGAAATAACACTGAAGGTCATGCATGGTCCTATCAGACCTAACCCTATTTTGTCACGATTGTTTCAGGTTGGACTAAACATGAAGGTCCATGAAGACTGAAGAAATTAAAGGTGAAGAAAAGATCAGAAAAAGGTGTCAGTGCTGCCGCAGTCCATTCAGTGATCTCTGCAAGAGACTACGGTTTTGATCATAATCTCTTGATAACACCCAGGGCCGGGTCGTTAACGCAGGGTTAAACGTTAACTAAAGCATTATGTTTTTTTGTGTAAAAATGTTTTTCACCTCTAATGTTTGGTGTAGTTTGAGATTACTACAGCTCAAAACTGAAGGGCAAACAGAACACCTCACCAAAAGGTTACAAAACTGAAATCAAAATTGTCGCTAACCCTGGGTCAGCTTAATCGGGCTTTGAACAACCCGGCCCAGGAGTGTAAATGAATGGTGTAAACAAAAAAAACTAATTGGTAAGTTACGCGTCAAATTCTAGCAAACCGTTGCCTGTTCCAGGCTCTCGGTAGTTGGGGACGAGCGAAAGCGAGCGAGAAAAAAACGATCCCTCATTTTTTCTCTCGCTCTTCCTTTTTTTCGCTCCCAACTACCGAGAGCCTGGACCGGGAATCGGGCATCAACGTTGTGATGCCTAGTCCCTCGAGTGGGGGCGCATTAGGCCTAAACCCCTAACATGCCTAAGATAGTCCAACCATTTTACTTAGATATTTTTTAGTTACCCTGCATATATATAGTTGAATTGTGGCTTTTCACTGTAAGCGCATTGAGAATTTTAAATGCGCAGACAAATACACTGTTATTATAGGCTTTATCAGGGTTTTCGGCGCCATCTTGACGGATAGGCAAAGCGGTCAGAAATTACAGTGTTTGTATGGAAATCCGATGGCAAATGACCTTTTTCGATATCGAATTTTACAAAACTTGTGAATCGCCTGTAGAACAGGCGTAAATTTTTAGCGCTTGCCTCGCTTTTGCTTCTGTTCGTTTAAACTACGCAAAAAATTACGCCTGTTCTGCAGGCTATCCAAATCACACACTTTGGGGTGTGGATTGGGCCGCGCCAATGGGTGTGTTCCTGAAGGTATCTACACCTTCAGTGTGGAGGATAAAATAATTCAAGGCAGTCCTGATCAAATATCATCGCATCCAGCCAGCAGTTCCTAAAGGTATCTACACCTTCAGTGTGGAGGCGGAAATAATTCAAGGCAATCCTGATCAAATATCATCGCATCCAGCCAGCAAGTGCAACTCACAGATCTAACCAACCTTTCGGCCCTGACGGCAAATGGCCAAGGTTTTTTCAGCCAGCGGAGAATGGACTTGGTTTGGGGACAGATAAGGGGTCACAACGAATCCCTTGTGTGTCCCTGCAGAGTCACTTCGCGCAGGAATTCTTTTAAAATCCTGAAGACGCACTTCAGTGAGATACAGATCACTCGGTCAATACCAGCTAATACGGTAAGGTCTCGGTTTGAGATTTTCCCATCAAAGCCGATAGTCTATTATTTTGCCATTTGATGAAAGTTTCTCAATTTCTACTTGGCTGCTTCCTTCACCCTGTCAGCTAGCAACTGTGGTTTTCATGTAATGACTGTAATTGTAGCTCGTCTAGGTTAATATAGTTCACTCTCAGAGTGTTCCTCATCACTTGTCGTATTCAGCCGCTACAGTTTTCAAAAAAGAAGAAACAGCCGTAAAAATGCCCTAGCTATAGAGTTAACGCATTTCTACATGCATGTTACTTGCTCAAACTTGCAACATTGGGGGTTATACACCGGGTATTATTTGCTACGGTTCGTATTAAAAAGCTGGCACGTGCCGTGATGAGGTAATTTATAATTAAAAGAGACTTTGTTATCGTAATACTAACAAAGGCTGTCTGCGAACCTTGACCGGCCTCTTAGCTTATGTCCATGCGGTAAAAAGGATATAACATGAATTTTGTATATTTTAAAGTAAAAGAGAAACAAATCTAGGTGCTATAGTTTTCGATTTAAATGAATATATTTTTAGCCAGTGGGAAATGCCCGACAAATTTTCAACAAGCCTTCAAGATGTATTTATAATTTGGGGGCTGTCGATCACGTGGAAAGCACGCAGTCATCACACCGGCTTGAAGTCACGTTAGTGAAGTCACGTTGTTGGGAGGACTCTGGGTTTGTATAGCTTGGTCCGATCTTTCCGTTTATTACAATTTTAGGACGCAATTGTTCAAATTTTCACCAAATTCCCTTAATTTTATATTTCCCGTGTCGCCACGTACGTTCAGCAATAGCTTAGAAAGAACTTTGCCCTAAAAAATGTAAGCAGTTATTTGAATGCAAACAAAGTGGTGTGCCGTCAAACCACAATGCATTCCGGTTGGCTGGCTGATTCCCATGTGACTAATGAATATAAATAACGTATTCATCGCATGCTATGAGAAATCACTCTCGTTCCCAAGCGCGGGAAGTTAGCGAAGGTCTTCGGAAATTGCACTTAAGCTTTTTCGGTAGGAAAGACACTGGGAAGTTCTTCTTAAGCTTATTCGACTTACACACGAAATTTTATTTTTCTTGTAGATCTAAAGCTCTCCAAACGATTCCACTAATTGCCAGGAAAATGACGGAAAGCAACCCTATCCTCGACAAGTACATGAGCCTTGATCAAGGCGAGCGAGTACAAGTCTTGTACGTTTGGATCGACGGTAGTGGCGAAAGTATGCGATGTAAAACTAAAACTGTGGAAGCAGAACCGATGGAACCCGCAGACCTTCCAGTCTGGAATTTCGACGGCTCTAGTTGTTATCAGGCTGAGGGCTGTAATAGTGACGTTTACCTTCATCCAGTCGCTTTATTCCGCGACCCTTTCAGACGAGGAAAGAATAAAATGGTGCTGTGTGAAACGTACAACTTCGATCACAAACCTGGTGTGTCAAACTACAGATTATCATGTCGTAACGCCATGGAGAACGATAAAGTGAAGGTTTGCAATGCTGAAAATTCATTCAAATATGACTTGATCTAATGTATTTCGCCATGTATTTCTAATTTCCTCGCTACCCCAGACACGTTGCTTGTATTTTATTTCGACCTGGGTTTTCTTTCTGGGCTTGTCTCCGGGTAAATTCGGTTGAAATTAGCCAGACTAAAACAGCGGTTAATTTTCAGTGAATTTGTTTGAAATTGGTCGAGTGAAAATTCTTCTAATTTCCCGCGCGTTTGATCTCTGAAACACGTGCTCGTGAAATAACTGACCTTGAAGGAAAGATATC
>CBDDTI010000203.1:0-17000 GCA_965233585.1 bacterium
ACAAAAACGTTTTATTACTGCCTGCAACAGAGTTGTTTCTTCCATTTTATGTTACGTTTTCCAGGGAGCTCGAGACTGGAGTTAACTGCGAGATCTAACATGCACCATCGAGTTCTCCCACACTCTGCCATTTGAACAGGCCGTTTGTGGAGAGGCGCAGGGATAGCTCAGCAATTTAGTGACGTACTGTGAGAAACCTGAGATAAATCATCTTCCTAGGGTTTAAAAATCACAAATCACATGGGAGTATTTCGACCTCATTTTAAGCAATATTGAATGTGTAATTGCACTTTGAGGCGTAGAGAACAAAAGTAAATATAACGTCACAAGCTTCTGGCACACGGGAAGCGTGTTTCACTTGGATTGTCAGTGAATCAGGGAAATTGAGATCAAAAACAAATGTTTAATTTTGTGTTTTCTCTGCATCATTCTTTTGCATGCAAAGTTTTAAATGGGACTTGTTTATCAGCCAGAGCGACAACAAAGACAGGAAGTGTGTCATGCATTTCATTTTACATAACAAAGAAACTGTAAAGCTGAAAACGTAACATTTCGCCTTCGATAACATAAACACTCAGTGCTTTAAAAACGGTGTTGGCAGAATCAATGGATTTTGTGCAAAGTTTTCATTCTCTGAGACAAAGTAAAGATGACTTGACCGGTTTCGTCTACAGTCAGCTGTAACATGTTCACTCCTTTTACATCAATTTTTGTAAATGTGTTTCAGAAAAAAAATTCTCTTCTAGTCCGTTTCTGTTAATCACTTATATATTACATTAAATGTCACTCAAACTGAAAATTGTCTTTCTAGAAAATTAGAGTCTCCCAGGCAGGTGGCAACTTGTCAACATGGTCATTTTCTCTCGCGGGAAAAGAGGCATTTCTTGATTTCGATCGATTTCCCGCTTCTGACTTTCATTAATACAGGAAACTTTTCTGTTGAGATTTTGGGGAACAACCTAACTAATATAGTAGTATAAGGGGACTTGTTTATCAGCCAGAGAGGCAACAAAGACAGGAAGCCCAGTTATAAATTTTATTTTAAATGACAAAGGAACTGTAAAGCTGGAGACATTTTGCCTTCGATAACATAAACAGCAGCTTGAATTCAATACTTTAAATTGTGTTGGCAGAATCACATGATCTTGTGCAAAGTTCTTTTTTCTCTGAGACAAAGCCTTGGACACATTCCTAACCAAAGCCTTTTTAGCCAAGCTTCAATCTAAATTAAAGACAGACGGGTTTAACTTGAAGCAACGATGTTTGCATCAGGAGCGGTTGCCTCTTAAAGACAATATGAGAAGTTTAACAAGGATACTCGCCTCGCTTTCAATTTACTCCGGAGATAAGATACAACGAAATTCTAAACTGAGAAATGTTAGGGAAAATCTTCGCAATTTTTATGTTCATTATAAATTACTGCTTCACATAATTTCTCTTCTTGACACGTTAGTAATTAACCACTATTTTGCCCTCGCAGCTGCAGAGCTTAGTATTCGTCATATAAATGCAAAGTATAACTTCAAAATTTTGATGTTAAAAACCTTTTAGCGGGTATTTTAATCAACATTATACCGTCTACCCTTAGGGGTGTCTCGCGTGCAAGCGATGTTGCGCGTCCGGTTTAAACTGTAGATACCTAAAACTCCCACACCAAATAAAGACTTACGGCATTGGCTATAAAGCTGTACCAATAATTTTAAAATATAATGAATTGTTGATTTTTTTTTACTCAACTATCTCCTAAGAACTTTCTTCCCGTGCTATGAACGAAAAGAAACATTAAATTGAAACCTCCTAAACTGCTTATTTTAATATCAGAGCGTTTTTGAGTACTGCGTGCTGTAGTCCACACATGAGGCGGCAGTTTTCTCTTCTTTATTAGCATGTCGTTAATTAAAACGGTTAGACTTTTTATTTACGACAATGATGAAAAATTTCGCCAACAGCTCCTTACTGCTAAAGAAACACGCGATATCGAAAAAATGAGCACGCAGCACTTTTAACCTCAAGAAAGCTTTTCTTCTGAAATCTTTATCTTCAAACATCGGTAATCTTTTTTCTTTTTATCGTGTTGGTGTACGATGGCTAACTCGAAAAACAAAGGCAAGGCACTTGCCTGATTGTGTCCTTCACTGCTTGTCTGACTTCTTCTAGCTTCCAACAGTAAAGAATCGGGTTTAATGACGAGTTTAAGCAAACTAAAGTACTTGTATAAATCCAAGCGTAACAAAGAGATGAAGATAGTCCACTATAACTCGTCAAAACCGCCACTAAATTACAGGGTAGATAACAAGCGACCAGCGTCAGTTGTAGCCATATTGCAGTGGACACTGCCTTTTTATATCGCGCTATGTTTAGTTGATTTGTTTGGTTCGGTTGTTGAAAACGGTCTTGTATTTCATTTTGATGATGACGGAGGGTGAGGAATATCTTTGTGTAAGAGAAGCTCGAGATTACTAAACACAGAGATGTTACTATAATAGCGCACCATAAAGTTATCAGGCGATTCCAAAATTGTATTGCTGAAGAGACAGTGCACACAACCCAAATGGCAATAACGATCACGGAAGTTCGCTTTAAAGTTACAACTTGTTTGTATCTCAGTCCTAACAACAGAGCGAGAAGTCTGTCCACGCTTATTGCAGTCACTGTAACCACAGATACTCCACAGAAAATACTGGCCGTTGTAGAGGCCGCAGCTGATGCGTAGCGAAACATATTCCAATTTTCATTTGCTATACACATGCAGTAGTTAACAAAGAGGGGCTCTGAAATAAGACCAACACAGAGATCAGTTGCTGCAAGGCAACGAAGCAGGAGTTTGGACGGCGGATGAAGTGAAGACTCCTTGTGAAGAGCAATTAGGATCAGAGCATTCCCAAGAAATGCAGCGACGGACAGGAAAGAGTTTAAGACTGACATAAATGTCAACTGGCCGTGCGGTCCAGGGAGTAAATCTGGCGAACAAATTAAGTCTCCGACCGCTTTTTGCTGTCCATCTCCAGTTAAGTTTTGTGCTGCCATACCAATCTTCAAGATATCTGTTTGTAGTTTATCCACAAGCTGGAATCAGGGCAAAACTACTTGGTCTACGGTTAATTACAAAAGCTCCTCGTTACCACAGTAACTGAGAAACAATCCAAACGCCTCTTATGGGCTTTGTTATCTCTTAAAAAATGTCAGGACATTCACATTTTGGAAAGAGAACTCAGTTAACTTAAAAAACAGCTGGTTTACTGTCAGACTCTGAGGACTGACGGAGGGGAGAAACGACTTGTCTACCACTGAAATAATCCCATGTGGTTTTTATCGCTCGTACATTTCTATTGTTGCTAATCTAACAACTTTAGTTTTCTCGATAAAAATGACTAATTAAAAGGGGGGCTGATATTCAAATATGGAACTATGGGCCCTAGTGGCCTTAACCAGGACATTTCACGTGACTGAATCACTCTCTCTTTTTTTCCTTATACTCGTTTGGCACGCGCGCAAGTGTTCCATCAAGCACCTGAGCTAATTAACGAACTTGTTAACGGTATTCAGTTTTATACCCTGAAGAAGGGAGCATTGCCAAAACATCGGTGCGTTGACACTCTCTGAATAACAGCGTCAGTATTACAATTTTCAATATTAGTTAGGAGTGAAGATTTTTTATCCTTCTATTAAGAAATAACTGCACGCTAAATAAACATTTGCTATAAGAAATATAAACCTTGTTAACAAGGAAGTCCTACTGACTTTTTCCGTTTTACTTGAAAAGGAATTTTAAATTTTGTCGCAAATATATTTTCTGTGTTGTCCATTCCAATAACCTTATTGCCTTTTTGCTAGAACACATTTATGTGATCTTTGGTCTAATACGCCACAGACGTGAGTTAAGTCTAACAGTCGAGCTTCTATCAATAAGTAAACGCTCCTACTTATGTTAACTGAAGACAGCTGTCTTTGAATGAAAGATGTTTGCTTTAAAAAGCCTTGTGTTAAAGAACACGGTTCGAGAAGTTTAACATTGCTTCCAGCGCTTAATATCAAACGTTTTCCCATTTAACTATTCAATAGTATAATTCTGAAGGAAGACAAGTAAAGCAATGTTTCAGTATTCATTATCACGATATAACTGCTTGTCATGAAGGCACATTTTGCCTGTCGGTTTTATATTTGTTCTTCTAGTAAGTAAATCAATTTGTCTTTGAAGCCGCAGAAATATACTCCAGCTTTAAACAAAGTTTCAAACATTTTGATATTCCAAAAAATCTTAGTGCATGTGCCTCAATGAAGGCTTCGGTCAAAATTTTGCAATGCACGTCCACAGAGAGAAGAACTGCAATTTATTATTTTTCATTTCTTTATATCTGTTTTCGCCTGTAAAATGATAATTCGTCATTTGAAACACTTTTATTTCTAACAATAATGACACTTTCTCTCACGACTATCTTACTGCTGAGAAACACAATGAAATCGAGAAATTGAAAGGTTTAAGCGTCACTTTTAATGTAAGACAACCTTTTGGAGAAGTCTTAAAATCTTAAGCGGCTTTCACACGGCAAACTTAAGTTGGCAATCTCGTGTTGGCAGACTTCAAAATGTTGGCAAACTCGTGCCTTCACAAGTCAAACTCACGCCAAGTTGCCGCTTGTGCCTAGGTCTTATTTTAAGTTAATCATCAGAGACGAAAGAGAAAGTAATGGAGAAATATAAAGGTCTGTACAAAACGGTATAACAATAGAAATCCCTCCCTTAGCGCGTACAACACGCTCGTTCAATAACTTCGCATAGAAGATGCCGCGGCCTTCAAAAGGTTTTAAGTTGCGCATGAATCAAACTGGACCTTCGTCCGACATTTTGTGAAGTCACGCAAGCCACGTGAATATAGCGCGTGTTTTGATTGGTTGGCAATTACCAACACACGTTTGCCAATCGTTCACACGTCAAATACGAGTTTACCAACACGAAAAAGTTGGTGAAAAAGTTGGTGAGAATAGAGGCAAGTTCTATTTGTCGCCAACAATTTGCCAACATGTTTGCCGACTGTTTTCATGCCGTTCACACACACCAACTTGGGTTTGCCCACACGAGTTTTCCAAGTTGAGTTTGCCTTGTGAAGGCCGCTTTAGTCTTTAAGCATCACGAACTTTTCATCTTTACATTGTGTATGTCTACAGGATCTAAGTCGAAAAACAATGGCAAAGGACTTGTCTGATTTTGTCTTTCACCCCTTGTCTGACTTCTTCTATCTTCCAACAGTAAAGAATCGGGTTTAATGACGAGTTTAAGAAAACTAATGTTTGTGTATAAATCCCAGCAGAAGGAAGAGTTCAAGATGGTCTGCTAGCCGCCACTATACAATAAGGTATAGATATAACAAGAGGTCAGTGTTCCAGCCGAAACTCCACGCAACATATAACTTGTTATTAAGTGTGCTATTACTGCGTAGCAACAGGTATTCCATTGTTTACTGACTTGAGACATAAAGTAAATAACGAAAAGAGGCTCTGTAATTAGACCAACACAGAGATCAATTGTTGCAAGGCTACAAAGCAAGAGTTTTGACGACGGATGAACCGAACACTCCTTGTGAAGAGAAATAAGGATCAAAGCATTCCCAAGAAATGCAGCGACAAACAAAATACAGTTTGAAACTGAAATAAAAATAAATGCCAACTGGGCGTTCAACAAGGGAGTCTAGCGAACAAATTAGGTCTTCGAATATTTTCTGCTGTCCATCTCCAGTAAAGTTTGGTGCTACCTTGTCGATATGCAGGACAGCTATTTTAGTTGATATGGAATCATCCTTTACTGGTTGTCTGACGTCTTCTATCTTCCAACAGTGCGCTATCATAGTAACATCTCTGTGTTTAGTAATCTCGAGCTTCTCTTACACAAAGATATTCCTCACCCTCCGTCATCATCAAAATGAAATACAAGACCGTTTTCAACAACCGAACCAAACAAATCAACTAAACATAGCGCGATATAAAAAGGCAGTGTCCACTGCAATATGGCTACAACTGACGCTGGTCGCTTGTTATCTACCCTGTAATTTAGTGGCGGTTTTGACGAGTTATAGTGGACTATCTTCATCTCTTTGTTACGCTTGGATTTATACAAGTACTTTAGTTTGCTTAAACTCGTCATTAAACCCGATTCTTTACTGTTGGAAGCTAGAAGAAGTCAGACAAGCAGTGAAGGACACAATCAGGCAAGTGCCTTGCCTTTGTTTTTCGAGTTAGCCATCGTACACCAACACGATAAAAAGAAAAAAGATTACCGATGTTTGAAGATAAAGATTTCAGAAGAAAAGCTTTCTTGAGGTTAAAAGTGCTGCGTGCTCATTTTTTCGATATCGCGTGTTTCTTTAGCAGTAAGGAGCTGTTGGCGAAATTTTTCATCATTGTCGTAAATAAAAAGTCTACCGTTTTAATTAACGACATGCTAATAAAGAGAGAAAACTGCCGCTCATGTGTGGACTACAGCACGCAGTACTCAAAAACGCTCTGATATTAAAATAAGCAGTTTAGGAGGTTTCAATTTAATGTTTCTTTTCGTTCATAGCACGGGAAGAAAGTTCTTAGGAGATAGTTGAGTAAAAAAAATCAACAATTCATTATATTTTAAAATTATTGGTACAGCTTTATAGCCAATGCCGTAAGTCTTTATTTGGTGTGGGAGTTTAGGTATCTACAGTTTAAACCGGACGCGCAACATCGCTTGCACGCGAGACACCCCTAAGGGTAGACGGTATAATGTTGATTAAAATACCCGCTAAAAGGTTTTTTAACATCAAAATTTTGAAGTTATACTTTGCATTTATATGACGAATACTAAGCTCTGCAGCTGCGAGGGCAAAATAGTGGTTAATTACTAACGTGTCAAGAAGAGAAATTATGTGAAGCAGTAATTTATAATGAACATAAAAATTGCGAAGATTTTCCCTAACATTTCTCAGTTTAGAATTTCGTTGTATCTTATCTCCGGAGTAAATTGAAAGCGAGGCGAGTATCCTTGTTAAACTTCTCATATTGTCTTTAAGAGGCAACCGCTCCTGATGCAAACATCGTTGCTTCAAGTTAACCCGTCTGTCTTTAATTTAGATTGAAGCTTGGCTAAAAAGGCTTTGGTTAGGAATGTGTCCAAGGCTTTGTCTCAGAGAAAAAAGAACTTTGCACAAGATCATGTGATTCTGCCAACACAATTTAAAGTATTGAATTCAAGCTGCTGTTTATGTTATCGAAGGCAAAATGTCTCCAGCTTTACAGTTCCTTTGTCATTTAAAATAAAATTTATAACTGGCTTCCTGTCTTTGTTGCCTCTCTGGCTGATAAACAAGTCCCCTTATACTATTATATTCCTTGGGTTGTTCCCCAAAATCTCAACAGAAAAGTTTCCTGTATTAATGAAAGTCAGAAGCGGGAAATCGATCGAAATCAAGAAATGCCTCTTTTTCCGTGAGAGAAAATGACCATGTTGACAAGTTACCACCTGCCTCTCTGTCTTTGTATTGGCGTTATTTTCCATTTCCTTTATGCTGCTGAGAAGGCTGTAGTATAAAGTGTAGTGTAGCAGGTGCTTAACTTTATTTATGCCTGCCTTATACCATGACTTGTAAAAACTAGGCTGTCCTTCGATTTTTATATCGGAATTATATTCCAAATAATAGCGTCATGTTTATCTATTTTACCCTGATCGAGTTCACACTTGATATTTGTAATCATATTCCAATATTTCAGTATTTCCACTTAAAAGCTAGGTATGTTGTTTAGTGTGAGTTCTTTCGTTTTATAATTGCATGATAGAAGAAACTTAAAGCCACGTAAATGTTGAGTCATGTAATTTGGGATGATTTTCCAGGGCGCTTTAATATCGGTGTTAAATCTTCTCTCCCACGAGGCTTTGAAGACTTTGTTCATGGAGTCAAACTCGGTCATTTTTAAACCGCCTGCTTTCCTGTCTCCGATTAATGCGTTGTTTTTGTGTGTGTGTGTGTGTGTGTGTGTTTGTTTTGTTTTTATGGAGTTTGTTGTCCTATATGAAATCAAATATAGTTTTGTTTCCCTTTTTATCGCAATCTTTAGGCAGTGGCAGGACTGAAGCATTGTAAGTTAATTTCGACAACCCGAGAGACTTAACAATATTAATTTTCCCTAATAGAGTTAATTTCCTCCTTTTCCAGGAGTTGATTCTCTGCAGGTCTTCTAATTTCTTTTCGAAATCTAGTTTATCGCTAGTGCTACGTACTATCGTTGGTAAAATGAATACCTAGGGCATATGCTGAAACTTCTGGCCATCGGAAAAAGAACGGTTTGGCTTTTCTTCTCGCCCAGGATCCCAACCACATGGCTTATGTTTTTGATTTGTTTAAATCTAGGCCTGAGCACCTTCTGAATTTTTCTGACATTTCAAGTAACTCCTGAACTGATTCTAGATCTTTAACAAGAGTAGTGTCATCTGCAAAAAGAGTATTTTTTATTTCCTCATCTCCGACCTTTATTCCCTTAATGTTACTGTTCGTTTGTATTGCGAGATTTAGCAGTTCTATTCCAAGGACAAACAGCAGGCCCGATAACGGACAACCCCGGTGCCTTAATCCACGATTGAGGTTGAAAGAAGGAGAACCGTTATTTGTAACACAGCTTGAGATGTCAGTGTAGAAAACTTTTACCCATCTTTTAAAATCTTCCTTGAAGTTAAACACGTCTAAAACAGTACTTAAGTAATCCCACTCAATTGAATCGAAGGCTTTCTTGAAATCTAGGAAAAGGGCGACTCCTTGTATTTCTTTTGTTTTTGTGTAGTCAATGATATCCGCAATGAGCCTTACATTTTCACCGATATATCTTTTCTTCGCGTAACTAGTTTGATTTGGGCATATAATATTTGGGAGTACTTTTGCTAATCTGTTTGCTATTACTTTTGTTGCAACTTTATAATCCACATTTAGCAGAATGACTGGACGTAGGTTGTTCAGTACATCGGTGGGTTTGTCCTTCTTTGGTAGCAGTGTGATAATCCCTCTTTTTTGACACATTGATAATTCGCCTGGAAGGCACTATTAATACTTTTTGTAATAAAGTTTCCATATAACGCGCGCTCTGATTGGTTGAAACAGTGTACTTTATCAGAGAATAAAGAACAGGTAAATGACATTAAGCTGGCTTTCAAATTTTTTAATTCGGACTTTTGACAAATTTGACCCAAATTAAACATCCCCTGTGCGAATCAGACAAAATTAATATAAACGATTTTTGTCAGCAGTAAATATGGCTCATGGAGACCAACGCTGACTACAGTAGCGTAGAAACTGGATGAAAATAAGACGTTTTGCTAGATTCCGACAAAACACGTAGCGAAATAAACAAATTCTCAACCTAGAGAATTCTTCGATGAAATACATCAGCATACATTACGAAGGCAGAAATAATACTGAAGAAGTAAAACAACGACAGAGAATACCATTGAGCTGTCTCTGTTTACAATGAGAAGCTTTAATTTTGTAAAAATGCTCAAACAACACTTACATGCAGTGTAGTAACGTACGCTCGCTTGCTTAGTAGCGGCGGCTTCGGTCATCTCAAGGACTTGAACTTCAACAATTCTGTATTCATCGATCAGTTGAAAGCTTGCTCCCGTTTTCGGAGTTGAACAAGTGCGAGCAGTCTAGCCTTTAAAACTTTCACGTTAGTTCGGGCAATCTTGCTGTAAGCAGGTAAAAGCCGTAAATAACTGTAGCTTCTTTCAAATACAACTCAGCAGTTGGCATTTTCATCCGCAAGCTTTGAGCTCCTTCTTTCGTAATTTCCATTAGCATAGAACACGTTTTCGTGACTCACAATGCTGCCGGATTCCTCTGGACTAGCAACCTTTACCTGCTTTTACGTCCTGTTAAAACGTGTTAAACTATTAACTGAAAAGCGAACTTTGAAGGCATCCTTCTTCTCTCGAAAGGCAACGAGAAAGGGCGGGAAAGGTTAGCCGAAGTCCAGTTTGTGATTTGACATCTGTCATGTCGTTAGCCAATCAAGTTATTTGAAGAATTCTAACAAAGATTGTGATTGGTTTATTTTAGCGTACTTTATCAGAGATTAGTAGAAAGCTGACGCCACATTTTTACTCCTTTGGAAAATAAAATTTGGTTTGAAAATTCAGCGAATGCTTGGGGAAATTATTGAATTCTTTATCATAAAACAAATAAAGAAGCCTCGACTGTGCTCTGTTCTGTTTTAAAGCACTTAGGAAGTGGTAGAGCATTCAAGAATTAGAAGTGGGGAAAAACACTTGACTGTGTCTCGTGTTTTCCCCTACACTTCTTTCGTGCTCTACCGCTTCCTGTGAGCCTTACAACAGAACAGAGCACAGTCGAGGCTTCTTTATTTGTTAAGTACAACATCATCTCCGATTTCCTCCCAAAATCGTTTGTAGAATTCGGACGTAAGGCCGTCTGAGTCGGGAGATTTGTCGTTCTTCATTTCGTTTAGGGAATTTATACACTCTTCTCTAGTTGCTTTACCTTAACAAATTTTTGCACTCTCCTCGCTTAACGATTTAATTAGCTTGTTTTGGAGGAATATTTTACTCTCTGTAATTTCTTCATTGTTGCTGCTTGACTCATAAAAAGATATAAAAAATTTTTCTTCTTCCTTCAGGATGACTTCCTGATCTTCTGTTTCGGTTCCACCATTCAGACTCACACCCCTTCTTTTTTCTAAGTTTAAGAAATATCTTGTGTTTTTCTCACCATACTCAACCTATCTCGCTTTGCTTCGTATGATTGCACCCTTTACTTTTTGTACGGTTATTCGTTTTAATCGCATTTGAATAGCCTGTATATGTATACGTAGTTGTGCATTGTTTTTGCACTTTTCTGACTGAGACAATAATTCGTTTAACTGGGCGTGTAGTTTTTTTTTCCTCGTCCCTCTTATTTTTAGCTTTCCTTTTGGTGAAAGCTATTGTAAAGCCTCTCACTTCCATTTTCATAAGGTCCCACCTGAGACCTTTATCTTCTACGCATTGGTATTTCTTTCGATAAATTTTGATGTTTTCTTTCAATTCAGTGATGTAACTTTCATCTTCCAGAAGGGATGAATTAAATTTCCAAAATCCCGGTCCACCTTTTCGTGGAGAGAATCTGGCTGAATAAATAACTTAACAGCACAGTGATCAGAACCTGGTGAATGAATGATATGACAGTCCTTGGCAAGATTAACTAGGTTTTGCGATACTAAAAAATAATCTATCTATACTGAACTTTAAATGCCTTGTCTCTCCAAGTAAAATGTTTTTCGTTAGGATTCTTTTCTCTCCACACGTCGTGCATAGAATAAAGATTTATCAGGTTGGAGATTTTGTCGATAACACATTTCTTGTTTTCTACAGATTTCCCTCCCACTTTGTCTAAATGAGTTAAAGAACAATTAAAATCACCACCTGTTATAATGTTTTCGTCCACGTAATTTTAGAGTTTGTCCGTAATCCTATCAAAGAATTGCACCTGCTGTGACAAATCATTTAGAGAATGTAAGTTGATTAGCACCAATTTAGTGTCATTCAATTTTGTGTCGAGAATAATTAATCTTCCTTGATTATCTCTCCCGAGCTTTTCCACCATCATAATGCCTTTACTGTGTTTTGTTCCGTGGCTAGAGAAAATCTTTCCATCCCACTCTGCTTCCCATACGTCTTTTAATTTTTCATCGCTGTAAGTTTCTTGAAAAAAAAAATAGAAATGTGCTTTTTGCTTATGTAGACATCTGAATATTGACCTTCTTTTAATGGACTTCTTCAGCCCTCTAACGTTTAGGGGAAAAAATTTTGATTTGAATTGGGTTCGAATCGTTCATAACTAGAGTTAAATCAGTTTTTGTTTACGCGCTGTGTTTTTTTCTTACAGTTAACACCGTTTGTATAGAGGTGTGAGAATACGTCTAGTTCGCATGGCTTGATTCTCGCGAATGAAAGACGTGTTATTATTTTTTCCTCATTTATGCTAACTCGTGTCAGAAATGTGTCATTGTAACATCGAAAGAATACATTAAAGCAATAAACAACATAAACTGAAATAAAAATATACAAACTCACTCATTTTGTGGAAGATCTTCGGCCATTCTGATTGACGACTCTTTAAGATTGAACCGTTGCCGCCAGGTGGAGTCCCTGTCGGGGCGGCAGGTAAACCTGACGATAATCGGTCTGGGTTTGCTGTTGCCTGATCTCTTTTTCTTTCCTAAGCGGTGGGCTCCACAAAACATTATGCCTTTCGCTTTTCTTTGGTCGATCTTGAGTTTAGAGACCATAATGTGCTTGACTAAGTCTGAGCAGCTTTCTTCCTCAGTTTCCGAAACTCCATGAAAAATTAGGTTCCAGTGTCTACTATAGATACTTTGTCTTATTAATTCATCCTCCTGTCTGTCTTGGTCGCTTTCACATCCTTCTATTCTTTCGTTCGCATCCTCTTGTTGTTTCAGAGTATGTTCAAGCGAGTCTTTAAAAGCCTCTACTATGGTGTGAAGCGATTTAATCTCGGCTAGAGCCTGGCCTAGCTGCGTTTGTAGTATCCTTACAGTCAAAACAGCTCAAGCGTTCCTGCCAAGGGTGAGCGAATGAGTTTATTATCGCAGATTTGATTTCATTACTCGTTTCAATAGTAAGTTCTTGAAGTGACGTGTAGAAAATTCAAATCAAGACTCGATCCAATACTCGAACTTTGATTGGACTAATAAACAATACGCTTATACCATATTTGGAACGCTAAGCCCCAGGACTTCTCCAGTAGCAGCAAAAACTTACATCAAAGATGGCTGACATCGAAGCAAGTTCAATGGAAGGAGCAGAAAAGGTAGGTCAAGATACCTAACTATCTTGTTCACTCCACGAACTGTCACCCTCACATCATTTGATATGTCAGTTACGCTGAATCCTTCATTGTACATTTCAATTATCTCTTCTCTCAAAGGTTCAGAACGAGCTTTTCCTAGCTCGTAAACTCTTCCAAGCCGATTACGTTTCCCCGCCATCTTTCTTCTCGCAGGGGAAGTCCTGGTGCTTAGCGTTCCAAATATGGTACAAGCGTATTGTTCATTAGTCCAATCAAAGTTCGAGTATTGGATCGAGTCTTGATATGAATTTTCTACTCGTCACTTGAAGAACTTACTATTGAAACGAGTAATGAAATCAAATCTGCGATAATGAACTCATTCGTTCACCCTTGGCAGGAACGCTTGAGCTGTTTTGACTGTAATTGTTCTTCTTTGATTTCGTCTTTTGCTTGTAATGTTCTAATTAGGTCAAAAAGCTCCAGATACAACTCATCTTCTCGTCGGCCATGTTGCTGTTCTTCTCTGGGCGAGTTCTGCCTGGCTCGCTTTGGCTTGTCATTCCGTTTATTTGGAATGGCTTCGGCATGGCTCATTAGATATCTTTGAAGTTAACAGTTTGGGAACAAATTCTAAGTGATACTGCAATATTTGAGCTGTTTAGCTCTTCTTTCGAACGCACGTCAAAAATAGAACGTGTCCGTTTAGGTCGACATCGTCCCCAGTCTCGGAGAAAAGCTTCTTGGTGTGGTAACTGATTCAGATCTTTCTTGAGACTTAAATATTGATTAACTAACAAAAAAGCTGATCTCTAGAATATGTCTTCTTATGAGAGGTAAAGTCTGTTGAACTATTGAATACAAAAAGATGTTATTTAATGCCCTCATTAAGCCAATTCTTAATTGAGTACTGTTGTACTGTTTAAGGTAACTGTTCTGTTGATAACCTTCTAAGGCTGTTACAAGTAAAAAAAAAACCATGTGATTTCATGTCACTAGTCCTGGGCCATCCGAGAGGTCCGCCATATTTGCATTCGGTGTATTGGATGCCACCATTATAATGACAGCCCCGTAGAACATTTAGGCTGGGTGCCTATAGATGACATTTGAACGCATTGCAAACTCTTTTTATTACACAAAGTTAGCCAGGATCATTGTCCTGAATATTTCACGCGTATTTTAAACATATAAAGTCTATATATATATCTTATTAACTAAGCACGAGGGCGGTACTGGGAGAATATCGGCCCGAGTTCTTGACAGTACGGACCGAACGCAGCGAGGTCCATACAAAAAAGACCAAGGGCCGATATTCTCCCAGGACGGTCCCGAGCAAGCTTGGTTAATAAGAGATTTATTATACGACTGAAGTTGTTTAGAAGAAAAACCCAAATGATAGACTGAAAAAACTTCAAGCGCGCAATTTTTATTTAGAGCAAGCTGAACGTTTACTCACGTCTGACGTTTTCAAAAAGAAGAAAAACAAAGTTGGAAGAAAACAAAAATAACCTTTTCTGTGGAGTAAATACGTTTAGAAAAAAAAGAAGTAAAACTACGGGAAAATCTTGGTGCGGGATCATTCGGGACAGTGCCCGGTCCGATACTTAGAGAATATTGGACCGGCAACGGAGCAATCTGATTGGCTGATTTTAGTTATTGGCCCTCTGAACTAACTTAGTCGTGTAATAAACATGGTTACTGAACTAGATCTACTATCTGTAATGACGTTTTGACACCATTAGAGAAAAGAAACTCGGGGTCCGGGACTTTCCACTCAAGTGCCTGTCGTCTATGGAATAATCTAGGTAACATAATTTCCCACTCAAATTAATTTCAATATTATTTGTAGTTAAAATTAAATGACCGACTTCCTTCTTTTGTTGTCACTCTGGCTGATAAACAAGTTTCCTTTAAAAGCTTTGCATTCAAATGGGCTAAAATGCAAGGAAAACACAGATAAACGTCTATTTTGATCTCAGTTAATTTACATTCACTGACAGCCTAACAGAAGCGTGCTTCCTGTGTGCCAGATATTTATTCGCCGGAATGTAGGCACCAATGACAAGGTTTGGTTCTGTAAATTTCCTTTTGTTCTGCTCCGCAAAATGTTAAAGCCTTAATGCCAAAAAATACAATTATCCCTTTTTGGAAAAACTTATATAGCAGTTCTCTGCAATATGGTGTTTAGTTCATACAGCAAAACCCTTGGAGCACCTACGGTTACGACCATCTGTCGTAAAACTACCAAGAGATTTCAAGACAAATCACTACATTTGAAACCTTTTGTAACCGACCATCTTTCGTAAAGCGACCGCGGCCGGTTGGAAATTGTCATTGTTTGTAACCTCTCGTCAGCGACCGTTTGACAGATAATGGAGCAGAAGTTGGATAATAAGGTTTTTTAACATCACTTGAATAAAACATTTAAAACATAGGGTAAGTCTATTCGGATACCTTATGCTAATACGTAATGAGACAACATTTTGACTCAATACGGTCTCGGCCCTCGCAAGCGACCACCTCCCGTAAGGATTCACGTAGGCTGTTGGATGGTCGCTTGCAGGCCAGAGGTTCGACCATAGCTTATCATGCTTTTAAAAAAATCCATGCAGCATGCCAAACTAGTTTGGCTTGTTTGGTGAGGTGGACTTGTTTTTTTTTTCCTCTAGTAAACTTCCCTTAAAAAGAGAGCTAGAAAATTCTGGGAAAAGTCGATATGTCTCACATAAAAGTTAAATTAATTGTAAGCTTCTAAATATTCTTTTTCCATCTGGCTAAGGATGTCACATGGTAGGGACTGGGTCTTAACTTGCAGCTTTCCGTACCTTTTACTTCCGATCTCCCCCCCCCCCTCCCCCCTCCCCCCCCCCCATTCCCCTCACCCTTTCCGGTTCCTTAATAGAGTCTTGGTGGCTCCAAACTCAGGGTGCTTTATGCATTGCAAATTATTGGGTCCTCATCCTAAGATGGATTATTTTAGTTATCATTTTGTCGCATGACAACGCTATTCAACCGTGCATCTATCCTTTGTTTCCAATAGATCGTGTTGGCGTTCGATGCATCAATATTCTACTGAACTCTCAGCACAAAATTGCAAATATGTAAATAACGCCTCTTTTTTCTCTTAGATCCCAAAATAGACCTTAATGGCTACATAGAGAACATCTCTACCAGATGACTGACTGATTAGTGTAGTCAGAATCCTTTTTCTCCCTCTGGCTATAGGCTGAGCCTTGGCCGAACCAGATTTGACAGTCAGAGGAATTATTAACTCAATTATTTCCCAGATTTCTTGGGGTGTGAAGGACCGTTCTATGCTGCTTATAGTTAGAAATTGATCGAGATAACTGGGTACAGTGCTGTAAGTGCTTAAATTGAAACCAGAAGAAGACATTTGTGTGAAATTGGAACAGGATTTGCAACTGCGACTCGAAAGTCCCGAATAGGCTTCGACTATCCTGACAGTTGTTAGATTTCTTCAGGATTCACCAAAAGAAAAATTCCTTCCCAAATTAGAGCGCGGGCACATCACTAGACGAGAGAATAGTTTGGCAACATTTAGCTCATTTCCTCTTGTGTCAAGTACGTTTAAACTTCAAGAGAGTGTTTAACATTCCTGTGGCAAATAGATATCACGTTCAGCCTGCGAATGCAGTCGCCCATCATCGCTTTCAAAGCGACTGAAGCGACTGTACTGTATCCATAGGCAACTATCACGTTTGATGGATGGGAAGTTGATTACTAAGCTCAGCTCCACCACGCGCTGAAAGAATGAGTCAGATAGTCTCGCCAAACAAGCTAAAAATACCAGACTTGAGACGCACATTTTGACCCCTTTAAGTCCTTTAACAGTATCAATTGAGTTCGGGAATATTCTTTTTTAAAATAATGTCGAGGGAGCCGCAATTACTCCTGTTACGTTATTTTATTTTATTTTATTTATTTATTTATTTGGTTACGTTACGGGACTGGATCTACCATTTTTCAGTCATTTTGAGTTAAAAAAATATTTTATTTTCCATCATTTTAAAAGCCTTTTTAGCTTGTTTTGGTCTTCCAACAAACTAAAAAGCCTCTTTGCTTTTCGATGCTTTCATCGGAGACTTTTGTTTTGGGATTGAACAGTGTCTTTTTGTAGGTGCGCTGCATTCAGTCCACTTTCCCTGTTAAAAATTCATTTTGCAAGAAG
>CBDDTI010000205.1:0-9467 GCA_965233585.1 bacterium
GGATAACGTTGACCACACTCTAAATAACTGCCCGACCGTGTGGTACTGGTGTACATCACGTCTTCGTGCGCCTCTAGGAATCCATGGCGTCACCAATTGCATTTTCGCGAGGCTAGAATACTCTAGGATATTTTCGCTTTGGCAAAGTGCTAACGCAGTCAAGCTTTAAGCTGTTTTTAAAAGTAACATTTAACATGTAAATGAAACATATCTTGTCATTTCGCCTCCGATTAATTTCAGTTTCAGCTATTTTTGGATGAAATTTGGTCTGAAGTGAAATGTGCCGATGTACAAAGGCAACCTGTGTTTTCCTAACACTAGCTTTTTCTTTCCCCAGGTTAGACGTTCTACCAATTTGCCCGTTCAGGTTAAGCAATTTGCTATCGCCATCGCTATTTCCGAGTGAGATCGTGATGGAATCACCACTCTGATATCTGCCGGTCCAAGTAGTTATAATGACCTTGCTTTTGATTGGATGAGAGTATCCTGAGGCAATAGTAAATTCTCATGTCCAGGCATGACCCATGGTTAAAGTAAAACCCACGTCTGCTCTCACACTCGATTCCATTTCACTAGACACAGTGAAACGATACTAGTAACTGTTAAAGGTTCAACGTGTCAGCCGTTTAAAATGATCCTTGCTGTTCTCCTGTGTGCGTCGCTGTTTCAGGGGTTAGTCTGCTCCCAACGTTCGGTGGTGAAAACACAGAAACAAAATCACATAGATCCGAAAACGACTCGGTCTTGTAGCATTAACAACTACAACAGCTTCTATGCAGGGCCAAACAAGAAGTTTGAAAATCTTATACTGGACCTAAAAAGACAATTGGACGAGATTCAAATGCAGCTCAGGAACTTGACCAAGAAAGGTGACGACAAATTAAAAGGTAAAACCTTGATCTGTGATTGTTTCTTGTACAAGAAATATCTAGAGGTGTATACTTAGAAAGCTAAATAAGAGAAAATGTGAAACGACATGAATGATCTTCGCAGTTATGTACACAACTCAAGCAAGGTTGAAAAAAATCAAAAAAGATCATGCCTGGGCAAATAAAACATGACAAGTGTTTACACAGTGTAATAGGTCACATGATCTCAGATTTCAGTCCGCCATGACGAAAACTTCTTCAGCGATTTTCTTTCCTTCCTCAATCAAAATTTATCCCATCGAGGGACAAATACCCCGGTAGACAAAGCTAATTAAGAAAATAGAATTAAATCATAAATAATGATACAGCAACAAGAAAAGTAACATTGTTGATCACGCAAGGTGAAAAACGGGAAACATCGAGAAAAACTTGCAACGAAATGTTGTGCGACAAGTTGAGAGTTTTTGTGTCTCGTATTTCACCGCCTTTACCCTCCTGTTATGGAGAGTCCTAGCTCATGCATTTCCGGTTCTCTCTTTGTTCCCCAGCGCTTCAATCCTCGCTCTCACCAACGTAAACTTGAAGAATAATAAGCAACCACTTTGAACAAACAGGCTACACAGTGTTCGCCATATTTTTGAAAACAAGAGCGAAATCCCCATAGCAGCATATAAGGAGCGCATGATTGACGGAAGCGAATTGCCATTGAAATGCTCGGGGAAGTTTTCATTGGAGGGTCGCGCCCGTATCAATGAAATTTGTGGTAAACCAACTCCTCAGGAGTGGCAAATTTGGTGATCGAATGATAAAACAACCTTTATTACATACCTCCCTGTCGAACTAATATTCGAAACTTCTCAATTCGGTTTCAAGGACCTAAGTTTTTCAACTCGTTAAGCCCCGAAATTCAAAACAGTGAAAGCATCCTTTTGTTTGGCAAAAGACTTAAAAAATTTCTTCTTTCTTAGTCAAATATACTCTTTGTTGAGCAACATACATCTTCTTTCCTTTTCTTTTCTTTTTTTATTTTTAAAATAATGCATTTTAAAATTTTATGCGGTCCCCACAATTTGTATGATGCGACCCTATATTGTCAGGAAGCCAATAGTTCATAAGGGGGTAAGTTTCTAAAGAAACTGTGGCCCCGGCTTCCGTATAGGCTTCCTTACCAATACCACCTTTAATATTCTTAAGTTATCGTCTTTAAGTTATTAGAAATTTCTAGTGTATTGCGTTATTTTTTTTTGTGGTTAATGGAAAAATAAATAGAAATAGAAAAATAAATATAAAACAATTATTGTTATTTTTTTTGTGATGATAATTGATCTGCTCGCCACTGACAAATCACGATACCTTGCTCAACCTCGTCTAATAATCGTTAACTGATTAAACCAAATGTCATTTTTCTCCTCTCAGTCTGGTTGAGATATCGATTTTCTATAATTAATATTCCTTCAGTTGGGTACGTTTTCCCGATTCCCTGTTATACTTATTGTCTTAAAACAAGTAATAAAACAACAAACCTGCTGATCTTTAGATTACCACAAGAACTGTGCTGAGCTTTACAAATCCGACGAAAGAATCAGCGGTGTTTACACAATCGACCCTGATGGTTCAGGAGCCTTTGATGTTTTCTGTGACTAAACAACAGACGGTGGGGGGTAGACAGTGTTCCAGAAGAGACTCGATGACTCCGTTGATTTCTACCGCGGCTGGGCCGACTATAAGAATGGCTTTGGCAATCTCAATGGCGAGTTTTGGTTGGGCCTGGACAAAATCTACCGACTGACTAACAGTGAAAGATACCAGCTCCGTGTTGACCTGGAAGATATAGAGGGAAAAACAGCCTACGCAGAATATGACATGTTTGCTATTACAAGCGAGAGGACTAAGTACCAGCTGAGTATGGGAACGTATTCAGGTTCGTTGGTTGTCACAAATTTCATCGAGATGTTAATTCTCTTATTCTGATTCGCGCGGTTCTCTTAGATGTTACTCATGAGAACTGGTTGTATTTAACACTGTAATCTAGCACGGCTCTGGTTTTTGTTCTACAGGAACTGCCGGTGATTCCCTCTATCTTCATCGTGGTCAACCCTTTAGCACCAAAGATCAGGATAACGACAGCTCGTCCAGAAGCTGTGCCGTCGATTACAAAGGAGCCTGGTGGTACGAGGGCTGTCATCACTCCAACCTGAACGGTCTGTATCACCATGGAGCGCACTCATCATACGCTGATGGTGTCAACTGGCAGCACTGGAAAGGGTATAAGTACTCGGTTAAGAAAGCTGAGATGAAGATCAAACCAGTGAAGTTTTAGAAGAGTTAAGGAAGGAAGCAGGCAAACATAATACTAATTATGAAAATGGCGATGGTGTACCTGTCTTGAATTTAACGCAGCAATTGTTTTAATGTTATTTGTAAAAGAAGCTCTCGAACGGGCCTAAGTAAATCGGTGTAAAAAATCTACGCGTACAGGTCAAAAGCAGGTAGAAAAGTTGAAACGACCATGTAGAAATTTTGATAAATAGAGCATGCACAATAGATCCCTGAAGATCAGTTTACCTCAAGGAAAGTAATTACCATAATTAAGAAGTTACCTTCATATGTTTCTCCCGTTTGTGATTCCTTTTTTCTTAATCTTAGTAAACTTAGACTTTATTACGGGTAGAAATAATTTATTAGTTATATTTCCGAAGACATAATTAAATGACAATGGAACCAAATTCAGCATTAAGTTAGATTTAAACATCCTTAACATTTTTAAGTAGAATCGGTGCTTTTGACAGGTGATATGACAAGTCACGTGACGTTTAGTGGCTAACAGCCAATTGGTGGTGGTTTTAAGTAATATCATCCAACAGAAACGCGTTTTAGATGCAGGTCAACTATTTCCACCCTCTCAATTATGGAATGATAGTTCCTCTTTTGATTAACTATTATCACTTTTGTTTGAAATTTTTGTTTGTTTTTAACCTCCCATAAGCGACCACTTGACAGATAATGGCGCGAAAAATGGATAAGGTGTTGTAACATTATCGTATTTCTGGCTAGTACAAGAAACGTAAATTTCTCAATGGGAAGAACTGGATTTTTTCTCAAAATTGACTTTTCCTTCAATAAAACAGTGCATCGCCATTGGCTCATGGGTCAGCTACCACATTCTAATGAGTAAAACTTTTGACTGATTATGGTCTAAGCTCTCGTACGCGACCACCTGCCGTAGGCCCAGTTATATGGTCTCGGGTGCCCGAGACAACCCTTACCCAGAGGCAAGTTTATCGAGCGTTTACATATGAAAACGTGGTTCCTGTAGGCCGAGTTAAAGTTAACCCTACATGATTTTTCATAAGCCTTATTGAATAATCAAATGTGCAAATATTCCTCTCTCTTTGAGTTTCTCTCGGTCATCCCATCCCGGGGGGGGGGGGGTACTCCCAGAAAAATTGGGTGGAAGTGTGCGGCCCGCTTCCCAAAACCCTTACCCCGTTTATGACCAAAATCTGCGATATTCCCTACCCTATTTATGACCTGACCAGAAATTCGAAACCCAATTTATGACGCGACCCTCACATCAAAATCCTGTTTCAGATCTGCATTATAACTAGTTCCGTAGTTCAAACCAATTTTAAATTACCGTAAACATAATTTGTGAAGGGCTTTTGGGATTTTCTTTTTGATAATGATGAAAAAATGGCTTCTTAAAATATAACCATATTAAGGCTAGAGTACAAAAACCATACCCTATTTATGACCAGAATCAGCTAAATTCGATGCCCTATTTATGACCAAAACGGCTGAAAAACCATACCCTTTAAGGCCGCATATACCTATATAGCCCATATAAGGGAGTACCCCCCCCTCCCGGGATCCGATCACGGTGTGTTTTGCCGAGTTAATTTTCACTTCTCTGATACGAATTTCTGCTTTAAATCCGAAATCTAGGCATTACGTGACCCTCGCCACTCCGAGAGCTGTTCCGGATAGGCGAGCCAAAGCGTTTACATGAAGAAAAGTTTTCTCGCTTGCCAGGTTTACCCTACCTGCCGAGGTGAGACAGCTCGCCCACCCGAGCTGTCTCGCCACCCAAGACGAGTTCGGGTTCCTAATGTAAACGGCAGCAGACCATAGAAATAATAATAATAATAATAATAATAATAATAATAATAGTAATAATAATAATAACGGTTTAATATCAGTACATCCATAGTATGGCTCTTCGCCAGTAAGTAAAATAAGGAAATTAACATAAATCTGAATTATAAATTGGGGCCTAAGGCGAACACCTTGGCTTGACATTTTGGGTAGTCGCTTACAGGTGGTTCGACTGTATTTCAATCTTTCTATACCTAAATTAAAAGTTACCAGATAAGATAATTTGGTTCTATCATTGGATTGAGCATGTGAATTAGCCACCGTAAAGAGATTCGGAAGCTGACGTTTCGAGCCTTAGCCCTTCGTCGGAGCGAATCAAGGAATTGTGGGTAACAGCCAAAATTTTCCTTTGTTAGCCCTTCCGACGAAGGGCTAACGCTCGAAACGTCAGCTTCCGAATCTCTTTACGGTAGCCAATTCACATTATCAACCCAGTTGATAAAACCATATTATCTTATAATACTCCCTTATAATACTAAAGTCGTGGCGTTATGCTACAGCAAAGCACTGGAATACCTCGTGATACTCGTTCCATGGCAGGCTCAAAGAACTTTTGAAAAAGATTCGGCAAACTGATTTTCTTGCTTAATAGCCTGCACGCAGGCGGTTGGATGGTCGAAAAAAGTGGAGGCAGAAACCGACACAGCGTAGAATGTTTTTCACGAAGGTGTACTATATTTCGCCTGGCCAAACCAGCCTTCTTCAGGTACCGTGTGAATTTTACATAAAACACTTCCGATGTAAAATTCACACTGTTCCTGAAGAAGGCTGGTTTGGCCAGCCGAAATATACAGTACACCTTCGTAAAAAACATTCTACGTTGTGTCGGTTTATGCCTCTGTATTCTTCATTTTATTTGTGAAGCAGATTAGATCACTATAGTGATCCAACGTATACCAGCAGGATCATCGTTCCGGTTGCTTGCTGACACACTTTATAGTCACTCTGCGTATGCTCAGGGTTAAGTCTGACAAATCTGATTGGCTGAGAATATAAAACGATTACTTTGCGCAAGGTTCGAAAATTGGACCCTCCCAGAGGTCGCAATTCCTGGTGCTAACCAAAAGGAGCACGACCTCCAGGAACGAGAATGGAGCGCGTACTCATGCACAACATCTACAAAATGGTGGCTTTTACCAGACGGCTTGGCTTGCGAGAGACAGATCTTCGTTTTTTCCCTCGGAAACGAGTACCGGGACCTAACAATTTTTTATTTAGTTTAAGTGAAGAGATCACCCTCTATCTAATCTTGTATACAGTGAATATGGACCAATCAATTGCAGAGTTAAAAATTATTACTGAAAATGAGAGCATAGCGAGCAGTCGTAAAACATAATATGTAGCCTGAAGAAACGCTGCGTGCTCGGAAAATATTGTATCCCTATCGACTAAATATGTGTGCCTCTGTCATGAATGAAACTCAAATTGCCACTTAACTTGGCTGCAATACATGCATTGTTGGAGTCTCACTTAACTTTCTCCCTATTTTTCGGCTCTCAGAAATCGTAACTTGTAATAACTTGTGAACGGTTCAAATTTAAACGTTTCTGAAAGCGAGGGATGGTGGGGGGGGGGGGGGGGGGGGATTATTTCCTTATTTGAAAGTTCGGATCCCTGCTCCTCAACGAATACCAGGCTCCCCTCTATCTATTTCAAATTTTAAGTTCTCTTGATATAGGCAGTTTAAATTTTCGGAAATTTAAGGTGGCTCTGAGCGCCACCCACAGAATTTTTTTAAACTCTGCCAAAAGTTACGCCTAATCATGCTTATCAAATATTGGTAATATAAAGTAATTCACCGTGCCGTTTTTGAATTATAAGCCTCTAAAGCTGTAATTTAGGGTGTTTTTAGCAGGTCATACTGTTGCTATGGTAACCTATTATGTTATGGAAAGGACAGCAACGTGTTCACCAATAGCTGGGCAGTGTTTTGATACCATGATTGTAGTATCAAGTGATAAAGAATGGTTACAATGCCCCATAGAAATATTAGTGCTAGAAACTGTTTTGAGCCACCTTATATGCGACGTTGCGGGAGAGGGAATCGCAAAAAAGGCTTTCTACGTCAGCTAGAGAGACTTAAAAGAGCAGAAAAATAGTATCACCACAAATCAAAGCCCAATTTTCTGAAGCTTCCCAAACGGAATGGCGCGAACCATTTGATCTTCCAAGTGGAATTTCCGGTTTTCCCGTGTAAATGGTAAATACCCCTAGTGTAAGTTCTATTTCGATGCAGTTAGTATGTTCAGTGCGTGTGCGCAAGCGCCTTTGTGCGCCTTCCTGCGCCTTCTAGGTTGTTGCACAGGGAGCCCTCACATCCATAGAATACGAATAAAAGATCCAACTACCTTTATCGTGCGTGTTTGTGTTTTTGTGGCGGCCATTTTGAACTTTTAATTCGCGCGTGCGGTCTGCTAGTGCGAGGTCTGGAACAGAAATCACGGAAATCGCTCGGAGCCTGCTCGGACACTTAATTATTTTCGATGAGCGATCGGATCCTCCGAGCAATTGCGAGTCCCAGACTTCTAAACTAACTTTCGGTTCTAGACCTAGCACTAGCAGACCGTGCGCGTGTATTAAAAATTCAAAATGGCCGCCACAAAACACAAAGCACGCGTAGGTAGTTTGATTTTTACTCATATTCTAAACGGATGCGAGGGCTTCCTGTGTTGTTGTTATGTCTGCCGTTCGTTACGTTCTGTGTGGTCTTCCCATTCCGCTGGACAAGGGTAACGAGGACTCTCAGTGGGAACGAGATGATCTGCGACGGCGCCCGCGACGCGACACTCGCCCAAACGGAAGAGCACGCGCAGTCATTGTATCGCTCGACTTTGGGGCTTGTTGTGCGTGCGTGTTGTCTAGTTCTCTATTGTATTTCGTTTTCTGGTGGCAAGTTGTCCAGGTAGGCCGTTCAGCTAGTCCGCCAGGGGGATCCAGAAAATTCAGAAAGAGGGGGCCGAGTTCCCCTCCCCCCCCGAATGAAAACTTCCCTTTTCAGGACATGCAGCATACAGCACTGTGGGTGGATTCGTGATGCAAAGTAAAGTAACGTTAACGTTTCAGATGATAGAATGAGAGAGCATTTTACCCAACTATTTTCCAAGCAAAAGCGTGAAACATTTTGAAAATACAAGAAAAAAGGGGGCTCCGCAGCCCCTCCCCTAAATCCGCTTATGTTTTAATATCCCATGATCTAGCTCTAGAGTTCTTGCTTCAGCTACGCCCGATGAAGATGACCATGGGTCAGGGCCAAAAAAAGTCTGGGTTTCTGAATGGGTTGTGACATCATGTCAGGAATCGCCAAATCCTGCTAGTTCAGGTCACTGTTGTTTCAGTGGTGGTGAGGAGTTTTCATCGACAAAAAACAAACAAACCAAAGTTGGTGAAGCAGTGGTCGTCAAGCAAAATAAAAAGATGAAGCTTTGAAATGTTCCTGAAGTGACATCATTCGTCACAATCTTTCATTGGGCGTAGCCAAAGCGGGAGATTTAAAGCTTAATTTTATGCTAAACGAGCATTGGAATTCATTTTTTTGGCTTGAATACACTTTGAGATGTCATAGAGATACCGAAATCTCAAAAAAAATTTTTGTATTACATATTATGTGCAGATATCAGTGTGATAAAGCCGTGACTAAAAATGATACCCGTGAAGTAATATGATATATAAACACTTTTAAGGTGGCCGAACACAGTTTTCAAGAGCCTATGCCTAATTCTCCATAACTTTTAAACTATTTATGCTTTGGCGCCCATTTTTTGCAAGAGTCAAGATTAATTACAGAAGTATTTATTCTCGCATTTTGACAAGGGTGCATGTTGTTGCCATGGCAACGGGGCTGGTTAAAAACAAGGCTGAAATAATGGTTTTTGTTTACTTAAAAAAAATCCAGTCGTTAGATTGTTTTCATCTTTTGCACACTACGAGTTGACATTAAATCCCTTTTGTCAACACCGTTCTAATAAAATTTTGACACAGGCGATTTCCGTAATTCGCCGTTAATCGTTTCCTGTATTATTAAAAATTCCCTATGTCAAAATTCAGATTTTTCGTGATGGATCATTCACGTGGTCTCTGATCTATTTTTTTTGCCAAATTTCTTGAAATTCTAACGACTGGATCGCTAGAAAACGGCACGTTTCTGCTATAGCAATCGGTCTCAATTTTTCGTGCAACTGCGCATGCGTTGCATGTAACTGGGTTATTTCGGTAACAAACGAAAGCTAAACATGCTGGGTTCTTTGCATCGTTACCTTTTGTAACATATCGTTGTAATAAAATACTAGAGCCATCAATACACTGCATGCAGTTATAGAGAAAAATAACACAGATAGTGCGGGTTTTGAGTAAATAAAATGATCGCTCTGTTGTCGGCATGTTTGTTTTTTGAAATCTTTGTGCACGTGCTAATTTGCATCAGCAAAAGCGCGCGCTAGAACTGTG
>CBDDTI010000206.1:0-3521 GCA_965233585.1 bacterium
AAAAAGGAACATTATTCCTCCTATTTAGCAGAGTTCAAGTGGAGATACGTGCATCGCGGAGAGGATCTATGGAGAGTATTCTTGGACGATGTGAAAAGGATTTACCAATTTAAGTAAAAAGCATAAGTGTGGGAACGTATTTTACGCACCGGTGAATTTTAAGTAGAAACGTGGGTGCTATACTTAATGCTAAAATTTTTGTACTGAAATTTTTATTAAAGAATTAATCGTTCAGTTCTGGGACCGAAAGTAAACTTGATTTTTGTTGTCCTCTTATATGTATACGAACAGATCAGGGCATGTTTACCGTGATTGAAAGTCAATAATGTCCGTCTAAAATGTAAATTAAAAGATTGTGAAAGTGTGGTTGAGCAATGATTTTGGATTTGAAATTAACAGTTGGATTTGGTAATAAAGAGAGTCTTATCAAGTAAGATTATGTTTATGTTGTCGTAGTTGTATTTCTGTTAGTGGAAAGAATGAAAAGACAAGAAATGTGTTTCTTTGCGCAAATGAATGAAAGACAAAATTTTCAGATGAGGCGCCCTCTCTCTCTGTCTGAGAGAGCCTGGACTCTAAGTTTTCTGGGAGAGCCTGGACTCTAAGTTTTCTGCGTAGCCGCGTAGCCGCGTAGCCGCGTAGCCATCATAAAACCCTACGTGTCCTCTGTAAGACAGCCTGCATTCTGCGTGTCTGCGTAGCCGCGTAGCCACACTTTTCAAGATCTCTTTTGGAGTGGAGGGGTATTCAGCAGTTAAGCCCTCAGTTTAACACTGCGAACAGTTTTCCGTAAAGAGTTTCAGGAAAGATCAAAACTTTCTGTCTCTGCTCTCTATAGAGTCATATTTTTGGCCGAACATTTGCTAAGTCTAAGAAACGCACATGCGTTTCTTAGACTTAGCACATGCACATGCCAAGGGGAGGCAGGGAGGGTTGGTTGGCATTAGGTTAATATATGAACTTCTTAAAAACTGAAGTCAAGTTTCTAACCGGGACGTTTAGATGTCTTGCCTGTTGTATTACTGTAGTGGTTAAAGATTAACTGAGGCAAAATATTTCTTGATCTTTTGATAACCTGACAAAGACGAACTCTGTTAATTCACAAAGTTACACTGTAACGCAGGCATCTGTTAGTGGTATTTTGTACTAAACTCTGGCAGTTTTCAGTCAGTCATTGAGGGGTGCAGTCTAGCAGACCAAGGCTGGACAAAATAGGGACATATGTTCTCCAGCGTGTTGCTAGGATGGAAAGGGTGTTTGCCCAGGCTCAGGCAAAAAAATATCAAGTTTTTTAAACCTTAAGCTAGGCTTTTAACAGGGACTTCTTTGCTCTTGTTTTGCTCTAGATTCCAGAAACAGAATTAGGCAAAGAGATTTAATTTGACGAGCTGACAAAGTCGAGTTCTGTTAATTCACAAAGTTACATTGTAACGCAGGCATCTGTTAGTGGTATTTTGTACTAATCTGTAAAGCAGGCTTTTGTTAGAATTATCTAGAAGTGACCTAAAGATTCTAGTTTCATTTCCTTTTTTCACTAGATGAGGTGTAGAGTGCAGATCTTGGCAAGCGTTGCTTACATGGCTCTATTAGATACTAGGTGCGATTGGACTGTTGGGACCTTGTTTTGAAAACATCAGGTATATATGTTAAATGTATAAGTGGCTGGGGCAGGGATTACTTTAAATAAGCTGTTGATAAATTGCCGAGATGCTTTTTCGCATGCTAAAATATCACCTTTTAATGAAAAAATAGGAAAGAGTCATGAAGTTTACACGGAAAAAGAAAATGGTGAATTTTCACGAGATAATTATTTTAAATGTATAATTGGCTAGGGCATAGATTACTCTAAATAAGCTGTTGATTAATTGCCGAGATGCTGTTTTAGATGCTAAAATATGACCTTTTAATGAATAAATAGGAAAGAGTCATAAATTTTACACGAAAAAAAAATTGGTGAATTTTCACAATGAAGATAATTATTTTAAATGTATAATTGGCTAAGGTATAGATTACTCTAAATAAGCTGTTGATCAATTGCCGAGATGCTGTTTTGCATGCTAAAATATGACCTTTTAATGAATAAATAGGAAAGAGTCATAAATTTTACACGGAAAAAAAATTGGTGAATTTTCACAAGATATCTACCTGGAGTTTTGAAAAAGGGGTCTCTCATTTGTGCTCTAAAGTTATTTCTGTTGGAAAACTTTTTAAACCAGTTTGACCTGATTACTAATAGTTTTATTTTTCTCGTTTTCAATTTCAATTTGAGTTTAATTTTGTTACTTGAAGGTTACCTCTTTGGGGTCCCTGGCTCTTAATCCAGGCAAAAAATATCAACCCCTTCAAACCTTAAGCCAGACTTCTTTGCTCTCGTTTTACTCTAGTCTCCAGAGTCAGAAATAAGTAAAGAGATTTTTTTTGACAAGCTGACAATGACAAATTCTGTTAATTCACAAAGTTAAAGTGTAACGCAGGCATCTGTTAGTGGTAGTTTGTACTAAACTCTGGCAGTTTTCAGTCAATCATTGAGGGGTGCAGTCTAGCACACCGACGCTGCACAAAATACGGACATATGTTCTCCAGCCAGTGGCTAGGATCGAAAGGGGAAGTGCCCAAGCTCAGGCAAAAAAATATCAAGTTTTTTAAGGCTTAAGCTAGGCTTTTAACAGGGACTTCTTTGCTCTCGTTTTACTCTAGTCTCCAGAGTCAGAAATAAGCAAAGAGATTTTTTTTCACAAGCTGACAATGACGAATTCTGTTAATTCACAAAGTTAAAGTGTAACGCAGGCATCTGTTAGTGGTATTTTGTTCTAAACTGTAAGGCAGACTTTTGTTAGAATTTATGCAGAAGTGACCTAAAGATTTTAGTTTCATTTTCATTTTTCACTAGATGAGGTGTGGAGTGCAGATCTTGGAAAGCGCTGCTTACATGGCTCTATTAGACACTAGGTGCGATTGGGCTGTTTGGACCTTGTTTTCAAAACATCAGGTATATATATATATATATATATATATATAGGTTGAATGAAAAATGGAGTCAAAAGCAAACTACTCACAGGTCCATGTTAAATGTAAGGAACAAACGTTTCGCCCTTCAGGCTTCTTCAGTGTTCACAGTATCAGCTAAAAATACTTGGCTGGAACTAAGTCGGTTTCAAGATCTTAAATATGCGAAAAAGTGATAAATACAAAGTCTACAGATTACGTAATCGCAAGGAATTTACAAACAAGTACTAATGAGTTGGTGACGAAATGAGCTGGCTTGTAGCTAGAAAAACAACCTTTACAATCATGGATAATTTGTTGGTTCCTAATGTCTCATAGAGAAAACAATATAGAATTAATTATATTGTAAAATGGGTGGCACCCAGCGCAAAAAAAAAAAAGAAAAATTTTTTCAAAGAATTAAAAACGTTAAAAAGCATTGTTTCTAAAAGTTGCGTAACAAATAATGAAAATGAAAAAAATGCAGAAAAAAATGCAGAAAAAAAAAAAAAAAAAAGAAGAAAAAAAGGGTGGTA
>CBDDTI010000207.1:0-40251 GCA_965233585.1 bacterium
GATTGCCCTATTCAAGATTTGGCTTTCCAAGTCTTGATTTTTTTTTGACGGTATAGAATTTCTTCAGTATAAGTAAGATTTACTGTATGTCTTTCATGACTTTGTCTTCCAAGACATGAACACAAGTGAAAATGATTGTCAAGACTTGGCAGCCACAGGTCTGAAACCAAGTCTTTTTCTCTCAAGACTTGGTATCCCAAGTTTTGAACTGCTACATTTTTGCAACTCCATGTCCTCAAGTCTTGACAATGATTGCACTATTTGAGACTTGGCTTTCCAAGTCTTGAAACTTTTTGCTGTATAGACTTTCAACAGTATAACAAAGACTTATGTCTTTCATGACTTGGTCTTCCAAGACATGAACACAAGTGAAAATGATTGTCAAGACTTGGCAGCTGCAGGTCTGAAATCCTGCACCTTTTTTTCACGACTTGGCATGCCAAGTTTTTAAACGCTGCATTGTTGCAACTCCTTGTCCCCAAGTCTTGACAATGGTTGCACTATTCAAGACTTGGCTTTCCCAAGTCTTCAAAACTTTTCGGGGTAAAGAATTTGAACATTAGACCTCAAATAAGAACTTTCATGACTTGGTTTTCCAAGACGTGACCACAAGTGAACATGATTGTCAAGACTTGGCAGCAACAGGTCTGAAATCTTACATTTTTCTTTCAAGACCTGGTTTGCCAAGTCTTGAAACGTTACGTTTTTTGGCAACTCCATGTCCCCAAGTCTTGACAATGATTGCCCTACTCAAGACTTGGCTTTCCAAGTCTTGATTTTTTGGCGATATAGAATTTCAACAGTATAAGTAAGATTTATGTCTTTCATGACTTTGTCTTCCAAGACATGAACCCAAGTGAAAATGATTGTCAAGACTTGGCAGCCACATGTCTGAAACCAAGTCTTGAACTGCGACATCTTTTTGCAACTCCATGTCCCGAAGTCTTGACAATGATTGCACTATTCAAGACTTGGCTTTCCAAGTCTTGAATCCTTTTGGGGCAAATAATTTCAACATTAGACCCTTGGCAAGAATTATGTCTTTCATGACTTGGCCTTCCAAGACGTGAACACAAGTGAACATGATTGTCAAGACTTGGCAGCCACCACAGTTCTGAAATCTTACATTTCTCTTGAGACCTTGGCAATATCCCATGTCTTGACATGTTACATTTTTTGGCAACTCCATGCCCCCAAGTCTTGGCAATGATTGCACTAGATATTCAAGACTTGGCTTTTCCAAGTCTTGAAACTTTTTGGGGCAAAGAATTTCAACATTTGACCCTTGCCAAGAATATGTCTTTCATGACTTGGTCTTCCAAGACGTGACCACAAGTGAACATGATTGTCAAGACTTGGCAGCCACAGGTCTGAAATCTTACATTTTTCTTTGCTACAATTTTGCAACTCCATGTCCTCAAGTCTTGCTAGGACACTTCGACGGAGGCTGCTGTGATGCTTCACCGTTTGGGAGGTGCTGCAAAGCTGGAGTTTCACGCTTTCAGAATGGATGGCCCTGTAGAGCTTGGCGATGTATTTGGTAAACACATTGACGTGTGGATGGACGTCGGGTCGCGTGAGATGCTGATATATGACCTAGTAAGAAGGGTTGATGTTGATCCAGAAAGAAGAGAAATCATACACCAAGTATTGTTCGGCCACTGTATTTTGGACTGGGCAACTCCTGTCGACTTGAATCCCTATCTGTACGTGGTAATGGATCAATTTTACAACGACGACGGTAACACTCTCACAGTGTTAGTTTTCAACGACCAGCGCCAAATTCGAAGCAACAGGTGGTCATAACCAGGACTGGTTTAGGGGTGAAAAAAAATGACAACAGTGTTGAGTTCCAAAGTTTTTCCAATGTTTTTGAAGGTTTTTAAGGGAAAAGAGGTTCCAACTTACCGACGCCCCCCTCGGTAAGTTGCCGGGGTGCCACCCTGTCAGGACTGGCGTCTCCAACGCTGTGGGCATTGAAGCTAAGGTTTCGGAGGAAATGGGCAGATTTCCATCTAGAGAACCCACCAGGCCTGGTGGTCTTACCCCGGACTATCCTGGTATAGTTTGTACAGATTACCAGTCCTGGTGGTCTTACCCCGGACTACCCTGGTGTACAAAACGGTCCTGTTATCTAGTTTTGTATAGATTTTAATTTTATGCGCTGAAGAACAAGAAGGCCGAACAAAAAAACAACAGCGCATTGGGGATAGTCATTGGGCAAGGGGGTTGGTTTTCTTTGGTTCGGAACAACATTTGACCATGTGGCATAGATGACACGGTTGTTTTTTTAAAACGTTATTTGCACCGACATGGCTGAAACTGCGAGTGTTTCATGCGTGGTAGTTTGGGCTCGTTCATGCTTCATGTGTTTGACTTTGAGTTGAGAAAATAACAGTAGCATGGGCAGACATAAGCAAACACATACATGGACTGGAGCACCGTTTTAGTTTAGCACATACCATGTACCCTGAGCATTTCACTATTATAATGCCCGCTTATGATAGTCGAAAATAACCTCCAGCACAGAATCCAGTGTTCGTCGCGCCATGTCGTGGTGGTCGTCCTCCTGTTCCTGGTCCGAGAGCCCGTGGCGTGGCCAGGATTGGGATGATGGTTACAGTCGTCAACAGTGGGGCGAGGGCAGCGGGTCTTGGCAGTCCTGGTGGTCTTACTCCGGATGGGCCTCCGGATCCGCGGGTAGCGCCGGAAAAGGCAAAGGGAAGGAGGAGTCACAACCGAAGAGGCTTCGTCATGAGCAGGCCCCGACCATTGGATTTGACATAGAAAAGGAGGACGAAGAGTACGTGTATGCGTCTGTCCCTTGGGTCATGAGCGACTACAAGAACCAATGTTTGAGGCCAGTCATCGCGGAAATTGAAGAAATGGGTTGCGTTTTCAAGATGAAGGTCAGAGTGGCCCAGAAATGCTCCAGGGTGAGCATTAGAGGCAAAGAAGCAAGGAATGCTTGGAAATATTTCTTGGATAGCACGAGGAAACTTTTGCCAGAGAAATTGCCTGAGTTTCCAAAAATGTCACATGTTCAAATTCGCCCATATGGTCAAAGACGACGACGACGTGAAAGACGAGGGGGGAACAGAAGTGAAGGCCGGCCGGGGCGGTGACTGAAGTTCTTATCACAGCGTTCGTAGTCAGTGCCCTGTCAAACTTGCATGTGTTCTGGGGATGCCAAATCTTGGCATAATGATTCATTTTTGTTTTTTTTTTTTCGCAGTTTGTGCATCTGATCCTTTTTTTTGGGTTATCGTTAAAACAAATACATCTGTATATCATGCATTCATGTGTATATCATGTTTGTCACGTGGATTGTCTGCCTGCCAGGACGAACCCGATTGGGACGCAGATGATGACAAGGACGAAGACGAGGACTTGCCAGCGGCTTCGGGGCAGGCAGCTCCGGTCACCACACCCCGCCGGTCGCCGAAAACGTTCACAGGCAAAAGCAAGTGGCAAAAAAAAAGCGATGGCTGTGATGATGCACTGGAGGCTGAAACAGAACCCAATTTAAGTGTGTCCACTGATAAGACCGGGTGCCTGCTGGTCACAGATCAGACAGGCAGAATCATCACAAGGCTCATGCCTGAAGCACAAAACGAGTCCATGGGCCAAGAAATGGAGGGGTCAAAAATGTATCGTTTGGCTCAAAAAATTGCAAAAAACCTCTGTTCTTTGATTGTGATAGTTTGGTTTTTGAAAATGATAGTTTCATTTTGGGTGAAACAATGCAGTTGTTTTTTGCTTTTCAATTTGGGGATGGCTTTCCAACATGTTTCTTTTCATTTTCTAGGGATAAGTTTTCATGCTAAAATTGAAACCTGGAGAGGTGGGGGCAAGTCAGAACAAAAAGACATGCTGTAATTCAAACAACAAGTATCATGATTACTGAACCAAACACACGCACATACACAAAGTTGTCATGCTTAAATTGAAACCTGAAGGGGTGGGGGCAGGTCAGAACAAAAAACATGCTGTAATTCAAACAACAAGTATCATGATTATGAACCAAACACACGCACATACACAGACACACTGCCAATGACCATCAAGTATCATGAAAATATAAATATATACATACATGTATTTATATATATACTTAATCAATGGTCATGCACATATGATACCAATATAGTGTCACCAAGAGTCATGCACATATGTCACCATCACAAATCATAATATACCATCCAGTGTCCCCCAGTTGTCATCCACTTGTGATACCACCATGCACACATGTCATGAACATAAATATGAGACCATTAAATTGTACCTGCAGGTTTCCTGGACAGGTGATGCCGTTGCAGCAGCCTTCAGCTGGGGATGGTGGGGATAACGTCCCTGAACAAGGGACTAGCCCTGAACAAGGGCATCATAACCCCTAAAATAATGGGCTTCAATTCCAAGACTTGGCATTCCAGGCCTTGGCAATTGAATTAAGACATCAAATTCAATTCCAAGACTTGGCGTTCCACGCCTTGGCAATTGAATTAAGACATCAAATTCAATTCCAAGACTTGGCGTTCCAGGCCTTGGCAATTGAATTAAGACATCAACTTCAATTCCAAGACTTGGCATTCCAGGCCTTGGCAATTGAATTCGTATCCGTTCCAAGAAAAGGGTTAAACAAAATCTGTCCCGTAGCTGGCAAATACATACATACACCTCCCTTTCATTTTCAAAGTTGTGAGAATTCATCAGGAATAATTCCAGTCTAGATTTTTTCATATTCTTATTTTCACAAATGAGTTGGATGACTATATGCATAGTTCCTTTTTTTGTCTGGTGCGTGGCATTTTTGAGGCTTGGTGTGATCTACAGGTGTTCAATGCATATACATGACTATACTCATACACTTCTAGTGGATTGCATGCTCCAACCATCAGGTTCCCAAATGTGGTTGTAGGAATGGAGCTGCATAGGAACCTAAATACCGACTGATTTGACATTAGGATTTCAAATGGCAGACCTTCAACCAAATTAAACAAAAACACACTGTTTTTGAAGACATGATTAGATATGAATAGTTGTGACTAGTGTAACGATGGAACAGTTTGAATTTGCTTACTATGGTCTTTGCACCAAAAGGTGTCGAACTTTAGCTGCTCTTGACAGAAAACACATTGTACCAACAGGGCACTGTTACTCTTCTAGATAAACCATACTCTTAGAGGGACATTCCATCATGCCTCCCTTGGGGATTTCCATTCAAGGTTCCAAATGCCCAAGAGGAACAGAATTGCTTGTTTGCTTCTCTTGGGCTTCAATTTCAATATGATGTTGTTATTGATGATGATTATTAAATGTGGAAGCTGAACATGAAATTCAGACTTGGTCATTTTCCAAGTCTGCATAATCTCTATGGTTCGGTCTCCCAGAAATAGTGAATCTTAAATGCACTTCAAGACTTGGCCTCTCAAGTCTTGCACTGACAAACGTGATCACTGAGACTTTAAGGTTTTTCTCGATGTGATGCAAATGAGTTCTTCAAAAGTTCAAGGCTTGAATCCAAGTCCAACCACTCATGTTTGTCTCAATTGGCTACACTTCCCAGGTCTTTCACATATGGTTGATTCAGGGTAGTTACCATTAACATGGTTCAGAACTTGGCTGTATCAGTATTACTTTTTTGTCCTTTCATGACCTGGTCTTTCAAGACATGAACACATTTTTCAAGACTTGGCATCCCAAGTTTTGAAACAAAAAGGTAAGAGTTCACCCTTAACTTGTCCAAATGCATTGCACCAAGTTCTGGATTTGATTGGACTTGGCATTCCAAGTCTGGAACTCAACTTGACCCATCTTGTTAACTATTTGACCTTCCAAGTCTTCAAGCTCAAGACTTGGGTTTTTGTTGCAAGGTTTTTTGCCTTGGCTCACCAATGAAGTTAGTCTTTGCGACTTTTGAAAAATCATAGGTTTCAACACTTGCTACCGCCCCGAGCCTGAAAACTTGCAAACAAGCTGTTCTGTAGTTTGATACTTGTTATGTTTCCTGTTGGGTGTCCAGAGTGGTAAAGATTGGTCTTGTGCTCACGACTTGGAACTCCAAGTCTGGAGCCCAAGAATGATATATTGAAGTGTTCGAAATGATGTTTTTCCACTTCCAATTTTTAACCCCTCCTAACATTTTACAACCATGTACTAAACTGTGTAACGAGCGGAAACTTTATACCTGTTTTTTTTCTGCCGTATGTGGGGCTGTGCCCGCATGATTCTTTACACATGATGCCATCTTAAAACTTGGCTTCTCAAATTTTGAAACCATTTGGTGTTGTATGCTTGCACATGCCTTTTACAAAAGACACAATGTGGAACTTCATGACATCATGCCATCTTCAAGACTTGGCTTCCCCAGTCTTGAAACTGTTTGCAGCTAGTTTTTGCTAACAATAGACTGTGGACATCCAAGGCATGAACACGATGGGTTGTTTTTCAAGACTTGGCATCCCAAGTTCTGAAACGTGACAATTTTTCAACTCATGCCCCTAACTTGACAACGGTACCAAGTGTAACACCCATCCAGATTTGGCAGTCCAAAGCGGTAGGGATGGGCATTGTGCAGCTTAAGAATGGTGCATTGCAAAATTTGGCCTCAAAGTGTGAAAATGAGGTTCCTGAGAAAATGGTTTAGAAACTTGCCACTCTTGCCTTCCCAAGTCTTGAATCCTTTTGGGGCAAAGAATTTCAACATTAGACCCTTGCCACGAATTATGTCTTTCATGATTTGGTCTCCCAAGACATGAACACAAGTGAACATGATTGTCAAGACTTGACAGCCGCAGGTCTGAAATCTTACACCTTTTGTTTGAAGACTTGGCATGCCAAGTTTTGAAATGTTACATTTTTGCAACTCCATGTCCCCAAGTCTTGACAATGACTGCACTATTCAAGACGTGGCTTTCCAAGTCTTCAAACTTGTCGGGGTAACGAATTTCAACATTAGACCCTTGCCGAGAATTATGTCTTTCATGACTTGGCCTTCCAAGACATGAACACAATTGGAAAAAGTTTTTCAAGACTTGGCAGCCACATTTCTGAAATCTAACACCTTGTGTTCAAGACTTGGCATGCCAAGCTTTGTTATGTTGTTACATTTTTTTTGCAACTCCATGTCCCCAAGCCTTGACAATGATTGCCCTATTCAAGATTTGGCTTTCCAAGTCTTGATTTTTTTTTGACGGTATAGAATTTCTTCAGTATAAGTAAGATTTACTGTATGTCTTTCATGACTTTGTCTTCCAAGACATGAACACAAGTGAAAATGATTGTCAAGACTTGGCAGCCACAGGTCTGAAACCAAGTCTTTTTCTCTCAAGACTTGGTATCCCAAGTTTTGAACTGCTACATTTTTGCAACTCCATGTCCTCAAGTCTTGACAATGATTGCACTATTTGAGACTTGGCTTTCCAAGTCTTGAAACTTTTTGCTGTATAGACTTTCAACAGTATAACAAAGACTTATGTCTTTCATGACTTGGTCTTCCAAGACATGAACACAAGTGAAAATGATTGTCAAGACTTGGCAGCTGCAGGTCTGAAATCCTGCACCTTTTTTTCACGACTTGGCATGCCAAGTTTTTAAACGCTGCATTGTTGCAACTCCTTGTCCCCAAGTCTTGACAATGGTTGCACTATTCAAGACTTGGCTTTCCAAGTCTTCAAACTTTTCGGGGTAAAGAATTTGAACATTAGACTCAAATAAGAACTTTCATGACTTGGTTTTCCAAGACGTGACCACAAGTGAACATGATTGTCAAGACTTGGCAGCAACAGGTCTGAAATCTTACATTTTTCTTTCAAGACCTGGTTTGCCAAGTCTTGAAACGTTACGTTTTTTGGCAACTCCATGTCCCCAAGTCTTGACAATGATTGCCCTACTCAAGACTTGGCTTTCCAAGTCTTGATTTTTTGGCGATATAGAATTTCAACAGTATAAGTAAGATTTATGTCTTTCATGACTTTGTCTTCCAAGACATGAACCCAAGTGAAAATGATTGTCAAGACTTGGCAGCCACATGTCTGAAACCAAGTCTTGAACTGCGACATCTTTTTGCAACTCCATGTCCCGAAGTCTTGACAATGATTGCACTATTCAAGACTTGGCTTTCCAAGTCTTGAATCCTTTTGGGGCAAATAATTTCAACATTAGACCCTTGGCAAGAATTATGTCTTTCATGACTTGGCCTTCCAAGACGTGAACACAAGTGAACATGATTGTCAAGACTTGGCAGCCACCACAGTTCTGAAATCTTACATTTCTCTTGAGACTTGGCAATATCCCATGTCTTGACATGTTACATTTTTTGGCAACTCCATGCCCCCAAGTCTTGGCAATGATTGCACTAGATATTCAAGACTTGGCTTTCCAAGTCTTGAAACTTTTTGGGGCAAAGAATTTCAACATTTGACCCTTGCCAAGAATATGTCTTTCATGACTTGGTCTTCCAAGACGTGACCACAAGTGAACATGATTGTCAAGACTTGGCAGCCACAGGTCTGAAATCTTACATTTTTCTTTGCTACAATTTTGCAACTCCATGTCCTCAAGTCTTGACAAAGATTGCACTATTCAAGACTTGGCTTTCCAAGTCTTGAAACTTTTTGCTGTATAGACTTGCAGCAGTATAACAAAGGTTTATGTATTTCATGACTTGGTCTTCCAAGACATGAACACAAGTGAAAATATTTGCCAAGACTTGGCTGCCACAGGTCTGAAATCTTACATAGTTCTTTTAAGACTTGGCATGCCAAGTTTTAAAATGTTACATGTTTGCAACTCAGTGTCCCCAGGTCTTGACAAATAACTGCACTATTCAAGACTTGGCTTTCCAAGTCTTGAAACTATTTGCAGGAAACAGTTTGATAATGTTTGGCTTGCGCTTGTTGGTGCTTGTAGCCGCTGCTGCTGCTGCCCCTGATGATTCACCCTCAGCTCGGTATGCATTGCCCTCCTTGTTGAGAGCAGCATTGTGCTGCTGAAGCACCTTCATCCATTCATCCCGCACTTCTGGAATGGTGAGTTTCTCCTCCATCGCATCCAGGAAGGCGGCTCTGAGAGGAAGTTCATTCGATGCACTTGGAAATGTGCATGTGAAATCAGCAGAATTCAAACTGGGCATGATAAGATTTTCTGCGTAAGTCGACAATGGCTCCCAATTTGGAACGACTGTGATGCCTTCTGTGGCTAGCCTGAAGCCGCCTCTTCAGGGCGACACAAAGCCAATTCGCAACTTTCGCCGCATCGACCTTCCTGTTGGCGCCATTTGGATCACGAGTATTGGCCTCGGCCCAACAAGGCCGACACAAAGCATTGAAGGCCACTTTGTGTTGGAGGACAGCCGCATGATGGCTTCAGCCATGCTGTGGTCATAGGCAAAGGTGTCAATGATGCAGCAGCCCACTGAGCCATCAAGGCCAAGACCAAGCAAAAGGCCCTGTAGCCATGCAGATGGCAAAGAAAAGCCTGACAGCCATTGCTTTCGCCTGCTGGCTCTGGACAAATCCATGACTCCTGCAGAAGTCTTGAAGTCACGCCGAGGGTCGACGTAATTCCTCACTGAATTCATCTGCACCGTGATGTCCTTGGAGGATGGAGTCAACTGTCGTTTCCAAGCTGCAGACTTGGCAAACACACTGACATAATCACCTTCTTCCTGCAAGTCACTAATGATTGCACATGAAAAACTTGTGTACACCAGGTCGGTATGACTGTGGTGGATAACTTGAATGGTCAAACATCACAGTGACTTCACGCAGCACGAGTCGGTGCTCTGGCATCTTCAAAAGTTCCATCATCTTGGCAGCTGTATTCGCAATTTCACCCTCATCACATGCGTTGCCATATCCACCAACAGTCGGGCATGCAAGGACCAAGCATGTGTTTGCTGGTGATGCTGCGATCAAACCAGCATACTCCTTCACAGCTGTCACTGTGTTCTTCCAGCCATCATACCCCAAGGTTGAAAAATTGAGCCAGTAGATCTTGAGAAACTTGTTCTCAGCCAGACCCTTCTCAGCTGCAAAGCGATGGATTGATGCCTCATAGAATGTCGTTCCATGGCCACATTCTGAAAGATCTCGGACTGGGAAGTTGCACTCTTGCATGGCATTGATTGCAGCACGTTGAGCCTCACGCTGTTTCTCAAGCATTTCTGCACGTAGACCCAGACCGACCTTCTGAAAGTTTTCAACGCCAAGCTGTTACTCCTTGAACTTGGTCTCTTCTTTTTGGAGCTTTGCAACGGCCTTGACCATCTCAGCTTTCTGTAGATCCAAGTTGGCTTTCTGCAGGTCCAAGTTGGGCCCCAGGATCCCCTCTGCAACACCATAGTCAGCCAAGAATCGGAAGTCGCCAACTTGCAGGGCTGGGGACTGGATCCGGATCTCCTCCATCATCTCAGTGTCCAGGTAACTGCGGACAAACGTCAACTCACAAGCTTCCAGCTGTGCATCTGTGAGCACCTTCTCGAATGCCGGGCGAAAGTGTGCAAACAAGCAGCACATTTCCCTGAGTCTCCGGAATTAGTAAATTTAGGTCGAGCTAAATTTACGTAAATGGGAGCAGTTTAGGTAAAACATTTACTAATTTATTTTTCCACCTAAATAAAAAATCAAATTTAGGTTACGACCTAAATTAATTTACTGATCGACCTGAATTAATTTACTAATCGACCTAAATTTTTGGATGTTGCATTTTTACTTAAAACTAGTTAGTTTTGTTAGCATTTTGCATGTGGGGTTGTTACAGAATCATCAAATTTTGCTGTGATTTTGCATGCGTTGCCCTAAGTCTGCAAACCTAGTAACTTTACTAATTTAGTAAACTTACTAATCGGGAGGAGACTGCGATTCTTTTTTGGCCAAGTCATCCAATATTAGTAGATTGTGTGAACAATGAAAAATGCACCAAAGGTGCATCAAACATGCCTGTTGTTGTTGTTGTTGCTGTTGCTGTTGTTGTTGTGGTCGTCGTCGTCGTCGTTGTTGTTGTTGTTGTTCTATCTATATAGTTGCCATGCATCTGATACATGGGGAAGAATCTGCTAACAACATTTTGCAAATTTAGTATATGCTGTTTGTTGAGAATGTTCACAAGTAAGCCTCTGTCAAAAACACATGATTTTTGCTAAACTGTATTACGTGTAAGCTAGATTGATGCGATAAAGAAGGCCAGAATCTTAGCAAGTGACCACTCAAGTTAAAAAACCAACTATTTGGGGGAACCTACATTGGGATTTACATGAGGTATCTGTATTATATCAAGTGTGATTTTTCTAGTGAAATTTACATAAGATAATTACATTGGAATTTACACGAGTGACTGCGGAGCATTCCAGTTTGGGATGAAAAACATGTAGATTGCAATCACATTAAAACAAATCATATATCAAAGCAGGAAGAACTAAACCATAGCTATGAAAGCTATGCTTTTTGATAAAGAACAAATATAGGGGGGTATTGTTCGTTTTGTTTTTCAGCCTGGTTTCTTGGTTTGTGTGGTTTTTCTGATTTGGTCTCTTGGCTTTAGTGGCTTTTGGTTTTTATGACTCATAAAGTGTGCTGCAATTGCTTTTGCGGTTTTTGTGTTTTTTCGGATTTTGTAGTTTTTGTAGCTGTTGTGATTTTTATGGTGTGTGGCTCTTGTGGCTCTTGGTTTCTTCGCCCTTTGGGGTTGTTTTGGTTCGTTGGCTTTTGCGGTTTCTTGGTTTTTGTGCTTTTCCCTCTCTGAATTTATATGCATGTGTTTGCGAAAGGGATTAACACATGTTTTCAACAAGTGTCCTAACTTGCCCTTTTCCAAGTTCTGAAAACAGTATTTCAGGACACTTGTTGAAATTTATTGTCCAACTATTTCTACTTGATTTGTGTTTCACAACAAATAATCTGTGGGGAAAAAGGGGTGCTCAGTTCTTCATTTGAACTTACATGGGACCAATAGGAAAACCAAAACAAATGAACGGTATTTCAGAAGAGATTCAATTTCACATTGCCTTCATTTGGGTTTACTTGAGCTAGCATTCAGTTTACATGGCATGAGTGTTTGCACAGTGGACTCTATTTATTTGAGACTGCTTTTAGGGACCCTGCATTCACTTAACTTTACTTCAGACTGCGCTGGTGGCTGCACTTGGACTTTATACTTGAGAACAATTACAATGAGTTTGCTTTTGAAAACAACTCCAATGAACTTTACCCAAGAGGAAATCCAGTGAACTTTACTTGGGAACAACTCCAATGAACTTTACATATCTGAACAAAAAGAACTTTACCTGAGAACCCTTTTTAAGACTGCTCAAGATGATATTGGGGTCACGTCCAGTTAACTTGGTTTGAAACCATTTCCGTTGAACTTTTGGTCAATCCTATCTTACAGAAACAGTTTTCTTTTTAGATTCAACACGCCACCTGAATCTTCATGAGATGCCTCATCTCATCATCAAATGCATTCAGCCTGTCATCTTGTCTACATGTTTCTTTTGGAATTCAATGTCATTACTTGTGAAAAACATTAGAACTATACTATACAAGGTTGCTTGCGACTTTCATTCTTAAGACTCATGTATTCCACCGCAGTTCAAATTGCAAAAACATATGAAAACTATTTGGAGTTATCTTGAATACAGGTTTTGATGTATTTTTATATTTACGTTATGGTTTCACGTATAGACTCTTGTTTTTTTTTGTGGGGGTCACAACACATGGTTCTTGTACACCAGGCCTTCAGGAAATCCCTTTTGAATTTCTTATGAATTTTTTGTGACATTTCATGATCTTATTTTGCATTTTCAAGAAATCTTTATGCATTTCTTATGCTTTTCTTATGCAGTTCTTATGCATTTCTTATGCATTTCTTATGCAATTCTTTTGCATTTCTTATGCAATTCTTTTGCATTTCTTATGCAATTCTTTTGCAATTCTTATGCATTTCTTATGCAGTTCTTATGCAGTTTTAAAAACTTCATACACTTTTGCCAAAACTGCATACACTTTTGCCCTATGAAGTTGTAAAAACTGCATAAGAATTGCATAAGAAATGCATAAGAAATGCGTAAGAAATTCATAAGAAATGCATAAGACATGCATAAGAAATTCATAAGAAATTCCTTTAAACAAATCAGAAATGCATAAAAACTGCAAACAAAAATGCAAAAGAAGTAAAAGGAATTCAGAAGAATTTCAATAGACATACAAAAGGAATGCATCAGAATTTCAGAAGAAATTCACAAGAAAATATTGCCATTGTGTCCAAAAAATGATGAAAAATAGAATGCCTCAGGAATTTCTTTTGAAATATTTGTTGCTGTTCCTTTGCACTCTTCATGCAGTTTCTACCGCATAGAAATTTCTCCAAAATTAATTCAAACCTCATCAAACATCGAAAAACGTTCATCATATGTTTATCATTTTTCCTCTAACCAGCTCCCTTCTTTTGCACAACACTGACTTCAACTGAATCTGAATTTGCCAAAACAGATTCCAGGATATTTTGACCCAGCTACTCCAGTAAAACCAAGCCCAACCCATGTAAACCCTTCAAGGTCTTATATAAGTATGCAACAAATAAATGCGATTATACTTATAATATGTTATTATGTTACTATAGCTTTAGGCCTCCCCACCTTCAACCCTAATGCTCAAACAACATCAAGAAAAAAACCAGGTTTGAACTACCTTTTATGATCACACATAGATCTTAAAATAAGCTCATGTAAACCTTCAGGTGGGGATGTCTCAACATGAGGTGTCCTTTTTTCTTCTTTAAAGTGACATTTTATGGGATAAAAAGGACACCTTATTTTTTTGATGTTTTTTTTTTGAGTTAAAGTGTTTAGCTTTCAATTTTACCAGGAACGTGGTCACTTGCTAGGATCCTGGTTGTACTTTAACATGTACATTAAGCGTCCAGATTACAGAAAAAATGGCCTGCGGTCTACAAAACGGAAGGGGACAGCCTGAGAGTGTTTTTTTGTGTTTTCTACACCTGCAATGGATTAATTTGTTCTTCGCAGTCTCGCCTTTGCATGGTCTTTCCTTTTTGCAGAATACAACACCCCAAAAAGAACAAAAACAAACAAACAAGAAACCCAGAAATTCCACCAAAAAAGAGAGCACCAACCCAAGAAACCAAAAAACAAAGAAACAAAACAAATTGCACACCCAAAACGGGGGAAGATGCAGAGAGTTGGGTCCCGTCATGTTTTTTGTTTTGTTTGTTTTTTTGGTTTATTGTCTTTTTGGTTCCTTGTTTCTTTTGAAGGGCTGGCAGAACAAAAAAACTGGCAGGACCTAACCTTCTGCTCCTTCTCCAAGCTTAGGGTTTGCAAATTTGTTTTTTGTTATTGTTTGCTGTGGGTCTGTGGTTTCATGACAAAACTACGACAAAACCACAGAAAAATGTAGGTATCATCGTGGGAACTTTGTGGGTTTGGGGCATGGATTGGGCAATTTTATGTCCGATTCAGTTTTGAAAATATGCCAAAAGATTATGCAAAACATAGGCAGCCAATCAATTTGTAGGATTGACTTTGATATTGGCACTTTTCAGTCAAAACCTTAGGTCAACAACACCTGAAATTAGTCCATTAAATGTGAAAAAAACTAATCACAGTTTTTGACCTACCCATGGAACACTTTAAAAAATGTTCAACATCCAATACAGACAACAAATTTCCAAAACATCTACATATCAAAGCAGATGCATACAAACACTTATACAAAGTCACAATTTCTCATCAGAAATTACATTGATTTTTAGATATTCCAACATAAAAACGTTAGTAAGTGTTTTTCTAACATAAGTGAATTTTGGTACATACGTAGATTTTACTAACAAGGAAAATTCTTGAATTTACGGTAGTAAGTCCCACAGTTTAAATAATTTTGTGCGCACCTAAATTCACTAGCATTATGGTGGTTGCTGGTGCATCTATGTTTGGCCTAATGGTTTTCACTTGTGTGGGAAGATTTAGGAGAAAGGATGAGAGCTATGACTCCTGCAGTTGAAACACAGCTTACCTCAAACTAGCCTTGTTTCTTGATGTTACTTATGCCATTGTTTTTGAGTTTGATTGACTTTGCAGCTTGTCACTTTGCTTGATTTACTTGTGATGGCTTCTGTTACTTCACATCAAACCACTTGTTCTTTTGAACAGCCAACCGCACACACACACAAGTGATATTTTTGAAAACAGCACAATATTTATAGAGAAACTCGTCAGATCAAGACACATAGCTGACTTGAGAACATCATGTGAATATACCGAAAACAACAGAAATTTAAGCAAAAAAACGTCACTATGAAATTTAGGTTACGACCTAAATTAATTTAGGTCGTAAAAAAAATAGGTCAATTTTTGCACCTAATTTTTTTGGATTACCTAAATCAAGGCCCTAAGTAAAATTACTAATTCCGGAGACTCAGGGTTGCCATGAGTCTGCATCATCTCGAACATCACGAAAACTCTTGGCATTGCTGTGCAGATTGATCTTTTTCCGGAGACGCTTTGCTTCTGCCAGCCTGTGGACAAAGTAGCGCACCTTCCTGCTGATCCACATGTGTCGCTTGTCATTGTTTGGAGCCAGGATTTCCTTGCACAGGTCAGAGTCCACTTTGGGTTTTGCACCATTCCCTTGGTCAGTGTCAGTGAAAAAACTGTTCAAAATTCATACGCAGCAAAGTTTCTGGACCTGAAAAGAAAATATACCATCAAGAATTGCCAAGGGACGCAGAACCTCAGAGCCAATGATCTTCAAGGTGAGGGCTGAAGTCTTGGACTGGAAGTTCGGCCAGTGATATGCCACTAAGTCCTGTGTTGCTTGGTGCAACGTGGGGCACATCTTAATCACAGAGGCCTCCAAGGCTGAAACCTTCTTGTGTTCCCCGCCACTGCCACCATTGAACTCCTGGATAAGCTCACCAATCCCCTCATTCCAAGTTTTACCCGTCTCATCTGGCGAAACATGAACGCACACTGAATTGGGTCTGGTCTTGGCCTTGATGATTCACTGAACTTCTCTGCAAGGCAATTGAACTGGTCAGCCTTAGCATCACCTGAAGTCTTATGAACACACCTGAACCCGTAGCATGCTGCGAGGAAAGGGTAAAGAGATTTCAGCTCAGCGTCTGTCAGAGACACATCGATGGCAGCAACCAGGATGAGCTTCATGGCGATGATTTTGGTGTACCCATTTGTGATGGTCACTGAGAACGGGTCGATGTTGGACCCAGGGTTCAGATTCTTGAAGCTGACACCAATGGGATTTTTGACTGAGTGGTATGGGACTTCAAGGAACTCTTGCACGAGCCTGAGCACATACACACTCTTCGAGGTCCTTTGAAGCTGAAATCTGGTCCAAAGCCCAGCATCCAGGGTTGTAAGACAATCTCCTCTGTACTCCCTTCTTCTGGTGGCACCGGCACAGCCAGAGCTGCTGCACGTCGCTCAAACTGAAAAGAAGGCTGCACCCTCTCAATGCAAATCATCGGGTCATGAAGGGCACTGCGAAAAGCTCCATGGTTCTGCCCGAACTGGTTCACCAGGTAGGTACCTTCAGTGAATCGACTGACACTGTCACTCAGGTGAAAATGCAATTTGACCACTCGAACACACACACACAGACATATTTCTATACTGGGGCCTCAACTGCAGTCCACTGCATCATCCATTTCTGGGTTGCCAGATCCACTGAACATCCCAGTGGACCAGTTGATGAGCTTCTGGGCTGCAGCTTTTGCCTCAGGGCTTGCCCTCCACGCCATGGCAAGTTCCAAAATTGGGATGTCCTGAAAAATTCTGAGCCAAAAGTGCTGAAAGTCATCATTGTCAAATGACTTCAGATGATAGTGCCAAAACCTCCTGGTCCTGTGCCAATGCTCAAGAACTGGCACTGGCCACCCCCACCAGTGCCATTTCTCATGAATTGCTACATGAAGTGCTACCAAAAGTTATCCACCATCAGTTAGAGTTCAAGAAAAGGCAGCTGAAGATAACTCAATAAAGAGAAATGGCACTAGCGGTGGTGGGCAGTGCCATTTCTCAGCTGTGGAAACTGAATCCTGAGATTGGGCACAATCAATTGACATCACTAAGTATCTCCTCAGTTTCAGACAAACCTCTATTGGGACATCACTGAAGGCGGTGAAGCCATTTGAGCCTCAGGGTTGTAGATTGTCATTACTAATGATGTCCTCAGAAATGGCACTGGCCAGGGTGGCTAGTGCCATTTCTCCAGATGTCAATAGTGTAGTGACTTTGGAAATCGGGGGCTGATACCTTACAGGCCACTGGAAAGAAACTTTAAGACCAAATAGGCAATGTCATTAAGATAATGATGTCCTGAGAAATGGCACTGGCCAGGGTGGCTAGTGCCATTTCTCCAGATGTCATTATTGTAGTGACTTTGGAAATCGGGAGCTGAAAAATGACAAAGAAACTTCAAAGACCAAAAAGGCAATGTCATTAAGATAATGATATCCTGAGAAATGGCACTGGCCAGGGTGGCTAGTGCCATTTCTCCAGATGTCATTATTGTAGTGACTTTGGAAATCGGGAGCTGAAAAATGACAAAGAAACTTCAAAGACCAAAAAGGCAATGTCATTTAGATAATGATGTCCTGAGAAATGGCACTGGCCAGGGTGGCTAGTGCCATTTCTCCAGATGTCACTATAGTAGTGACTTTGGAAATCGGGAGCTGAAAAATGACAAAGAAACTTCAAAGACCAAAAAGGCAATGTCATTTAGATAATGATGTCCTGAGAAATGGCACTGGCCAGGGTGGCTAGTGCCATTTCTCCAGATGTCACTATAGTAGTGACTTTGGAAATCGGGAGCTGAAAAATGACAAAGAAACTTCAAAGACCAAAAAGGCAATGTCATTTAGATAATGATGTCCTGAGAAATGGCACTGGCCAGGGTGGCTAGTGCCATTTCTCCAGATGTCATTATAGTAGTGACTTTGGAAATCGGGAGCTGAAAAATGACAAAGAAACTTCAAAAACCAAAAAGGCAATGTCATTAAGATAATGATGTCCTGAGAAATGGCACTGGCCAGGGTGGCTAGTGCCATTTCTCCAGATGTCATTATTGTAGTGACTTTGGAAATCGGGAGCTGAAAAATGACAAAGAAACTTCAAAGACCAAAAAGGCAATGTCATTTAGATAATGATGTCCTGAGAAATGGCACTGGCCAGGGTGGCTAGTGCCATTTCTCCAGATGTCACTATAGTAGTGACTTTGGAAATCGGGAGCTGAAAAATGACAAAGAAACTTCAAAGACCAAAAAGGCAATGTCATTTAGATAATGATGTCCTGAGAAATGGCACTAGCCACCCTGAGTCTTCGGAATTAGTAAATTTAGGTCGAGCTAAATTTACGTAAATGGGAGCTGTTTAGGTAAAACATTTACTAATTTATTTTTTCCACTTAAATAAAACATCAAATTTAGGTTACGACCTAAATTAATTTACTGATCAACCTGAATTAATTTACTAATCGACCTAAATTTTTGGATGTTGCATTTTTACTTAAAACTATTTAGTTGTGTTAGCATTGTGCATGTGGGGTTGGTTACAGAATCATCAAAATTTGCTGTGATTTTGCACTGCAAACCTAGTAACTTTACTAATTTAGTAAACTTACTAATCGGGAGGAGACTGCGATTCTTTTTTGGCCAAGTCATCCAATATTAGTAGATTGTGTGAACAATGAAAAGTGCACCAAAGGTGCATCAAACATGCCTGTTGTTGTTGTTGCTTTTGTTGTTGTTCTATCTATATAGTTGCCATGCATCTGATACATGGGGAAGAATTTGCTAACAAATTTTTACAGATTTAGTATATGCTGTTTGTTGAGAATGTTCACAAGTAAGCCTCTGTCAAAAACACATGATTTTTGCTAAACTGTATTACGTGTAAGCTAGATTGATGCAAAAAAAGGCCAGAATCTTAGCAAGTGACCACTCAAGTAAAAAAAACAACTATTTAGGGAAACCTACATTGGGATTTACATGAGGTATCTGTATTATATCAAGTGTGATTTTTCTAGTGAAATTTACATAAGATAATTACATTGGAATTTACACGAGTGACTGCGGAGCATTTCAGTTTGGAATGAAACACATGTTAGGTAGATTGCAATCACATTAAAACAAATCATATATCAAAGCAGGAAGAACTAAACCATAGCTATGAAAGCTATGCTTTTTGATAAAGAACAAATATAGAGGGGTATTGTTCGTTTTGTTTTTCAGCCTGGTTTCTTGGTTTGTGTGGTTTTTCTGATTTGGTCTCTTGGCTTTAGTGGCTTTTGGTTTTTATGACTCATAAAGTGTGCTGCAATTGCTTTTGCGGTTTTTGTGTTTTTTCGGATTTTGTAGTTTTTGTAGCTGTTGTGGTTTTTATGGTGTGTGGCTCTTGTGGCTCTTGGTTTCTTCGCCTTTTGGGGTTGTTTTGGTTCGTTGGCTTTTGCGGTTTCTTGGTTTTTGTGCTTTTCCCTCTCTGAGTTTATATGCATGTGTTTGCGAAAGGGATTAACACATGTTTTCAACAAGTGTCCTAACTTGCCCTTTTCCAAGTTCTGAAAACAGTATTTCAGGACACTTGTTGAAATTTATTGTCCAACTATTTCTACTTGAATGTGTTTCACAACAAATAATCTGTGGGGAAAACGGGGTGCTCAGTTCTTCATTTGAACTTGCATGGGACCAATAGGAAAACCAAAACAAATGAACGGTATTTCAGAAGAGATTCAATTTCACATTGCCTTCATTTGGGTTTACTTGAGTTAGCATTCAGTTTACATGGCATGAGTGTTTGCACAGTGGACTCTATTTATTTGAGACTGCTTTTAGGGACCCTGCATTCACTTAACTTTACTTCAGACTGCGCTGGTGGCTGCACTTGGACTTTATACTTGAGAACAATTCCAATGAGTTTGCTTTTGAAAACAACTCCAATGAACTTTACCCGAGAGGGAATCCAGTGAACTTTACTTGGGAACAACTCCAATGAACTTTACATATCTGAAAAAAAGAACTTTACCTGAGAACCCTTTTTTAAGGCTGCTCAAGATGATATTGGGGTCACGTCCAGTTAACTTGGTTTGAAACCATTTCCTTCGAACTTTTGGTCAATCCTATCTTACAGAAACAGTTTTCTTTTTAGATTCAACACGCCACCTGAATCTTCATGAGATGCCTCATCTCATCATCAAATGCATTCAGCTTGTCATCTTGTCTACATGTTTCTTTTGGAATTCAATGTCATTACTTGTGAAAAACATTAGAACTATACTATACAAGGTTGCTTGCGACTTTCATTCTTAAGACTCATGTATTCCACCGCAGTTCAAATTGCAAAACCATATGAAAACTATTTGGAGTTATCTTGAATACAGGTTTTGATGTATTTTTATATTTACGTTATGGTTTCACGTATAGACTCTTGTTTTTTTTTTGGGGGGGTCACAACACATGGTTCTTGTACACCAGGCCTTCAGGAAATCCCTTTTGAATTTCTTATGAACTTCTTGTGACATTTCATGATTTTCTTTTGTATTTTTAAGAAGTCTTTATGCATTTCTTACGCATTTCTTATGCAGTTCTTTTGCATTTCTTATGCATGTCCTATGCAATTCTTTTGCATTTCTTATGCAATTCTTTTGCATTTCTTATGCAGTTCTTATGCAGTTTTAAAAACTTCATACACTTTTGCCAAAACTGCATACACTTTTGCCCAAAACGTATGAAGTTGTAAAAACTGCACAAGAATTGCATAAGAAATGCATAAGAATTGCGTAAGAAATTCATAAGAAATGCATAAGACATGCATAAGAAATTCATAAGAAATTCCTTAAAAAATCAGAAATGCATAAAAACTGCAAACAAAAATGCAAAAGAAGTAAACGGAATTCAGAAGAATTTCAATAGACATGCAAAAGGAATGCATCAGAATTTCAGAAGAAATTCACACGAAAATATTGCCATTGTGTCCAAAAGAATGATGAAAAAATGGAATGCCTCAGCAATTTCTCTTAAAATTATGTTGCTGTTCCTTTGCACTCTTCATGCACTTTCTACCGCATAGAAATTTTCTCCAAAATTAATTCAAACCTCATCAAACATCGAAAACGTGCATCACATGTTTATCATTTTTTCTCCAACCAGCTCCCTTCTTTTGCACAACACTGATTTCAACTGAATCTGAATTTGCCAAAACAGATTCCAGGATATTTTGACCCAGCTGCTCAAGTAAAACCAAACCCAACCCATGTAAACCCTTCAAGGTCTTATATAAGTATGCAACAAATAAATGCGATTATACTTAAAATATGTTATTATGTTACTATAGCTTTAGGCCTCCCCACCTTCAACCCTAATGTTCAAACAACATCAAGAAAAAACCCAAACAAAATGAACAGGTTTGAACTACCTTTTATGATCACAAATAGATCTTAAAATAAGCTCATGTAAACCTTCAGGTGGGGATGTCTCAACATGAGGTGTCCTTTTTTCTTCTTTAAAGTGACATTTTATGGGATAAAAAGGACACCTTATTTTGATGTTTTTTTAGAGTTAAAGTGTTTAGCTTTCAATTTTACCAGAAACGTGGTCACTTGCTAGGATCCTGGTTGTACTTTAACATGTACATTAAGGGTCCAGATTACAGAAAAAATGGCCTGCGGTCTACAAAACGGAAGGGGACAGCCTGAGAGTGTTTTTTTGTGTTTTCTACACCTGCAATGGATTAATTTGTTCTTCGCAGTCTCGCCTTTGCATGGTCTTTCCTTTTTGCAGAATACAACACCCCAAAAAGAACAAAAACAAACAAACAAGAAACCCAGAAATTTGAAATTCCACCAAAAAAAGAGAGCACCAACCCAAGAAACCAAAAAACAAAGAAACAAAACAAATTGCACACCCAAAACGGGGGAAGATGCAGAGAATTGGGTCCCGTCATGTTTTTTGTTTTGTTTGTTTTTTTGGTTTATTGTCTTTTTGGTTCCTTGTTTCCTTTGAAGGGCTGGCAGAACAAAAAAAGTGGCAGGACCTAACCTTCTGCTACTTCTCCCAGCTTAGGGTTTGCAATTTTTTTTTTGTTATTGTTTGCTGTGGGTCTGTGGTTTCATGACAAAACTACGACAAAACCACAGAAAAATGTAGGTATCATCGTGGGAACTTTGTGGGTTTGGGACATGGATTGGTCAATTTTATGTCCGATTCAGTTTTGAAAATATGCCAAAAGATTATGCAAAACATAGGCAGCCAATCAATTCGTAGGATTGACTTTGATATTGGCATTTTTCAGTCAAAACCTTAGGTCAACAACACCTGAAATTAGTCCATTAAATGTGAAAAAAACTAATCACAGTTTTTGACCTACCCATGGAACACTTTAAAAAATGTTCAACATCCAATACAGACAACAAATTTCCAAAACATCTACATATCAAAGCAGATGCATACAAACACTTATACAAAGTCACAATTTCTCATCAGAAATTACATTGATTTTTAGATATTCCAACATAAAAACGTTAGTAAGTGTTTTTCTAACATAAGTGAATTTTGGTACATACGTAGATTTTACTAACAAGGAAAATTCTTGAATTTACGGTAGTAAGTCCCACAGTTTAAATAATTTTGCGCGCACCTAAATTCACTAGCATTATGGTGGTTGCTGGTGCATCTATGTTTGGCCTAATGGTTTTCACTTGTGTGGGAAGATTTAGGAGAAAGGATGAGAGCTATGACTCCTGCAGTTGAAACACAGCTTACCTCAAACTAGCCTTGTTTCTTGATGTTACTTATGCCATTGTTTTTGAGTTTGATTGACTTTGCAGCTTGTCACTTTGCTTGATTTACTTGTGATGGCTTCTGTTACTTCACATCAAACCACTTGTTCTTTTGAACAGCCAACCGCACACACACACACAAGTGATATTTTTGAAAACAGCACAATATTTATAGAGCAACTCGTCAGATCAAGACACATAGCTGACTTGAGAACATCATGTGAATATACTGAGAACAACAGAAATTTAAGCAAAAAAAGTCACTATGAAATTTAGGTTACGACCTAAATTAAATTAGGTCGTAAAAAAATAGGTCAATTTTTGCACCTAATTTTTTTGGATTACCTAAATCAAGGCCCCAAGTAAATTTACTAATTCCGGAGACTCAGGGCACCTTGGCAGACCAGAGTTGTCACGCAAAGAAACACAATGTAGTTATTTTGAATTTATGCTCCTTAAACTCTGATTCTGTTTGGGGATGACAGAGAACCACACTGCATCATGGTACAATCAAGAAAGTATAATCTTTTTCAAGCAACTGACACCATGGAATTCAAAGTTCTCACTGAACTGGAAATATTTCACGTATGTGGCAATGGTTAGATGACACACCCAACCATTCATTGGATTGACATTTGAAACATGCAGCATAGAAATGTTGAACGCTTGAAGTAACAGTGTGGTATTTCCTGGCAATGTCACGCACAAACAGCTCAACATGTTCCCATCCAAGCATTGCTCCCCATGCTGGACTGATTGCCTCTGCATCTTAGTCACAAGAGACCTTTGAAACCCTTTCTGCGTTGAATGGTCTTTAAGACCTTCCTTCGCAACGATGCCCCCATTAATGGCATCCCCTTGCCATGGTGACGAGCAAACTGAGCTGTCCACTTGCATCGCCGACGTTCAGGCATGGTCCATGGAGCCTTTGAGTTTGTCATGAGTTGGTCCATCGCTCCCTGTTTCGGCTTCGTGAAACTCTCGTCCTTCACGGCGAGCTTGCCCAAGACCACACCACTCAGCGGCATCTGCATGGAGAACATCTTCTTGTGACAGACAGGCTGGACATGTGGGCTTCCAAGCTTCTTCACAAGCACGATCCTGGCTGATGTTTGAGAGCAATTTCGGGGATGTGCGGTAGAAACAAACAAATTCAATCGGTAACTCACATGCTTTTTCGTTTAGTACATCCCAAGTTCACAGCAAAATTAATATTGAAACATGTTTTCTTCAACAGAGATGATGGCCCCCAAGTCCTTCCATACCCATTGTGGCGAAGAACCAGCTGATCTCCAAACTCGTTGAAAGCTGCCAGCCGGAACTGAGGGAACTTGTTGTTTTGAGCCGGTACTGCATTGCAGAGCCATCTCCTTCAAGCAAGCAATCTTCCAACCAGATCTCGTTGCCCTCTGTGATTTCCTGCAGCATGGCACACAAGAGGCACTACAGTTTTGAACAAATCAAATCAACAAATAATAGTCATGCAAATCAATTCACAAATTGTTAAGTCGTTCTTTTTTCGACTGCCCCACCTCCCAACCATCCTTGTCCAGAAATTCCTGGGCCATGACCGTTTGCCTTCTGTAATAGTGGTAGGCTGAGATTTCCTTCACTTGCCAGGCAGCCAGTGCACGAAACCAAGCCATGGCAACAATAGAGATTCAATAATAGAGACGCAAAAAACATGTGGTCAAGACTGCACTACAAAGAGTAAGATGTGAGATGTACAAATGAGACATAACCAGCAGTCAAGCCATGGCACTTGATGCGAGATGTACAAAAAGCTGCTGCTGCAGTAAAAACTCACCGCAATAAGATCTGGAATGGGTCACAGAATCTGTTCATGCAATTCAAATTGACTGAATTGGCTGACCCAAGTCTTACTCATTATTTGTGTGCCATAATCAGATCTTGAACTTGAAATACACAAGGAAGAAAATGCGGCATGGCAAAGCTCGTGGCAGAGCCCAACTTAGAGGCACTGAAAATAGAACATTTAAATTAGATGTTTTCATTGTCATGTGTTTCTGTTTTCTTCAACCAGCATTACTTTAAGATCAACCAGCTGTACTGAAATCCAGAAAGTGTACCACTATGCTTACTTTTTTTCTGATTACACAGTAGCTTGTTCTCATAGTACCTACAGACAGACCCTTATCTTTGGGATATCGAATCTTGTGATACTACAATATGGTTCATACTGCTGTACACTCAAGATCCTTGATATGAAGGCTTATGTTTGAGATACATAGATTTGACTAATACTATATTTGGGTAGTAACCAGTACGCAGCAAGACCACATGCACAAGAGATGTCGTGAGAGCATTTTTGTTTGCATCAGTTTTGTGATTACTCAATGTTTTCGAAATCATACAAATGTAGTGACATATTTTTTGGCAAGGGTCTAATGGCTAGTGTTGAAACTGTTTGCCCTAAAAGGTTTCAAGGCTTGGAAAGCCAAGTCTTGAATAGTGCAATCATTGTCAAGACTTGGGGACATGGAATTGCAAAAAACGAATAACATTTCAAAACTTGGGATACCAAGTCTTGAAAGAGAAATGTAAGAATCAGACCTGTGGCTGCCAAGTCTTGACAATCATGTTCACTTGTGTTCATGTCTTGGAAGAACATGTCATGAAAGTTCTTACTTGGGTCTAATGTTGAAATTATTTGGCTCAAAAGCCTTCAAGAGTTGGAAAGCCAAGTCTTGAATAGTGCAATCATTGTCAAGACTTGAGGACATGGAATTGCCAAAAAAACATTTCAAAACTTAGGATTCCAAGTCTTGAAAAAGTGTCAGATTTCATAACTGTGGCTGCCAAGTCTTGAAAAATATTTCCAAAAGAGTTCATGTCTTGGAAGACCAAGTCATGAAAGACATAATTCATGGCAAGGGTCTAATGTTGAAATGCTTTACCCCGAAAAGTTTCAAGACTTGGAAAGCCAAGTCTTGAATAGCGCAATCATTGTCAAGACTTGGGGACAGGGGGTTTAAAAAAATGTAACATTTCAAAACTTGGGTTCAAAGCCTTGAAAAAATGTAAGATTTCAGAACTGTGGCTGCCAAGTCTTGAAAAATATTTCCAAATGTGTTCATGTCTTGGAAGACCAAGTCATGAAAGACATAATTCATGGCAAGGGTCTAATGTTGAAAGTCTTTACCCGAAAGTTTCAAGACTTGGAAAGCCAAGTCTTGAATAGGGCAATCATTGTCAAGTCTTGGGGACATGGAGTTGCAAAAAAGTAACAGTTCAAGACATGGGATATTGCCAAGTCTTGAATGAAAAATGTAAGATTTCAGAACTGTGGTGGCGGCCAAGTCTTGACAATCATGTTCACTTGTGTTCATGTCTTGGAAGACCAAGTCATGAAAGACATAATTCTTGGCAAGGGTCTATAATGTTGAAATGCTTTACCCCGAAAAGTTTCAAGACTTGGAAAGCCAAGTCTTGAATAGCGCAGTCATTGTCAAGACTTGGGGACATGGTGTTGCAAAAAATGTAACATTTCAAAACTTGGAATACCAAGTCTTGAAAAAAAAGATTTCCGAACTTGGTCTGCCAAGTCTTGAAAATATTTCCAGATGTGTTCATGTCTTGGAAGACAAAGGCAGAAAAGGCATAATTCTTACTTATACTGTTGAAATTCTTTGGCCCAAAAGGTTTCAAGAGTTGGAAAGCCAAGTCTTGAATAATGCAATCATTGTCAAGACTTAAGGACATGGAATTGCCAAAAAAAACATTTCAAAACTTGGGATTCCAAGTCTTGAAAAAGTGTCAGATTTCATAACTGTGGATGCCAAGTCTTGAAAAAATAGTTCCAAATCTGTTCATGTCTTGGAAGACCAAGTCATGAAAGACATAATTCTTGGCAAGGGTCTATAATGTTGAAATGCTTTACCCCGAAAAGTTTCAAGACTTGGAAAGCCAAGTCTTGAATAGAGCAATCATTGTCAAGACTTAAGGACATGGAATTGCCAAAAAAAACATTTCAAAACTTGGGATTCCAAGTCTTGAAAAAGTGTCAGATTTCATAACTGTGGCTGCCAAGTCTTGAAAAATATTTCCAAATCTGTTCATGTCTTGGAAGACCAAGTCATGAAAGACATAATTCATGGCAAGGGTCTAATGTTGAAATGCTTTACCCCGAAAAGTTTCAAGACTTGGAAAGCCAAGTCTTGAATAGAGCAATCATTGTCAAGACTTAAGGACATGGAATTGCCAAAAAAACATTTCAAAACTTGGGATTCCAAGTCTTGAAAAAGTGTCAGATTTCATAACTGTGGATGCCAAGTCTTGAAAAAATCGTTCCAAATCTGTTCATGTCTTGGAAGACCAAGTCATGCAAGACATAATTCTTACTTGGGTCTAATGTTGAAATTCTTTACCCCGAAAGGTTTCAAGACTTGGGAAGGGAAGTGTGGCAAGTTTCTGACTGTTAGATAATTTCATCCGCATGAGTCAATGCAAAGTCTTAAGAAGCTCAACCATTTTCTCAGGAACCTCATTTCCACACTTTGAGGCCAAGTATTGCAATGTACCATTCTTAAGCTGCACAATGGCCCATCTCTACCGCTTTGGAATGCCAAATCTGGATGAATGTTACAATTGGTACCGTTGTCAAGACCTAGGGACATGAGTTGAAAAAATGTCACGTTTCAGAGCTTGGGATGCCAAGCCTTGAAAAGCAACCCATCGTGTTCATGCCTTGGATGTCCACAGTCTATTGTTAGCAAAAACTAGCTGCAAACAGTTTCAAGACTGGGGAAGCCAAGTCTTGAAGATGGCATGATGCCATGAAATTCCACATTGTGTCTTTTGTAAAAGGCATGTGCAAGCATAAAAAAAATGGTTTCAAAAATTGAGACGCCAAGATTAAAAGATGGCATCATGTGTAAAGAATTATGCGGGCACAGCCCCACATACGGCAGAAAAAAAAAACAAACACAGGTATAAAGTTTCCGCTCGTTACACAGTTTAGTACATGGTTGTAAAATGTTAGGAGGGGTTAAAAATTGGAAGTGGAAAAACATCATTTCGAACACTTGAAGGCCAAGTATTGCAATATCATTCTTGGGCTCCAGACTTGGAGTTCCAAGTCGTGAGCACAAGACCAATCTTTACCACTCTGGACACCCAACAGGAAACATAACAAGTATCAAACTACAGAACAGCTTGTTTGCAAGTTTTCAGGCTTGGGGCGGTAGCAAGTGTTGAAACCTATGATTTTTCAAAAGTCGCAAAGACTAACTTCATTGGTGAGCCAAGGCAGAAAACCTTGCAACAAAAACCCAAGTCTTGAGCTTGAAGACTTGGAAGGTCAAATAGTTACCAAGATGGGTCAAGTTAAGTTCCAGACTTGGAATGCCAAGTCCAATCAAATCCAGAACTTGGCGCAATGCATTTGGACAAGTTAAGGGTGAACTCTTACCTTTTTGTTTCAAAACTTGGGATGCCAAGTCTTGAAAAAATATGTTCATGTATTGAAAGACCAAGTCATGAAAGGACAAAAAAGTAATACTGATAAAGCCAAGTTCTGAACGATGATAATGGTAACTGCCATGAATCAATCATATTTGAAAGACCTGGGAGGCGAAGCCAATTGAGACAAACATGAGTGGTTGGACTTGGATTCAAGGCTTGAACTTTTGAAGAACTCATTTGCATCACATCGAGAACAACCTTAAAAGTCTCAGTGATCATGCTTGTCAGTGCAAGACTTGCGAGGCCAAGTCTTGAAGTGCATTTAAGATTCACTATTGTGCCAAAGCAATTTCTGGGAGACCAAGCCCAAATAGATTTTGCAGACTTGGAAAATGACCAAGTCTGAATTTCATTTTCAACTTCCACATTTAAAAACCATCATCAAGAACAACATCATATTGAAATTGAAGCCCAAGAGAAACAAACAACCAATCATGTTCATCTTGGACATTTGGAACCTTGAACGGAAATCACCAAGAGAGGCATGATGGAATGTCCCTCCAAGAGTATGGTTTACCTAGAAGAGTAACAGTGCCCTGTTGGTACAATGTGTTTTCTGTCAAGAGCAGCTAAAGTTCGACACCTTTTGGCGCAAAGACCATAGTAAGCAAATTCAAACAGTTCCATTGTTACACTAGTCACAACTATGCATATCTAATCATGCCTTCAAATCCATGAGTGAAACCGTGTGTTTTTGTTTAATTTGGTTGAAGGTCTGCCATTTGAAATCCTAATGTCAAATCAGTCGGTATTTAGGTTCCTATGCAGCTCCATTCCTACAACCACATTTGGGAACCTGATGGTTGGAGCATGCAATCCACTAGAAGTGTATGAGTATAGTCATGTATATGCATTGAACACTTGTAGATCACACCAAGCCCCAAAAATGCCACGCACCAGACAAAAAAAAACTATGCATATAGTCATCCAACTCTTTTGTGAAAATAAGAATATGAAAAAAATCACCTTCTAGATTGTAGTTATTCCTGATGAACTCTCACAACTTTGAAAATGAAAGGGAGGTGTATGTATGTACTTGCCAGCTACGAGACAGATTTTTGTTTAACCCTTTTCTTGGAACGGATACGAATTCAATTGCCAAGGCCTGGAATGCCAAGTCTTGGAATTGAAGTTGATGTCTTAATTCAATTGCCAAGGCCTGGAACGCCAAGTCTTGGAATTGAAGTTGATGTCTTAATTCAATTGCCAAGGCCTGGAACGCCAAGTCTTGGAGTTGAATTTTATGTAATTCAATTGCCAAGGCCTGGAATGCCAAGTCTTGGAATTGAAGCCCATTATTTCAGGGGTTATGATGCCCTTGTTCAGGGCTAGTCCCTTGTTCAGGGACGTTATACCCACCATCCCCAGCTGAAGGCTGCTGCAACGGCATCACCTGTCCAGGAAACCTGCAGGTACAAATTAATGGTATCACATATATGTTCATGACTTGTGTGCATGGTGGTATCACAAGTGGGTGACAACTCGGGGACACTGGATGGTATTTTATGATTTTATGACTCTTGGTGACATTATATTGGTATCATATGTGCATGACCCTTGATTAAATATATATATATATATATTTATGTTCATGATGCTTGATGGTCATTGGCAGTCTGTGTGTGTATGTTTGTGTTTGGTTCAGTAATCATGAAACTTGTTGTTTGAATTACAACATGTTTTTTGTTCTGACCTGCCCCCCCTCCAGGTTAATTTAAGCATGAAAACTGTGTGTATGTGTGTGTGTTTGGTTCAGCAATCATGATTCTTGTTTTTTGAATTACAGCATGTTTTTTGTTCTGAACTGCCCCCACCCCTCCAGGTTTCAATTTAAGCATGACTACGGTGTGTATGTGTTTTGTTTGGTTCAATAATCATGATATTTGTTGCTTGAATTACAGCATGTTTTTTTGTTCTGAACTGCCCCCACCCCTCCAGGTTTCAATTTAAGCATGACTACTGTGTGTATGTGTTTTGTTTGGTTCTGTGATCATGATACTTGTTGTTGGAATTACAGCATGTCTTTTTGGTTCTGACCTGCCCCCCCCCTCCAGGTTTCAATTTTAGCATGAAAACTTATCCCTAGAAAATGAAAAGAAACATGTTGGAAAACCATCCCAAAATGGAAAAACAAAAAAATACTGCATTTTTTCAGCCAAAATGAAACTATCATTTTCAAAAACCAAACTATCACAATCAAAGAACAGAGGTTAAAAGAAGCAATTGAGAAATGCGGTCTCTCCTCTGGACCGGAGCTCATGCTGAAGTCTCACGTCTCGATGTTGAAGAATTCTTCACGAGAGGACCTCAGCACGATGTTGACCTTCTGCACGTGCTGCTTTGGACGAGGGTGGCAACTAAGGATTTCCCTGCCAATCAACGTGGCCATCATGGAAAAGTATGAGATGACGACGCGGTTTTGCATCAGCCTTTTCCGGCCAACGGAAGACCAATTATACAATGTTAGTGTTGGTCTTACCACCTTTCCATTGTCGAAGGAGTTGGTGCAGGAGGTGGAGAGGGATTTTCAAGAAACCAAAAAATGGATCTTGGAAAACTGCCAAGAAGAACTCAGATCTGTCAAGTTGGTCTGCAGCGTGCACAGGAGGCAGTTCTTCCACAGCTCCGTGTGCAAAAACACGTGCCATAAATTGGCCTTGTTGGAGGCTTGGCGCAGAGGCCGGGAGTCAGAAGGCGACGAAATTAGTGAAGATCTGGCGCCTCCACCGATAGCTCGGTTTGACGCTTTGTGGGCATTGAAGCAAAGGATCCCGCCCAGCTACATGCTCCGGGATGAATTCAAAGACAAGAAACACATCCTTTGCAACTTGGATGCTGACAACGTCTTGTCTGCAGATTTTGCCGCGCAAATTGATAGTCATTTTGGCAAAACCACCGGTCCTGGTGGTCTTACCCCGGGCTCTGGTAATTATGGAAACGCTCCTGTGTTCGGTGGCCGTTGCACTGGCGGAGACGACCTCGGATGCTGTGGCCGTGTCTTGATCAATGACCGAGGGTTCCTTGAGTTGCAAGGATACGACGAATCATTTCATCCCACGGGTTTTCAAGATATTGATTTGTGGACAAGGACCAAGACCAAAGCAGGGCAAGCGCCAAAAATGAAGTTCTTTGCTGGATGGTCTGTGCCGAATTGCTCGGACAACGCCTTCAAGGCAGTAGCTATGGAAAAGAACAGGCTCACCGGCTGCAACCTCAGGTGGGGACAGCAAGATACTGAAAATCAGGCTGATGCAGCCAGAAAACTTGCTGAGGGGAAGTGGTGGCGCAACAGCAGTGATGCAACAATTTCTTGCAGAGACATGTGGGAGTTGATGCTGAGCTTGGGAAATGCAGACCCGGAGGGCAAAACCCTGCTGCTGACAGCCAGAAAGCCTGAGCAGGATGATGGTCTTACCTCTACTGCGTTGAAACCACCGCCGCCGCCTCCAAAGGCAGCCCCGTCCGAAGCAGCCTCAGTTTCTCAGCAGCCGATGCCTCCCAGGCCTGCTCGACCGGCACCTGCAAGCAAATATGGTAAAAAAAAGGAAATCGAGTCCAAGCTTCCTCCCTGCTTTGTGAGGGTGATCGCATGTGGAGCAGGCAACCTCGGCAAGGTACTCAAAAATGCCTGTCGCGTCAGAAACTTGCCAAGTCGGGTTTGGCAAGCAACCTTGGACTTGAGACATCAGTGCGACCAATTCGAAGCCGTGGAAGAGGAGTGCCTCAAAATGTGCCTGGACCACGTGGATGGCCTAATGATGGGCAGCCCAGGGCAGAGCAGTCACAGCATCATCTTCTGTGATTGCAGGGACAAGGGCCTGCAAGGTTGGGATGACCCGGAAGTCATGGATGGGTCAGTGAAATACCACGTAGGAACATTCCCGGTGAACCTGAAGAACTTTGCGCGAGGCGAGGTATTCAAACGTGAGCTGCACAGGGTTCGACGGTACATCTTGTCCCGGTTTGCGTTGGACCCCAATGCTTCTCCAGGGGTGACAGTGGTTGCTTATTGCCGTGGAGGCAACCACCGCAGTGTAGCTTTCGCTTACCTGCTTCAACATGTCCTGAGTCAGCAGACACTGGTCACCTGCGCATCGAATGATGTGATTTGCTTGACCTAGTTGGCTGGGCACTGGTCGGATCGAAAATGTGGACGATGCAATTTTTGTCGCCACGAGAGGCTGCCTCCCAGAGAGGCAGCAATGGTTCAAGACGCATTCGGCTGCGCGCTTAGCGTGTGGCGCGAAGCGCCATTACACTTATGAGTGGCTAGTGGTCTTACCCTGCACTTGACAGCCTAGTGGTCTTACCCTTCTGTTTGTGCAGGTGCCGCCCACAGTGGCTGCTGGCCTTCTTTTGATTGGCAATGACCAGTCCGATAGGCCAAAGACAGCTTCGAATAAAATGATTTGCGCCAAAAAATGGGTAGCTGGGGCGGTGAGTCCAGGTTGGACTTGACAGAGACTTATTTTTGTTGATTGTTTTGATTGTTTTCCATTTTTGGTCAATATTATTTGTTATGATTCGTTTTTTGACACGTGTTACTTTGTCAATCTGCCGTCCATGTCGCATGTGATTGATGTCTATAGAGGGCTGAAGATAATGATAAGAATCGTTTTGAAAGTATAGTTGGTGTAATACAAGATATTGATATCATATTATGCACTATACGGTCAATACCCCAGTCGGTCATGGCCATGACAGACATATGTAAATGTGCAGAAATTTTCGGCTCAATCAAATACGAGGCATAGCCGATGTTTACTGGGGTTGTAGTAACATCGTCTCGGGGATCAGACTGATGCCAAGCTGAATGCCGAAACTCAATATTGACCAAGGCCTTCATCTTCTGTCGCCACGATCCTTGGAAAAACATTTTGGCCATTGCAAGAAAAGAAAATGTTCTTTGTGTTTCTGGGCGCAGAAGGGCCCCGAGTGTCAAAAAACAACGTTGTTTCCTCCGGGCAGTCAAAAAAAAGACCCTGGTTGGCATGCGCCCGTATGCAGACTTCAGCTGACAAGAAATGGAAAGTTCGTTGGGGTTGTGTGCTTTGCAATCATTTCCGAAATTCAGAAAAATATCAGTATCGCCCGATGGTCTTACCTCGACGACAGCAGAAAAATCAAGCAAGCAGACAAAAAAGAGTCTGCCGTCCATCTCATGGGGTTCTTTTCAAATTCCAGTGATGTTGTTTAAAAGAAGGAAGACGCAAGGTGTGCAGCAACATGCAAAAACCAGATGTCATCAACGAGCGTTGATGCATTGGATTGATCAAGCGCCTTCAGCATCAAAATCATCTCAATGCGAGTCAGAGTCACAGGTAGGACCACCAAAAGAACAGTGGGACAAAATTTTGAAGGGACTGCGCACGGGGAAAAGTGCGCACTGACAAAACGGCCTGGATTGCCATGGAGACCTGCAGACGTACGAGCTGCAGCTGCCAAAGCGGACGGAAACTAAGGCTTCTTCAAGAGCTTCAAAGTGATGCTCTTGAAAATTTTAATTTGAAAGAGGTTTTGGCGCATACGTCTGCGTTACCACCAGCTGCCATAATTAAATCTGAAATTAATGCTATTTGACACATTGCTGACTGAGGTGGGGTAAAAGGGCACGAGACTGCTTCCATGTTTTTAATTTTGCATAAGTTCAGTCAAAGTTCAGTCAACATGGTAACTACAACAAAAAAAATCGAAAATTGAGCGACGTTAATTCATATGCCCAACTTTATGGCTCCCTTACGCATTGCCAGACCGGTCCGGGGCCGCGAAAGAGGGTAAAAGTTCAGTCAACATGGTAACTACAACAAAAAAAATCGAAAATTGAGCGACGTTAATTCATATGCCCAACTTTATGGCTCCCTTACGCATTGCCAGACCGGTCCGGGGCCGCGAAAGAGGGTAAAAGTTCAGTCAACATGGTAACTACAACAAAAAAAAATCGAAAATTGAGCGACGTTAATTCATATGCCCAACTTTATGGCTCCCTTAGGCATTGCCAGACCGGTCCGAGGGCGCGAAAGGGAGCCATAAAAACGCGTAAGGGAGCCATAAGTTGCAGCGCCGCTGCTACTTATGGCTCCCTTACGCATTTTTATGGCTCCCTTACGCATTGCCAGACGGGTCCGAGGGCGCGAAAGGGAGCCATAAATTTATGGCTCCCTTACGCATTGAGCGTTGGTACCGCTGTACCCTAGTCACATGTTTTCGTCCCGGTCCCGGTGAGTTAGGTGATTTCTGTTTCTGGTATCTAACTATGGGCAGTAGTAGGCGCGCAGTATTTGAGAGGGCAGTGGCACGCGCAGCCTTTTAGAAGCACCTTAGGTCATCTTGAACTTGGGCGGTGCCAAAAAAATCTGAGCCAAACAGCGTAAGGAAAAAACATGCACCTTATTTAAAAAGACAGTGGCCAAAAAAAATCGGAGCAAAACAGTTGAAGAAAAAATGGCACCCTAAAAACGTAAGATAAAAAACCAGCAATCTATAAATGACTGTTGCCAAAAAAATCGGAGCAAAACAGTTGAAAAACATGGCACCTTATAAAAATGACTGGCGAAAAAAATCTGAGCCAACCTAAGGATAAACAAACACACCTTATAAAAATGACTGCTGCGAAAAAAATCGGAGCAAAACAGTTGAACAAAAAATTCACCTTATAAAAATGACTGCGGCCCAAAAAATCTGAGCCAAACAGCGTAGGATAAAAAAAATGCGCCTTAAAAAAATGACTTGCCAAAAAAATCGGAGCAAAGCAGTTGAAAAAAATGGCACCTTATGAAAATGACTGTGCCAAAAAAAATCTGAACCAAACAGCGTAGGATAAAAAAATGCGCCTTATAAAAATGACTGTTGCCAACAAAAATCGGAGCAAATCAGTTGCAAAAAATGGCACCTTATACAAATGACTGTGCCCAAAAAAATTCTGAACCAAACAGCGTAGGATCAAAAAAAATGTGCCTTATAAAAATGTATGTTGCCAAAAAAAATCGGAGCAAAACAGTTGACAATAAAAATTGGCACCTTATAAAAATGGTTGCGGCGAAAAAAATCTGAGCCAAACAGTGTAAGATAAAAAAATGCGCCTTATAAAAATGACTGTGGCCAAAAAAATCGGAGCAAAACAGTTGAAAAAAAAGGGACCTTATAAAAATGAAAGCGGCCAAAAAAAAATTAACCAAACAGTGTAGGACAAATAAAAAATGTGCCTTATAAAAATGACTGTTGCCAAAAAAATCGGAGCAAAACAGTTGAAAAAAATTGCACCTTATAAAAATGACTGGGGCCAAAAAAATCTGAACCAAACAGTGTACGATAAAAAAAAATAAAAATCCGTATAAAAATGACTGTTGCCAAAAAAAATCGGAGCAAATCAGTTGCAAAAAATGGCAACTTATAAAAATGACTGTGCCCAAAAAAATCTGAACCAAACAGCATAGGTAAAAAAAAAATGCGCCTTATAAAAATGACAGTGGCCAAAAAAATCGGAACCAAACAGTTGAAGATAAAAAGTGGCACCTTTGAAAAATGACTGTGGCGAAAAACATCTGAGCCAAACAGTGTAATTAAGATTAAAAAAATGCGCCTTAAAAAAATGATTGTTGCCAAAAAATTGGAGCAAAGCAGTTGAACAAAATGCGCCTTATAAAAATGACTGCGGCGAAAAAATCGGAGCAAAACAGTGTAAGATTAAAAATGCGCCTTATAAAAATGACTGTGGCCAAAAAAATCGGAGCAAAACAGTGGAAAAAAATGGGACCTTTTATAAGCGGCCAAAAAAAAATCAACCGAACAGTGTAGGATAACAAAAGGTGCGTTATAAAAATGACTGTTTCCCAAACAATCGGAGCAAAACAGTTGAAAAAAAATGGTACCTAAAAAAAAAACTGTGGCCAAAACAATCTGAACCAAACAGCGTAGGATTAAAAAAATGTGTCTTATAAATGTGTCTTAGGTTCAATAGCAGGATTGTCAGGTAGAATGCCGCCGAAGAAAGGTGAGAAGGAAACTCTTCCGGATGGCGTTCCTGCCAATTGGAGTGCTTGGCGACTGTCACGAGATGAACAGGACCGCAGGGAGTCAAGTAGCATAGACGTCAGTCACATGCATATGCATGTCAGATCACATGCATGCCAGATCACATGCATGCAGACACGTAAGAACAAAAAAAAAAGAACAAAAAACAAAAAACAAGAAGAATCTTCTGAGAACGGGTCTTGGTGAATTTTGAACGTGAAATCCGGACAGCTGAGCGAGACATATCACCAAGACCCTGATGGTCTTACCTCTGGTCAACTGAGGTGATGTTTTGATTTGTTGCTTTGCTCGATTGGACCCTGTGAGATTCAGATACGAGGTCTAATTGTTGCTGTGACCAGCGCCTTTGCCCTTTTCGTGTCAAATTTCGCTGCTCAACAGAAACAGCATTTTTGGAGCCGTGACCCTCTGATCTCTTGGCCAAAAAAAGGAATGTGGTGTGCGTGTGTGTGTGTGTGTGCGTGTGTTTGCGTGTGCGTGGGTGGTGAGGGAACCGCAACCTAAGTGACAAGGAGATGTCTTTGATTCATGAGTTGATGGATAAACTTTTTGATTCATGTGATTCATGTGTATATTTGGGTAATTTCAACATTGCAGGGTCATATGCATGTTTAAAACGTCCATGATCTGATGGTAGTGTTTTTTGTGACAGCAGTAGCTGCAAAGGCTCAAACTGTTTCAGGTCAAATTTGTGACTGCCGCGTTTCGCCATGTCTGCGTACTCAGCATCGGGTCAGTCTCAAATGCCGGCATTGACGATGGCACATGATGATGACGCAAGCTCGAACAGAAGCTGGAGCCTGGTGGGTTCCAAACACGGCGCCACAGTGATCCCGGGGGACAGTTCCAATGTTGAAGTGAAGTATCATCAGCAGCAATGGGACCGATCAGAATATCCTGGTGGTCTTACCCCGGTTGGTCATCCTAAAGACTTCACCCCGGGATTCATGGTGTGCTACACCACGCGCGGCGGCTCGGAGAACGACTGCCACTGTCCAAATTTGATTGTGGAAATCACGGGCCTTCCACTTTCAGACCCGGACATGACGTTCCTCGTGGACACTCATAAGATTGAGAGGGTGGAGGATATCAAATCCATTGTGCAATGGTGGGTGAGTGAAGGGTGCGTGGACCACGGGCTGGAAGCCACCGAGTGGATACCCAAATCGCATTGGGCACTCCACAGCATTGAGCGGGCAACCCCGCACAACATGCCCACAAAATACCTGAAGAAGACGGACATGCCGCTCAAGTTTTCCTGGCACACCTGGAGCCCATCCTACAAGAAAAGTCACAGCAGCGTCGTGGTCTGACCCGCCCAGGATTAAATGGCCATAGCAGCAGGGCTGTGGTCTTACCCACCCTGGCCCTGGAACGTCTCACTTTTGTGGTTGGTGAAAAAAAGTCCAAAGTGAAATAGTTTTATGTGCAACTTTTTAAAAAAATGCCAGCCTATCAAATGCAATTTTTGTTTTTGTTTATTGGGACAGAACCACCAACCCAAAAACCACGCATCTTACGTCCGGTCTGACCCCAATAGACCCTTTTTAAGATTGCGATGCTGGACTTGTCAGTCCTCTTCCTGCGCAGCGATGGCAAAAATGTGATTACCTGACTCTGGGCGGAACGGACTGTTGCAATTCCAAACCCCCGTTGAACCGTTACTTGGGGATGATATGACAATGAAGGTGTTGATGGTCAAAAAATAAAACAATGTTCAAATGTCATCTGCACGATGAAAGTGGTTACCGATGATCATCATAGTTGTTGCCATCCTGGATCACTGACCCTTTAGTTCATACATAGGACATTCCCTTTCCCGGGGGCATGAGACCTCATACTCACACAAGGGGCCAGAAGCCACAAACTTGTGGAGGGGCCTCATAACCTTCTGAACAACCGGGAAGTTATATAAGATAATTGTAGAATGGATAAGCAGGGGCCTCAGACCACAAAACTTACGAGGGGCTCTGCTGAACAGAACCAACTAACTCGCAAGGGGCCTTTTAGCCAACAAACAACCGGTTTTTCAGTAAGTTCATTCAGCATGTGAAGGTTCAATGTGTGAGAAGGATGATGATAATAATCATTAACCAAGATTCCCTTGAAGCCGTTTTTGTTTGGCCTGTCGCCGCTGATGTTTTCTGAAAGCCTCAGTGGGTGTTATATGAAATCAAATGAGTCAAACGTGTAATTGAAAGAATGCATTGAGCATGTCGTATGGTTCGTACGATATCAGAAACACGAAACATGGTGCGAAAAATACATCAAGAAAACGAAAAAAACAAGAACAATTACAACAATCATAGTCATCATCATGGTTCCAAAACAAGTTTCAGTAAATCCTAGTGCTACTCAGCAACATTACGGCTCCTGAATGCATGTTGCTTTGGCTGGCACTGGCTTTCTTGGTCTTTGACGCTACCCGACCGAGCAGATCCAGCTTCCGCGCTTGAGGTTGGTCTTGGCTCAGGACCGGGGGCCAGGGAAGACGTGTCTGCTCTTTCAAAATTTGTGTTTTCTTCCCCTTTTGGTGGTATGTTTGATGTGCAGTTGGGTTCACTTTCTGTGCCTTTTGCAGGGGTAAGACCACCATGTTGAGATTTTTCTTTTGAGTTTTTTTCTGTTTTTTCCTCCTTCTTACTTCTTTTGAAAGGACTTGGGGCGGACCCAAACTCTAGAGCTTCCTTCACTTCGTCGTCATGTGCATGACAATAGTGCTTCCGCCAAGTTCTGGCATCTGCGCGTTGCTGCACTTCTAAAATTGTGGTTTCAGTTGGCCTCTGCATTGATGGTTTGTCTTTGTTAAAAAGCAGTAGTGCCGAGCCTGTATGCCTCGTGGCACCGTGAACTGTCACACGGCTACCCCTATATTGGTTGCTTGGGTTCCATCTTCGTTGATGTGTCAATGCCCACATGACATCCCGGATACGGGTCACTTCATCAGACACCGATTGTCGGGCCATGTTCGGCCGGCATTTTTTTCTGCTATTGCTTTGAAACAGAAATGTTTCTGATGTAACGTCCAACATAAAATCGTCTTTGCGCAGAGGCTTAACATTTTCAAAAACTTTGGGATGCGAAGATTTAAATGGTTCCAAAGTCATGGGGCACTCCCACTTGAGACCCGTTTCGATTAATTCCTTCAGACCCTCAATGCTTGACTCTGAAATTCTAGCGCTCAGGCTTTCAGCACCCAATTTCCCTTGCCCCCGAAGTTTTTTATCCTCTTGTCTTTTTTGAAATAACACATGCGGAGCATCGTGGTCTTCTCCTCCGGTCAGGCGTATGTCTGTGCCTCATAACAGTAGCGTCTCAGATATGCGTCGAGATGTTACCAAAGCTAGCCATAATACTACGCAGTAGATTGGCCCTGCAAAGAATTGGGCGACCGCAAAAAACAAGTGTAACTGCTCTCTAGGAATGAACACATGTTGCTTTGCAGTTTTACTGTGTTTGTGTCCTTGGTTCCACGGCTTTGCAGCGGCTCTTTCCTTTTCATGTTTGTCCTGGTCCTGAGTCGGCAACGCCTTTTGTTTTGGGCGCGTTGTTTTTTCTTTGTTGCTTCGGGCTGTCTTCTGGGTAACACCGCAAGACGACGACGATTTTCGTTTCATTACCCTGTCCGAAACCTTTCTTTTTTGGTGTCTTGCTTTTTCTATGTTTTCCGGGTAAGACCGCGAAAAAACGACGATTTTCCCTTCATTATACTGTCCGTGCCCGAACTGTTTCTCGATTTGGCGCATGAGTTGCCCGAATTTTGATCCAAAATGACTGCAGAAAGCCAGTTGCAAGGGGCAGATTTCGAACTTACCAATCGACCTGGGCCAACTTACCGAAGGGGGCGTCGGTAAGTTGGAACCTCTTTTCCCTTAAAAACCTTCAAAAACATTGGAAAAACTTTGGAACTCAACACTGTTGTAATTTTTTT
>CBDDTI010000208.1:0-13568 GCA_965233585.1 bacterium
CTGAAGTTTCAGAGCCTGGAGGCTTTACCTACATTCAGGATAGTTAGGATAATTAGCCTTCCAAAGGCTCTTCGGACTGCTAGTTATCTTTATTTTCTTAATTAATTAGAATAATTCGGATAGGTAGCTTTCGAAGGCTCTTCGGAAGGCTAATTATCCTGATTATCCCAGCTAATAAATTAATAAGATACTTCAGATAATTATCAATTATCAAACCAAGAGGTGTGGAGCCCGTGGGCTTTAGCAATAATTTCAACTCAATAAGGAGAATTAGCTTTCCAAAAGGGTATCTGGATTGCTAATGTTCCTAATTATCTTCATTGATTAGGAGAACTAGAATAGTTGGGAACCGAAAGGTCTGGAGCCTGGGATGTTACCAATAATTAAGATAGTGTGGACAATTAGCCTTCCAAAAGGTTTCCCGGAATGCTGATCCCCAGAATTTTGGTAAGTGTCCTAACAATACTGAGGATAATTAGTGACACAATCTGTTTTTGAGGCAACTAGTGCACACACATATGTACTTGTGAAGCTGTTTTTTTTTACTTCAGTTTGTTTTTTTTGCGAAAACAGTTGCATATGGTTACTTTACTTGAGAGAGTTTACCTGAGATCTATGGCTATATAAATTTGTATTTACAACATTTGCTTGAGAGACCCTACGCAATGTAGTTTCGATAGCGTCAGCTAATTAACGGTTAGTTCGTGGGATTGTTGGTGTCAACAACGATGTGGGAAAATACGATGGCCGGACGTGCTTGGCCATCGTATTTTCCCACATCAACTTGCGGGTGAAACCCACTTACATGTGAAACCCAAACTTCTCAAAACATATATACAATACATAAGTAATCTCACAAATCTACAACTGCAGATGCAACGCAAAGGTTTTCGGAAAGACTGCATCATAAGGATCCTTATTATGCAAATGAAGCGGTAGGTAATATATATATATATGTGTACATATGCATATATGATTATATAGTAGCAAATAATAGGTGAATAATAAAACAAAAGGTGTGTAAATGGGAGGGTTTATTTTAATTGTTTTTGATTAATTCTGAAAGGCCCCAGGCCCAAACTCTCGTTGAACTCACCGAGGAACTGCTGACAGGGGGGTAAAGAGGTTTGGTGGGTGGTGTGTGTGTGTGTGCAGGTGGGGTTCTTACTATTTCTTGAGTCTATATCATATTTATTTATCAAATATATGTCAGGAAAATATCTATCAAATAAATGTCATAAATATATGTATGTCTTGAAAAAGGATGGAAGGCCTGAAAGTGCGAAGCACTGAAAAAATGTACACATATATATATATATGAATGAATCTTGTTTGATTAATTGTGAACTTGCTAATCCATCGACCCCCATCGGGGGTGTGCATCAGCGCTTCTTGTCACCTGACATCCTGACAACAGGGGGGTGCATAAAGAAAAAATATATGACACATTGTTGGGAGTGTCCCCATAAGAAAAGGGTATGAAATATTTTTGGGAGTGTTCCCATAAGATGAGGATGTGTAAATGGGACTATGTCTACAATAATGGGAGTATAATGGGGTTAGTTATGATTAAATGGGGATCACTTAACATTATATATATATATAAATGGTGGTTAGTTATGATTAAATGGTGTTTTTGCTTACTGTACCGCCTGCATATATATATATACATTTATTTACCCAAGATATTATGGATGATTATGCTTATGCTCCTTAAATAATTTTATGCGAGGATGTGTATATTATGTATCGCTGACCTCGCCGAGCTGCTTGAAGATAAGAACGCTCATCCATCATCTTCCCTTTTTTCCGGGGTCGGCGGCGGGGGCAGCAGCCCTTATATGTAAACACATGTTCCATGTCTGATTTGACCTTTTCCATTTTTGATTTGTTTAGTTTGATCTGGTTTTACCTGCCTGTATGCACACAACCTCGCAAGTCTGAAGACTCCCCAAAAGCTCTGGTTAGGCTAATTCCTGCCTATTAGGTTATTTTAGTTTTTAAGGTTAAATTCGATCTATTAGGTTCTGTCTTTTAGGTTATTTGCTTTTTGCCTAAATAGTGTATTTAACCTAAAAACTGTCTTGTTTGAGACTTGGTTTTTCTTTCACTAAACTATATTTTCAACAGTTTAAACTAAAGACACAGTCTTTTTCCATATTTGTTTCCTTTGGGATTTTTGAATTACATGTTCTTTTTGGCAAATAGTTTTTCAAATGTTTCTTCGTTATTTTGTGAGTGATGTATGTCGTTTTCTTTTCATATATGCCGATCTGAAGTGATTTTTTGTGCTAAAGTGAAGCCTTTTGTGCTAAAGTAAGTCGATAAATTTCAGTCGGATATGTTTTAGATGGGGCAAGCCAACACAGCATGGAAGCAACAAAAACACATATCCAAAACAATATATGGGCAAATGGGTGTCTCAAAATGAGGTGTCCTTTTTTGACCCCAAAACGGTTACTTTAAAAGGGAAAAAAGGTCACCTCATTTTCAGACATACCTAAGCAAGAAAAAAAACATATTTTGCAACAATGGCAATGGATAGTTTTTGGGAGCGCCAAGCCAGCACAGGATGAAAAACCAAAAACAAGAAGAAAAATGAAACCAACAAATGCAAAAACAACAGCACAAAGTAATAAATCAAAAAATGTGAAAACAATTGTCCGAAACCGAACTTGTCAGCTGCATCGTTTATGAAACTCAGAGGAGTTCACGTGAATCCGCGGGTGCTCATTGCTCATGGGTGTTCATGTGTGTTTTTCATTTTTTTCGGCTGCCACCCATTTAGCTTACTCAGTGGGTTTCCGTGCTCAAAAAGAAAAATCAAAGTAAGTTTTCGTGAGGTTCGCGCGCGATTTTTGGGTATAAAATGGCTGCCCCCCGGCGCGCGAACCCAACCAAGAAAACAAGTTTAGACACTTGCTGATTTGGTTGGTGGTTTTGTCTCATGCGCTGCTATTTGGCTGCAATACCTTTGTCTTGGTGACCAGATGGCCTGAGTTCTTGGTCAGCTTGGACTCGATTGTTATTTTTAAGATAAATTTGGGGCTAGAGAACCCCAAATCATTGGCAAACCCTGGCCTTGAAGGGCATTTTTTGAAATCAACTTGAACGTTGGCCAGTAACACATTCATAAACAAAAGCTGTCAAGACTGGAAGGTTTTTCACTTGTAAGAAAGTAGTGGCAAGCACAAAATGTTTGAAGAATTGCTTGGTGAGGATTGGTTGTATTCAAGTTGTTTTTGCAAAAACTAAACGGAGCAATCCAGCCAAGACTTGATCAATCACTAAGGGGGTCTCCATCCCTCAAACCTTTTTACATCAAAACACCTGCCCAAAGATTTGCAATCACCTGGGGCTCTCCATCCTTGGCCTTTCTCCCCATTGAAAAAAACCAACGAAACCACCAAACAATGCAAATGACTTGAGGTGATCAGCATTCATGTCTTTGAGGCAAGTAAACCCAGAATATACCCAAAATAAAGAGAAGGGTTGTCAATCCCAGAGCCCATCCATTACTACGTTTTTTTCTCAAACCTATTTGCAACAAATGCAATCCAACCCAGAGGTAATCAATCACTTGGGCCTTCACATGCCAATCCATTTCCTGAAAACTAACCCACTTGTTTTGCAGTGACTTGGGGCCCTCCAGTCATCAAATTCATTCACATGTGCATGGGAAAATTTCTCCCAGAAAGTGTATGGTTGAAGATTTGTTGATGGAAAAAAGTGATTGACCAAACATGTTTTTGACAAAAAACATTTAAAGAAAACAAGATTTGTTTAAATAAAATCAAGATTTTTGCTGAATAAACATCATTTGTTTGACTAAAAACCAAGATTTTTTGGAACAACACCAATATTTTTTTGAAAAAATCCAATATTTTTTGAAGATGTTCGAGGAAATGAGGTGCAAATTTGATGTAAGTTTGCATCAAAATTACACTTTTGAGGTGTAAGTTTACATCAACCTTACACTGAGAAGTGTAGGTTTGCACTTGTATGTGTAAGTTTGATGTAAACTTACACTTGTGATATGTAAGTTTGGTGTAAACTTACACTCTTGATGTGTAAGTTTAGTGCAAGTTTGATGTAAATTTACACCTCAAAAGTGTAAGTTTGATGCAAACTTACATCAAACTTACACCTCATTTCCTTGAAAACCTTCAAGAAATCTTGGATTTATTCACAAAAATCTTGGTTTTATTCAAAAAACTTGGTTTTTAGTTAAAAAACATTTTTATTTAAAAAAATGATTTTATTCAAAAAATCATTTTTTTTTAAAGCATGTATTTGTTCAAAAAAAAATGATCAGTCACTTTTTCCATGAAAAAAAATCAACCACACACATTCTCGGAGAGATTTTCCCATGCAGATGTGAATGAATTTGATGACTGGAGGGCCCCAAGTCATTGCAAAACATTTGGATTAATTTTTAGGAAATGGATTGGCATGGAAATGCCCAAGTGATTGATTAACTCTGGATTGGATTGCATTTTCTTGAAAATAGGTTTGAAGACGAAAAAAACACGTAGTAATGGATGGGCTCTGGGATTGACAACCTTTTTCCTTCTTTTTGTAAACATGCACCTGAAAACTGCAAAACCCAAAATTTAAACGCAGCTTCCAGGTTTAACTGCATAGAAAATATGGATGCTGAACACCCCAAGTCATTGTTTTTTTTAGTCGCATTTTTCTTTGGCATAAATGTCAAGGATGGAGAGCCCCAGGTTATTGTTAATCTTTGTGTTGGTTTTATAATATCGAGGGCTGGAGGCCCTTTAGTGATTGATCAAGTCTGGGCTGGATTGGCCGTTTAGTTTTTGCAAAAAAAACTTGAATACAACTAATCCTCACCAGGACTTTCTTCAATTTTTTTGCCGACCACTGCTTTTGACAAATGAAAGGCCATCCAGTCTTGACAGTTTGTCTTTATAAAACTATTGCTGCCCGAACTGATTTCAAAAAAGGCCCCTTCAAACCCTTGGATTGCCGACAATTCAAGAAAGAAATCAGCCCAGGGCTGGGACCTCCATCTCAAGTTCATTCTTTTAAGTTCAAAGAAAGTGGATGGAAGCAAAACAAAACGACAAACAAGCAAAAACACATGAACACCCATACACACGCATGAACAACCATGAACATCCATGGACGCCCATGAGCACTCGAGCGCGCATGAGCACCCATGAACTCACATGAACTCGTGTTTTTCCAAATACAATGCAGCTGGCAAATTACTTGTTGAACCATCTGTCTCACAGTTTTTGAGTTCTTATTTTGGGTTGTTGGCTATGAGAGTTTTTGATTTGATTGTTTTTTCTTGAACTGAACATTATTTCTATTTTTATGTTTTATGTTTTTTTTGTTTTGTCCTGTGGTGGCTTCGCGCCCCAAAAAAATCCTTGCCGATTTTTGCAAAACATGATTTTTGATTAATATATATGTATATAGTCATTTATTTATTTATTCAAATATATATATATATGTGTGTAATGTTATGTATTTATATATACAGTACAAGTATATATATATATATACGTGTGTTTGTGTGTGTGTGTGGGGGGGGGCTGCCTCAAAATGAGGTGTCCTTTTTTCCTCTCAAAGAACCCTTTTTGGAACCAAAAAAGGACAGACATATCCATGTATATACAATATATATATATATACATATTTTTTGACAGGTGTTTTTTTAAATCCTGTGTTGGTTTGTCCCATCCAAAATATATGTTTTCTGGTGTTCTTTTGTATGTAGTTTTTCAGCATCATTTTATCGGAAAAATTGTATCAAACCAAAAAGTGGTTCATTGGAGATTACAAAATAGATAGATATATTTATATATAGAGAAAACGAAGTTGATCCAAAAAAAGGTACCAAAACAGGTTATTCATATAAATAACCTATAAGAAAAAACATATTCATATAAATAACCTAAAGAAAAAAGGTTATTTGATCATTCTGACTATTAGGTAAAACAGTTGTTTTACCTAATATATAGGTAAAAACAAAATTTAACTAATAGTCAGAAAACCAGATATAACCTAATAAATAGAATTTAGCCTAACCAGAGCTTTTGGGTCATTTCAATTGCATATGCATGAACGAAAAACATGCAATTTTCTGTCTGCTAGAAGGTCCATATGTATGGACCACAACGGCCCAAAATCCATACGCATTTTTTCTAGTGGCAAGAAACCGATTATACTAACACGCGAAGACAAGAAGAGAAATGCAAAGAAAAGGCAACAGTTGACCAAAGCTGGCCAAACCTGCCCTGAAGAACACAGTTTTTCAATGCGGCAACAGCACTCAGGTACTTACAAGACAAAAGTAAAGAGGCGTAGGCAGGCATGGAGTTGAAGAATGGTTTTTGGCTTAGCCTTGTCTAGATAGCCCATCCTTCTACCACCAAGCCAAGGAGATGGTCTGTGGATTACAGTAAGATGCAGAGGACAGGATATTTTTTCAAAGATTTGCTTCACTGTCCCTAGAGGTGGCAATGTGCCCAGTCCCAGAAAGAGCACACGAAGACAAGACAAGGAATGCTAAGACAAGACAGCAAGTGAGAGAACCTGGCCCAGCCTTTTCTAAAGACAACCATGCCAGTGCAGCAAGTAAAACAGACAACAAAAAATGAGACGGGGAGCAAAGACATTTTGTCGGCCCATATCGGCCCAAATCGGCCCAAAATTTGTCTAGTGAGCTAACCTTTCCACCTGAGCAGCAATTAAAAAAAGAACCTGACAAAAGACGCAAAGGATAGAAGATGGTTTCAACCAGCCCTTGCCCCACAACCAAAGCTATTTCATGTCAAGAGGAATTAAATAGCCCCCCTGTCCATCCCAGAAGCAATGAGCAAATACAAGAAAAGGAAAGCAAACGAAATACAACAGTTGAGAGAAGCTGGCCCGCCTCACCTCAAGAGCCCTTCCACTGCAGCAACAGCAACTAGATACAAGACAAGGAATGTAAACGCCAAAGAGTGATAATTGATTATCATCTTAAATTTGTTTAGAGAGAAACCCTTCCACCCCAGAAACAAGAAGGAGATACAACACACATCAACACACAAGAGGTACAACAGAGGGGAAGTTGTTTCAAGAAAACTTTGCCCAATCATCTTGGCTACGTAGAAGAAGCGTTGCCTCATACTGTAGTCCCTAAAAGAGCAGCCTGTCCACCCCAGAAACAACAAACAACCACAAGAAGACGACTGCAAAGCAAAGGCGGCAGTTGAGAAGGTGGCCCAGCAACAGCAAGACCGTAGATAATTACAAGGCAAGAATGTACACAATAAAGAAGGAAGTGATAATTGAATATCGGCCAAATTCTTTGGAGAGCAACCTGTCCACTCCGGAAACAAGAAGCAGATACAACACACAAGAAGTGCAAAATACGGGAAGTTGTTTCAAGGAACCTTTGCCCATCGTCTAGGCTACTTGGAAGAAGCGTTGCCTCATACTGTAGTCCCTAAAAGAGCAGCCTGTCCACCCCAGAAACAACAAACAACCACAAGAAGACGACTGCAAAGCAAAGGCAGCAGTTGAGAATCTGGCCCAGCAACAGCAAGTAGATAATGACAAGACATCAAATGTAAACGTGAAAGAAGAAGGTGATAGTTGATTATCGGCCAAAGCTTGTTTAGAGAGAAACCGTTCCAGCCCAGAAACAAAAAGGAGTAACGATACACAAGAGGTGCAAGGTTGTTTCAAGAAACTTTTGCCCCTTCATCTAGAGTTGCCCCTAAAGAGGCAACCTGTCAACCCCAGCAACAACAAACAAGTACAAGAGAAGGAATGCAAAGGAAAGACGACACAGCTGAGAGAAGCTGACCCCATCCCTTCGAAAGCCCTTTCACGCCAGCAACAGTAACAACAAACAAGACAAGAAAGGTTTAAGTGAAAACCTCAAAGAGCAACCTGTCCACCCCAGAAACAGCAAACAACCACAATAAAAGAAATACAAGGCAAAGAGAACAGTTGAGAAGCTGGCCCAGCAAGAGCAAGTAGATAATCACAAGACATCAAATGCAAACGTAAAAGAAGGAAGTGACAATTGATAATCGGCCAAAGCATGTTTAGAGAGAAACTTTTCTACCCAGCAACAATAAGGAGATACAATAGACAAGAGGTGCAAAAGAGGGAACGTTGTTTCAAGTAATCTTTTCCCCATGGTCTAGAGCGTGGCTAGGTCAAAGAAGTTTTGCCTCATGGCCCGTAACGACGGCAACCTGTCCACCCCCAGCAACAACAAGCCAGGACATGAAAAGGAATGCAAAGGAAAGACGGCACAGTTGAGAGAAGCTGGCCCCTTTCAAAAGAATTTCCACCCCAGCAACAGCAACTGGAAACAAGACAAGAAACATAAAAGAGAAAAAAGGAAATTGGAGTACTGATTCTCGGCCGAACCTTGCGCAGAGAGCAAACCCTTCCAGCCCAGTAATTGAAAGGAACTATATACAATTCTTTGACAATTCCCGAAAAAATACAAAAATGACGGTAAGTTTTTTTGAAGTAACTTTTGCCCCATCATCTAGGCTACTTGGAAGAAGCGTTGCCTCATACTGTAGTCCCAAAAAGAGCAGCCAGTCCACCCCAGAAACAACAAACAAGGACAAACAACCACAAGAAGAGGACTGCAAAGCAAAGGCAGCAGTTGAGAAGGTGGCGTAGCAACAGCAAGTAGATAGTCACAAGACATCAAATGTAAACGTGGAAGAAGAAGGTGATAGTTGATTATCGGCCAAAGCATGTTTAGAGAGAAACCGTTCCACCGCAGAAACAAGAAGGATTAACGATACACAAGAGGTGCAATAGAGGGGGTTGTTTCAAGTAACCTTTGCCCCATCATCTAGAGTTGTCCCTAAAGACGGCAACCTGTCAACCCCCACAACAACAAACAAGTACAAGAGGAGGAATGAAAAGGAAAGACGACACAGCTGAGAGAAGCTGACCCCATCCCCTTCGAAAGCCCTTTCACACCAGCAACAGTAACAACAAACAAGACAAGAAAGGTGGAAGTGAAAACCTCAAAGAGCAACCTGTCCACCCCAGAAACAGCAAAGAACCACAATAAAAGAAATACAAGGCAAAGAGAACAGTTGAGAAGCTGGCCCAGCAACAGCAAGTAGATAATGATTTCTTCCTCAAAAACAATAAGGAGATACAACAGACAAGAGGTGCAAAAGAGGGAACGTTGTTTCAAGTAACCTTTTCCCCATCGTCTAGAGCGTGGCTAGGTCAAAGAAGTTTTGCCTCATGGCCCGTAACGACGGCAACCTGTCCACCCCCAGCAACAACAAGCCAGGACATGAAAAGGAATGCAAAGGAAAGACGGCACAGTTGAGAGAAGCTGGCCCCTTTCAAAAGAACTTCCACCCCAGCAACAGCAACTGAAAACAAGACAAGAAACATAAAAGAGAAAAAAGGAAATTGAGTACTGATTCTTGGCCGAACTTTGCGCAGAGAGCAAACCCTTCCAGCCCAGTAAGAAAAAGGAGTTACGATTAAAATAAAGAAAAAACAAAAGACGGTAATTAAGTTGTTTCAAATAACCTTGGCCCCATCACCTAGGCTACTTGGAAGAAGCGTTGCCTCATACTGTAGTCCCTAAGAGAGCAAGCTGTCCACCCCAGAAACAAGAGACAACCACCAGCAGAGGAATACACAGCAGAGAGAACAGCTGAGAAGCTGGCCCAGCAACAGCACGTAGATAATCACAAGACATCAAATGTAAACGTAAAAGAAGGAAGTGACAATTGATAATCGGCCAAAGCATGTTTAGAGAGAAACTTTTCTACCCAGCAACAATAAGGAGATACAATAGACAAGAGGTGCAAAAGAGGGAACGTTGTTTCAAGTAATCTTTTCCCCATGGTCTAGAGCGTGGCTAGGTCAAAGAAGTTTTGCCTCATGGCCCGTAACGACGGCAACCTGTCCACCCCCAGCAACAACAAGCCAGGACATGAAAAGGAATGCAAAGGAAAGACGGCACAGTTGAGAGAAGCTGGCCCGGTCCCCTTCAAAAGAATTTCCACCCCAGCAACAGCAACTGAAAACAAGACAAGAAACATAAAAGAGGAAAAAGGAAATTGAGTACTGATTCTCGGCCGAACTTTGCGTAGAGAGCAAACCCTTCCAGCCCAGTAAGAAAAAGGAGTTACAATTAAAAACAACAAAAGACGGTAAGTTGTTTCAAATAACCTTGGCCCCATCATCTAGGCTACTTGTAAGAAGCGTTGCCTCATACTGTAGTCCTTAAAAGAGCACCCTGTCGACCCCAGAAACAACAAACAACCACAAGAAGAGGACTGCAATGCAAAGGCACCAGTTGAGAAGCTGTCCCAGCAACAGCAAGTAGAGAATCACAAGACATCAAATGTAAACGTGAAAGAAGAAGGTGATAGTTGATTATCGGCCAAAGCTTGTTTAGAGAGAAACCGTTCCACCCCAGAAACAAAAAGGAGTAACGATACACAAGAGGTGCAATAGAGGTGAGGTTGTTTCAAGTAACCTTGGCCCCATCATCTAGAGTTGTGCCTAAAGACGGCAACCTGTCAACCCCAGCAACAACAAACAAGTACAAGAGGAGGAATGCACAGGAAAGACGACACAGCTGAGAGAAGCTGACCCCATCCCCTTCGAAAGCCCTTTCACGCCAGCAACAGCAACAACAAACAAAACAAGAAAGGTGGAAGTGAAAACCTCAAAGAGCAACCTGTCCACCTCAGAAACAGCAAACAACCACAAGAAGAGGAGTACAAAGCAAAGAGAACAGTTGAGAAGCTGGCCCACCAACAGCAAGTAGATAATGATTTCTTCCTCAAAAACAATAAGGAGATACAATAGACAAGAGGTGCAAAAGAGGGAACGTTGTTTCAAGTAACCTTTTCCCCATCGTCTAGAGCGTGGCTAGGTCAAAGAAGTTTTGCCTCATGGCCCGTAACGACGGCAACCTCTCCACCCCCAGCAACAACAAGCCAGGACATGAAAAGGAATGCAAAGGAAAGACGGCACAGTTGAGAGAAGCTGGCCCGGTCCCCTTCAAAAGAATTTCCACCCCAGCAACAGCAACTGAAAACAAGACAAGAAACATAAAAGAGAAAAAAGGAAATTGAGTACTGATTCTCGGCCGAACTTTGCGTAGAGAGCAAACCCTTCCAGCCCAGTAAGAAAAAGGAGGTGCGAGATACAAAAAGTGCAAAAGAGGGGAAGTTGTTTCAAGTAGCCTTTGCCCCATCATCTAGGCTACTTGTAAGAATCGTTGCCTCATACTGTAGTCCCTAAAAGAGCAAGGCAGGACATGTACGCGAGAAAGGTTGATTGTCGGCAAAACTTGTTTAGAGGGAAACTTTTCTACCCGGGAAACAAGAAGGAGATAAAAACAAAAAACTCACAATAAGTGAAACAGAGGAAAGGTTGTTTCAAGTAAACTTTGGCTCATCATCTTGTCTACCTACAATGAATATGTTATGCTGGTTTTTGATCATCAGCATGGCTGAAAAAGCCCGCCGCAGGGACGTGCCCAAATAGACCCTGTTTTTCCATGCCACGGGGTACCCCCAGTTTTCATCCATTTTTGTTTGGGATTTTCCATTAGAAATCATGAACATTTTTGGGGTACCCCCTATTTGTGAAAACCTCCACATGACCAGTCCAGATACTGAAACCAGTCCATCGTGACATATCGTGACAGGATGACGATTCAAACGAAGAAATTGACAGATCCCAAATCAGCAAGTCATTTGATGTTCGCGCTTGAAAGGGGCTGGTGATTCATGGTTGCATTTCCCATAGGATCCATGTATGGTATATATGCTAACATTTTGGGTATATTGATGGTAAATGTTACCATATATAGCAGCACCATGGATCCGTCATGGGTTTTGGAGGGCAAGGGGCGAAGATTCGATTTCTCCATGCTTACCGTGAGCCCAACCCCAAGTTGAGATGGAGGCTGTGAGAGTTGTTTTTTTCGACCATGAATCCCAAGAAATTGTACCTTTTTTGGAATATACACATTTGCTTCAGGATGACTTTTTGGTGGGGTCATCAAGTCATCAGCTTTTTTTAAAAATCTCGGATGACTCAGATGTGATATGGGATGACAATCTCCCCTCATCCCTAGACGGTGTCCTTGGACCTAGCGGGTTCCGGTAATCCCCAATGGAAACGATCCATCAGAGCATCAGTTTCGCAATAGCCATGTGCAAATGTTGAATTATTTATATTTATATTTATTATTTAATTTATTTAATTTATTCATATCAATTTAGCCATCTTGAAATGGGGTGTGATACCATCTTTAGTAGGACATCGTGAGTGAAATGGCATGGCCATTTCATGCTGGGATGACCGAGATCCGACTTCACGGTGCCAGACTAGCAGATGGGTTGGTAGAACCCTTCTAGAACCATCCGTGCCACGTCTCATTGGTTGTTTGGACCATCATATCTTCATCCATGGTGCTGCCATATATGGTAACATTTACCATTAATATACCCCACATGTTGGCATATATAGCAGCACCATGGATCCTATGGGCTATATCACATCATATCCGATTGTATAGCCTAGATCTCCGCGATATTCCCAGTGGCAATGCCGGCAATGCCCATCATTTCCATATCATATCCCCATCTCATATCCACCATAAAAAAATCCCATGGTCTCCCATCTTTCTCCCTAGTATTTCCATGGACTTTCCCATTCTATGGGAGTTTCCTATTGCGACTTTGGGATCAGTCGGAAACCTCCATCGTTTGTTGAGTTATATGCTGATTTACAGATCTGAATATATTTGATATATACACAATTATATATATATAGATAGATATAGATATAGATATAGATAACATATATATATATATATCATATAGATATACATAGAAGCCTTCCGTTTTTCCAGGTTTTGGGGCTCCCCAAAAATCCCTTGGATCCCTTGGATCCCCAAGGGATCCCCAAGGGATCCAGGACCGACGACGGCTTCCTCAAGAAGTTGACCACCTTCACACAGGGCAACAGCGTGGCGCGGCGTGGCAACAAGTCGCACTACTGAGAGCCCGGCAGAGATGGTGCCGGAAAAGATGGTGACTGCGTAGATGGAAAATAGATGGAAAATGATCATAACATATGATTATCTTGAAAAAATAGATGGAAAATGATCATAAAAATCATAAAATATGATTATCTAATGATTATTTTATGATTCTCTTGATGATGTTGCCATGAAACGATGACTTGGGAACGTGATGGGACTTTTTTTGTGCATCTCTCCCGTATCCCAGTGGTTGAAGATCTTTTCAGCTGAAATGTCACATGACTTGCGCAGCGGAATCGGCCCCAGCGGAATCGGCCCCAGCGGAATCGGCCCCAGCGGAATCGGCTGTGGAGCGCTCTCGCAGAGATCTGTGTAATCAAAACAGGGCTGCGATTGCTGGAGGGGCCACTATGACTGAGCCCACCCGCGATATTGAACACCTGGAGTGGCTGATTTTGCTGATGGTTTTTCAACGATTTTGCCATATCATGAATCCAGCACTTGGGGAATCTACCAGGGGACTCACCAGGAA
>CBDDTI010000209.1:2500-10000 GCA_965233585.1 bacterium
CTCCTCGACAGAAACACTCTACTGTTTAAGGTGATTCCTCAGAAATAAAAGTTACCGATGAATTTTTTTGAAACTTTCCCTAAATGTTCTCTACCAAGCACTGTTTCGAAAAATGCAATAAAAATGATAGGTCACCATTCTCGTTTAAGAGATGTGGTGGGCCAATCTTACCTCATTTGTGCCTGTACTCGTGCTAATCACGCACGTTATTCATCGGTCCACGTTACATTATGCGATGGCTCGAAACATAGTTTATCAAAGTAATACTCGGAAAAAAACTTGACAGGTAGAAAGTGTAGAGCATATAGAACAATATCATATAAAATTTCTGGAAACATCACGCTATTTGAAACGACGTAAGCGTAAAGCGTTCGTAGAGTCGTTAATTTTGCGGTGATAGTTTGCATCACAGAGTAACGGTTTCGTGCACGCTTTCGCCTATATCTTTTTTTCCTCCCGATAAAATTTTTTAGTTTTCTTTTAAATTAAGGAGGACAATATGCACACTATTATTATGCAATAAAAAATATAGGTCACCATGCTCGTTTAAAAGAAAACGAACATTTATTGCGCTATCGGGCTTAGCTTGTGTGAAATTTCTTTCGTTGTGTACGTGCACGCGCTAATTTGCACGCGCTAATGACGCAAAAATCGTGCGCAGTAGGGATGCGCAATGCAATACTGAGGAATCACCTTAATTAGTAGAATTCTTCTAATACACCAGCCAATGCAAATGCTGCACTGATAAGCTGGCCACTGCACACTATTTAAACAATAGAGTGTTCCTGTCGAGGAACTATTGGCTGATAGTCGCCACGCGGAAATTTGATATTTAAAAACAAATATTGTAAACACCGGCGGATTAGCCACACCTCTATACTCAAAATTTTCGTAAAAAATCGAGGATGCTGCTCATCTACGAGAACATCTGAATAAAATGCCATACATTTGCATAAACTAATACTTTCTTCGAAAATTTACAAGTCTGTATTAAAAGAAAAGTAATAAGACTTGATAAAGCTATATTGTTATACCTCTCAACTCAAATACGTTTTCTGATTGGAGGAGAACGTGTCACGTGCCATTGGTCAAAACTCAATGACGCCCTAGGGCGAACAAAACTCAATGACGCCCTTGGGAAACAATACCTGGAACTTTGGACTCGCACGTGATCACGTTGTGCACCTTGAAACCGCGGGAAATTTGTGTACCGGTCGGCCTGGTGTAAAAAGCCATTGAAGTACGACGTTTCTCATTATAGAGACGGCATTCATTATTCCCGTCAAGAAAAGGAATTTGTAGTCGCAAAAACATATCATGCAGATTAACAAAAGGGAAAATATGAACGTTTTGTGTCTCCAAGCTTGTGGTTTGGCGCCAAAAATGGGTTTCACACGTTCGTCAACTCGCTCGTCGATCGTGGTCGCCAGGTAGGAAAGTGTTTGTGTAATTTACAACAAAATATGCTGTTCCTGATCAAATCAAACTCAAAATGCTTGAGTTAAGCGTTAGAAGAGGCCAAAGAAACTTTAGTACTGTCTATATTTTTTGTTAGCTGCGAAGAAAAAGACTGTTATCGTGACTTTTCGATAGAACAGGTTGGTTTTGGCAGCCGCTCAATTTTGCGAGCACAGACAGTGTATGCAATGGCATATTGTAAAACATGGAGTGGAGTGGAGTGGAGTGGAGTGGATTTGTAAAACATGGAGTGGATTTGTAAAAGGTGGATTTGTAAAACATGGATTTGTAAAAGGTGGATTTGTAAAAGGTGGATTTGTAAAAGGTGGATTTGTAAAACATGGATTTGTAAAAGGTGGATTTGTAAAACACGGATTTGTAAAAGGTGGATTTGTAAAAGGTGGATTTGTAAAACATGGATTTGTAAAAGGTGGATTTGTAAAACATGGATTTGTAAAAGGTGGATTTGTAAAACATGGATTTTTAAAAGGTGGATTTGTAAAACATGATAATTTGAAATTAAAGCGAGCGACGAGAAAAGTACGGATTTTTTTTTCGCGCAGATCAAACCGAAAACCGTGCAGGGGACAATAAACGGCAAGAACGTAACAGTATTGAAAGAAACCGGATGTTATCCTACAATATAATGACTAGAAGTTGTGCAAGCGGCTAACAAGTTTTGATTTCTTTTTTGATCTATTTTGAATGGCGTGACACTGAAAACCAGCGAAATCAGATGGCACAATAACAGGAGAAACAATAACGTCAAGATCTTCCAAAGATTAAGGTTGAAACTAATTAACTATTTGCTTGAGATTCGCGTGGGGCTCCTGGTAAAACTTTAAGAAACAGGAGATGTTTCGGTGACCTTTCACGGCGTACAATATAGCGGCTTCCTTTTCAAAACGTCGTTTGGCATCTGAAGCCTCCCCTTTAAGTTTCTTGATAACAACACATTGCTCCTCGGCGGTGCATTTAGCCAAATAAACTGTTCCAAAAGTTCCTCTTCCTAGTTCTTCCTTTAGGCTTAAAGAATTCCACCTAAACTTTGGTAAAGATAACTGCCGTCTTCGCTTTTTAAGAGAAAGAGATGGAAGCTTGAAAGCCGCCATCTCGATCTCGAGCACACGGTGTAAACTTTCGTGCTAGAATTTAAATTATGCAAGATTTTACAGGTCAAAGGTCAAACGTTCACTCCAGCGCAGAAGGAAGGGTTGGAGCTTTAACTCCCCCACTTTTTTGGAAAAATAAAATTTAATTAAACGGAAAATAATTTAACAAAAATAACAGAGCCAAAATTAGCAAAAAATCTGAATTAATTCGAAAGTGACCAGTTACTGGCAAAGACAACACGCAGATAAATAGACAGAATTAGTATTAAGCCTGGTTCACACTTGCGACATAACGGCATAACAACATTGACATAACGACATAAAGAAAAGATTTAGTTTTTTCTGTATGTCGTTATGTTCATCTTAATATGTTCTTACTATGAGACTAGAGACATAAAACATTCAACATGAGGTATTTTTGGGTTTGCGTGACCTTTCCGTTATGTCGTTATGTCGTTATGTCGCAAGTGTGAACCAGGCTTTAGTCGTTGTGAAATAGTTTTTCGCTTTTAACCTTGTGCTAGCAGAGGTCTTTTTAATGGCTTCTTTTTCATGCGGACCTCTCAGGAAAACACTTAGTTTCGTAATTGGTCAATTTTGATCCAAGCTAATAACTGGGTTTAGTTTATAAAGCGAATCTCAAGCAAATAGTTAATTAGTTTCAACCTTAATCTTTGGAAGATCTTGACGTTATTGTTTCTTCTGTTATTGTGCCATCTGATTTCGCTGGTTTTCAGTGTCACGCTATTCAAAATAGATCAAAAAAGAAATCAAAACTTGTTAGCCGCTTGCACAACTTCTAGTCATTATATTGTAGGATAACATCCGGTTTCTTTCAATACGGTTACGTTCTTGCCGCTTATTGTCCCCTGCACGGTTTTCGGTTTGATCTGCGCGAAAAAAAAATCCGTACTTTTCTCGTCGCTCGCTTTAATTTCAAATTATCATGTTTTACAAATCCACCTTTTAAAAATCCATGTTTTACAAATCCACCTTTTACAAATCCATGTTTTACAAATCCACCTTTTACAAATCCATGTTTTACAAATCCACCTTTTACAAATCCACCTTTTACAAATCCATGTTTTACAAATCCACCTTTTACAAATCCATGTTTTGCAAATCCACCTTTTACAAATCCACCTTTTACAAATCCATGTTTTACAAATCCACCTTTTACAAATCCATGTTTTACAAATCCACCTTTTACAAATCCACCTTTTACAAATCCACCTTTTACAAATCAACCTTTTACAAATCCATGTTTTACAAATCCACCTTTTACAAATCCACTCCATGTTTTACAAATCCACTCCACTCCACTCCACTCCACTCCATGTTTTACAATATGCCGTATGCAATGGCCTCAAGCAAATAATTTTTTTCGGAGCTTTTTCCATTTTTGAGTCGGGAGGTATAACAATAAGCACTTAATGACTGGCCCCTCGGGAAACAGTGAGTTTTGTTTCCCCTCGACCTCAATGTTCCCCTCGGCTTCGCCTCGGGGAACATTGAGCGTCTCGGGGAAACAAAACTCACTGTTTCCCGAGGGGCCAGTCATTAAGTGCTTATTGTTATATAGCTGGCGTTTTTCCCGCTACAGCGCGTCTTTTCATTGGCTAGTTCATGGTCACATGACATCTAACAATGAAACTGTTTCCCGCCAAATGCCACGAGCGGGCAACATTGCGAAAACTATGACGTCAAACGGGAAACAGTTCACTGTTACCCGGTCAACAGTTCACTGTTGACTGCTGTTACAAGTGATGGCTGGAATCTCAGCGCGGTTTTCAAATTTTGATTTTGAGTTTTGTTTTGCTATATAACAAATCACTTAATGACTGGTCCCTTGGGGAACAGTGAATTTTGTTTCCCTCGAATCTGAATGTTTCCCTCGACTTCGTCTCGGGAAACATTGAGATTCTCGGGAAACAAAATTCACTGTTCCCCTCGGGACCAGTCATTAAGTGTTTAATAATCAGAGTGCTCATCAATCGTTGCTTTTACAAGTTTGGTGGCTTCTAAAACAGCCGTTCTTGTTCACAAGCCTGAGTGTACATTTTTTGCTGTTAAACACCATTAAAACTTCATTGAAAGTCTTTTAGGCAGTTGAGGTTGCCATTTTAGCCCCAATGAATGTCTCCATTCCGGCACAAAACTGTTCTTTTCATTATCGTAAGGGCTACTTGTGTCCAGTGGCCCGTTTCTCGAAAGTCCCGGTAACTTAACGGGCCCGAAACCATATTTTGAAATCAAACTCTCAAGAAAAATAGGGTGTTTTTTGACCTCTAATGAAGTCTATTTTGTTTCTTTAGCTAATAACTTTAATGTGTAATTTTCAAAACTTTTGAAACTCCCATCTGGAACGGAAAACAAGACAGCGTAACTGGGGCCCGTTTCTCGAAAGACCCGGTAAGTTAACGGGCCCGATATCACATTTTGAAATCAAAGTCTCAAGAAAAGGAGGGTGTGTTCTGACCTCTAATGTTGTCCATTTTGTTTCTTTAACTGAAGACTTTACTGTACAATTTCAAAACTTTTGAAATTCCCATCTGGAATGGAAAACAAAACAGCTTAACGGGCCGGGAGCTTCGCTTCTCGAAGCTCCCGGTAATTATCGGGCCCGTTAGGCAGTTTTGTTTTTCATTCTAGATAGTAGTTTTAAAAGGTTTGAAAATTGTACAGTAAAGTCTTCAGCTAAAGAAACAAAATGGACTTCATTAGAGGTCAGAACACACCCTACTTTTCTTGAAAATTTGATTTCAAAATATGATTTCGAGCCCGTTTCTTGAAGCTTCCGGTAATTACCGGGCCCGTTAAGCTGTTTTGTTTTCCATTCCAGATGGGAGTTTCAGAAGGTTTGAAAATTGTACAGTAAAGGTATTAGCTAGAGAAACGAAATTGACTTCATTAGAGATCAGAACACGCCCTACTTTTCTTGAGACTTTGATTTCAAAATATGATTTCGGGCCCGTTAAGTTACCGGGTCTTTCGAGAAACGGGCCCCCGGACCGGTAATTACCGGGAACTTCGAGAAATGGGCCCCAGAGTACTCCATCTCCTAAGGAAATACCTGGCTACTAAGTTACGAACGAACACACTTGGGCGCTTTACATTCGACCAAATATTCCGAGTATTCCGTGCGACGAATGGAACAGTATTTTCCGTTTCGTTAGACTAACCCGTCCCAGGTCATCAGGTTCCATTAAGTTTCGCGCGAAAATACGAAATCAAACGGAGGACTCTTTAACCTTTGTTTACTTACTTTGGGGTTGCTCGACGACGCTGAAGGTGAAATAAACGATGTATTAAGTGAGGGTGACAATACAACTTTTATCGTAAGAATTTAAAAGGACTTCGCGACTACATTAAGTGTATGATACCTCTTTATTCTACTGACGAGTTCAAGAGTCACTTTAGAATGACGGGCGAGCTGATCACTCGAGCGGTTATACTCACATTTCACGTAGCTTACGTGTATTTTCGTACTACTCACTAAAGTTTGTTGAAGCCAATCCACACAGGCACAGCAATATAAACGTTGAATTAAGATATTTCAGTCGTTTGTCAAATAGAGCATTAATGTTATGATTAGAAGCTTGAGGATCAGCCATGTTGAATTCGATTTCCAGGCTCGGAGAAACTAGTCTCGAGCAAGAATGGTCGAATGGAACGGAATTTCCCGGTTATTAAGATTTTCCGGAATTTTAGGCCAACCTCGCGAGGTACACCCAAAATCTCGGAATGAAATTCCGGAAAATGTCTGTTCCATTCGCTCTCCCTCCCGGAATTTCCGGAATTTCTGGTCGAATGGAAAGCGCCCTCTTCTCTGTGACCCCCTTCCGCAATATGACTTAATTATGTGGCAGTGGTAGCCCCATATTATTAATATTCAACATCATGTACTGAACTGTATTGAAAAAGAGCAGTTAGCACTGTTACGTAGATTATGTCTTCGGTTTTAGTTGCTTGCGGTTAGTCTCACTCCATTTTGCTTGCGGTTATTGGCGGTTAACTTCACTGTATTTTGCTTGCGGTTAGCTTTCATGATTTGTATGTTAGGGTAACTCTATATTAACAAACGATTGAATGCAGGAGAACCACACAACGTCGAACAAAACAACTTGGCCACTCTGTTGTAGGATCTCTTGTAGAAATCAGTCACGTATCAGACGTCACTTGAAGTGTAAACAAAACAAATTTGATAGCAAGGCTGGTACTAGGACAAAGGCAATTGAAACTTTAATGGGCCAATATTTCGACTAGCAGAGCTAGTCTTCTTCAGGGCCAGTACTAATACAGGGAAAATAACGGCTCTAAATTTGAATTACGGTATACAATGGCAGTTAATGTTTAACTAGCAGGTAATATCACATATATAGTACAAAAAGAAAAACAAATGTATGGCACAAAGCTATAGGCTGAAAATATCAGTAAATAAAGAGTAATAAAGAGAGTAATAGAGTGAATAAATAAATGATATATGGTACAGGTTGGAAAAAAAGATTACAGTAAATAAAACGGCCGAAGTTAGCGTTCATTTCGTCGGTTGATGCCATAAGGTGTTAACGTTTGACCTCTTTGTATAAAATAGGCCTCTCTGGCTTTTCTACGGGATGGATTATTGATTACTTGAAGTTCTAGAGGGATAAGTAGCATGTCCTTGACGGAGTGCGAAGGCAAGTTGAAATGCGTAGGTACTGCTGCTGAAGCGCTGGCGTGATCAGAATTATTTGTAGCTTGCCTGTGTTCAGTGAATCGTTCGCGAAGGCTACGTTTGGTTTCTCCAATGTATTGTTTTTTACATTTTTTACATTCAATCATATAAGTAAGATTGTTTGATTTGCAAGTGATGTGTTGTTTGATCTCCCGTGTCTCACCCGTGGTGCTGAACGTGTAGGTGGTTCTACCGTCATCGATGTTAGGGCAA
>CBDDTI010000210.1:0-27839 GCA_965233585.1 bacterium
CCCGCAAACACAGACCGTACTTCGGCAAACCCATGGAGCCACCATACCCATAAAAACACGGTGTTTCGCTCCCGAGAGTGTTTTCACCCATAAATTCACACGCTCCCGGACTCTTTCACTTCCCAACTACTTGATGATGGGGTTGACATGTGATGATGTGGTTGACACGATGATGTGAATGCTAACCATGACCATCGTCCGCAACTGTGACGGTTTCTCAGTAAACTTCCTTTGATTATATCGATAAGACTTCTTATGGGATTCCTTTATATGAATTCATGGATACAATATCGGCATGATGGCTTCACTGTTTCACACATGGTTGTGTAATTGGCTTTATGTTGGGGAACCATTTTATATAGGAAAAATGTCGGCTGCTCAGTGAGCTGCGCAAACAGTTCATCTAAGGATTTCAGATCATTTTGGACATATGTGGCCAACTTAGAATTAAACATTTGAAAACATGCGGCTTTTCCATGTTTGGGTTATTTGAAGAGTTTGGCCTCTCGAGTCCCCAATTTTTTGACTCAGAATTCATTGCAACATTGAAAAGCATTGCGTTGTTTCATTGTTTAGTCGAGCCAGCAGTGTTTGACTGACAATCGACTGAAAATTGACCAAAAAAAATACATTGATTTATATACCAAAAAAATGTATTATATAGACAGGTATGGGTTCTTGAGTCTTCAGTGATTGAATGATAAAAACCGTGCAAGCCAAGAAAGCGATTGTTTGCTTATTTGAAACGCTTCGGTTTTGGAGCCAGCCCTATTTGACGGATTATCCAGTTGTACTGTTTGTAGTTCCGTTAAACCAAACACTTTTGGATAAAAACAAATAAAAGAAGGAACAGTTTGTTGTTTTGGACTTTTCTAAGTCTGCGTACAAAACACAGCACAGACACACCGACACAAGCACAGCACAAGCACAAGCACAAGCACAGCACAAGCATTGAAAGGAAAAGATTCACAGACAAAAACATACATTGTCATGTGCAAAACTGCAATGAGCAGCGAAAGAACACGAAAAAACTGTACAATGGGTACAATGACTTGGTATGTACGTGGACACTGGGAAAAAAAGAACGGCACGAAGACATGCGACTGAGGACAGTGAGGAAACGCAGCGTAAATCGATGTAAATCGCATAAGCAAGAGTCATATAACATGGCTGTAAGAGTTCTTATAGGAGTTTGTAGAATAGAAAAGTCATAAGAGTTTCGTCCGAGAGAAAAGTCATAGACCGTGTGAAAAGTCATAGAGGCACCGGCAACGATTTCAAGAGGACGTGCCAGATTTCGAGGTGCCGTGTCAGGGACGAAGATGCTAAGGGAATGCCGAGAGAAAGAGAGCGGTTTCCGGGTGTCAGAAAGAAGCGTCGAGATGCCAAGAGAAAGCACTCACAACGCTGTGTCTTGACCATGCTGGCGCATTATTCTCCTAACCAGAGTAAACACAATACGACTAGCAGTAGATTGCAGAAGCGATAGAAGCGATAGAAGTCATCACACTTGAGACTAGACAACATTGCGAAACACTACAGCACCATACAATGCACTGTGTCACACTACAGTTGCAAAATGTTGCATTGCATTGCATAGCATGAGTGAGCATAACATGACACTGCACACATTCATGCACAGTCACACGACAGATACAATAGTCTCATTCTGCCTAAATATACTAATAAAATCCTACCCATGGGGCGTGCGACGCAATAACGCATAACCCACAGCCAGAAACAACATAAATGTTAATCATAAACAAAACACTTAGCTAAAACAATGCAAGATATCGTACTATCGCACAAAGACATTAGCAAAATCATGCAAAATCTAACACCCGCATCATACAACACACCGCTTGCGGCGCGCTTGCGGCACGCAAGGATCGCCAGATCTTCGCTGAGGTGCATGGGGCGCTCGGAGGCATCCGAGGTGCGGCCTTGGGGTCGGATTGGTCGGTGCCATGACCATCAAGTGACCATCAACTAACCATCCAGTTCCAAAAATCTTTCCATAAAATGAAAGTGTTGGGCCTCAAGGGCCTCAAGGGCCTCAAACCTCCAAATTCGACGTGGTGAAATTCGAAGACATTTCGTTTCCTCAGGCCTTGAGCAATGGGTCATTATTCCAGGGGTTGTCTCTGACTGGCCACATAACCTTCCTGAAAATCAGGCGAGCTTTTCCACGGAAGAAACGTCCAATCCTGCAAAGTTCAGAACTGAACAAACTGTTCCTTTGAAGATCTTCTCAATTGAGAAGAAACTGAAAAATCCTTTTTTCCGAAATTCAAAGATGGAAAAAGACTTAACAAGCCTGCCGCTAAAATGATTAGCAGCTTTGACCGCTTCGAGCGACCCATGATTTACCAGGTCCCGCCTCCGAAAAGCACCACTTCCACATACCTAACGCGCAGAATTGCAGAAGATCGATCAGATCGAATCAGAAAACATTAAATCAACATAATCAACTTCAATGAGAAGTAAAATGCAAGATCAACTTCAAAATTAAATGATTGAAGTGGCGTCATTGCATGAAAAAGGAAATTGAATGCCCTCAAGACAAACATCCACCAACTACCGGCATGTAGCACACTTCAATATATCAAAAGAGAACGCCGCGCTCCGAGAAAGAACCGTCGCAATAAAAACCGATAACATACTGATACCATCCAATAATTACATAACTTGTATGTAAAGTTTGTCCCTTAAAGTCTCTTATATGTGCTATGTAAAGCTTAGGACGATCTGTGGCTCATGATACTGTCCATCTTTCCTGCCTTGGCATCACGGCGACAAAAGATCCTGGAGAACAAAGCCAAAACGATCCAAAACCTTCAAAACAGTCGTTGAAATTGTCAAATGTCAAAAAAATTGGTCAAGAAATGCCAATCACACCATCGTGCCCTATGGCCCCACAATCCATGATGGCCAAGTTCGGCGGGTGGCACACTTTGGCAGTTGACTTATGGATCTTATAGATCTTATGGAGGCCTGTCCTGTTGGTTCTGGTGGTGGCAGCTGCAGTGGCTTGAAGCGACGTCTTGAACGTCGCCACGAAGCTGGGTGACAGCTGTGATAGCGCGCAAACGAGGCCAAGCCCAAGAACGCCAAGCCCACGAAGCCCACGAAGTGCAGGACATCCACGAAGCAATCGCAGCACACGGCCAGATCTGCCTCTGCCAGGACGCCGAAGCGTTCGAAGCGTCACTGTCGACACACGGTCGCGCTCACACCCATTGCGCATCCGAGGATCAAAGATGCACAGAAGCGGCAGCGGCAGCGGTGAGGAAACAGATTCAACATGTGCAACTAAGAATGATAGCCGGTGAAGAAGCATGTGATGAATACGTCTTTTTGTCGGCACATGTTGAATTCTCTGCAGAAACTTGTGTTGGCAGTTTTCTTGAGCACAAATGTGTCTTGCATAGAGGGATTGAAGGGTTTGACCTCCGTACACTAAGTAGGAACCAAAGTCACACTCTTTCAAAGTTGCTCTGTGGAAGTAAGTGATTGCCAGCATCGGAAAGAAACAAACCGCGCCTTTGACGTATGGCCTTCCCCTCGCAGAGAACCAGAGAACATCTTTCCTTTTTTGCACGAAGTTCTCTGGAGCTCCGGATGGAGCTCAACAGAAGTTTTTCCTGTTGCTATAAGATAGAAACACTATAGAAACATATAAATGACATAGACTGCCAATAGAGTGCCGAGTGCCCGGAATGTTTTCCAGACGCTGGCCGCCAAGCTGGACACCAGGCTTTGGGCATTGCCAAGGGAGCGGCACTGACCTCCGATGCTCACGGCTTTGGCTTCGCACGGCGAAGCGCACGGCGAAGCGCACGGCCCTCACTTCGTCACTTCGTTACTTCGTTCCGGCTTTCTTTGGGGCCGCGGGCGAGGCTGGCGATGCAGGTGCAGGTGAAGCAGGTGAGGCAGGTGATGGTGGCGATGCTGGGGCTGCCGGTGCCGCTGGTGCCGACTTCCGCAAAGTCTCAAGGCTCTCCGTGTGCTCTTTCAATTTCTTCTTGATTTGGTCAAGTTCAGCATGCTCAGCAGAGTTCATCTTCTGCATTTCTTCTTTTAGCTCTTTCAAGGCTGATTGCAAGCTTTGCAATCTCTTTTCCTCTGAGCTGGCAAGCAACTTTTCAAGTGTGCTTACTTGCTTGGAAGTCGTCTCGACTTCTTTCTTGTGGGACTCCATCTGCTCGGCTTTTGCCTGCTTTTCTTTTTCCAGAACCTGCTGTTGGGTCTCAAAGTTCTTGGCTGTCTCTGCCTTGTGACTTTCCAACGCTTTCGTCTGAGCCTCCAAGCTCTTACTTGCCGTCTCCTTGTGCTCAGAAAACTCCTTCTTATGAGCCTCTAGTTGTGCTGAAGACTCCTCTTTGTGCTTGGCCAGTGCCTGCTCGTGGGATTCAAAAGCCTTCGAAGTTTCTATCTTTTGCTCCTCCAAGGATTTCTGCAATGTCTCCTTGGCACTGGCAAGCGCAGCACTTGCTTCCTTCTTGTGCGATTCAATTTGCTCGGCTGTTGCCTTCTTTTCTTTCTCCAAAACCTGCTGTTGGGACTCAAAGCTCTTGGTCATTGTTTCCTTGTGCTGGGCAAATTCCTTCGTGTGATCTTCAAAAGCTCTAGCGGTGTTCGCCAAGGACTCACCCAATTTGGCCAGCTCTTGTTTGTGATCATTCAGCCGCCCCGATGTAGATTCCTGAGCGCAAGGTACAAAGTGACAAATGTTAACTTCATAGCCGTGCAACTAACTGCACATGACACTGTTGTCATGCAACTTCACAGGAAATTGACAAACAACGTTGTACAATGTTTACTTTTAGCTTCACTTTTACCGCTCTACCAAGTTTCGAGACTTTTGACGGTTTCAATCTTGTGCACGGTGAGGGCTTCGTTGGTGCTGGCCATCACTGCTGACGTTTCCTTCTTGTGCTCTTCCAAATTCAAAATAATCTCTTGTTTCTGAGCCTTCGATTCCACACATTGAATGCATGAAGGTGTCAAAGGTCAAGTGTCAAAAAATATCCAATATCCTTCGCAGTTGGTGTTTGTTTTTATGTATTGTCAAATCGTCTAGGCGCAGTCACCTGCAATGTTTGGTTTGTTTCAAAATTTGGCAAATCATGTTGCATGGCATTGAGGAACGTGTGGCTACACCGTGCGAAAACATTGCTGCGTGGTATTGTGTATATGCGTGTGTGTGTGCGTGTCCATGTCTCAATGTTTTTTCGCACACCTACAAAAACAAAGTATGTGTATAGTGCTATATGTATGTATATATATATACATATAGAGATGTTAGCGATGGATGTTTAAAAGCCACACTTCCAACCTGCGGACAGACGCAACAACAGTTGCGAGAAGAGTCCGAGAAGAGAAAGAATCAGAAGAGAAAGAGTTAGGGAAGAGAGTCAGCAGGAAAGAAGATCACAGCAGCAAAGCGCGCGAGAAGGCAGAAAAGTACGAAACACTGTGTTTTCCCAAGTTTTGTGGCTCCAGAGGCTCGAAAGCAGGCTCGCTAAAGCGGCGAACGCAGAGCCATCTGGTTGCACGCCATTGTGGCGCGAAGCGTACCTCAGCCTCGCAGCGTTTTTTGGGAAGCCAGTTGTTGAACAAAGTGCGTGCGAGTGTGGCGCGAAGCAGATTTCCAAGTCCAAATGCTAAAAAAACACCTCAGCCTCGTAGCACCCATTGGAAATTGAGCTGTCAAGAAACGGCAGGCGACTGCAAAAGAAGCAAATTTCCAAGTGGAACTGTCAGAAGCACACCAGATTCGGACCACTTTTGGACGTTCAAGCGTCATTTTCGTGGCAGGCGCACGGGATTTTGCACCTTGCTAAAAATGAGGTAAACATGTGAGTTTTGCAAAGGTTTGAAAAAAGATGGCAGGCGTGGGATATTTGAAGAGGATCTGCAAAGGCGCATTTTGCATGGCAGGCGCAGTACAAGAGACATCTTCATCAAAGATGCTGGATGATGTTGGGAGGTCAGGGCGCTGATTTCCTGAGAAGGGTTACATTTTGGAGCATCAGATCTTTAGGTTTGCTCAGGTGGTTGCGCGTGACAGGCGCAGCACTACAGACAGATGGAATGAACAAATCGCAAAACGCATTGGCACGAGGCCGTCAGCTCTGCACTCCACTTTCCGTTTTTGAACGAAGTCTCGCGTAATCTCGTCGTTTTGGAGTTGTCTTTCTTTTTTGAGGAAGCCCCGTTTCGTTTTGGAAGTCATAAGTGAGAATGACTTGAGTATATTTAATGTAAATATGTATTTTGTTATATAAATCAAATTTCGAACACACAATAAAAATTAAATGTTAGTAAAATCGAACACTCAAAAAAGTACGTTATTTGAATTGGGTTGCACAAATCAAAAGTGCGATAAATACTTTGGAAGTCTAGCATATTTGCTTCCGCTTTCAGGTAGATAGATACATATAGTTAGATAGATATGAAGTTTAGGGTAGCTAAATAGATAGATACATACACACATACTCATGCATCGGTGGTGAATAGACACAGAAATAGAGATAGCGATAGAGACAGAGATAGACAGAGAGACGTCGAGGGATAGGTGGACATACAGACAGACAGGCAGACAGACAGACAGACGGCCAGCCAGCCAGCTAGCCAGACAGACAGGCAGGCAGGCAGCCAGACAGACAGACAGGAAGGACAAGACAGACAGGAGAGGACAGGAGAGACAGGAAGGACAAGACAGACGGACAACACAGGACAGGAGAGGACAGGAGAGACAGGAAGGACAAGACAAACAAGAGAGACAGGAGAGACAGGAGAGACAGGAAGGTAAAGACAAACAGGAGAGACTGGAGAGATAGGAGAGATAGGAGAGATAGGAGAGGTAGGAGAGAAAGGAGAGATAGGAGAGACAGGAGAGATAGAGGAGATAGGAGAGATAGAGAAGATAGGAGAGACAGAGACAAAAAAAGATATAGATATGGGAAGAGATTGACAGAGAGGCAGAGACATGGACAGGGAATTAGAGAGGTATAGCGACAAAGAAAGAAATAGATGGTGCTGCAAGGAGCCTTGTGAGAGGTGTATAGAGAGAGAGAGAGGGAGAGAGGGAGAGAGGGAGAGAGGGAGAGAGAGAGAGAGAAGAGAGAGAGAAGAGAGAGAGGAGAGAGAGAGAAGAGAGAGAGAGAGAGAAGAGAGAGAGAGAGAAGAGAGAGAAGAGAGAGAAGAGAGAGGGAGACAGACAGACAGACCGACCGACAGACAGACAGACAGACCAACAGACCAACAGACCAACAGACCAACAGACAGACAGGCAGACAGATAGATAGATAGCTAGGTAGATAGATAGATAGACAGGTAGACAGATAGATAGATAGATAGGTAGGTAGGTAGATAGGATAGATAGAATAGACTACATAGACTACATAGACTACATAGACTACATAGACTACATAGACTACATAGACTACATAGACTACATAGACTACATAGACTACATAAACTACATAGACTACATAGACTACATAGACTACATAGACTAGATCGAATAGGTAGGATTAGATTAGATTAGATTGGGTTGGACTGGATTGGATTCGATTCGATTCGGTTCGCTTAGCTTAGCTTAGATTAGACTAGATAGGTTAGATAGATTAGATAGGCTAAATAGATTAGCTAGGTTAGGTAGACTACATAGACTAGATAGATTAGATAGATTGGATCGAATAGATAGGTTAGATTAGATACATTAGATAGATTAGGTTAGATTAGATTAGAATAGAACAGAATAGATAGTTAGATAGATGGATGGATGGATAGATAGATGGATAGTTAGATAGAGAGATAGACAGATAGATAGACAGATAGATAGATAGATAAATAGTTTGATTGATACATAGATAACTCAGACCCCAACCACCTTTCGGTCCATTCGTCGCTTCGCTGTGCCATCCATGCATCACGACAACTCACCCCTTCTATAGCATTGCCTATCTTTGTAACTTCCGCCTCTGCCTTGTGCGATACAACTAGTATATATACTGTGAGTGACCCATCGCGCTGTACTGCTTAAATTGTGTGCAACACTCGGTGCGCAGTTACTGCGTTATATAATATTTATATATATATATATACATACAACTTGTTGATTAGAGACAACTAGAACGAATATGTTGCTCGGTGACATGAAAAACAAATATAATTATGTAATAGAATCAAATATCAATAAACGCTGTGAAATATAATGACGCATCATGAAACCTAATGTGATATTGATATAATGAAATAAAATGAAATATACATTCTTTACAACTGTGTTCAAGTAATATAAAAGAAACATGCAGAGCCATGTGAAACGTGTTTGTTCTTCGTGTTCTCTGAACGCCTCCATGGTTTTGGCAGTGGCCGCTTTGGTGTCGTCGAGTTCTTTCTCCAGGTTGCTTTGTGTCTGCTTCAACGTTCCAGACACCTGACAGTAAAAAACGATGAAACAGTTCTGAAACGGAAGGAAACACAACAGCAACAGTCAGCAACTCAGAAAACTGAAACAAACCGAAGAACTGAGAAAACAAACGGCTTCAACATGTTTCAACGGCCTAATCTCTTCAACTGTTCTTCTCACAAAATGTGACTGCAAGATGCTTCAAGATATCAGTTCAAAGATATTACCAGCAGCCTTGCTGAAATACTTGGCTAGATACCTCGAGAGCACGGTTTCCCCATCATGTACCAGTTAAAGACGCATTAATGAAATTTTGGTTGTTGCCGTATTGTTCCGGGTGATTGAAAATTAACTATCTGGACCATTCGTTATATACCAATTTGTACTTTTCATGCGTTTTGGTATGTTTTGGGGGCATGGTTGACCATGGCTGGATGGTTGACCAGCACGGAAATGTTGTCGACATGCGGAACCTCTTCCTTGTGAGCATCCAAAGACCTGGTGATGAGCCACAGGGCCTTGCAACGCACAGGATGTGATCAGGGGATGTGGTTCATGAAGGGTGCTCTCGCCAGATGAAGGGTGCCAGCACGCCACTATCAGTCACTATCACAACCGCACGCGTGGCAAATCTCGGCCTTGGAGGCGTTGTTCTTGTAATCTGAAACAGCCTGAGGTGCAAGGCCAAAGTTTCACGTTCAGTGCGCTTACGTCTGTGCACTTGTATCACGTTGCATCTACACTACATGTATTATACATATTACATGTGCACGTGAATTTTGTCAAAAAAACCTTTTGGCTATGATCAAGTGTCACAAAGGCCGACATGTACTGCAGGTGATTGGTAACAATCTACAAGTTCTTTTGCCCTGAGGTAAAAACATCCCTGCTTGCTTCGTTTGCAAGTTATGAGCCCAACAAACCCTTCCCTCTTGTCACATATTGCCACATGTCATGGAGAGCGAGGTCAATTAACAAGCTGAACAGCGTCTTGGCTCAGAGACTGACCTCCTTCAGCTGTATGGTGGCGCTTGTGAGGTTCTCAGCGGAGGCGGCACTGAGCGCGTCGAGCGCGGCACCGTTCTCGGCGAACTTCGCCGCAGCCGAGGCCCGGAGCTCCGTCAGCCCTTCGTCCGTGAGCTGCCGCTGCTCCTCAGACGAAAACCAGAGACGAAAAACCAGACGAAATTGCGGCCAGAAAGAAAGCAGGAAGGAGACGAAGGAGGAGACGAGAAGATAACCAAAAAAAACATAATGATAACAATCATGATGACAATGACGCATGATAGCTGGCACAAGTCAAATGTCTTATATCCACAGTTAGATGCTCTTTGCCCCCAAAGGCTTGCTCCCGGGCTGGCACCTGAGCGACACTCAGAATCACAAGAGATGAAGATTTTACACGCATATGTTTTTACTTAAACAAACTTTACACACAAAGGCCTTGCACAGAGAAGCCTTTCCACAAACCAGCTTTTAGAACAGACGTTTTTACACAGACACGCTTTTGCACACAGAAACTCTTACACGAAGAAGCTTTTAAACAGAAAAACCTTTTCTCGCAAAAGCCTGCACACACAGCGGCTTTTGCAAACACGCGCTTTTACGCAGAGAAGCTGAGCAGCTTTCATACAGAGATGCTTTTACAAGCAACCCCTTTACGCACAGAAGCTTTTCACACAGACGCGTTTACACACAGGATCCATTACACACAAGCAGGGCAGCTTTTGACACACAGAGGCCTTTACGCACAGAACTCGAAAAACAGGGGAACTAAAATGACCAAGAAGTTGAATCTGTGACAGCCCTTGTTTTCCTTGCTTGTCTTGTGTCAAGCCTTGCGTTTACCTAGGTCGTGCTCTAGAGCCATAACAGGTACATAGACAACAATGGACATGAGGCACCGTAGATTAGGTACCTTTCAAGTCGGGTGTTCTCGCTTTAAGATGGCAAGATGCTGTTATTGACCCGAGCTCAAACCTAAGTATCTGCGCGTAAAGACTGTGAAAGCTTCTGTGTGTAAAAGCGTTTGTGTGTAAAAGCTGCTCTGTGTAATGGCTTCTGTGTGTAGAAGCGTCTGTGCAGAAACTGCTGTGTAACGGCTTCTCTGCGTACAAAAGGCTGTGTGTAACGGTCCTCGCGTGTAAAAACTTCTGGGTGTAAAAGCATCTGTGTGTAAAGCTGCTCTGTGTAAAAGCTTCTGTGTGTAAGAGCTGGTGTGTATAAAGGCTTCTCTTTGTGAAAAATCTCCTCTGTGTGAAACGCTCTGTGGGCGAAAGCTTCTGTGTAAAAGCTGCCCTGTGCAAAGGCTTCTCTGTGTAGAAGCTACTTTTTGTGAAAAATTTGCATTAAGACATGTTTGACGAAAGGCTCTTCTGTGTAAAAGTTTTCGTGTGTAAAAGCTTCTGAAAAACTGCTCAAGGGCAGAGACTGTTTATCAAACCTCGCTGGAAGACGAGACGGTGAATTTTTTCCCGCCATCAGGCTTCGGGAAACACAAATGTGTTTATGTTGCATTGGGTCTTTGGTTGAGCTGAATTTGCAATGTTCTTTGCTTGTAAATTTCCAATAAATAAATGTTTGACTCACTACCAGTACCAGATATCAATATCACTATCACCATCTAACTGCCTGACTCACTGTCACTATCAGCTATCAGTCCCTAGAGTCACTAGACTTGGCTAGACTAGATTCTAGAGTCTCTAGAGTTTCGAGTGAGTATTCCTAGGGTGAGTTAGAGTGGCTACATTGAGACCTGGACCTAGAGCCTAGAGCCTCTACAGCCTAAGTTCTAGACCCAGAAAAAAACTGCCCTCATGTTCCTTAAAAAAAATCAGGGGCCCTGCCAGTTCTGAGTTTGTTCAGGGGTCCTGCCTTGAGCTGGGCAGGGCGCATCCTCAGTTCAAAAAAATTGTCAGGCTAGTTCTTTGCTCGGTTTTCACTTGTTTGCTGCCAGCTGCCCACTAAGTCACTAAGTACCTCAAGTCTCCGGCCTAGAGCCTAAGGCCTTGAGCCTGGAGCCTAAGGCCTCAGGTCCGAGATTCTAGGGCTGCGACCCTGGAGCCTAAGGCCTCAGGTCCAAGATTCTGTGGCCTCGAGCCTGGAGCCTAGGGCCTTGTTTCTCTGAACCAATCCATAAAAAATACATAAAAAAAACATCCTTAAAAAAAACATTTAAAAACTAGACGACGGATGGCCCGAGAGCGTAGAGGAGCAGAGTCTTCTGTTGTTAGTATGGAGACACGCTTTTTACACACAGGCGCCTTTACACACAGAAGCTTTTACACACAGATGCTTTTACACACAGGCTCTTTTACACACAGAGACTTTTACACACAGAGGCTTTTACACACAGACGCTTTTTACACACAGACGCTTTTTACACACAGACGCTTTGACACACAAACACATTTACACACAGACGCTTTTTACACACAAACACTTTTACACAAACACTTTTACACACAAACACTTTTACACACAGACGCTTTTACACACAAACGCTTTGACACACAGACGCTTTTACACACAGACGCTTTTACACACACAGACGCTTTTTACACACAGAAGCCGAATAGTTAACAATTATTCACCGAAGTGGAGGTGAATAGTACTTGGCTAATCACCTCCGAGATAGCCAATCAGCGCGCGCGAAAAGTACTATTCACTTGTGTGGTATATACTAATCTCGAATAGTGCGAATAGTGGCCAACAGTGGCAAATAGTGGCGAATAGTGACGAACAGTCGTCAATAGTCACCGCTTTAGATTTGATATCCATCGTTAATTAATTATCCAAATAAGCAACAGAATTTCAGTGAATTTATTACCTTTTCTTCTCAGGACTCGGGTTAGGGATGTCCATTGCTGACATTAAGAAAACAGAAAACACAAGGATAACCTAACAAAGACGTATTTACGCTTTCGCAGCAGTTAAAACACTAAGGAATTACGTTTAGAAACACCTTTTGTCTTGCTAAGCATCTATGCTTTTTAGCGGGAAAATCCCATTCCACGTTGCTGCGAGGTTGACTCCGAGATTCTGGGTACCCCCGCACTTGCTACGATTTGCCACTATTTGCCACTATTCGCGACTGTTGGCCATTATTCGTGATCGCACTATACGACACTATTCGAGACTATTTGAGACTATTCGTACTATTCGTACTATTCGCTATTCGGGACTGTTCGCTGTTCGCTATTCGGGACTGTTCGCTGTTCGCTATTCGGGACTGTTCGCTGTTCGCCATTCGGGACTGTTCGCTGTTCGCTATTCGCGACTATTCGCTATTCGCTATTCGGGTTTTCCAGACACCCCCATTGACAGTGCATTCTGGATTGTATGCACTAACTCAAAAACAGTTACGAAATACAGTTAAAACTAACTAAACCACGCATTCAGATGAAGCGGCAGGTCTAACATTCAGAAATAATTATACCGTTAGTGTTAATTATGAATTGGCTAAATGTATGTTTGGAATACCCTTCGATGATTACAATGTATAAGCTTAACAGGAGACAAAGGAGTTTGAAACCTACTTTATCAATTCTAAAATGCTATTTAACTATTAATATTAGATATAACCAACATATATCCGACGTGTCCTATAACGCTACTCAGAGGTATTTTTTCTGGATGTCAATGCGATCAATCCAAATCTGATATTTAAGAAACGAGGAGTTCATGAATGCAATGGACGTACCAGCCTTAGATGTCACACCCATAGAATTCAACTCGCATACACGGGTAACTGGCTTTGACGACAATGATCTTGACATATGTGGCCGTGACAGGGTTGAAGGTGTTCATAGCTGGAGTGAAATGGTCACAGTTTCCAGTGAAGACCTAGAGAAGTCATGCAATACCACTGTTACTTGAATGATCGATTGACGAGACATATATAATACTTACTGTTGAAAATTGAGCGTTATTCAATATCGATATTTTAAACTACATTTTCAAAATACTGGCGAGAAGAACATATACAGGTAAGAATTGTAGCAAAATAGAATCATTCAAAGAATAATCACAAAGGTTTTTCATTGCAAACACAACAAAGATTAAAATGTTTTTTTCGGGAGGATAAGGCAAGGCGACATTTGCTCTCCTTTACTGTTCTACATCACATCCTTTTAATGAAAATTCAGTATACGGCGCCGCCAAATGTCCTCACTGATAACACAAATACAGCGGTAAATGCAGAAAGTCAGATAACTCGTTGTGAACGAGTCATTATAAACTTAAACAAAGGAGTCTTTGTAAAGAAAAATATATCTGCTGAAAACATGTCTTAAAGAAAGAAACTTTTTTGTTTCATCCACAGTAAAAAAGAAAGCGTAAGAAAATTGGTGACAAGAGGAATCACGGTTATTGGCCGCAATGATGGATTGACTGTGAAACATCGAAACCGACGTTTTGCCGTTTCAAGCTAACCTTTTCCTTTCCATTTTCTTGGTAAACCTGGAAGTTAGATCCATCATTACTGAAGGCCAGTTTGTATTCCTTGACGTGCTCATGGAAGACGTCACGACCTGAACAGATAATCCAGATTATCACTGATTAATTTATAAACTGTTCAATGTAATTGCAATAATGGCAACTATGGCGCATGGTTGTGTGCTTGCCTGCAAATAATTAATCGATTTGCCTGAAATAACAAACGTCAATCGCAGACATATATATTTTATATTTCAGTACTCTTTACATCATTCTTATTGCATGTCAACCAGGACGGCTCTTCTAAACTTGATAGGGGAACCGTTTAATGTACTTTTACCTGCATTAGGGTTCGCCCCTGACCTCCCAAGAAATAGTATTCGCAGTTTAAATATGTTTATTTTCGTTGCAAACAGTTCATTCAGTACCATGAGGGCCGTCCTAGTGTCTTCCTTCAAATATTTTTTAAAGATCTTGACGAATTTTGCAGAAAATTTCTACTTAGGGCAGACAGACTGCGGTCGACTGTGCCCTAAATACTCTATTAAGTTACCGGGAAGGGGTTATAGAGAAGCGGACAGAATTATACAGGGACGGGGGGATTTTCTACATACCGAGGCTATAGCAGGCATGGCTGGCTCGCCAGCAAAGGAAATCTCCATAGGAATGGTCGGTAGAGAAAGTGAACTGCCGTGACCAAGATAAATTCGTACTGGTTTTCATTTTTAGATTGTGATTTTCATTTTCAACTTATGATAGTTCATATCACTGATAACTGCTTTTTTTACCTTGAGTAGCGATTGCTCTTATCCTCTTAGTTTTACCGAGGTCGACCTTAATCCATTGGTTATCTCGATCGTTAGCACACCACGCTCCAATCCTCTTGCTGTCTTGATCATCCTCAAAGTAAAGACGAGCATTGTCCGCAGTTGCTCTCCAGGTCCCTAGAGATAGTTCACAAACAATATTCTTAACATATTGCTTGTACTTCAGAAACTACACTGCTTATTTTAACCTGCGACTAAGTTCAGAGCAACGCTGCTGGAAAAAAGGATATCTTAATCAAAATTGAACTGGGACAGACAAATATAACTCACCGGGCCTGTATTCCGATGACGCGCTGAATGCACTGTCGGGTAGTTTGTAGTTTCCAGGTCATCCAAGACCAAGACCGTCAGAGCAAGAGCCTGCATGGTTCAATACAACACTAAGGTTCGATTCTGTAAGACGTTACCAACTGAAAGCAAATCATGCACGAGTTATATTCAACATGGAGCTGCCTCAACCATACAGAATAGCTGACTAGAGGAGTGGAAAACGGCAAGCTAGGGAAAACGAGGAAATCTATTTACCTGCAGGCTTGACTGGATGAGTATCACAACGTGTCTTGCAGCTTATGCGACAGTTACTTTCAGTCCAGCCATTAGTTTTACAGTCACCTTGGGAAGCCCACGATGGACAGCTTTTACGCTTGTCTACACACATCAAGCCTGAGAAATAATATAATCATAATGTATAGTTGCATATAATAAACCTGCTTATGTGACAAACTTCAAGAATGTCAGTGCATGTGAATCAGTTTGAGAGGATGGTTTCATAAGCTATGAAAACTGGAACAGCAAATGAATAAGTTACCCATCAAGAACTTAAGCAATTTTGAAATAAAATAACGGAAGCTTCACAGCACATAATTTAAATTATCATGGCTGGAAAGGAAAACGACAACGGTATGTTATTCCGCAATTAAAGCTCGAGTGAATTTTTGGGAGAGAAGGCAAGGGATGAAGCACTCCGACAGTAGGTGACTTCTCTAGGAGTGTAATAATACCCCAAGGTACAGATTTAGAGTGAGCCTGTTACTTGCTTGGAGCACAAGCCAGAAATCAAAATGCATGGAAAATATGACACTATCTCGTGCTAACTTCACACATAAACTCACCCACGCCAGTGTTGTTGGGTTGTGTCGGTGGCATGGTATGTACGGATGTAGGAGGTAGAGTGGTTGGCCGCATTGTTGTCGCCGGCAGTGCTGTTGGCGGCGCTGCTGTTGGTTGTACAGGTGGTTGTTAAATAAAAGAAATAAACATATAAAGAGGTTGTCGGGGGAATAAGATATTAATCAGTGTAAACTCACGTTTAAAGAACTGAAACTAAACCCAGTTGGAAATATTAATTTTGGTAAGCCATTTTCAATTGCAAGTTTTCGACCTTCCTACAGACGCACCTTTACAGGGTTCTCGACTTGGGCATCAGAACCAGTTTATGGAGCAAAATCGGTCATGAATTAACTTTGATGTGTTTCCCAGGGCGTGGCACAAACTTGTGACGTTTTCTCGTTTAGACTGATTTGATTGGTTCATCGTGTTATCTACGTTTGTCGTATTTGGTTAAAGGTGTAATTACTTTGGATCTTGTTTCAAGATAGCCATATCAAACTGACCACTCTACAACGAGACTGACCATAAAAACAATATTTGATGGCGTTTTTAACATCTTCACGTCATTTAACGTTTTATCCCTGCAAGGATGGTCAGTTTGGAATATGATGATCTAATAAGCAGTCTTACTGGCGTTGCAGGTTTTGCAGGAGTGCGGGCAATCTTTCTTGACTTGATCCTCTGAGCATCTTCCTGTACATGCCCACATTATGCAATCTGTTTTTAGGTCCATGCAGGTATCTGCGAAATGAAATGATAATTGAGAACGATTACAAAAGTGTACACATGGGAAACAGGAAATCGCCTTAATGTTAATAGTTAATACTATAAATCAGAAAAATAATTCAAATCAATCAGGAATTTTGAAAAGGTGTCATTTAAGATGGGATACTTTTCCACAATGGCTATCGTAATAAATATTATGGATATAAATAGTGTCTCCTATCAAATGCAGAAGAAATTATAGGATAATACTAGCAAAGACTTCAGGAACCACGTGCTGCAAGTTGTCTCTAAAACTGAGTATATTCAAGCCAGAAAAGAAAGCTTCTCTGTATTCTGGCGCCTAAAAGTGCTGTACTACTCCCATCGTTGATGATTACTGCCCTATGGTTTAGGAAACCAAGCCCATCCTTTTTTTGTCTGAAATGCTATACCTACTAACTATCCAGAGGATTATAAAATTTCTTAGATCTTCACCTGAAGAACACAGGTTACAGGTTTTCTTGCAGTGATAAATTAGGGACTCGTGTTTCACACAAAATCCAGCTTTTTTCCATCCCTCACAGTCTCTCTGCGATGCTCTGTCTGCGCATCTTTCCTGTTGATCTGCTCCAAATAACCGATTTTTGAAGCCTAAGATATACAGGAAAAATAAAAGCTGACTGAAGTTCACTGAAGGACTGTTTTAGTCGTTTAAAGGGTTAACAAATTACACTGAAATAAAGTTCCATTATTAAAGGTAAATAATGCCACTTTATTTTCCGTATTTATCTTAAAATAACCAAGTCTGCCTAAGAAATGCGGTCAAGAGATACATCCAACACTTTTGGAGCAGGCAGAAGGAACAAAGGTAACCGATTATAAGAATGCGCACTAACAACACCAACAATAATGAAACAATCAATAATAAACTGAAGAGGGCCACCTGCTTGTTTTCTCTCGTCAAGTTGAGCATCAGTGGTACGGCCTAAAAATAAACATTGACTGTTTCAGAAAAGCATATGAAAATTCAAGGAACACCAATTCAAAGTCAAGGATTAATTTTCACGTTATGTGTTTTAACTGTACTCAGATGTGAAGTACTTGCTTGTGTTCACGCAGCAGTATACTTGTATACATATAATTTAACACCTTGTATTAGTCCTGTTACTGACCTGTTTTAGATTGTCAAAACAAACAGTGGAGCACATGTCGTACTTGGGTTCGTACCTGAACATTTGTACATCCTGCGCGCCTGCAATGCATCGTCATCACTGAGTTTCACATACGGGGTCTTTCCATTCAACGGCCGGATAGGCTCTAGGGTCTTTTTACCATTTTTGGAGAAGGCAGTCCACGGGTAATGCATTATGGATGCATAATCATACGGGACTCCATAGTCCACTACCTCCGTTCCATAGACCTTCTTTTTGAAATTGTATGCCATGTCTATGAGCAGATTTTAAAATCTTTGGTCATAAAAATTTACAAGTACTACCAATCCTAATTCTAGCTCTCCTAGTTACAGTTACTGTAGAATCGTATGAGAGACGTTCAAGATTTTTGTACGTTAATTACGTCTCCTTTTATTAATGCATGGAACCCCTCTTTCGTCTAGATCAACTGCCATTTCTACTCTTTTTATTTTGAGCAGCAAAACATTGGTAAAGAAATTATATTTGCTTCTGAGAGTTAAAGATCATTTAGACCACGATTAAAATAGGGAAAAGATAATGGCAATAGTGATGATGATAATGACAATGAAAAGGATACTGTCATTTTGGTTCGATAATCCGTAACTAAACAACTCAATGCTTAAAATAAAATGTTAGCCTGAGAAGTTAAAATTAGTGACTTGCAGTTTCCGAAATTTTGTGGTTAATGAACTCTATCTCACACAAAAAGACAAAAGCGTCTCTTTTCTAAAATCAAAATTCACAGTTTCTGTTTCTTTTTCCAGCCACAGAATCAATGCATATTGAGCCAACGTGTACTTACTGTCAAGAATGTTTTCCCAGTTGATCTGTATGTAGTTGTCTCTGTCAGGTCGACTCTGCTCGTGCCAAAAGCCAATCGCATGTCCAAGCTCATGGGTCATGACGTGCTTGTATTCACAACCGCTTCCAATCGACAGCCATGTCTCACGACCGTACACTTTACCAACCTCGCACCAACAGCTGTTGAGCAAAATCAGAAATGTTGTCCTTAATAGGGGTGGCGAATGGTAAATGCGAGACTTTGCGAGACCGTGAGACTAGCATTTTTCTTTGCGAGCCCGAGACATTTGACTTTTTAGATTGCGAGACCGAGACTTCAAAGTTTTTGAGTGCGAGCGCGAGACGTGCAGACTATCTGAAAATCTGTCAACGGTCAATAAACTCTATTTTTTTCCTGGCCATGACCTAATTTCCTGTCAGGAGGTTGCGCTTAGTGGTTAACCGTTTCCCTTTGATTTTTTTGACTGAAGCGCTTTCACTTACGACTCGAAAACCTTAGGGTTCATTTTGGCACTAGGCATTTCCTTCGTAAACTATATATAATTTCAAAATTACTTAACATCTTAACATAAAAAAAAGAAAATATATATAGATCTCTTGTAACCTTATTTCAAAAGGAAATGCAAATAAATTATTGTTATTGTTGTTGTCCAGAAATAGCTTCTCGCTATCAACATTTTCATTAAGTAAGGGTTTCAACTCACTGATCAAAAGAGTTTCTTTAATTTTGCACTGTAAGTCGGACTTTCCAGAAGCGAGAAAGACTGAATATTTAAGGCTCTCAAACAAGGTTGTCACGCTTCCGCTTTGGCTGACCATGTAATCTCTACCGGTCACAAAAACAAATTGGACCATTTTGATATCCTCGCTACTGGAAAGTCCGACTTACAATGCAAAATTAAAGAAACTCTTTTGATCAGTGTGTTGAAACCCTTACTTAATGAAAATGTTGGTAGCGAGAAGCTATTTCTTTGTTAATTTCTACTGGTAGTATCAACTATCTATAGTATCAATTTTGTCATTGTTTTTTATCTTGTCGCCAGTTCCCTCACCCCTCATCAAGCTTGTTGCCTTTTGTACTATTTGCGCGAAATTAACAGTGGCATTCACATTTACCAGTTTACTTTTAAACCTTTACACTTCTGTTTCCGGATGTGGTTGTGGTTTCGGATTTCAACAAAAATTCTGACGGATCGGCGGATTTCGCGAAAAAAAAGGCACGGATCGGCGAATTTACATATCTCTATACACGTCCCTCAAACCCGGAACCAATGAAAAGGGAACACCGCAGGTAAACCAAGTATAAAAGGATGCTCATCCAACCTTTCCGCGGGATTGGAATTGAGAATTTCTCTACCTGTTCCTGCAAAACAAAGCTTGACTTGTGTCAACAGAGCAGCTGAAGAGATTCGAAACCGCCGGTCCTAAATATCACACTTCGCTCTAAGACATACTCTTCAGAACAAAACTTTAAGGTGATTCTTCAGAAATAAAAGTTGCCGATGAATTTTTTTGAAACTTTCCCTGAATGTTCTCTACCAAGCACTGTTTCGAAAAAAAGAAACAATAAAAGAGAATAGGCCAACATGCTCGCTTAAGAGAACTGATGGACCAGTCTTAACCCATTTATACCTGTACTCGTGCTAATCACGCGCGTTATTCATCGGTCCAAGTTACATTTTTCGGTGCTCGAAGCATAGTTTATTTAAGTAATTTTTTTTATTTACTTAAAGTAACACATCTTTAATAAATTACACGTATCAAATTACAAATAAACTGTAATTTATTTAAGTCATACTTGGAAAATACTTGGCAGGTAGAAAGTGCCAAGTGTATATGGAACAGTATAAAAAATCACACAATTTAAAACGACGTGAACGTAAGGCGTTGGTATTGCTACGGTCATAATTTGCATCCCAGAGTAACGGTTTTGTGCACGCGTTCACCTATATCTTTTTTCCTTCCGATAATGTTTTTATAATATCCTTAAATTGAAGACGGTAACATGTACACTATTATTAAGTAATAAAAAATATAGACTTTAACAAATTACACGTATCAAATTACAAATAAACTGAATTTATTTAAGTCATACTTGGAAAATACTTGGCAGGTAAAAAGTGCCAAGTGTATATGAAACAGTATAAAAAATCACACAATTTAAAACGACGTGAGCGTAAGGCGTTGGTATTGCTACGGTCATAATTTGCATCCCAGAGTAACGGTTTTGTGCACGCGTTCACCTATATCTTTTTTCCTTCCGATAATGGTTTTATAATATCCTTGAATTGAAGAAGGTAACATGTACACTATTATTAAGTAATAAAAAATATAGGCCACTATGCTCATTTAAAGAAAACGAACATTTATTTCGCGCGCGCTAATGACGCGAAAATCGTGCGTGTAGGGATGCGCAATTAATCCAATACTGTGTAATGACCTCAAAGGCTTACGTGCGGCTACCGTAAAACCACATAGGGGAGTCTGTGCTGGCCTGTCTATGACTTTTTCAAGCTCATAGCCAACTACCTATAGCTGTTTGGCTAAAAGACGTTAACGCTCAGTCTCAGAACTCGCCGGATTGGATGAATTGAGAACAGAGAACCAGATGACCATCGAACAAATTACAGGATGAGTGATGGACTGAAATATCTTATTCAATTGTCCCTGTACGAGGTGCTGCTGGGTGAGTAGTGGTAACATCTTTCTTGTACTGGGAATACTTGTTCTTTTACAGAGGGGGCAACAGATAAGTTCTCCGACTTCGTGGGTTGTGTGGGTTTCTTGATTCCCCTTTTAGCTCCTTTTAGCCTTTTGGCCAGCTTCTGCGTACTAGCTGGAACTGGAAACTCGACTACAACACTACGTTATTGTATCCTAGAACAAAATAACTGTTTTTTTCTGGCGCCAAATGGCGTTGCGGTAAGTTTTCTAGCTTTTTGTGGAATTCAGACAATTTAGGAGAAGTGGATTGACTTTTTCTCGGAAATTAAAAGTTGCTTTAATGAAATTCAATATCGAGTGACGAGAAGACGTCATTTGAAACAAACAAACAAACGAATCGGGACCTCGAGACCCTTAGTCATGCAAAAAATCGAGACTCCGAGACACCTTCGTAAAAAAAGCGAGACTGCGAGACGCATATGACCGCTAAAAAGCGAGACTGCGAGACCCGTGAAATTCGACTAAAATTTTGCGAGACCCAGAGTTTTTGAAGGACCATTCGCCACCCCTCTTAATGCGCTGTCTTTCAGTACCCTTCCCTGGAAAATTCGTGTACTGCATATCATGTTAAAGAATGAAACTGGTAGATTAACACTGTCTTTTTTTTGTTTGAAAAAAAGTGCAAGAATTTGACAATAAACAATTATGGCTAGCCTAGATAGAAATATTTCGTGGAAAAATGTTGCCATCGGTCGAGAATGAAAACTACGTAATGTTAATAGTATAGTAAAACACGCACTAATGCGATCCTCGACATCCAAGTATAAAACTAAGATTGATCTCTTCAAAACTCAAGATAACGGAAAGCAGTTCATCGATTCTTACCCATTTCCACGGTGAAACCATAAGTATTCCTTCTCAGTTGTTCTCTTCACGAACCTGATGCACGTTTTGCTCTCCCACTCGGCAATGGCTTCCATTGTAGTTCGTACAGCTCGATCCATGTTAGCTACAAAGTAGATTGAAATGTGATAAGTTATCAGAGGTATTTCCCCTTGACTGCTTGTTCGTTAGCCGACTGAGGTTTTCCCAATGTTTGACCAATGACGAAAAGAGACCGTGAGAAAGGTCAGCTTCTTTCTTTTTTTTGCTGGGCCCTATGTACATGCATTTGTTATTAGTTGAAATAACGGTGGAAGAAGAATAAGGACAGCTTAAACAAATTACAGCAACCAAAAGAATAAACACTTTTTATGCACTAACTGACCGACACTACAGTCAAACTCGTAAGGAATAACAGCATTGGGCCACTTTATCTTGTCAACATTAGTTGCGGCACGTGACGGTGCTCCATCAGGGTTTCCATATAAGGCATTATTCAGTCGCTGCTCTTCAGATAACTTGATGTCTCCTTCGTAAAGCTGTAATAAGGAGTGAGGGCTCTCTGGATTATCTGTAATGGATTACAAACACGGCAGATTATTCCACATAACCTGCAAGGGAACATCATTTACGACCTGCAGGTCATATGCTTGGGATTGTTTGAGCACACATTTACGGGGGCCGGCATTGTGGTGTCTTCTTACGCAAAAATTCTTTTAAGATTGAAGTTTCCCTTTGAACTTACACTTCTTACCGCAAATAGAAACCAAGTCAATGTCTTTTAACTATTTAGAACCTATACTCAGCTAAAAGGTGCGTGTAACAAGATTTTATTTTAAAGATATGGGGAAAAAGTTTGGTTATGGTAACAATTCCTGAAAACGTAATAAAGTTCATACGTTCACCGATGGGGGTCATATCAGGGTCTATCTTACCATGGTCATGTACAGTAGCCATCAGATGATCTAATAATTATTGTATCTAATTAGTTTTTAATGCAAAATTGCATAACGCATAATTGCATAACACAAACTGTCAAAAGTGGAACTGAAAATGAATTGCAGTAAACCAACCTTTTCCAAGATTAACGTCAAGAATCTGTTCAAAGGCTCCTTTCTCTCCGAGGCCTCTTTTGGTCAGAAGCAGTACGCCGATTACCAGAAGAGACAGTTGAGTTCTCATAATCATATTTGATTACAGTTTCCTAGAAAGATAAGAAATTGAAAACTTTTGACGACACCACGGCACTGACCTTTAATATAATCATGCTACTTTACATTTAAAATCTACATGCTGAGACATATTTATAAGTTTTTTTTTTGGTATTTCCGCACTAAAGTAATTAATTCACTCTGAATAGACTGGATCTTAACCGACATGTTTGCAGAATGTTTGTCCCTACAACTTGCCATGATTCAAAAGTACATTGTGAAAAGTTGTGAAATGTGGCTCGGTGGGTACTAACGTTCAAGTTTTACATGCCGATGTATGTTGCTAGTTTGTTGAAAATTACACAGCCTAACTGAAAAGATTACACTTTAAACACTGTCTTTTTTTCAACTTACGGTCTTCATTCTTGGAACTGACTAAGATCTGAACTTTTGTATGGGAGAATGAGCTTGAAAAAAATTGCGCGCGCTGCCTGTCGTCAGAACCCTGTAAAATCTTTCACATTCAAAATAAATGTTCGCCTCATTTCATACATTTCTAAATATGTTCGTAATTTCGCGCATGGTTTTATAACTTTTGCCTCTGTTGATGAAAACTTGTTTTAGTATTGTGCAGTGTACGCAAGTTGGTTCTAAGACGGTTTGTCGTGCAACCATTCACATGAAGTTTTATTTCCGATAGTTTATAAAGTGACATTTGGAAGATTTAGTCGTTATAGTTTTGCACTTCGCAATTGAAGAGAAACAAATTCTCATAGATATCATTGATTATGAAATTCATATAGACCAACATGCTAAGTCATAATTGATGATATTGATGAGCCGTGACTGACCTAAAAAGAACATCTTTATAATCCCTCGATCATAATTAAGTGATTACCCAGTAACAAACGCAACGTACCTGAAAGTCTTCGCGCGGCCGTGGTAATGGTAGTACTGTAGTAGTGAGAATCAAGCTACTAAGTTCGTTTTTATCAATTGTTAATTTAAACAGTTGCTGTATGTTTGCCTGCTTGGAACAATCATCAATGCGTAATCATCAATCTAAAGGATTACTTTGTTTGAATTTTATTTGAGTATTTTTCTAAGATGAGATAAAACAAGTCTCAAGTTTCATCTGTGCTATGCCGTGGATTTAATTTCTTTTCAAGAAAGGGAACGAAAACCAAACACCGAATCAGTTCCGGGTGAAGCTGTTCAAACTTTTGAATATGCCTGATGCATGGACGATGGGACAGAACATGGTTATCAGTAAACACATGGAAACTTTATCCTTCACCCGCCTTTTGTAGAGCTGCTTGACTCCAATCAGTTCTGAAAGATAGTGCTCTGTTGCAAAACAATTGAGCACTGCAATCAAATTGCAATTGAACACGTGCACTTAAGAGTAATAACCACATTAGGTTTGTAAAATATCAATGTCTGAAAAGCGAAAACGATAAATAATGTTGGAAGTAATCTCACTGAGTACAGAAAATTTTTATCTTCACTTCGTGAAATATTTGTGTAGCTGACTTGCAGAACTAAAAAGTTGGAACAGACAACAAATAGTGGAGACGGGGAGGACAGTTGAACTGAATGGATATACATTTTGTTGAAGCAGCACACTTAGGACAGAATTAAGACAACATATAACTACAAACCGAATCAAAGCAGAAGCAAACACAGCTGACTCATGTAGAAAACCAATATTCATTTACATAAAATTCGGTGATTCTGTTTAATTTTTGCGTACAAATAATGCGTATGTCGATAAAAAATATCCCGAAAATTTTGTTAGTTTTCCTGAAAAAACCTGTAGTGCTGAATTTATGTAATTTACAGAAATTGCGAAAAGGTTTCGGAAAATAATGTATGAGTCACCATTCTGCACAAATTCCCAAAGATTCAAAATAACAAGATAACTTGTCCTTCAAACTATATATAGCCTGCGTCAAGAAAACGCCCGAAATAACCAGTGACTTAGTTCAGTTGTGTACTACACAACTGAACTAAGTCACTGGTTATGATCAATCTGGTTATGATCAATCTGAAATAAATTAGTGAATACAAAGACAGGCTCCAGCCTGATATACCATATATTAAAACGTATGGCCGCCGGAAGTTGCTGAACTAAAACATTTTCTTCGATGGGGATGGAAATTTTGATTTCCTCGACATCCTCTCAGAGATTCAAATTTGATGAACTGTATTCTATTTCCACCCTGTTAACTCCGTGCGTCTCCTCCCCAAAGGCTTTTTTTTATACATAGTAGCATCTTGATTTGCTAAAACATTCTTTTTTTTCAGCCTCCAAATGACTGGCGACCAAAACTCGTTTCCCTCGCCTAAGCCGAAGCATTGTAGTTTTACCCCTCAACCCAATTCTTGAATTGTTTCCCTTGGAGGTTTGATGAAAAATCAGGCTAGCATTTTATTTTGCGTTCTAGGATCGCGTTAACTAGTTTGTTTATCTGCTTGGCAGCATCATTCAGCAGTTAAAGGCTAACATTGGGAAAGAGAACCAGACCGGAGGACATTTGATAGACAGTCCGGACACCATCCTTTAATAGAACTCACCAGGCTGCTTTGAAATCTTAAATACACTTTTTAATTCGAAGGCGTCCGATATTTTCTGCAGCAATATATTGGGTTTTTTTTTTTTTCATAGTTTGATTCAAACAGAAGCACCCATTTCCTTCTGAGATTATATATATATATATCTGTGGCTGAATTAGTGTTTGATCGTTCCAAAACGATATCAAAAATTGGGGCTTTGATGTTAAATGCATTCCAGTTTTACTGCTTTGTTTATACAGACGGTTTGAGTCAGCCTCAGCAAACTGGAAGAAATATATCATTGCTGACAGATAGCTAGAATGATTTTTAAAGTTTTACAATGATTTTTACGAATTGCGATAGAAACTGGATCGGATGACAGTTACTCGAGTTTCACGCTTGAAACCATCAACAGGCTGTACCCTTGGGGTCGGTGGAAACAAAACCTAAAGTCAGTCGTCATGGAGGGCGGGTGTTACAATCCTGTTTCTGATTGGCTGCACAGTCGAGACGTAAGCACTTGACATGTTTTATACGTATTTTGGGTGGCTACAAAAAAGGGATCTTCCCATTAACAAGAGTATTTAGCGTCTTGACCTGCAAAGACGCTAATCTTGTACGTTATATGAAGAGCCTCTTTATTGTATGGTCTTAAAAAATAATTACAAAAAATGGTGCGAGAAACTTAACCTTACTTTAAATCTTTCAGGAACCTTTAGTCTTGAGAGGGGAACTTACTTGGGACGCATGGTTCCCAAAATAAATATCATAAATCCGCCATTGTACATTAGAAAGCAGATCATGTTAAAATAAATATTCCACTCTTAGCTTTAAAAAGGGAAATTTTGTTTATTTAAAATACAGTCAATCATGCATGAAAAATTTATACATAGCAAATAAGTCCATAGGACATAATTTAATACAATAATATTCGCTCTCGGTTTTATATAAATACGTCAAGACATCATAAATAAGGCGTTCGGGAAGTTTTTATCACTGTTTTCCTAACAGCTACAATACTCTGTCCGCCGTACACATATGGTCCCCTGAGTTGTATTGATTTTCACTTTTTGAAAATGAGGTGAACATTTTGGCGTTCCATCTTCGTGTATGTTACTACTGCACGCTGTGGAGCTAGCAAAGCTAAACGGTTTGCAAACAGCTTCAAAATGCCCGAGGCACATATACCGCCCAATCTCACAATGGCTTCCCGGAGATGAATATGTAGTAACTGGGCGACAATAATTCTTTAACAAACCAGGACAGTTGGATAAGTCTCTTTTTGCCCGGATGCCTGATGTCCCATTTACAGCATGACTGGCTTCAAGTTCTCCTTCAGTAATGTTCTGATCCCTCTGTTCCAGTTCTTGTAATTTGAGAGGTTTACCCAGAGTTTGATCGAGAAGGAGCATACCAGCAAGAAGGACAAACAAAAACTGCAACAAGACAAAAAATAAAGTTCTTAGAGAAACATAACTGTTATTCAAGAGACAATTTGGTATTGACTTTATATAAAGAGCATAGTTGTAGAATTAAGACGAAGCGGTGACGTGTGTCTATAATGTTTATAGAATGAATATATTGGTAACGTTGACCTTGATTTTAATGAATCTTATGGAGTACTGAAAGAAAAGGTAATTAAAACCAACAGCTTGAAGAAATTTTCTAATTTGAAATGCACTAATGTAAGTTGTGATGAGCGTTCGCTTTTCTAAAACTGCTTTTGTACAGGAAGACATAAAAATCAATACTAAGAAAACTAGCATCGTGATGTGATGAGGAGAATAGAGGTCAATGGGTAATGGTGATTTCTTCTGTCTTACCTTAATACACAACTCGGACTCCATTTTCAACCTCAGTTCTTCAGTGTTACTTTTTGGTCAAGTAAATTTCCACTCACGGTCTATCTTTGAATTCTTCAAAATCTTCAAGACTTGATGATGCATTCTCTCAGGCAGCTGATCTTTTATATCTACCGTGTTAGAATTTGCTTACTATTTTTAAGAGAAGTGTACAACGTTATTTTTAGTCTGGGAGTCAAACCTCGGGGACAAATTTTGTAGAGTTATTTAGCATTTTCCGTTACATCTCG
>CBDDTI010000211.1:0-9081 GCA_965233585.1 bacterium
AAAGGAGGTAAAGGGGAAAGACGAGCGCGCGAACCGCGGGAGGATCCCTTCTCCCTCCCATGCTCATTTTTACTTCCCTCGCCTTCTACTGCCTGCCACGCAGGCTATCTTTGCCGCGCTTTTTTTTAAAAACAACTCCAAAATTCCACCTACACCCTCCTCTCAGCCGATCTTGTCACTAAATACAATGGAATCAGTTTAAAGATCATTATCGAGAGTTCATGGAGGTTACGAAAAGCGTCGTGATCCTTATAAATGTTTTTGTATCTTACCTTTAATTGCAACATTTCAGTCACCAACTTAACAAAATAGTTCGACCACCAGAGGTTGTAAATTGCTTTTATCATGCTCTACTCTGGAGAACCTTTGACATATTCGGTGGCTATTTTTTCCCAGCAGGAACCCAGTTTCCTTAAAGTGCCCATATCGTCAAAATTTTTATTTTCCCATCTGATCCTATATTTCATGCAATGAACTTCGGCGAAAAAAGTTTTCGATTTGGATAAAAAACGATTCTTTTATGAGTTTTTAAAAACCTGAAAATCCTATTTTCTTGCGGTCTACCCGTGCCGCTGATCACATGATCGACATGCTCAGAGTTGTGACGTAGATTCAGGAACTTGACTTATCTCGCTTGTTTTACCTCTGTAAATTTAGTTTCGTAGTCCATGCAAAATGGTCCTTTTCAGTATTTTGTATGAACTACTAAGTTACATATACAGAGGTAAAGCATTTTATCCAAATTGATTTTTTTTGTTCGCAGAAGTTCATTGGGTGATATATAGAATAAGATAAGAAAATAAAAATTTTTACGATATGGGCACTTTTAAGTTCTGCAGCCATGCGAGTTTTATTTGGAGGCCCAGGCTGTGATATCAACTGAGCCAACGCTGGTAATCAAGAGCATGGTGGGCCCTGGATTTCTGTTGTGAGTGAAATGCAAAGAAGGTAGTACCTCATTAGAAACCGAATCCGGCAACCAAGTGGACAGTCTTTATTCTTTACATTCTTGTCATTCGCGAGCTTGATTAATTCGATTGCTCTTTAACCCATTGACTCCTGTGCCGCCCGTAACCGCCCGAACATTATCATACTTCTTTTTTATTACCATCAACGTTCTGTCTGCATTGACTGAACCATTAGACTTAATAAGGGAGATGTAACCAGTATGTTTACATGAAGAACTAGTCCAGTTCCCGCCTTGCACGTCACGTGACGCAGTTTTAAGTGGTCAGCCATTTTGTTAGTTTTGTTATTGCTCAGTGCAATAAATCAGTTTAGTTTTGCGGACTCTGTTGTTTATCCGCTTGTCGTTACAAGGGTCACTTTCACGAGTGTTTACTCATCGCGCGATCTGGGGCGGCATGGCACCAGCTCCCTGATGTTTTTAATTTTCAGGAAGCTGGTGACCTCAAAGGTCAAAATAATATTTTTAAAATTGTTGGCCGAGTGGGAAAGAAGGTGAGACGCGCGTGCCGCGCTCATGTCTCGTCCCATTCTCCGTCGGGCTGGAGCTTGCCTCATGAAATTAACCCCTGCTGAGTCTACGTTTCTTTGTCTGGCCATAATACATATGGAAAACTCAGTGATACTGAAGTGAACGGGAGGTAAGTGATTTTAAAAGCTATAACTCTCAGAGGGCCTTAATTGATAGCTCTTGTCTTTTCGCATATCTGTTTTTCTGACCTACGATGGTGATGGCACCGAAAACGCTACCAGACAAAAGGTTTTTATGAGTAGAACAATGGCTGCGCAGATGCGTTATAAATATCTGTACATTTCTTTGCCTTCCTATGCACAGCAGCGACGTAAAATGATTAGGTTCTGCGTATTTTTGAGAACACGAACGACGGCGGCTAATTTTTAGTGCTTTAAGTTGGAATTAAACGCTGGCGTTACATATCAACGCTTGAGCAAGTTGTAAGACCAGTTGGCGCACTAAACAGATGTAGAGCGAAATTCGAAGGTAAAATATTAATAAAATTTTTTTTTTTTACTAGATTTTGTCTAGGTCTGGCGCACGCCGGCACCAGTGCCTCATAGCCACTTGCATTGCTATTCGTAGGTTCGTCGGAAGAGTTCATTGAATTTCTTCGTTAACTGCTGATTCTTGTCAATCCAAAATAATATTCTACCTTCAAAAGAATTGAGCGATTCTAGCGAGGGTCATTTATTTGAGCCAAATTAGTTTGCGGAAAACTAAACCAAACACGCGAAAGTCACTCAGTGCCACGCGATTAGAAAGGAATGGACGGCGAGTGGTATTTGCTATTTATATGCGATTCCTTTGATTATAAGTAAAATTTACCATTATATGTAAGAATCTCTCAACTCTTTTGAATCTTATAGTTCAATACTTTTATCAAACAATGCCTTTGGAGCCATAGCCTCCTGGAATAACTTGTCCCTTCCAAGTTCTTCGTTACTTCTCTCTTTTTGAACAGCTAGATCGGTACTTGAATCCACATCGAATCAAAGCATCTCCGGACTTCATCTGCCTAACTCTTCTGCTCTGTGTCATTGCCTGGATCTTTAATCCCCCCCCCTCCCTCCACCCCGCACCCCTTGGAATTTTCCAGTTCCCTTATGTAGGAAGACACTCATTGGGTGAGGGAAATTCAATTTCTTACTTATAGCTCATCAACTACGCGAACGCTTATGACAAAATCTTGAAGAAATTAATCTCACTAGAATGCTCAAATGAAGAAAAGTGAGGGCTGATATCTCATGTAGTATGATCATTACCTGCCGCTGTTACGCTGCCGCAAAATGTAATAATCGCCGCAAAATGTGACAAAGTATTCCACTCGTAATGTAATAACTTTTCTGACGCATAAGGTAATAAGCAAAACGTAACAAACCCGTAGGTAAAATCAGAGTACTAGGTCTTCTACGGTAAAAATGCATATGGCTTGTGTATTCCAGCAGATTATTGGTTGGGGGGGGGAGGGGGTAGGAGAGTGGTTTGGGGCTACGGAGAGTCGCCATCATTGAATTTTTCGAGAATATCCAAGTAACAACATTCAGTTTTATTCCCACATTCAAAACCATCTACACTCTAGCGAAGTATGCAATGAACTAACAACATTCCACAGCTTCCTTTCGTGGTCTCACGCTCAGTACATCAAAAACAGTTCTCAAGTTTCTCTAGCAATACGGTATTCATAATGAAACAATGTCTCTTTTGTAATTAAGGTCTTCTCTAATTCCGTGACATATAGCATGAGATTACAAACCGCAAGATAAGCGCTAATTCTTCAGTAGTAAATGTCAATCATTACTTCCAAGGTTAAACAGTTTGAAAAGTTTAGCTAAAATTTTCAATTTCGTTGTTTGCAGTCCGTGTCAATCTTCTCCATCCTTAACCATCCTTGTTCCTTTATGGTTTATTATCATATCTTCAAAGTGTTCCTATCTTTGTTAAGTATTTTTCCTTCAATTTAAAGGTAATTTTGTTAATACTCAAAATAACTCAAAACACCGTGACTGAGCCCCTTTAATATAACGCGAACACGAAAGGGCGCGCGTTGCAGAATGTTTTTTTTTATGGGGGGAGTGATGGATGGACCTTTTATTTGTTAAAATTTGGCAGACTGGTAATAACATTTCCGAGTTGTTGTTTTTTTTTTTCTAAAAAAGTGCCTGTTAGTCGCCAGGCCTGAGCTATACTAGCGGACAAAACTGGAATTGTCTCGACAAAATCGAAGGACAAGTTTTGTCGTGACAGATTTTTGTCTGCCTGCGATGTCCGCATTCAACTTATTCTGTTAACAGCACTGATTATACTTCTTTGTCGCGCGCGCCAAAACATGAAACATTTCGGCGGTACAATGAATCACGTTCACATTCTCGTACTTGAGGGTCCAACATAGGCTTTGTCCATCCCGCTTCCCACCACTTTTTTTTGCTTCATCCCGCCATCCCGATCCCGCCTGCTTGTACTTGTAAACATGCAATTGATGTAAACGTTACTGGCAGACTAGTCTTATTATGGATCGAAAACACTTTGTACTGCTTTCGAACAAAAGGAAATATACCGGAAATAAGAACTTGAAACCCGCTATGAAGTGCGGAGGGTCAAAATAGAACGACAACTTGAAAAACGGCGGCCCGAGGGTTTTCTAGTTTAAATCTTTTTGTGTGAAGCAAGTGGTACATAATACTTAGAAATCATCTATGTTCTTTGTGTTTTGGAACTCTATCTTTTACATAATTTGTAAGTTACAAATTTGAATTCAGAGGTCGTAAAATTATGATAAGCCCCGTCATAAGGCCAAGTAAAAAAGCACATGTTTCTCCACCGGATTTCTACAAAAAAAAGAGAGCGGGCGGGCGTTTTCTTTTTTGTTATTTATAATTTCCTATTGATTGCTTTCTTTACCGTGACATTATTATTTTCCCCCAGGAATACGTTGGAGCTCTTAGGTCAAATATTAATAAAACGAAACATCAGATACTGATTAAACACAAGTTTGTTTAATTTTGATACACACAAAGGGTTAACAGTGAAAATTTACATTATTTTGGTGTGTACACAGCAGCAATGGGCTTTACAAGTGACGCCTGTTGGTTTTTGCTCATAAAAACGTTGCTCATAAAAAATAAGAAAAAAAGAGAGGCGGCGCTAAAAATTGAAGCGGGCGGGGACGAGAAACACGTGTTGTTTTTTTTTACTTGGCCTAAGAAAAGAATATATATATAAAAAAAAATGTGATACAACCCCTTTCGGCAAATTAAGTCAGAATGTGCGGAACGGACAAGCTTATTTGCAACTTAAAATAATTTTTTGAAATTGAGAAAATTTACTTACGTTAGGTAGACCACACCGTTGAAACCATTCTGTGCGGAAGTACTTTATTTACCATGAGTCAGGTTTCGACATCTGGCTTGGCGATTTTGTGTGTCACCCTGATCAGGTCTAACAGCAAATTGATTGGCATAGATCTCAAAGTGGAATGCGCTATTCAAGTGTTAAACAAATTGAAGAAGTTGAAATTTTGATCGGCAGGTCCCTGGTGATACTGGTGTGAGTCCTAGTTCTTGTCCTTCTCCAGAAGGGAAGGCGAATCTTTGCAAATTGTAATTGAAGGTAAATCCGAGGTTAAATGAGTTTTGTGGACTTAACAAAACGAATCGACTGTTGACCGGTACTGGTCGACCAAATCGAGATGTCACCCCGACTAGAAAATGGACATGTCGGATGATCTGCTGATTTCCCAAGTCACTAGTACCCTCTTCAACAAGATCTTCAGCCTCGCAAGTTTCTTTATCACTGCTGGAATCGTACTCGGTAACTTTCGTCTTCTGCATCAATGATGCTGGATACTGAGCTGATGTCTGGTGTTGCCACACTGTTTGAAGAAAGGTCGATTCTTTCTGCAACTTCGATTTCCTTTTGGTACAAAAAGTCTGGCAGAGTTCCAGCCCTTGCCATGGTAACTTCTTTGCCGTACAGAAGATCCATGTGCTCTTGCCCACTCCCTCATCATAGAGATATCGTCTTTGGGAGCCTTGACCACTGAGGTTTGTGACATCGATGGAATTTCAAACAGTTCCAGCGATCTCACTGGGACTGGGTACCACGACCCACGACTTGTGAAGTGATAGGCCGACCACGCTGTTGTTCGTTTGAGGCTCTCTTTCGCTCTACTGCCAAAGCCGCGTGCATACTGCAAAGCTTTAGAGACCCCACTCCTGTGATGGACAACTGAATGCAGGTTTCCAACATCCAATGCCATGCAATTGAGAAGTTCATCAAGATTTTTCTTGACACGTTCGCCACCGCGCATTCAACACCACTCAAGTCATTCAGGACATGTTCAGGAGAATAGTGACTGAAGTTGTGTGGCTTTTGACAAACACGCGGGCAAAGCCAAAGTTCGTTATGTGGTGTTATGATAACTGGACTTAGTACCATGGGGTGGGGGAAGGGGGTCTAGGACAAGGACGTATTGATTGTATATGTCACCGGTAAACCGGAAATACACAAGTTATTATTCCTTTCATATAAATGTTTTTTCGGTCATGAGATGATTTTTGTGATCCTCTATCCCGCTATCGATTTCAAAACATTCCGCATCCCGACCGTGAAAAACTACGTATCCCGGTCCCGAGAGAATGATTTCATCCCGCATCCCGCTTCTAATTTCCTTTGTATCCCGCATCCCGCCTCGATTTTAAGTCCCATCCCGCATCCCACTAAACCTACGTTGGACCCTCGAACTTGAGGCATGTTTCGTGCTTCTAAATCTCGCCCAGATCGCAGACGAGACATTGCTTGTTTTTACGGCATCAATTTCTTCGAAACCAAGCTGCCCGTTCAAGAAGACCGGCATAGTTTGCCACTGAATTTAAATTCCAATTGCCGGGATTCATCTTAACGCGTTCACTGTTTTTAAAGCTCTAACATCCAGTTTTCAGCGTTTCACACGAATTGCAATTATTGTCTCAGATGGTAAGTTGAACTCAGGTAAATTACCAGGCAGGTCATAATAGCTTTCTGACAAATGATTGACAAGTTTAACACAATTTTGTTTATTTTGTCGGTTTTGTCGAAGTTTTTTACTCAGGAAAAATTTTGTCGGTGGTACGTTTGAAAATTTGTCCGCTTCGGACAAAATTTGTCAGGTCGCGACAAATCGTCCGCACTTGTGAAGCGTTGGCGATGACAGAAAATTTGTCTAGATGACCAACTTTTCCGCTAGTGTAGCCTCTTAGGCTCGTCACGCGTTCCTCCCCACGAACGTGGGGAGGAACGCTTGACTAGCCTAAGAACGTCTGCGTAGGAGGCTATCGCTGGTGCGGATAGGCCCTATGTCATGAGAGGATAAGTGAGTGAGTGAGCGATCAGTGTGCATATCACACCAATCAGATCCGAGCTACTGCGAACAATCAATCTTTTCGATTTTAGGACCGCCATCTTTGTTTTTCTATAAATAGGAGCAGGTATTCTTTGATTGGCCTAAATTCTGCATCACCTGGGTAAGGATATTTGATAATCAGCTGCGATTGCATGACCTTTCGGATGAAATGCTTGTAAGCCCGGCGCTTGACAACTGCAGGCTTCATAAATCAAGTAGCGTTGTTTTGCGTTACACGTTCTTTTCTCGGCTCGTAAAAAAACATTGCCCATGTCACAGGCGGCCCAAGCTCACAATACGAGGGGTTCTATTGTGGTTTTTTTTTTACTTTTATGTGAACGTTCAGCGAAACGTGACATGGGGCCATTTGCGTTCGTCAAAGAACGCTTTCATAATGCAGTCGAAATCGACATTCTTGGAATTTTTAAGCTGTATTCATCGTTACAAATTTGGCCCCCCCCCAAAAGTTTTTCAGGGGCGAAATTATTCAGGGCATCGAGCACGTGCTTTGTTCCTTACAGGAGTCGAGTTTCACGTTTTGCCTTGCGTCTTGTTGTGCTTCCTTGTCGAGTTTGACCTTCTCTTCGCGTTTAGTGTGCTTTCTTGTCGAATTCTGGACTGTGCTGCCGTGTTTATTTATGTTCACGAACACGATCGCCTATGCTTTCCGATGTCAACCGAGGAAACAGCCGTATTTGATTGCATTTGTTGACTTAGTTCCGACAGAAAAGGTCAGTCTTATCCGGTCGAATACTGTTTGGAATCGGTGGAAGAGTACTCTGAGTGCACGATCCATAAGGGTGAACCTGAACCACGGAAAGGAAATGTGAATACTGTCTACTTTGTTAATCAGGCTAGGGCAAATACTCGAATCAGTCGCGGGGAGTTTAATTATCTACGATGAAAGCATGCGATTGCAAATAGTTTAATACTTACATTTGAGCTTCTTGTTTAGAATAATGCCGCGCTCCTTTTGGTCAGCACCAAGAATCGCGACCTCTGGTCGTGTCCAACACCGGAAGTCCGCGATTCACGGACTTCCCGTCACTCTGCGCAAGCTCAGAGTCAAGTCTGACAAATCTGATTGGTTCTGGTCTCAATCTATTGTGTTTACAAAGTCATTCAAATCCGGAATGTCGTTGGAGCAGGCCAGAGGTCGCGATTCTTGGTGCTGACCAAAAGGAGCGCGTCCTCTGGGGACGAGAATGGATTATTACAAGAACTCAACTATTACAAGAACTCTTTTTACCATAGGATTGCAATTGCACAATGGAAAATCTCCCACCAGAAATTATAGCATCTACTTTGCCATGTTTATTTAGGTAATCCCTGTGAAATCGTACATACGAGTAACTTTCATGTTACTGTTTTGTTCCATGTTGTAAAGTGAAGACTTATAGGTAAATAAATCAATGTAAAAAGTGAATTTTGAAACCCTGTCCACAACTGGTAACCTGAACCAAAGGCAATGCAAGTTTACTTCATATAGCGTGCATTGGGCTTGATTATAACAATTAAAAAGCATTTCTTCACTAGTGCTTAGAAATGTCCATAATATTATTTTAGTTGAATTGCATTTCATTACACAAAGTGTATGTACTAAAATCCTGTTTAATAAACTGGAAGCAGCCGCCTCTCTATTTTTTATTGTCAAGGGCAAAATGTCACAGGCCACTATGTGGCAACCAATCTGGATAAGAAAATAAAATCATGTTGTTCAGTGGATGATAGATTTATTTTTTTGAATCTGACAATATATGAGTTCATGATGATCCAGCAAACAATATCACAACAATGTGTTCTATGCTGGGCAAAGAGGGAATTATTTGTGTACCCAGCAATGTTTCCTCATTTGCCAGAGCATTTGGCTAGCAGACATGTATGGCAAGCCAAGCATGACAAAAGTGGGTTGAGTTGAAAATCACCTATCGAGTCTCAGTGATCGATGTGTGAGATTGAGAAATCACTGTGCGAGAATGGAAAATCACTACGTGAGATTAGAAAATCACTGTATGAGAAATTAAAATTGCTATACGAGAATAGAAAACTGTCATGCGAGATCATAATTACCAATCGAGAATGAAAAACTGCCATGTGAGATTTATATTAACTGTTGACAATGAAAAATCGTTGCGTGAGAAAAAGAAATCACCATTCGAGATTATCGATTGGTTTTTTCGGAGCCGGCGAGACATAACCAGTCAGCAGAGCGGTCAGTATA
>CBDDTI010000212.1:0-71221 GCA_965233585.1 bacterium
CTTTAATCTTTCCTCATTTAATTTAAAAAAGAACGGGCAATGCGTATTTCCCAAACCTTTTCAACCTAACATAGGGGAAGGGGACGCCGTTGACTTATATCGGCATTTATACGACAGTATAGGTATTTCGCACGGCAATCAGTCCATTGGCTTGACGTATGATGCTTTTATAAATGGAAGATTTTTTCTCGCGGCCGACTTGACACCGGATCAATGTAATTCGTACCACCCACATCCAGAAAATTATGGAAATTTAGATTTAGAATTGGCTTTTTCCCAAATCACTCCCCATCCAATATACGTTCTAGCCTTATCTATTTTTAACTCTGGTATTAAAATAGATCAATTTCAACAAGTCATGAAAGGAACCAATTAAAATATGGAGGGTGGGTTATCAAATATCTTTTTAAACAATTACATTCGACCCAGATGTAAGAATTTCGTCGGGGTATTTTCGGTCGACGACTTGCCATCTGATCCGCTTTCATTGCCTTGCTGTCTGATCGCTAACTTATCCAAAAGAAATCAAGAAGGATCTCATTTCGTAGCAATGTACATTAACAAAAAAAATCAACTCTATTATTTTGATTCTTTCGGTTTTTTACCACCGATATGGAATAAATGTTTGATGAAGTTTTTATGACCCTGGATAGAGAAGAACTCCTTCAAAATTGTCTTATCTCACTCAATTCAGAGTTTCCGTTCTTTGTTTTGCGGATGGTACACGTGCGCATTTTGTTTATCTGTGGGCAACAATTTATTGACCCCTCAACAATTCGTTAAAATGTTTGTAAAAAATCCCAAATCAGAAAATGATAAAATTGTAACTCATTTTATAAAAAAAAATGAAAATAAATGTTGATATATTTTACTTTCATAACTTTGGATATTTTCCTGAAAAAAGTTTTTTAACAGAATCTACTTTAGCTTCTGATTTAGACATTTTTCTTGTTTTTGATCTGGTTTTTGCGGGAGACATACCAGCTTCAATAGGGTCCCTTTTTATTGGGCTTTTAGATTGTGACATTTTCATTGACTTTGATCTGGTTTTGGTTTGTGCAGGAGTCATGTTAGCATCAGCGGAATTTCTTTTTGTTGCACCCTTCGATTGAGCTTTTCCAGCTGAAAATCGTATTTTAACAGGTGTAAGTGGAAATGAAGGAGAAGAGCTTCCAATTCCTCTTAATCTTCTTTTTCGAAGGGTAGAGGTCATTCCAAAAATTTTATTTTGATTTCTTACAGACAATTCTTTATAATGATCTTTCATCATATGTTTGGCAAATTGTGGAATGCCGACATATTGCTTCCCGCAATTGGGAAAGGGACAAACTATTTTGCCGGCCGCATTCTTTTCTTTCACTGCTTTTGCAATAGGTGTATTTCGCCAATTTAACACAACTGGAGATTTTATTGCGGAAAGTGCGTATGAGTAATCCGTTTCATTTGAGCTGTTTCTTCTAGCGTAAGGGCTGGAAATCATTCCTTTAATGGTCTTTTTGTCTTTTAAAGCTATATCTATAGGATGGTCTTTTAGCAAAGGTTTGCCTAATTGCCCTTCGTCAACATATTGCTTCCAACAATTAGGAACTGGACAAACTAATTTGCCTTTTGAATTTCTTTTTGTCATCGCTTCTAAAACAGGTGTTTCTCGCCATTCTTCTCGTTTGGTAGCAACAGGAGTGGAATAAGCTGATTCGTTCGGACTTTTTGTTTTTTCAGGACTAAGAGATTTTTCTGCAACAAATTGTCTTTCAATAATGGGGGTACTAGGTAAATTATTTTCTTCTTGTTGGGGAATTTCAGTGGGTGTTCTGTAAAGAGATACGTCCGTGAGATCCATATTGGTATCAATTCGAGCAGGTGTTAGTGCATTTGGTATTTCTTCTCATTGCGTAATTTGAACGGATGGTGATCTTGAAACTGGGTGGTAAGCGCGGTCAAAACTGCTACCTTTTTGGGTAACTCGACCAGGGGACATTACATTCTGTATTTCTTCTCGTTGAGGGATTTGAGTGGATGGTGATCTCGAAAGAGATTGGTAAGTACGACCCATGCTATCAGATTGAGCAATTGATGTGACATTCGGTAATTTATCAGACCCAAAACGAAGTAATTTATCCCCAGTTTGGATTATTTTCTGTCTGTCTTGTAGATTTTTAAATTTAATGGCGTTTTCAATATAGTTGGTTGTTTCTGGTTTTTCATTCATAGAAATAAGTTCCTTTTTTGATTCATCGTCTTCCGTATTTTTTATTAATGAATAATATAATCTTTTAGGTACTAAAAACATGGAATACATTTCATCATGTGGTTTTATTTTTACTCCTGAGCTCATTTTTAACGACGATGTCGCGAACTCTTATTTGCAATAATTTGAGCCAAAAGAGGGATGACGGTGCTGGCGATCGCTGATAAAACTCCTAAAATTCCGCCCTTTTGTAATATTTTTCTTTTTTTCGAAATGTCGGAAGAACGACGCGGCGGTGCAGCAAGACGTCTAAATTCTACCAAATGAGCTCTTATCTTTTTTTGAAGACGTGTTTGTACTTTGCCATGTATGGGCAAGTCTCCGTTCAAAACGTAATGTAATATACGACAAAGCAATTCAACACCGCGATCGTCCAAATGACTTAAAAAATTGGCACAATCCTTGTTGTAGAGAAATGTACCTACATCAAGCTCTTTCGAGCTCGATGTAGGCACATTTCTTCTCAAAACACTCTCAAAACACCTTAAAACAGTCTAAAACGGGCTTTTAACCATCCGTTTACGCATGAAAACCATCTTGATGCGCTCTTAAACCACCTTGATGGCATCTACATTGAGCCTGTTGCAGGCTCAATCGAGCCTGTTTTCATCTGTAATCGGCCTGCAACCGGCTTGTTTTCGTCTGTAATCGGCCTGCAACCGGCTTGTTTTTGTCTGCAATCGGCTTGCAACAGGCTCGATTGAGCCTGTAATCGGCCTGCAACCGGCTTGTTGCAACATCTATTTTTTCTCAAGGTTCTGAGAATGAAAAATGTTTAAAAATTCCGTTCTTTTTGCTCCAAACTCGCTCAAATGTAAAACTTTTTAACAATAAAAATGTTTTAATTCAACTATAAAGGAGAGCGCTTAATTTAAATGTTTTACAGTTAAACCATTTTCAGTATATCATTGAGCCTTGTCCAGATAACACTCACTGCAAAATCATGTTCTGTAACATTGATTTGTTCCAAAATAATCCAAAAGAAGACGTTGTTCTGCGACACATCTCCATTCTTCTCAACACAATAAACAAAACTTTAAAATTGTTGGAGAAAGAAGTATTAGTTTATTGTCAAGACGTCAAAAATCACACGTTTTTATTTTATGGACCAAGAGATGATTTTGAAACTCGCGCACAAATCATTCCTGTTATTCAAAAAGAACTAGAAGTGTACCATTATTACAAAAAAACTTTGGAACTTTTGTACATAATTTTTGCTCAAAATTTTTACACTCAGTTTTTTTGTTAAAACATCAATATTCCAAATAATGACAATTTTAGACTCGTCGTGCAAAAGCGAAGAAGAACAACAAATTACTTCATACAACGTTTATTATGAGCCTAATTATGTAGAAGACGATGTTTCGCCCGGGCTATTGAGTTGTTTGTACTTTTTATGGATGACACTTGGTTTATTTGCTTTATTTGAATATCATTATCAATTATATTATGTGAATGTCAATAATAATACCAATGATTCTTTTTTACGTAATAATACAAACAATTCGTTGATTTGACGTACCATGTCTTATTTTTCCAGCGCGTGTTTTTCGTTACTTTACATTCAATTCATGCAATGCTGTCAATGCAAACAATTCATTGATTTTGCGCGCAATGTACATTTAAATGTACAATATTATATACATAGTATAAGCAGTCAAAATCGTCTCTTATTTATAATAAATATGAAGAAGAGCGCGTTTTGACCGAAATTTTTATCATATAAATAAAAATCACAAATTCCATAATTTGAAATCCTCATTCTAAATTAAAATTTTGTTTAATTGACATCAACACCCAAACCCGTCATGAAATTTTTTATTTCGTTTTTTTGTGTCATTTTTTTGACACAAAATTCCTTTGCCCAAAACCTTTCTTTTTTTGAAAATATTTTAAAAATGTCTTCTGGATTTTACCCCCTCTTTAATTCCACCATCAACTCAACTGTAACCAACCAATTGACGACCATCAGCTCCACAACTACTGCTTCTACCACAACCACAATCACTACGACTTCCACCGTCCCGTCTACGACCACTACAATTACCACCTCGAGCTCCACTACTATTACAACTACCTCTACTTCATTGTCTAGCAGCACCACATCCACAACTACTGTTTCTTCTACCTCACCAATCATCATCTCTTCAACTTCATCAATTGTCTCTACCACCACCACTGTACCAACCTCCATGCCTACAACTTCAACAACTTCGACTGTATCAACCACTAGTTACACAACCGCAACAATCACCTCTAAGACTCCATTAACCACTGTCTCTTCGCCTACATTAATTACCTCAACTACCACTCCTACTACTTCAACCACCAGCCCACATTCACAACAAACCCCTCCGCAACAATCACCTCTACCATCACCACTTCAAAGCCTTTAATCTCTATTCCAAAGATGACATTTGGTGAATTTTTGCTTGAACAATTTACCTTTGACAGTAAGTCTCATTTGTTTCAGTTTTACATTTATTTTCTCTAATATTCATATTACTATTTTGCAGACGGATTTAAATTACTAGTAATTGTTATTCTTATGATCGTATGTCTTTTGGTGACGGTCCTAACAGTTAAATTTTGGAGATTGAATAACCAATTAACTCAACACAATCAACCCAATTCTGAAGTAAGTATTTTATTTTAAAATTTTTGTTTTACAAAAATTATAATTTTCCTATCTATTTTCAGTTTTATGAAATGTCAACACTTCGTCGAGAGAAAGCCAGTCAAGATTCAACTTCTGAAACAAATGTTGAAGTTTTGGACGCTCCTTCTTCTCCAGCTGTTGTCAATTCAGGACCAAAAACATGCAACAAAATAATGAATACTGATGAATCATATTTGACGGATTTGGCGGTAAAAATATTTTTTATTTTCATAATTGTTCATTATAATCATACATTTACTTTATTATTTTTAGAAGTCTCATTTTCAACCAGTGATTCGCCCAATTCCGTTGTATCCACGTACTACGCTCGAGAGACGACGGGCTCAATATTTCAATGAGTCTTTCAACCCTCTTTTTCCCGTCACCACTGCTCAAGATGACCCAACTCCGTTATATTCACGTTCTATGTTTGACAGACGACGAACTCAAATTTTCAATGATTCTTCCAACCCTCTTTTTTCCGTCACCACCGCTCAAGAGGAGTCTTCAAAATCTACTTCTTCTGTTTTGCATCCGCCCACTTCGCTTTAAATTTTTAATTTATATTTTATTGTATTAGTAGATAAGGTGTTATTTAGAGTATGCGCATCTCTTTTATTTTAAAATATACATATGTACACAGTAACCACCTCATTTCATTGTTGAATTTTGGGTAGTTTTTTTTTAATGCCGAAACACAATTCCATGAACGCCTTTGTTATTTCTTCCAATCCTCTTAAAGGCACCTGGATTTTCATGATTTTTGTTGAATATTGTTGGTTGTTTTCATTATACTGAAAAAGCATGCGGTTTAAAAGTGATCAATTTTTGCTATCAATTTTACTTACATGTTCCTTTTTCATGTAGATTACCGGCCAGGTCGACAATCCTCCGGCTTTTTGAATATGCCTCAAACCAGTGATTCCTACGGTCACTTGAGGATTAAGGTATACGACCTTATACATTGGTTTTATTGGAAGGCTAACACTTTTTTCATCCACCTTTTTGTTTTTGATTAGTTCAATAAACTTCTTTAGTGTAGCCGGATTTATGTACATGTACTGGAATAAAAATTTCATTATTTCTGCAATGAAATCAGACCAAATTTAATTATCAAAACTTACGTTATCTGGTCCAAAAAAGTACGCTTCTCTTGTAGAATGTTCTTTTTGCCATTCAACAAAATCAATGTCCCTAGTGTCAGCCATTTTTTCAGTTGTCCAATTTCGAAAAAATACTTTTTGCTCGTCTTCATTCATTAAAATTTGATACGCCATCAACGACGCACCTTCATAGACCGCGTGGTTGTTAATTTCATTTTCTAACTTCAGCATCTTCTTAATCGGATTTTTTCTTTTCTTTTCTAAAACATCTTGTGTCTGTTCGTCAAGGTCTTCATCCGTACTAATTACATTGTCATCATCAACATCATCATCATCATCATCATCGTCATTATTTTCTGAACTTTCATCGCTCGGTTGTTCTACTTCAGTTGAAGCATCATCAGAGTCGGAAGTTAACTCTTCCGCTTCCGATTCCTCAATTTCTTCAGACATGTCATCTGATTCCGATGTTGACATGATTTCTTTCTTTTTTTGTTTCTTTTCTAAAATGTTGATCAAAATAGAAAATAAGGTTCATGTAATAAAAATATAAATTTCAAATTACCTGATCTTAATTGATGTTTTTTATTTGAATTCTTCTTGGAGTTCCTAGTTTCGCGTTTCTTCTTACCAATTTTTTTATCATTTTTTTCTGTCTCCTTTTTGGTCTTCTTTTTCTTCTCCTCCTGAATAATCTTATGATTGTCCTCTTTGGCATCTTTGATGCGAGAATTTAATTTTCTCTTTTTCGCTGGTGATTCCTTCATGTTCTTTTCTTAAATGCGGGTTATTTACTCTAAACTCAAATTTACACTGACATTCAAAGTAAAAAATCCTTTTCTTTTAAACCTTTTTAAAGTTTAATGTCTACCACCAACATGCGCTAGTTGACGCCCTAAAGGACCCAACACTGTTCATGTGTGAGGGCAAGTGCTCGATACGATCATTGAATTAAAATTTCAATTAAGAAACTAAGCTTGTGATCAAGGAATTTAAAAACTCGAAATGACACGAACATTAATTTTCTGTTGATTGAAGTATTTAACGGAGATTAGATGATGTACATTGCATTGTCAACCAAGCACGTGTTCAAGGAATTTTAAAAACTCAAAATGACATGAACATCAATTTTCCGTTAATTGAAGTATTTAACAAAGATTAGATGATGCACATTGCATCGTCAACCAAGCACGTGTCCAAGGAATTTAAAAACTTGAAATAACATGATCATTAATTTTTCATTGATTTAAGTATTAAACAGTGATTAAATGATGCACGTTGCATCAAAAATCAGTGACCATAAATTTACTGTCAGAAATCTAATTTTTCAGGGTGTTGGGCGGGATTTTTCTCATGCAGTTATGATCTTGTGCGATTGGACTAGAAACCGTTTAAAAGTGAGCGCCTCATCGCTTAAATTTCTATAAAAGTCAGGATATATATTTTCCATTCCGTCATTCCATTTTCGTTCATTTACCAAGAAAAGTCTTCTACTCCAAGTCAATTCTCAAGGTAAAAATGCCTGGTCTTAACAATTCTGAATCTCGTCAAGTAACCCATGACTCGCAAGGGTTAAGGGTTACAGTACGTATTGCTGATGATTCAACATCAAACTCTAACAACAACAACAACAACAACAACAACGCTGCCGATGATTCAACATCGGACCTCACAAACGTTATAAATAACTCTGACGATTTGACATCAAGCATCAATTCTGATGATTTAACATCAGTCTCTCCAACTGTTGTACCGATTGGACGAGCCAGGAGGTTAGCGAGACCAAATAACGTCTCAAACCCCTCTCCTATCGGTCACGGAGTTGGACGAGGTGGGATTGTCCGCAACACCTCAAATATTTCGAATGTCGGACGTGGTGTTGGTCGAGGTCAACCAATTCAAAGAAATCCTCAACCATCTACTTCTGCTCCAAGGACTGGGCGAGAGGTTGGAGGCGGTGCTGGCAGGGGTGGAAGATATTTTCACCCTTACCGTCGTCCAGCAACTCAAACTTCGGCCTCTACCATAAACGGTACTCGTTCAAGTTCCGTTATTTTTATGGACAGCGATGGGGAAGAAGTTGAGGAGGAGGAGGATTTTGATGAGACGGATGATGACTACCACTATTCTACTTGTGTCGAACATTTATTCAACAGAAGAAGAGTAATTTTCGATATTAATGAAAGATATGCCGAGTCTTTGATTATACGCCAAATACGAGCACTTGAGCGTCAAAATCTTTGGCTTCAAAACGAATGCCAAAGATTAAACACTCAATTGCAACGATGTAGGGACTTGTTGTCTTCTTAAGATTTTTTGAGTTTATAATGTATATATTATGAAATGTAGTCTCAAATTAATGTTAAAATAAATTTTGATTTCAGAATTTTGTAAGAATGCCGAAATCTTACGTGTGTCCCGAATGCCAAAAATCATTTGACAGAAAATCTTCTCGCGACAAACATCATTTATTCCGTCATCGTGAAACTACAAAATCTCGAGCTCGGATCCCACTTAATCAGTCGTTTCAATGCCCATTTTGTAAGAACGAAGTAAGTTCCTTTAAATCGAGAAAAGATTTAGTCTCACACATTGACGCTTCTCATTTAGAGAATTTAAATTATTTATTGCACAAATCTGCACTTAACGGAAAAATCAAATTTTATCGAAAACACATTTTTTCAAAAGAAACGCTTCAAGGATTTGTTGCAAATAAAAAAAATAGACAAGAAATAGTTGACGTTATTTGTCACGAACTAAGTAAAACTTTTACGGTTAAAGTTGCCCTTATTTTGACAGCGGCGTATCAAATTCCTGATTTGAATTCCGCTGCAGAGAAGAAGGACATTGAACTAGATACTACCAATATTGATGATACCACTGATAAACCTTCTGATCAGTCATCGCCTCAAATATTGTCCAATGATCGAGATGTCTTTGCTCTAAGAACCAGCTACATTCAATTCACGTCTTTTGATTCATCCCGCTCGTTAAAAGGCAAAGTCCAAAAATTATTACATAATTTAGTAAATAGAGAAGAAGATTTGTTAATGAGAGGTTCTGGATGGAGATTTGAATCTTTATCTTTTAGCGATATTCAAATTACTAGCATTTGATTTTTATGAACTTATTTTGTTTTATTCAAAAAAATTTCAAATAAACTTTGGAAATGGATTTTATAGAAATTCCACGTGATTTAAAGAGATCTAATTGCTTGGAATGGAAAACTCGTTACGATAAATTCAATTTTCTTTATCTGTACATTAGACATCTTTTTCCTGAGGAAACGGTTTCCGTTGTTGATTTTCGTCAAATGCCGATAAAGTATCTTAAAAAGTTTAATATAAGAGGTTTCAAGTTCCCTCTTCAATTTTGTAATTTAAAAAAATTTCTAAATAGAAACTCCCATTTACCAATTTCAATTTCAGTTTTTTATGAGAGTGAAGGTCAAGTTTCAAAGTTAGGTTTTTTTACTAATAAAAACAACAACAGAAACAAAAACATTTTAAATTTGTTAATGATAAAATATGATCCTGAAATCTCTCTTGAAAATGAATCTCCATTTTCTCGCCTTGCAAAACCAATTCAACGCAAGAAAAAATCTTCTTGTAAAAAGATTGTCAATTGTAGTTCTAATGTCAAATTGGGTTTTTCTTCCAAGTTTAAAAAGATCAAGGATTTAAATCAACAGCACCATTTCTTTAAAATTACCAAAATCCAAGGTTTTTTGAATAATCGGGCCGGACTGTTATCGGGTAAAAAAGCAGCTCAACAAAAGCACATCTATTGTGAAAAATGTCTGCTACATTTTCGATCCAAATCTAAAAAAGAAAAACACGAAGACACTTGCTGCGATAAACAACGTGCTGTCTACCCAACCAAAAATTCCTCCATAAGTTTTACCAATCATAAACATAAATTTCATGCTCCTGTTGTCGGATTTTGTGATTTTGAATGTGTACTTCAAAGAAACAAAGAACGATCTAAATGTCAACTCTGTTTAAAAACTGAGTGTTTGTGTGCTTTTCCCACCAGTGACGATATAAACGTGCATAGACCAGTGGGGTATAGCTTGCTTTTTGTGGATTCGAATGATGAAGTATTTTTTCAAGAAGAATATGTAGGAGAGGATGCAGCCAAACATTTTTTGGATCGAATGCATTTCTATGAAAAAGTTGTTGACGAAAGAAAACAAAAATTTAGACATATTGTTAAAAATCAATCTAGTCCGCAAGAATGGCAAATGTATCAAAAAGCGAAAGTTTGTCATATTTGTGGTGGTCAATTCAAAAAGTACTCTAGAAATTACAGAAAAGTTTTAGATCATGATCACGTAACAGGGAAAATAATGGGCGCAGCTCATTCACTGTGTAACTTGACGAGATCCGGTCCCTTTCACACTCCAATTTTTTTCCACAACGCTCAAGGGTAAGAAGTCTTAATTGGGTTTATTTATTAAACTAACACAAATTATGTACGCGTTTCAGATACGATTTGCATTTAATCGTGGAAGAGTTAAATGTTTCCAAATTTAAGCAAAATGTAAAAGTCTTAGCAAAAAACAGTGAAAAGTTTCGCACCCTTACATTGGGCAAATTTAAAATTCAAGATTCGTTAGAGCACATTTCTGGCAGTCTAGATGCACTTGTTCAAGATTTGAATCAGACCTCGAATTTTACCTTTCCCATTTTACAACAAATGGAAAGATATAAAAAAATTCCTGTTCGTCAAAAATCAAAAGCTTTAAAACTTTTAAAAAGAAAAGGCGTTTTTTGTTACGAACATTTCCAATCTCTACAAGAGATGAAGGAAAGTCGAAACCTTCCGTCCAAAGACTCTTTTTATTCTGAATTGAACGAAGAACACATTACGGAAGCGGATTATTCCCATGCTCAAGAAGTCTTTAAATCGTTCAAATGCAAGAATGTGGTGGATTACATGATGCTCTATTGTTCTTTAGACGTTGTTTTGCTGTGTGAAGCATTTCTTCAGTACAGAAAAATGGTCATGGAACATTTTCAATTGGATCCTGTTTATTATCTAGGTAAATTTTAATCTTTACCGTTGGATGTATCGTAATACTAAATTTTGTCTACTTAAATTAGGAATTCCTGGTTTGAGTTTTGATGTCATGCTTATGTTCTTTCAAAATTCAGAACAAGCTAAATCAGATAATAAGCCCACATCCGAATCTGAAACCTCCAAACCCCTCGGATCATTAGATGTCTATTCTGATCCTGAAATGGAGCGTTTTTTTACAAAGGGTATCAGAGGTGGGCAAAGTTTTATCGCTCAGCGTTATGCCAAAGGGAATAGCAATCCTAGAAAAAGCGGCGATCACTTGTTATACATTGATGGTAATTTTATACTGTATTATCTGATAAAATCATTTTGTTATGATCCGTACAATTTTTCAGCCAACAACTTATACGGGAGTATGGAAACTTTAAAATTACCAGTTTCTGATTTCCAATGGGTTCCAAAAACTGAATTTAAAAAATGGACTGCTGAAGATATTATCAACATTCCTTCGCAAGACGATACTGGATATGCGTTTGAAGTTGATTTGCATTATCCTTCTCATCTTCACCAGGTAAATCCGATCTTTGTTGTGATACGTTATTTATTGTTTTGACAAGTTACACGATATCATTTTCAGGCACACGATCAATTTCCGCTGGCTCCCTATACAGACACGGTTTCTTTTAAACATCTATCTCCTTACAATCGCCGTTTACTGAAACATCACTGCCCTCGAGATTATAGGAACAAAAGATACCGGAGCAAGAAATTGTTGAGCACTTTTTATGACCGAAAAAAGTACGTGGTGCATCTGGAAAACCTGCAGTACTACTTGAAAAAGGGCATGAAGTTGCTGAAGATAAGAAAAGTCATGAAGTTTCGACAAAAAGCTTTTTTGAAGGAGTTCATCGAAAAGGTCACAAAGCTGCGATCAAATGCTCGCAATGACTTTGAACTCCGGCTTTTTAAACTTTTTGCCAACTCTACTTTTGGAAAATTTATTGGTAAGTTTTGAGATAAGATAATTTAATGATGTTGAGATTGTAAAAGACGCAAAAGCGTAATTTGACGCAGTCCATTTTCCTGTAAAAAATGAATTTGTTAAATACTCAAACAAATTTGGGGTCATTTTTTGTATTTTTCTTTAATTTTGAGGCACAAGTGCGTGGTGGTACCGGCGACAGTTGCGGCAGTACGTCCTGCCGGCACCAACCACACACTTGGCCTCATCAAAATCATCATCTTCGACAACATCGGCTTCGTTGGCGGGGCTGACGTCGACGGGGATGACGTCAGTGGGGGTGACGTCGGCGGGGATGACGTCGGCGGGGATGACGTCGGCGGGGATGACGTCGGCGGGGATGACGTCAGCGGGGATGACGTCGGCGGGGATGACGTCCGGACGGCCGGCGACAAAGTCGGCGACGGAGGCGGCGGCCGTCCTGATCATCATGATCAAGCCTCTGGCAAACCGTCTAAGACAGCCACCGCCCCACATCAGTGGTGGACGCGGCAGTGTCTCGCTCAATGGCGGGTCCGGCAGCAATTTGAACCTCTCCTCCTCCTCCTCCTCCTCTTCCGTCCATTTCGCCCTCAACACCTCGTATTTCCCCCTCCTCATCATTCTTCCCAACTTTACCTTGTCCATTTTCCTTTTCCTTCTCCTTCTCCTCTTCCTTCTGTAAAATTTGTTTTGAATTTTCCCGCATGGTTTTGTCAATTTTAGAAAATGAATCTCCAAACCTTCACATACCAATTAGCAAATTATCTCATAAATATTCATAATATTAAATCAATATTAAATTAAAAATTCGCAAAATGAATTAATCAAGTACGCAAACTTTTGAAAAATCAATTTTTATAAAATGATGTGTTTATTTTGTAATCAAAAAGAAAAAGAAAAATGATCAAATTTAAATTTTAATTTTTTTTGTAACTTTTCGAGCTGTAGACGGAGACCACACTGATGGAAATGCCGTTACTTGACGCACTTCTGGTGTTGGTGAAGGTTCCACGTGACGATAGGGTGGTGGTTTAGATTTTGATGTTGATTGAGAAGACAAATCAAATGACACGCGATGAGAGGTCTGCTTCCGTGACTCCGACTCCGGCCTTTGTGGGACGGATTTGTACGGGGTTCGTGATGGCCAAGCAGGTGCTACGGGTCGCTCGGAAGATGCCCATGATCCCCCACCCAAGGCCGCAGAAGATGACCATGCTCCACCAGTTTTAGTAGATGACCATGCCCCCTCAGTTTTAGTAGATGACCATGCTCCTCCGCCCACAGCCCCAGAAGATGACCATGCTCCTCCAGTTTTAGTAGATGACCATGCTCCCCCGCCCCCAGCTCCGGTAGTAGATGCGCTCTTCCACGACTCTGGCTCTGATTTTTGGGGGACGGACTTGTACGGGGTCCGTGATGGCCAAGCAGGTGCCACGGAACGTTCGGAAGATGTCCATGATCCCCCACCCAAGGCCGCAGAAGATGACCATGCTCCCGCAGTTTTAGTTGATGACCATGCCCCCTCAGTTTTAGTAGATGACCATGCTCCTCCACCCACAGCCCCAGAAGATGACCATGCTCCTCCGGTTTTAGTAGATGACCATGCTCCCCCGCCCCCAGCTCCGGTAGTAGATGCGCTCTTCCACGACTCCGACCCTGATTTTTGTGGGACGGACTTGTACGGGGTCCGTGATGGCCAAGCAGGTGCCACAGGACGTTCGGAAGATGACCATGATCCCCCACCCAAGGCCGCAGAAGATGACCATGTTCCTCCGGTTTTAGTAGATGACCATGCTCCTCCGCTCCCGGACCCGGTAGTAGATGCGCTCTTCCACGACTCCGACCCTGATTTTTGTGGGACAGACTTGTACGGGGTCCGTGATGGCCAAGCAGGTGCCACGGGACGCTCGGAAGATGCCCATGATCCCCCACCCGCAGCCCCAGAAGATGACCATGCTCCCCCAGCCGCAGCCCCGGCAGAGCTACTGCCAGAAGTCGGACTTGAAGTTGCCTCCTCCTGACCTGATTTTATTACTTTTAACCAAAAAGCTTTGCTCTTTTCCTGATCTTTTTTATCCATTTTGATTAAGTGTTTATTTTGTAAGAATTTTTGATGACCGTTTATGTCGGGCTTTAAAAAAGGAATGATTTCAAATTGAAGTAAATTATAGCACATTGCTAATTACAGAGGAAAATGAAATGTGATATGGGACGGCTAGTTAGCTGAGGTGATTGCGCACATAATCAATTTTCTTTTTAAAATAAGTTTTATTCTGCATTTCAGAAAATGTTCGAAATTACTCTGAAGTAATCCTTTGTGGTGATGAACAGAGCTTAAGGAAAGCCAGTCTTGGTCAACACATCAACAGTTTTCAAATCATCAATGAAAACTTGGTGGCTGTCAACAAGAAGCCAGCAATAATTGAGCTCAGGAAGCCTTTAGCTGTTGGATTTTCTATTTTGGAATTGTCCAAGTTGTTTATGTACAGATCGTATTATGACACGATTCAACAACATTTTGGTGAAGAAAATGTGTCTTTATGTTTCTCAGACACAGATTCTTTTCTATTAAAAGTAAGATGCAACAACTTGGAAAGGGAAATGAAAAAATTGGAGCACATATTTGATTTTTCAAAGTACCCCAAACAACATCCTCTTTTCGATGACAGTAGAGCCAATCAGCTTTTTTATTTCAAAGACGAACTAAAAGGCAGAGCAGCTATTACTCACTTTATAGGCTTACGTCCAAAATGTTATTCTATGAAAATTACTGATTTTTCAGACAAAAACAAAACAGAAGAAAAGAAAATTTGCAAAGGTTTAAAAAAATCTAGCATAAAAAAGCAATTAACCTATAACGATTACAAAAAATGTCTGAAACGAACTGTTCTAATTTACAAATCTTTCAAAAACTTAAGATCGAAGAATCATAAAATTCGGACATGTTTTCAAAGAAAGATTGCGTTATCAGCAATGGATTCCAAAAGACACATTTTGAATTGCGGATATCATACTTTATCACTAGGAAATTGTCTTATTATCAACAACAAATCATCTAAATGTCCTATTTGTAAATAAATAAAACATATTGTTACTTTTATTTAAGAAAAAATTTTTAAATATTTTTCAAAAACTAGCAAAATGGATGGTTTTGATTTAAGGTTCAGTATTCCTTCCAACATGTTAATTGTTGGCCCAACATCGAGTGGAAAAACAACGTGGCTTAAACATTTAGTGGTTGGTAGGCATGAATATTTTGCAACTCCACCAGAAACAATGTTGTTGTTCTACAAAGAACCACAAAAAGCTTATGAATACATGGAAGATGATATGAATCGAGACAAACGTTCAAACTCTCGCTTTCCAGCATTTCGTAAATTTAAAAGTATTCCAAATTCGATTGAAGAACTGAAAGATATTTTGGAATCATATCCAAGAAAAATGCCCAAATTAGTTGTTTTTGATGATTATTTAGACGATGTTGGACAAATATTAAAACATTTTTTTACGGTTTTGACTCATCACTACAATTGTTTCACTGTTTTTCTGTGTCAAAATTTATTTGATAAAAAAGGTGATTTGCGGACATTAAGCATAAACACGCAGTATATGGTTCTTTTTAACAATCCTCGGGACAGAAGTGCGGTTGCGCATTTGGCTAAACAAATTTTCCCCGGTCGAGTCGGAATTTTAAATAAAGCATACAGGGAAGCTGTTAACGGTCGAAGTCACGGATATCTCCTTCTAGATTTCCATCAACAACAAGACGATAAAGTCAGAATTCGAAGCAACATTTTTCCGTATGAGGGACTGTGTAAAATAATGCATTTATACGTTTCTATCACATGATGGTTCTCCGCGCCTTTCTTTCTTTGTACATGTATATTTTTATGTTGTAAAGTAAAAGACAAAAACCGTTGGATTTTTGTGATGGTATTTTCCCCCTTTCTAGACCGCCCAGACTGTGCAATGGATGCACTTGTCAGACTGGGGGAAAGTATTCAGTTATATTTGAACTGTCTATGTATACGGACGTGAAAATATATTAATTGCATGATTCAGTGAACCAACGAGAACTTATTTAAGTGATCTGCGGAAACTCCGTAGATAACGATCATCCATTGAAACGAGAGTTTTACAATGGTGCATCGTCCGGGAAAGACGGTAATCTCTTCCCTGGGCCATTAAAAAGTAAAAAGATCGGCCATGAGGCGTTGGGTCTCAGAGGACAATTTAATTTGCCAGACCCAGACGCTTGAGGAGAAACCAGTGATAGGATTTTGGGATTTGCTATATCCACAACATCCCTTCGTGAGGCTGAAGCCGATAATAGAAGCACACGAAGACGATCAGGTTTTCTGCCTCGAATGTGGTCGATCCCATACGGCAAGAGAAGTTTGCCGTCCAATTAATCGCGAGAGAGCGTAATAAAACTTTGAAATCATGACCACCCCTCGTACCCGTGCTCAAGTTGCCGCCAACCCTACCAATGTCGAACTGAGGACCAAGGCCTTCGACGAAAGAAGAGCCTTATGGCCTCAGGAAGACCAGCTAGAAGAGGAACGTCTTCGAGCGGTAGGAAAAACTTTGGCTGATGCCTTACTCAATTCTGTAAATGTAGTAGGGGATCTCCAAAAAGAAGATCTTGCCAGATTATTCTGCAAGATCTTGACCATCGTAGACTTTCGTCAGTATTTCCTCATTGACGAAACATCGGTCTCTATTCTTCAGAGGCTGATGAATGACTTTGAGGAATACACAAATAAGTTGGTCGATCCGGATGTCCCGGATCAATATATACGAGACCTCCCTTTGGAGAATCTCAAGGTCATGTTGACGGCAAGGCGGGGTCAGTTGTGTGCCCGATTGGAGCTCTTGCGAAGCTCCCACAATCAATTGCAAAGTGGGCAATCGATGTGGGACGATGTTTTCATCGAATATAAAACGGTGGGCATCCAATTTTGGATGGAAATATTGGACCTGGCTCTGGTCCTCCGTTATAAGTCTGGGGATGCTCTAAAGGAAGAGCTCCAATCCAGACAAGTGTTCTTACAGGAGAGTTTGGCCCCTGTAATGGACATGTTTTTGATGGAGGTCCGGGATAAACAAGTCAGGAGACCGATACTTTACATTGATTATATGGTCATGTCACCCCCATCTGAAACCCTCCGAGGTGATGATTCAGAAGCCTCAGTGGACACGGTCATCCGACCTCCAAATGAAGAGGAGGTGGGACAGATGGGGGCGAGGGTCGAAGCTATGGCTCTTGGACCTGTCAATGTACCACCGGCAAACGCGACGCAAGTGCAACCGGAACGGGCAGCGGCTCAGGTTATGGGGAGGCCCGCTGAATTCAAATCTAAGGGCGCAAGCCTGAAGAAAATAATTTCGCTCCCTGGGGTTTCTTCGGACAGGAAACTTCAAATGCTCTCCCAGCAAATTGATCAGTTGGAGAAGAAGTCATCTGATCAATTGGACGCTCTTACTGGGAGATTAGGCATTAGAAAAGAGGAAGCGTCCTCGGCGGCCTATGGGGATGAAATGGCCGTCGCTCAATATAATGCCCTACCCAATGTCCAATTGCCGCCCTTCTTTGGTAATGCCTTGGAGTTCCATAAATGGTGGCAGATGTTCATCTATCTGGTGGATAAAAATCCAAAAATCCCCCAGATTATGAAACTGCACATTTTACAGAAGTCGTTGAAGGGGAGTGCGGAATACCTTTCACATCAGGTCGCCTTCAGTCCAGCAAGTTATGAGATCTTGAAGGAGAACGTCAAGGATGCGTTTGACGATTCTGATGCTGCACTCCGCCTCTTGGCAGAACGGGTCAAAGCCTGGCCCGTCCTAAAGAGAAACGACCACAAGCAATTAGCGGACTTCACGGGGTTTGCCACCAACTACGTAATGCAGTTAATGCAATTCGAGGATGGTGTGTCTTTTAATCCCCGCAATGTCAAGAACGAACTCTATGCAAGTTTTACCCACAAATGATGGGTGATTACCAGAGAGATTGGGCGCAAGAGGAATTCTTGAAGGGCAAAAGATCAGACAGGGATCAGGTTGTCTGGCTTTTGCAATGGCTGAAGGCGAAGCTAAAGGTGGCGAAAGCCTACTATAATGCAGACCCTAACCGCCAACCTATTCCATTGGGTATGCCGTCTGGAATTGCTATGGAATTCAAGAGCGGCAAAAACCAGACGGCAAAGGGAGGCTCCAACTCGAATGGCGGTAAGGGAGCAACGGCGGAAAAGAAAACGGTTGCAACGGCAGATGGTTTATATGCCACAACCGAAATTTCCGACGCAGAATACGTTGCTGCCACCAATACTCGAGGAAGGGGGAGGGGCTTCCGCGGAGGAAGGGGCGCTGCGAGAGGACGCGGCAACCAATCCAATCGCGGAAGAGGAAAACCGCCAAATGGCACCCCTTCTGCTGGACCTCCACAGGGTAGTTATAATGAGGGAGCACAACAGAATCCCTCAACAAATCCTCAAGGCGGGAAAGTTCAATACCCGAGACCCGAAACGAGTTATGATCTTTGGCCCTGCCTATTTTGCGGACGACATCAACATCCAGCAAGATTTTGTCCGCAACATATGAAACCGGATACGGTTTATTTGAAGGCTGTGGAGGCGCTTTTGTGTCTCAACTGCCTTCGAGCCGGGCATTATGCTTCTTCATGCCCACACCCTGGCTGCTCGATGGAGGGGTGCAATGCACGTCACCATAAACTTCTACATGGACATAAGAAAAACCAGTGAGAAGCTGGTGGGTCCTCATCGGATCCATCTGAGGGGGTGGGGGACCCACCACAGCCAGTGTACAGACAAATCTTGACAATAAGACTATCCCTCTACAAGTGCCAATATCCGAATGTATATATCAAAATAGTGCTAAAAATTATAAGTGTTCCCCGAATGACCCTGGAAAAGAGACCAGTACCCCTTATTCGTTACTTCCTGTAGTTCGCGTTCCTGTTCAAACAAAGAAGAACGTTGTCTACTTGCGTGCCTTACTTGACACCGGCTCTACTGCATCCTTCATAACGGTAAGTGCCCTTTCTAGGATTCCGTCCGTTGTAATTGAATCAGAATTCCCCTTAACTATGTGTACAATACAGGGGGTGAGTCGAGAGCCAAGTAGAAAATTGCGCGTAAATTTGAAAGTAAAGGGGGGGGGTTTGCCGATAGACTGTTATCAGGTCCCGCGCATAATGCAAGTCAGTCATGGGTTCGAATTGGATGGCCCGACGCTGCTTGCATTACAAGAATATCTCTTAAATGAACCGGTGTCTGCACGGGGAGGACAATTAGATCTCCTCATTGGAGTACCGGTTTTATGGAAAATTATTAGGGGAATTCATGCGCGTATATCTGATTCGCTTGTCCTTCTCGACACCATATATGGTAATGTCATATGTGGGTCGGCCTCAGGAGTGGGGAAAACGGTTGAGGCACGGGCCGCGACCGTTGAGGACTTGAACAAACGGGTAGAAAAACTATGGCAGTTAGACTCTTTTCCTAGGGATGATTCGGAATCGAAATTAACGATGGATGAGATAGCAGCAGTCGAAAGCATGGAGAAAAACCTTAAGTTTGATAAAAGCATAGGGCGCTTTCAGACAAGGTTGTTGTGGAAAGGAAAACCCGATTTGGTAAATAATTATGCGGCTGCGAAGGCGAGGTTAGACGGACTAATGAGGCGTCTACGCAAGGATCCTCAAGTTAAAGCCGCTTACAAATCGGTAATTTCGGAATTCATCGACCAAGCCACGGTAGAATTAGTTACCTGGGAAACCCTCGCTCAGATGCAGGAAGCGTCTAGGGTCGATTTGTATTTCCTTCCACATCGGGCGGTTTATGACCCCGGAAGGGTCTCAACAAAATGCCGGGTGGTAATGGACGCCTCGGCAAAAACGGCCACAGGCAAATCTTTGAACGATTGTTTGTTGCCTGGGCCTCCATTGCAGCAGCAGATTGCTGCAGTGGAGCTACGCTTTCGAAGAAGAAAGATAGCGTTAATCGGGGATTGCAAGAAAATGTTTTTGCAAGTAATTGTACACCCCGATGACCGTCCGTTTCTCCGCTTTCTATGGCATGATCCGGATGATATCCATGCTGTTCCAAAGGTATATCAATTCAGAACTTTGATATTTGGTGCAGCAGATTCTCCGTTTCAAGCTATCTCATGTTTCCAACGACTCGTGGCCGATAGGAGACGACGAGGAAACCTCTCATCCCTTGAGGAAAGAGTTTGTGAGACCATTCTTCGGGACACTTACGTTGACGATATCACCACTGGGGGTGATTCCGTTAACGATGCCTTTGACATGTACAAAGGCCTAAATAAGTTATTAGGATCGGCTCATTTTAAGATCCACAAATGGGCCACCAATTCCCCTGAACTTCTGAAAAGAATTCCGGAGGAAGAAAGAGCACCTGCAACTGAAAATGAGGATTTTGATTGGCTGGAAAGCGATGAAACTTCCTCTTTGGGTATCCGGTGGGACCCCCGCACTGATTTGTTTATATTTAGGCGGTACGTTTCCATCGGACAATTCAATGACGACACTAAAACGGCAGTTGCTAGCTTGCTGGCCAGACCCTTCGATCCGCTGGGTCTGATTTCTCCCTTTATTCTTTTGGCGCGGAAGATTCTCAAACAAACGTTTGAGGAAAATTTGGGGTGGAAAGATAAATTAACGGGTGAAATGCTCGGGTCGTGGCAACGTTGGCTTTCCTATCTGCCTGATTTGGAAAAGGTCACGTTTCCCCGACACGTGCCCTTTACGCCAGACACAGAGATTCATGTGTTTGGAGATGCAGCTGCAAATATGGGTCATGGAGTTGCAGCATATGCACGTACCCCCGTTGGCAACAACGGAAAATTTGAGACGCATCTCCTTTTCGCTAAATCACGCATTAACCCTAAGCGAGACATAACGGTCCCCAGACTTGAGCTTGTCGCATCTTTGCTTTGCGCGCAAACAGCAGAGATGCTGCACAAAGAGCTTGGGGTTGCTAGGGATAAAATCTATTGTTATTCAGATTCAGAAACTGCGTTATGGTGGCTAACAAAGCCTCCATCTGCTTTATTGCCGTTTGTTTCGAATCGAGTACAAAAGATTATTGAGCTTGGGTACAGGTTCAATTACGTGAACACAGCGGCAAACCCGGCAGATGTTGCAAGCCGTGGCTGCACGCCGGATGAACTCTTGTGTACATTGTGGAAAAAGGGACCCAAATTTTTATCGATCCCCAATAGTGAATGGACCCCTCCTAAAATTGACTTTTCTAAAGTGGACAAATTGCAGGAGGTTAAAAAAGCAAATGTCTATAACTATTCTTCCTTTGTCAAAAGAATTGGAAGGGGGGCTAATCGTAAAATCGTTAATTTGGAAGATTGCTACGGCGATCATGATGAACTTTTACGCCGCATTGCCATCCTCAAAAGTGTGGTGGTGTTTTGGCGGGACAAAACCAAAGGTAAAGTTCGAGGTCATTATGACAAATTACTCGCCAGCAGTCATATCCATTTCGCTCGGAAGTATTGGATCAAGCAATCGCAGGAAAAGGAATTTCCTGCAGAGCTTGCTGCTTTACAAAAGGGGCAGCCTATCCCAACCGGATCTAGGCTTCTTCCTTTGAATCCTCAGCTAGACGATGAAGGAATAATGAGGGTACACGGCAGGGTGGTGGAATCAAAGATTTCCCCGGAACAAAGGTATCCCATCATTTTACCCAAAAATCATACGTTTACATCGTCACTGATTAAGAAGGTTCATGATGAGAATAGCCATGCACCTGTCGATTGGCTTCATTTCCACATCAGACAGCAATTTTGGATTCTTTCGAGCAGACAATTGATACGGTCTGTCCTAAGGAAATGTTTCGAATGTCAAAAAGCAAATGCAAGAAGAGGTCAACAAATGATGGCCCCTTTGCCTGCCAATCGTGTCAACTTTGAGCCACCCTTTTCAAGAGTAGGTGTCGATTATACGGCGAAATTTTCTATAAAATCGACGTACCGGGGTTCAACTCCATATCCCTGCTACCTGGTGATATTTACATGTTTTGTCACCAGGGCAGTGCATTTAGAGATTGTCCTATCCGATGAAGCGGAAGGATTTTTGATGGCCCTTAAGAGGATGATTAGCGCCAGAGGGCATCCGCAGCATATGTACAGTGATAATGCGAAATATTTCATTAGAGCTGATAAGGAGATTGCTGAGACAATCGACAAGAACAATGAAATCATAAAAGATTTCTCAGAACAGCTCCGTTTTCACTGGCATTATTCTGTGGAATATCATTCTTCGGGGGGTGGGGTATGGGAGCGTATGGTCAAGGCCATAAAAGTACCTCTCAGGAAAGTCTTGGGAGACTCTTTATTGACCTACGTAGAACTTTTAACGGTAGTCAAGGAAATCGAGGCACAAGTTAATGATCGCCCTCTTGTCCAAGCTTCGGAAGACACTTTTGAGGTCATTACGCCCTCTATGCTCTGTCTTGGCAGGAGAATCAAACTTTGGCCCGATTTCTTCGCCGAGACCGATTTAAGACAGGAATCATCGGTAAGACTTCGATGGGAAGTTCGCAAGGAATTGGTAACCAAATTCCGCGAACTTTGGTTAAAGCAATATTTGCCACAATTGCAAGAACGGCAACGGTGGCGAACAAAAGAACCCAATTTGAAAATTGGGGACTTGGTTTTGCTTGAAACCGAAAACAAAAAGCAATTTCAATGGCCAATAGCCCGGGTGAATAAAATCATGCGCGGTAAAGACGGACTCGTGCGCACAGTACTTGTTCGAACCAAAACCAGCCGTGGTTTATTGCGAAGGGGTATCCATGAAATTTTTCCTCTCGAGTCTTGTCGTGAATAACTGTCAAAAAGGGGAACAATGGAGGGGGATGAATAGCGGGGACTGAGCAAGTGCAAAGTCACCCTGCAGATGCAATTTTGACGGGAAAAATTTATGTGTCTGCGCTCATGTTGAAAAGGAACACACATGACAGGTGCAGGGGTAAATGAACTTTCTGTCAGAAACAGGCAACATCTGCCGTTGCCTTTTGACAGAATGTACAAAGTCTAATGCCTGTGCAACTTTTATGACCTCCTTTCATTGAATGCATGTGCATGAATTCCGTTATTTGCACAAGCAAACAGGGTAAACAACTCAGTAACCTAGATTGAAGTCATTAACTTTCTCCGATTTTTTGGGGAGATAAAATCCCCTATAAAAGGCTTGAGTTTTGGCTTCAAAATCATTCACTTCTGAGTTGTCTTTGCATTTGGACAAGTTAAAGAAGAAACTTAAACCTTCAACAATGCTTGGTCACGTCTTGCCGATGGTCATGGGGATTTTGGGGAATGCTGGCCAATCAGCACCCCCTTCCTCCAATCCGTTGCATTCGACTACTTCGAATGTAATAACGGTGGAGGGTCCCTCTGTTAATGTGGGGATACCCGGCATGCAAAAGCAACCGGGGGTTCAACAATATCCCCACTCATGGCCTTCGGCGACGGCGCCCTTGCAGTATCCGCCGTATCCGCCCTACTCCCCTTACGCAATGCCGAATTACTACCCCTATCAACAGCCGTATGGGGGCTATCAACAAGCGCCAGCCCTTTCCAGATGGACTCGTATGGTCCATGAACTCTTGGAATGGGAAAAGGGCTTAAATGATAGTGATTTTGCACAATTAGAAGAGGCCTTGAATGTGTCAAGTATTTCGACAATCCGAACCGCTTCCTCACCATCGAGTAAGTGATCGTTTGTGTTGTTAGAGTCCCCTTCTGATTGCTAATTTGTTTATAGTCACTCGGCCGCGTTTAAATCTGTCGTTGACCAATCGACTGTCATTGGCTCGACAGACCTTGAATACGACTACATCGATTGCACCCACCGTTGAAGCCTACTCGAATACGCCATCACCGACTACGACAATGCAAACCACCACCGAAATGCCTCAGACAACATCGACGATGTCGACAACCACCGTCAAACTGATTCCATATTCCGAAGAAACTGGACCCTTTCCACCTTTGTCCATAACCCAAGCTGCCCTCATCAAGGTGTTGGAAGAAGCTGTTAAAGTTGAACACCAGCGCCGCGAGAGGGAAAAGGTCATCGCTCGCCAAGAGTTACAGCAGCAAAGACCCCGTCGTCATGCTCAGGAATCTGCTTCCTTTCAAAGGACGGTAGCTTCTCCTCGATGTCCTTGTGGAATCTCTTGGCCCGGAATCCGCGTTTGGGGAATTAGGTTTGGACACTGGGGTAAAAGGTTTCCCCGATTTGGATGCCCTTGCAAATCCGGATCCGGTAAGCGTCAACACAACGAAGAACCTCTGAAGAAGTCTAACGAAACACGTCCAGTGTCACCCTTCGGAAAGTGTCCTACTCTTTTGACAGCGGCCAAGGATCTCATACAAATTCCGAAGAGGATACCGGTTCCACGGTGTTTCTGTCCCGATGCTCCTTCAGCCTCGGAGAATTCTACCAACATCAACTCCACCTCCAGCTATTCCTCATGTTACTGCCTTACTCCTGCACAGCATAAACGCCTTGAAGAAGATCTCGGACATCGAGTGAAGCGTCTTCATTGGTACCAGCGTTGGAAGAAATGTGCTGGCAAGGAGTTGGAAAGAACAAGACGACATCTGCTGGAGGGCGCTGACCAGGAAGAACAAGAAGCTGTTGATGAAATACAACAATCCGAATCAGGAAAGCTGCCGAGGTCAGGACGTAGCAAGGGGGGTTTCGGATTCAACTTCGGAAGAAGAGGTGGTTGGTTTAATGGCAACTGGAGACAATTCGGACAACGAACAAATGCCAACACTGGAGGTACTTGGGGTCGGGCTCTCCCTGTTTTAGGGACTTCGCTTTTTGGAAATAGGGGTGGAACGAACACACCCCCCAGAAGTGATTCGCTGCCCGATCTGTCCCTGAGTGGATTGAACGCAAGGTTGTTGAATCTACGAAGAACGCCATCGGCTACGGATTTGACTAGGACCAATCCAACATCAGCGAGCAGGACCTCCAGCACGGCAACGTTGGTGGATGTTTCCCCGAATTCTCCAAGCGTCCTGCCTTCCGGGTCAACTAGGCAATTGTCAAGAACTGCTTCGCAAGAAGTCGCGTCCTTGACTGGAACGATTCCAGCTTCACCGCCATCCGCATTAGCGGGTGCACCAAATGACCTCTACATGAGGATGGCTTCGTTCCGGCCTATTAATCCGGCGAGGGACTCCGCGAGATCATCGGCAACGGGGGCTTCGTCTTCGGTGAGGGCTTCAACTGGAGGAGCGCTTTCGACATCAACATCAATGGAAATGACTCCTATGGCCAATCGTCCTCTTCCCGCCACTCCACTCCAGAATGTCCGACTTTCTTCTACTTCGTCATCGTCGGGGGCCGACACTGTCATTCCGGTAGGGGAACCAATCTATCCCAACTACAGGGATTTTTCATCGGTCCCTCCGGAACACATGAAGTGGCACGACGTGGTGGGGTCTAAATGGAGGCATTGGGGACATCGTCACCCTTATCTGCAGGGTGGAATGGGGCTAGCGGGAACGTCGGCAATGTCAGGAGGGGTCTTTCTTGCAATGCAGGCCCTTTCCAATAAAATGATGAACCCCGGTCCGGATGCTGAGTTGGTGAAAGCCAATCAGCAATTAAGCAACAATCTGGGAGAAGTAACAAATCGTCTTCACCAGGAGGTTGGGAAATCAGCCCTGGCCACCGACGTATTGGTCAATGCTGTCCATACCGGGGACGTTCCTGCAGCGATCGTGGAAGAGGCAAAGGCCATAAAGGAGTCAAAGAACATCGACAAAAACGTTAAAATGACAACTGGATCATCAAAGAAGTTACAGATCACCACCACGCCGACGGCAAGGAGAACTACAGCCACAACTGTCACTCCCCCGCCGGCCTCTCCAAACTCAAGAGCAACTGGATCAGATCTTCCGGATTCGATTTGGGATCTTCGTGCGCCATCCGTAAACAAGGAAACGCAAACACCAAACGAAAGGACACTAATCATTCCGGATGATCGATCGGCGCATCATCAGTTGTATCAGCGGTTTGGAAGAGCGATCTACGATCCGTGGTGGAGGCCGCCAGAACACCTCAAGGTAACCGATCCTTATCATTTTAGGCTTGGCTTGATGGCACCTGCGATTTTGGCGTCATTAGAAACAGAGCATCCTCCGGCATCTCGATATCCGCTGCAGCACGAGTACGATCGGGCTCATGGACCCAGGGGCTACAACCCTTACTTGGTGATTCCCAAGAATGAGCGCGATCGCCTCATGATGCAGTCGGTCGAAGACGGCCAAGTCAATCTGGCCAAATATGGACAGCTACTTGAAGAAGCGGCCTTAAAACATCAGCTGCGGCACACAAAGACCAAGAATGTGCCCGCAGAAGTGCCGCAACCGGAGGCAGCTCGCTCAAATGATCGCTCTATCGACTTGTCGGAACTTCAAGCCGGCCTACGACGGATCGAGGAAGAACACCTGGGGATTCTGGATGAAGCACCTGAACCGCCAGTCGAAAGGCCTGGCACATGGGTTGAAGATGACCAGCCCTTGCAAACGACACCCAAACCCGCCGACGTTGTCACGGAGTCGCAGTGGAAGCCACTGCCAACCTCGAAGACCCGGAAACGTCCTCCAAAGCACAAACGAAAAGCCAAGATGGAGGAGCTTCCGGAACCGGCAGAACTTCGTTCAAGTGGATGGGTTTTTACCATTGACCTTTCCACTGATGAAAAGAAAACGGTCTTTGGTTTGGGGGTAATGTTTTTGCTTGGGTTAACTCTATTTGTATTGTCCTTGATCGGAATTGGTCTTTGCCGGCTTGCCGCTTGCTGCAGAAGGTTTTGTGGGGGTTACAAGCAGGCATCAACTAATCCCGATCGTGTAACTCCTGCAGAATGGGAACTGCAGGAGTTGAATTATGCTTAAATTTGTCAGATAAAATAAAATTACAAAACAGCTACATTCATTCTGACTTCTTTCAATTTTTGGGCGCAATTTTGTTAGGATATTTGGCTCTTGATTTATCTACTTTTGTACATTAGGGGTTACTGATGAAGAGTTGTTTCGGCTACCGCGCCAGGTCCTGTATACCTCCTTTGTATAACAAAGGAAAATTCCCCGGGGGGAAAATTAACGGTTTTTCCCTTTTTTGCCTCCCTTTGGCGCGTGTCTAGACACACGTCGCGTCACAAATCCGTGAAACATTCGTTGGGGATACTTTTTCACCCAACACATACGGATTTTCTCATTCAGTTAGGATCCGCAGCTTGATTCGAAAGGTTATTTAAACGACATCAAATATTTTAACCATGCTTCGCTTGTCCGTGATCTGCTTCCTGGTGGGACTGAGCCATTTGTCTTTGGCACTGGATGGCAACCAACTCCTCTTCACCGTTATCGGTGAAACAACAAGGGAAAGTGGTTATGCACACTTGGTCGTTCCGTTGCCAGTTCCGAATTTGAGTACTTCAACAGATGTTCTTAATGATCTCATTGAGACTTACCTCAAATATACAATGAAGCCTAACAACATGTACCAAAAGACGGAAAGCTACGGAATTGATCGAATCCAGGCCAAGATCAATTTAATCTTGTCCTTAGCCCGTCAGGGAGGGTTTGTGGCGAAGGAGCTCCACTACGATGACGTCAATCTCATCATGGACGGACTCCGGAGCCTAGGATCTCGACGCAAGCGATCGGTCGCTGCCACAGTGGGGGCCCTGTTCGGGTTGGCCTCCTTCGGAAGCTCCATTTATAACACAGCCCAGCTCAATCGACTCAACGAAGACAGGCAGAGGATCGAAGAGAACCAGCAGTTCCTCATGGAGGAATTGATGGAACAGAACCTCAGAATCAACAATATAACAACTTTTATTGAGGTTCAGTACAAGGCCTGGGTCAAACAAGTCAAGTTGATCCAGGAGTCTCAGAGGCAGACAGTGATGGAGACGATGGGACACCAAATCCACCTCTTGGTCCAGGCGTTCCGAATGGAACTCACAGACTTTCTTACTGGAATCACGAGGTTGATGGACCATCGGTTGTCACCACTCCTTGTACAACCCGAAGCCTTGGAAGAAGCCTTCAATTTGTTAAGGAATGCGGCAAGACTGAGGAACATGAGGCCCATGTCTGAGGATGCAGGGATTTTGTTTCAAGTCCCCACCTCAACATTTGTGGATGCACAAGGAAGACTTTTTGCGGTAACGCATCTTCCATTGTATGCCGGGGACCTATTGAGACTTTACCGATATGTCCCGGCCCCGTTCCTCCTCGATGACCAAAAGGTTGCGCTGGAAATCATCAGTCCAGCGGAGTATCTTGCTTTGGATACTCATGGGATGGTTGGGAAGCAGTTGACTGCTTCCGAATTTCAGTTGTGCAGGCGTTTGGGCAATGTTTATCATTGTCCAAATATGAACTTGGTCAACAAAGATCTCAAGTCTTTGTGCTTGTACAACGTTTACAGCCAAATCGTCAACCACATCGAGGATACATGCGAGGTTAAGATTAAGTACCTGCGTAATCACGCGGTACAATTATCGACCTCGTTGTATCGGATCTTGGCCGTGAAACCGATTCAGTTGGTGATGGATTGCAAGGCAGGAAGCAACGTCACCACAATATCGGGGGTTCATCTCCTCAAACTAACGGAGGACTGTCCCAAGGCTTCAACCAATGAATTTCTCTTCGTCCGGACACCTGACCTCGTGGGGTACCACGAGTTGATCACCCTGCCTCTCTTGTCTCAAGCAAAGGAGTGGCTGGGTGATATGAGCAAAGAGCTTGATCTGACTGAAGCGATGAAGTCAATGGAGGATCCGGATGTGCCAGAACCGTCAATTCCGTTGCGGAAGTTCAGGAATAAGCTGCGGGGAAGAGATATGGAGGTTTATAAGATTGTTGAATCTTATTTAACCACCATAGTGACGTATGGGGTTGTGCTCTTCTCCATTGGAGCCTTGTTTTGGTGCATATACCGGAGACGAAGAAGGACCCGACTTTATCGTCGACCGGCTAATGCACTACATGGACCTGGGCGAGTCAGCGGGGACGATTCGGACGGAGTTCTAATGGGCAGGCCGGCTGTCGCATTACCTCCCTTGGTCCGGCGACAGTTTGTGCCGCAGTAGAGTTTTGATGTTAAGGGAAGCTTGTTGGAAAGGACCTCCATTCGGACTTGGCAACCCGAGTGCCTCTGGTGCCTGATCAGTACTATGAAGTAAATTGGGAGTCCTCTCCAACGACCTTCGGAGGTGCATATCAAGACTTAGCGGATAACCATCAGGTGACGGGGACATTGTAAAATAATGCATTTATACGTTTCTATCACATGATGGTTCTCCGCGCCTTTCTTTCTTTGTGTATATATTTTCATGTTGTAAAGTAAAAGACAAAAAACCGTTGGATTTTTGTGATGGTATTTTCCCCCTTTCTAGACCGCCCAGACTGTGCAGTGGATGCACTTGTCAGACTGGGGGAAAGTATTCAGTTATATTTGAACTGTCTATGTATACGGACGTGAAAATATATTAATTACATGATTCAGTGAACCAACGAGAACTTAGTTAAGTGATCTGCGGAAACTCCGTAGATAACGATCATCCATTGAAACGAGAGTTTTACATTAGTAAGTAAGGTATTATTTAGAGTATGCGCATCTCTTTTATTTTAAAATAGTCAGCCATTTTTTCAGTTGTCCAATTTCGAAAAAATACTTTTTGCTCCTCTTAATTCATTAAAATTTGATACGTCATCAGTGATGCGCCTTCATAGACCGCGTGGTTGTTAATTTCATTTTCTAACATCAGCATCTTCTTAATCAGATTTTTTCTTTTCTTTCCTAAAACATCTTGTGTCTGTTCGTCAAGGTCTTCATCCGTACTAATTACATTGTCATCATCAACATCATCATCATCATCGTCATTATTTTCTGAACTTTCATCGCTCGGTTGTTCTACTTCAGTTGAAGCATCATCAGAGTTGGAAGTTAACTCTTCCGCTTCCGATTCCTCAATTTCTTCAGACATGTCATCTGATTCCGATGTTGACATGTTTTCTTTCTTTTTTTGTTTCTTTTCTAAAATGTTGATCAATATAGCAAATAAGGTTCACGTAATAAAAATATAAATTTCAAATTACCTGATCTTAATTGATGTTTTTTATTTGAATTCTTCTTGGAGTTCCTAGTTTCACGTTTCTTCTTACCAATCTTTTTATCATTTTTTTCTGTCTCCTTTTTGGTCTTCTTTTTCTTCTCCTCCTGAATAATCTTATGATTGTCCTCTTTGGCATCTTTGATGCGAGAATTTAATTTTCTCTTTTTTACTGGTGATTCCTTCATGTTCTTTTCTTAAATGCGGGTTATTTACTCTAAACTCAAATTTACACTGACATTCAAAGTAAAAATCCCATTCTTTTAAACCTTTTAAAGTTTAATGTCTACCACCAACACGCGCTAGTTGACGCCCTAAAGGACCCAACACCGTCCATGTGTGAGGGCAAGTGATCGATACGATCATCAAAATAAAATTTCAATTAAGAAACTAAGCTCGTGATCAAGAAATTTAAAAACTCGAAATGACACGAACATAAATTTTCCGTTGATTGAAGTATTTAACGGAGATTAGATGATGTACATTGCATTGTCAACCAAGCACGTGTTCAAGGAATTTTAAAAACTCAAAATGTCATGAACATAAATTTTCCGTTGATTGAAGTATTTAACAAAGATTAGATGATGCACATTGCATCGTCAACCAAGCACGTGTCCAAGGAATTTAAAAAACTTGAAATAACATGATCATAAATTTTTCATTGATTTAAGTATTAAACAGAGATTAAATGATGCACGTTGCATCGACAATCAGTGACCATAAATTTACTGACAGAAATCTGATTGTTCAGGGTGTTGGGCAGGATTTTTCTCATGCAGTTATTTCCTTGCGCGATTGGTCTAGAAACCGTTTAAAAGTGAGCGCCTCACCGCTTAAATTTCTATAAAAGTCAGGATTTATATTTTCCATTCCGTCATTCCATTTTCGTTCATTTACCAAGAAAAGTCTTCTACTCCAAGTCAATTCACAAGGTAAAAATGCCTGGTCTTAACAATTCTGAATCTCGTCAAGTAACCCATGACTCACAAGGGTTAAGGGTTACAGTACGTATTGCTGATGATTCAACATCAAACTCTAACATCAACAACAACAACAACAACGCTGCCGATGATTCAACATCGGACCTTACAAACGTTATAAATAACTCTGATGATTTGACATCAACCATCAACTCTGATGATTTAACATCAGTATCTCCAACTGTTGTACCGATTGGACGAGGCAGGAGGTTGGCGAGACCAAATAACGTCTCAAACCCCTCTCCTGTCGGTCGCGGAGTTGGACGAGGTGGGTCCGTCCGCAACACCTCAAATATTTCGAATGTCGGACGTGGTGTTGGTCGAGGTCAACCAATTCAAAGAAATTCTCAACCATCTACTTCTGCTCCAAGGGCTGGGCGGGAGGTTGGACGCGGTGCTGGCAGGGGTGGAAGATATTTTCACCCTTACCGTCGTCCAGCAACCCAAACTTCGGCCTCTACCATAAACGGTACTCGTTCAAGTTCCGTTATTTTTATGGACAGCGATGGGGAAGAAGTTGAAGAGGAGGAGGAGAATTTTGATGGGTCGAATGACGACCACCTCTATTCTACTTGTGTCGAACATTTATTCAACAGAAGAAGAATAATTTTTGATATTAATGAAAGATATGCTGAGTCTTTGATTCAACGTCAAATACGCGCACTTGAGCGTCAAAATATTTGGCTACAAAACGAATGCCAAAGATTAAACACTCAATTGCAACGATGTAGGGACTTGTTGTCTTCTTAAGATTTTTGAGTTTATAATGTATATATTGTATAATGTAGTCTCAAATTAATGTTAAAATAAATTTTGATTTCAGAATTTTGTAAGAATGCCGAAATCTTACGTGTGTCCCGAATGCCAAAAATCATTTGACAGAAAATCTTCTCGCGACAAACATCATTTATTCCGTCATCGCGAAACTACAAAATCTCGAGCTCGGACCCCACTTAATCAGTCGTTTCAATGCCCATTTTGTGAGAACGAAGTAAGTTCCTTTAAATCGAGAAAAGATTTAGTCTCACACATTGACGCTTCTCATTTAGAGAATTTAAATTATTCATTGTACAAATCTGCACTTAACGGAAAAATCAAATTTTATCGAAAACACATTTTTTCAAAAGAAACGCTTCAAGGATTTGTTGCAAATAAAAAAAATAGACAAGAAATAGTTGACGTTATTTGTCACGAACTAAGTAAAACTTTTACGGTTAAAGTTGCCCTTATTTTGACAGCGGCGTATCAAATTCCTGATTTGAATTCCGCTGCAGAGAAGAAGGTCATTGAGCCAAATACTACCAATATTGATGATACCTCTGATAAACCTTCTGATCAGTCGTCGCCTCAAATATTGTCCAATGATCGAGATGTCTTTGCTCTAAGAACCAGCTACATTCAATTCACGTCTTTTGATTCATCCCGCTCGTTAAAAGGCAAAGTCCAAAAATTATTACATAATTTAGTAAATAGAGAAGAAGATTTGTTAATGAGAGGTTCTGGATGGAGATTTGAATCTTTATCTTTTAGCGATATTCAAATTACTAGCATTTGATTTTTATGAACTTATTTTGTTTTATTCAAAAAAATTTCAAATAAACTTTGGAAATGGATTTTATAGAAATTCCACGTGATTTAAAGAGATCTAATTGCTTGGAATGGAAAACTCGTTACGATAAATTCAATTTTCTTTATCTGTACATTAGACATCTTTTTCCTGAGGAAACGGTTTCCGTTGTTGATTTTCGTCAAATGCCGATAAAGTATCTTAAAAAGTTTAATATAAGAGGTTTCAAGTTCCCTCTTCAATTTTGTAATTTAAAAAAATTTCTAAATAGAAACTCCCATTTACCAATTTCAATTTCAGTTTTTTATGAGAGTGAAGGTCAAGTTTCAAAGTTAGGTTTTTTTACTAATAAAAACAACAACAGAAACAAAAACATTTTAAATTTGTTAATGATAAAATATGATCCTGAAATCTCTCTTGAAAATGAATCTCCATTTTCTCGCCTTGCAAAACCAATTCAACGCAAGAAAAAATCTTCTTGTAAAAAGATTGTCAATTGTAGTTCTAATGTCAAATTGGGTTTTTCTTCCAAGTTTAAAAAGATCAAGGATTTAAATCAACAGCACCATTTCTTTAAAATTACCAAAATCCAAGGTTTTTTGAATAATCGGGCCGGACTTTTGTCGGGTAAAAAAGCAGCTCAACAAAAGCACATCTATTGTGAAAAATGTCTGCTACATTTTCGATCCAAATCTAAAAAAGAAAAACACGAAGACACTTGCTGTGATAAACAACGTGCTGTCTACCCAACCAAAAATTCCTCCATAAGTTTTACCAATCATAAACATAAATTTCATGCTCCTGTTGTTGGATTTTGTGATTTTGAATGTGTACTTCAAAGAAACAAAGAACGATCTAAATGTCAACTCTGTTTAAAAACTGAGTGTTTGTGTGCTTTTCCCACCAGTGACGATATAAACGTGCATAGACCAGTGGGATATAGCTTGCTTTTTGTGGATTCGAATGATGAAGTATTTTTTCAAGAAGAATATGTAGGAGAGGATGCAGCCAAACATTTTTTGGATCGAATGCATTTCTATGAAAAAGTTGTTGACGAAAGAAAACAAAAATTTAGACATATTGTTAAAAATCAATCTAGTCCGCAAGAATGGCAAATGTATCAAAAAGCAAAAGTTTGTCATATTTGTGGTGGTCAATTCAAAAAGTACTCTAGAAATTACAGAAAAGTTCTAGATCATGATCACGTAACAGGGAAAATAATGGGCGCAGCTCATTCACTGTGTAACTTGACGAGATCCGGTCCCTTTCACACACCAATTTTTTTCCACAACGCTCAAGGGTAAGAAGTCTTAATTGGGTTTATTTATTAAACTAACACAAATTATGTACGCGTTTCAGATACGATTTGCATTTAATCGTGGAAGAGTTAAATGTTTCCAAATTTAAGCAAAATGTAAAAGTCTTAGCAAAAAACAGTGAAAAGTTTCGCACTCTTACATTGGGCAAATTTAAAATTCAAGATTCGTTAGAGCACATTTCTGGCAGTCTAGATGCACTTGTTCAAGATTTGAATCAGACCTCGAATTTTACCTTTCCCATTTTACAACAAATGGAAAGATATAAAAAAATTCCTGTTCGTCAAAAATCAAAAGCTTTAAAACTTTTAAAAAGAAAAGGCGTTTTTTGTTACGAACATTTCCAATCTCTACAAGAGATGAAGAAAAGTCGAAACCTTCCGTCCAAAGACTCTTTTTATTCTGAATTGAACGAAGAACACATTACGGAAGCGGATTATTCCCATGCTCAAGAAGTCTTTAAATCGTTCAAATGCAAGAATGTGGTGGATTACATGATGCTCTATTGTTCTTTAGACGTTGTTTTGTTGTGTGAAGCATTTCTTCAGTATAGGAAAATGGTCATGGAACATTTTCAATTGGATCCTGTTTATTATCTAGGTAAATTTTAATCTTTAACGTTGGATGTATCGTAATACTAAATTTATTCTACCTAAATTAGGAATTCCTGGCTTGAGTTTTGATGTCATGCTTATGTTCTTTCAAAATTCAGAACAAGCTAAATCAGATAATAAGCTCACATCCGAATCTGAAACCTCCAAACCCCTCGGATCATTAGATGTCTATTCTGATCCTGAAATGGAGCGTTTTTTTACAAAGGGTATCAGAGGTGGGCAAAGTTTTATCGCTCAGCGTTATGCCAAAGGGAATAGCAATCCTAGAAAAAGCGGCGATCACTTGTTATACATTGATGGTAATTTTATACTGTATTATCTGATAAAATCATTTTGTTATGATCCGTACAATTTTTCAGCCAACAACTTATATGGGAGTATGGAAACTTTAAAATTACCAGTTTCTGATTTCCAATGGGTTCCAAAAACTGAATTTAAAAAATGGACTGCTGAAGATATTATCAACATTCCTTCGCAAGACGATACTGGATATGCGTTTGAAGTTGATTTGCATTATCCTTCTCATCTTCACCAGGTAAATCCGATCTTTGTTGTGATACGTTATTTATTGTTTTGACAAGTTACACGATATCATTTTCAGGCACACGATCAATTTCCGCTGGCTCCGTATACAGACACGGTTTCTTTTAAACATCTATCTCCTTACAATCGCCGTTTACTGAAACATCACTGCCCTCGAGATTATAGGAACAAAAGATACCGGAGCAAGAAATTGTTGAGCACTTTTTATGACCGAAAAAAGTACGTGGTGCATCTGGAAAACCTGCAGTACTACTTGAAAAAGGGCATGAAATTGCTGAAGATAAGAAAAGTCATGAAGTTTCGACAAAAAGCTTTTTTGAAGGAGTTCATCGAAAAGGTTACAAAGCTGCGATCAAATGCTCGCAATGACTTTGAACTCCGGCTTTTTAAACTTTTTGCCAACTCTACTTTTGGAAAATTTATTGGTAAGTTTTGAGATAAGATAATTTAATGATGTTGAGATTGTAAAAGACGCAAAAGCGTAAATTGACGCAGCGCGAATAGTAATTCAGTAAAAAATGAATTTGTTAAATACTCAAATGAATTTGGAGTCATTTTATATATTTTCTTTAAATTTGAGACACAAGTGCGTGGTGGTACCGGCGACAGTTGCGGCAGTACGTCCTGCCGGCACCAACCACGCACTTAGCCTCATCAAAATCGTCATCGTCGTCGTCATCAGCTTCGTTGGCGGGGCCCTCATCGAAATCGTCATCGTCATCATCTTTGGTGTCATCGGCTTCGTTGGCGGGACCGATGACGTCGACGGGGATGACGTCCGGACGTCCGGTGATGGAGCCGGCGATGGAGGCGGCGGTCGTCCTGATCATCTCGATCAAGCCCCTGGCGAACCGTCTGAGACGGCCACCGCCTCCCATCAGTGGTGGACGCGGTGGTGCCTCTTCTGATGGCGGGTCCGGCAGCAGCTTGAACTTCTCCTCCTCCTCTCCTGTCCATTTCACCCTCAGTACCTCGTACCTCCCCCTCCTCATCATCCTTCCCAACTTTCCTTTGTCCATGACCTTTTCCTTCTCCTTCTCCTCTTCCTTCTCCAAAAAATTTGTTTTGAATTTTCCCGCATGGTTTTGTCAATTTTAGAAAATGAATCTCCAAACCTTTACATATTAATTAGCAAATTATCTCATAAATATTCATAATATTAAATCAATATTAAATTAAAAATTCGCGAAATGAATTAATCAAGTACGCAAACTTTTGAAAAATCAATTTTTATAAAATGTTGTGTTTATTTTGTAATCAAAAGGAAAAAGAAAAAATGATCAAATTTAAATTTTAATTTTTTTTGGTAACTTTTCGAGCTGTAGACGGAGACCACACTGATGGAAATGCCGTTACTTGACGCACTTCTGGCGTCGGTGAAGGTTCCACGTGACGATAGGGTGGTGGTTTAGATTTTGATGTTGATTGTGAAGACAAATCAAATGTCACGCGATGAGAGGTCTGCTCATTAGATTTGGTAGGCTTCCATGATTCCGGCTCCGATCTTTGTGGGACGGATTTGTACGGGGTCCGTGATGGCCAAGCAGGTGCCACGGGACGCTCGGAAGATGCCCATGATCCCCCACCCAAGGCCCCAGAAGATGACCATGCTCCTGCAGTTTTAGTAGATGACCATGCTTCCCCAGTTTTAGTAGATGACCATGCTCCTCCACCTACAGCCCCAGAAGATGACCATGCTCCTCCAGTTTTAGTAGATGACCATGCTCCTCCGCCCCCAGCTCCAGCAGTAGATGTGCTCTTCCACGACTCCGAGCCTGATTTTTGTGGGACGGACTTGTACGGGGTCCGTGATGGCCAAGCAGGCGCCACGGGACGCTCGGAAGATGCCCATGATCCCCCACCCAAGGCCCCAGAAGATGACCATGCTCCTGCAGTTTTAGTAGATGACCATGCTTCCCCAGTTTTAGTAGATGACCATGCTCCTCCACCCACAGCCCCAGAAGATGACCATGCTCCTCCAGTTTTAGTAGATGACCATGCTCCCCCGCTCCCAGCTCCGGCAGTAGATGTGCTCTTCCACGACTCCGACCCTGATTTTTGAGGGACGGACTTGTACGGGGTCCGTGATGGCCAAGCAGGCGCCACGGGACGCTCGGAAGATGCCCATGCTCCTCCACCCGCAGCCCCAGAAGATGACCATGCTCCTCCAGTTTTAGTAGATGACCATGCTCCCCCGCCCCCGGCTCCGGTAGTAGATGTGCTCTTCCACGACTCCGACCCTGATTTTTGTGGGACGGACTTGTACGGAGTCCGTGATGGCCAAGCAGGTGCCACGGGACGCTCGGAAGATGCCCATGCTCCTCCACCCGCAGCCCCAGAAGATGACCATGCTCCTCCAGCCGCAGCCCCAGTAAAGCTACTGCCAGAAGTCGGACTTGAAGTTGCCTCCTCCTGACCTGATTTTATCACTTTTAACCAAAAAGCCTTGCTCTTTTCCTGGTCTTTTTTATCCATTTTGACTTGGTGTTTATTTTGTGAGAATTTTTGATGACCGTTTATGTCGGGCTTTAAAAAAGGAATGATCTCAAATTGTAGTAAATTATAGCACATTGCTAATTACAGAGGAAAATGAAATGTGATATAGGACGGCTAGTTAGCTGAGGTGATTGCGCACATAATCAATTTTCTTTATAAAATAAATCTTATTCTGCATTTCAGAAAATGTTCGAAATTACTCTGAAGTGGTCCTTTGTGGTGATGAACAGAGCTTAAGGAAAGCCAGTCTTGGTCAACACATCAACAGTTTTCAAATCATCAATGAGAACTTGGTGGCTGTCAACAAGAAGCCAGCAATAATAGAGCTCAGGAAGCCTTTAGCTGTTGGATTTTCTATTTTGGAATTGTCCAAGTTGTTTATGTACAGATCGTATTATGACACGATTCAACAACATTTTGGTGAAGAAAATGTGTCTTTATGTTTCTCAGACACGGATTCTTTTCTTTTAAAAGTAAGATGCAACAACTTGGAAAGGGAAATGAAAAAATTGGAGCACATATTTGATTTTTCAAAGTACCCCAAACAACATCCTCTTTTCGATGACAGTAGAGCCAATCAGCTTTTTTATTTCAAAGACGAACTAAAAGGCAGAGCAGCTATTACTCACTTTATAGGCTTACGTCCAAAATGTTATTCTATGAAAATTACTGATTTTTTAGACAAAAACAAAACAGAAGAAAAGAAAATTTGCAAAGGTTTAAAAAAATCTAGCATAAAAAAGCAATTAACCTATAACGATTACAAAAAATGTCTGAAACAGACTGTTCTAATTTACAAATCTTTCAAAAACTTAAGATCAAAGAATCATAAAATTCGGACATGTTTTCAAAGAAAGATTGCGTTATCAGCAATGGATTCCAAAAGACACATTTTGAATTGCGGATATCACACTTTATCACTAGGAAATTGTCTTATTGTCAACAACAAATCGTCTAAATGCCCTATTTGTAAATAAATAAAACATATTGTTACTTTTATTTAAGAAAAAATTTTTAAATATTTTTCAAAAACTAGCAAAATGGATGGTTTTGATTTAAGGTTCAGTATTCCTTCCAACATGTTAATTGTTGGCCCAACATCGAGTGGAAAAACAACGTGGCTTAAACATTTAGTGGTTGGTAGGCATGAATATTTTGCAACTCCACCAGAAACAATGTTGTTGTTCTACAAAGAACCACAAAAAGCTTATGAATACATGGAAGATGATATGAATCGAGACAAACGTTCAAACTCTCGCTTTCCAACATTTCGTAAATTTAAAAGTATTCCAAATTCGATTGAAGAATTGAAAGATATTTTGGAATCATATCCAAGAAAAATGCCCAAATTAGTTGTTTTTGATGATTATTTAGACGATGTTGGGCAAATATTAAAACATTTTTTTACGGTTTTGACTCATCACTACAATTGTTTCACCGTTTTTCTGTGTCAAAATCTATTTGATAAAAAAGGTGATTTGCGGACATTAAGCATAAACACACAGTATATGGTTCTTTTTAACAATCCTCGGGACAGAAGTGCGGTTGCGCATTTGGCTAAACAAATTTTCCCCGGACGAGTCGGAATTTTAAATAAAGCATACAGGGAAGCTGTTAACGGTCGAAGTCACGGATATCTCCTTCTAGATTTCCATCAACAACAAGACGATAAAGTCAGAATTCGAAGCAACATTTTTCCGTACGAGGGACTGATGAAAGCTTACGTTACCGTTTAAAGGATTTTCATATCTATTTAAGAAAAATAAAAAATTGCAACTGTCAAAATGTCTAAAACATTAGGAAAAGCTAGTTCACTTTTTTATGTAATAAAAAAATTAAAACATCAGGATTGTGCCAATTTTTTAAGTCATTTGGACGATCGCGGTGTTGAATTACTTTGCCGTATATTACATTACGTTTTGAACGGTGACTTGCCCATACATGGCAAAGTACGAACACGTCTTCAAAAAAAATAAGAGCTCATTTGGTAGAATTTAGACGTCTTGCTGCACCACCGCGTCGTTCTTCCGACATTTCGAAAAAAAGAAAAATATTACAAAAGGGCGGAATTTTAGGAGTTTTATCAGCGATCGCCAGCACCGTCATCCCTCTTTTGGCTCAAATTATTGCAAATAAGAGTTCGCAACGTCGTCGTTAAAAAATGAGCTCAGGAGTAAAAATAAAACCACATGATGAGATGTATTCCATGTTTTTAGTACCTAAAAGATTATATTATTCATTAATAAAAAATACGGAAGACGATGAATCAAAAAAGGAACTTATTTCTATGAATGAAAAACCGGAAACAACCAACTATATTGAAAACGCCATTAAATTTAAAAATCTACAAGACAGACAGAAAATAATCCAAACTGGGGATAAATTACTTCGTTTTGGGTCTGATAAATTACCGAATGTCACATCAATTGCCCAATCTGATAGCATGGGCCGTACTTACCAATCTCTTTCGAGATCACCATCCACTCAAATCCCTCAACGAGAAGAAATACAGAATGTAATGTCTCCTGGTCGAGTCACCCAAAAAGGTAGCAGTTTTGACCGCGCTTACCACCCTGTTTCAAGATCACCATCCACCCAAATTACGCAACGAGAAGAAATACCAAATGCACTAACACCTGCTCGAATTGATACCAATATGGATCTCACGGACGTATCTCTTTACAGAACACCCACTGAAATTCCCCAACAAGAAGAAAATAATTTACCTAGTACCCCCATTATTGAAAGACAATTTGTTGCAGAAAAATCTCTTAGTCCTGAAAAAACAAAAAGTCCGAACGAATCAGCTTATTCAACTCCTGTTGCTACCAAACGAGAAGAATGGCGAGAAACACCTGTTTTAGAAGCGATGACGAAAAGAAATTCAAAAGGCAAATTAGTTTGTCCAGTTCCTGATTGTTGGAAGCAATATGTTGACGAAGGACAATTAGGCAAACATTTGCTAAAAGATCATCCTAAAGATATAGCTTTGAAAGACAAAAAGACCATTAAAGGAATGATTTCCAGCCCTTACGCTAGAACAAACAGCTCAAACGAAATGGATTACTCATACGCACTTTCCGCAATAAAATCTCCAGTTGTGTTAAATTGGCGAAATACACCTATTGCGAAAGCAGTGAAAGAAAAGAATGCGGCAGGCAAAATAGTTTGTCCTTTTCCCAATTGCGGGAAGCAATATGTCGGCATTCCACAATTTGCCAAACACATGATGAAAGATCATTATAAAGAATTGTCTGTAAGAAATCAAAATAAAATTTTTGGAATGACCTCTACCCCTCGAAAAAGAAGATTAAGAGGAATTGGAAGCTCTTCTCCTTCATTTCCACTTACACCTGTTAAAATACGATTTTCAGCTGGAAAAGCTCAATCGAAGGGTGCAACAAAAAGAAATTCCGCTGATGCTAACATGACTCCTGCACAAACCAAAACCAGATCAAAATCAATGAAAATGTTACAATCTAAAAGCCCAATAAAAAGGGACCCTATTGAAGCTGGTATGTCTCCCGCAAAAACCAGATCAAAAACAAGAAAAATGTCTAAATCAGAAGCTAAAGTAGATTCTGTTAAAAAACTTTTTTCAGGAAAATATCCAAAGTTATGAAAGTAAAATATATCAACATTTATTTTCAATTTTTTTTATAAAATGAGTTACAATTTTATCATTTTCTGATTTGGGATTTTTTACAAATATTTTAACGAATTGTTGAGGGGTCATTAAATTGTTGCCCACAGATAAACAAAATGCGCACGTGTACCATCCGCAAAACAAAGAACGGAAACTCTGAATTGGGTGAGATAAGATAATTTTGAAGGAGTTCTTCTCTATCCAGGGTCGTAAAAACTTCATCAAACATTTATTCCATATCGGTGGTAAAAAACCGAAAGAATCAAAATAATAGAGTTGATTTTTTTTGTTAATGTACATTGCTACGAAATGAGATCCTTCTTGATTTCTTTTGGATAAGTTAGCGATCAGACAGCAAGGCAATGAAAGCGGATCAGATGGCAAGTCGTCGACCGAAAATACCCCGATGAAATTCTTACATCTGGGTCGAATGTAATTGTTTAAAAAGATATTTGATAACCCACCCTCCATATTTTAATTGGTTCCTTTCATGACTTGTTGAAATTGATCTATTTTAATACCGGAGTTAAAAATAGATAAGGCTAGAACGTATATTGGATGGGGAGTGATTTGGGAAAAAGCCAACTCTAAATCTAAATTTCCATAATTTTCCGGATGTGTGTGGTACGAATTACATTGATCTGGTGTCAAGTCGGCCGCCAGAAAAAATCTTCCATTTATAAAAGCATCATACGTCAAGCCAATGGACTGATTGCCGTGCGAAATACCTATACTGTCGTATAAATGCCGATATAAGTCAACGGCGTCCCCCTCCCCTATGTTAGGTTGAAAAGGTTTGGGAAATACGCATTGCCCGTTCTTTTTTAAATTAAACGAGGAAAGATTAAAGTGTTGAAAATTAAAAGGATTTTTGTCGGGAGCATGCGACATAGCCTGATTGTGAACCATCACAAAAAACACTTGTTTGGGTAATGTTCCATTAGCAATATTAGCGATGTTAAAAGACGACACGCCTTGAGGAATAACGTAATGTCTTAAACGTGTAGAGCTAAAAGGTAGGTAGCACGGTTCTTTTAAAAGTTTGTTTTTGAAACTTTCTCGTATTATCAACGTGGGCAACACTTTTCTCATATGCAATTTGACATCTTTCAACACAATTTTGAAAGGTTTTGCTGCTGCAGGATCTTGAAGCAAACCAAATGTTTCAGCCGATCTAACCAATTTTATCTTGATATCCACATTTGGTGGTAAGAATCGATCAGTGTCAAACAGATCAACGGCTATACGCGAGTTAAAAAATACTTTTTTTCCGTTTAAAATTAAATTTTTCTTTTTTTTAAAGAATGAGAGGAAACGTCTTCAGTAATTTTGGTGGTGGTAGTTTCGTCTTCAGTTTCAGGATAATATCCTTCAGCAGCCAGATAAGTGTCTTTTACGTCAATATTGTAACTTAAATATGATTGTAAAAACATTCTCCAGGGGTAGGTGACCGCCGAACTTAAATCAGCTACTTGAACACCGTTCAAATACACTTCCACTTGACTAAATAAACAAGCAGCAAAATGATTTACCAACGCGGTTTTACTTGCGTCCGTGACAAAGCCGCCGTCATCATTTGTCACTACAAAATGTCCACTAAGTCTGGTTTGACTCAGTATAAAAGAACACTCGTTGTCGCGAGGAACAAGAAATTCTACCGGACCGGTGTTGGTGATAGAAGCCACGCTATTGTAAATAACGTGAGCCCCTTCCAATAGACCCGTTTCTACTTCTAAGGGTGCGTGAAGCGCTAAACCACTTTCTGTGCCATCGTTTTGTTCCACGGCCAATCCAGCAATTCCGCTTTTGTCGGGCAAGCCCATACCAAAGATGGAAGTGATGGTCAGCAATGTTAAAATCAGTTGCAAAATTCGTCTCATCGACAGCGACAAAATTTCTTTTAATACCGATAATGTACTAAAACATTATAATAATTTTACTGTTGTTAAAAAAAAATATTCTTTTATTGTGTTTACTAAAACAAAGCAAAATCGAAATTTCCACGTAAATATTACTAAAATCCCTTCCACAGAGCATATACCAAAAGCATTAGACGAATTAAAACTTGTTATAAGTAGTAAATTTATTACTGAAAAGTTTAAAATAGAAAACATGACTTGTTTGTGCCATATGTCATCAAAAATCAATTTATTAACATTTTACAACAATTTGAAATTAAATGTAGATTTTGAAATTATCCAAAAGAGATACGACTCTGAGAAATTTCCTGGAATGTTTTTAACATTAAAGAAGTGTTCTGCTTTAATATTTTCGTCTGGAAAAATAGTAATAATTGGAGCTTCCTGCGAAAAAGACGCTAAACAAGGAATAAAAATTATTTATGAATTGCTGAAAAAATATAAAACTGAATAAATTCAATATAATAAAAGATTACGTCGGTTTATTTGTAAAATCAGTCAAATTTTGAACTTCATTCAATAAACAATGGAATTATGTTCAAAAATTAGATTGGATTAAAATGTGCATTCATCAATATATAATAGAAGACACCAGACAAGGAGACGTAGTGTGTACTGAGTGTGGTTTAGTTATTGATAAAATATATTGTGAACCAAATTTAGAAACAAAATGGGAAAAAATAAAAAATTTTAATGAAGAATTTGAACAAAACAGCGAACATTTAAAGAAAGAAAAAAATATTTTAAAAAATTTATGTAATAAATTACATTTAAATAATGATGTTACAAACACTATTTTTAATTTGTGGTCAGAAATAGCAGCGTGGCATTATCAAAAAAATGGAAAAATTAAAATTAATCCAAAAGGCTTAATTGCTATGGCATTGTATCAAAGTTTAATAGAGGAAAAAATTCCCCGTCCAATAAGTCATTTGTGTCAGGAAATTGGTATTAGTCCAAAAACGGTATGGCGATGGATAAAATTATACAGACAAGATTCGACCAACACAATTAAAACAGAAAATTCTATAAAAGCAAAAGATATGGCAGAATATTTTTTACAGCCTCTACAGTTAAATTATCAAGAGATGACAACTATAAAAGAAAAACTAAATAAAAATGAAAATAGTTCTTTTGCTCCTAGGACTTTATTAGCAGCATGTGCTTATGCCTTTTTAAAAGAAACAAGAGCACTATATCCGAGCGTCAAAAATACGGCTCGTATTTTAGGCGTCAGTGTTATGTCTTTATACAGATGTCTTAAAAGTCTAGAGCAATAAGAAAATATATGAATTACCACAGCGGCTTACGTTGGCAACGAGGCTCGGGAATCGGATCACTTTTTTCCGGAATCTTTCGCGGTTTAATGCCGGTAGCAAGATCAGCGGTAAAAACTATTGGAAAAGTGGCTAGAAGCGCACCGATAAGATCCGCAGGTAAAGCTTTGAAAAAAGAGGCGACAAAGGCGGCGGTAGAAACTGCATTAGAGGCTTTGGAGGGTCAACCGGTCGGCAGAAAAGCTAAACAACGTTTAAAATCAGCTACTCGCGGTATTTTGCTTAACGCTGCTAGACAAGCAGATACCAACAACGAATATCGAGCTCAAAATTCGAGCAGAAAGAGGAAAACCCCGTCAATTGCTAAATCTAGGAAAAAAAGACGGAGAATAACTAAACAACCCCTGTTTTAAAAAGAAATGACAACAAAAGAGATTTTTTTAAAAGAATATGCAAGACCAGGCTCACCAATAGCTTTTGCATCTCCTGCGTTGATTTATTATTATTATGGAAAAAAAATTCCCTTGACGACAATTGAAGAATGGTTAAAGGGAACTGATTCTTACACACTTCATAAACAACCAAAATTACCTAAACCTAGAAATCCAACATTTGCTTATCATAAGAGATATCAATTTCAAATTGATCTTATAGATTTAGGAAATTTGATCGAAGAAAATGACGGGAATAGATACCTTTTAACAGCTATTGATATTTTTACACGATTCGCGTTTGTAGAACCCTTAAAAAATAAAACAGCAAAAACTTTTATGGAGGGATTTGAGTCTATTATGAAAAGAGCAAAAAAGTTTCCTCGTAGAATTTTAGCTGATAAAGGCGCAGAAATAAAGAATAAATTGTTTCAAGCCTACTGCAAAAACAATAACATTCTTCTATTACACAGCAACAATTTTGTGCACGCCCCTTTTGTGGAAAGATTTAACCGAACTTTAAAAAATCTGATGTTTAAATACATGACTCACGAAAATACAGATAGGTACATCGACGCGTTACCTTTTCTTGTTCATACCTACAACCATCGTAAACATCGTATGATTGGGATGTCACCCGCTGAAGCTGAGCTCCCCGGTCGGACTTATTTTATTAGAAGAAAACAGGAATTGCATTATTCAAAGTTTAAAAGAAAAAGACCAAAATACAAAATTGGTCAAACCGTGCGCATTAGCATAATGAAGGGAAAATTTGACAGAGGTTTTACACAACAATTTAAGGAAGAAATTTTTAAAATAAAATCAATTTTTACTCGTTTGCCTAAACCTACTTATGAATTGGAAACTTTAGAACAGGATGAAACTCTGGAAGGAAATTTTTATGAGAGTGAACTTACTCCCGTGAATGAGCCGGAATTATTTGTGATTGAAAAGGTTTTACGAACAAAAAAAGATAAAAAAAACAGGCGAAAAAATGGTTTTGGTGAAATGGAAAGGGTATAAAAACCCTAGTTGGACATATGAGAAAGATGTAGTTGATGTGTCACAATAACGTGGAATGGATTATAACATTTATTGCGTGTCAAACGCTGGTTCCAATACGGACGTCAAAAATACTTTAAATTCCTTTACCAATTTATTTCCGCAAAATTTAGATTTGAAAAATAGAGAATGGGAAATTGGAATAGTATCTATGGGGTTACATTATAATTACAACCAATTAACCATGACAAAAGGTCAAATCGGTGTCATAACGCTAAAAAACGAATTAACATCTATAAATTCTTCAGAAGAGGACATAAAGACTGAGATTTTAGACCAGACAAAATCCGTTTGGGTTTTGCCTGATTTAGATGAAGAGGATTTGACAGTTTATAGATTAATGCAAAACTTGATGCAATATATTTACAAGGAAGGAATGAAATTGACTAGTGCTGACCTCAAATCAGACGGTGAAAATAAAAGAGTCTACATAATTGAAGAAGGTCCTAAAAAAGAAACCGAAAATGAGACGGAAAATGAAAATTACAATTATAATAGATACTTACTAATTCATCAACATTTAATAAAAATTATAAAGTTAAGATGTTATAAAGACGGAGTGTTATTTTCTGGAGAAAAATCAATTAAATATTTTGGTAACGAATATGTGTATTATCCGTTACAAAAAAATTTTAGGTTTCAAACCATAGCAAATAAAGTGACTTCCGTTTTAAAACCCGGTTTAGTTCACGTAAAATCAAATATTATTTCCGACGTTCCTAACAGTGATAATTATTCCACAATTATGTTTACAACAACTTTACCTAAGCAAATGGAGGGTCATTATTTTTACCATAATGTAAAAAAGGTCAGATATTATCAAGTGCGGCAAACCAATATTGAGACGATAAACTCTCAATTCACAGATGCTTTTGGAAATCTTTTAAGCTTAAACGAAGGTCAACCGTCTCTAATTCATTACCATTTGAGGGAGAAAGAAAAAAACATGGATCACGAATTGAGACACGTGCGAATCGATTCGAAAGTAGATGCCAAATTGGATTACGAAAATACAAATAGTAGCTTTTGGGTGCATTTAAAACATCCGCTGCATTTAAATCCAAACGCGAAAATTGCCCTGATGGATATTTCTTTTCCCGACAGCATATGTAGCATTCCAGAATCAATCGCTAATGAACCAATAATTATAAAACTGGTTAAGGATGAAAACATAGAGGAAGAACACAAATTGAATATACCAAAAAATTATTTTTGTGACTCTAACGATTTAACAACGGCAATGAATGATTTATTGACAGAAGAATTAAAGGAACTAGTATATTTTGAAAACGTCAATGGATATTTAAGAATTACGGCTAAAACTAATCAAATTTTTATAATTGGATTTCCAAAAAGCCTCTGTCCAATTTTAGGAATGTACGATTACCCCCTGGAAGAAAATCAAAGAGTCTCTGATGAAAACAACTACCATTTTTTTGCTGTGAGAAATTACTCACTTTATCAAGCACCACAACCAGACATTTACAAATAGACATTTACAAACTGTATCCTGGTGTTATGATTTGTTATGCCAATTTTGTTCAGCATTCTATCGTCGGAGACAAATTTTACCCAATACTTAGAATTATTCCCACGATCGGCCAGTCAAAACAAAATGACTACTGCTCTATCCATTTTGAGCATTTAGAATTTATAAAATGCAATGTTGATTATTTAGACAACATGAAGATCGAATTGAGGAGATTAGACGGAGACTTGATTGAATTCGACGACAAAAAAAGTGTTGTTTTAAATATTGTAATTAAAAACCCAATTTAAATTTTATTTTATTAAAACGAATCATTTAAAGACAATGAATTATTGGTAAAATTTACCAAAGAAAGTTCTAAAGTACGATTTGTCAAAGCGAGTGATTTTAAAGCGTTACAAGTTGATACTGATAATAACCATATACAAGCGCAAATAGCAATAATAATAGTAACGATCATTCCAATCAAACTACAGAAATCAGTACACAGGTCAGGGTAAAAACGGTAGAGGCTAGGGAGATTGCAAATCTTGATGAAATTGATCCAATTCTTCAAAACGGTGGTTTGGTTCTGAGCGTTGACGCATATTTGGTTGAACGGCGTTGTTCATACTTCTTCTTCAAAAACTGAGTGTTGTTCCAAACAAAAATCTTTGCACAACAATTTCATGCAAAAAGATGCATAAAAATGAAACACTTTTAGTTCGTTTTGGATTTCACGATACCACCACAACCTGGTAGCTGAGTCGCCAGAATTATTAGGTTTTCCAAGAAGTTTGTCTTTGAGGCAGGTCCTGTAGTTTACCAATTCACTGTCCAATGATTCCAAAGACTCGTTGATTCTGCGAAGATGAGCAGAAATGCGACGCATACAATGCACAACGTGGGTTGGATCTGAAGTATTGTAAATACCGGCTTCGTCAGGACCAGAATCCCAGTCAGAATTATGCGGTGATCCTGATGTTGGTTGGTTGTTGACTTGTCCACCCATTCTGCACGACTGAAACAACATTTAACATAGACACAACTAATAAATAAAAGCGTGCTCGGCAAATATTTGGGCGAGTCGAAAAAAGCATGAAAAAGCATGAGAAATAGAGATGGTCTTCGGAATTATTTTAAGTGGAGTAATAACTCACAATTTTAAAATAAATGCGCGAGATAAAATAAAATTGAAAAATTTTAACCCCACACATTTATTAAAAAACCATGAGAAAAGAGATGTCTTGATATTCGAAACGATTGAAAACGACTGTGAGTTGTATTTTATCAGGATTGGATGAAAACTTTGATTTGCGCGATCAAATTTTTGTCTTATCAAAAACAACATTAGAAATTCTTCTTTTTAAAATTTGGAGGTTGAAAAATTACATTTGAGCAGGTTTGGAGCAAAAGGATGGAATTTTAAACAATTTACGTTCTCAGAACCTTTCTTCACGCTTTAAAATTAAAAACAAATTGGCCTTGTGCCAGGCGGCTTAAAAATCGACTTTGATAGACCCGTCTTCCTCTCTCTCAGCATCCAATAGCATCACTTTTGGATTCATCCTTGGGGATTTGTATTTTTGAAATTATTTTATGGCTTTTTTTACTATGAGGAACATTGGTCTACAATAGCATTCAGCTGCAAAAAATTCAGAGTTTATTATAAGGAATTCATTTCATATACAATTGGGTTCAGTGAAATTTACACCTTTTTTAAAAATGGTTTTCCCAAACCTTAATCAAACTGGAATATTTTAGTTGGATTTGAACTGTGATACATGGGCTTGAAATGGCATGAAAATTGATGGATTGATATTTTTATCCAGTTCAGGTAATGCCATCAAACAAAAATATTTCATTTTGCCACACAATTACATGTGAATTGTGTGGACGAAAAAAGATGGCCAGTCCATACCTCACAGAAATGGTAGAGGAGTGAAAGGAGTTTTCTTTGAGTATCCACTGTTTGTGTATTTCCTTTATTGGGCTGTCTATGGGTTGAGCATGGAAATGCATAACTTTGAATGTACATGATTGCATAACCCCATAACTTTTGAACAAAAACAAAAAAGTTTATGCCAGTGAAACTTTAAGCAGTCTATTCAGCTGTCCAACAAATTGTTCAGGAATTTAATTGCTTAATAATTATACCTGCTGATAACATTATTGCTTTGACTATCCATGTTTATAGCAATCACGGTCAATTTATGGAAAAAATATCTTAAAGTTATTAGAATGTCCTTTAATTTTCGTGATTTTTTCCTTTCATTCCTTTTTAGGATTTGTGCCCTTATTCGTCTGAAAATCATTCAAAAAATATGGTAAACAGGATTTTTATATGCCATAAAAATTCTGCACAACACCAACTTCACAAAAACAATTTTTTCCCCAAATAATTCTAGGAAAAAAGGTAACCGATGGCATCTTAAACATTCAGACTGAATCAATTCAAAAATGCACTCATCTATAGAACTGCATTGGTTATTTATGGATTCCTTGCACTTGGGGGGAGTGGACGCGACCTTGCTTTTGGGGGTCTCCTGGCCGGCCCCGGAAACAAGCCCTAAAGGAAAAGGAAATTTCATCATGCAGGACGTGACAAAATCACTATTATATTTGCACTGCGAAAAAATATATCTCCATGTGATTTGGAGCATTTGTTTTCCGCGAAACCAAAGCCCAAATACGCAAAAAATTAGCGGTTTTGCAAAAAACTGCCTCTTTGAAGATTGACGGCGACCATTTGACCTTAGAAGCGGTAACATGACGTGTTACAAGACATTTGGAGATGCACAAAATGCTCGAATGTAGGTCAGATGCCATTTGACATTTGCCATTCGACATTTGCCATTGGACAAATGCCATTAGTTCAATTTGCCACTTTTAACATTGCCATTGGTACATTTGCCACCAATGACTTTTGCCAGAAGTACCAATTGCCACAAGTTACTTTGCCTCCCGAGCTGTAAGCCATTGGGACAATTGCCATCAAGGCAAATGCCTTTAGTCACTTATGCCAGTGAGATTATTGCCATTTGAGACATTTGCCTGGTTTTATAAAATGAGACTTTTGCCTCCAGAAATGCTTGCCATTTGAGTCATTTGCCATTATTTTGATATTTCATTATTCTAAAAGACTTTTGCCTGTGGTAATGATTGCCATTTAAGACATTTGCCATTATTTAATATTTTTATTGCTTCAGGAGACTTTTGCATGCAGGGATGTTTGCCAGTCCAGACATTTGCCTGGTTTTATAAACTGACACTTTTGCCTCCAGAAAGGTTTGCTATTTCAGACATTTGCCATTATATAGATTTTTCATTACTCAAGGAGACATTTGCCAAGCAAGATGTTTGCCATTTGAGACATTTGCCATTATTCAGATCTTTAGTGCTTCAGGAAGCTTTTGCCTGCAGAAACATTTGCCATTTGGGACATTTGCCATTATATAGATTTTTATTACTCCCAAAGGCTTTTGCCATTTGAGACATTTGCCATTATTTAGATTTTTATTTATCCAAGAAACATTTGCCTGCAGAAATGTTTGCCATTGGGGACATTTGCCATTATTTAGATTTTTATTTATCCATGAAGCATTTGCCAGCAGAAATGTTTGCCATTTTGGACATTTGCCATTATTTCGATTTTTATTACTTTAGGGGGCTTTTGACATTTTGGCCAATTGCCATTTTTTAGGTATTACTTGGGGGGGGCTTTTGCCACTTGGGCCATTTGCCATTATTTACATTTTTATTATGTCAGGGGGCTTTTGTCATTTGGGCCATTTGCCACCATTTAGATTTTTATTGCTCCAGTGGCCTGCTGCCATTTGGGACATCTGCCATTATTTGGATTTTTATTACTCCAGGTTGCTTTTGCCTTTTGGGTCAGTTGCCATTATTTAGTTTTTTTATTGATCCAGGAAGCTTTTGCCTGCAGAAACGTTTGCCATTTTGGACATTTGCCATTATTTAGATCTTTTTTTTAGTCCAGGATGCATTTGCCATTAGGGATGTTTGCCATTATTTGGATATTTATTACGCCAAGAGGCTTTTGCCATTTGGGACATTTGCCATTATCTAGAATTTTATTGATTAAGGAAGCTCTTGCCAGCAGAAAAATTTGCCATTTGTGACATTTGCCATTTTTTATTGATCCAAGAAGCTTATACCTGCAGAAACGTTTGCCATTTTGGACATTTGCCATTATTTAGATCTTTTTTAGTCCAGGAGGCTTTTGCCATTAGGGATGTTTGCCATTTTTTAGATATTTATTACTCCCAAAAGGCTTTTGCCATTTGGGACATTTGCCATTATTTAGATTTTTATTTGATCTAGGAGGCTTTGGGCAAATAAAAAAAAGTGGAGTGCAAACAATGAGCTATAATAGGTCCACTGTTTTCACTCTATTTTTTTTTATTGGTATTACCAAACTTTTTTTTACTCAATTTTTTTCTATCTCACAATAGAACATTTGGGGAAAAACTTTGGTTGAAAAAACCTGTCCAAAACCCCAGTTTTTTAGGGGAAATAAATGAAATTGCTATCAGGGGAACAGAACACAAGCAGAGGCCAAGCCCCTGGTGAGTCATAGAGTTACTCTGGCAATAGATGGGCAGTGTCTGTTAGACATTAAAAATGAGTTTGATTGATCCACATATTGATAGCACTTCTATTTTTCAAAAAAACCTTTTTTGGGAAACTTTGGTGACAAAAAACCTATGAAAAAATCCGGGTTTGGGGGTAAATAAATGAAATTGTAACCAGGGAAAGAGAACAGTGATAGAGGCACCTGTCCATCTTCTTTTGTTGTTGTTTACATTTGATTTGGCAGCTTGAGATGTCAAACTCAGAGATGTTCAAGTACTTCTAGAGTGCTATGTCTGAGAAAAGAAATGGTTCACAGAATGCAACAAGAAAACTAATCTTGGTTGAAATCTGCTTAGCAGAAAATTACGCATCCCAATATTATCTCTGGTTCAAACTGGATAACTTTTTAACCATTCCTGTATGATCTTGATTAGCATTCTATAATTACTGGAACCTCTTTGGTCAAAGCAAATGCTGACTCATAGAGATAATCTGTCATTAGATGGATAGTCTCTGTCAGATATTAAAGATGTGAAACTATGTACCCAAAGTGAAAGAAGATTGTTTGCTTGGTCAAGTTGGAGGAATTCTCTTTTAAAAAATTTTGATTTTTATAAAACTTACTTTTTATTTAGCTATTGGATGTAAAAATAGTTTTTATATCTTCAAATCAAAAAAATCATATCTAAACTAAAATTTAATATTATAGATAATGCATTGATACTATTGGACTCTATGAATAAAACTTTCTGCAATGTCCATAAGCTCATGGTCCACCAAGGTTTTTCCAAGCACAAAAGCTGAGGTTTCAAGGTAAAGGTAATTTAGTTTTAAAAAGTCATGAAAACAAAATATAGAGTTCCAAAGCTCTCACTAGACTCTCCTGAGACCGCCTGATGGCAGACTGTGGAGGGCAGAAGGTGCCTTGGTCACCTGTCTCAAGTCCCCCACCCCACCTTGATTTTTTGACTTTTGCAACCAAACTGCCACCCAAACCAGCTTTGGCGCAAGATTCAATCAGAGCCAATGGTGAAATGCCCCCCACCCCCGGTTTTTAGTGCATTATGATGGCCTGGTCTGGCCAAGACCATGAGGTTTCTGAAGATGAGGATGTGGTCTGGGATGGATCACCTCTCCATGAACACATGAAGGAGATTGGGTTGGACTGCAATGGTGCTGTCCAAAGATCCAGACAAGTCCAGAGGAAGCCAGAGAAGCCAAAGACTTGGAAGAAAAAGACTGCCCAAGGACAGGATATTGGAAGTCAAGGTTGCAGGCAGCTCATTCAAAGTGATCTTCTTGTGCAGGAAGATCAGGACTTTGTTGGCAACTTTGTCCTCACCGATGAAGCCCTGGAGCAACACCGTGATGCTCTCCAAGAGATGGAGAGCCAGCAGCTCAAGGGGACACTGGCAGATGCTCTCTTGTTCTTTTATATTATACTATACTGGCAAACCCGTGGCACTTCTCCTTCAACTAAGCTAGGGTCCGGCGTCTGGAGTTCAGGATTTGGGGTTTGGGGTCTGAGATTTGGGATCAGGGATATGGGATCTGTTGCCTGAGGACTGCTATCTGGGTTCTGTGGCTTGGAATTTAAAACTGGGGTCTGGGATTCAAGATCTGGGATTGTCGGTCTGGTATTTTGGGTCAGTGATTCAGGGTCAGTGATTCAGGGTCAGTGATTCAGGGTCGGGTCAGTGATTCAGGGTCAGTGATTCAGGGTCAATGATTCATGGTCCAAGAATTAGGGTCCTTTTGAATGCTTTGAAGTACTGGGTCCGGATCAGTCTTGAAGCAGCAAACTTACTTTTAAAAAGAATACCTTCAAGAAATTGATTAATAGCGACTTCCAAGGCTCTTCCCAACCCCTTTAAATGCTTCAAAGTACCTCCAGTTAGGTCTCGGAGCGGCAAACGTACTTTTAAATGAATATGTTCAAGAAATTAATTAAAAGCAACTTCAGAGGCTTTTCCGACCCCTTCAAATGCTTTGAAGTGTCCAGCAAAAGTACTTTTAAAGACATGAAATCAAATAGATCTCAAAGTGGGTTCCCCTTTCGCCAACCAACCCTCTTAAATGCTTCAAAGTACTGGGCCTGCATCGGTCTTGAAGCAGCAAAAGTACTTTCAAAGACGTGAAATCAAATCAATCTTGAAGCAGGTTGCCCTTTGGCCGACCAACCTCTTTTAAATACTTCGAAGTACCGGGCCTGCATCGGTCTTGAAGCAGCAAAAGTACTTTCAAAGACGCGAAATCAATCAATCTTGAAGCAAGTTCCCCTTTTGGCCCACCAACCTCTTTTAAATCCTTTCGAAGTACCGGGCCTGCATCGGTCTTGAAGCAGCAAAAGTGCTTTCAAAGATGCGAAATCAAATCAATCTTAAAGCAGGTTCCCTTTTGGCTGACCAACCTCTTTTAAATGCTTTGAAGTACCGGGCCTGCATCGGTCTTGAAGCAGCCAAAGTACTTTCAAAGACCCGAAATCAAATCAATCTTGAAGCAGGTTCCCTTTTGGCCGACCAACCTCTTTTACATGCTTTGAAGTACTGGGCCTGCATCGGTCTTGAAGCAGCCAAAGTACTTTCAAAGACCTGCTTCAAGACCGATGCAGGCCCGGTACTTCAAAGCATTTAAAAGAGGTTGGTCAGCCAAAAGGGAACCTGCTTTAAGATTGATTTGATTTCGCATCTTTGAAAGCACTTTTGCTGCTTCAAGACCGATGCAGGCCCGGTACTTCGAAAGGATTTAAAAGAGGTTGGTGGGCCAAAAGGGGAACTTGCTTCAAGATTGATTGATTTCGCGTCTTTGAAAGTACTTTTGCTGCTTCAAGACCGATGCAGGCCCAGTACTTCAAAGCATGTAAAAGAGGTTGGTCGGCCAAAAGGGAACCTGCTTCAAGATTGATTTGATTTCGGGTCTTTGAAAGTACTTTGGCTGCTTCAAGACCGATGCAGGCCCGGTACTTCAAAGCATTTAAAACAGGTTGGTCGCCAAAAGGGAACCTGCTTCAAGATTGATTGATTTCAGGTCTTTGAAAGTACTTTGGCGTGAAATCAAATCAATCTTGAAGCAGGTTCCCCTTTGGCCGACCAACCTCTTTTAAATGCTTTGAAGTACTGGGTCCGGATCGTTTTTGAAGCGGCAAAAGTACTTTTAATTAAACATATGTTAAATGATGTGAAATTAAAGCAAAACCTTTTGATGATTAGCCTGAAATGAAACTCCCTCAAAGCTATATTTTCTCGACGGGTCTGAGCTTTCTTCATATGAAGTCTTAATAGCTTAGGATGTCTGGGTCGAGATTTTAAATGAACTTATTTGCTGAACTTTTTGGGGTCTTGAGAAGATTCTTTTTCCGGATCATTTTTGCGAAATCATTAGGAAATGACACATTGAATCTTGTTTCATCTCCCTAGTCACAAAGCCATCATGATGACCAACAGCCACTCAAACCATTGCTTCCTTCGTTGATCAGCAAGCAACACCACGTCTCCTACTTTGAGATTGACCTCTGGATCTGCAGTCCACTTGGAACTTGTCTGCAACTCCAGCAAATACTCCTTCTGAAACCTTTTCCAGTAAATGTTTGCTACCTCCTGTCATCTGGACCATAAACTAATCGGGGACTTAGCAATGTCCTCGCCTTGACTATCTTTGTACCATAGATTGCCAATGGGGTCTCCCAAACATAAGCGATAATGGAGTAATTGTAATTCCAAATCCTCAGGATCACTTCCTACCATGGTCAATGGCCTGTTGTTGATCATAGCCTCAATGTCACAAAATTGTTTGAATCTCCAGGAAAGTCAAAGGATGCTTTCCTAGCACTATCTTCAATGGCACCTCCACTACCCCCACCTGTTGCTCCTAAAACCCATCTTCCCATGGACTGAAGGTGTGGATGAAACTGAACTCAATATGCAATTCCCCACAAACCTGACCACTCTTGGCCAAAAGCTTCCTTAGCTCCTTTGGAGACTGCCAAAATTGTTTGGTGTTTTATCAATCGATAGGGCACCCTGGTCATGCCACAAATCTTCTCAAAGCCAAAATAAAGGCCTCTGTGGACATGGAATCCACAAACTCCAAGTGGGCAGCCCTACTGATCATACACATCCACAACGTAATCCATTCTTTGGAAACCTTGAAGGAATTCCATCAAGGGACCATCTTCTTGTAATGAACAGGGCCCAAGTAATCCACTCCGCAATGAACCCAACATTCATAGGGCTTGACCATCTCATAAGGCAGTGTCGCCATCATCATTACGAATGCCTTCGCCTTATATAACTTGCACCAACCACTTTGACCAATGACACTTCTGACTATTTTCAATTCTCTTACAATTCAAAACTTCTCTCTTAGGGAGCTGTGAACCCATTATGGTCCTACATGTTGATTAAGCAAGTGACAATCCATAACAATCAACCCTGTCAAGGTGGAATCCTCAGGCAGAATATTGAACCGAAAAGCCCAAGACTTGAGGTTCCAATGTACTATCTACCTGGTTATTGTATCTCTGTTGTAAATATTTCTTTCTCTTTCTCTCCTCCCCAATAACATGTGGATAAAATTATTACTTTCTAATGTAACTGTCATGTAGTGTAAATAAATCAGTTGATTCACGGACAAGTAACAGAAAGGACGTGTCTCAACATCTGGAATTGCCATTCATAATTCTTGCATTTTTGTTGTGAATTATTTGCTGTGAATTGTTTGTGATTTGTTTGCTCTTTCATCAGGAATACGATCAAGTCGGAAACCTTTGATTGAGATCAACTTGTCCAACAGCATCTGGCTGTAGTCGATCCTTGCGGACTTAAGCACACCTTAACGTCTGCAAGGCCGACCTTCGCAGTTGATTCCGGAACCCGATCATCTCGTCCTTTCTTCCGAGTTCACTCATTCAGAATCCATAAGGTTGGAACTCGGCTACACCAGGGGACCTACCGGAAAAGGCCGGTAAGGTTCACCTGGTAGCAGCGCTGTGCCCTCCTCTTTTTTGGGGGGGAGGTGTACAGGGCGTACCTCGTTGCAGAAGAGACGCCTCTGCACGACCAATGCTACCACCAAAAGACGGTTTAGTATCAGTTGACCTTTAAAGTTTATTAATCCGTCATCTAATCCGTCATCCATTGTCCAAAATTATTCAAAATTGTTCAAAATTCTTTTGCCTTTAGGTACCATTTCGTCCTTTTTCGTTTAAGTTTGATCTTTAATTTCCTCAGTTGTTTCAGTTAGTCACCTCCATGGCCTAACGGCCTAAGAGGAGGTAGAGGATTCGGCTCAGAATGATACAGGAATGTCACAAAGAGGTCATTATCATCGCCCCAATCATCATCATCGTCCCACTCATCATCATCGTCCCAATCATCATCATCATCCCAATCATCATCATCATCCCAATCATCATCATCGTCCCAATCATCATCATCGTCCCAGTCCCAGTCATCATCATCAGATTCAGGCAATTGGAGTTAAAGTAGAAAATTGGTAGGAGAATAGGACGCGAGGCGTCTGGCAGAGTAACTTGGAGATGCTGGACTTGAAAGCAAGTGCTGAAGTGCCGGAGAGCATTGCCCAGCGCGGGCAATCAGTGTGAGGGCCATAGGGAGAGGGTCGGGAACTCCGGTGTCCTGGGGCCGGGTTCCTTACGGTAAGCACGCAACTCTAGTGTGTTGGGGTCTCGCCAGAGGCAAGGGCAAGATCGGTGTCCGGCTACTCCCAGGCAGAGTCGGATGTAGGCGCGAGGCTGTGGCAGGTCCAGAGGGACGAAGACGGGTATTCTGGATTCTCGAGCTTGGCAGCCTCAACCAGCAGATGGTGAGAAAGCCATGGAAGCCAGCAACAGGGTAGAGTAATAAAAGTGTGATTTTCGCATCCTGTCATAAAATCACAGGAAAAGGAGTTACTGCGCACAAAGGTGTCCCACAATGGTAAAATTATGAGAATCACATCCTGTTGTAAATCACAGGATGAGAATTATCATATGGAAAATTCACACATGATTGCAAGTTGCAAAATGGCCAAATGGTGGCATCTGCTGGCTCGTCCCTTCTGGGGGGACTATGAGCTCGAGAACCCCGGAGGAGACCGCTTCACCACAGTCGTGAGAGAGTTGTTTTTGCTAAACCAAATGTGCTGGGGGGTTATCATTAGTGATAATAATTTGGAGAAATTAATAATTCGGAGAATTAACAACTTGGGAAAATTCACAATTTGGAGAAATTAGCAGTTTGGAGAAATTCACAATTTAGAAAATTAGCAAGAGGGTGTTTTTGAAATTCACATGGTCATAAAAATTTTTGATAGAGGAAATCAAAATTCACATGGCAATTAAAAATTGATAAGACCCACATGAGGTGGGAAATTTGAAGAAATCACATGGGGAGGAAGTCCCCTCCCCCTTCCTGTTATCACCTGGACATCTGTCCACAAACCTGGTATCTGAGCACAAACCTGGTATCAAATCATTCTGTTCTCGACCTCTACCTCGACAACATCTCTCAATTGGAAAGTGCAAGAGTCTTCTGACTTCCCAAAAACTTTGTGAAATTTTTGTGAAATCCATTCATCTCTCTCTTAAGACAATCCATCTAAGGTAAGCCTCTTTGAATCCAATCTTATTACCCAGAAACATCCAACTGTAGGTAGGTCTCAGTCGGGTTGGAAACTAAGTGGATCCTTTGTCAAGGTTCAACCTTTTCTCTTCATTGAACCATTACCCAAAGTAAGTCAAGTAGCAGTAGGTTAAATCTTAGATTGTTGGGAGCCCGTCCCGGGCTACCGGCTACAAGCCGGGGGTAAGTATTGCTCTTTTGGTTCAGCATTAAGCCACCACTTCATTTCATAAAAATTCCGGTAGGGAAGAACGGGAACCGTTCTTAGTGGCAGGTTTAATCACGTTCCAATTTTCCAGCATGGCCAGCAACAACCTAACCACTGACGTGACCATGGCTACTCTAGCCAGAGGAATTCAAGCCATCCAAGCTGAACTTACTGCTATGAGGAACTGGGAGTCTGCCATGAGGGCCGATATCACCGCCCTCCAAGGACAAGAAGGGCTTCAGAACCTCTCCCTGGATGAGCGGGGACGGGAACGCACCTACCGGCCGTTCCAAGGGGCCCCGCGTCCGCACAATACGAAAGTCCAATATTTTTTCGAACCTTCCGGGAGAGAACTTCCTGGCCTGGCGCTCACAGTTCCAGGTCATCGTGGACTACCATTGATGGTCCGACCAGGAGGCCAAACAGCTCATGTATGCATACATGAAGGGCACCGCACTCGAGTCCGTCATGGACATTCCCATCACGGGACCGGAGTTGGCCAAAGAAACGTTGGACGAATACCAACGGCGGTTTCTCCCCGAGAGCGACTCCCAGTTGCTGCGGGCTCAGTTTGCCTGCGTGGTGCAACTCCCCAACGAGTCGGTCCAAAAACTGCATGCCAGGATGAGGGTACTCTATCACCTGGCGTATCCCGACGCGTCTACGAGGAACGACGTCTTCCTCATCGAACGCTTCATTGCGGCCCTCAACAACCGGGAGGTCCAAAACCACGTGAGGAGATGGAAGCCCCTGACTTACGCTGCTGCCCTGGTGGCCGCCAATGAAGAAACTTCTTTCGTCCTGATGGACCTCGCAACTCATGCCCCAGGCGGAGTACAGGCCCCCGTCCCGGGGGACACCAGTTCCATCGCCGCCTTGAAGGCCAGACGTTCAAGCACCAACATCCCGGGGGCCGGCACCTCTGGGACCAACACCAATGAGAAACGAAGGTGCTTCTATTGTGACGGGGAAGGCCACATCCGCGACCGCTGCCCGACACGATTGAAGGATTGCCTCCGCCAACAGACTCGGATGGGAGGCCGACGATCAGCTCCCTCTACCTCTGGCAAGACACGCCACCCCTTGCCTCGGTCCAACCTGACAAATCTGCGTCGGGTAAGGTTTGCTGAGGCCGCCAACACTTCGCCCACAGTGTCCGAAAGTTATGGGAGACGATGGATTGACGCCTTGGAGGGAGAAGACGACTCCCCCGGAGCCGGAAACGACGTTTGGGACGATGTGGATATCACCACATATGATGAGGCTACCGTGGCTGCGATGTACGAAAAACTCCAGGAGGAGGAGGAGGAGGATTTTCTAGAAGGGCAGTAGATGAAAGGGCCCGTCCCTGCTGCCCCTTCTCTCATCGGACCCGTCTCCCAGAAATAGATCAGTTTTCTTCTGTGACATCGAAGCTCCAGCGGTCTCGAAAATGCACTAACCGCTTTTACTCTTTTCCAGCCATGAGTACCACCACAACCCCCGTAGCTGAGATAAACCTGCAGCCCTGCCAAACACACGGGTACAATGCGTACGTTCCTGTCCGCCTGGGGAAACTCAATCTCAACGCCTTCGTTGACAGCGGGAATATCTTTGCCAATGTCATTTCTCCGCAGACCATGGCTGCCCTGGGCATAGAGACGTCACAACTGGAGCCGGTACCTCAACTGTCCGTTGGCACTGCGGCCGCGGGTAAGAAAATGCGGGTGTTAGGACAAGCACGGTGGCTTGAGCTACAATTTGGGCAACATCCTGCGAAGTTCCGAATCCGGCCTCTGGTACTGCAAAGATTGGTACACCCATTTAACCTTTGTGGACCTTTCCTTCGGCGGGTAGGGATCGACCAACTCCACTCATGAGGCACCCTTCGCATCCATGGAAGAGAAGTCCCGATGTCGGCTCCCCGGGGGTCCAAGTCTCTGCCGCCCTCACCCGAGGTCTGCACTCTCCAGATGGAGCCCCCTCTTCCTGCGGGTGCTCTAGTGCTCATCCAGCCCACTGTGCGGTCCCTCCTGGGTGACAACCCCATCCTACAAGAAGTCCAGGCCGACGGCAGCTTGTCTGTGCTGGTCGACAATTTGGAATGCGGGGATGTTGACCTGGAACCGGGGACCCTTGTGGGATCTGTCCAAGCGGTCACTGCCACGCTGGCCGCACTCCACTTGGACAACTCCCCTCCCCCGGAAGCTGCCACACACGCTGAGTTCAACGCTCTCCCCAAAAGGAGAAGATCAAGTGGGTGGTGACGCAGTTTCGCCTGGATGAGGCCCCAGCTCTCCAGAGAGATCCTCGCTTGCGAAAGGAAGTCATCCGTGTCCTTCTCGAGTTCTCTGACGTCATCTCAATCGGTGGATATGGTAAGACCAACCTCATCTCTCACCATATAGAAGTTCTCCCTGGAACGACTCCGATCAAGATGAAGCATCGGCCGTTGAACCCCATCATGGAGGAGTCATTGCGACAACAAATCGACAGGTGGCTGGAACAACCAGTGGTGGAGGAGGCCGATTCCCCGTGGTCCTTCCCGCTGGTCCCTGTTCCCAAGAAGAACAGCAAGGAGGTTCGCTGGGCTGTCGACTACCGCAAGCTCAACGCCGTCACCAAAAAGGACGCCTTCCCACTGCCGAACATAGCGGACAATCTCTCCCGCCTCTCCACTCAGGTTCACTCAGGACATCCAGAGGCTGCCCATTGTTTCACCAGAAGACCTTAGAAGAGAGATTTTTGTTTATCGGATTTCTCCTGCTCATCTGGAGTCTGGGAAGTAAGTTCACCAGAGCATCCTAATCTCGATTTGGTTCAATATGTAAAAATCCATGTAAGCAAAACCCATTATAGAGTATTTATTTATTTCCTCTGCCAATAGTATGTTAGCCTGATAGTAATTTCAGGTTTCCCACATAAAACCCTGTTTTTGAACGATTTGTCTGAAGTTCACATTTGGTGTGAAAGTGAGGTGTGCAAATAGTGGACCCTATGTTTTCACATATATGAGTGCAAGTTTTGTGTGCCTATAGTAGTCTCTATGTCAAGTTCACTATTTACACACCAATTGTTTATGTAGTACTGGCACAAAAGTTGTGCCAAATAAATGTGCAAATAAATCCTGCCTTGAAGTACATCAAGGTCATGGTGAGGCAACTAACGCCAGGCAGCTCATGAAACAAATGAACTATTGCTCAGATTGTTGAAGTATCAATGAGAAAAACCAGACACCCTGATCCATAAGGCCACAGACAATGTTTTGATGACTTTGGGTTGCACATCAAGAGCAATCCTAATGAGACAGTTCAGGAAGTAGTATTGGCCCTGCAAAGGGTGCCTATGATGAAGATGGAACTCCTGAGGGAAAGAGCTCCTTGCATTCAGCAAGATGAGGAGGCAGCCATGGCAGCTTGGAAAATCCTGGACAAAGCAGTTGGAAGGACAAGTCCTGGACAGCATTGCAGAAATGGGAGAGCAGGAAGTCACCAAGGAGTATAAGAACTTGACAAGTACACCTACTACCGCTTCCCCGAATTAATTACACCTTTGATGAGTTAGCTGCTGCAGGATATGGCACTAAGAAGGTCCACAGTTATTTGTTGTATAGAAACCGGGTAGCATGAAGCTCAAATGAGATGCCTTCAGCCTGAAAGCATCTGAAAGCAGCTCAAATCATCTCAAATGCATCTGTTTTCATCTCATTGCAGATGGAAAGCAGCTTGTTGCAATTGAAATGGCATCTGAATGCAGCTCAAAGCATCTCATTTCACCTCAATGTAAATTACATTGAGATGCTTTCAGCCTCAAAGCATCTCATTTCACCTCAATGTAAATTACATTGAGATGCTTTCAGTCTACATTGAGATGAATTCGGTTCACATCGAGATGAATTCGGTCTACATTGAGATGAATTCGGCTTGCATCGAGATGAATTCGGTTTACATCGAGATGAATTTGGTCTACATCGAGATGATTTCAGTCTACATCGAGATGAATTCTGTCTGCATTGAGATGAATTCGGTCTACATTCAGCTCGATGCAGTCAGGGTTTTTCACAGACAGAAGAAAAAGGCTTAGTTCAATCTAGATGGTAAATTCTAATCAAAAGTTTCTCTCATGTTCCTTATTTATTTATTTCTTTCTCGTCAGCTTAGGATATTTTCTAAACAAAGGATTTTTTACCAGGCGCGGCTTTTTCGTTTTAACTGTTAATGATTTTCTGTACATAGGGTTTCTCACTAAGCGAGCGGGTTGCGGAATTTCATCAACATCTAATGCTCCAAGCATAACTCGCGGTTCCCTTTGAAAACGTTTCTTGTCTTTTAAAAGTTCCAAACCGATTTTTACAGGTGGTTTCCTTTTCGACAGTTTCTTCCTCAAAGGTTTTACGTTTCGACTTGAGGGGCCCTCGACAATGTTCAATTTTTCTAGCCTAACCTGAGGTTTGGTTAGAAAAAGTTTCCGATCTTTCAACAGCTCTGAACTTATCTTAATAGGCGGTTTCTTTTTCTCCTTTGATTGCGCGATATTTTGCGGTTTTTTATCAACGACTAATTTCTCAAGTGCAACTTGCGGTTTCATTCGAAAAAGTTTCTCATCCTTCAAAAGTTCTACATCTATTTTAACCGGCATGTTAGTTTTCAACAGATTCCTCTCTGCTAAAGTTTTCTTCCCATCAAGTTTGAGGACATTCATCGGACTTTTCCTGATACCTAATTTCTTAAGCTCAACTCGCGGTTTCATTCTTAGCAGTTTCCTATCCTTCAAATGTTCCACATTTATTTTGACCGGAGTCTTCTTTTCCGGTTTCGGCACGTCCGTTTCTGATGACTGCGGCTTCTTCCCATCAAGACTCATCGCATTTACAGGACCTTCGCTGATATCTAATTTTCCGAGCTCAACTCGAGGTCTCTTTCGCAACAGTTTCTCATCTTTCAAAAGATCTACACCGATGTTTACGGGCGAGTTCTTTTTCATTTTTTTTTCCTTCGGTCTCTAACCTTGGCGCCATTATTCCCATTTATTACCATCGACGATGAGTTACCCGAAGGACTTATCCTTCGTTTCTTCTTCCTCCTCTCGTTTTCCAACCAGTCTTCAGAATCTGTATTTTTTCTCTTACGACTAATGAGACTTATCATAGGTCTTAATCGGGCATATTTTTTCGGCGGTTTTTCCATTAATTTTCCAGACAGAGCGAGAGGCTGCAAATTGCCCATCTTTTTCCGTTTCCTTACCGTTCCCTGAGAATTCTCAGACCCCATTTCCCTCCTTTTCCTTTTACGATCGATTAAGCTCACCGCCGGTTGTGATTGCAAATTATTCTCTCCCTCAATCAGCATTTCTTTCGACTGCTCAGCTTGAGCGTCAATAGAACTTGCGCCGTTTGTTAATAAGGAAGCCCTCATTTCCAGTTCGTGTTCTTTAAGAAACGCTTCGTCCACGGAAATTTTTTTCCTAGTCGGTCCTGACTTGGACGAGTCCGCTGGAGATTGACTCTGATCATCGTTTCCTTTTTTTTTTTCTTCATCGAGTCCTTTTGCCTCGGTTTGAATGTTTTTTTCCTGGGGGCTTTTTTCAAAGTTTGTTCCGCCAATCGCCTCTCGTTCGGACTTAATTCGTAACCATGCTTCAAATGCATATGCTTGTCAAAAAAAGAGAATCGACTGAAGGATTTGTTCGGACAAAAGGGACACGCTAGTTTATGATTCTCGTCAAGCTTGCTCAGCGAGCTAAAGATTTTTTGCTTTGTACGGATGTAAATGTCCTGATAAGATTCGGGTGTCAATGAGACTTGAGATGAGGATGGGTTTGCATCTGCGATTGTAGGCTGTACTTCAGGCTCATTTTGCAAAATTGTCCGATGCTGCTGCAGGTGCAGCAGCGGCGGCAGCGGCGGCGGAGGTAGCGGTTGAGTTAGCTCGTTAATTCCCTCATCAATCGGCACAAGTTGACTCGGTTCATTTCCCGACACGATGGGAGATGAAGTTGCCACCGTGTCCGTCAAAGGAGCTTGTTCGTCGTGTGCCAAAGCGCTGTCTAGACCTCCCTCATTCGTCAGGGCCGAATCCTCGTTGGAATTAATAGAAGAGTTTAGGGTTTTGTTGAAAGTAGTGACAGTCTCACTGACCGTTGGTGATTTGTAGGATTTGTGTTTATTGTACTGAATAGCATTTTCTATGTAATTTGAACCGGTATTTAATTGATTTAGCTTTTCCAGTTTATCACCATCGGACAAATTTTTTCGAATTGAAAAGTAAATGCTGCGAGACACCAGAAACATGCTGGAAACCGCCTCCCTGAGCTTCCTTATCTCGTCAAAAGTTGAGTCAAGATTGGTATAACTGCGCTAGCAATAGCCGTCAACACGCCCACAATCCCTCCTCTTTGCAAAACTTTTCTTTTTTTTACAATGTCCGTTTTATTGCGAGGGTAGTTTGATAGCCTTTTAAAGTCGGACAAATAGTTTCTGATTTTACTTCTTAATCTTCCCCTCACGTGATTGCCGAGTCTGAGCTCACTGTTTAACACGTAATGAATTATTTGACATAAAATTTCAACGCCTTCATCATTCAAATGGCGAATGAAATTTGAACAATCGTGACTTTTCAAGTGTTTTACGGCAGTATAAAGAGAAACTGCCTTCTCCAACGATCTCGCCCTCATTTACCAAACTGTCCGTTCACAGTCTCTCCTTAAATGGAGGTATTATATGCTCTCATGGGCCGTTCGTTGGGGAAAATATGACTCCTCAACCTGACTAGATCGTTCTGTCGCTGATGAAAATCTAGCAAAATGTATCCGTATGGCTTTTCCTTGGTTGCCGTCCGATACGCTTCATTTAACAAGTGCCCGTTCCCGGGAAACACTTGTTTTGCAAGATGAGATACGGCGCTTTTATCTCTGGGGTTGTTAAATAAAATCATGTATTGCGAGTTGATGCTGAGCATTCTGAGCTCGCTTTTGGCGCCAAACAAGCTCTGACATAAGAACACCGTAAAACAGTTGTAATGGTGTGTCAGAACCGTGAAAAAATGCTTCAACACCTGCCCGACTTCGTCTAAGTAATCATCAAATACCACTATTTTGGGTAGATTTTTTGGGAACATCTCCAGTATGTCCTTCATTTCCTCAACGGAGTTTGGCACGGATGCGAATTTATAAAAGGATCTATCCTCCTGGTTTGCATTCATCCGTCTCTCCATCTCATCGTACGCTTGCTGAGACTCTTTGAAAAATAGTAGCATGCATCGAGGCGCGGGTGAGAAGAACACGTCTTTGTCTTTGACCAATTTTTTCAACCATGATGTTTTTCCGCAAGAGGTTGGACCTACCACCATCAAGTTCGAGGGAATATTGAAACGCGTATCGAATCCTGACATTGCATTAATTTTTTTCCCCAACTACGAGATTTACTGTATTTTCTTACATGGATGTAAATGACATTTTTTAATTTGACTACTTCCCAAAGCTAACGTGCACTTTCCACAAGGCAGCACATATCGCTTCGAGTCCATGGCTGAGAGAGCAATTTTCCATTGGTAAGTGGTGCCAATCCGATGGTTTTTTTAATTTAAATGGTTAAAAGATTTATATATCAAACTTGCACTATTCAAGCATTCCTCGTAATCGGCAAAGGACAATTGATTATTGATGCTGCTCTTTTTGAGGCCTTTGCAAATTTTCTTGGTCGAAATTTTTTTTGTTTTTAAATTTTTGACTGTCATACTATAACATTTTGGTCTCAGTCCAATAAATTCCGTAATTGTGGCTTTTCCTTTCATTTCATCTTTAAAGTAAAACAGGTGGTTGGCTCTGCTGTTGTCGTACAATTCGTGATCATTTTTGTATTTTGAAAAATCAAACATGTGCTCAATTGACTTTAATTGTTCTATCAAATTGTCACATTTGACACTAAATAAAAAGGAGTCTGTGTCTGAGAAACATAATTTTAAATTTTTCCGACCGAAATGCTCTTTAAACTTGTCGTAGGATTGATACATAAAAAGTTTGCTCAATTCCAAAATGGCAAATCCAACAGCTAACGGTTTTTTCATTTCAATCGAGTTGGGCTTCTTCATGACTGCTACCAGATCCTGGTTGATGATTTTAAAATTGGTTACGTGCTGACCTATGCATGCTTTTCTTAAACTTTTCTCATCATCACACAAAACAATCTCGATGTAATTTCTGGCGTTTTCTGAAAAAAGGAGGAGAAAATCATTAAGTCAACATCTTTACAAAAATCATGCAACTTTCTTTTTTCATGTTTACCTATGAATTTGCCGAAGGTCGCATTTGCAAAAAGTTTAAACAGTCGCAATTCGAAATCTGTCTTCGCCTCCGACCTCAATTTTGTAATCTTGGTGATAAAGTTCTTTAGAAAATCCTTCTGGGTGAATTTGATCGCTCTCCTGATCCTGATCAGCTCGAGTCCACGTTCAAGATAATATTTGAGGTTATCCAACAGAACCACATATTTGCGTCTCGTGTAAAATGTGGCCAGCAATTTCCTTGAAGAATATCTACGCTTCTTGTAATCTCGATAAGCGTGCTTTCTCAAAAGTTTCCTGTTGAATGGCGATAGATCCTCAAAGCCTACTGTACCGGTGTACGGGGCCAGTGGAAATTGATCATCCCTTTTGTGATACTTTGCTGGGTAGAAAAGGTCCACCTCGAAAGCGTAGCCAGTCTCGCTCTGTGTTGGTAAATTTAAAATATTTTTGGCAGACCATGTTCTCAGCTCGTCCTTCTTGATCCACTCGAAATCTCCTACGGGTAATTTAAATGTTTCCATGCTACCGTAGAGATTATTGGCTGTAAAGAACGGAGGGAAAAAATTAAACTCTGTTTAATTGATTTAGTCCCATAGTTTGTCTTGAAGGAGGAAAATGGAAAAAAAAAAATTACCATCAACATAGAGTAAATGATCGCCTGGAGATTTCGGATCGTCGCTTCCCCTCGCATGCCTTGTGGCAATAAAACTTTGCCCGCCTCTTACACCTTTGGTGAAGAACTGTTCCATTTCAGGCTGATCAAACAAATCTAGAGAGCCGGGCGGTTTGCTGTCAAGACGTTTCTCGCTACTCCCTCTCTCATCCTCGTAAAACATCCGGAGCATAACATCGAACGATAAGCCCGGTATTCCTGTAATTAATTTTCCAAGAGAAAAAAGGATGATTTGGGAATAAGGAATTTTTTTTTTGCACTTCGGAAGAGAAATACTCACCCAGATAATAAACAGGATCCAGCTTAAAGTGTTGAATGACCATTTCTCTGTACCTAGTGAAAATTTCAGCCAGCAAAATGACGTCTAAGGCGCAATACAAGTTCATGTAATCCTCCATTGTTTTACAGCCGAAAAATTTGAACACATCTTTCCCGTGTTTGTGGTCTTCAGCGGAGATATGAGTCTCATTTAACCTCGAATAAAATGCCTCTCTTGAAGGAAACTCGCTCACTTTCAACGACTCATATGATGTAAAATGCTCATAGGCATACACTCCTTTCCTTTTTAAAAGTTTCAATCCGCGAGATTTTTTCCTCAATGGTAATTTGACATACGGCTGGAACTGGCGGAGGATGGGAAAGGTGAATGATTTATTCTGACATAAATCTGTCATTAACGAGTCGAGACTGGACGATATGTGCTCCAAAGAGTCTCTGATTTGAAAACGGCCTATGGTGACAGTGCGATATTTTTCCTGGTTTCTAGCCATTACTCGTGTAGCGCGCCCCATTTTTTCTATTATCAGATGAATGTCGTATCTAAAAAAGAAAAAAAATCACACATCAATTAACACCTTTTTTCCATTCTCCATTCGAAAAAGTATTCTTCCTGCTAAAATTCTTACCCCTGACCATTGTGGAAATAAATGGGAGTTAGATACGGCCCTTGTCGATGTAGGTTGCAAATAGCATGAGCAGCTTGAATGTTTCCTCCCGACACGTGATCGTGATCCACCACTTTCCTGTACAAACGCGAATGATCATCGAATTTTTTCTCGCAAATGTGGCAATGGGTAGCTTCTCGGTATTTTCGCCATTGCACGTTTGAAGCCTTGATTTGACCAGTGCTCCGGAAGCGTTGTTTCCTATTGTTGACTATACTTTCATAACCGCTTAATTTCGATAAAAACACTTCAACAGCATCGTCACCGCTGTAGGTCTCTTGGTAAAAAACGTCACTGTCAGAATCTACAAAACAAATGGAAAAGCCACATGCTTTGTGTTTGTTCAACACTTGGCTTGTAGATTTTTCACAGTCACATTCTAATGAGTTTTTGTTGCATTTCCTGCATACTTTTTCTTTTTGCCCCGAGTCTTCTTCCATGTAGCACTCGAAATCTGCAAAGACAACGACAGGAGCTTTGAAGCCATTTCTTTGTTTGGAAAAATTTAAAACGCTTCCCTTGGGAGGGTACACCACTGTTTGTTTATCTTGCTGACATATTTCTTGATGCGAATTTTTCTTCTCTTTAGGGTATTGGTATTGTCATCTAGCGAGGATGATTTTTTCCCTCTGAGGGTAAAATTTACCCAGAGGAAACAGTTTTGAATGGGTGATTTATTTTCGAGTCGAGCCTCAATTTCCCTCAAAATGAAAGTGGCCTGCCCTTGCAACATCTCCCAAAACTAGCAAGACTACCCTTCACAATTACCCCAGAGGGTAAAAATTACCCCCACTAGATGACAATACCCTTAGAAACAAAATTCATCAGACACACTTCACAATAGTAATGATTGAGTGGATAAGGAGCTTGCTTCAGGCTTTGTTTTCGTCCATTTAAAAAGCCCCTAATGTTTTTGATGGTAAAAAAATGATGCTCATGGTTCAAACCGTTCAAAGATGAAGACATCTGCGAATGGAACCTTGTCACATCTGCTTGGCCTTGGCAAGATAAAAGTTCACGGTCACTTTTAATCAACAAAACATTTAAAACATTTTTATATTTTTTCTGTCTCCCTCTTATGTTTGAAAAAGTGTCCAATACACAAATTTCCCTCTCACTTTCGAAGAACACTCGAATTGTCAGCGGAAGGTGATTGTTTCTTTTGACAAACTTGTTAATCTGCTTAAAATTTAAAGGGAATTTAATGCCACTCAAATTAAACTTTCTAATGTACTTGTCTGGGAAGTGGTCACAGTGCTTGATGCTGACAGTGGCTGGCCATAAATGTCTTATTACACAATACAAGAAATTCTTCTCATCATATGTGGTTTGCCAATGCACACTCTTGCACTTCAACAAGTACTTAGGCACAATGACAGAGTTAGAGTTCATATTTTTTTCTTGGGAGGTGCTCCTTTTTCTCCTCTAATTTCTCATCAACTCTCTCTGTCTCTCGGTCGGCTTTCAATCTTCACATTGAACCGGGCTTGGTTGCAACAAAACAGACATCATAGAGTAAGATGTCACAAGCCTCAAGATTTTCAAAATGCCAACCTGACCCGCGTGTCAAAAGATCCTCTTCCCTGGCCAAGGCACCTTGCAACAATTGACTGATTTTTCTCTGGATACGCCTGTCTCCTTCCAGTTCATTGAACACCAATCCTTTGCTGCGAAGGCTAAACGTGTCGTTATCTGAGCTCTTGACTGGGCCTCCCTCTGAGGATAAGTCAGAAATCTCGTAACTGGCAGATATGACTACGCTGGCACGGAAAACGGTTCGTGTCATCAATTCCATTTTAATCAGGTTGAAAATTTCTTTCAGAGATTTTTTTGAGTTGCAAAAATCAGCTAATGTGAGTTTTTCCGATGACAGGTCCTTTGTAAAAATGCAAACTCGATCATTGATAGCTGCTTTTTTTCGAAACACTAAAAGATCATCATGTAAAGTTGACACGTGAAACCTTAAATCCTTTCTTTTGCTAAAGCCATCAGAGCAAAAGGAGCAAAAAAATCTCTGTTTACTTGGGCTTGTGACACTTTCACTGTGTTGATGAGATAATAAATGCCTGTCCAGGGCTCTTTTTCTTGAAAAGGAAATGTTGCATAAATGACATTTCTTCATTTTTTTTTCTCCCTCCCTCTCTCAGACACTCAGAATGGACACTCTTGTCTTTTTTCTCAATATCAATTATCTAGAAACCGGAAAAAAGATAAATTCAATTTTACACACATGCAGATGTTATATGTTATGTTATATTGATCGCTGGGATATTCCCTCGAGCGAGCTCCAATGGTGCTCATGGCTCTCAGAGCGATGACAGCACATATCTTGTCTCAGATATGCGCTGTAGTCTTT
>CBDDTI010000213.1:0-20280 GCA_965233585.1 bacterium
CGGCAGCAACAAAAGCTGGTGCCAAACATTGCCTTTTTGATTACCAATGCACTGCCAATCGACAAAAAAATCAAGGAGAATGAACGAGACTGGAATGAATGGTTGTTTTTTTTTCTGGCAAAGTAAACAGCACGTTAAATGCATCTTGCTTACCGCAGCTTGTTCAAACAGGTCCTCCCTTAGAGACATGCAAGAGATATTTAGAGCCATTCAATTAACGGGTTTTAGTTGGAATTTGTGTTTTCCTGGAGGCAGTTTTAACTCATTAAAGAGAAAATTTTCCACCAGGCCATTCCTGTTTTTTCTTGATTTCTGTTTGAATCTTCACAAATGCTTTATTTTGCTATGAATCAACTCATAGACATAGAGGATGTCGATACCCTCTCTCCTGGGAGGGAGAAGGCTCCTGCAAATGACGCCATAGTTTTCGAAGGCATCTGAAATATTACATAACTATAGAGGGAAAGAATCCACCAATATTAATTTGGTGGCGGATTTTTTTTGTGTGGGTGTAAAATTTTAGGCCTTCCTTCATGGAACTATTGAGAAAGGTATGTTATATGAGTAACCCTGAAAAGTAGCCCCTCAAAGCTGAAAAGCTTCTGCTTTAATTTAAACTTGATTGGTCCAGTATTTCACTTAGAATTGAGCAAAAACAAACTTCTACCAGCACGACTCCCTACTGCGTAACAGGAAAGGAAGGAGTCTTTCTAGCATATAATAGCAGAATTTCAAAATGCAATTACAACTTCCCATTTAATTGGAATGTTCCAATTCTTGTTGGAAATGATTACTGACCCTGGCACGAAGCTGTTTATACCAATAAACTACCTTTTATCATTACGTACTCCATTTTTCGGGTCCTTGGCAAGGGGAGTCATATTACGAGGTAATTGCAGGTATAATTAAGTATAAAGCATTAAACAAAAATGATGAGTCCTGCCAACATGAAAAGATATCAGTTGTTTTTATGAGAATCTACAGAGTGGCTTCCTCAAAAAACAAAAAAACATATTAATTGGACTCTCTCTTCACTTGGAATGAAACAATGACTTAAAGTTGGTTCATCTTCTTCAGGTCACACATCGAAACTTGACCATTCTGGCAGAGGTGTGGTGAAATCTAGATCCTTTTAACCGTGGTTGGATGATGCAGATGCAGTAATTGACAAAGCACCTACACATCTAAAACCCGAATTTTTTTTGAAAGTCAAGAATTTCTTTGGTTTTCACGAAATTCTTGGGAGTCCTCCTATCATATTCATAAAGGCCACAGAATAACATAGAATAAATATAATGTATAGACAAGAAGAAGCAATTAATGTTCTGCTTCTTGAATGTGCTAGGCAGTGAAGATAACTACCCATAGAGATAATAACTTAATATAGAGGGCGAAGAGGTTCTTGTATGTATAGAGCAGGCTAAAAAATTGCCGCTCTTCATTTAAGCTTATAAAGGAAGCATTTAAGAATGAAGGTCAAAGTGTTTTCTAGAATTACTTAATTATTTGAAGTTTTTACTTAAAAACTTCTTTCTTCCACTTCATGCAGCTCTTTTTCTCATGCTCCTCTCTATTAAGTTCTGGTATGTTGGAACTATTGAAAAGGTAAATATTTTCTTTAAAGATCACACAACCTTTTATAGGAAGAATTTCTTGCTTTTCCAAGAAATTCTCGGAAATTCATAAAAAGTGAAAAGAAATTCTTGGAATGACAAGATTTTCTTGATTTTCCACAATTTTCTTGACTTTCCAAAATTTTTGTGACCTTCCAAGAAAATTCGGATTTTAAATGAGTAGGTGCATAGATGTCATTATGATGACTGCCCTAGGTACCTAATGGCTGGGTTTTGACCTTCCTGAACCCCCAGTTCCAGTCAACTCAACTTATTGACCAGTTGGCCAGTTGGCCAGTCATACAGGGTGTCAAGAAATTGATGTCACCTTACTTACGAAGCCATACAAGTTTATTATCAAAACGAAAGAAAACCATGTCACTTACCAATGTAACCTCCCATAACTTTGATACAGTTCTTAATGCGCTCGGGCATACAACAAATCAAGTTGTCAAGAATATCGGGAGAGATGTTTGCACAAGCCGTTTTCACATTTTTTATAAGAGTTTCCTGCACTGTATTTGCCGTAAACGTGGTTTTCCCATCTGGTAAACATTGTCCCCCTATTATCAAAAAAGGTTTATTATAAGGAAAAAGTATCAAACTTAAAAAAAAACGTTTATCCCTTATTTTTGCTTCTTGCCTCAATGGTGATTAAACATTATTTGGATCACATAAATTCTAAAACGTTTACAGGCAATTTTTTAAGGGCTTGGTTACACTGAAACATGTGGCACCATTAGATGTCATTTGAAACATTTTTGATGATTCCCATTGGAACTCATTCCTTCCTTTTTCTTCTGTTAGCCAATCGGAAGCATCAAAAATGTTTCAAGTGACATATGGCAGCACCCACATGGTTCAGTGTAACCAAGCCCTTACAGGCAATCCTTAACCGGTAAAGAGACAAGTAAGTTACATAGTGTTATTGGAGGTTACCTCTACAGACATGCAGAAGGTGTAAGAGAAACGCTCACAGACAAAGGACACAACTTCCCACAATCTGAGTCAGAGACTCAGATCATACCACATTTTCTTGTAACAGCACAGTTGAATAATATTTGATTTTAATAAATACCTATCAAAATTTTTAGTCTTTTAATTCATGTTTCTTTGAAATACAATTTTTCAAGTTAATTTAAGCAAGAAAATATAATTTTTCTATAATTTTAAAAAATAGGAATTTTTAACATTTAATTGTTCCTGAGAGACAAAGACTGCCAACGCCATCTATTGTTTTCAGTCATTCAGCCTTGCAAAACTATTATGACTTCACAACACAAGGACAAAAAAAGGGGGAAGGAAAAAAAGGAAAAAGAGGATTAAACATTATCTAGGGGGAAAAAATAAAAAAAAAACGTTTATCATACATTTTGACCCAATTTTCAATAATGTTTTTTGCTAGTACTGGAAATAAGCATTAATTAACGTTTATTCTACGTAAAAATTTACAGTGTGGTTCATCACGTCAGGTAACTTCTTGAGCTCCTCCTGGACAATCGCTCAAAGATTTTCGATCGGCGATAGATCTGGGCTATTTCCAGGCCAAACCCCTTTTCCCCAGAAGGAGTTCAAGTTGTTCTCCAACCATTTAATGGCCACTTTGGACGTATGAGCAGGAGCCCCATCCTGCTGGAAAATAGCCATTGACATGTCGAACAAAAGCTTGCGCTTCAAAGTCGAGCCAGTTTCTCGGGTTCTTTTGAGGGTTGGGAGCAAAGATTTATCGAGGATCTTGTCAACGTAGTAGGCTCCCGTCACCATTTGCTTTTCGGGCAGCACATGCAGCTCACTCAGTGCTATGAAGCTCATAAGGCCCCAGACCTGGATTTTAAACGGATGCTCGACTGTGAAGGTGGGGGAACTTCCTCTTTGTCACGAGCCCAGATTTGATCGTTTTGACGATTTGGCGGGTGGAACAGCTCAAACAGGGACTCATCTGAGAAGAGCACCTTTCTCCACTTGTCAATGCCCCAGGACTTTCTCTCCCTGCAGAACTTCACCCATTTGGCCTTCTGGACTGCTGTCAATAGAGGCTGGAGCTGGGGTTTGAAAGGCAAAACCTTCAAAGATTGACGCATATGCTTGCGGACTGTCTCGTGAGAGACTTTGTGACCTTTTGAGGTCAATCTAGCGGCTAATTTGCGGGTCGATTGGGCACTTTTGGTCAAACTCTTCAAGATGGTGATTTTTGCTGCCTTCAAAAAAGTTTCAACTTCCTTCCTCGACCAGGAGCGTTGGTCAGCTCTTGCCCCATTTGGTGCTTCTTCCAGCACCTCTTCACCGTTCGAATGGATACACCAATCCCTCTGGCAACTCCTGACTGAGTTTTACTCCCTTCAAGTTGAGCCACAGCCTTGCACCGTGTCAAATAAGTGGACTCCTTCACCATAGTGACATTGAAGTCTTTGGTAAATCAAGACATGAACAAAGCTGCCTGTGGACGATGCACAACAACACATACAAACCGTCACAAGAGATCTCTCGCTGAAGCAAAGCCTCTGCCCCGCTTCCATATACAGACAACACCACAAAGTCACTAGGACTGGAGACATTATTATTTTACATTCAAAAGGTAGGGTGACATCAATTTCTTGACACCCTGTATTGTTGTTGTGGATGTTGTACTTCTGACAAGTTGATCCAAGTTATGTTTCGCTCGTATCTCTGGAACCATTTGGGCTACAGCATTTTCCCCCACCGTTGGATTCCTCATCAAAAACTACATTCAATGGACCTGCACTATACGTGGAAACCATTATTTTTGGCATCTTTTGACTCATCGGAAGATCTGAGGTCTCTTTTTTCACTTTTCACCTTAAAAAATTGTCATGTCGTGCAAAGATGACGTCAGATCATGGGTACCTGTGCCCAAAGTTCACTGTTATTGACCAAAAAAAAGGGCTAATTTCTCTAACTTGGGGGGCATGGGATTCGACTGACATTTTTTCTTGAAACAAGGCCTCTAAAGACCACAAAAAGGCCAAAAAATAACTACTGAACTGCAGAAAAGCAACAGGCAGGGCGGGGGTGAGCATGTAAGGTAGATGAGAAAAAGATTCCATGCACAGGCCTGTTTGCTACCCATCCCCCAAAAAAAAGCACAAAAAAGAGAGGACGCTAAAAATAGTGGCTTGAATAGGCTTTCCTTTAAATCTGGTTTCATGTCTAAATACATTGTAAATCTATAAATAGTCTTTGATACTCAAGCTTTGCTAAAAAATCAAAAGATGGCATTACTAGTAGTTCTGAGGGTGGCATTTTTAAGGGGCATTTGCACTTTGCTTTTTAATGAATTTTGGTACTTTTTGAAGATGAAGGTTTCATTCTTGTTATATTGATTCTTCAAGGAATCCAAAAGAGTTCTATTTCCACAGTACCTACCCGCTTATAAGAACCTGTATTTAAGAACCTGTTAGCCTAAAATTCTCAATTTAGACCCCATTTACATAAGAACCTGTTTAGCCTAAAATTTGATTATATTTCTCATTATATAAGAACCTATTTAAGACCCTCTGTAGCCTAAAATTCCACTAAACATCATTTACATATGAACCTGTTTAGGCTAAATCTGAAAAAATAGGTTCTTATAAGCGGGTAAGTACTGTATCATTTTTTCATTTTTTATTACCGTAAATTCCGGACTATAAACCGCACCTGATTATAAGCCGCACCCAGTACATTTTTAAAGGAAAAATCATTTCATCCATACATAAGCCGCACCGGAATATAAGCCGCATATGCCTACATTGAAACATGAAATATTTACTCCTGTCTTTCTGCTCGAGCGCTCCTGGCAGAAAAATCCATATATAAGCCGCATCGTTGTATAAGCCGCAGGGTTGAAAGTGTGAGAAAAAAGTCGCGGCTTATAGTCTGGAATTTACGGTAATTTTTTTGAAAAAATAGAGGTTAAAATTTATGAAGTGGCTTACTAATAAGGCATTCTTAACACCATCTGTTGAGCAACTTCTCGGGTGCCAAGCCGACAGCTGAACATCAAAGACTATTAGGCAGGCAATAATAAATTAAAGCAGCATTGATATTCAATGCTATTGATCTGATTAAGTATATTTGTTGTCATGCCTTTGGAGGAGGACCTGCATCCCTAATCCAAAATTCCAAAGAATGTAAAAAATTGACTTTTCCTTTGCTGTTTGTTTCTTTTGTGTCTTAGCAATTTGTTTGTATGTTAACTCTTTAGAGAGATTTTGTGGCAAAACTCTCAGCTGTATAATGATTTTGGTCCACCATTGAATTAACATTGGTGGGTTCTTTTAAGTGTACAAAATCAGAGGGAAGAACCCTGATCTCAAAAAAAATTAGGCTCTATAGCAGGGATGTCAAACATACGGCCCGCGAACGGATTTAATGCGGCCCGCGAAATGATTTTTTCTTATGTAATGCATGCGGCCCGTGAACGGATTTAATGCGGCCCGCGAGATGATTTTGCAAAGCATAAAAAAATGAAGCTGCTGTTTGCTGCTGTGTCCACTAGATGTCACTAGATTTTTTTGATGGCGTTTTTTAGAAAAGAAAAAAAATTTTTGCCGACCCATGTGAGAATAGATTTACTCCATTTGGCCCCTGAGCTGAAATGAGTTTGACACCCCTGCTCTATAGCTTTTTTATCTGAAGTGTAAAATTCGATGTAAAACTCTGGCCGAATATTACCTCTTGCTAGGTTATTAATATTTTTAGAAAATTATCACTTTGTACTGAGAAAATGCTTTAAGGATATGGATGTTGTAACAGTAGGGTACGTCATGAACTTTTTTTCTGCTCTACATCATCATGCCCTTCTAAATAGATGAGAAAACCTGTTTATCCAAAATTTTGGGCCATTTAGACCAAAATCCAGGCAACGCCTGACAACTGATTTTACTACAGAAAGCCCTAATCCAATTCATAAGTAAAGAGTCTTTTTATCTGTAAAAGTACGAAATCAGAGGGAAGAAGCCTGATGTCAAAAAATTAGACTCTATATCAGGGGTGTCAAACGTACGGATTTAATGCGGCCCGCGAGATGATTTTTTTCTTATGTTATGCATGCGGCCCGTGAACGGATTTAATGCAGCCCGCGAGATTATTCTGTCTGTGTCTGTGTTCTGCTGCTGTGTCCACTAGATGTCGCAATAGCAGTTCTATTATGCAAGCAAACTGTCAAAACTGTCAACAAGCCCCAAAATTTTTTTGATGCCGTTTTTTTTAGAAAAGAATAATTTTTTTTATTTTTTAGAAAAGCCGGCCCGTGTGAGAATAGATTTACTCCATGCGGCCCCTGAGCTGAAATGAGTTTGACACCCCTACTCTATATTGTTTATCTGAAGTGTAAAATTTTTGCACTTGTTAAAAATTTTTTACACTCGCGCGTTTGCGCGTTTGAATGGGTAATAACGGATGACAGAATGAAAACATTAGATGTTTTCGGCCCGAATTCATCTCAAAAAATGGAAATGCGTTCTAAATTCATCTAAAATGATCTCGATGCGTTCTCGTTGCAAGCAAAACGTCAACTGATTCAATCTAAAAACATCTAAATGCCAACCGATTTCTGGTGCGTGCACCAAAAGTTTGGTGCCTGCATTGCTCTGTCTAATGCTGGCATGAAAAGTTTGGTGCGTGCACCAAAAGTTTGGTGCCTGCATTGCTCTGTCTAATGCTGGCATGAAAAGTTTGGTGCAGGCACCAAAAGTTTGGTGCCTGCATTGCTCTGTCTAATGCTGGCATGAAAAAGTTGGTGCATGCACTAAAAATTTCACGCCTGCATCAAAATTTTTCATGGCTGCATTACTTTTTCTGGTGCCAGGATCTCAATTTTAACGCTGGCGTGAAATTTTAGATCCAGGCACCAGAATGTTGGTGGTCCATAGTTTAGTAAATTGGGAAAAGAAGCAGAGTTTTTTCTCTTTTGTTATAGCTAGTGTTGCAATGTCCTGGCACCAGAATGACAGTGGTCCACAGTGTAAAAAATTAAGGAAAAGAAGCAGAGTTTTTTTGTTATAGCTGGTGTTGCAACGTCTTTTTAAAATAAAAAAAATTTTACAAACACATGTGTAAATTTTGTTGCTGTAATGTTACCAGTGAACGAGCAATTTTTTATCAATAATTTAATCAAATGTGATTGTATGGTTCCTTAGTATTTTTTGCTATGCAATTTTAATTTTTTCCAAAAATAAATTTTTGAACTGACCGCAATTTTTTCTGGTGTTTTCTAGACGATATTTTTGCGCAAAGCAGATGTTTTCTCTCTTTGTTCTTTTATAAATTCTACCCATTTCTAGAAAATTCCTATCATTTAGAAAACAATTAGGATTGGCGGCATTTTGTGAAGTAATTTTTTGATTTTTTGAAATAAATTTTTTAAACTGTTTGCAATTTTTCTAGGGTTTTCTAGAAATTTCCTTTGTAATAAGGTATATAAACAGCCTAAACATCGCATTTTATTGCATTTCAAATCCATCGCTTGAAAAATCAACATCAACATGACTGACGAAACGGGAATTAGAGACATGACTGGTTATAAATCAATCATTCCACCATTCCCAGAAACGCAGATGACCCATAGCTGGATGAAAAACGATAATCAGATGTCAATATCAAATTCATCATCGATGCCCATTACAAACAATGAAATGGAAATTGGTGACACGAGTGCTTATAAAACAATCATTCCCCCGTTTCCTGAAACTCAGCCGACCGATGCCTGGTTTGCCAATGAAGATCAGCCGAAAATAGAACAGCCGACCGATGCCTGGATTGCCGATGAAGATCAGCCAAAAATAGAAACATTAAAAACATTGTCTTACACCGTGCCGAACAGCTTTAATTGGTCACCGTTGACGCACCAAAGGTCCTACCATGTTAAAAGCATCTTAGAGAATCTGACGGCAAACGTCTCTTACCTCGTTTTCGAGCTCGAAAAACTAAAGTCGAGTTTTCCTATTGATACGAGTCGTGAAGATGCTCACAAAGAAGAAAAGCTAATGGAGAGATCGATTGAAAAATTTCGACAAATGACTAGACAAGTGAGAAAATCAAAGAGGGAAATTATGGGTATGTTAGAAGATGCGGTGTATGTTAACCCGCAAAATTACGACCGCTCCAAATACTCCACGGCTGCTTCTCTCGAATTTGAAATACAAGAATGAGTCCCCCCCAGGAAGACAATTATCAAGTGGCAGAGGTGTCAAACGTTACCGTCACCCCCAACAACACAACGAACGCTATTAACAAGATTGTAATTAACACCTTGGATAAACTCCTATCGTCAGATAATACAAGAACCTCAACCCCATATTTGATAGTAGCATTGGTAATTTTCTTGCTCTTTTCAACCTTCGGAGCCTTTTACGCCGCTCGGACGGAATCAGACAAATTAGAAAATGTTAATGTTCAATCGCGTTTAAACTAGAAATACATGACAAAATTCTATTCTGCCGTGCTCTAATACAGTCCATGTTTTTTATTTCGGGTTTTGTATGGCTAAATTCATCATAATTTTTTCATTTGTTTCAAAATTAATCAATTCTCCGTCGAGTCTTTTTAACTGAAAATGTAACAAATCCAGTCGGCTTGTATTACACTTTATGTATTCTAAATTTTCAAAATGCGTCGTCACATAATTGTCTTGTTCCTCGCCTCTATTTATTGGTATAACTTTTAATACAGGGTAAAACTCGTCTCCAATTACCGAATGATTGACGAAATTGGCATAGCAGATCATCACTCCGGGATATAGATAGTGCGGATCGAGATGTTCGTCACTTATGAATTGCCTGCTTCCATCCGACAAAACAATGTCTTCGTCTTGACTTATTCCTAGCAATAATCTTATTTCATGCGGCACTCTTATCCTTACTACCAAAAAGCGATTAAACCTGTTGTCGGCATGTTCTACTATAAAATGGTTTTTACGCGCGGAAATTTGAATGAGTTTTTGCAAATCTTTGCTCATACCCTTATTCACGGCTTCGATTAATTCATTCGATGTTTTAATAGACCTCTTCTTAATGCAGAAACAAAATCGCATTGTTTCGATCATTACCTCGATTTTAACGGGTGGGAATGTTTCTGACGGATCAGGATTTCGCATCGGCTGTTGCGATATAAATTTTCTTTTCTTCGGACCCAAAACAATATATTCTTCTTCGATTCCCAAAATATTTTTAAATTCAGACGGTATCTGCACTTTTACCTCATGTGATTTAAATTCAGCATCGTACGTCATCGGGCCAATGTAAATTGCTTGAAAAAACATATCTGTCGATTCATTTGTTTTCTTCGTTTGCCCAAATTCGACAAATTTACGTACTACGCTGTCTCTTTCGTCGTTTAGGCAATGTAATAAGTAAGCAATTGTTTTCTGCTGATCAAGTTTGACCTCGATTTCTTGCTTAAACGGGTCAGTACTTACTTTAATTTTCTTATCAAAAACGCTTAACGGAACGCTATTAACTCGATTTGGAAAGGAGATGTCGGCTAAGGCTATTTTAGCTCCTTCGTTTAAATAAATCGGATGGCTCAAATGTACCTCGAAATTGTTGTTTTTCTGCGTGGAATTTATGTCGCCGTCCATTTTCGAGTCGACGCGAATGTGCTTTGTCAAATATGTCATCGCTCGTTTTGTTTTTCGCAAGTGAAGTAAAACTAGACTCGGCTGACCTGATTTTAGTTTCAGAAGTTTGTCGGATGCGTCTAAAAACTCAATGCCCACTGATTTTATTGAAGTGTTTTGAATAGGATAATATCGTATGTTTTTTAAACTATGGTAGAAATATTTGCCTTTTTTGCTTGAAGGCAAGTCGGCCATGCATAAGATGTGAGAATTCTCGTTTGAGCTTGTAGACACAATGTTAGATTTAACCTGGACCACGTCAAAAACGAAATCTTGTTTTACATTCAAATGTAAACCAAAAGCTACAACCCCAACTTCCCAATCTCTTCTTTCGTCAAATTCTAAATTTTTCGGTAAAAGATTGTTAAAACGCGTTAGCGTGTTCACGTGACAATCGGTACTTGCGTTTGAGATGCAATAAATGAGATGTCCTCCCTTCATGCTTGTTACGCCGGATTAATAACGCTATCTTCAGCGATCCAGCTAAGGTTTTTATAGCCTTTCCACTTCACCAACACCAACTTTTGTCCGGTTCTTTTATCTTTTTTCCTTCTCACAATTTTTTCAATGCCGAATAATTTCGGCGGCTTGGCCAAAGTCAGCTCATTAGCATAAAAATTTCCCTCAACCGTCTCGTCTCCGTCCAAAGTTTCTAGTTCGTATGTAGGAATGGGTAATCGCGTAAACACCCGTCTGATCTTGTAAATTTCTTCCGTAAATTGCTTATTGTAACCTCTGTCGAATTGAGCTCTGTAGTTACTTATTCTGACCGTCTGACCTTTCTTAAATTTAGGTAGCCGCCTCTTTATTTTTGCATAAGCCTCTTCTTGTTTCATTCGGACTTTAGGCGCGTTTCTTGCTTTTTCCGCTTCGGCAGGACTCATACCAATCATTCTATGAATGCGCGAGTTATACGTCTTTACTAAAGATTGAAGCACGTGGATAAATCGGTCCGTACCCCTAGATGTCATATATTTAAACATCAGACTTTTAAGAGATCTGTTAAATCTTTCCACAAACGGCGCGTGCACAAAGTTGTCGCTGTGTAAAAGAGTAATGCCTTTACGTCGACAGTAGTCTATAAAAAATTTATTCTTGATCTCTAACCCTCTGTCAGCCAGAATTTTTCGCGGCGGCTGTCCGGCTTTTTTTACAATGGTTTTGAATCCTTTCAAAAAAACCAAAGCTGTCTTGTTTTTTATAGGTTCAACAAAGGCATACCTCGAAAAAATGTCGATCGCTGTCAGCAAGTAACGATAATTGTCATTCGCGTTTGCCATTTTCCCAATTTCGACCAAGTCTATTTGGAATTGATATCTTTTATAATAAACATAGGTCGGGTTCCTGGGTTTTGGGGCCTTAGGTTGTCGGTGCAGAGTATAGGTGTCTGACGCCTGCAGCCATTTCTTTATTTTATTTAAAGGTATGGACCCGTTAAAATGATTAAAAACGCGGTTCGGAGATGAAAAGGCAAAAGGCGAGCCGGGCGAAGTGTAAGCCTTTAAAAATTCACGTTTAGTAATCATCCTCGTCGTCGTCATCGTCCTCAACATAAAACAACGGTTTTTGTTTTGTTTTTCTTCTCTTGCTGCTTCCTACCGCATGCGCACTATTTTTTCTCTTGACCGGTCTCTTGGACGCCTGTGCAGGCCTACTCGCCTTACCAGCCAGTAAGATGTTTCTAGTCGCGGATTTTAATCTCTTTTTCGCGGCGGCTCCAACCGTCCTGCCGTCCAAGGCTTCCAGCGCGGTGTCGATGGCTGCTCGTCCCGCCTCTTTTTTTAAATATCGTCCCGCCGATCTGACACCCTCGCTTCTCGCAACTTTACCGATTGTCTTTGCGGCGCCCTTCGCCACCGGAACCAACGACCGAAAAAGACTGCTAAAAATTGAACCTAATCCCGCCCCCGCCTGCACAGACGGCCCACGGTGGTATCGCATACTTTAACAATTTTCAATTTTTTTGACGCACCTGCTCAAGGCCATCGGACTAACGCCTAATTGCTCGGCTAAACGCGATAAGCTTTTCGGCTTTTCCTGATCAACCCTATTCCGTTGTTCTCTTAAAAAGACGTGCGCGCATGCCGCGATTAGTGTTTTTGGTGAAAAAACAAACTTTTTTTCGTGTTGCTTAACTTTCTCTCTAATTTCCTTCAACTCCTTGTAGCTTAGATTTAAAGAGTGAAGAAAATATTCGCACATTAAATTCGGGCTGTAAAAAGAGTCGTCGTTTTTTAGATATTGCCACACTTTGTCCTGCTTGACGCCGGTTATGCGACATAAATCTTTCATCGGCCGCGGCACCCCCGACTCTATAAGCGCGGTGTAGATGCACATTACCGCTAAACTTTCCAAACAAACTCCTCTTTTCCCTCTTTTCCCGCTAGCGTTCCATTTTTTGGCAATGGCGCGTTTTAAATCCGCGCATTCGATATTGCACTTATAGCATACCCTCTGCATTGTCTCATCGGTAAAATTGTTTTTGTCGCAAGTCACATACTCGCTCATTTTCTCCGCTTTCATCGACTCGAGCCGATAGTCGTACGGAGCATAAATCCGATCATGCATCACGAGCCCGCAATCTGTACATACTTCACACCCGTTTGAAAAATCATCCACAATATTGTAATGAGAACACGTCTTGTTGAAATTAAGAAAACGAGGCATGTTTATTTCTCGACACGTGGTGCAAAACTGAAACGCGAGTCAACTATCCATCGCTCTTATATCGTTTTAAAAAATCTATAATAAAGTCCAGACTATGTTTGGCCGCATCTTCGGACTTGGCCCCGATGATTACCATCTTGCCTGTGGAAAAAATTAAAACCGTGTTGGCTTCAAAAGACACAAACATGCCCGGGAAACGTTCGGGATTGAAGCGTATTTTTTTCACGTAACTCTCTTTCCGAAGTTTATCAAAAACGTCCGGCAGCGGTATCTCAAAGCCGGCACGAAAAGAACAAGTTAAATTGTTTATTTCCCATGTTTTCACAGAGAAACGGTTGATGATAATGTCCGTCAGCAGACTTAACGATATTTCTATATCCGCTCGCGATGGCACTTTGGTAATATTGACATGATATGATTTGTCGTTTCTACGAGTCTTGAAAATGGTGTAGACGTATTGTTTTCTCACTACCGTGAAATTACTAAAAACTCTTTGTGACACATCTTTATTTAAGGATAACGGCCCCTCATCAGCAAGAATAATTGTGCAGCTAAGCTTTATATTTGTCACAGTGACGTGCTCCGTGTTGTCTAGAAATGCCATCGTTGATTAATGGCGGTGTCGGCGGTTTAAATGTGGATTTCAATGAATTGCAGGGCGATAGTTTGAATGCGCATGCGACCCCCCTCGAAGACACGGATTTAATATCAGGTCGTACTGTGCTATATAGTAGCGTGACCCCCGTCGAAGATTTAGAAGATGTTACGTTTTCAATTCCTCCCGACCCTGAATGCGCTTTTGTTTTAAATCAGACGAGACTAGAGGGTCACTTTGTGGTAAAGACTGACAGTGGCGAGGGTGTAGGACCGACTGACACGACAACAATTACTAACCATTATTGCGCCGCATTATTCTCGCAAATTGAAGTCCACCTTAACGGAACTCAAATATGTGATTTGAGCGCCCCTCTTTCTTATCCGTACAAACGCCACATTGATTTTCTCTTGTCCTATGATAATAATGTTTTAACAAATGTGGGGCAGGCCGAGGGCTTTTGCCGGACGCACCGCGACAAATGCTATGACAGGCTTGACGCGGCCGGTAGAATGGTTATGTGCCAATGCATTGCGGAGAATCGTCCGAAAATAATGAACGACAAAAAAGTTTATTTTAGCTCAACTTTGCCTGCTGATATTTTTCACACCGACAAATATTTACCTCCGAATGTGGAAATCACCGTTGTATTACGCAGGTTCAACCCTTGTTTCGGACTGCTTCAAGATGATCCGAACAAAGCCTATCGCATTCGATTAAAGGAATTAAAACTTCGCATGAGAAAAGTGTTACCGTGCGAGCGTGTGCGAAACAGGCTAAACGCCGAACTGCTAAAAGGTCGACCTTTTTTTCTGCCTTTTAAAGACACACAGATGAAGCATTATCTGATCCCGTCTGGTTCCCTTAGTTTCTCCGCAAATCACATCAACAATAGCGAGATGTTGCCGCAACAAATTATTTTCTGCATGATCAAAAGCAAAAATTTTGCTAAAGGACCGAGCTACTATTTTCCCTTTAACTTTAAACACTTCGATTTAGCATCCGTCATTTTGAAAAACAACGGGAGACCCTTCTTGCCTAAACCTATAGAATGCAAGATAGATACAGGCGATTATATGGAATTGTACGACCATTTTCAAAGCAACGTCGGCGGCAGAAATTGTATTTCGCCCCAAGCTTTTGTAGAGGGTCAGATGTTTCTCGCGTTCGACCTGACCCCGGATAAATGCCTATCGTTTCACAATCACGTCGGAGTGCCTGGAAATTTGGAATTAGACTTGACTTTTAACACCGCCACCAGTTACCCCGTAACCCTGATTTCTTACGCTATTTATAATGCCGCCATTTCCATCGACAGCAACCTTCAGGTTAAAAAAATAAAATATTAAAACCACACACCGCCGACTCCCCTCTTTTTAAGAAGAACAGAAAACTACGGACTAGCACGCTTTTTCGACAATGACTGAAAAGGGCGGCATCGGAGGTCTAGGGTTCGAGCAGGACGATTTGACAGAACAAGCTCTTGATCTGCACGCGCCGCTCGGGGTCGATATAAGCCTTGAAAAAGGCAACGATGTGGTCTACAACAGCGTTTCCAGCGTTTCAAACACCGGGCCGATCGAATTCATCATCCCGCGAGATGAAGAGTGTTCCATCATTCTGGATCAGACTAGATTAATAGGGCATTTCGTTGTCAAGACAGCAAAGGATGAAAATGTCGGGCCCGACGACCGAGTCTTTTTGGTCAATAATTTTGCGAGCAATCTATTTAGCTTGGTTGAAATTTACATTAACGGCACTCAAGTCTGCGACCTGAGCACGGCAAATTCTTACCCTTTCAAAAACTTTATCCAAACCGAATTGTCGTTTGATAGAGAGACTAAACAGAGCCAGCTTAGAGCCGAAGGTTATTTCGAAGAAAAAGAAAATGATATTGGAGCTTGCGAGCCTGGTATAAATCAGCGTTTAATACACCGTCGAAATGTCATACTTAACGGCAAAAAAGTTTATTTCTGCTCTCGATTGGGGGCGGATATTATGTACACGGATAAGTATATGCCGCCGAATGTCGACATCAAGATCAAGCTTATTAGAAACAATCCGACATTTGGCATTCTTCACGCCGAAGATGACAAATCTTTTAAAATTGTTTTAAAAGATTTAAAGTTGAAAATGAGAAAAGTTTTGCCAGTCGAGCAGCAGAGAAAGCATTTTAGATTGAAAATGTCTCAACAGCCCTGCTATATACCCTTTAAGCTGAGTCAGTTGAAGGTTTTTGTGATTCCGGCCGGGGTCACATCGTACACCGTTACCAACATTGCCTCACAAATACTGCCCAAACAAGTTATTTTCACCCTAATTCACAACCGAGCCTTGACGCACGACAGCAAGTTTAACCCGTTTGACTTTCAACACTTTGATCTTAATTATTTCAATCTTATTAAAAACGGTCAATGCGTCTTCCCAAAAGCTTTTCAGCCGGATTTTGATGATGATAATTACATGGACCTGTACAGACACATGTACGACAGCACGGGTTTTGGCATTTCAAATAGTTCTTGCGACATTTCGCCCGCGGTTTTTAAGAGAGGAAGATGCTTTCTCACTGCCGATTTGACCCCCGATCGCTGCAACAGTTTCCACATTCACCCCGACGAAAAAGGCAAGTTGGACTTGGAATTAGGCTTTAAAACAACCAAGCCTCACCCCATCTACCTGCTAGCCTACAGCATTTTTAATTCAGGAATTAAAATAGAGGAGAACGGTCAAGTTATTAGGGCCGAAGAGCGATAATGGCCGGTTTGAGCAACTTATTTCTAGATCGGTTTTTATCTCCGCTTTGCAAGAATTTCATCGGCACCTTCGCCGTCGACACGTTACCCTCAGACTTGTGGAACACTAGCTGTTGCGCCATCGTCAATCTTTCGGTTTCAAGCCATCCCGGCAGTCATTTCATCGCCTTTTTCATCAATAAGCAAAACTATTTATATTATTTTGACAGCTATGCACTACCCGTGCCCGCTTATAATCACCACCTCATCCATTTTTTGAAAAAATGGGAAAATTGCGGCAGGATAAGACATGTCCTGGACCGCACAATTCAAGCTTTCGATTCTTTGTTTTGCGGGTGGTATGCTGCCGCGTTCTGCATGTTTGTCAATGCATACGCAAACGCGAAGCCGCGACACTTTTGCACTTTTTTTAATCCCAATAATTTACGCGAAAATGAAAAACGTGTCAAACATTTAGTTAATCGTTTGCAAGTCAAGCTTTATTAGAAAATACAGAATTGCCTATAATGTTTTAGTTAATAAAAACCCGCAAATCAGATTTCTGTTCTGCAGCAAAGCTGCAGTCGCCGCCGTTGCCGCGGCTGTTGCCGCGGTTGCACACACGCATCTTCACTTGCTGCCGAGTTTGGCATTGACGGGGAAATCCAGACCTTGACACAGCTCCACCAAACTCTCGGTAAATTCATCCAACTTGTGCAGAGGAAAATTCATTCTAATTATCTTGGTGCTGTGGCTTTTGTTGTTGTCGTTATACTGCGGAAAAAGATTGTTTACGCATTTTTCCACCTAATTTTTTCTATTTACATTTTTATTTCGCCTTACCTGCTCCTTGGAGACATAAAATACAGGCCACACGCTAAGGCCCGCAGCACGCTGGATATGCCTAACGCCACTAACTCCAATTACCATCCTAGGATTAGATGCAATCACTTTGCTCATCGGGGCAAAAGGCAAGCTCACCGATCGCGATGACACCTCCTTGTTTTTAAAAGCCTCAATAAACTTTTTCATGGTGGCTGGATTTGGGTAGATGTACTGTTGAGCAAAACAGTGCAAAAGTTTTTAAACAAAATACGCTAAACTGAATTTGAACTGTTTTACTCACCCCGTCGTCTCCAATAAAATATTGTTCGCGATGGCTGTGGCTTTCTAGCCACTTGGAAAAGTTTACCTCTGCGGTTTTTACGCGCTCGTTAACATCCCATTTGCAAGGTCGAAACAACTCCTCTTGCTTTTTCCTTGACAAATTAATCCCATCCACCTTGGACGAAACCGGCTCCGGCTCGGCATAGTTTTTTCTTTTTGAATCTGGCAATTTCTTTTTGCCTGAATCGGGCCTGGGTCTTTTTTTCGCGCAAAACGGCTTTCCTCGATCCTCCATCTCCGGTTCTTCAATATCAGTCGGCGCATCGTCATCATCATCGTCATCGACATCATCCTCATCATCATCTTGGGCGGCATCAGACTCGACATCGTTATCATCGTTATCAGAGCCGTCTCGCATGTTCTCTGAGCCGGATTCTTCAGACTCGTCATCGCTTGAATTCTCATTGTCTCTCATATCCTCATCCTTTTCCATGTCTGAGTCGGAATCTTCTAATTGCTTATGTCCTTTGTTCGCAGACGGCGAACGGGATTTGGCAAGTTTACTACTTTTTTGCTCTTTGGTGTAAACTTTTGACGTTTTTTCAACGAGGCTTTTGTCGGACGGTGTCTTTTTCGTGACCTTTTTATGCGTGGACTTCCCCTTTTTTTTGTAGAAGATCGTCTTGCTGCCTTTGCCATTGCTTTCAGTTGATGTAGTCAATTTACCCATGATGCGACCGATGTTTTTCTTAGGTGTGGGTGTAAAGCCAGTCAAAATATGATTGGTGTTTTTCTAAAGTACAAACGAGCTTTTTATACTATTTTGGATCATATTATGGCAAATGCTAGAATATTCTTGATGGAGTTGAGGTAAAAAGGCGCAAACTTTTATTCCAATTTAAGGGAAAAAAGTTCTGGAAGAAACTAGAAAAATCGAAAAGCAATTATTTTTCATAAAGGTTTGGAAAAAATTTAAAAATGCTCATTTCTATAATTTTTGTCGGTAAAATGAGCTGAAATTAGCGCATCTTTTGTAAAATGATTAATTTTTCCACTTTTACATCCTGCTGCCTTGGCACGTGCTTTTTTTTTTTTTCTCACTTCAGCTAATGGTTTTCTGCTTAATGGTTTTCAACGCTAATCTTCTTCTTCCAGAAAATTGTCATTCTTTAATCTTTGACCGCAAAAAAGGGAGGTGTAAAGACCTTCCTTTTTGCCGATTTATTTTAATGGGTGTGCTGCTAAAAATTGGCTGTTGTTTAAAAAGAAAAAACAATTTTTAGCAAACACTCTACCCCATATCTTGTCATTAATTTGCTCCAATTTCGGCGCTTTTGCTTTAAGCCTTAATGCATGTGCGGAAAAATGTACAAAAATAAAGGAAAATTGCATGGAAAACACAACCTGACGTCAGGTTGCTGGGATAAAAGGATTAACAAGAAGGGTTCAAATTTTCTCCAAAATTAATTATCTTTTCAAAAAACTGGGTTTAATTTTTGCGCCTTTTTTCTACTATTAAAAAGTTTACATGAATGACCCTTTTTTGGATAAGGAGTCATTCTAAAATCTAAACTGAAACCGAAAAGATCCTGGTTTTATCTTATTGACACTTTGAAAAATCGTAAGTAGACAAAAAAGTCTTTACAATTTTTAAACATTGAATTTTTTGAAAAAAATATTTTTAACACAAAGTTGGTTAAAGTCTTAAAATTTTTTACACAGAAAAAATTGAGCTTACGCAAAAAAAATTTTTAACAATAGAGATTGGGGACCAGCTGATCGCGCCAAGGCCTAAAAGTGATCAAACAGATGGCGCTGATGTCACAGACACAGAGTACTATTATATACATTTACCCTTCTCGTACCCCTTCTCGTACTGCTCTCGCTTGCATCAGCGCCATCTAACGTATTTTTTTAGAAGCTTGATCCCCAAAGACTATTGCTTAAAGTCTTAAAATTTTTTAACACAAAATTGAGCTTACGCAAAAAATTTAACCACATTTCAATCACCCTGCTTTCTAGACAATGCCGAAAAATAAGGAATCAAAGTTAAATGGTTTAAAGAGGTGTGGACCTTTTCAAATAAGGCTGGGAAGAAGGACACCAACAAATCAAGTCTCGGTCGAGCTCATATCGCCCGTGTCAAGTGTTGATAATGCGAAGCCGACATCCGGTTGTTCCACCATCGCACTACCTTCAAACTCACCAACCCCTTCCCTTTCAACTTCTTTTTTTCAAATAAGAGCCGAGCCTCGATTAACTGAGCCCCTTTTAACCTCTACGCCAAACACTTCGTTCAGACCGGCGTATTACAGCCCCTCGGCTCTCCCTTCGCCCGTACCATCGCCGGTCTATTCAATGCCCGCTCCTTTTCGTCCTCTTCAACCAGACACATTCCTACCAGGCCCTCCAACTCCGACTCCACCGAGACTATCAACCGTGTCTCCAACGGCTGTGTCTGTCCCGCAATCACCAATGTATTGTGACATGAGGTCTTTGCGGGCTCAGCTAAGGCCGATCCGCCCAGCACCAGTAACAACTCCGCTTTTCGCAGCACCACCGCGACTCGTGATCCCCGAACCGCGAGGAGCAAGGGTGTTACGATTACCGGGCAGATCGGTAAATGGGGGCCTCGACTTGAGGGTAAACCGCGCCTGTCCGGATTCGCAGGTTTTTTCTGATAAATTAAAAACAATTTTAAGTAAAGTGTCACCCCTGCTCGTATTTTACGAGTCGCAGGGGGAAAATTTATTTTTAAACCCGTCAATTCGGGAATTGTATAAAAAAAATTTAATCGAGGTGCAAAATATTGTAGAAAGTGCAAATAATTTGTTGTAAATATAATAATTGCATGAGTGTGTGTATATACATATATAAGATTAAAAGATAAAACATTTTTACTTTTTCCAGAAAAGTTTAAAAGCGAGAGAGAAAAAAGAATGACGCACA
>CBDDTI010000214.1:0-5605 GCA_965233585.1 bacterium
GAGTACAAATGAAAAAGTGTTTCTAGCTAAGGCGAGTATTTCTACATAGTTAGTTTGGGCAAGTGATAGTTACAAAATGTAAACCTTTGCAAACCTTGTCTTTAAATCCCAAGAGCTGCCTATTTAAGTATTTTCTGCTGAACCACTCGAAACAGAACAGATCTAGACTTTGCCGAATTTTTCGTTACCCAAACTCCTTCGGCTGCGGCGAAGAGAAGAAACTTTGAATTGAAATGCTGTTAAAGCGGATCGTTTCTTTAATTTAAGCCATTGTATGCTGGTGCGAAAAGAACTGGCCTATAGGAAATGAATTTTCGGGGAATAAGTGGTGTTTTTAATGTTGATATGAAAGTAATTAAGTCCAGTAGCAGAGCAAATCCCCCTCAGTCTGAAGATAAGCAATAAACACAAAATATCGCTACTAAGAAATCCTATATTTCGTCAGCTTTGTTAAACTTTCAAAGTCATTTTTGTAAAAAGGTCAAACAATTTAAAAAACCCGAATATTTTCAATTACAAAGTTCCTTAGAATTATGTTTTTAATCTGTTTAGGTTAAAGTTCCGGAATTACATGTTTCGAGGCAGAGTTTCAGATGTAATCATTAAAATGCTCTTCTCAATAGCCTGTGAACTAGCTTGGTGTAGCTAAGTGCATGACCACTATAAACAAACATTTGACATTTTTTGACATTTTTTTTTTCAATCCAACCAAGAGAAGGGGAAAAATAGCTAGACAAATAAAATATGAATTAATTAACAGAGGATTATATCACAAGGAGTCTACTGTTTGATATTCGACATCCTAAATTGGGGCATTTTAACTGTTGGAGAAATGATAGTCCTGTAATTTACCTACGACTCTCGCGTTACACTAAAGTCATTCACTTTGTTTGCCACTGCTAAAGCTTCTATCACGAAACTGAAGCAAGGACACGTCGATAAATTCGCAATAAAAATTAAAAACCTAGCCTTTGCGTTCTCTAGACAAAGCAGAATTTGTTGTTTTGAGAGAAATGCAAAGAAATGTACAAAGATTTACAACGCACGTGGACAGCCATTGTCCTCCTCATACCTATCCGTTGCCGTCGTGCGTTTCATAAGCTCCCTACTCTCGTTAGCTGCCCCCCCCCCCCCCCCCCCCCCCCGACATCACTGCCACAACATTGATATAAATCTTTTGCTGCAGAAACATCAATTGTTTAGCTGCCCTGTGTATTTGGTCGGTAAAACGTTGCAATTAATGGAGTAAAACGCTGTTATCAGCAGAAAATACGGTAAATAGTTTGATATCAAAAGACAGTCACGCAAACACAATACAGGCGGCAAGGTCAATTGAAACGCGCATCAATAGCAATATATATAAAAAAATATTTTTTCTGCCCGAAAACCACTCTTTACTTCAATATAAACTTGCTTTATTCAAAATCGGCTTTAAAGGAAAGTTTTGTTTTCTTTAAGAGTGAAAGGTTTATTGAAACAAGGTAAGCCTAAAGCGGCTGGCATTTTGATATTAAAGTCTCATTAGAAATGTTTCTCGTATCAATAAATCAACTGAATAACTTGATCAAGCCAAATGTATTTGATATCAGCTACAAAGTAATAAAAGACTGTTATCAAAGGTCTTAGCCGCCGGAAAACAAACTGAGAAAAGTATTGTTAATAAATTGACAGTAGAGCAAGTAATCTTTTTATGGTAGCTTTGATAAATGCCGTCAGTGTGTTGCCATGTCCTTCATCACGGTAGAATACACTGACCTAAAGCTTGTGGTCTAGGGATAGTAGTGCATGAACCAGTGCATGTACTGAAACTCAGTGACAAGGGTAACTAATTTGCAGCTTTGACACTGCCTGAAAAGTTTCTAAAAAGTAAACAGTTTCGACCACTTCGGTGATCGATCACTGATGAAGGTCACCGAAGTGATCGAAACGTTTTTCTTTTTAGAAACTCCTTGACCAGTGTCAACGCTGCAATTTCGTTTTATATCATGCCTGATTACAACCACGGTATTTTTAACTAATAAGTTATCCTCTATTTCAGCTGTTCATTTCAATAAAAATGCTTTGGGAGGACGGCTGACAAGAAAGAAAATCATAAACACGCATTCAAGAAACAGAAATGGTCCTTGCCTCGTTATGGCAAAGAAACGAGTTGAAATCACATAACCAAAACACAATACCTTAATTCACAAACGGGCATCACTTCCTTTTTAACTGAGTAAGAATTGCAAGGAAGCTTCTGGGCTAAATTGTTTTTATCCGGCTTAATCTGGTATTCTAGTCGGTTTTCATTTATGTACTACTGTGTACATATTTTGTTATTCAAATGTTGTGGAAATAAGTGAAGCTAGTGGTGGTTAATTGGAGGAAAACTGAGTCAATGAGCATTGCGTCAAATCTTTAATTTCTTCTTCGTTGACACTTGAATAGTGATCACGAGAGAGAAAAATTTTATTGTGTCTACCTCTCCCGTCACTGGATTGTTACGCACGTTTAAGAAATTTTGTTTTCTAACATGCGTTTTATTGTCATGTTTGTCACTGCAGTTTGTGTGCTATCAGTTTAAACAAATAAAGAAGCCTCGACTGTGGTCTGTTCTGTTGTAAAGCACGCAGGTAGCGGTAGAGCACGAAAGAAGTGTAGGGGAAAACACGGGACGCAGTCGAGTTTTTGTTCCTACTTCTTGAGTGCTCAGTCTACCGCTTCCTAAGTGCTTTACAACAGAAGAGAGCATAGTCGAGGCTTCTTTACTTGTTTTATGATAAGGCCATCCCCATAAAATGTTTCGTTTCCCATCGCCCGACCGACCCATTTTTTTGAAAAAAAAAAAAAAAAAAAAAAATCAGAATCACTTGTGAAAAAGCAAGTACTTTAGTTTACAAGCACACGATATTGCCTTATTAACACCAATTGTCTTAAATTATCATCGATACTTCGTTTTTGTAGCCGTTTTAGACATTTGGTAGTCCTGTTCCTGTTACACTATCTGATTACGAGCGAAATGGCCACGTAACCAAGCAGCCCGGCCTTCGCTGGCACTCAGAACCCTTCATGTGTTTATTTATTTATTTTTTTTTTGCCCGACCGACCGACCCACCTTCACGAGAGGAAGGGCGATGGGAAACGCAACATTTTATTGGGATGGCCTAAAGAATTCAATGATTTCCCCACGCATTCGCTAACCAAACTTTATTTTCCAAAGGAGTAAAAGTGGCGTCAGACATTACATTACATTGTTGGCAAATTCTATCAGGAAAATGACACCACACCCTGTGTAAAAGCAGGATTGCCGGGGGAGACGACCTCTGTCACAAATGGACGAACAAGTTCTTCTCTTTTGAAACTTGGTTTTCGTGTAACGCAATCATATTCCAAAATTAAATATTACCTTTCCTTCTCAGGTTTTAAATTCATCAGGTAAAAGACCCTACAGGAACTTGACGTTTCACAATGTTTCAGCTCGACAGGGTTCTTCTCAGTTATTGTAATAGAGCACGTTTTTGCGTTGCGTGACATGAAAATTGCGACCCGGGGAGGCGTTCGAGTAGGTCAAAAAATGAGTCATCACTGCGGACTGAACAGTGCTTGCACTAAAAGAAACAATTCTTTCAATGTGTCGGAGCTCTGGAGCAATAATTTTTCGTTTCAATAGCAAAACTCAGAGACAGATTTTTTTTTTACTATACGGCCGCCATGTTTGTGTCCCTCAGAAGGACACCGACAAGGCGTCTCCATACAAAGCTCTATAAATTTCAGTGACACACTTCTGCGAATAACGCGCGAATGAAAAACAGCAGAGACTTGATTCCTGGCGAGGTTGTTCATTTATTAGGTAACGATTTTTAGATTTGATCACATGACTGGTGAAAAATTAACTGAGAATTGCTCCCGGTGTTCCATTAGCTTCAACGGCTATTACACTTCTCAACCTAATGATTGTGCTCTCGCTCTTTTACGCCGACCAGAACGACACTCGTCAATCAAGTATCAAACTGACAGGCTTGCGTAAGAACTTACACAGACCTCGCATAATGGTACTGCGCTTGCGTACGAGAATCATTACCATATTTTCCTTCGACTGAACACGAAAGTTGAAATCTTTTTCATTTCTCATCTTCTTCATGATTCCAAAGGAATCTAGCCAAAATAAAACAACGAGAGCAATGTAAAACTAACAGGAAAGGTCTTTACAGAAGAGAATGATAATATTGTTATGGCAATGTACAAAAAAACGCAAAGATTGTTGTACTATCGTTGTCAAACAACAACTCAGGCTTACTTATTGACGAAGAAAGGCGGCCCTACTGGTTCCGCCTTTTCCATATTTTAATATTTATATAACCGATAGTTTCAATAGACCTTTGTCACGCAATGCTGAAACAAAAGATTTTGCACGTCTAACCTCTCATCCAGTGCGAGGCTAGACGTGCAAAAACAAAGCTTTTTGTTCTCCTGGGACTCAAAATGGCCGCCGTGTGATAAAGGTCTATTACAGGAACCCATACACACAGGTGCCATCTGTACAAACTTACGTGTTACAAAGTTCTTGTGAATTAAACCGACTTTCACACGGCTCTCTGCGAGTAACACCTTTTCTTACTAGGGGACAAGTCTATCTGTAGCCTGCGCTAAGAATGAAACAGACCATCGCTAACAGTAAATTATTCCAGGAAAAATGGTAAGGTACAAACATATCTCAGCAATAAGCTTAAATATAATAAGCTTAAAGAAAAATAACCATTCTTATTAAAATAGCACCAGCTACGAAACTTTATGAAAACGTGCTCTTTTTAGGCAATTTTATTCTAAGCACATGCAAATTAAATGTTTACTGAGTTTTTTCCCATCAAGAATTTTCAGCAACCGTTCCCTTCAAAAATAGTCAATTTTTGTTCTCTAACACCTTTCTGAATTGTCCTCCTTCTGAAGCAGAACATGACAAAAGGTGCAAACATCTCTGAATCCTTGACAGTGCATTTTTTCCCAAAATTTTGTCAATCCGTAGATAAAATTAACTTAACATGATGAAACAGTATGAAAAACACGAGGCACTGCACATATACAATTTCGTGCGCGATAAAAAAAAAGTAGAATTGGAAGGCGTGAATTTTTTGTGGTAACTGCTTTCCTAACTATTTGTTATACCGAAAAACATGTCATTGTGCTAACATTAGACTTTCTTATGTCTTCCTCTCTCCGTCCAAAACAAAACCCATAAATGCTGCTCTTGCCTGAGCTCTGTTTGCTGGGCAATAAAAATAAACACACTTATGTTGGAGCAAATGGCTGTGGACAATAGGTCCATAACCGCTTTTATTGAAACAAACAGAACAAAAATGAATTCTGTTATGATATGTTTGCCCAGTAAAGGTGCGGGCTGAGAAAAACGCACCAACACTAAATATACTACAGACCAAGTGAATGGATCAGGGGATGGAGGTGGGAGTCAAAAGAAGCTTCTAACTCCGAGTTTCGTATCCATGGTTTCGATCATTCGCATAAGTAACGTTTTGCTCAGCTCAGTTACAAAATGTTAAATTAGGAAAACAACGTTTAAGTTGTTAAGGCTATGCGGGAACACGAGACCAAACACTTCCTTAGAAATTCA
>CBDDTI010000215.1:0-5000 GCA_965233585.1 bacterium
TTTGTTTCTTTTCCTCCTTTCTTTTCCTCTACCAGAATAGTGTAAATAAAGGTTGTTGTTTGTTGTTGTTGTTGGTCTAATTGTTAATTATTAAAGCAGTGCTCTTGAAACTTGGCATCATAAATGTCCATCACAAAAGAAACAAATTACACCCTTAGTGTTGTTGCCATAGTAACTCTTTTGGCTCCAGTCTCTTTCCGTCCAAAAACCAAATATCCCCATTTACAACCTCCAAAGTGGGACAAAGGGTCCTTCTTGGAACAGACATAGTCCCTATGTTGTCATAACTCCCATCAATAGATTGTGTGGGGTAATACGTTCTTGGTAAAGACAAAAACTGGAAATTTCAGTTTTTATTAAGACAACACCAGTGGCAAAACTGTTGTCATGGCAACAGCAGTAAGGGTGTCATCTTGTTTCTTTTGTGATGGACATTTATGGTGCCAAGTTTCAAGAGCACTGCTTTAATAATTTCAGAGATATCGTTCATTCAGTTTTTACCACTTTTCAGTTGCACGTAGTATGACATCATCACTGATCTAATTTGCATAATAGAAAAACGTCAATATCTCTAAAACGTAAAAAGATATTTCAAAAAGAAAAACGCCAATCTTTTGTATTTTGAAAGGCCTTTCAATTAAGTAGAAAAGTTTTTTTGTGTCATATACACTTTAAAATGTCTTATTGGTGCCATATCTGTGCTCTCCTCGCCTTCGAAGTAGTGTAAACTTTCTCGCTGACTTGCCAAGCCCGTGAGGTTGCTTCAAGCATGATTTTTTTATTTGTTCACTGCGCTTTATTTGTAACTGTTTTTCGTAGCTGTTCCTTTTGAACACATATGGACGTCATTACGTTTGTCGTAATCGTCTCCGACCTGCAGAGTTCATGTTAAGGGGGCAGACAGCAAATTGGAAAAGCATATCTGAAGAATATTCTCCCTTCATGACATAATTAGATGAAAATTTCTCTTACTTTATGAAAGGGCATCGCATTACCTCTGCTTGTCATTTGGAAGCTCCCCGAGCGGGCAAGATAAACCAAATCCTCCGCTGTAATTTGACTACCAAAGAGGGTAATTCCCGAAGGATCCCTTAAAAAAATGGCATTAATAATCCCCCTATTGACCAAGCTGATTCGGTCTCAACGTTTTTGTGTTTGTTCATTGACTTCTGACTAAGTCCATAAATAGGCAGAAAAGGAACCTGGCGATATCAAGTCATATAGACCTAATGCTGGGTCAGTAACTGAATTATCTCCTTTACTCCCTGCAGGCTTGCGATCCAAAGTATCCTCGCTATGCGGAAACTGGTTCTATGTGCTCCTCTCAACGAATCGACAATAGTTTGACGCAGTATCGCTGGCAAATTGGAGAAGAGCCTAGTGACTTGACTAGTGACACGTTTTTCACCAGAGCTGACCAGGTAACTCTGGATAGTGTTTACCTAGTGCCAGGCTCTAGGGTGCGATGTGTCGCGCGTGCAGTCAGTGACCGCGGTGAGCTGGGCCTTGAATCGACCAGCGCTCAAGTCAACGTAAGCTCTAAGGAGGGACTTTGTGCGTCACGTGATCCTCATCGTGTTGGTTCTCAACAGATCGTGGCTAGTATTTCATTTACAGGAGCAACGGGTGATAATTATTCCAACAAAGTTCACATTAAAGTGGTCCTTCCTCATACAGACGGGCTTGTACCGCTTATATCGACAAAGAGGTTGACAAACTTCAAGCGAATTCTTCGCCCAGGCGTGCTACGAGTAGCACAACACAAGTGTTCCAACCTCTTACACCTAAATGAACTAATCACGAACTTCGGTTTTGTTACGAATTCCATCAAAGACCGTAAAAATATGAATGAAGGTGAGCCGTATCAGTTCAGCGCAGGGCTCAGAAGTAATAGCACATTGCGCTTCTATAGAAATCTCGACCTTGAATCGTGCGTATGGACTTTCAACAGTTACTATGACTTATCAGAGCTCACTCAGCATTGCGGCGCCTCAGTGACGTCAAATGAACAATCACTTGATATTGCTCAATCCCAGCTTACTGTTCGGGTACCTCTGTATGTGTCCTACGTGTATCGTGTACCGAGGAATAGAGGAGACTGGGTCCACTATGACCACGCTATGTTTCTGCGCCTGCATCTTACCTATGACACCGCTGTGCTGTTAAATAATGGCGTGCAAACTCCTGAAGGAGGTTTGTTCAACGGAGATCTTTGGCCAACAGCTATCTCAGTACGCGAGCAAGACAAAAGACTCGTGGTCACATTTAAGACTAAAACAAAGTTTCGAGGAACGTATTTGATCAAAAACCCAAGTAAGTTTGGAAAACTTCATTATCTTTAACATGTTTTAGTGATCTACAGTCGAATGTCTCCTCAACAGCCATCTTGGGGACAGAGGGGAGTGGTTGTTCTTGGCCGTTATGGACAGGAAGGGGTATAACATCACACCTGTTTTTTTCCGGGGTGCAACATTTCTTTTCTGAAGAAAAAACTATTCTTATTTTTGGATATAAACTGTACTTAAATCAAACTATATCAAAAATACAGAATTAAAGAGTAACAGAGACCAAAGACGCGCAGTACGGATTACGTTTTGTAGCCTTTTACGATAAAAAAATGGGATTTTGTGTAAATCGTTCGCCAGTCATCGATACACTGGTGGTTGTCGAGTGGTTGTTTTGGCAGTTAGGGAGCGTTTGGGCGTCCGCTGCCGTTTCGGAGAGCTAGCCGATAGTGGAGGTTCGACTGTAGTTTAAACCGCCTTTACACAAATCCATTAAAAATGTTCTGACAACCGACTGTGCATGTTTACTTTTTTAGACACCCAAGCAATGGCAGTGGTGATGTCACGTGACCGTCCACACTTGAGTTTCGCGTTGAGCCTGGTATCTAGCGAACAGACGTTTGACTACCCTCAGCAGACCTGGCGATTTCAATCCCAGTATGCATTGCGAGATTATACAGGCGTTTATTTTATCAAGCTGATACCTTGTTCAACGGATTCAGTAAGTTTTAAAGTAGACTAACGGCCTTGGATACGGCTGGTGAGCCTGAAATTTGAATTGACCAATCAGGCGAGAACATTTTACTGTCCTGACGTCAACATTTGTTAACAGGAATTGCATTGAAGTCGGGCAAATTTTGTCACTGCAAACAGCCGTGAATATTCGCGAAAAGGAATTTATAATTTCATAAACCAAATCAGAGTATAAAAAGAAAAACATGAAACATTTTGTGTCTCAAAACTTTAAATTTAGCGTCCAAACTGAGTCACTCTTGTCCAGTTACTGGTTCGTCGCTAAACGAGTGTCGCTAGGTAGGATAATTAACAATTATCCTGCGAAATCGCGCGGAATATCGTCTGATACTTAGCCGACGAGGCCGTAGGCCGAGTCGGCTAAAATCAGACGATATTCCGCGAGATTGAGCAGGATAATTGTTTTATTATTCAACAAATTGATAACAAAACTCGTAACATTTTTAAATCTTTCTGTCGACCTTTTTTCACTTCACTTTTTCTTCCCACGTACGAAGCTACGTATATCGCCGGATATACGTTACCTACGGATGACAGATATCGAGAGCATCATGACCATATTTGGATAGTGTTACAATTTGTTGAATAATAATAGCTATTATCGTGTCGTTTCGGAAGGACAGCTCGGTTGTAACTAGCTCTCGTATTGCAGGCGAAGCCACCGTATGCAAGAACATATTTTGTTGCTTTCCAAAGAAGATAAGTGATAAGAATGAAGTGCTTGGATCTGGAAGAATTAGTGACTAAGAAGGTAGTTAACTTATAAATTGAAGGCAATGATGATTTATGTGCTCTTTTCAGGGGGTGAGCTATTCAGAACCACCCACGTGCCACCCACGTGATCCAGTGACTTTTACGCTGCCCATTAGGTTCCAGCAGGTTCCTGATCCAGTTCCCGCGCAATTTACTCTTTCCGCTAAGTTTTTACTGTTGGCTGAGCGGGATCTTTGGTTGAATAAAGACGCTGATAAATTGGGAGATTTAAATGTGGATGCAGCATTCTCTAGAGGTATCTTCAACTTGAGTGACTTGAAATGTTTTCAAGCTGTTGTAGAATTAAAAAAATTTAGCCGTTTTAGACAGTAAAAAGTTTTAAACCTTGATGATATTTTTCTGTGTAGCAGTTTTGTCGCTATTTTTGACATGTTACACTTTCTAACAGAACTTTTTTATGTACTTTGAGGGCTCAGTCTCGTACAGAGCTCTAACTTAAAATTTTGTTTCTTATCTTACCTATCCAAATCTCTTTGTTTTTTGGAACAGATTCCAAGATCTATGGTCGCATCACTCTACTGGAAGGCAGTGGTCTCGGCAGGGGTAGTATGGGGTATGCTTTGTTGGCCGAGAAGGTCTACTTGTGTACTGGGGTCGGGGAGTTTGTTCCTACATACGATCCACTAAAGAACAAGTTTGGATGTATGGCGCGGTCGTTGTACTTGGAGCATCGACTGAAAGTCTTGGTGAGCCTTTATTTCAGTGATGAATAAAACTAGCTAGTATCGCTTATGTGAAACTTGCGTGATAATGCTATTGGTGATATTAAGAGCTGTTACTATAGACATTTTATTCAGGAACCTTTGAGTTAAAAGCTTTTAAATAGAAGAAGAGTTATAAATTTAAAAATTGACAATGTTGCAAACTTGGTGACTTTAATTTTGTCAACAAAGCTATTGCGTTACGATGCGTTGAGATGTCACGTAATGCTCTTCGACAGTTGCGATGAGCTAAAAAAAGACCTTCAAGGGCATTATGCCACAAGAAAGTATTTAAAGCGATACATCTGTCATGAAACGATCCCATAATGGCCGTTTCATTGCTGTGTATCGGAAAAGTATTCAAAATAAATGGCTTCACTTTTCCAAAACATTTTTTTTTATATTGTTAAAAGGACAGGGAAGAGCCTGAGACAACAGACAAAAATCTCGGAAATGTACCTTTCGAGGCCAAGTTTGCGCAAGAGGA
>CBDDTI010000215.1:10000-16881 GCA_965233585.1 bacterium
ACAATTCAAGCACAGTACTACGCTATGCAACTGATGATGACTCATCAATCGATAACACCTGGAACATTATTGATTATTATAAGCTCGGGCATAAAGCAAATGCAATAGGCCATTTTACAGTTGTGTGCTTAGTTACCTGGCCATGAATGCAAGCGAGGCTGGAGGTGACCTTGCTTTGATACAGACCTCTCTACTTTTCATATGTAAATGACAACTAGTTAGCATAAGAACAACTTGATTTGCACAATAAAAGCAGTGAGGTCTGTATCAAAACAAGGTCACCTCCAGCCTCGCTGCCATTCAGAGGCCAGGCCACTAAACCTACAACTATAAAATGGTCTATTATGGTCAAAAAGGAAAATACAGCACTCATTTTGAAATTGACATCACTTTACCAGGTGTTTGAAATAAGAACCTGTTCTTCGAAAATATCATTTTATTGTCGTACACGATGCTTGAGTTCGGAATAAAAATAGCTGCAACAGATAAATTTGGAATCTTTTCCGGCCAACCGTATCTGTTTTTCACAAATCAATTATCAAAACGCCTTATTGTTTGAACAGAGTTGCAATCTCTTCAAACAAAGTTGTCATTTTGTTAGCAACACCCCCAGCAGAGACCTCAGGGATAAGAATAAAACACATTTGCAACTCTTGGTTGTTCAAGTTGGGCACGCAGCTGAAAAATCAAAAGTTAATGATTTCGTGAGCAGTTTTAATTACATTCGTAAGTGTCGCGCAGGGATTTCGATTCTCTTCTTGTTTTTCGTTTAAATTGCGCGAAAAAGGCTTTAGAATTTCCAAGAATTTCCAGGCTGCTTTTAATTATTGAAGATGTGAGACCAGAGAGTAACGTCTGAGAATAGTAAACATTTAACATTATTTAAATTCTTCAGCGTTGTCAAGAAGTTCCAGTGGACTTTCAAAAGCTAGGAATTATTACAATACTAAAATTACAGTAGACACTGGCAGTTGACTAAGGTTTTTATTGTTTTATTTATTTGCTTGTATGCTCACTTCTTGCACGAGAAGTTATATATTTTTCACTCGTTTAAATTATCAGCTATTGCACAAGACTATCTAAGTCTATGGACACGAATAATATTGCGCGAGTCTCTTAAATAAGGGACTAGTCAAAAAGTATAGGGGGGGGGGGGGTGGGCCGGAGCAGAGAGGGGGTGGGTCATCAGTTTTTGAACCCTTGGTAAGGGGTGGGTCGTGCAATTTTTAGCTACCCGTAGGGGGTGGGTCATCCTTTTTCTATTATGGGAATTGACACACATTTGACACAATCTACAAGAAAGGTAACTCTTTTCGAACAATAAAAGCAAGTGACACGCTCAAACACCAATCCAGAGTCTGGCATACGCACAGCCATATCACCCAGGCAGGAGCCCAATGGGCTCCTGACCGAGGTATTGGCAGCCATGGACAGCTGTTTCTGCCATATTAGGCCTCATAGGCATACACATGTAGCATAGCTGATGGGCAGAAATAGGACCAAGAGCCTTATGTAGTCTGCCCTTTACTACCAAGGCAGTTGCAAAGCACCCCTTTATCAAAGCCCCAGCTCACCACACGACACATGTGGGAGCTGTTGGCTGTGCGCAAGGCGCTTGACAGACTGTGGGTTCATGTTTGAGTGTCACTTCCTTTTATTGTATGTTAACTCCTTTCAGTTAGTTACTAAAGAAAAAAAACTTTTCAAGCCGTATTTGAAAAAGTAAACTTGGCTGGTGTACAATAGAGATGATAACTTATGTATTGTAAAATCTGTAGAAAAGTTAATGGATTGAGCAAGGAGTCTCAGGGCAGAAATATTCAAAATACTGCACTTGGTTGACATGCTGGTATTCAAGAACACCAAATGGCCAACTTGTGTCTACATGATTAAACATAACACAAACAGTGGTGATATATTTTTAATCAAGATACGATGGACGAAAACCGAAGAGTTGATATGATATTGTGTCTACATGTTATTTTTCCCCAAGGGTACGGGACACATGCACAAAGATCTGGGAGTTGTCTGGCTATATTACTCCCAGGACTCACTACATCAATTTTCTAGATGGATCACTGCTTTACATGCCTTGAGGCCTAATGTGAAAAGTAAAAGGTCGAGATAGAGTTTACAGTCATGACTTAAAGTTGCAAGGGTAATGGCAAACAATATTATTGTTACATAATTTTGTATTATTGTTAAAAATAAATCTAAAATGTAAATAACACCACAATTTCATCGATCACAAATGTGATTTTTTCTGATTATTGAGCCAAAAATGCCATGTCTTATAGGGGGTGTGTCATGTGATTTTCAGCCTTCATTTAGGGGTGGGTCACTCCGTTTTGCTCCAATTGGAAGGGGTGGGTCATGTGTTTTCTAACCACCACATTTCGAAATGCTCCGGCCCACCCCCCCCCCCCTCCCTGTACTTTTTGACCTGTCCCTAAATACTATAAATAAATACTTGGTTACTTGGTCGCACAAATTCACACGACGCACGTTCATTCAGTTTTACTTTGTGTCTGTTTAAATATATTCTCTGTTTCTACTCATAACATGATGAGAAATTTGCCGCTTGTTTTCTCACAGGACCAAGATTTGGTTAAGGCCTCTGACTTCCTGAAGATACATACTTGCGAACCCGTACTTGCTCCGTAGGTCTTTCCGCTCTTAACATTCCTCGTAGCGTTTTTGAAGTGGATAACCACTCATTGAAGCTCAAATATTAGATGACTGTGACGTCAAAGAGACGCAGCGGACAAATATCAAGATGATACGCCACTCGTCCAAGCAGCGGAAGTGCAGAGTGCTGCGATAGGTACGTCATGTGAACAGCTTGAAGAGTGTGCTTATTTTTATGCACTGCTATCTTCGTGGATGTTTAGCTGCTCTCGTGGCCAGAGATTTAACAAGCTCTCCTTTATACAAATCCCAGCTCTCTAAACACTGGATCCGGTGACGTACATCAGGAACTGTCATGTAGTCTTCACGCTAGAGGCAAGAGCAAACATGATAAGCTCTCCTATTAAATACATTTGTTCGTCTCTCTGCAAAAACTACACGGCTTGCCACGCCCCCTGGAGAAATGCTTGCCCACCCAGCACAGGTGACCCCTACCCCCAGTATTTTTCAAGTCATCCAAGTAATTTTTTGGTACTGTTCCCACTCCCTCCAGGAGTTGAACGCTATTAGAAGTGCAACGTAAAAAGATAATCAAGCCTGAAGCCTGATTTCACGAAGGCCTTTTATAGATTAAGATTTCTCGAATGTATCATTGTTCGAATACAAAAGGCTATTGTTAAGAAACTGCATCTGAATTAGCTATGGAGACCTTTGTAAATTCAGTCCCAGAATTTCTAGCGTTGACGACCCCTTGGCACTGGCTTAAGGTACAGCACCCTGTTTAATTATCAGCAGTTCCCTTTCCCAATTTCCATGTGATGTTGCCAAACATACAAATAAATTGTGAAGTACGGAATTGTAAGGATCATGGAGGTGGGTTAAAGATCATCTTACATGGTTCTGTGTTAAATGAAATTTAACTCCTGAAGTCTTTTTTGCTTTAAAGTTGATTATCTTTGCTTCCGCCACTTTTGTAGTTTTTATTTCCACTGAAATGTATTACAGCGAGTATAGCAAGCTCGCCATCGCTTTGTTTTTAAGAAAGAAACCTGTTCTATTAGGGAAACACACTGTAGCGAGTTTTGTGTAGAATGTTTGTTTCAGTTACATGAGGTACTTACCAGAGCTTTTAGTTGTACAAGTGTCGTGATGCTAGCGTTCGTTAAGAAAAACCTTTTGTTTATCATGATGCACTCGGCGCCTTCACTGATCTGAAAACACAAACAAACAAATTGTTTGCGTGTTTGGGAAAACGCACTAACAAACAGTTGCCTAGTAACAGTCATCTCATGATTGACTTCTTCAGTCTTGTACTCAAACTGGCCCCTTCCTTCTCTGAGAGAGAGAGAGTTAGGCAAGGGTCCTCGTAACAAGATTGTTTTCTTTTACGATCATTTGCGTCTTTCTCTGAGATAGAGTTCTAAAAAGGCGAGCAAGAGTCTTCATTTGCGTTTTTATTCTTTTAGGGTCAACCACAAAGAATTGGTTATATCTGTAAAACTGAAGTCTACATACAAGACAAGTGGCCCATCATGCCGGAGCTTATACCGGTTTCCTTAGAATGAAGCGACTAAGGGTATTTCTACTCCCCTCTAGACAGGATGCTAATCCATCGCAGAGACACCCCTAGCACTAAATTTGCCTGTACCCATTTATACACCTGGGTGGGGAGAGGCACTGTGAGAGTAAAGTGTCTTGCCCAAGAACACAACACAATGTCGGCCCGGGCAGGACTCGAACCCAGACCGTTCGATCTGGAGGCGAGCGCACTAACCATGAGGCCACCGCACCTCCCCTGTTAGTATAATTCTACTAGCGTTCTATCCCGAATGCCGTTCGCTGATTGGCTACGCTACTTGCCATCTATCTTGTTGCAGAGAGCGAGTAGCGAAGCAGTGTGCGCTCGTTTTCAAAATGGCGGTCGATTCTTTATGCTTTCGCAGTGTCTATGAAAAGGAATTTAGATGAAGTTTTGAGAACGACTAGTAATTTTATACTAACACAGTTTGATTATTCGCTCTCGATTTTTGTACGTGATCGATATCTCGAGCTCGTAACCTAATTGTTTAATAGTTCATCTAAATGGTAAGGAGAATGTAAGGAGTATAGGTCACTTTTCGATTATGTACCAAAATAAGGCTTTTCGTTGAGGGATCCTGGTTTTCTGCAATCGCATCAGCCTGTAAGGGAAATTTAATAATGCAGGTCAGTGGAGGCTAACCTTCACAGTTGAAAGTTTTGTTACTCAATTTACTGGCTTATAATGAGACAGGGTCGTAAATAGGGAGCTTAACGATAACGACACCGAGAATGACGCCTAGTAAAAAACGAATTTGTATTTTACAAGCAAAATTCGCGATTGTCTAGAAGACGACGGCGTTTAATTCCAAATGGAAATGCGGAAAATTACCCGCTGCCGTCCACCTTCCGTAGACGACGCAGAACTTGGTCAGTTAAAGTGCCACTATCACGACTATGATCAAATTCTCGATAAACGTTGTTGTTTTGCAGAGGACGGCAAAGATATGTACAAATATTTATAACGCACGTTCACAGCCTGGAGTTCAGGGCCGGGTTGTTCGAAAGCTGGTTAACGTTAACCCAGGGTTAAACGTTAACAGAAGCATAAAGTTTTCTTATTTTAAAGTGTTTTTCACCTCTAATGTTTGGTGTAGTTTGAGATTACTACAACTCAAAACTGAAGGGCAAACAATATAAACATAACACCTCACCAAAAAGTTATAAAACTGAAATCAAAATTCTCGCTAACCCTGGGTTAGCTTAATCGGGCTTTGAACAACTCGGCCCAGGCCCCGATTGTTCAAAGGCTGATATAACGCTCTCCACCGGATAAATTGCTATCCAGCGGATAAGTGTTAACAAAACAAACCACGCTATCCGCTGGATAGTGATTTACTCGGTGGATAGCGTCATCCAGCCTTTGAACAACCGGGGCCTGCTCATTAAACTTTTTGTTTTGTGACGCCGTTCTCGTTGCCGTCGTCGTCGTGGTTTGCCAAAGTTTTCAGGGACCTTACACATATACGACGGCGACGGCGAGGACGAAACCTAGTAAAAAATATGTTTCTATTTTACTTTGGAATTTTTCTTTTATTTGGAACTAGCCTGTGTGTCTTTCGGTATTAAAACTTGCCCCAGCTGAATATGCTACGAATGCGTTCAGTTCTAAATAGAAATACGAAAAATTAGCCGTTGTGGTTCACGTTCTCCAAACAACGCAGAATTTGGTCATTTCACGTTGCTGTTTTGCCGAGGACGACAAAGAAATGTACAAAGAATTATAACGCACGTGCACAGCCATTGTTTTGGTCTTCAAACTTTTTGCTTGGTGGCGTTCGCGTTGCCGTCGTCGTCGTGATTTGCTAAAGTTTTTGTCGGGTGCACGTCGACCTATCCCTACTCTGTCATGTAACTTATAAAGTCAGCTTAATAAAGTCAGCCTAACAGGAAAAGAAACTGTCAGAGTAATAAAATTTAAAAAAAGAGGGTGCATGGGTACTCACACAGAAAACGTAAACTAATCAAGAGGTGCGAAGACACTGTCTCAAATAGGGTACATGATTTGATAGTTGATGTTTTCCTTTGCAGTCGATATCAGTGAACCAGGACTGTCATTAAGTTTTAATTCACCTGTAGCCTTGATCTTCACACCGGTAGCAAACTTGTTACTTTATGGGTGAACTGTATCAACTACAGGCCAGTTCACCCATAACATCAAGGGTCCATAAAACATACTCAGCCATAACAGTTGTTACGGGTTACAGCCCTTATTGACAGCCCAGAATGAACAATTTCAAATCTTAAGTAGAGCCCCCTATTTCTGTACCTCCCCCCCCCCCCCCCCCTCGGTGCCATTAACACCGTATAAAACCCCGTCGGGGATTGTAAAATGTGTTTTCTGAACTAATGACACCTACCTCTGAACTTATCTTGTTTGCAACTTTTGGCATCATGGATTCTAGGCCCTGTTGAAAAGAAAGATATCATCAAGAAAATCCCTGGCAATTTTTTTTCTTCAATTTAATTCTATCACGAGGAGAACTTGCTTAAGGAGCTCGTCAGCTCTCGATGTCATGGTCTTCAAATTTAGGACGTAATATTTCAAATACTTGAGACAGTATATTTGTTATAGAGATATCCAAACACCGAGAAGAGAGTTGAAAATACGACGCGCAGCGGAGTATTTTTAAGGAAATTCAAGGTGTTTGGATAGCTGATAAAACACTGTCTCG
>CBDDTI010000216.1:0-6087 GCA_965233585.1 bacterium
GAATTCTACTCCAAGTATTTTGTTCAGTGCGATATAAAGTGAAATAAAAGCCAGCATATCAAGGCATGTTTTGTCCCAAAATCATCACTCGTTAAAACACACAGAGCTGGCCACCAAAGCAAAGCAAACCGACCTGTTTAATCATTCTTGCTTTACGTTTGTGATGATAATTACTGAGCAGCAATTAAAGCAGCTGAAGTGTTAATAAGGATCAGTGTTACAAGAGAGAAAATTACGATCGTTTTCAGTGCCATGATTTTTCGGCACAGAATGACCCTTCGAGCAACTGCTTCAATTTGACAGAAGCATGTCAGTAGCAGTTCAAAGGAATTTAAGGGATGAATGTCCGTCGTGAATATCCATACTCCCGTTTGCAATTTATTGGTACAGGTCTATAATTTTGCAAGCTTCGAAAGCCCTCGTTAGTTATAAAACCTGTAATTAACAGGAAAGCGTCGTGAAGTTCTTAGCTATAGCAGGAGATTGCACTTGTGGTTTATTAATTCACATTTTTACCCACCAAGAAATTAAGTTAAACGGGACTTTTGAGTTTAATCGCTTTACTGTTTGTAAAACCTCTGCTCTTTACTTCTTTCGGGTCAGCTGTAGCGACACAAGCATATCAACCAATGACATGGTTTCTAAATTTACTGTCTTAGAATATTATGGTTGTTTCTTACTTTACCTCACGTGTTTCTTTTAAAAACTCTCAAGCAATACACAGTGAGTGAGGCGGTCAGGGTTAGATCGAAACATGTTGAAATGCAACATAGCTTATATCTGTGTAGCCGATGTCTCAGGAAAATTAAAATATTTTGCGTTTTACATTAAATGTTTACCTTGCATTTTGGTTTTGATTGCATTTTGTTTATCTATAAATTTAAATAGCACCTTCTTGCAAATAATTTCATGTTTTCAAGAAAAAAGATGTGATCATGACATCTGCCAATTGCATCACAGCCGCCCATGAGAAGGCCAAATTTAAATAATATCTTTGGTCCACATCCACCCTAATTCGACATTTTTAGGAATGAAAAGAAACATGGCAGTAGTCCCGAGCTGTTGCAGCTGGTTTCTTCTTGAAATCCTCAGTAAACGGTCCGTTTTGACCACAGGCGGCCCAAGCTCTCGTTGTGAGGAGTTTTTTTTTTTCAAAAATCTTTGCGCGAACGTTCAGCTCGTGAAACGAGATATCGTGACATAGTTACCGCCGTCATCTACTGTTACATAACGACCTTACTCGAAACGTACAGGCCGCCGACGGAGCAAGGGTTTTCGACGTCAATGCCCTTGCTCCGTCGGCGACCTGTACAAAAATCTCCCCATGGGACCATGGAGCATAGTACATGACCTGTCTTGAACTGTGCGGTCCCTTCCCCCCTGGTCAGGGTCAATTTGTTAGCGGGATTCGAATGTGTCCACCGTTGGTCCCAACAGCATGATCTCTCAGCCCGGATGGCTCGCTTCCTTCGATTTACAGCTTTGTAGCGTGCGCTTTGGAGATGAATTTGGCTTGGAATTTAACTGAAAGGGAGTGCTTGACCCTGTACTATAATTCTGCAGAGGAATTGGGGCGGCTGGCATGCTTCTAGTGTTTTTTTTTCCCTTCTAGCGGGAGTCAGTCCAGATTGGAGTGTTTAACCTTTACTCTTTCTTAGGAGAGGAAACTCGAAAAGCGATAACTCGCTTAAAAGGCTTCCGATCGCGCTGAAAGCGAGAGGACAATAGAAAAGACAACAAGGCATCGACGTAACTCATTGTTATTGAAAATATATCAAAATTTCGGCTAAGATGCCTTTTAACGTTTTCAGCCCCCATACAAACCTTTGTAAATTCAAACCGTTGTAACATAATACCTCCACATGCTTGAAAGGCCAGAGTCACGTTTCGCGTAAGGTCGTTTTGTGACAGTAGATGACGGCGGTAACTATGTCACGATATCTCGTTTCACGAGCTGAACGTTCGCACAAAGATTTTTGAAAAAAAAAATAAAAAAACTCCTCACAACGAGAGCTTGGGCCGCCTGTGTTTTGACATGACATATTGGACACGTTTTGTTTGCAGAAAGTTTTGCTTTTTGTGCCTAGCATGTGGGCATGAACGCTGTTTTTTCAATTTTGTGAGGAACTAACTTGCCAGTGATCTGACAGCAAGTCAGTTTTTCCTTTATTTTAAGACCATCCTTCTTGAAAAAAGGAAAGTCTTGCGTGTAAATAACGTTCAACGAAGGGCCTGATTGAGACTGATGCAATTAGTCATGCTCCCTGTGACAGACACAACTTAATAAGACTTCCCGGTCCAAAACCTGAATCGGCTGGGCTAGTTTGTTCTAAATTCGTAATACATAATGCTCTGTTTGAAAATTTGGCATATTACCATCAACTGATGAAGACTGACGAGTACAAATGTGAGAGGAAGCTATAACGAAACACTGTTGACACGCCGACCAGGTAACAAACATGTGATCGCTCGCTTCATTTTCGTATTCATGTCTTCTCTAAATTTGCTTCGATAGCAAACAAAATAGTGACATGCTTTAACAAAGTAGCAAAACACATGCAATGACAATTTGAAGAAATTCGGAGAATTAGAATAACTGTTTCTCATCCGTGAAACATGTCTCGCGAGATAAGTAATTTTAATAAACGTTGACTATTGCAACACTTATATGCAATACACTAGAATATTTTTGTCCTCAAAATATGTGGTACGTGGTGAAAAATGTTGCTAGGTAAACTTACGGTCAAATATATAAAGTATCAGAATTATAACTTACCAAATTGTTGAAATGGAGAAACGGCAAATTTCCTCGCTGATGCGGTGCGTTATCTAATGATGACATCGAATGCTACCCACGTACTTACAATTCAAGGAAAATGATTTTAATGTGAAAGGAAGCGAATACATAAATAAACGTCATAGGAAACAAGTGGACAATGTGAGACCTGCAAATGCTTTCAGGCTTATTATTTGCCCGGTCTCAAAACGGGTATTCTGACTTGCATTTTGTTCTTATTTAAGCCGTTTCCACTTAATTTCAATATTTAAATTTCTTTATTTGATAGGCTGGATAAATTTTCAAAAGTAGCCGCAGCTGCAAATTATACTGAGTGATTGCCATTGTCGACACAGTCTTAATTCAACCTTTTATTTTGCTGTATAGTTTTATTCGGTGCATGCAATTAATTAAAGAGATTCAATTTCCGAAAGTTTTGTTTCATTGATGTCTGAGATCGAATTTTGCTGTGTAAGGGAGTAAACGAACAGAAGTTTAAAATGTCAAAAAACCGGGGAAGATGCATTTGGGAGACGAAGTATTGACCTTTCATTGTCACCGTTTATTGAAAAACTGCCTGACAAATTTGCTAGATATTATCAGATACACATGTCGTTTAGTTGTGATTTTTATGAATAAAGATAAAGTTGAATAGTAGCTGAAAGCACACCGTTCTGGTTTTAGGGTTAAGGTTAACATATATGTTGTAATGACATGAAAGGAATTTACGCGTGGGAACTGTTTTAAAACTCTACTGTTGTTCGTAATTATGTCCCATTGATATTATAAGCAATTGCATAAGGCGGCACATATCTGTTTGCCTTCTCACTGAATCTGAAAATTAGTCAATGGAAAGCAAAGATCTGACAGGTTTGTAAATAATTAATTCGAAGCAGAAGATGTTTTAACGCTTTCTTTTTCGGGTAAACAGGGCTTCAGGCTCTCAAATTCGGTTAAACCGTCCAGTTGGGTGGTGAAATTGATCTTATTGATCGTGTAAAAGCAGGAGGGTGGTTGGTATGCTTGATATTAAAGATGTTTTGGCTGATACCATGCAGCTTGTGACATGCAGGAATTTGTGATAAATAGCAGGTTTACTGAGTAAAATTGCTATCAGGGATCTTATTATCCTAGACAATCATCTTAATGAAAGTTAACGGAGCTAATATTAAAAGTTGAAATACTATTATCTTTCCGAACAATGGGCGATAGATGTAAACAAATTACAGGCGGCTTTCGACTCACGTCTCTGAAATGAAAGAAAAACTTTCTGTCTCGAGCAGGATTTGAAACTGCATCTCCCTGCATAGTAATCGTCGCGACATACACTCGCCAGATAGGTGGCAACTTATTATAGTGAGTAGATCGAGCGCGGCCAACCAAGGGACAGTTTTCTTTCACTGAAATCTGTGTGTTTCAGGGCTAAATCCCCAAAAGCGAGGAGATCGTAGTAAAAAAATTATTTAAACCGTGAAAGCCTTGAGGATTAGTTTGTTTACATCTATCTATCATTCTCTGCAAAGCTTTCCTGGCTTAAGGACGTTCGCGCCCAAAAGTTCCCGCGCACAGATTTTTTTTAAAACTTTGACTGCAGGTAGAAACTGATAAAATTAGATTAAAAACGTAAAAAAAATCGAGAGTCACCGAACTCGTTTTGAAGATAAGGCGTATCACAGACCATAGCATTTCTAGGACTCCCAGTCACTCGAGGCGATCCTGGCCGGATTCATTACTATTGGCATATATTTAAGTTGAAGAATCATATCTAAGTTATATGTGTTAAACACAGCATATATAGGCCTATTTGATAGATCTTTGCTACCTATGCCATTAATTCAGGTAGAATTAGCCTTAAAACAAGCAACTTCTAAGTCGCGCACACCTGTATTGATGTGCCAATTCAGCCCTATTTGAATAGTATATGAGAAATAATTAAAACTTCCCACGTACATATTTTTTTTTGTTTTTTAGTATAATGGAGAGAATCAGAAAAGGAAGTGATCTGCCGAAAAAAAAGAGGGGGTCACAACGAAAATATTCGCAAATCAAGTTAAGGTGGCTTACTACAGTTTTGATGGAGTATAAGAGCACAACTTTAAACTCTTTGGAATAAGGTTTCAAGCTGTTTTTCCCTTCACTATTTAATGCTCGCTTAAGTTTTTTACCATTCTATGTGAAATTTGAACAATTCTACGTCAACAAATGGCCAAAATGAGCGACCGAGCACCCAATTAGAGACTGGGCACTAGTAGGTTAAGTCACGTTTTTCTCAAAATCTACCCGTGTGACCCCACCTCAAAATTTCAGGAATAAGAAATTGGGTCTGATTTAACATTCATGCAAAGTGAAATAAAAATCTGTAAGACAGATTTTTTGCAAATTAAGAGAATGTGAAATCAAAAATAGCTCAAAATCTGTCTTACACATTTTTTTAAAATTTTGGCTCTAAACGTGATTCACCCCAACAAATCAACTGTGAAAATTTCATCATAGGTTGTACGGTAGGTTTTCGAGCAATCTTCGATCAAAGACAGGGTTTTAAAACCTTAGACGAGAATTGAATTGCGCATGCCCTTTATTGAAGCGCGCGCTCATGTGACGCCATGTATCACGTGCGAGAAAGCAAGAGTAAATTAGGGACTTTCATACCGGGAAGGCTGGGTACTAGTCTCGCAGCGTGTAGGGACGACAACAAACATGGCGGCCGTGTGACAAGAATAGTGAACGCGAACTCCTCAAGGGGAATCGATCACGTTTTATCGTTTGCCCTGTGACCCTGAGGCTCAAGCTGCCTACTCTTGAATTCTTCGAACGACGGGTATAAACTGGCATTCTGGCCATATTTGTGCGGAAGATTGGAGCCGTGGATATAGAGAGAACGCGAGTGCTGATTTTCCTGACGTCCCTGTCCCAGCCAACAATTAGTGGTACTGCAAAAAAAAGCTTGAACAGGCGAAAGCTCAACTAGAGAGAAAAGCAACAAAGCCTGCCAAACGAAAAGTAAGTAGTCTCGAAAGGAAACTTTTTCTGGCCAAGCGATGTTCAGTCATTTCTGGATCTAAAAAAAGACAAGCTCCAACAGAAAGAGATCTTCCGGCTGCTAAAAGGTCAAGGAAGTTATCTAAACGACAGTTATCTACTCGTTTGGGTGCTTCAGGAGAAGATAAGCAGCTATTGAACGAGCAGCTGATCGATGCTCAAAACATGGTTAAAAAACTGAGGACTGAAAATCTCAGTTTAAAAATTAACTTGCGAAACATTGAACAAACCCAGCAAAATGCTAAGAAACAAAATGAGGAACTGAAGACTGT
>CBDDTI010000217.1:0-2500 GCA_965233585.1 bacterium
GTTTTCTGTGATCTTTTCCCTCTGGCTGGTAGGATCTTGAAAATACTACCAGCCAGAGGGACAGCTTGGGTATAAGCTAATTGGACTCAAGTCCATGCACAGTTTTATTTGTAGAATAGTTTTATACATCATCCTTTTCTTTCTCACTACACAAGATTCACTCTACAGTAATATTCTCAGTTTTCTGTGATCTTTTCCCTCTGGCTGGTAGGATCTTGAAAATACTACCAGCCAGAGGGACAGCTTGGGTATAAGCTAATTGGACTCAAATCCACGCACAGTTTAATTTATAGAATAGTTTTATACATTGTCCTTTACTTTCATACTACACAAAAATCACCCTACAGTAACATTTTCAATTTTCTGTGATCTTGTCCCTCTGGCTGGTAGGATCTTGAAAATACTGCTGGCCAGAGGGACAGCTTGTGTATATATTAATTGGACTCAAGTCCATGCACAGGTTTATTTTTAAGGCCGATTTACACGGTACGACTTTGTCGCATACGACAAGCTTACGCCAAGCTTACGACAGGTCTACGACATCGTAAGCGAGTTGTAGGTCTGATTTACACGAAACAATTCATGTCGTAGGCCTGTTGTAAGCTTGTCGTATGCGACAAAGTCGTACCGTGTAAATCGGCCTTTAGGATACTGTAGTTTTATACATTATGTTTTACTTTCATACTACACTAGAATCACTCTGCAGTAATATTTTCAGTTTTCTGTGGTCTTGTTCCTCTGGCCGGTAGGATCTCGAAAATACTTCCAGGCACAGGGACAGCTTGTGTTCCTAAGTCTATACACAGTTTTATTTGCAGAATATTTTGATGCACTCCTGTTATTCTAGGAGTCATAAAGGAGGCAAGAATATTGAGGAGTTACTTTTATGTGAAGGTTATCAGACACTTGATTTTAATGCTTTAATAAATTGAATTAATTTTCCATTCACTCCAAGTGAAACAGAATGTCAGGCAGTGGGACACATTTCTCATACAGTATGGCCAGTCAGTGGGCTCATGTTGTAGACATCAATATTTAATGAAACATTTCTGTGACTTTAATACTGATCTGTGTAAAGAGAGAAGAAACTCTGCATGAGGAATCTTAAACTTTAAGAGTTGGATACTATTCCTTAGCATTTTAAGACTATCTGTTCATAGAATAAACACAAATTAAAGCGACGAAAATTTATTTCTTTTGTCTTTTTTGTGAATGGTGTTTACAGGGCTCGAGACTAACGGTAGCCAACTAGCCACAGACTAGTAAAAATTCAGTTTTGGCTAGTGGCTTTTGCGCTTCACTAGCCATTTAGGCTAGTGAATATTGGTGAGCACTGGAGACCCAGAGGAAACCAATTACAAGCTATTTCAAATTATCTGAGTATCTGGCTAGTGAAAAATCTGTTTTGGCTAGTGAATCAAACCTGTCACTAGCCACTGGGCTAGCGAGCTGAAAGGTTAGTCTCGAGCCCTGTGTTTACCTTTAAACAAAATAGGTTCCAGGAAATTGGTTATTTAACCAAAATGTACTGCTTAAAAAACACTGATCTCACATATTCACAAAGCCACTCTCATTGAACATTTCTAATCTATTTCCCTCCTGTATATAATTTTAAGGATAAGTCAATTCTAAAATGAGGCTTTCCAAATAACTAAGCGTAACCCCAGTTACTCTGGAATTAATCAGATTAAATAGTTTGCAATTTTGTGCACCCATGAGTAAAAGTTTGGTCGCGGGGGAACAGGAGGGGTAGAGGAGGGAGGCAGGAGAGGAAAGGGTGGGAAGTGGGAGTTGTAAAATACATTCAAAAACAAGAACCCTAAATGTTTTTTGACTTACAATTAGCTTAAAACAACATGACTTTGCCCTAGCATTTATTTTTGCCCTTGTAATTACCAGGGGTTGTTTAAGTGGATTAGTCACCTAATAATTATGTTGAAGTGTACAGTGTAGCTAATTTGATGATGAAGAGGTAACGTTTTAGCTGGGTCTGTGACGTCTGATTACGGTTTCTTTTCTGTGGATAAAACAGTGCACGGACTTAACTCCAGTAACCGTCCTTATACACAAGCTGTCCCTCTGGCCGGTAGGATTTTCAAGATCCTACCGGCCAGAAGGACAAGATCACAGAAAACTGAAATTACGGTAGAGTGATTCTTGTGTAGTATGAAAGTAAAGGACAATGTATAAAACTATTCTACAAATGAAACTGTGCATGGACTTGAGTCCAATCACCTTATACACAAGCTGTCCCTCTGGCTGGCAGTAATGTCAAGATCCCACCAGCCAGAGGGACAAGATCACAAAAAACTAAAACTATTACTGTAGAATGATTCTTGTGTAGTATGAAAGTAAAGGATAATGTATAAAACTATTCTACAAATAAAACTGTGCATGGACTTCCTCTGGCCGGTAGTACTGTCAAGATCCCACCGGCTAGAGGGACAAGATCACAATAGAGTGATTCTTGTGTAGTATGAAAGTAAAGGACAATGTTTAA
>CBDDTI010000217.1:7500-34563 GCA_965233585.1 bacterium
TGATGGGGAGACATTGCAAACCAGCCATCGGGCTTTACTATAAGAAGAACGTACTGTCACCTGTGTGCACAGCCGGTAGAAACTCACCTTTACAACCGTGACACTTCCTTCCTTCTTTTCCTTCGTCCGCCATTTTGAATTATCAGGCGGGTTACCGCTGTACACTCGTTCCCAGACTCCCGTTCCCGGTTCCCCGTTCCCCGTTCCCCGTTCCCCGTTCCCCGTTCCCCGTTCCCCATTCCCCGTTCCCCGTTCCCCGTTCCCCGTTCCCCGTTCCCCGTTCCTGGTATTAGTAACATCCCTTCGATTTCCCTCAAATCGTTCAGATCATTCAGTGATATTACAGAGGCAAAACAAAATCTCTGAGAAGGATTGTAACTGATTTTAATTTCGGTGCTGTAAAACTGCTTCTCAATCTGCCAAATGGTATTGCTCTATTCCTAATCTCGTAACTCCCACGAAAGCCGGTTCGCAAAAGCCCTCTTCTCACTCAATCATTGTTGAAGGTGACTGAACCTTTCTTTTGGACAAGCCATGTCTGCTGTGTTTTGTTTTGGCATCGGACATTAATTTCAGAAAGCTATTAAGTTTCTTGCCGAGTAAATTTTATGACCGGAGTGCTTTCTAACTGTTTCTTGTTCACTTTGCTGTATAAAACAGCTGTAGTCGAAACACCACAGAGCGCTTTGTGGCCTATTCAAAACACCACAAAGCGCTTTGTGGCCTATTCAAAACACCACAAAGCGCTTTATGGCCTATTCAAAACACCATAAAGCACTTTGTGGTGTTTTAGTTTGGGATTTAACATTGAAAACTGGATGACCCGTTTATTCGCATATATCTCACAGCTATTTTCTGAAATAATTTGGTTTCTCCCATTAAAAACACCATAAAGCGCTTTGTGGCCTATTTAAAACACCACAGAGCGCTTTGTGGCCTTTTTAAAACACCATAAAGCGCTTTGTGGCCTATTTTAAACACCACAAAGCGCAATGTGGTCGTCATCATTATCATAGCGATTACAACTTGAAACTGGCGGAGGAACTCTCTTATTTTGACAGGGACGGTTTGCAAGATTTCCTCGCAACCCCTTACATTAATTATGCATGCAATTTTTTGACTGACTCGTTCTTTTCACTATTGCTGTTTGAGTGGAAATCGTACCGGGAGGTTAACCGAGTACTTTAAAAGATACCAATAGATTTAAAATGAACCAGTGTACTTTAAAGGAACCAATAGGTTTTCGCAAACTTGCTGAGGCAGGTTTTGTTGACCACTATTTAATTTTTTTTAGAAAGAAATCTCTCTGAATCTCCAATCTGAATGTAAGACTTGATACCCTTAAAACTGGCCCTCGTTATGGTTATCAGATTGAGCCCTGACTGTTAGGCTATTGTGATTTGCATTCCTGGGATCGGTTCGTATTAGAAACACGGGTGCTCATTTTTTAAGAAACGATGAAATGAAATCAAAAGTGAAGGTTGAAAATTTGGAGTTCAGTGATTTCTCAACAACATACCACTTGTTGGAGAATCTTAGAGGGATTTATTATTTCCATTAATTTAGAGCTCTGTTGTTAGTCCTTGTTTATAGACACCGCCCTCATGAATTTAGCAGTGAACATGGAATGAAACTTAAGTCGGATACTGATATGGATATTTCTTTGTTTAGAGAGCAGCATACCCTAAAATATGGTTATGTTCATGAAAATTTCAATTTCTTGAAAATACAAGATTTATGACCCTTGAAATGATCTTGCTAATTTCCTCTAGATGAGTGTGACAGTGGTATAAGTTTTTTTACGGAGCAACGGCCATAGCAAAGGTTGTTTACCATAAGAACATGACCAAAAATATGGCTTAGTTTACTGCGCCTTTCAATAACACGCGGACTCTAAAACTCAAAGCTCAACCGACAAATGCGTTTTTCGCTACAAATGTTCGCCGGCTCCTCCCAGATTCCGATTGATGCCGAGCGCGCGGTAATCAAATCGTTGTGCACAGTTCAGACAACGAACAGAGTTCGTCAGTAGTCGTAAGTTGGGAGGACCCGCCGAACATTTGATTGACGGCAGCGAAAAACGCATTTGTCGATCGACCTTTTAATTTTAGAGTCCACTTGTTATTGAAAAGCGCAGTAATATATACAAATGAAACTTTGTAGAAAAGCGTTGACGACATGCACAACTCGACCCGAGATCCAATCTGAATCCCCCCACTATTTTTGGCTTGTTAAATGCTTACCGTAATCCTTCTTGTAAGAATGCCATTTTTGTACCGACTGACTTCAGGATATTTAGAAGAATTCCTGAAACTTGGGCTAATCAAAGACCAATAGAGTCGTAATGCAATAAACCAAAAAATAGTAACATTTTAACTTCTGTCACGTGACAGGGGATGATTTGTCCCATGGGTGTGGTAGAAAATGAGGTTGTTTCTAAAAACAGCCTGTAAAAAGTACTGAAAACAACAGTTAAATGCCAAAACTTAGGTTCGTTGCACAGAACAAAACAGAAACTTGCATCATATGCTTAGTTAACAGCCAAATCTTGTTTTGTAAAAGAGCAGGACGTGTTGGCGTCAATACTATAAAGCACTAGCTCAAAGGGCTGTGGGTGGTTGCCCAAGGTTCCACTTTGAGTAAAACCTTAATTTATTTCTCTTTATGAGTGCAATAGCACACAATTCATCTTACTTCACCAAATTTAAACAAATTTTTGGGCCATTTTACGGTAGGCTCTTTAACAAATCTCTGGATCTCTCTGGATAACATAATTCAGTTATGACAAAAAAGATAACAAATCTTTTTTGTATTTATGGCTAGACTGGAATTTATACACTATTTTTATGCACAAGTTAATTACCAATACCACTATTTCAGCTATTTAAAGTGGGACATTGCTATCAATAAGATAGTAAAATGTTAAAGTCAAGATCTTTCAGTCCTTTTTTAAAGAGAGTTAGCTGACTTTGTAGAGCTACATGTAGGCAAGGGATTCCATAATTTAGGACCAGCGTAAGCAAAACTCCTCTTTATGAAGTCAGTTTTCCGTAATAGTAGATTAATATTTAATCCATTGTTCCTAATATTGTATGGGTTTCTTGCCTCTACTTTGGAAAATTTATCAGTTAAATAGGATGGGGCTTCGATCACCAGTACAAATTTTAAGCATTTGGGTGGCTTCATACTTTGCTCTTCGGGTTCTTAAGTCAGATCATCCGAGTTCCTCCAACGTTCTTCGAGCTTACATCATAGGCAGCCCTTAAAACAACAATACCAACCCTATTCTGGAATTTTTGTAACCTAGTTGCCAGACCTTAAAATAAGTTATCCCATACCATATCACAATGATAAGAAATGTTAGAGGCAGAGCTGTCGATTGACCGACAGGTTAGATGGTGCTTCATATTGTACCTAGTTCATGCATTTTCATTAGGTTATTTAACCAGAAAACTAAGAGAAGTCCTGTACCTCTTCCAGATCTGTATTTTTATTTGTTTTCTTATCCTATAGCCCCTAATTGTTTCAAGCACTGGCGGCATTGTTTAATTGATTTATCTTTTGTTTGCTGAGCCAATAGCAAACTCTGTCTGGAAAGCTACAGGCTAAAGAAGGTGGCCACAGGTAGTCATGCAGGACTGAGACTGGGTTCTTATAACAAAGATGAAATGTTCTGACACTCTTTTGTCCTAGTCAGCCGCCGCCATTTTCCATGCCATCAAAATCATTGATATTGCATGGTGAAGCGAAATTTGTATGTTTTACTATAGGTTGCATTCCTGACATCTTTAGTAGTTTTATAGTGATATCCTTTGATTCGACATGCTTTGAATAAAATATAATAGCCAAACTCTCATATGTAAACAAAAACAAAACTGTGGCTGACTAAGGCCCTTTAAATCTAGATCCAACAAAACTATTTACAGACAACACAGTGACTTGCTCAGCATTTGAGCTTGGGCTAATTTGAATAACTTGTTGTAAATGTAGACCAAGCAAAACAATTTTAGACTCACCCTCTAATTACTTAATAATTATCAATCATTAAATACATCAATGAAAGAAATAATGATAAAAAAAATTTTAAGCACTACTGCAACCAAAAATCATTGCTTCTTTTTCTTTGTATTTCAAAACTATGTAACTGAGCTACTAAGTGACTGAAGTTTTAAGCCTTCATTTCAAAAAGAGACCTGCTTAAATTTTGACTGAAGTTTTCCTAATTAATGGTCTGCCATTACTTATTTTAAGGTGGCCGAACACAGTTTTCAAGAGCCTATGCCTAATTCTCGATAACTTTAAAACTATTTATGCTTTGGCACCCATTTTTTGCAAGAGTCAAGATTAATTACAGAAGTATTTATTCTCAGATTTTGACAAGGGTGCGTGCTGTTGCCATGGCAACAGGGCTGGTTAAAAACAAGGCTTAAATAATGGTTTTTGTTTATTTAAAAAGAATTCAGTTGTTAGATTGTTTTCATCTTTTGCACACTACGAGTTGACATTAAATCCCTTTTGTCAACACTGTTCTAGTAGAATTTTGACATAGGCGATTTCCGTAATTCGGCGTTAATCGTTATCAAAAATTCCCTACGTCAAAATTCAGATTTTTTGTGATAGATCATTCACATGGTCTCTGATCTATTTTTCTGCCAAATTTCTTGAAATTCTAACGACTGGATTGCTAGAAAACGGCACGTTTCTGCTAAAGCAAGCAGTCTCAATTTTTCAAGCAACTGTGCATGCGTTGAATTTAACTGGGTTCTTTCGGTAACAAACAAAAGCTGAAAATTGCTGGGTTCTTTGCATTGTTACCTTTTGTAACATATCGTTGTAATAAAATACTAAAGCCATCAACACACTGCATACAATTGTAGAGAAACATAACACAGATAGTGCGGGTGTTGAGTAAATAAAATGATCACTCTGCTGATGGCATGTTTGTTTTTGAAATCCTTGTGCACATGCTAAATTGCATCAGCAAAAGTGCGCACTAAAACTGTGTTTGGCCACCTTAAAATCTTGAGTTGGATCAAGGATAAGATGACGTTAAAGACTCACTAGTTTAAAAATGCAATGTGTGTCCATGCCTCTAAATTAATATGCAGCATGGGGATCTTAAACTTTCAGACTTTTAAACTCATGCTTTGCATGTACAATAACCTGTGTTTACAAGCTACAATTGTAAGCTAGTGAGTCTTTGACATCATCTTATCCTTGATCCAACCCTCTGAAGTCCAATCAGTCAATTCTGAATGTCAACAATGTTGGACTGTGAAATCCAAAACTGGGAAAGTACAAAACATGGACCCCTGGTCCATGGACCCCCTCTGTGGACCGGGTCCATCAAAATATGGACCGGGTCCATGGACCCCCTTTTTTTACTACCCCTAAAATTACTGAAGTAAACAAAAATAAAATAAAAAGTAAAATAAAATAAGTAAATTGAAAAAAAAAATGAATTCACAGTAACATTTCAAATTAATATTAATTAAAAATATTTAAACTATTTCTGGAAGAGATCTGTAATAACAAACACATAGAAGTTGCAGTTCATAACTAAAATTATTACACAACAGTATTTTTAGGGGTAGTTTTGATTCTGGTGGGACCGTGTGCGGCCTGCTTGGTTGGGATGCAAGATGACATGCTTTTGTTGCATAACTGGGACAACTATAATTATTTATTCTGTTCACGAACACGTCTTTTAATTGTCTTAGCTTTACGATGTTAACCATGGGAACAGAATGATATAGTTCATTGGCTATATTTCAATTACATTTTTTTTCACTTCAATTAATAGTTTCAGTGGCCACAAATAGTTCAGTGTACAGGGAAGGCCAAAATTGAATCGATGGAAGAGTGCTCTGAAGCGAAGACCTAAAAGAGTAAGCCAGAACTAAGGAACAGCAATAGAAATGCTGACTATTTTTACTCATCAGCGAAAATATTCAAATCAGTTGCCAGTCACGCGGTGTTTGTTTACAATAAACCATGGATAAATCGGCACGCGAGTGCTGATATTTGTGCTGCCATCTCAGTGAGAATACTAGATATAACACAATTATGCTTTTCAAAATCAGACTGTATGCTTTAAAATTACCAGTGAAAGTGAAAATGAGCTGTTAAGCATGAATTTTAAAGGCAAATGTGCTATTAAACATATGCATGGTTTACCGAAACTGGAGCCGTCACGTAACGTGTCATCAAAGGTCATCAAATCGTAGTTTATGGTGCAACCTCAACTTGTAAAAATAGGGGGTCCATGGACCGGTCCATATTTTGATGGACCCGGTCCACAGTGGGGGTCCATGGACCAGGGGTCCATGTTTTGTACTTTCCCTCCAAAACTTGCACTCCAAGAAAACAGATTTTGGATAAAATTCGAAGCATAAGATATTGCCAGTGAGGTGTAAAACAAACAACGCTTTAAAAATCGGAAAGAAAAAGAGAACTGAATTTTTTCATCGTAGTAGCAATTTAAAAAAATCTACAAAATAAATATTGATTATTCTACATCACTGTCACTTCGCTCATCCTCTATTAACTTTCTGTAGAGGTCATCATTGTCTTGTTCTTCTTGATTCTCTTGTCCTGCTTCTTCTTTATCATCATCTTCCTCTAACTCCCCTTCCTCCTCATCAATCATATCATGTTATGCCAGCCACTGGTATGGTTTGGGCAAGCTATTAAAAATATGGCAAGGGATTTACTTCATTAATGGACATCACAGTATTGTGGGAAACTGACACTTTCCATGAAAGGGCCTGTTTCTTGAAACTTCCTGGCTACTCAAGGGCTTGTCAACTTACAGCAACTGTTTTCAGGCTGCTGCTTTTGGCTGAAAGCACCAAACCTCCAAATGAAACTGAAATCAGTTTTTTGTCAGAGCTTTGGAATATGGAATATTATCATTATCAAAAAGTAAAACAAAAATATAATTATAATTCAAATTATAAATAGAAATATTTCTTTATCCAAACAAGTAAACCAGGTTTTGAATAATATGATGCAAATAGACTTCTCTATAAACTCATTGGCTTTCAAAATACAGTGTAACTTGCAGTTTGGTTTTGCATCACTGTGCTCTGTTTTGCATCTTGTACTTTCCTTACTGTGTTCTTTGTAATATGTTAATACTCTGGTTCTGGTTTCAAGGCACTTCAATGAAACTGTTCACATGTCACTTACTTCCTGTCTGAGATAGAGTGATGTCCTTTTTCATCTGGGATATTAATGGAGATCGATTGCTGGCCCAGCCCCCAGTGGAGTTCCAATCTGCTTTAAAAATGATATTATTATGTTAGAAAACTAGTTCCAGTCCCAAATCCCACATTAGAATTTAAAATCCCTAAAACTCAGTCTACACACTGTACTTGTTACTGGGATTATATGTTCTAGGTTCAGAGCCACTGTGTCTGAAACACCTTACAAGATAAACAGGCACAGATTTTAGGAAAGCCATTTCCCTGACAGGAACATTTTAGTCATTGTTCTTTGTTTCTGAATGAGTCTGTTTGACATACAGCTTTTTCAACAAAGGTTGTCCCACATAAGCGTAAAAGCGAACGTGGCAGTGCCGATTAGTATTATGGGTAGTGATCGATAGTTTGGTTTTCCTTGATTGAGGTTAACAGTGTTTCTCAAAGGAAAAGCATAAAACATGTGTTTGTGTTGTCTCGTTCAGTTATGATGAAATGCCTATTAGCTTCAATCAAGCAACCGTTGGTCAACATTACCTATAATACCTTTCGACTTTGTAGCGTACGCTTTGACACTTTTGTAGGACAACCTTTCTTGAAACAGCTGTACATGTATATGAGAAGCCTGATGCAACAGGGCTCTAACCCAAGCAATTTTGCAAGGCCAATATTCATGACTAGAAATTAAGTCACACTGTCCAGTGTTTGTGTGCTTCCTACAAACATCAATAGTTGTTCTTTTTAGAGAAATGTCCAGGAAAATGACCATGCCATGTTCAAATTTGTTGACCATAAAATATGTGGGATTGATTTGGTTTGTTCACCAACAACATATCGTCAAAATAACATCCATAAAACTACTCACTTACAAGGTCACTGTTAAGCATTTTATATGAACACACAACATCATTTTTGAGTTCTGTCATAATAAAAGAAAAGAATGTTCTAATGAAGAACCCACGGAAATGCCTCTCAGAGTACAATTATTGAGCTTTTTTCCTCTTGCATCCACATGGGAGAGTAATACCCAATTCTTCTTAGTGTGAAAACAAGTTGTTTTCCCTTCCCTTGACATCTACATAGAGGAGTTCCTTATGAGGGTGGGTGGAGGTGTATTGAGTTGTGTTTGACAAACCCTTTTAATTTTTTTTGTTTCCATATTAGCAATATAAAGGGACTGCTTTTTAACTGTTAAATAGCTAAGTTAATTTGGTCAACAATTCCTTTCTAATTAAACATATGTTACATGAAGACTATGACCTGCATGGCCCCAGATGGAATTCAAAAGTGACTTATGTGCTTGGGCTTTTGGTTTTTAATTAATTTTTTTTTTTGCCTTTTCTTTTTTTTTCTTATCTTTTTGTTGCAGAGTTAAATGTATGTCATATCAAAATCAAAATCAAAATCAAAATCATTCAATAAATAAAGTACAGAATTTGAGAAAAAAAGAAGGTAAACATCCTAGATTCAGGTTACAGCAGAGAAATGTTTTACCCAAATTTATAAAGATTTGTATGGAGACACCATGCTCGTGCCCATCCAGATAAGCATTAACATGGCAGCCGGAAACCAACAGAAACATCTGTCACTGAGTTTTGCTACAAAAGCTCACAGATGATTGCATCTCTTAAGGAACTCAAAAACATTAAAACAGCACTTTTTCTAATACAAATTCCCTGAAATATTTAAGTCACTTTTTAAGGCTCTTTCGGCCATCATGCAAATGCCATGGGGTGTCTTGAAAACAAAGACCCCTAAGACACCCTAAGACCCCCAAAGACCCCAAAACTTGAAAACAAAGACCCCTCATATTTTTCGGGGCTCCGAAATTATGACCAGTCGGTCGCCAATAGGACTGTAAGTTGAGCATTGGTGACAAGAATTTTGAGGATACTTGTAGCGTCTTGGATTGACATTCGAGGAATTGGTGTCGTTTTAAATCAAAAAACTTTGTGTTTTGTTTCAAGCAAGGAACTTACCCCTTGTCTCTTCGAATTTTTAACTTCCACAGAAAATAATTTAGATCAAAAATGAAGGTAACATTACTGTTAATTGCCCCCAAAACAGTTATGATCCACGCAGTGTAATCGACATTTAGCGCCGCCATGTTTTCAGCGGTTTCAATTGCCAGCTATATCGTGGGCGCATGGCAGTTTTGCGTGGCTTCTGGAAGGCTTCGTACTGACGGCACGCAAGAAGAAAATGTTATGTCAAGTCTCCAAACCAAGGGAGCTATCTATTTGACGAAAACGCCATTTCAACTACACAATATTTTAATGTCTTTACATGTAGAATCTGATTCTTGCGATCGTTCCGAAGTAGGAATATTTTCATGCAAAAAATCATCTTGAATACTTACCGTTCTTGTGTTTCGTCGTGAAAGAAAAATTTTTTGACACTATTTGGCGACCACATTTTTCATCTGGTGACCATGAAAATATTTCAGTCGCCCGTTAGCGCCTGCCTAATAAAAGTTATTTCGGACCCTGCGTAGCTTAAAATATCGTGTAGTTGAAATGGAGTTTTGGTGAAGTCGATAGCATTCTTATTAGTTTGGAGACTTGACATAACATTTCTTCTCACATGCCGTCAGTACGGAGCCTTCCAGAAGCCATGCAAAAAGCGAAAACAAGGCACTTGTTTCTGCCATGCGCCCACAACAAACACTGAACATAGCTGGCAGTTCAAACTGCTGAAAACATGGCGGCGCTAAATGTCGATTACATATAGTGGATCATATCTGTTTTGGGGGCAATTAACAGTAATCTTACCTTCATTTTTGATCTAAATTATTTTCTGTGGACGTCATAGACTTCGAAGAGACAAGCGGTAAGTTCCTTGCTTGAAACAAAACACGGAGCCCCGAAAAATATGAGGGGTCTTTGTTTTCAAGTTTTGGGGTCTTAGGGGGTCTTAGGGGTCTTTGGGGTCTTAGGGGTCTTTGTTTTCAAGACACCCAATGCCATGTCATACAAAAGCTTAGAAATGCAAAACCAAGAACACGTTCCAAGCAAAAATTTGTATGAAAATTAGTTTCCAGCTGCTCTTATACATCATGAATTCAAAGTAAAATTTTAAAGGGATCAATAGTTTTGTAGTTTGCATTTTAATTAGTGATGTCGAAACCCCAATTAGTATTAGTGATTATCATAATGATGTGCTTGAGGGCATGAATTATGTTTTCATTCATAACGATTGGTTCATAGTATTTGCTTCACTGGGTCTCAAGGCTGTTGCCTAAGGAAATTTTTCAGGAGCCCAAGATAAAATTTGCCATAATCAATTCAGGGGTTGGTGTGGGGGTGGGATGTGAAGTGAATTATGGAAGTTTAGCAGGGCTGGGTCTGGGAAAGCGATTCTGCATGAGACACTAACATGGTCTAATATCAAGCAAACTGTTGACATAAAGTGTTTAGCAGAGTGATCAGGTCATGACTGCGAAAGAATACTATTTACGGTAAAAAAATCGAGAATTGGTGTGTCCATGCAAGTACTGGAACAAAAATTTATATTGCTGAGCACTTTGATTTTGAGTTTTGCAATTATACTTAAACAAAACAAAATACACAAATCAAGAAATAAAATGCAATCTGCATTGGGGGGGGGGGGGGGGGGTTTGAATTTGGCCTCACTGAAACATGCTTTCCTTCCCTGAGCTCAGGACAAAAGCATAAACCAAAAATAGGCAGTCAATAACTGCATGCGGCTAATTAAGTGCTGTTATTATTTTGAACACTGCAGTAAAACAAATCATATTGCAATAAAAGGGGTCATAAAATAAGCTAAATATGAAAATGTTTTTGGACTCGTAGCTTATTAAAAAATGCCAACTTGGTTCTTGAACTATGCGAAATATGCCGATCTCCAAATTTGTAAAGATAAGACTCTCGGTAACTTGAATTAAATATCTTACATTACCTCCAAGTTAGTTGGGCCTTAGATGAAGGGTGCAGGAAAAAAACAGTGTGATTTTGGCGTACAATTGTGCAGGAAAATTAAAGCTTAGACTGGGTGGGTAATTGTGGAAGATTATTGACGAGCCAATGTTCTTGCCAAGTCCTAAGGAAAATCTGCATTGACAATATAGCACTGCCTGTTTCACCTTTAGTTGAAATATACTTAGCATGCTTAGCGATTGCCAATTCTTTTGAAAAAACTGCTTCTGACTGCTAAAAAAAATCATGTTGAGTGCCACAAACTAGACAAGTGACGCAGAGCTCTCAAGTCTCAATCTTACCCTCTCACATTGAAACTATTAGATTCCTTGCTGGTTTAGCAAAGGTCTTTCATAATAACCTATCTTTTATGATATAATTTAATCCTTGTTCGGTTTGTACTGGCTTCGCTCACTTCCGCAGAGGCAGCATTTAATGACTACTGCACATGTTCACATATGCTTCAGGACTGCAGACTGGTAACGTGGAGTCTCCACACACGAAGGCGGATTCCAGTTCAGATTTGCATCCCATTTCTGCTCAGAATAAAGAGAAACACGTCCTAGCTACTTCCATTTTTTAAAATTTCTTTGGGGAGCATGTCCCCAGACCCCTCTAGTGGGGTCACGCATGCAGTGTCACCAACAACATCTACACCGTTGAAGATCTCACTCTGTGCATACAAATCAACTTGAGAGCTCTGGTGATGCCAAAATATATTAAAGCAAAACATACTGCCACAACTTTGCTGATAAATGGGCTCCATTTTAAATATATTCCTGCCTTAACTGAATAAAAATATGTAGCTTGATTATTTAATCACAAACTGCATTAAGAGTCCCAAATTCTCAGAAGTTATTTTCAAAAAACACAACTTGAAAGTTTATGCAAGTTATGTGCAATGTAATTTTATGTCTTGTTATTAGACTGTTGTTTAAGCGAGGGAGTTTATCATGATTCGCTTTGGTTCTCTTGAAAGAGACTACGTGTATTTGCTCTTCAGAGGAGTTATAACTCTTGACAAGGGTTGAAGATTGCAACATGGCAGATATGGCTGCACAAGTCACTTGGATCGCCACCACAAGTAATAGAGGCAGCTGGAAAGTGTTTTTAAAATACTACATGCCCGGCAGTCTGAAATTATTCTAGAATTTCCACGGAAAGACTCCTCCAGTCCTTCTAAAAACTGTAGATCTTTGTTTAGAAATGTCAAGGCATTTCAATTATAAGTTTTGCTTTGTGGTTGACGAAATTTTCAAGCTTGGGAATACTACAAAATCTCAATGTCTCGGAGTCTGCATTGAAGCACAAGCACATGGAAAAGAAGCTTGGATCAGTAAGAGGCCGACAAGGGACCATTGATGCTCTGATTGGCAATGAACACTATCTTATCCGGTGACTCAATCAATATAACATTATCGGTCAATGTGTCGGTCATTACTCAATCAAGTGTCAATCAAGTAATGACCAATCTGTCTGATAGATAATGTGATGATCTGTACCGTCACTTGTATCGGTGGATGTTAACTGGTCAACTGACAGTGGATAGTCTATATCAGCGGGCTAGCGGTCGACTATTTCTCGACTAGCAACTGATACAATACCAACAGCTGACCAGTATACCACTGGTAGTTGACCAGTATTTCACCAATATGCTTCTGCCGCTACGCTATCAATAATATCACGATCAATATATTGGCCGACATTGGTGGATGTTCAACCCGTATTAACTCTCGGCACATAGCCAACCGATGTATTGGTCAACTGTGTCGATTGAGTAATGACCGACATTCAACCGATATCGAGGCTCTCCATAAGGTACATGTACTTATCCAACTTGATTTTTTCACATCCTGAACATAACTCAAATTTCTTGAAATGTAACCAATTTTGCAGTCCTACACTCTATTTCAAAACTACTGCTTTTGTTTTCCTCTATAGAATGTTTTTTATCAACTAAGCCGTATATTTAATTGAATGTAGGTTGTGTCGCCCCATCGCCATGTCGCCCCAAGTTACGTCGCCCCAACCTAAGATACGTCGCCCATACATCCGAGTTGTGTCGCCCTCGCCCCAACATCGAATAGGTGTCGCCCCAACTTAACTTATTCGATTAACTCGAACGATGTCGAAGTTTGTAAGATTTATCTATCGATTAAGGTAGAAGATCGAAGTAAAAGTTTGTAAGATTTGTCGGTCGATTAACTCGAACGACTTATATCATATAAGTTAAACTCGGCTTACAAAGTAAAAGTTTGTAAGATTTATTGATCGATAAAGTTTACTCGAACGACTTATAACATATAAGTTTAACTCGGATTACAAAGTAAAAGTTTGTAAGAATTTATCGATCGATTAACTCGAACGACTTATAACATATAAGTTTAACTCGGATTACAAAGTAAAAGTTTGTAAGATTTATCGATCGATCAACTCAAGCGACTTTATATAACATGTAACCTCGCTTATGAAGTAAAGTTTCTAAGCTATTCATCGATCGATTAAACTCGAACGACTTCCGAAGTACAACGCGCTTTAGAAAAGCATGTAGCTTGGGAAGTTGAAGCTTGAAACTTGACGTATAAGTTTTCTCTGTTCCGATGTTGGGGCGACACAACTTTGATGTTGGGGCGACGTAACTTAGGTTGGGGCGACGTAACTTGGGGCGACAAGGCGATGGGGTGACACAACCTGGCACCATTTAATTTTGGTGGCATTTGGCGACAGAAAGTTGAAATAAGCTGAGTGAAAATTTGCTGTTGCAAATTGTCACAGCGTTTCTTTATGCCTGTTACAAAGGCAAATGATACTACGCACTTTCATAGCACGATAAATCCTAACTGCGTAAGTGCAAAACACAGACGTAAACACAGTCAGCTTTAGTTCGTGCCGATCAACAATACTTAGATTGCTGATAAACATGGACGCTATTTTCCTTCAGAAGTCGAAATGGCTTAATTCGTAAACTTGAGCCATTACTCACTCCATTGCTACAATTATAAACAACATTACACAATACATTACACTTCACATAGCTCCTTACCAACAATCTTAAGCTTCAAAGGCAGCAGCTGTAAATGTGTCGTGGAACGTGCAGAAGGATCCGACAAAACATCCCCACTACAAAAATCACACTGGTTCGATAGGCTTCGAGCTTTCATGCGCAAACACTATCCCGTCCGGCAGGTTTCTTTTGCAGGTCACAGGTCACAGGTCACAGGTCACATCAAAATCAAAAAGCAATCAGTAATACTGGCGATGTAAGAATTACCCGAGATTCCCAAGCGATTTATCGATATTTCCATGTAACAAATGTTTCACCATATAATTTCCATGAAAAATTTCAAACTTCTCAGTACTTCAGACTAATATATCTTTTTAAAAAGGAACACAAGAGCGACACAGTCACTGTTGTAAATTTCAAGATCACCTTCATGGGTGAAAACTGGCATTTTCCATGGCTAGTCTTCGGTATGCCATTATTTAAGTAGCAAACTGGCGCAGAAACCCAACATTTCTCTCAAAGCGTGATTGTATGGTTTGCATAAATTGCCAACCACCAAAGCCTTTTGCTCCTGCCAGTCTTAAAAATGGCGGCTGTTAGCACTTCGTGATTCACCTTCGATTTAGGGAAATTGAACGATTCCTAACAACACCGCTTTGTTAGGGCGTATGGAAAAGCCGGAATCCGGAATCCGGAACCGGAACCGGAACCGGAACCGGAAACGGAACCGGAACCGGAACCGGAAACGGAACCGGAAACGGAAACGGAACATTCTTTTCAGTTAGATTGAGTTTGGGACGATGCTCTTATTATACAAAACATATTTGCTTTTGCTTCTAGGTCGCAACAACACCGGGGAATTGGTAATAAATTTATAATAAATAAATTTCTGGCTGCATAATTTGTGCAAAACCAAAACGTTAACACTGTAAAAACTCGCTTGGTGTTTCCGACTGTAGATCGAAATGCTGAAATACTCTCGGGAGGTTTCAATGATCGTTTAAGTTGCTGTTGAATGTATTGATTGTTCGTGAATTTTTGACTGTCGGGTAAGTTCTTGAATAACCCTGCCGTGAGTAGAGGTTTCTTTTAATACAATATACCGGGGCTAAGAGAATTCGTGTAAGGCAAAAGCACAACATCCTTTAGAATCGCTTCACATTTCTTAACAAATATTGAATACTAACACAGGGTTCTAACTTCAATTTTTGTAGAAATTTTTCTATGAGAGTTGACAACGGAGTCAGAGTGCAATTTTTTTTAAAACTGTCGAAACATCGATCGAGATTTTCTAATATGCCCTGCTCGAAAATTTCCTCTGCTACAAAGCCAAAATTATGATTGAAATGCTTGACCATGATGACATTTCTAAATAAATATCTCAAGTTTTAAGAATGACTGGACTGATGAGTTTTTCCGTGGAAATTGTAGAATAATTTTAGACTGCCGGATATGTAGTGTTTGTTTTAAAAGCACTTCCCGGCTGCCGGATATCTAGACCCAATGTTTTATTAAACTTTTAGTTTAGAGCTTATGGGTCGTCAAGCTTGGTTTCTGAATTGGTTTTGGAGTTCCTTTTTTATACCAATGCTAAAGAAACGTTTATAATGGATTCTACATATTTTAAAATTTTTTTAAGAGTATTTTTCGTTCGTTGCTCGTTACTTCGCTGCTCTGTGTAGTAACACCCATAACAAACTCAAATTTTCACACGCACTACTCACATTTTAACCAATTCCCCGATGTTGTCGCGACCTACAAACATAAGCAAATATGTTTTGTATAATAAGAGCATCATCCCAAACTCAATCTCCGAGTACCATCATCCATCTTGCGAGAAATGTAGAGAAGGGAGAAGGAGTATTGATGTTAATCATACTTCCCAACTTGAAGCATTCATTTATTTCTCCGGTTCCGGTTCCGGTTCCGGTTCCGGTTCCGGTTCATGGTTCACGGTTCACGGTTCACGGTTCACGGTTCCGGTTCACGGCAGGGTTCTTGAACTTACCCGACAGTCAAAAATTCACGAACAATCAATACATTCAACAGCAACTTAAACGATCATTGAAACCTCCCGAGGGTATTTCAGCATTTCGATCTACAGTCGGAAACACCAAGCGAGTTTTTACAGTGTTAACGTTTTGGTTTTGCACAAATTATGCAGCCAGAAATTTATTTATTATAAATTTATTACCAATTCCCCGGTGTTGTTGCGACCTAGAAGCAAAAGCAAATATGTTTTGTATAATAAGAGCATCGTCCCAAACTCAATCTAACTGAAAAGAATGTTCCGGTTCCGGTTCCGTTTCCGGTTCCGGTTCCGGATTCCGGCTTTTCCATACGCCCCTTTGTTACAGACTCGGTGTTTGTGAAGTTCAATAATCCAAGAAGTCGGCGCTCGAAAACCGTGACGATTTAATGCATGTTTAACGTGAATTTCTTAAACGATTTTTGTCATTTTGTTATTTTGTCATATGATGGCACTATATCTCACGATATAAGCCTGCTTTCATCAGACGATTGTGGCACCTACAAAAGAATGGACGAAGATCGAATGGAGAAAATAAATATTCTCGATATGACTTACGTTATCACTGCACTGAAACTGTACGAAAAGCTTAAGAATTGTCAAAATATTCATTAGAGGTTAAAAGAGACAGGATTGGTCTTGCCGTGATCCTCAGAATGATTCACTGGAGTGAATGACCGGCTCACTCTTTAAGTTATTTTATATATGTTGTTTTCTTGTTACAAAGAATATCAAATGGTAGAGATAGCATCCGTTAATGCTTTTTCTATCAGTTAATATTCGTTAGAAGTAAAATAGAAATAAAATCAGAAAAATTTAACAGTTCGATTTGCTATCATAATTATCTTATAACGATAAAATATATGCAACACTTCATGCGTGAAAGCTATATTTCAACCCATTTAGTACAGATACCATCCCTATAAAATTTTCCATCAAAATTATACAGTGAAACATTATTTTGCTGCATGGAAATATCGACAAACCTCTTAAGAATCTCGGGTAATTCTTACATCGCCAGTATTACTGATTGCTTTTTGATTTTGATGTGACCTGTGACCTGAAAGCTGTGAGCTGTGACCTGTGACCTGCAAAAGAAACCTGCCGTATCCCGGCCCCTAAGAAAAAACATAGGCACGCAAAGCGTGCAAGAGTTATTTTTTTGGTGATAGGTGTATTCGTAGAATTGTTCACAGTAATGATTTGGTTTAGTTTTTTTGGGTTGCCATGTACAGCAAGAAGGAAACTGGAAATCTATAATTTGTAAATACATCGTTACATCGGTAATGGTAAGATAGCAAAATAGTAAGCCAAAAAATGTTTAACTGAACAACGTACTGTAAACTGACATGTCTCCAGATTAATGTAGATACCATCTTATTTTCTGACAGGCAATTTGATTCGTTCTTTGATACATTAACCCACACTGTGATTGGTGTGACACACGACAATGCATAACTCTCTCACTTATCGATCACAAAGCCCTTCCAACCCCCAATAGAGAAGGTAACGAGTTATTGCAAAAGAACTTTGTAAATTTTTTGAGATCCAATTGATTTTCTGATTCCATGAATGCTGATAATTCTCTTATTTCTTTAACGTTGCCAGAATCAGTTGAAAACGAAATATCTGCTGCCAGTTCTAGTCTTTCCAATGCGTCTAGTTTTTTACCAGCAAAGCCTGGTTTCAAAATGGCCTGTTTAAACATTAACAGTCTTGTCAAGCATGTTGATGAACTTAGAGTCCTTCTTTCTGAGTTTTCTGTTGACATTCTGTCAATTAACGAAACAAAACTTGACGAATCCATAAAAAGTTCCGAGCTCCATATACCAGGCTACGAATTTATCCGTCGTGACAGAAGTAGAAATGGTGGAGGAGTAGGTTTTTATATTAAGTCTTCTAATTCTTATGTAGTGCGCTCTGATCTAAACGTAGTTAATCTTGAAAATTTAATTATAGAAATTCGTAAACCAAACTCTAAGCCATTTCTGATAGCGACATGGTATAGACCTCCTGGTTCTACTACCGAATTATTTTCTAGTTTTGAGTCATTTATTGACAAGTTAGATTCTCTTGACCTTGAGTACTATTTGTTGGGTGATTTCAACTGTAATTTGGCCTCTCCTACACCTGATGTAAATACTCGTCATTTACTCGAAATTTCGGATTTATATGGGCTCAAACAATTAATTAAGGAACCAACTCGTATCACAGAATCCTCATCTACACTAATTGATTTGATCTATACTAATTATACAGATAGGGTGAGCTGCTCCGGAGTCTCCCATATTGGCATCAGCGATCATAGCCTCGTCTATGTTTATAGAAAACTTTTTTCTGATTCATCATCTAAAGGACATTCTTTTATCTCTTATAGAAATTTCCGAAATTTTAATCGAGAAAATTTTCGAAATGAAATTTCTCAACAAGACTGGTCTTTCGATGAACCTGAAGATCCAAATTTGGTATGGTCTAACTGGAAAACAAAATTTTTGCACGTTGTCAACTCTCATGCTCCAATTCGAACTAGGCGTGCTAAACTGAATAATTTGCCCTGGATTAATTCAGCTTTGAAGAATGGTATGCGCTGTCGGAATGCTGCTAAAAAGAAGGCGATAACAACAAAGAATCCTTATGACTGGGCTAATTACAAAAAGTTGCGAAATAAAATCAACAATAAAGTGAAAACCGCTAAGGCATCCTATTATCATAATAGCTTTATTCAGTCCGAAGGAAACTCTCGAAGGACTTGGAAAACTATTAATAACCTCATGTCCCGTCGTCAGAACAACCAGCAGGTAAAGGAAGTCAAAGTTAATGATATCTCTATCAGTAACTCTAACGAGATTTCCAATACCTTTAACGAACATTTTGCAACTATTGGGCCCAAACTAGCTTGCGAAATACCTTCAACCTCGGACGAGGTGTCTACTTATTTAAATAATTTTCCTATAAATTTCAACAAATTCTCCTTTCGTTCAACTACTAGCAGTATTGTTTTTACTCATCTTAATAGATTGTCAAAAGCTAAATCTACTGGGTTAGATAATATTTCTGCTCAGTTAATCCGTGAGTGTGCTGATATTATTTCAGGTCCGTTGTGTGATCTGTTTAATAAATCCTTGAAGTCTGGCATATTTCCTGACGATTGGAAATGTGCTAGAGTGATTCCGTTGTTCAAACAGGGCGATTCATCTGATTTAAACAACTACCGACCTATCTCTGTCATCTCAGTTGTCGCCAAAGTGTTCGAGAGGATTGTGTACGATCAGTTATACAACTTCTTAAGCACCGAAGGAATAATCTCTGATAAACAGTCTGGTTTCCGGTCTTTGCACTCAACTGTAAGTGCTCTTCTTGAAGCCACTTACAGTTGGGCGTTTAATATCGATCGCGGCTATGTAAATGCCGTAGTGTTTCTCGACTTAAAAAAGGCCTTCGACACTGTTGATCATGAGATACTATTAACTAAAATGAATCGATATGGAATTCAAGGGACATCGCTTGATTGGTTTAACTCATATTTGACTAATCGCGCACAACGGTGCTCCGTTAACGGTTGTCTCTCTGATTTCACCACTCTTAAATGAGGTGTGCCACAGGGAACGATCCTTGGCCCTCTTTTATTTCTAGTTTATATTAATGATTTACCTAACTGTTTATCGTTCAGCATTCCTAGAATGTATGCTGATGATACCCATATTACTTATGCTGGCTCTGATTTGCATCTGATTCAGTCTAGTCTATCTCACGACCTTGAAAAGCTAAGCAAATGGCTTGTATGTAACAGACTTACCTTGAACGCTACAAAGACTGAATTTATGGTGATTGGCTCCAGGCAAAGATTAAGCACTCTGTCTGATACACTAGAACTCTCCATTGATAATGTTCCAATTGAACAAGTTTCCTCTGTGAAATCACTTGGAATATATATTGATGAAAATCTAACATGGCATTTCCACATTGATAAACTGTGTAAAAAGATCGCCTCCACAATTGGAGCCATCAAACGAGTTAAGCCCTTTTTGCCTCAATCTACCTTACTCAATATATACAACTCACTAGTTCAATCCCATTTTGATTACTGCAGCCTAGTCTGGGGTAATTGTGGTAAAACATCATCTAACAAGCTTCAAAAACTGCAGAACCGTGCTGCACGAGTGATTACTTCATCGAGCTATGACGTTGATGTCAATTCCTTGTTTCATAACCTCAACTGGAAAGAATTACATACTCAACGTCAAATTCAGAAAGCCTTCATGGTTTTCAAGTCTTTAAACGGTCTGGTTCCCGAATATCTAACGTCTAAATTTGTGACGCGAAATGTATCAAACTATGCCCTGAGGGATTCGGCAAATAAACTTGCTGTTCCCTTTCCGAGAACAAACTACATGAAAAATAGTTTTAGTTACAGTGGCGCAACTCTTTGGAACAGCTTGCCCTATAATATTAGAGAATCTAGTTCCTTACATCAATTTAAACGCCTTCTCCATCAATATTTTTAAAGACACGGCATTCATGGAAATCAGGTCTGTAAGTAGCTTTATTGTAAATTAATGTAATTATAGGAGTAGTATTTTTAGGTTTTGGGATTTTTAGACATTTGTGTACCTGATGAATTTTTTTACCGTGTATAAATAAATAAATAAATAAATAAATAAAATAAATAAATAAAAGGAATTTTTGCCCAAAGTACTCAAGTGAAGAGACCTTTTCGCAAGTCGTAAGTTTACCCTTTTAACACAACACAACACAACACGACACGACAACACTAATTCACCGAAAGAGAAAAAACTCTAACACGTTAAACGTCTGATTTAATTAAATTGCACTTTTACTTGGTGCCACGTAGTCTTCAAAGAACATTTGAGCAGTTTTCATACTTTTTACCCTAAAAGATATCGGACTGAAAAGAATGTCACAAAAAAATGCCCATCAAATATAAATAAACTGCTACTGCAGAGACCTAAAAACCATCCAGAAATGAAAGCTTCTTTTTTGTTTAAAAATATTCTGGGAACAATAGCCGATAACTTGGAAGCTCTAATTGAATTTACACTCATATATAAGACAAAAGTATTAAGTTACCATTTGAAACTAAAGATAGCAAACATCTCGTGGGAACAAATGGTGACGATTCGTCAGCTCTAATTGAATTTACTCCCTTGTGAAAAACAAGAGAGTCAAATTACCCTTTGTAACTAAAAAATAAAAATATCTCGCTATATTTGCATGCAAAAAGACCAAAACAATCGTTATCTGCACTTACCACTGTAAACGTTCAAACTCTTTCAAATCAAAATAGTCTTGTCTTCTCTAAAACTTTTTCTAAGAACTAGAAGCGACGATGCGTGACCTCTAATTGAATTTACTTCTTGTGAAAAACAAAAGTATCAAGTTACCCTCGTAACTAAAGATAGCAAACATCTCGTGGGAACAAGTGGTGACGATTCGTCAGCTCTAATTGAATTTACTCCCTTGTGAAAAACAAGAGTGTCAAATTACCCTTTGTAACCCAAAAATAAAAAATATCTCGCTATATTTGCATGCAAAAAGACCAAAACAATCGTTATCTGCGATGACTATTGTAAACGTTCAAACTCTCTTAAATCAAAATAGTGTCGCCTCCTCAAAAACATCTAAAGAACTAAAAGCGACGATGCGCGACCTCTAATTGAATTTACTCCTTGTGAAAAACAAAAGTATCATATTACTTTTGGAACTAAAAATAAAAATATCAGGTACCATTTGCATACAACAAGCTCACGCACCGTCTCAAACCTCAAGGCTCATCTCGTCCATAACTAAAATCCTCAGCGTAACCCACAGAAAATGAGGAAATAAATACTTTCTACTCTTTCATAGTAGAATAAATATGGCCGTTCTGAATTGTATCAGGATCGAATCTTCTCACAAACCATTTACCTTTAAGACAAGAAATTTGATTGGCTGTTTATAGTAGATCCGATCTGATTGGTGTGACATACATACATCTCTCACTCACTGAATGATCCATTGACCCGTCCATAACATACTCGACGCGCCGACTAAGAGGTATTTTTTTTACAAAAAAATAACTCAATAATTTCAGAAGACACGATCACAACGCATTTTCATTGGAAGAAACAACAACACATATGATTAGTCGAAAGGTGTTAGACATGTCTGCCACGCAGGACTAAAGTGCAACGCTACTCTGCACTAAAAATGAGAAACCCTGGGAACGAGGTTGCCTCGTCCGTTGGCCGTTGGTGAGTCCTTTGTTATCACCAGCGGAAAAATTTGAAAGGCAAGTTTTGTCATATAAGTCGATCTGAAGACAGAAAAGCTTTTTATCTCGCCGTTACTCATCAACTTTGACCTCGGACACAGCACGAATATAATGGGGATCGGGAAGATACTTTACGATACACGCCTGCGGAATGTTTTCAGGACGTTTTGAAGTGTACTTCCAATCAGCTTTGTCAAGTGTACGTTACATGAAGTGTTTGGCGTTGAAAGGGTGCCTCAACAAAATTAAATTGGAAAAACACTATCGACAGGTAAATCATGACTGAGGCTAATGGGTTTCTCGTGCAAAGCCGGAAGTGAAGAAACAGGGTCGAATAAGCAAAGATTTATCATGGAAGCATCTAGTCTCGAAGAAAGCGATCTGAAAGGAATGGAAGTTTGTAACTTTTGTGGCACAGAGGTTGCTCTCCCGTTAGAGTTAATTGAACAGGTAAGCTCATTTCATATTTATTTCATCGCTTAATTTGGTTGATAAGTCAGGGTGAACCGTATGTGCTTTTAATACAAAGTTAAGGTAACGTGACTTGACATTAGTAATGCTGAGATGAAACTTTACTTAGATTAACAGGGTCCGACACGTAGTCAGAACATGTTAATTACTTATTACTACGTGTAAGACTCTTCATGGAGTTACTCCACCATATCTCAAATCACTACTAGAAGAACCAAAAATGATGTACACCCTCAGAGACACCTTAAAATTGGCTAAACTTCAGAATACCCGGCCACTGAAATATCACTCATTAAATCCTGCGACTGCAGTCCCACATTCGACATAATTTAGCACATAATAAACTGCATATATAAACCACGAATATACCTCATTCTTTCATCCACTGCGGCGCAGTAGTCATCAAACTAACTCAGACTTCACTGTGCAACTGTGGACCGTGGTAGCACTTAACTTTAGAGCTTACCTTATTATTTATTCAATGACAGCGGAACTGGGACCAGAGTAGCACTTCAGTTTACACTTAGTTTAAGGTTAAAGGTTTTTTTAGGTTTTGGTATCTCAATAACATCTAAAAATGTTTTCAAACCCAAAAGAGTGAATTCCGATCCTTTTTGCCATAAAACAAGCATTAAATTTCCAGCTTTAGCCACACCCAATGAAGTTGACTGCATAATGAAAGATTGGTGATGAATGACAACACTTCTGTCTAGGAAAACTCCTGACCACTACTGAAACAACAGTTGTTACCTGAAGTAGAAGGATTTCATGATTGCTGACATGATGCCACGACCCATTCAGAAACCCAGATTAAAGATCATTTAAATGACGAAAATAAATTCACATCTTATCAAAATTCAAGCCAAAAAGTTGGCAAACGATTTCCTTTTACAAAACTGCTCGGATTGATCAATGCCATTCCAGATTCCTGGGAACAAAAACTCAAGACGCAAAGCAGGTTCAATAACAACAATGATCAACACAGTAATAAGGCTTCTTTAACTACAAAAGGAATTACTTGTAAAAAATCCTGCAGCATTTTCGTTAAAAGAAAATTTAAAGAGCCGCTAGCAAACAATCGCCTTCGCAGACTAGGTGTCAACAAACTACATAAAATAAACGAAATTCATAGTCTCTCGTTTAAAATGACTAAAGAAACAAAATTAAGTACTTTTCAGTTTAAGGTCATACATAATATTCTCCCACACAGAGTGCTACTCTACAAAATGAAAATCACCGATTCTGATCTGTGTTTATATTGCGGTAGCCAAGAAACCCTACAACATCTGATAGTGAGTTGCCCATTGCTCAGGACCTTCTGGTCTGATGTTTTAACTTGGTGGAATTCCAGCTCCACTCGTAACATCTTATTCGACGAACTCAAGATTTTATATGGTTACAGTTCTGGAGACCCAAGGTGTCTTCTATTAAATTATTACATTTTAATTGCAAAATTTCAGATCTTCAGGTACAAGATAGATTCCAAATCCCCTACTTTTCCAGCCTTTATGGCATTATTGAAAGAAAAACTACTCGTATACGAAGCGGCTGCCGTAGCAAACAAGACTTTACAAAAATTCCAAACAAGATGGACAACTCTCCTACCCTTGTTGGATAGTTAATGGTTTCTGGCACGTTATTATTATTATTATTAACAGTTGTTTATTTATTCCTGGAGTGTTTTTTAATTTCTGGAGTGAAGTTTTCACTATTATTAATCGTAAGATGCACACATTTGACTTATTAATCGTAAAAGGTGATACTTTACGATAATTAATCGTAAAATGCGTCACCTACGATTAATAATCGTGGATGTTACGATTGATAATCGTAGAATCCACGATTATTAATCGTAGGGTGATGCATTTTACGATTAATAATCGTAGAATCCACGATTATTAATCGTATCTTACAACAAATGCAGTTATGATGCCGATCTTCTGTCGACACCAAATATTTCACTCGACCGGCCGCCATTACGAAAAAAACTTCACACCCCAAAACTACATCTTATAAAGCTTGCTCTGTAATAAATGTGATTCAGCCGAAGTGTTGACGTGACAAGCTTAACGTAAAGCTATCCTTTTATGAACTGAGTGTGTTTACGGACGATATTTTCAACGTTTTTTACTCGTCGACGAAAAGCAATGCGAGCGTGAATGTCGTGGCCGTGAAACAAGACTGCCGCGTTCAATGCGAAAATAAACAACTTTACTAAAAGATTATCCAGATAATTTGAAAGCGGCTGATTCAATGTTCAAAGTGTACCCAAAGGAAAAGATAACAGGCAAAGAAACCAACAACTAAGTGTGTTTACGAAAGATATTTTCTCTGTCTTTGAGCCAGTCTTCGACAAAAAGCAGCACGAGTGGGAAAATATATCGTGGCAGTGCTTGAACAAACAACGGCGTTCAATTTGAAATAAGAAACTTAAGATTTTGTAGTTCAAGAGCTATATTAAAAGGCTTCTTTATTTCAAAATTCGGCGAACTAAGAAGAACCCTCCGTCGCTTTCCCAAAGGAAAATTCGCAAGAGCCGGTGTTTACGAGCGACATCATCGATCTTTCAGTCTTGATCTTGCAATCTTTAATTTAGCGACATCGACCAAGTCGATGAGAAAGCGACGCGAAAGGCTTCGAATGAACTTTATTTTCTTCCCTTATTTCCGATGAAATATATGGAAGGAAAAGAGTGGATTATTTTTCGAAAAGTGAATTCATTCAAACCAGAGCTTTGCTGCATATGAAAGAAGTTTGAATCAGTGTTTTTACGGCCGACGGGCAATCAACTTTACTCTGCAGTAAACAAGCTATGCCGGCGTACTAAAACGGCAATCGAATAACCAACAAAACTAATTGTGTTTCATTCGGCAGATTTTTACGTAGTTCATCACCCAAAACGAAATGGGCCTCGGCAAGAACTCTCGCATTTAGTAGATTGTCCATACTTTATATTGTTTTGTAATTAAAAACGCCGTCAAAACAAACAGGGAAAGCCGCGAAACGAATTCGATACGCACAAGCTACATTGTAGATTATTTAGAGATAAGAAAGATTCTCAGCGTTTACTCCACTTCCAGAAGGTAAGCAAAATAATATTCCTGGTTTTCAAAACATGGCGATCTTGGGATTAAGCGTTTTTCGTGCTTTGCGTGATTAATTGAAGTTTGATTTTCGACGGCATCTTCCCCATCCTTGAGTCTCCGACAGAAGGCACGAGCAGGAGAAATATATCGTCGCCGTGCTTGAACAAACAACAGCACTGCGTTTAATTCGAAATAAAAATCTTCAGATTCTGTCATATTAGAGCTATATTAAAAAGTTTCTTTATTTCAAAATTTGACGAACTAAGAAGAACCCTCCACCGCTTTCCCAAAGGAAAGTTTGCAAGAGCCGGTTTTTCGAGCGATATCTTTCTTGCAATCTTTAGCGGTATCAACGAAGTCGATGAGAAAGCGATGCAAACGGTTTTAAATGAACTTTATTTTCTTCCCTTAATTCCGGTGAAATACATGGAAGGAAAAATTGGGTTATCTTTCGAAAAGCGAATTCATTCAAACCAGGGCTTTGCTGCACATGAAAGAAGTTTGAATGTTTTGACGGCTGACGGCAATCAACTCTGCAGTAAACAAGCTACGCGTCAGTACTAAAACGGCACTCGAGAAACCTACAAATTAATTGTGTTTTCATTCGGCGGATTCGTACGTAGTTCATCACCCGAAACGAAATGGGCCTCAGCCAGCACTCTAGCATTTATCTAAAGTAAATTATCCATAATTTATTATTTTGTAGTTAAAAACGCCGTCAAAACAAACATTGAAATCCGCGAAAGACCAACACTTTTAATTCGATACGCACAATCTAGATTATTTAAGAGATAAGATAAAGATTCTCAGCGTTTACTTTTCGAAATAAAATCCACTTCCAGAGGGTAAGTATAATAATATTCCTGGTTCTCAAAACGTCGTGATCTTTTCACATTTTGCGTGACGTTGAAGTTTTATTTTCGACGGCTCAGAATAGACTTAGAGATTTTGTTTTGGCTCTTCAGTCTCGTTTCCTTTGTTATAAAACTTGTTAGCAGCCAGCTACATGAACCCTTAAGTGTTCAGAAATTTTCGAATAATCGTTTTCATCATCATCAAGTCTCC
>CBDDTI010000218.1:0-5177 GCA_965233585.1 bacterium
TATGATCTTGAGTATTGCTTAAGATAGTCTGATAAAACATGACAGCGTTGAAGCATGTGTTGTCCCCAACTTATTTCCCATAAATTTTCCGGGGAAGCCTGTAGAATATATAAAAAGAGACTTCTAATTAGATATTTACAACATTCGAATTTAATTAACAATAGGGACCATTTGCGCATATCAGGAACAGAACCCTCATCAGCGATCCTTAGCCAATCATAGTAGTTTAAAAAGATGAAAAGACATGCCAAAAATGTGTATAAACATACGTATGAAAATATATTATCACTACAGTTGATACTTATTACACGCCAATATTAGAGTTTTCATTAGCCTTTGGCCATATTCTGGAATTCAGTTATGAGGCCCTCTTGCTCTTTACAATCATCCTCGCGGCTTTCATCATTGATAAAGTACCATGAAAATTTGAAGTGCAAAGTCCGGGAAACCACGGCAAGCTTGGGAAGAGGATTGATTCTCATCAAGTAGAGCATGTGAATTAATCTTTCATTTCAAACTCTATGACAATTTATATTTTCCTATTGTTATGCACCTACTGATGTCAGACCTTAGGGATGCTTTATCTCAGACCGTTACCACCTTTACATTAGGAACCATACCTGTTGGGTGAGAGCATTAGGTTTTCAGTCAGAACTTTATTTGGAAACTTCATGTTCTGAATAGATCGATGTCACCTTTTCAAAATGAACTCCTGTTTCTGAGACGTCTGCTAAGATTGTACCGAGAAATCACTTCAATAGATTCTGTAGGGTTTGAATGTTACATAAAGTTCAATGAAACATTGTCACATACAAGTGAATTTATCTACAAAATGGAAAATGCAAATTGATGGGAGCAAATCTATATATGATAGCTAAATGTGTTCACTCTTTCCATACTACTGATGCAGAATAGGTTATAAAATGCAAATTGGTTTTCTGTTTGGCTCATTAATTAATCTTGTAGGGTTTTCCAAATATTGAAATTTGAATAACATTAAAGTATATATATACTAGTAGTAATCAAAGATTATGAGAGTGCGTTCGACGCCTTAACTTTAATACAGACACCTTAAATGATTAACCTGTCTGACTTTCAACCTCTGTCTGTTGCTAAAATCAAAAAGTTTTCATCAACAACCGGGTTTTTACTGAAGATATTCAGTGACAAAGTCCATGCCATTCTGATTGAAGAGGTCACGGTACAAACTACGTTGCGTGACGGCGCCAGTTTCCGTAGACTCTCAAGTATAATAGGACTAAAATTTTTACATCAGCCTCAAATTTCGTGCTAAATATTCTCACATTAACTTGTAATGTTTAAGCGCAAAAGCTAATTTGTAAAAGTATGTTTTTTACGAACATTATTCTAAGCAGAAAGCTCAAATGTAAGTAACCATTTGCAATCGCATGCTTTCATCGTACATAAACTCCGTGTTAGTTTTACACGCCCTCTTTCTGTTTATCGCTTTGTTCTTTTGTAACTTGATAGCTGATCTCGTTCTCATGCGAATCAAGACCCATGTTGGGTGTGACAATTATCAGAATTGTAGTACAACAAGCTAGGACAAGGATCGCCCTTTCCTTACGAAGTTAAAGAAAGATTCTAGATTTATACCCGTGGAGACTAAAGTAAGTCAATTTCTTATTTTCATTTCCCTTTATAAGTTAGGTTACGTTGGTCGCTAATTTTCTTTAGACTTAGTGTATACAGGCACATGTTATATCGCGTGCCAAATTTGGGATATGTATGTTAGAGTTCTAAGATAGTTTTTTTTTTTTGCTTATTTTGTTTTAGTTCGAACCGCATCTTCTAAATCCTCCGCATTTATCGCATCAAAACCTCTTTCGCATCGTTTACATCTTTCTCATGTTATTCATCGCATCGAAAGATTTGAGAGACCGAAACTGAACTTGGAAGAATAAAGCCCTTTATAAGATTACTGCGTGTTCGAATCACTCTCTACTTTGAATAGTTTTGACGTCATTTGTGGGTTGGCTGGTTTAAGATTTAGAGTGTGCTGCCTGTCGCCTACATTAGTTCGAATTTACTCCGTAGAAATCATCAATTATACATCTGTGTCGTGAAGTTTGATTGTTGTGACTTTGGGCTTTCGTGCTGGAATGATTGGAATGTTCAGAAGCTAACTCACGAAACACGAAAGAAGGAAACCCGATTCTCCAGGAACACTGAAATTAATTAAACATGGCTTCGAAGAGCGCTTTATCAGAGCCCGCAGACACCGGAGAGAGTGCAATTATCACATTCGATAAAGATGAAATCTTAGACGTACGACAACTGAAGAAACTCCGTAGTACGGCGAAGGGATTAGTGACAAGAAAACGAAACGAAATAAATGAGTTACTCTCGACACCTATGCCGCACATCGACGAGCTAAAGAAAAGAGCTCAAGATTTAGAGACAGTGATGGAGAAGTTTCAAATTGCACATGAAAATTATCACCAAAACTTAAAAGACGACGAAGATGTTGAAGAATCAAACGAGTACTTTGAAGCCGAACAAACAAGAGTGAATTATCTGGTAGAAAGAATCATGAACGTAATTGATCATCAATCTTCTATTGTTCCTCACATCATCGACCCTCATGATTCTGTCAGTAACACCGGAAAGAGCAAATTGCTGTCCTCGAAACACACCAAAATTAGCTGCAAATCTGGTTCGCGTATTTCATCTTAAGTCAGAAGCACAACTTCAAGCGCGAAGGCAAAGGCGGCCGCAAAAAAGGCTGCTTTAGAGGTGGAAGCCGCGAATTATAAGAAAAAGATGGCGTTACAGCAAGAAGAATTGCAATTACAACAGAAACAAGAAATGCTTGATCTCGATATAAAATTACAGAAGGCAACGGCGGAAGAACAAGCGTACGTTGAAATAGAAAAGGAAAAGGAAAATCGCGATTCAAAATCCGTTCATCTTCAGAACGTCACGCAATTCTCGCCCTCGCCAAAAATAGAACAAGCTCCAGTAACAGGCTGCCCAGTTTACGAAGCAAAACACGATCAAGAGGTGTCTGTCAACCATCAAACCTTGAACCCGACTGCAAAGGAATGGCCATACACCTCGAAACCCAGTGGTCAGTTAACCTTAAACAGCGCGAACGAAACATTTGAACCGAACCAAAATGGTAGTGCCTTGCATAACAGCCCCGTAGCTTACATGATGAACATGCAAACACAGCAAACGCAACAACTAGAGCGGATGATGATAGAACAACAGCGTTACACCGCAGCATTGTCACTACCACAGCCAGAAGTTCCGATATTTAAGGGCCAGCCAATAGAGTACTGCAGTTTCATACGTGCGTTTGAAAATCTTATTGAAAGCAAAACCGACAGCAGTAGTGCGCGATTATACTACCTCGTACAGTATACAGCCGGAGACGTGCAAGAACTGATGCGCAGTTGCCTCGCAATGAACCCGGATGAAAGTTACCAAGAAGCACGCACGCTGATGAAAGAGAAATACGGCCAGAACTACAAGATCGCCGCAGCCTACGTTGACCGACTTACGAATGGCCCACCCATACGAAGTGAGGACGGAAACGCCCTCCAGAAGTTCTCCGTCCAGTTAACAAGCTGTAAAAACGCTCTGAAGGACATAGGCTACCTGAACAAACTAGAGAACCCTGAGGCCTTGAGGAAAGTCATTGAAAGGTTACCCTATGGAATAAGACAGAAGTGGCGTGAAGTTGTGGATGATATCATTCAACGGCAGAAACGTGACGTAACTGTTGAAGATATCGCTACATTCGTGGAGAAAAGAGTTAGAGTAGCAACCCACCCCATTTTCGGCAATGTCACGAGCGATAGCAAAAACAACGACTCCAACAAACACAGGAACAGATCTGGAAACGGCACGCCCAAAGGGTCCTCATTCGGCACGAATGCTGAATCCAAGCAGCCACCGCCTCATCCCGGAACACCAAACGTAAAATGCCCGTCGTGCAGCCAAAACCACAGATTGTTTCAGTGTCCAGACTTCAGAAGGAAAACACTGGAAGAGAGGCTTGAATTTGTGCGCAAGAAGGGACTTTGTAACAACTGCTTTGCCCGTGGTCATCTTGCAAAAACGTGCGAAATGCCCTCTTTCTGTCGAGTGAAAGATTGCAATTTCAAGCATTCAACGTTCCTTCATCCGAAAGGTAACACAAATGAAAAAAGGAACGATGCAGCCGACCCTCTTGTGAGCGTGAAACCCAAAGGAAATATCGAAGATCGACAGCTCGAGACGGTAGTTCAAAGCGCTTATGTCAATACCGGAGAGGACTCGCGCAACCGAAGATCGCAACCGCTGCAAGTAACCAGCCTTGCCATAGTCCCAGTGAAGGTGAAAGCGAAGAACAGCTCAATAATGATCGAGACCTACGCATTCCTAGATGGAGGTTCCAACACTACATTCTGCTCGGAGCGTTTAATGAATCAACTGAAGGCAGATGGCAAAAGAACCACGCTATCACTGACGACTATGACTCAAGAAGACAGGCCCGTCGAAAGTTCTATCGTGAGCTTGGAACTTTTCGATATACAAGATGAGAATTTCATAGACCTCCCTAAAGTGTTCACTACCCCTAAGCTACCGGTGTCAAAGGAAAACATGGCGACTCAGCAAGATGCAGAGAAATGGTCCCACCTCAAAGATATTGAAATACCGGAAATTGACGCTGAAGTAAGCCTGCTGATTGGAAGTGATGTTCCTCAAGCACTAGAACCGTTAGAGATACGCAGAGGACAGAGAGGAGAGCCTTATGCCACAAGAACAGCCCTTGGCATAGGTAACCCAGGCTCACTGTGTGTGACACGTGACATAATATAGGAAAATATAGAGAACATATGAGGTGAAGTTTAGGTCTGAAAATTTGCTAGAAAATGGAAACAAAAATCGATGAAACTTACCATGTGGCGAGTTGTTGTTGTCCTTAATACGTACACGTAGTTTTGGGGAAAAGGAGTCATCATCATCTTTCCTTCATAGTAAAGTGGCAAGGTAGGAGACTGAAGCCAAAGTCGGGTTCCGATCGACTCAAAAGAAGCACGATTTTTTTCGCGAAAATCGAGTCCAGTCGCTAAATAAACACGCCAGGCTTGTGGAACATGAATTTCTCTAAACCACGAATCCCCTGAAGCATCTCCAGCTAGCAACGCGAGGCCACCAGGCTCCGT
>CBDDTI010000219.1:0-8895 GCA_965233585.1 bacterium
CGTAGAGACATTTTGTTTGCGCATGCTCCGCAGAAAAATGTGAGTAACCGCTGGTATACGCCAGCCCTGCTTTGCGTGTACGCAAAATGGCGGTGGTTTTAACAAATTTTTCGGCGATGTTTCCCTTTGAAACTTGTTTAAAAGAGTCAGAAAATCAGCCAAACGGTTTTGTGGAGTCTCATAGAAAGTCCCAACCAAGTCTGGTTCAGAAGGTCAAGGTCTAAACAAACGCTTCTAGACTTCATAACTTGGTTTTATCAACTGAGTTATAATGTGAATTGGCCACCGTAAAGAGATTGAACGGAATTGTTAGAACACGGATGAAGGAATATTTGTGAAGGATAAGTAATGTTCGAGGTTTTTCCTGGGTTATAAACGTTTCTTATCGCTCCCACTACTAGTGCAATTATTAATCCTCGGACAATTGTATCAAATTGAATCAGAAAATAAAATATTGCACAAGTTTAATGACATGACCACAGAAAACTTCAATGTCGAGTTAAGAAAAGTCATAACGTAGTAGAACTAGAAAGATGTATTTAAACCCATGGAGAGCTTTTATAGAGATGGAAGGGAAATTAAAGATTTTATCAGTGAGCAAGTTAACTACAATTATTAGTTTCACCTGTAAAAGTAACATTTGATATGGAGTCTACAGTCAAATTGGCAGTAGTCAAACACTAGACAAACACACTTTGAAAAGGATGTTGCGACAGAGCAATTCAAATGCTCCATTCTTGTGAAACCAAACCATACCTCAAAAGATGCACCATGTGTTTTGGGTACAGAGGAGAAATACAGTGGCCCAGTGAAATGACACAGCCTCTTTCAGCTGTAATCCTTCAAACTTCAGCTGGACTTTTTGTCTCTGGACTAAGCTTTGTGCTTCTACGAATTCTCTCATTTTTTCAGCCTTAGCAGTGCAGATCACCATTCCAAAATATAAGGAACTTCCGGGCCAGTTTTACCCCCTCCTCCAATGGGCTAAACATATCAACAAAACATACAAGTATTTCAATTTGCTGTTGATGATTCCCCTGCAGATAAAAAAATAACAACAACAAAAAAAATACATAAAATATTTTTCACGTTAAGTTTTCATGTTTATTCTGTTAAGATAATTGGCATGTGGTCTGATAGGTAGGCTCTTATTACAGGCCAATTACAATTAACAACATTTGCTGCAGTATTGATTGTTCCACCAGTCAAGTTACTGGCCTTATGCTTCAACCAAACAAGGATTTGTCTCTTTGAAAGCAACACACATGGTCTCCGGCCAAAGTAGCATTGTTGTAACCAACTCAACTGGAAATAATAGCAACTTCTTCACATTAATATCTTGGAAGGATGGTTATGCAAGACAAGGGCGCTCACTTGAAGGCTCAAATGTGGTAGTTTAAGGTCTGAAATAGATAACATAAACAAGATTACATTAGAAGTCAGGGAGAGTGCAGTTGTGGGCTTTATTTAGTATAGTAAACCCCTCACTATCCTCTTGCCTTCATCCTTACATCCACTGTAAATGCTAAAATAATAAAACTTTTCCAGTTCTATTAGATGGTTTAATGACTGGAAAGACTTGCTACCCAGTGATATTCAACAATATTTTAATTTTGTGCTTTGGTTAACAGAAGGTGTTTATAGAAAAATTACCTTTTTTGCCCTTTCATTAAAAAACTGGAATGAAATTGTTAATCCCATTTACAACGTTTTCATTTTGTATCTTAATTTATCTGTGAAAAGGTGAATAACTATTAATTTTCAATCTTAATTAGATTGACCTGATTACACCACATGGTGTATATTTCTGTCATGCTGAAGAGTTACATTGAGTAATAGCATATTTCATTTACAAGCCACTGAACAGTTTTTTAAGACTAATTACAAGATTTTATGCCAAAGGATGATCATTAGTTATCACAATAGCATTTAAGTTCCAACATAAATATTTCATAACCATACTGTACAGAACATGAAGTTGTTGCAAGAGCTAGTACAATACAAATGGCTAAACATTGAGAAGAATTGCAAAGAAGAAATAATCTGCTTCATCAGTCAACTGTGTCTTTTTCAATGCCTGCATGTGCAGCAAAAAATAGAAACCAGTTATAACATGTTGTTTTAATTTTGTTCAAACAACTGTCTTTCTCTGAATCTTCAGAGCATGGTGAATAACATCAAAAAAAATAGTCTTTTGGAAGTTAGTCTGTATATTTTGTTACATTGATGCAAAAAAAATCAGCTCGAAAGGCAGAGGAATTCTTACAAAATAAACACTGCACGAAAGTAAAGCTCACGTCCTTCGGTTCTCGAGTGCCGTTCGAAAGCTAAATGTACATGAAATGTGAAAACTTCGACAGAAACGGTACCAGTTTTCTTCTCAAAATAAGACCACGTGGTTTTGGGGGAGAAATAAACTGGATAGAGCAAAGGACACGTAAACCGGCAAACAATGCAATGAACTGTTAGGACATAAAACGATACACATCAACCTCCTCTTTACCAAATCCAAATAAACGAAAGATGTAGAAATTGTAAGAGTAGAAAGCCGACTTACAAATTCTTAACTGGTACGCACATGTCTCTAGAATCGAATGTTGACAGACTCTGACGAGTTCGCGTCTATTGCGATGTGTGAAAATGCTGAAGTTTTAGCTTAAATTTATGTTTTGAGGTAAACAAAGCGATCGCAGCAGATATACAATTCGTGTGTTCTACACTCTAAACTCACCTTGCACCAACGGCGGCAAATAGAGATTTCCAAATAATTGTTTGCAAGAAATCAACAACGACAGAAACGTAACTTAAAACATACATGACGCATCGCTGGTGATCGTGACAAAGGCACATGGTGATCGATACACATCACCCTCTTCTTTGCCAAATCCAACTAAACGAAAGATGTGGAAATTGTAAGAGTAGAAAGCCGACTTATAAATTCTTAACTGGTACGCACGTGTCTCTAGAATCGAATGTTGACAGACTCTGACGAGTTCGCGTCCATTGCGATGTGTGAAAATGCTGAAGTTTTAGCTTAAATTTCATGATGTTTGGATGTAAACAAATAGATCGCAGCAGATATAAAATTCGCGTGTTCTACGCTCTAAACTCACCTTGCACCAAATGGCAGCAACTTGAGATTTCCAAATTGTCTGCAAGAAAACAATATCGACAGATTAATACATACATGTATGACGCATCGCTGGTGATCTTGACTAAAGCACTTTCAAACTTTCAAATTCTGCATTGACGACAACAGCAAAGGTTGTGAAAGCCAAGCACGATCTCGCTCACATCGCTTTACAGGTAAATCAAAGCAAACCATAACCACTAACCTGTCTCAACTGCAATCCACGCAAAAAAAGGACGCCATAACAACAGTGTTGTTCGTGGCGCAATGCACTCTGGTAGAAGGCGCAATGTATTCTGGTAAAAAGCCGCAAAGCATTCTGGTAAAAAGTGATGATTTCGAGAATTCGTTCTCCCTTTTATATATTCTTCTTAAATCCTGTTTATGTTGCTGCTCGCTCGCTACGCTCGCTCTGCAGCAATCACACTCGACTGCATTCTTATGTGTACCAGCGAGCGCGCAGGAATGCAGTGGTTGTAATGCGAAAAACGGATGTCTTGTTTTCAGTCAATCTGTCATCTGATCTGAGATTGTATTCACATGACACACGTTATAGACCGTTATATATCACTATGTTCAGGATTTTATCATTTCTAACAAAAATTAATTGTGGGGAAATATCATACGTGAATTCACTTTTCAGTCTTCATTGTGGATTCTATAATGTACCTGCATGATTGAAGTTCCAAACAAAAGAAAGCTGAGGACGGTCGAAGACAATAATAGAGAGATTAAGCATGACGTTTACGGCAGACAGCAAAGACTACCTCTGATTTTCTATTCTTTCCCTGTAATCCTTAAATAAATCACACAAAAATAGAAAATTGTCTCTTACTATTCACAGCAAATACAAATATTTTGATTCTACTGTACAAAGAGCTGAAGACAGACGGCAAAAGTTTCATTTTTGCCGTTTGCCGTAAACGTCATGCTTAAAGGTCAAATGCAACGAAATTTGGACAATTTTTCTTTTGTTGAAGAACCTTTTCAGAAACATCAGTCATACCAACAGGAAGCAGAATCAACTCTCAAAATTTGTTTTTGCACAAACTGTGGTGCTCAAGATAAGAAAACCCGACGATTTCCGAAAGCTTTACGAAAACGAACCAGAAATGGCCGCGCCAAGATTGGAAATGAATATTCCGTATTTGTGACGTCACGTTTGGTGAACTTGTTTTCATGATCATAAGAGATTCTGAGGCTTTCGAGAAATCATCGAGTTTGTTTCAAGGATTTCTGAAGTTTATTGACTAGCCGATGTGTAAAAGCGATGGAGATATTGATTTGTGGTCTGGAAATGTTTAAATACAGCCGTGAAAGTTCGAACCATTGAAATCAGGCCTACATTTGGTCAAAATAAACTTGAGTGGATCAGACATAACAAGATAGCGTACGATATCAACCAGCAGGTCAACAAGGTTACCTATCACCAACGAAAGAATCGACCACATGGATTGGTGAGCCTTTCTGAACATGTTGAAAACTACCCTTCAAAGATTAGTAATAAAATTAATGAATACAGGTTATCTTAGAGTCTTTGCCTTGTTTTATTTTGTAAATAGAGATGATGTGTACATTTCCTTACTGTCAATACGAGAAGCCGATAAGATGAGTTGTTTTGTGGGAATTTTTAGCAATGAAGCCCATCTTGCTGATGTTGTTTTACATGCCATGTAGGTGTTGATTTCGTCCTTATAATTTTGAGGGTTACGGAGTTTTCAAAGGTTAGGAAATCGTCAGCGCAAAGAAAAATCGTGAAGACTTGAGTCAGCAAAAATTGAAATAACATCACTGTAGCTGCGAACGGTGACAAACCATGTAAAAATCCACTTTAAATTGAACGTTTAATCCATGAAAGGCCATGAGCACAACTCACCGAGATGCCACGATATTACAACGGTTGGATTCTGGGAAAACACTGACAATCTGAACTAAAACTGACCTAAAAAATCGAGGAAATCTTGACATAACTGAGGTTTTAACTCGGTGGCCTCGTGGTCACCGTTCAAAGAGGCCACCTCCACGCATGCGCGAACCTAAATATGTCTCTGCAGGGAACCCAGCAGTAACAATCACTGGAAGAAACCTTTCAGGTCTCTGTGATTTCAACGATGATTTTCTTCATATGGAGGGTAAATTCGTTGAAAAAGTATCAGTCGTAAATGGGTGGAAAGTTTGGCTGTTTGTGGAAGGTACTTCTACATCTGACATTTTAATTTGTGATTATTTCGTCAGAGAAGTGAGACTTTTGAAACCTGATTACTGTGTGAAACATGACTGACAACCAGTACTGTAGGATTATATATGGAAATAATTTTAAATCTTTCTTTGTGATAGCATTCCCTTTAGTAAAAGAGCTTACCTGCCATTAAAAATGTGTCAGTGTGTTCTGCTTTCTTGACTAATGTACTGGTCTTGATTATTACTTTCTTCTTATAATGAAGTGTTATGGTTATTAGTAGCTGTTCGTTGACACATCAGCTTTAATTTTAAACATCAATTAAACTTTAAGCTAGGCACACACTAGGGGACAAGTCGCAGGGACTTATCCCTTAGTGTGTACACAGTAGAAAATTGACCAATATCCGAGACTATTGGTCCCTGTGACTAGTCCCAGAAATCAAACCAGAGCTTAATTCATGGGACTAGTCACAGGGATCAAAAATGTGGTTCCTGACTAGAATTTTGAAGCAAAATACGAGTACACACTAGGGGACTGGTCCCCTAAGCAAGTCCCTGAGACAAGTCCCTGCAACTAGTCCCCAAGTGTGTGCGGACCTTCAACTGATGGAATGCTCCATGCCTCTAGTAGGCAAAAGAACATTAGGCCGTGGAAATAGAGGCAGTTATTATTCAGGCACTGATAACGCTAATCAAATTAAATTATGCCATTGGTCGACACGCGGATCAATACCGAAATATGACATACAGTACATGGACTATTTTTGGTTTCCAAGTAAGCAGCCTCATTTAGAAACAGGAGAGAGATACACAAAACAAAAATGTTATCCTAATTCAATATTCTGACAGAACAGAAAACTGATATAAATTAACCCATTGGCACCTGAAGGGTTATGGTTCACCCCAGCATGTTTCACACAAGTAGACAAATCCAGACAGATATTAAGTAACTTCAACAGTTTTAATTAGACATGCTAAAAGACAAATATATAAATTTGTAGAGTTTTAAACAGAGCTTATTGAGCCTCATGATAAATTGATTGCAAACTCCAAGCCAAGGTACTTTTATGTGAAAAGGCTGTGGATATGCTACAGATGTAGATTTGCAACGCATCAACTACTCAGCCTGCTTGTCTTCAGCAAGCAATGAGGTCAATGGAAGATTAGGCAGTACCATTTATATTACAAGGTTGCTTGTGATTAGTACATTCAATCCTTGAAATGTGAAATGCCTTGTCTTGACCCAACAAAGTATCACTATATCATAGGCCTATCAATATCAGGTATGAAATCCTAGATAAAAGCAGTGGGTACCATTTTTAGCTTTTATTTGTAGGTCTGTTTTAGGATGGCCCAGGGAGGATGGCATCTCTCAGGGATCAATAAAAGCTTGAGCCACATCCGGATTAGTCTCCTTCAGGGCTGGGTTGTTCAAAGCCTGATTAAGCTAACCAAGGGTTAGCGAGAATACTAATTTCAGTTTTGTAACTTTTTGGCTGGATAATCTATTTCTTTTGTTTGCCCTTCAGTTTTGAGCTGTAGTAATCTCAAACTACACCAAACTTTAGCAGTGAGAAACATTTTTAAATAAGAAAAAATAATGCTTCAGTTAAGGTTTAGTCCTGGGTTCCGTAGCATTACCCGACTTTTGAACAAACCAGCCCTGGAGGCTAACTCCCCTCAGGCTGGTAACCACTCTCTTCTTCCTCAACATGGCAGTCTCGTCAGTAACGAACGGTAAGCAATTACTCCATCGCAGCAAATTACGACTATAAACAACGAAAAACAACACCAAAATGCTCTTGTAAAGATATGTTTTTATTTTGTTCAACTACTAGATGGTAATATTGGTGCTGAAAATCGGTAATTCAAGATAATTAATAATTTTAGGCTTTTCTTAAATTAAATTAAATCACAATGGCGTGAAATCATTTTACAGAATCATCCAACCGCTGTTTTATTTCTACTTGACTGAGTTTAGAAAATTATAGTATCTGAAAAGTCAAACTTGATATAAGAAAACATAGCAGTAGCTTTTATATACAGCGACTTTACCTCGCCCTCTGCTCGTCACAATATGGCTGCCGAACAATAGCATTCCTTGCTTGTAGAGCGTTTGTTCGTACGGTGTTCGTCATCAATACATGGCTTTACAATTACGACATTTGGTACAGCTTCTCTGTTTTTGTTGCTCCAAGAGGTTTGTTGACAGGAAGAAGACGAGATGTAGCTATACGGTCAGATGATCCGAAGAGCCGGTTAAAATCCCTTCTTCTATCAATACTATCCTCGTTTTAACCATCGTGAGCTATTCCCTACAACATTTCTCATCTTCTAAAGGGAGAAATAAGGCTCATTCCATAGATTTTGAACGACTGCTACAATCAAAACACCAATGTTTGCTGTGTTTGCTCTCTGTTCTGAACGGGAAGCTCACCAATTATGACGTCACAAAGTCCAGTTCCGACAATTTTCCGACCTTTCCCCGAACCGTTCGGTTTGTATGGCGAAGAAAAAGGGCCATTTTCAACGTCGAATATCTCGGCGATGTTTTAATGAAATCATGTAAAACTTTGGATTATGATTATTTGGATTATAATCTTTTTGTTTTAAGTCAAAATCAAACCAGGCCCAGTTTCGTTGCATTTGACCTTTAACCTCTCTATTGAGTTGCTTTAAGGCATCAATTGCCCCAACCTCATTCCGAGGGTCTCTCATCTTACCTTGGGAACGTGGTTGTAACTACCCCTACCCTCTTGCTTGGTATAGGCACTACTTGCCATATTTGGCAACTACCTGGTGGTTAGTTTCACTGCAGTTTGCTTGCACTTAGCTTTTTTGGTATGTTAGAGTAACTCTACATAAATTTATAGTACTGTAATGCAGTTTAAATTTAGTGTAACTACCCAGACTATTACCTGAGTGCCTATAACAAGTAGTTATCCCCAAGGAAGGCCTGATACTAAGGTTACAAAGAAAATGACGTCATTAGCTCCTGGATAATTGGGGTTTTCACATGACGTCACTAAAATTCAAACCATAAAATTATTGATCTTCCTGAGATTTTACTTTCATGATGGATAAGAGCAGCTGAAAACTACTATTCATACAAATCTTCGCCCCCATTGGGTTCTTGGTTTTGTGATAGACTAAGCTTGCCGGTTATTGGAAGATTTTATTTTTGGGAGCGGCCACTTTGGTGTCCATAGAAAGATACATACACAAAATATTCAATCTTTTTCTGCATTACCCGACTAGAAATGCGTTCTGTCGAACGCAATCAAAATTTCCCCACACACTTTCGTTTGTCATTATCCCTGGAATGTTTTGGCGAAACTATCATTTCCTATAGTTGAAACCTAATGCAAGATCTGGCCAAGTCCAAATGATTCATCTCTTACTATTGACTCTGAAAACCTTTTTGACACAGTAGAGTGGTCCTTCTTGCATAGCTAGAGCCCAAATCAAAATTACAATTTCAGACCATCCGCTAATCAGTGGATTAATTTCTTTTTACCACAATACAGAACGCTGCATCTTAAACAACGGTTTGCCTAGTGATTTCTTTAAACGTTAAAGAGTGC
>CBDDTI010000220.1:0-4962 GCA_965233585.1 bacterium
CATCACAGAGTAACCAAAGATGCACAGGTTAACCAGCAAAGAAAAACTTAGCCTCCTGATCCGTTTCACTCCTTTTATCTTAGTCTTAGCTGGTTCTGTTTTAATAGTAGTGGGTAACACTGCTTCCTTAAAAAGCTGTAAAATTGCTGGTCCTGTGCTTGTAGCTGTGGCTGGATTGTTACTACTTTTCATCACAGTCTGGAGTTCACGCCAAGACAACAACAACAACAACAACGGTGAAAACACAATTTGTGAAGAGGCTGTGATCGCAGCAGAACACTTCGCCAATAGAACTGCCTTGAGCGCAGGCTCTAATGATCAGCTGGGACCGATTCATCACTTCGAAGTCAAAACAACGTCGGAATCGTCTTGGAAAGAAATGGCACCTCCTTCATACGAAGAAGTTGTTTAAAATAATAATGGTGCAGGAAATTCACAAACTAGCAATGAAGGTATACCAAGTGATGCGAGAGTATCGAGTTTGAACAACACGACTTCTGCACCGCCGTCTTATGAAGAAACTCATGAAAACGGGACTGAGGCAGCTTCATGATCCTTCTCACTGGTTCTGGTGAATTTACTACAAACAAATAACTCCTTCTTCGAAATAAAAAAAACTCTCTCTGGGCTGACAACAAAAAGGAAGTTGCGGAAGTTTTATACTGATCACTGCAAGAAGTTGCGAAAAATTAAACTTACTTGACAAAGTAATTGAAAGTCAGGAAACTCATTGCTGCAACATTTGCATATGCGGGAATTGGTTTTAAAGGAGATGTTATAGAACGCGAAAGAACTCTGTTTCTGTTCGTTGAAAACACAAATTGTGAAGAAGGTGTTATTGCTGCAGAACATTACGCCAATACGGGGAACTGCTGTGAGCGATGGCTCCAACAATCAGCTGGGACTGAAGGCATCACTTCAAAATCAAAACATCGTCGGAATCTCAATCTTGGAGAGAAAGAGTACCTTCTTCATACGAAGAAGCTGTTGAGGGTAATAGTGACAGCTTGGGAAATTCGCAAACTAGCACTCAAGTTGTACCAAGTGGTTCGAAGGAATCGCTGATTTGGAAAACACGACTTCTGCACCTCCGTCTCAGGAAGAATGTCATGAAAATGCGAAGACAGCTTCATAATTTCCTTAATAGTTCTTATAAATTAACTCTAAATAAAGACCGTCTTCTTGGAAATGAAGAATGTATGGGCCAGGAATGAAAAGGAGAGAAAACATTGTACTCATGAATTGCTGAAGTCAGGAAGTATTGCTGCTTATAGATCACAAGAAATTGGGAGAAACTTGCTGACAAAGTAAATTATCAGAAACTCCTAAGCAGGACTATGTAATGAATTTCGCAGATTCGAAAATTGATAAAAGAGATATTTTTTAGAGGGATTTTTGTTTGTTGACAGATGAATAAGTTTAACGCTTGTGTAGAGAATCTGGTCAAAATTCAAACGGAATGAAATATTCACAGGAAAATAATAAACGATATTATTATACATCAGACTCACTATGAAATATCTGATTGGTCGAGAGCATTCACTCAATTCACAATAGTTTGTGAACTTGACATGATAAATGCAATATCTGCTGCAGATATTGCATTTATCATGTCAAGTTCTACGTCTTCCTGGTTACTAAGCCCCTTGGAGTGTTCTCCTCAGAAACAAAATGGCTGAACGCTTCGCTTCTGTTTCTGAGGATGAATTATGTGAAAAATGTATAATAAAACAATTATTGAATTCGGTTTTCCCATTATATCATGAATTATCAAAACCTCGTGTTTGTGTTATTTGCCTCAGCCTTCGGCTTCGGCAGATATAAACACAGACCTCGGTTTTGATAATTCATGATATCATGCTCATGCAACCTCACCTAATAATTGTTTATTGTCCGGCTAAGCCAATGTCATTTTTAACAACACGTATGCCTTTTTGTACTGATTGGTGTTTTAAAAGCGGTCTTCAATCTTTATGAAACGTATAATATAGTTACGTTAATCATTGCACTTACAGTTAATGACTTATCTTCAGCCGGCCAGAGCTCATCGCAAATAGTGGTTCAGGTTCAGTAAAAACCGTGCCTGGATTTCACTTGTCACGGAAAAACTGAAATTTCGTCGGTCAACGCTTGAAGTTCGGAAAATTTTATTTGTGTTTTCAACATTCTTGAGTCAAAATTAGTGAATTAAGACCATGTATAATCGTAACATGATGGTAGTCCGATTGCTCCCACCGTTATAAAACTAGCTGAACAGGTTATTATTGATGGGAATATGTTTGTCTTTATTCATCACTAAATTTAGACGGCTGGAAACGGGGGTACTCCCTTATGTAGGCTAGATGGGTATGCGGCCCCAAACGGTATTGTTTTTCAGCGGTTTTGGTCATAAATAAGGTATGGTTTTTGCACTCTAGCCTCGAAATGAGAATTGTTTTTTTTTTTTTTAGAAGAAGCCACTTTTTCGTCATTATTGATACAACTGATCAGTGTGGCAGGTCTGTGACAGGGCATTCAGATTTAGGGTTACTGAGGTCAGTAAATAGTTTGGCGGTGTCCCTGTTAGAATATACTCAGCTGGTATAAGAGTCTTCGTATTAAACGCCCGTGAAGTGCAAACAGTACAGTATCGCACTGAGTCATCGAAAGTTCCCCGAAAACTCTACATGTAGTTACTCCACAAACGTTCTGCCCATGATCTTTTAAGTACATATTTCAATGCATCAGCCGTTTTACGCATTCAAAATGGGGACCAAACAGGCTAAATTTCAATATGTGAAAGGCATTTGACGTGGCCTTTAAATCATATAAAATGATGGTTTTGTCGATGTAACAGAGATTCATGAAGTGGTTCATGAGAATCACATTTTGACATGTATAGTTTCATGTCGCCAGAAATTTCAAAAACGCTGTAGATGGTTGATGCCGACCTGGAGGAACAGACAGAATATCAACCTACTAATCCTCTCCCATTTCCACAAGTACATGTGAAAGGTGAATGAATAGACTGTAAGGGCAGAGCAAAAGTCAGATGGGGTGAACACCAACCAAGAAGAACATCATGATGAGCGCGTCGACGGTTGAAAATTAGCGGGCGGTTGGCGGATGTAGCGGACCAGGCCACATGGATTACAAGCTTTAGCTTTTAATTCGTTATTTACCTATGAGGCAGCGAATATAGAGATATGTAACGGCAAGGTACCGTGTAAATAAAAAATGGATTACAGAATGAATTAAATTACAGCTATCTCTGGGGGCGGTAATTTACTTAGGTTTTGCGTCAGAGTATGGCATTTATTCTTCCACATACAGAAGACGTGATCTTCGTTTCACATGCAAAAGGCGTGTCAAAGCAATTTCAGTGCCATTCAGACTAAGCTCACCGGCACAACAGTCAAGATTGTTTTTTTTTACGCTACACTTCACAGTAATTCAACAGGCACGGCTTCACGAGGTGCATACATGTGTGTGTACCACGTGCAAAACCTTACGACTTCAGAGGGAATGAACTTTCCAATGAATATTTACTGTGCTATGTTGCTTTCGATCAGACCAATTTCAGTAGACTGTAGAATAACTAACCGTGTAAACTACTCAAGCTATCCTGAGTGTTTCATTCAAAAGTCACGTAGATAGTCGTGCGTTTTATCATAAGCCCTTGCCTCGGGAGATTGGGCAACCACTCCCTACGTCAACGACGCGAAATTAAGTCACCTTACTTTTACCTTACTTTACGTATATTCGCACAGTTTTCTACCGTCGATTTTTTACAGCTGTGAAACTCGCCTTACGGCCACTGTATTAAAACCACCATCTCGTTTTTACCACCAATTTATTCTTGCCCGCGAGCAACAGATCAGTGAGTCAATATTAAACCCCTTTTAATAAGCTCACACCATTAATGCAGCCAGATTTGAAAGGAAAAGCGTTGTGATCATTCGAACTTTCTTTGTGAAACTTTTTTGACCAAACACTTGCTTATTTTTCGGCACACAAATGCTAGCGTTACTTAAGGTGACTCGACCCAGTTTTTTCTGGGGGGTACCATCCTACTTTGAAGCTCTCTGGTATCCCCACTTTACTTTTATCGTAAGTCCAACACATAGAATGGATAACATATAGATCAATCTACAATAAAGCATAAAATTTTTGGCGATCGGAGTAAATGTCACGTGGTTATAATGCCACGCCCCTTTGAGATCTGAGTCGAAAATCTGCTGATGCTGGCATTTTTTCGTAAAAATCTCTTGGCTACACATAGTGCGCATTAGTGCCTTGCGCTGAACAGAGTCTCGCCAAAATCGCAAAGACCCAATTCGAGAAATTCAGCAGTTTCTAAATTTAGGTCATAATTTATGCGAGAATGGTAAGCAAACTTTACACGATTATATCTTTTAAACTATGAAGTTGATCTCTTTATTTTGGGGATCGTTATAACAAATGGGTCCTTGCAAGTCAGCAAAAAGCTTTAGGGCCTTGTAAATGCGCGCGATTTCGAGCAAAGCAAACATACAAACGTTTGTCGGTGTTTAAGAGTCCTTCTCACAAAAAAAGCATTTTCTTAAAAATTCGTAGTTTTTTTCCCTTCAAATTTTTTCAGGGCCACAATTGATTAACTAACTACCCGGATTTTAAATTTCATGGTCATTGAAAAACTATGACATTACTTTCTATAAGCCCAAACGCGAGTAAACATTGAAGATTTTTTAGCGTTTCGGCTGAGTTTGTGCTTTGGGAATTGTCTATTGTTTCTAGTCTGTCATTGTACAGGCATTCTTGTTCAGCACGCGTACAGTGACCACGCTTGGCTGACTTCCGAATGCTCTCCGAGATAGGGTAATTTTGGTACGACCTGAGACAGGCGATTGCGTGAACCTCCTTTCTCTCCCGAATAGCATTCAATACCCCGGCCATTTTCTTTTTAGAGTTTTTAATTCTCGGCATGATGTACACTCAGCTAGC
>CBDDTI010000221.1:0-11258 GCA_965233585.1 bacterium
TGATATTCAGTCACCTGTCAAGCGTGGACGCATAGCTACAGACGGTTTTTCCTTTTTCACTGCATTTGCGATTACGAAAGAAAGCAGAAAATGTATATCATGTTATTTTCTTTTAAAAAAGATTAACCAAGACACTTTCAACCGTATCATACTTATTGCAAAGTACGGGGCCATTACTACACCCATATTACGCTACATATTTAAACCCTGGGCTACTTACAACAGGAAAACCGTAAGGAAAAAAACTGAATAAATAATTAATTATCACGACACATATAAACTAAAATAAAATAAAATAAAACTGTAGATAATGTTGGCTGATGTTAACGCGGAAAATATCCAAAAAACAACCCTGAAGTAGCCAAGGAAATATGAACAGAATATCTCGATTTTTGCGTCATCAGCTCGCGCAATTGAGCGCCTGCACGTACACAACGAAAGAAATTTCCCTCAAGCTAAGCTTGATAGCAAAATAAATATTCCTTTTCCGCTTTTAAACGAGCATGGTGACCTATATTTGTTTATCGCATAATACCAGTGTACATATTATCCCCTTTAATTTTAAACAAATACAAAAAAGGTTATCGGACAGAAAAAAATAGGTGATATAGGTGAAAGCGTGGTAAAAATCATTACTCTGGAATACAAATTATGACCGTGAAAACATAACTAATACGAACGCTTTATGTCCACGTCGTTTTAAATAGTGCGATTTTTCGACAAATTTTATATGATATTGTTCCATGTGCTCGACACTTTCTACCTGTCAAGTTTTTTTTCTAAGTATTATTTAATTAACTATGCTTCCGGCTACCGCAAAATTTAACTTGGCTAATGAATAACGCGTGTGCTTAGCACGAGCACAGGCATAATTTGGGTAAGATTGGCTCGTCACATCTCTTAAGCGAACATGATGACCTATTATTTTTATTGTGTCTTTCGAAACAGTGCTTGGTAGAGAACATTCAGGGAAAGTTAAAAAAAATTCATCGGTAATTTTCTGAGAAATCACCTTAAATTATTGTTAGACATTGTACTCACTTCTTTCGCGAATATTGCTCTCGCGTTGCATGCGTTGATATTTTCGTGGAGGATCTGTCGTTTCATTTCGTTTCGTTTCCGAAGAATGGAAAGCCTCCAACGCTTTGGGGAAGTCTTCTTTGATTTTTAATTACAAGCAAGGGAGCTTCGGCTCTCGGTATGTTTTAATTCATTTCGAAAATTGAATAGGAGTTTGAATAAGACACGGATGTCCCCTGCACTCCCCTGCACAACAACAACTGAATGACCGGCAGAGAAATGTTTCGACAAACGAGTACAAAAGGCAAACAAACGCCCAAACGCAAGCTAGGCAACCGAACAAACAGATGACCGAAAGTGCAGGCAAACGCTGGCTGCTTAAGCAACAAAAAGAGTTACAACTCAAAGGGAATCTGATTGATTGCCCCTAAATGTGGACAGTAGCTAGATAAACATATTTTAAAAAACAAAAATTTGCCGGCGAATTGTTTAATTCGAAATATTGCTTCTCCGAGAGAGCGACTTTTGTACGATCACTTCACATTTTCTTAATCCTATTTCGAAAACGTTCGTTAACTTTTTACTGCAACTGCAATATTTTTTGAGCGCTTTTAGTCCTGAAACCGAGGGAACAAATAAATTGGCGAAAAAACAGAATTCGCTTTGACTTTTAGCTTTCAAAAGGTAATCAGGGAGCTCGCATTAAGTGGTCGCGAAAAATTCGGCAATTCATTTTATTTCATTTTTCTTGGTATAGTTTGATAGCCAGCTCTAGAAGCATTAATTTGATATGTAGCAGGAGCCCGGATGTAGACGTATAATTAGGTATCTGCAGCTGAAATCGGACGCGCTACCTCGCTTGTACGAAAGGCACCCATAAAGGTATTCAGTAACGTTTATTTACGCGTTTCTCTTTGCCAATTACCCTGGTCACCATAGAATTAACGATTTTTTGCTCCCTTAGTTTTGGTTAACTTTTTTTTGTTAAATTAATTTAATTTTTGCAAAAAAAGTTGGGGGGGGGGGGGTGCTAAAGACCTCCAGCCCCCAGGTTCCCTCTTCGCTGTCCGCTGTCCCTCAAAAGCACTCGAAAATCTCTAGTCGCACTTTCAATAGAAAACTTGCCTTCACACCTGATGGCAACTGAAGTATATTACTTGAAGTATTTTCGCAGTAACTCAGTCATACACATCACAAATGCGATTGTTCAGTCGACAGTAAAATCGTGAAGTGCATGTACTTGCATTTTTTCTGAAGAGCGACATAGCAATAGCAGCTGAACACAAAGGAGAAAACGACTTTTTTTGTATTTCTCCAAACTGGCTCAACGCGGTTTTCGGCAAAGAAATCGCTTTAGCCGGGCTTTAGATAACCAAAAACATGCATTTTCGTATGACTATTCCAATGTTCAGGAATCCCGAGACAGAGGAGGAAGGCCTGCGCTGCCTCCATCACCACACCAGACATTTCTTTTTCCTGAAGTCACTGCTCGCGATCCTGTCTCTCCCGCATCGGTCTGGTCAGCCACGAGCGCGCCTGCAGTCGACATCAACGTCGACCAACTTCTTAAATCTTCGTGATGTGATTCCAATGTTCAGCAGAGCTGTTTGGGTGTAAAGAAATTATCTGGTTAAAACTTGAAACAGCAGCTGGTTTGTAATTTGCTGAAGAGCATTTGGTGCCAAATGATGTGAAAAGCTAAACATTTTGTACAAATTTACAGAACCCAGTATGGAGCCACCATGTTGGCACGTGCACCTCCAACGGACACCAACAAGGCGGCCGGAAAATTGTGTAAAGATCTGGAACTTACTTTGGTTATCTAGGGGACTGATTATCTGAATTGATCGAGCAAATATTTAAATAAACGCTTTTCCTAATACGTTAACTTCTAAAAGGGCTAAAAATCCCGAGATAAGTATATATTTTTCGACAAACACGTTCATAGCTTCATGCCACGCACCGCCATAACTCTGAAATTTTAAAGTGTGCCTGTTTTTAGACAAAGCAAGTTATTGAGCTGAAAAATTGTTAACAGATATAAATTTATCCCCTCTAATGCCCGATGAAGATAATAACTTTGGTGGCTTTTTAAGCCCGGCGATGTTACACGAGGCAATTTTTCTTGCAACTTGCAAAGCAACGATGACAAATAAAAAACCTTTCAAGTTGCGGAGGTAATGTTACACGCAAGCAACTTGTCTCGCAACGTTGCGAAAAGTAGAAGGCCATTCTACTTTTCTTGCGACTCGCAACGCTGCAATTGCAGTTGCAAAATGGGGTGTTGCACGTGAATTTTGTCTTGCAACTTGCAACGCAACGTTTGTTGCGTTGCAAGTTGCAAGAAAAATTGCTTCGTGTAACATGGCCTTAAATTAGTTTTGGATTTTAGAAAATGATGACGTCACGTGCAACCCGAGGATAGCACATGAAATAGCATTGCCCTAATATGGACTACATGAACTTATACGGGAAAAGCGTCACCAGTGCCCTTTGCCGTGGCTGTGATTTTGTGACTGCTCTCACTCATTGTCAGTATTTTGTAGAACTGAATGGAAAATCCTGGAAAATCATAGAAAATACTCAAATAGAACTACATCGGGAACATGGTTATGATACTGATTAAGAGTAGAAGAGAGAACTTACGAGGCTTATTTTCGCCGCGCAGGAAAACAACTTTTTTTTTCATTTCCTTGTCAGGTTAGCCAACAATAACGAAGCCATTGATTTAGCAGCGTGTCTAAACCCCAAGTGATCACAATTTTGTAATGCCGCGGGTAGTTATAAACAGCGCCAAAGGTCTCGATTATTATTTATAAATGTTGAAGAAGTTTCTTGAATAACGGTATTACAGCCGATACTGGCAAAATTTTGACCCAGAGTAAAATATAATTTTATTGTATTTTTAGTATTGAATTAAGGATATTGCTGTTGCTGTCACCCCTTGTACTTTTGCGATGGAGCTTCCCTAGCTACGCTTAGCTTTTATAAAAAAAAAAGAAGTCGTTTGCAGGTGTTAATGTGCTTTGTGTGTCTTGTTGGTAATTAGATTTTTAAGTTCCTTTCGCGAAGTTTCAATTAAAAAAATGCCTGTTGTTTTCCTTTGTTTTGATCAGGTTCACATGCCTGATTCGGTTGCCTGTAGCACGACAGTGTTTACAAGTTTAAACTGTCATTGTCAAATGCGGTGAGTAGTTATGAACATATTAATTATTAGAGTTTTTCTACTTCACCTTAATTACATTCATAAACACGTACTTCACCGCTTTTGACACTGACATTTTAAACTTGACAGTTCGGTCACGAGGACGGCTTGGCTAGCTTGTATTTTGCTTTTTATATGCTTCAGTCTTGACCATTTCCTCGGTCGTCACTTGTGTGGTGTTCCAGTTTCATTGAGTGTTCAAACATGAAAACAAATTACTCAAATGGAAGTGTCTGGTAAACATTAAAGTCCCTTTCATAGCAAAAAACATACTGCACAGCTTTCTGCACATCTCTCATAGCCCTACCTGCGGGCTCAGGCTATTATAATGCAAGCTGCAGTTTCCAATGCTTGAAGGAGTGGCGGACTGTAATAATTAAGGCACGCGAGGATGTCGCTCAGTTGATTTATTTATACTTGGGCAAGCATGAATATTTTTCGGCATTTCACTTTTAAGAAAACAAGGCTCCCCTGGCTGCTGAGGGGTTCCCTTGCTCATATAGTCAGTGGTTTGCTCAGTTATAAATATGCAATATGTGAAGAGAGTTTGTGGACGAATTGTGTCTTCTGAAATTTCTTGTGTACAGCGGGGAAATAAAGGGTTCGGGAACTTTGTTTATGTTTAAGTGGTACCATAACGAAAATCGCATCTTTCCTATCTAGGCCATTTTGAAGCATAAACAAGAAGACTGCATGAGAAGAAAAATGCTGTTTACTATTTTCAAATATCTCTTTTCGTTCCAGAGATATTCAAGTTTTTAAAATATGCAAATTAGCCAAGAGCAGGAGCCCATGGGCTCCTGCCAAGAGATGACGTCATACACTCAACCACATTTTGTTCAAATATGATGAAAAGAGATATCTTAGCCAATTTGAATCAGAAATGTTTGATTCTTGGCAGTAAGATTCTACTAAATGTGCTCCACAATAAGAGTTTTACAGTTCTGTTACCATGGCAACAAACTGGGTTCAAGACCTTCCCCGTATTAAAAGCTTTTCTGGCCACCTTCAGCGTTCCATTTTGATGTTTGCTAACAGCACCTCGTATAGATGATCCAGCAAGCATACAAATATGTTCAAGTGGTGGGGACTGGAAAAGAGTGAGTTGCCATGGGAACGAGTTTTTTTTGTAGCCAAAGGTTTGTTTCCTATTAGCCTGCAAAGTTTCAATGTTCTGTACTGCAAATTAGCTAAGATAGCTCTATTTATAAACTCAATATAATATTTGGTTGAGTGCATGACGTCATCAGTCATCTCATTTGCATATTTCATACATTTGTCAAACTTAAAAATCTACGGAACTAATGCAGATATTTGCAAACGGTAAACGGCGTTTTTATTCTTTCATGGAATTCTCTGTGATACACTAACAACAATCAAGGGGCAAAAATTTGATCCTAGTACCGCTATTTAGTTCGTAACTTTTTTGTTTAGGGACTGTTCATTAATTATACGTAGGGGTGGGCTGGAGGAAAATTAAGTAAAATCAAAAACAATTTTTCCTGCCCCCCCCCCCCCCCCATGAACTGTAAATTTTTTCAAGACCCCCCCCAATTTCCCTCAGATATATTTCAAAGCCCCCCCCCCACCCCCGCTCCCCCACCTTCACCTCTCCGACAACCTCAACCAGTAAAAAAAATAACAATCTACCTAGTGGATAGCAACAGTTGAAGCGCTGCCAGCCACTCTACCGGACCGCGTAGTGACTGTTTCTGGTATTGTAATAAATTCCTCCTCCTCTTCACTCCACGATTCAGCAGCTAGGACCTCATCTTCCGAACTGCAAGCATCCTCTTCGTCACTGTCTTCACTTGAGTCATCATCATGATAATCGCTAGTCACATTTTTGCCATATTTTGCAGTTTGTTTAACAACAAATGACTTGAGATCCTCTGCACCCAATCATCTTCCCTTCCATTACAGGAAAGTTTGTAGTGCCTTAGTGCTGAAGCCCCGGTTTTGTCAGGAAGTGCAGTTTACCATTTTTTTGTAGTTTCTTCCAGTAGTAATCGAAGAATAAGATAGACGTAGAAAGAGGAGAAAGTAAGAAAATAAGCGTAAATCCAAGAAGAGAAAACAAGAAATTCTGGTGAGAAATAGTCAAGCATTAGCAAGCTTGATGACTGGAAGTGCAGCTGAAGATAGGTTTTCAGTTCCCAATCCATCTGAAATAAGAAAGACAGAACTACCCAGAAAACATTATGAGACCCTGAAGTACTTATTAGAGAATGTATTTTCCATGAAGATGCAAGAGAGTGCATTCTTAGCATTCTATCAGTACTGGAAGTAAGAAAGGTACAAACAAAGGCCTCTGCATGAAAAAAAAAAAGGAAAAAAAAGCTCAAAAACCCCATCATGGGGCAAAAATCCCTATTTGATATTTTCAAAGCGAAAAATCTGAGGATGAAAAGGTTGTTGAAGAAAGTGACAACCTTAAAAATGTTGCTGTTCTCCATGACAGTATTGAGGAGAGTTGTGGAGATGATAGCGCTTGCAGTGACCCAGGAGATAGTGAAAGCGATTTCAAAGACTGAAAGTGATCTTGTTCTCAGCCCTTTTGAGACTAAACATCATGTATAGTTGACAGCTTGTACATATTTTAACATTACTACCTGCTATATATCAGGTGTTATTATTTAACAAATTGTAACACTATCCAAATATGGTCATGATGCTCTCGATATCTGTCATCCGTAGGAAACAGATATCCGGCGATATACATAGCTTCGTGCGCGGGAAGAAAAAGTGAAGTGAAAAAATGTCGACAGAAAGCGTTAAAAATGTTACGAGTTTTGTTATCAATTTGTTGAATAATAAAACAATTATCCCGCTCAATCTTGCGGAATATCGTCTGATTTTAGCCGACTCGGCCTACGGCCTCGGAATTACGGTCGTTTCGCCCCAAGTCCGTTTCGCCCCAAGTCGTTTCGCCCCAACCCAGAGTCGTTTCGCTCCAACTCAGAGTCGTTTCGCCCCAACTGAAAAGTCGTTTCGCCCCAACTTAAAGTTGTTTAGTTTAAAGTAATTTGCAATGTATTTACAAATTACTAGAGGAATAAAATGTCAACTTTGAAACATGAGGTTGTTGGTAACGTTTTAAATTGTTCATTTCACTCTCCCCAATCTCTCTTTTCCACCCACGCCATGTTGATAATGCGCCGCCGGTTGATCGATGGCCGATCGCAGTTGTAAAACTTAATAGACTTTCCAGGGCTTCTACCTGTAGAGTATCAAACGCTATTTAAACTTTGTTTGAAGCCTGGAGCGTATATGGACAAGCCGTCCGCACGAATAATGACTTGGAGGGCTGGCACAACGGCCTTAACCGACGCGCTGGGGGCAGAGTTCATATAGCATTCTACGTCCTGATCCAGCACCTCCACAAGGAAGCCAAACTGTTCGAAATTCAAGTTAGGTTAGTCTCTGATCGCAAACTGCAAAGAATTCAAAGGCAAACGTACCGTCGCCTCCAAACTAAGATTTTTGAGCTCTGGGACGACTACGCATCCAAAGCTATATCAGCAGAGCAATTGCTCAAAGCTTGCAGTCGCCTCAATGGACCAGTTAGGTCATATTAGCATTAATTCGTTTAATTAGTTTAGGTTTAGACTTGGTCGGATTGAGTTCCATTTGAATAGGTTCGGTTCGGTTCGATCGGATTTAGTTTCTTGACGCGACTGTAGTAACGTAAATAAATATAGGTTTCAATAGAGTTTATAGCAATAACAGGTGTTTTAGACTTGGTCAGATTGACGGTTCCGTTTAAATAGAGTTGAAAGTAATAACATGTAAATAGGTAAAATAAATGCTGTTCAATAAACTATGAAGTTACACTCTGAGGATGTGGTTGATTGTCTCTCCCCCGGGGATCATGTTTATTTGAATTTTGCATACATCTACACTTTTCTGATTCCACAGAACATCACACATTAATTGACCAGTGCTTGTTTTGTTTTGGACGGGACGAAACAACTTTAAGTTGGGGCGACCTTTGTTGCCATGCGAGTGCAACAATACTACTTCTGATCTACGCGCGTAATCAAACAAATACATTTAGACTAACAAGGTTTAAATAGCGCTTGATACTCTACAGGTAGAAGCCCTGGAAAGTCTATTAAGTTTTACAACTGCGATCGGCCATCGATCAACCGGCGGCGCATTATCAACATGGCGTGGGTGGAAAAGAGAGATTGGGGAGAGTGAAATGAACAAATTAAAAAGTTACCAACAACCTCATGTCTCAAAGTTGACATTTTATTCCTCTAGTAATTTGTAAATACATTGCAAATTACTTTAAACTAAACAACTTTAAGTTGGGGCGAAACGACTTTGAGTTGGGGCGAAACGACTCTGAGTTGGGGCGAAACGACTCTGAGTTGGGGCGAAACGACTTGGGGCGAAACGACCTGTTTCCCGGCCTCGTCGGCTAAGTATCACACGATATTCCGCGCGATTTCGCAGGATAATTGTTAATTTTGCTATACCAGTGCAGTTAATGCCATGTGAGATTTCATTGTTATACTTTTAATATTCTTATAGTTCAGTTTCTACCAAGCATGTTTCTTCTTATGTTCAAGATAACTGCATCCAAGTTTGTTGAATAAAAGGTTTAGCATAATTCCCTGCATTTACACATAACACTTGTTAACTGATTGTCCTGTTTAAATAAAGCAATCAAGAGTTCATTCATGAAAAAATAGGGGCTTGTATTTCTGATTAACAAAATCAATTGAGCAATTAAGCTATTGTTATTTTGACAGATTACTAACTTGTGCCACCTGTCATATAAATTCTGATTTCATACTTCACATTTTGAATGGTCAGTAAGTTCACATGAGTACAAGGTATTCTACGATGTTTGTTTCTTTGACAAGGATAATCTGATAAAACAAGTTTATTTCTTTCAAGGCCCCCCTTCACTGATCAGACAAAACAATTTAGGAAGCCCCCCCTCCTTGCTGTGATTTTTTTTCGAGGCCCCCCTAATTTTCCTCCAGCCCCCCCTCCCCCGCCCCCCCCTGACCCATAATTAATGAACGGTCCCTTACCTGAACGACAAAATTAAAATTCCCTCCAGTTTTTCAAACTTGGAGGCTGGCGCACAGTCAAAACTCGCGCATGCTTATTTCGTTTTTCCCGCGCTCTGAAGTCCACGTGGAGGATGTTTCATTCTGAAAACGCATCAAATCCTCTCCATCCACACTACGCCAGAGGAAGTTAAAAACTGGTCATTTTTGATTTATGCTTGCGAAAAACCTGGACAGTGAAATCACATGATTACTTAGCCTCCTACGCAGACGTTCTTAGGCTTGTCACACGTTCCTCCCCACGCGTGACAAGCCTAAGAACGTCTGCATGACAGGCTAATGATTACTATCACGTCCTCGGACTCGAAGAGCTGCGTTTTAAACTTGTTTTCCATCCACACGAAATGAAAAGCTGGCATTTTCAAATTCCTCTGGTCTGAAAAGCGTTTTCCAAAAGTTTCGTTTTCGTGACGGATTAGTGTGGCGGTAGCCCTAACCATTGAAGTAAAGCTGTCTTTATAAATTCCTCCGACGTAATACTAGTGTGGACGCTTCCAATCAGTTGGTTTCGCAGTTACTGCTCTGCTCGAGAATATCGCTCGCCCGGAAATATTGCCCCGGGAACATCGCATCATCCCGCCTCGCTAGACCGCTCCAGTCTCCTTCGGTTTAAGGCGTGGCACCTAAGCTGTTGAAGAGGAAATGATTAACCATCGTCATTTTGTTATGAGCTTGAGAGGGGTATATTATCGCAGTGTACTGTAAGTCATTTGTCCGTGTGTTTTCTTCTCACGCTAGCAAACATGATATTGAAGGAGTACAGGATCTGTATGCCGATGACGGTAGAGGAGGTACGTTTAATAGGTCAGATCTAGGTTAAACCACATTAAATGTTTGACATCATGTAGACTTCGCCGGTATGCATGCGAAATTTATGACAACACAAACTCGACACTAACTAAAACATCAACTCTATGGATAGAGTGCATGTTTTGAATAAATTCGAGATTGGACCTTGCTTTTGGCTCCTAGCTTTCTTTAATTGTGTTCAGAAGTTAGGCACCGAATTGAAATCGAATAATATTTCGCGATCTCGTATAGCAGTTGCCCGTGATCATAATTTCGTTTGGCCGTAAAGTAGTAGATAAGTTAATTTGAGGGATGCCGCGATCGAGCTATTCGATTGATATGATATTGCTGCATAATCGACGCAAGATGGAGAATTTTATGTAATTCAGGTATTTGTTATTTGAGTGTTTAATGGTGCATGATACCGGGATGATGTGAGCTAAGAATGCCAAGTTTGCTGGGGTTGCCAGATCGAGAAGTATTTAAGCTTAAGCTTCTGGCACCGCCGGCTTCAAAAGATTATGTACGTATGCAAGTTATATGTGTATAGGAGATGATTTTTGACAAGCGGACTGTGGAAGTAGTGAAATTCTTTAATATTAAAGCAGTGGTTGCGATTGATAAATTAAGTGATTTTGGGTGACTATAAATACGGGTTTATAATTAAGTGAGATGGATCCGTTGTGTCATTATTCGCCTCGATCAGCGATCACCGTGGAGGACAGCCACCGGAGAAGTAATCTTCAAATAAAGCAAGCATAATAGCCATCGTCTTTGGCCGTACTTCTACTCAAGAGGCGAAAAATGTTATTCGTGACCATAGATGACGTTTATTTTCTTAGGTTGTCTTTTATCTTTATCATTGGCGTGTTTTATCCCTTGAAAAGTACGTTTTGAAAGGTCTTTCAAATTCTTATCTCGAGTTTCAGTTAATTTAATTTTGATAATTAGCAGCTTCCTTCATGGAGAATGATACCATTTCCCACGCAAATAGCGTTTTTTCCCAGTCGTGAAGATGTAATATTGTTGGGGAGCGTTCTATTATACACGAAATATCCTACATGTAAATTTTGTTTTTAACTAAATTTTAGCTTGTGTTCAGACTGTTTAAAGCACGGAAATGTACCATTTCAAAAATTGTGCTTGTTAGGTTTAAA
>CBDDTI010000222.1:0-8372 GCA_965233585.1 bacterium
TGTCCAGAGCTCTGCTCTCAAACTGTTCCATGTAGAGATTGGCCACTACCGGGGAAAACGGAGACCCCATCGCGGCTTCTTTCTTTTGTTTGTAGAATTCACCCTGGAATGTGAAGTATGTGCTCGAGAGGCACATCTCTAGTAGAACAGATAATTGGGCGATATCTAACGGGCATCTATCCGGTAAGCTCTGGTCACTTTCCAGTTTGGTATCTACAACAGAAGACACCGAAGAGCCTCAAAATGAGAAGAAAATCTATGCATCAACGCCATACATCAAAGGAATCTCGGAACGCCTGAAAAGAGCTTTCAAGTCACACGATATGTGGATGACACGATGGCCAAGATTCACGAAAACGCCATCGATTCGTTCTCAGAACATCTAAACTCCATTGACCAACATATCCAGTTCACTGCGGAACAAGAAAAGGATGGCAGGATTGCTTTCCTTGATACCTGTGTGAGTATTAACCAAGATGGTTCTACCAAGATCTCCGTGTACCGCAAACCTACGCACACGGACCAGTACCTACACTTCCAATCAAACCATCATCTACAACACAAAAGAGCTGTGGTTAACACCCTGATGTTGAGAGCTCAGACCTTGGTTACGGAAAACGATGACAGAACTAGAGAAACACAGCACGTCAAGCAAGCTTTAAAAATGAATAACTATCCAGAATGGATGCTAACAATACCACATCCAAAATCTACAACAGAAGATACCGAAGAGCCTCAAAATGAGAAGAAAATCTATGCATCAACGCCATACATCAAAGGAATCTCGGAACGCCTGCAAAGAGCTTTCAAGTCACACGAGGTTACACTTATTCATAAGCCCGTCAATTCTCTAAGATCACAATTGGTACGTGTCAAGGACACAACTGTCAATCTCAAGAAATGCGGTACTGTGTACCAGATCCATTGTGAGAAGTGTAACAAGGAGTACGTTGGCGAAACGGCCCGCTCTCTGGAAATCAGAGTGAAAGAACACCAATCAAGAAGTTCATCAGGTATTTACGAGCATTGTCGCCTGGAGGGCCACTCGGTGGACCCAAATAAGACAAAAGTACTATCAACCGAAGTTAACACCTTCAAACGCAGGATAAAAGAAGCCATTCAAATTAAACTTACGAAACCGGCGTTAAACAGAGACAATGGTTACGAATTAGCAGCTATCTATGACACAATTCTAACCCCCAAGAGGCGTTAAAACCCTTTTTTAAAATTCATCTTTTAAACATTCATATCATTGACTGATGAAGTCCGGTTGAAAAAACGGACGAAATATTTCATAAGTTTTAACTTTTAGCTCCGAGCTTGTAAAACTTTTAAACTTTTATTATGTTTCCGGAGCAGGAAACAAATGTTTTTAAAATAGGAATTGGTTTTATTTCAATCTTTTTTTTGAAAGCTCGAGTTTCATAGTTAACAATTTCAAAACGGAAAAATTTAAGCTTACCTTTGAAGGATGAAACAGACCAGTTTGTAACTTGTTTGGTTTTACCAGAGTGTCTTTCTGTCAAAATTGCATTTCACCCTCGAACAGTGAAGCGAATCGTGATGGCGCCGATGCCGAGTCTCCTTTTCCGTTGTTTTTCTCTTTTTCCGCCTCATTTAAGAACTCTAGCCCAAGAGAAAAAGTCGGAAATTGTCTTTGTTTTGGGACTGGTGGGTGGAGTCTCTGTTTCTATCCATTATTGTCGCGAAACATCTGAATATTTTTCCCCACGCTAACAATGGCCGCTCGCGTGAAAAAAAAAATTCTGGCAAAGCGATTTTCTCGCGCCAATAGCGCGAGAGTGCACTATCGAGATTTGGAGCACGCGTACGTTACTGAATTTGATTGCGTGGCTCTGCTAGCTATGTTATAATTGTATTTATAAAGTTTCAACGCACACAGTTACATTATCTTCTTGAATTATTCTTAACATTTCGCAAATTTCGGCCTCGATGTTCTTATAGAGTGTAGGTGCAGCATAGAACAGTGAGGACAGTCAATGAAGCACCTTTTGAAAAGTTGTTGTGGGTTTATAAACCCTCTGTAAAACAAAGTGACAACACACGGAGAGGGGGTGGGGGAGTCCTATCTGAAATGGTGTGGGATGTTCATTCATTCATTCATTTTATTTGCCATGTATACAATGTTCTTGAGTTAAAGGAGACTGATCTAAGCGTGGCTCCTGATACCTGGGCTCCTGATACCACCTAAAACGTGAAGGACAGAGTTTTTTTATCATTTTTTTGAGTGCTCACTTAAAGATACTATAACGGCTAAAGTGGTCACGTATCGCCCTGAACACCCTAAGTGAGACCAATTCCGGTAATTTACACCTCTAAGCGAGATGACGAGCATCTCCGACTTTTTCGCTTGGACGTTACCTCCCTCCCCTCGCAGAAACACGATAGGAAGCACAGCCAACCAATAAAATCACAAAGTCTCTTATCAATCAGATCTCGCTGCATTTTGGAACACAAAGCCATGTTTTACAGTTGTTGCCGGAAGATGAAGCGCACTGCGGAAAGCGCACTGGGAAGAAAGAGGAGAGAAGAGAGAGCAGGCCACTTCACTCTCAACCAGTTCCTTGTTTCTCTGTCCTTAAAGCTGCGTTCTGACCCTTCCAGACGCATTCAGATCCTTTCAGCCTAAGCCGGTTTACAGGCTAAGGATTTCCGATTAAAGACACAAAAGGTTCCTCATTTATTTTGACTGAGAAAAATATGGCATTGTGACTGGGGGTTTTAAACGAGCCCGAACAATCAAGGGCCTCCACGACTCGCGATATTTGTAAGCTCTTGAGTTGCACTCATGCACCTTAAGTCTTGTGCACTCTCAGTTACACGATTACCTACAATTATCTTTCACGTCCGAACCATTTAATGTGAAGTGTCGTGATTCTTCAATTTTGGTTAACTAAGACAATCTTGTGTCTTCTTTTTGACACCTCCAGCATTTGTCTGAGAAACTTCTGGTTAGGAAAAATAAAGAGCCTTCTAGTCAAAATTGGTTTCGCCAGATCAGGTTTTATTTCATGTCAGAAGCTGGCATTCTCTTCCATCCGGCTTAACTGTGTGCCAATCACCTAGTTATAAATCAGATGAATGGCTTAAAATTTACCTGCTGATAGGTATCATACTAACAGAAATTTGTCCGGTCTTTAAACTGATTAATAAACCACCAGATACAGGAAAAACATTCTTATTAGTTAATGAATATCAACAGATTGAGCCGAGATTAGAATCCCATTTGGAAATTGTCCTCTTAGGACAGGGGCACCCAGCGGCTGTCTTGTGGAATTCTCACTGACTGAGAAACATATTTTAAGCCGCCTCTCTCCTTAGAATTTAAATCTGAGAAACTGCTTTATTTTCTTGAAAATCAACTCATGAAAATTTTGAAACTTGGCGCTGAATGAGACAAGATCCAAATAAGATCTAGGCTTGATGATCAGAGCGGGTCACATTATATATTCATACTAAGGTACTTTTCATTGTCATGTTAACACAAAATAGAAGTGGTTTGTTGCAATATCTGCTGATCACAAACCCATTTACTTCTCAGCAATTAGCTAGCTGCGGGCAAGCTTGATACATGCCAACCGTCAAGCTGAACAGCTAACTTATTTCCCCGCAACGTAGATAAACAAACAAAATGATCTTAAATGTATTATTCTGTAATACTTAGAGTAGTGCATTCTTAGCGAATGTTTTTGTCAGTACAAATGGAGCGAACATATTAACATTCACGTCGGTGCTGTGGTTTTGGTCGGTCAGGAAACCAACTTTTTCAAACCTTTAATAACACTGTGTAATTATAAAAATAGACCATTAAAACAAAGCTTGCTCTCTAGAATGATACAAGTTAGCTGATATTTCAGCTTGTTTAATCACGGCAGACACTTGACAGGTTCCACCCCGAAGGGAATGGGATTACAGGTACTTTGCTTCTGAGGCCAAAAACAGTTTTATCGCTTTCATTTCTGCTTTCTTAAAACTTCTGAGGGTCTCCCTAATTAACATTCAGGGGCAAAAGCACTGGCTTATGGTTGACGCTGACATTGTTGCCACCTTCGGGGTCCACTGCATAATTTTAAGGGCGTTCAACATCATTAACTATGCAAATTATGCTGAGAGTCTCAGCCAATCAGATGTGGGAAGCGTTTTCCCAATTTTTTTTCCCATGAGACGAACGTGAAGAGTTATTTCTGGAGCAAAATCGCAGCACGTTATCAGCAAAAAATAGCCCATTGTCCAAATATAGCTTATCTCCACCGCAGGGGTAACTTGTGTATAACAGTCCCGAAAAATCATCATCAAATTATCAGCATGAAAAAGTACACAAAAATGAGTGATAATAACTTTAATTAAAGTGTTAAGCTAACTTGAAAATAATTAACACCAGCAAATGAACTGCATGCACGAACGTCACTTTAATATATTACGTTTTCAAGATTGGCTACGGCGACACGACGTCATTAATGTCTCCTTTGAAATGATAGACTGCATTAATTATTTCTGCATAGAGTCAAGAAAAAACTGAAATTGATGGAAAATTAAACAAAAGGTACAAAAGATGCGAAACCTTTCAGTTTTGAAAACTGGAACAACGACGAAATTTGTCAAAAATCAGATTTAATTGACATGCCCAAACTGTGAAATTAAATGACCTGAGAGAAGATAATTTGGTTTTTATGAACTGCGTAGATAATGTGAATTGGCCACCGTAAAGAGATTCGAAAGCTGACGTTTCGAGATGCCAAAACTGTGAAATTAAATCACCTGAGAGAAGATAATTTGGTTTTGTCAACTGTGTTGATCATGTGAATTGACCACCGTGGCTGTCCTTGGGCCACCAACGTTTTGGAGTTTTGCTTGTTTTAAACACATTTTTGTTTTGAAAACCGGGTTGCCTGAAGTCTTAAGTCGAGTCCAGCTCATTGCAGGCAATCTTTTAGGGCATTATTTGCTTAAAGCCGTGACCGTGCTTTTAGGGTAAAAATTAAAATCTCCCTACAGGACTAACCAGCCTCAGCTGTTAACCATGCACTCCAAATAACTTCCTGGGTAGCTTTATTAAATTCCAGGGGGACGGGTGGGGTTGTCTCAAAGGCCATGCTTTGTGTCAGACTGGATTTGAAGAGGCTTTGTACAGGGACTTATCCCTGTCTTTCAAAGCTCAGTGTCTCCCTCAAATGCAGGAGGGTTTGTGTCAAGCTGGGTGTCAGGTATATATCTCCAGGGATTCACCATCCAAATGCCTGTTTTGCTGGTAAATAGGAAAATTTTAGCAGCAATCGACAGTTCAGATGCACAAAGGTCAATCATTGAAGATATCTACGTGGTGTTTTGAAAACCCTGTTGCCTGAAGTCTTAAGTAGAGTCCAGCTTATTGCAGGCAATCTTTCAAGGCATAATTTGCTTAAAGCTGTGACGCTTTTAGGATAAAAGTTAAAATCTTCCTCTTCAGGACTAACCAGCCTCAGCTGTTAACCATGCGTTCCAAATAAGTAGTCATGTAGGGTCATTTTAATCCCCGTTCCGGACTTCCCTTGGACTTCCCTTCCTTCCTGCATAATAATTTTTGACTTCCTCCATACTAATGTGGATTTCCTGCATACTAATTCGGTATAGGTTTACTAATAAGCGTCACTCTAGTACAATAAAAACAATAAGCTTGCCCGGTCTTGCCCGCTAATAATGAACCCTGATTGACTCATGAGAAATCTATTAACTGTTCAAAATAAAAGCGGGCAGATTTCGAAAGCGTTATCTTTCTTGCAATCGCTTTGCTAGGAAATATTTCGTTCGAGTTCGTTGTTTGGAAAAATTCTGTGGAATTTGTTCCCTGTTTATCAACATGGCTTTCGTTACTGATGCTCGCGAATTTCAAACTGTTTTGAACGCTTTCCGTGATTGGGAGATGTTGACAAGCGCAAATTTTTGAACGCGTAATAATTTCTGAGGTTCTCTAGCTTTCTTTGAAAACGTTCTTCGATTTTCGAAACTTGCCGGCTCATAGTTAAGCCTGATTGACTTATGAAAAATCTACCATGTTTTTATCTGAACTCTCCGCTTTGACGACGAGAGAGAGAATTAATTCTTAGCTAATGTACTGCTCGAGTTTTCCGCTCCGTTAGTCATGCACTGAACTCTACTTTCAACCCTAGATTTGCATAATGACAAACTCGAACGGACAGCTCTACCATTGAAATTACAACAATAGAAGTTCGGAGCGCTAATTAATTGTCAACGCACGACAATAAATATTTTTGAACAACACGTTTCTTGAATATTACTTTTATTAGGGAAATGATTCAAATACCGGCACAGAGATTTGAAATCAATTAAAAACACATTTATTGGCAACGAAAGCTCCAACAACTATGAAGTATTTAACACAAAGTAAATCAGGAAATTAGGACGCAATGAACAATAAAACTGAAGTCCCCTTAACAAAGAAATAAACTCCAATAGAACAACACACTAGATATCTGTTTGAAGTACATTTTTTTTATTGAGAGCAAAACAAAATGGCCTTAGTCTTCATCTTGTGGAATCGGTTGCTTCACAAACAATCGATTAAGCAAGAATTTCCGCTTATCGATGGCTAGTTCTGTCGATTCTAACCAATCAAATCCATCTGTATCTTTGAGATCTTTCTGAGTTTCCATCACTTTTTGAAAGGTGTAATCTTTCTTCATCGCTCGCATCCACTGCAGATACTCTAACAGTACTTTTCTCAGTTCTTTCCTGTAGAGAGGAAGGAGAGCGTTCTGCGCTTTAAGGTGAGCTACATTTTCCGAATATCCGTTCCTTTGGTACTCGTCGACCAAAGCATTGAGCTGAACCTCGTGGCGTTCCTGAGCTTCATCTAATATGCGCGACCAAGGGTTTAAGTGCTCTGTCACTTCTTGGGAAGAATCCGTTTTTTGGCTAGATTGAGAAGAATCCGTTTCTTGGCTAGATTGAGAGTCTTCACTGTCTTCGTAATATCCATTACCTCGTTGAAGATGGCAGTAATTATAACCGTCGCTCCAAGACATTTTTTTTGGTTTGAACAGCGCGAGCTTTCACAGCAAACTGAGCGGTAAGTGGAGCGCCGCCTATAAAGCAAACAGTGAGAATGTGAAGCTTATGGGACGCGGTTTAGTGTCACAAGCTACTGATACTGCAGGCGGGGTTACTAAGATCTCTTCTCTGGGTTTGGCCCCTCATCGTCTCCATACAAAGTGAGCCACTCAGGAACTGAATCTGCTGTTGTTTTATAATGTTTGATGTTATTGGCTGCTTTTCTAACGCCTCTTGGTAGAGATTTCAGTGATTTCTTTAGTCCTTTTGGTAGAGGTTTCAGGGATTTCTTTACTCCTCTTGGTGTTGATAAATGATGGACTATTGTATCCTTTTCCTCTTCGTGCACTGATAGAGGTGTTTCACTTGTTGTAGGTCTTAATCCCTGGCTCCTCTTTGCTGGATAGATCATCACTCTAACCTTAGGTTGTAGTTTCGCTTCTTGTAACCACTTCCTTCGATTTATATAATCTAATCCATGTACATCTGTGAGATGATTAGACAATCTGACGAGATATTTTGCTCCACAATTCGGAATCGGGCAATCGCGGCACACGCGTTTAGTCATGTTAACAGTTCGAGATCTCGGCCAAAAATAAAACAGTTCCAGCGAATTTTAACCTTTTATGCGAAGGACAAAAAGGCCACAACACAGGCCAAAAAGGACTTTTGAGGGCCAAAAGGGACAAAACGAGGCCAATCAGGACAAAAGGGCAGAAGGGGCACCTTTTTAGCTCTGTGTTTTTTCCCTGGGCGCGCGTGGAGTCTCGCGTGGAGCACGCGTGTGTGGCTAAACAGAAAAGTCATGTTTTGTTTTTATTTTATTTTATTATTTTATTTTTGGACTTGCCTTGCTAGACTAGACAAGAAATCAAGCAATTTTTTAAAATCAACCAACTTTAATATCAATGTTTTCCCTGAAATGACTGATATTGAAAAGTTTGTAAATAATTTTTTATTTTGATAGATTGTATATGTTCCTAAAGACTTAATATTTCAAAAAGAATGTAATTATAGTTGAGTTTCATATGCTAACCATGACTTGTTTTCTGTTTAGCCACGCGCGCGTGCTCCACGCGAGACTCCACGCACGCCCAGGGAAAAAACACAGAGCTAAAAAGGTGCCCCTTCTGCCCTTTTGTCCTGATTGGCCTCGTTTTGTCCCTTTTGGCCCTCAAAAGTCCTTTTTGGCCTGTGTTGTGGCCTTTTTGTCCTGTGTTGTGTCCTTTTTGTCCTTCGCATAAAAGGTTAAAATTCGCTGGAACTGTTTTATTTTTGGCCGAGATCTCGAACTGTTAACATGA
>CBDDTI010000223.1:0-15158 GCA_965233585.1 bacterium
CAAGAACTGGAGCTTCCTGACTGACTGCTGTCACTGCTATCACTACCACTTCCGAAGTGCTGCTGCTGGAACTTGACGATGAGTCACCTTTGCTTTTCTTTCCAGGCAGTTGACTAGAGGCTGCTCCTGTAGGCACGTTTTGCTTTTTGTTTCCAGTGTTTTTTGCTTTTGCTTTTGCCTCTGGTTTTTGCTTGGGACCTTTTGCTGCGGCATCCTGATCCACATCAGTAATCACATCTTCTGGCTTGGAAGCCCTTGGAATGCATTGGGCTTCAACAACAGCAGCGTCGGGCACTGAGGCAGGTTGTAGCGGACAACTCAAATGGTCACGTTGCAAGCTAAACTGCTTGGCTTGATTGCACCAATGCTTCAAAAGAAGCACTTGCTCATCTACCCGGGCTTGTGTAAACGGAGTGATGTTCAAACTTTTTTTGCAGCCTGTAGAATTGTTCCTCGCATGAAAAGGACATGTAGCTTGTACAGCCATCTGCTTACCAATTTTCTTAAAAGTAAAGCGAAACGCGCCCCACGAATAATTGTTCACAACGGGCTGCCCAGGAGATGGGGCAGGACCTGGATTGGATGCAGCCGCCACATCTCCTGGCTGTGCTGTGTTCACTGTTTTCACTGCTTCGGATTGGTTGCTCTCCGCTGGGGCTGCATTTGTGTCCTCGTGGGCAGATGAAGCAGGATGCAAAACAGCATTCGGAACTGCAGGGTCATCATGATCCGCCTCAGATCGGCCATCAAGCTCAAGCAAACGTAAAATATTTTCTATACTGTCTTGTTGCCCAATATCTTCACTTTGGAAAGAATGGTTCTCATCAGCACAGATAGCCACGGAATCAACTTGGCCGTGCTGCTGCACACCAAATGAATCAACATCAGCCCCAAAGTCCATGAGAGCCATGGGTGCAGACCGATTCCTTTGCCTGGGAGCAACCTCTATATCAGGAAGCAAATGTAGCGGCCTGTTTTGGGCAACAGGCGGTTGAACTCCTTGCAGCAAGTCAACATAGACTTGGCGTGAGCGGCCGCAAGGAATCTGTGTGATGCCAAACTGCGCTTTCAAATCATTTGCACACAATAAACATTGCAACAACTCAGGGAACACCTCTTGACCTCTGGTGCCCCATGTCTTTTCTTGTCCAACTTCGTAAGTGATACTTTCTTTCTTGGTCAATTGCTTCCATTGAAAACCCTGGTCTTCAAGTTGCTGCAATAACTGATGTGTTGTGGGCTCTGTGGTTTCAAAGGATGTAGCAACAATGTTCAATGGATCAAGCTGCCGAACAAGCTTCAAGTGAGAGAGCAGCAACGTAGTGGCCTCAAAAAAACATTCTGACTTGGATACAAAATTTGCCTCCACCAACTTGTCAAGAATGTGTAGGTCAGCCAGTGGCAAATCATCAATTGGAATTCTGAACGCTTTGGCTGGATTGCCACTGGAATCCCTGGAAGAGACAAGTCGGGTCAAGACCTCGTCGCATTGCAAGGAAAAAAGAATTGAATCATGTGGAAGTGACACGGAAGATTCGGCAATGCTGTGTTTGTCCAGCTGGTACATAGATTCAGGGGCCTTAGAAAATGTTCCCCACAAAAGACACTCTGAAAGCTCCTCAAATGAAAACCATTTGGACAAATCACGTAGTACCGAAACTTGTGACAGCTGTCCAGCTTTTGGACAACATTCCAGCCATGTCTGCAATTCCCTCCCTGGCTGCGAAACAGTTTCATACAAGTGCACTGCAACATCTTCTGCTTTCAATCGCGAGCCAATCCCTGCACCAGGAGCAAGAGCAATGGTCTTCCGGGAAGACGGCCTGGTGTGCACAATTCGGAAAAATATTTGCGTAACAGGATTCCCACCATCTTCAATGGCTGCTTCCCCATGGTTGAAGTTGAAATCTTGAGCCTCTGCCTGTTGTATGTCTGACAATAAAGGGATCTGCGGAGAACTTGTCTTCACAGCACGCATTGCTGTTGGGAGGTCTTGCAAGACATCAGGAACAGAACGGGACGGAACCTGCAAACAAAAAATGCCTTCACCGTTGTTCTCGGACAAAGCAAACATATGCTGCTGCAAGGCAGATAGGCGAATGGCTTCATACCCGACACGAACTGTTCCTTTGTTGTTAACTCTGTCAGCAATTGCTTGGCGCATTTTCTTTCTGTTGTTCTGATAGCCATCATCAAATTTCCTTGCCACTGAAACATCTTGGTATTGGCCAGGAACATCACACCTATACAAAATTCTGTTCATCACTTTGACGATGCTCCACTTTTCTTGTTTCCATTGGCAAGAAGATCAGGGTGCCCAGCTAGCCCAAGTCGCGCAGGCAAGGATTTGATGTCCCGAGCTACTTCGTACAAGTCCGCAACTTGCATGAGAGTGCTTGGGTCGATATCAATGTCCATGGTTAAACGCCACAGCCGGCGGCTCAAGGAAATGACTGGTCCAGCAGAATGTGGAGCAACTTTTCTCTTGAGAATTGAATGTGATGCTTCCAAATACCGCTCACTGACCTGCACCAATCTGAAACACCCTGCTAAATCCTCCAAAGAAGGCAAATTGCCCAAGGCTTCCCCTTCAATGAACCGATTGACCTCCACTCGTACAGGGGAACCATGGCTCAGCATTCGCTGGGATAAATGGTGGTGTTGCTTGTGAAGAAACTCAGACTGCCCATCCCAAAATTGCACTATTTCCATCACCCTCCCCAGGGGTTTTGTACACCCCCCCTTCCCTTCATACATTTTTTGCAATGTATGAACATAGGGGGGACACCGTCGATTTTTTGACATCAAGTCACATATAGCATGTGAAAAGTATGAAGCCCATGGGGGAACCCTGTTTCCCCATGGGCTTCATACATTAACTCAATAATGTATGAAACCTAGGGGGGAGATGCCCCAGCCATCTGCTATTCATTTTTCTATAATGTATGAAAGTAGGGGGGGAGGGTGTTGTTTTGGAAGTATGGACTGATACCTTAAAATGTATGAAACCTAGGGGGACACCGTTGATTTTCTTCAAGCAGAAATCATGGGAACGACTTTTCAAATAACATGCAACGTCATACAACTTCCATCAACTTCCATCAGAGTACATTGGATGTATGAATGATTGGTTTGACAGGCTCACCCATCATTGGAATTCATTCTATACGTGTTTGGCTGAGGTACGCACAACACCCAATATGCTCTATTTATGTCCTGGCATACCCGAAATGCCACTTATCTGTAATCAGAAAAAGGGATCGCCAAAAACAACCCGGCAAGATTCACCAGAAAAAACACACAACAAAATCAAAAAACAAAAGCCACAAAAACAATCTTGACAAGTTTTGATTATTTTGTGTTTTCCTAGTTTGTTTTTTTTTTCTGTGTGCTCTGGTTTTGTATTTTTTAAACCGCTATATTCTTTATGCTGTTCGGCTCAAAAGCCTGGTATACAAAAAGGATCAAAACAAACTCCTTACAGTAATTTTTGGCCCGAGAGAAAAAGAAGAGTCAAAAATGTATGAAAGGAAGGGGGGACAGGCCCACCCCTCCTTAGAATACATTTTCTGAATTTCTGGGTTCGATATGATTAGACTTTAGACATGGTTGGACCTATGGTTGGATATGGTTGGATACACACACCATCCAATCAAATCCTTTTGCATGTCCTTGTATACAAACAAATACTATCTTACATATTTTTTGGATCAAAGAAAAAAGAAAGTTCAAAAATGTATGAATGGGGGGGGGACAGGCTCACCCCTCCTTGGAATACATTTCTGGGTTAATTATGATTGGATGTGGTCCTGCTTAGATTTGGTTGGATACACACAAAATTCTGTTCATTTGCCCTTGTAGTCTGACACCGGCTTCAACAGAGAAAGTTGATTCTAGCAAAAAATGAAACACATAAAAAACAAAAACACAATCAAAACACAGAATCGCCAAAAACAACCCGACAAGATTCACCAGAAAAAACACAACAAAATCAAAAAACAAAAGCCACAAAAACAATCTTGACAAGTTTTTCTTATTTTGTGTTTCCTAGTTTGTTTTTTTTTGTGTGCTCTGGTTTTGTATTGTTTAAACCGCTACGGTAACTATTTTTAAATATACGGTTTTTTAAATATACGAACAAGCATTTTAGACTACCTCTGGGAAGGTTTTCCTTGGCCCGCCCAGCCATTTAAACATACGGAATCCAATTCATTTAAACATACTGCAACTACATTCAAATATACGAACTGGTATTTCATACTACCTCCGGGGCCTCGCGGTCTGGCCCGCCCTCCACATATTTAAATGTCGTTACCGTATATTCTTTATGCTGTTCGGCTCAAAAGCCTGGTATACAAAAAGGATCAAAACAAACTCCTTACAGTAATTTTTGGCTCGAGAGAAAAAGAAGAGTCAAAAATGTATGAAAGGAAGGGGGACAGGCCCACCCCTCCTTAGAATACATTTTCTGAATTTCTGGGTTCGATATGATTAGACTTTGGACATGGTTGGACCTATGGTTGGATATGGTTGGATACACACACCATCATACACCATCCAATCAAATCCTTTTGTATGTCCTTGTATACAAACAAATACTATCTTACATATTTTTTTGGATCAAAGAAAAAAGAAAGTTCGAAAATGTATGAATGGGGGGGGGACAGGCCCACCCCTCCTTGGAATACATTTCTGGGTTAACTATAATTGGATGTGGTCCTGCTTAGATTTGGCTGGATACACACAAAATTCTGTTCATTTGCCCTTGTAGTCTGACACCGGCTTCAACAGAGAAAGTTGATTCTAGCAAAAAATGAAACACATAAAAAACAAAAACACAATCAAAACACAGAATCGCCAAAAACAACCCGACAAGATTCACCAGAAAAAACAAAACAAAATCAAAAAACAAAAGCCACAAAAACAATCTTGACAAGTTTTGCTTATTTTGTGTTTTCCTAGTGTGTTTTTTTTCTGTGTGCTCTGGTTTTGTATTTTTTAAACCGCTGTATTCTTTATGCTGTTCGGCTCAAAAGCCTGGTATACAAAAAGGATCAAAACAAACTCCTTACAGTAATTTTTGGCTCGAGAGAAAAAGAAGAGTCAAACATGTATGAAAGGAAGGGGGGACAGGCCCACCCCTCCCTAGAATACATTTTCTGAATTTCTGGGTTCGATATGATTAGACTTTAGACATGGTTGGACCTATGGTTGGGTATGGTTGGATACACACAAAATCCAATCAAATCCTTTTGTATGTTCTTGTATACAAACAAATACTATCTTACATTTTTTTTGGATCAAAGCAGAAAAAAGTTCGAAAATGTATGAATGGGGGGGGGACAGGCTCACCCCTCCTTGGAATACATTTCTGGGTTATATAATTCTGATTGGATGTGGTCCTGCTTAGATTTGGTTGGATACACACAAAATTCTGTTCATTTGCCCTTGTAGTCTGACACCGGCTTCAACAGAGAAAGTTGATTCTAGCAAAAAATGAAACACATAAAAAACAAAAACACAATCAAAACACAGAATCGCCAAAAACAACCCGACAAGATTCACCAGAAAAAACACACCAAAATCAAAAAACAAAAGCCACAAAAACAATCTTGACAAGTTTTGATTATTTTGTGTTTTCCTAGTTTGTTTTTTTCTGTGTGCTCTGGTTTTGTATTTTTTAAACCGCTATATTCTTTATGCTGTTCGGCTCAAAAGCCTGGTATACAAAAAGGATCAAAACAAATGCGTTACAGTAATTTTTGGCTCGAGAGAAAAAGAAGAGTCAAAAATGTATGAAAGGAAGGGGGGACAGGCCCACCCCTCCTTAGAATACATTTTCTGAATTTCTGGGTTCGATATGATTAGACTTTAGACATGGTTGGACCTATGGTTGGACATGGTTGGATACACACACCATCATACACCATCCAATCAAATCCTTTTGTATGTCCTTGTATACAAACAAATACTATCTTACATATTTTTTGGATCAAAGGAAATAGAAAGTTCGAAAATGTATGAATGGGGGGGGAACAGGCTCACCCCTCCCTGGAATACATTTCTGGGTTAATTATGATTGGATGTGGTCCTGGTTAGATTTGGTTGGATACACACAAAATTCTGTTCATTTGCCCTTGTAGTCTGACACCGGCTTCAACAGAGAAAGTTGATTCTAGCAAAAAATGAAACACGTAAAAAAAACAAAAACACAATCAAAACACAGAATCGCCAAAAACAACCCGACAAGATTCACCAGAAAAAAACACACAACAAAATCAAAAAACAAAAGCCTCAAAAACAATCTTGACAAGTTTTGATTATTTTGTGTTTTCCTAATGTTGGCTGCCTAATAGTAATTGCCCCCCCCTAAATTTATTATTTATGTTTTTTTATTTTAGGGGGAGGGGGGGTCAACCTTCCTATAATAATTTTTGGGAATCTATAGCTGGGATCATGATATGTATCTGATAGATTCTCCATGGTTTTGTTGGGTTTCTGAAAGATTCTGAATGGATTTGGTGGAGGCGAAGGAGGAGGGCGAGGAAGAGGAGAAGAAGGAGGAGGACAACAAAATTGGAGTTGCGGAAAAAAAATTCCACTATTGCCATGCCTGGTGCAGGTTTGTTATTGCTATTCTGGGGCTTGCAAAGGGGGTACCCTTTGTGGACCTGTTTTTTTGTTTTTTTTAATAAGGGTTTTATAAGGAAATCAGCTGTTTGGTAATTGGATCAGATTTCTGGAATCTAAGCTTTTGCTAATCAAAAGTGAAGGCTGCTTTGAAAAGGATTTGCTTTACTTGACTCTTTTGGCAATACTAAAAGTAAATAGAGCTAATTGACTTTTAGTATTGGAGAACAAATTGGAGTTGGGAAACAAGTTTCCACTATTGCCATGTTGGGTCCACTATTGGCCATGCCCTCTGGGCAAGGTCTGAACAAGACTCTTTTGGCAATACTAAAAGTAAATAGAGCTAATTGACTTTTAGTATTGGAGAAAAATTGGAGTTGCGGAAAAATGTTTCTACTATTGACAAGATATCGCTATTGGTCAGACAACATTAGTTTGTTTTTTTCTGTGTGCTCTGGTTTTGTATTTTTTAAACCGCTATATTCTTTATGCTGTTCGGCTCAAAAGCCTGGTATACAAAAAGGATCAAAACAAATGCCTTACAGTAATTTTTGCCTCGAGAGAAAAAGAAGAGTCAAAAATGTATGAAAGGAAGGGGGGACAGGCCCACCCCTCCTTAGAATACATTTTCTGAATTTCTGGGTTCGATATGATTAGACTTTAGACATGGTTGGACCTATGGTTGGATATGGTTGGATACACACACCATCCAATCAAATCCTTTTGTATGTTCTTGTATACAAACAAATACTATCTTACATATTTTTTTGGATCAAAGGAAAAAGAAAGTTCGAAAATGTATGAATGGGGGGGGACAGGCTCACCCCTCCCTGGAATACATTTCTGGGTTAATTATGATTGGATGTGGTCCTGGTTAGATTTGGTTGGATACACACAAAATTCTGTTCATTTGCCCTTGTAGTCTGACACCGGCTTCAACAGAGAAAGTTGATTCTAGCAAAAAATGAAACACGTAAAAAAACAAAAACACAATCAAAACACAGAATCGCCAAAAACAACCCGACAAGATTCACCAGAAAAAACACACCAAAATCAAAAAACAAAAGCCACAAAAACAATCTTGACAAGTTTTGATTATTTTGTGTTTTCCTAGTGTGTTTTTTTCTGTGTGCTCTGGTTGTGTATTTTTTAAACCGCTATATTCTTTATGCTGTTCGGCTCAAAAGCCTGGTATACAAAAAGGATCAAAACAAATGCCTTACAGTAATTTTTGCCTCGAGAGAAAAAGAAGAGTCAAAAATGTATGAAAGGAAGGGGGGACAGGCCCACCCCTCCTTAGAATACATTTTCTGAATTTCTGGGTTCGATATGATTAGACTTTAGACATGGTTGGACCTATGGTTGGATATCGTTGGATACACACACACACACCATCCAATCAAAGCCTTTTGTATGTCCCTGTATACAAACAAATACTATCTTACATATTTTTTTGGATCAAAGGAAAAAGAAAGTTCGAAAATGTATGAATGGGGGGGGGACAGGCTCACCCCTCCTTGGAATACATTTCTGGGTTAGTCATGATTGGATGTGGTCCTGGTTAGATTTGGTTGGATACACACAAAATTCTGTTCATTTGCCCTTGTAGTCTGACACCGGCTTCAACAGAGAAAGTTGATTCTAGCAAAAAATGAAACACATAAAAAACAAAAACACAATCAAAACACAGAATCGCCAAAAACAACCCGACAAGATTCACCAGAAAAAAACACACCAAAATCAAAAAACAAAAGCCACAAAAACAATCTTGACAAGTTTTGATTATTTTGTGTTTTCCTAGTTTGTTTTTTTTCTGTGTGCTCTGGTTGTGTATTTTTTAAACCGCTATATTCTTTATGCTGTGCAGGAATCTCGGCTCAAAAGCCTGGTATACAAAAAGGATCAAAACAAATTCGTTACAGTAATTTTTGGCTCGAGAGAAAAAGAAGAGTCAAAAATGTATGAAAGGAAGGGGGGACAGGCCCACGCCTCCTTAGAATACATTTTCTGAATTTCTGGGTTCGATATGATTAGACTTTAGACATGGTTGGACCTATGGTTGGATATGGTTGGATACACACACACACACACCATCCAATCAAAGCCTTTTGTATGTCCTTGTATACAAACAAATACTATCTTACATATTTTTTTGGATCAAAGGAAAAAGAAAGTTCGAAAATGTATGAATGGGGGGGACAGGCTCACCCCTCCTTGGAATACATTTCTGGGTTAATCATGATTGGATGTGGTCCTGCGTAGATTTGGTTGGATACACACAAAATTCTGTTCATTTGCCCTTGCATTATTACACCAGCTTCAACAGAGAAAGTTGATTCTAGCAAAAAATGAAGAACATTAAAAAAAACGCAATCAAAACACAGAATCGCCAAAAACAACCCGACAAGATTCACCAGAAAAACAACAACAAAAAACACAAAAACGGCAAAAAACATCAATCAAAACCTGGAGTTTGACAAGTTTTGATTATTTTGTGTTTTCCTAGTTTGTTTTTTCTGTGTGCTCTGGTTTTGTATGTCTTAAACCCTGTATTCTTTATGCTGTTCGGCTCTTTCGGCTCAACAAGCGAGGGGTGTGGCCAAAAAAGGCTTTGGGAAGAACGGCGACCGGCAAATTAAACATGTTTTTTTTTCAGTTCAGCAACTTGGGTGTCTAGAAAACATGAAAAGTATAAAACTAAGGGGGCAGTGAATTCGAGCTGACCTATGAATATCCAAAAATAGACACACGCACGTAAAATGTATAAACCTGGGGGTTCATGGAACACTGAGGAATCCTGGGGATGCCCACGGAATGGTTGGCCAACACGTACGTAAAAAGTATAAAGGCTCAGGGGTTTAAAACCCCTAGGAACCCCAGGAATTCCAAAACCTGTGCAAAATGTATCAAACTGGGGGGGTGGTTCGAACTGCCTTTGTCAACCCCATCCATCTTCCACCCCCCCCCCGCGAACGCTACGTGGTGTATAAAATTTTTCCCTGGGGAACCCTAGGAAGAAACACGTAAAAAGTACATTTTTGGCAGCGTACACCCCCCCTCTCTTGTACTTTTTAAGGGGGTGGGTGATCTATTTCCATCATTTTTCGCCTCGCGCAACTCACATCAGCCAAACCCAAAACTGCAAGTTTGTATGGAAGACGTTGTGTATACTCCAACTTAATGGACATTTCCAACTCGATTGAAAGCTTTCCCTGTTCAAAATCTGAAACAAGTACACACCATTGGTCTGGCGATAGGGACTTGCGGTGGCTGATGAGCAAATGCATGTGGGCATTCTGATGGTTGGCCTCCAACACCTTTTGCATTCCATAGGCTACCAACTCCGGAAACTGTTTGCCCCGCATTGGGCAAGTAAAAGAATCATTGTCACCAACTTTGCAACCAAATAGTTTTGAAATGCTTGTGTACCTCTTCCGCTTGCGGGAAGACACTGCATGCCCGGGCCCAACAGCTTCTACTGTTTGGATCAAATCTGCATGGCAAGGACAAGACTCGCACCAGCTGCCCAAGTGTTCGACTGTGGTAGCAAGCCCGAGAACCATGTCAAAGTATGCCATGAAAAAGGAATCTGCCAACACAGCCGTTACATCGGCAGGCCTAAAGGAAGCAGCATCTTTCTCCTGCACATATGACATAAATGCGCGCTCATCCCACAAAGCTTGCAAATATGGAAGGACATCTTTCAGCCGGGCGCAAAATCGACATACTTCGCCCCAGCGGGCCAAGTACAAGCTTCCCAACTTGCGTCGCAGAAACAAGGCAGCAACTTCAGGAGGTGCATTGGGGCGCACACAGAAATTTATGAACCTGGTCAGGCGGCCTGCCTTCCAGAGGCCTTCAATGCTTTGGAGCTGGGATTTTTTTTTTCTCGAAATATCGAAGGTTGGTGGATGATTCCTTCAATGAATTGTTTACCACATGCACTATGCCCGGAACAGAGAATGCATTGGGCAGCAAACATTCTCCGTCAGCCCCATCCTCTTTCACTGGATCATCAGGAACCTCCGCAATAATTTGCAACTCCCTCTTCATTCCAACTTCAAGTTCAACTGCAGCAACATCACTTTCAAGGTTCATATCATCACCATTGTCATCATAGGCACCGACGTCAGAATGCAAATCCACTGTTTGCAGCCAAGGAAGCAACAACTCTTGTACTTCATTGATACGGAAACCAGCCACATTGATCTCCGTTCCCATGTCAGAGCAAAATGAAAAAAAACTGCGCCGGTATTCCGACAAATGGAACTGCGATGCGCATCTCAACCAGAACCGGTACAGCAGGGCACTGCATTTGTGAGCAACACTGGATGCTTGGTTGCCTAAAGCAGCAGGAGTAAAATCTTCCTTGCGTAAATGCGTTCGAAGGAAAGCATGGTCGTCTGCGCTTTCCGCACTCTGTTCATAAGTGTCTCCTGCCTTCTTTCTGGTTTCACATTCTTCAATCATTCTCAAAACTCTTTGGAACAAGGGCCGCACATTCTCTTCAGAAATGAAATCGCAAGAGGACAAGAGAAAATCAAAACCGCATTGCGGACTCGAATCACTTCCACCAAAGCGCACAAATCGTCCACTCTCTTGCCTTCGCCAAAGCAACAATGCTGCATCGAGAAGCAACCTGGCAAAATGCCGTTGAGATTTTACAGGGACGACATTGGGATGGCGAATCAAATCCTGGCAAATGTTCGACATCAAATTTGGAAAAAGCAACGAGATTGTATCCACAAACATTTTCTTCAAATTCACCGACGAAGGCACCAGTTGAGTCAATAGCATAACCTTCACCATGAACAAGGAAGAGTAAACTCGGCCGTTCAGCTTTTGAAAGGCAGGGTCATACAAGCAATCCAAATCCGGCAAGTTGGATGACACGTTTTGAAGCCAAGTTATGCAATACTCCAATTGCAACCGCTGCTCTTCCAACTCATCATTCTCAAAATTGGCAAGAATCAAAGGAGCCCATGTTTTCAAATAATGCAACACTTGATTACACGCTGGCAAATCCAGACTACCAAACTCAGGCCTTGGAGGGCTTGCTCCGACCAGGCCAACTTGAGTTTGAACATTGTCAGGCAACAAACTTGTGAACTCTGGCCAACGACCCAAACAGACCAAATCTTTCCACAATTTGCGCGTTGCCAAATGAGCTACGGTTGCAGGCATGGGCAGCACCATAACATCGGCAGCATCGGTCGAGGCACATTCCCACAGGCTCAAGACATCCCTGACAGACATCAAAACACTTGTTTCTATATCAGTCAAAACAGTCAAGCTGTTCAGGTCTTGCTCTGCTGTTGGAAAGTATGGCCAAGTGGTTGAAGCTGGCCTTACTGACTGATAGCTGCCACATCGCTCTCGATAAACTCCATCCCCACATCGCACAAACGATTGAGTTAAAGCTTCTTTCACAAGCAAAGGCTTTGACAGCGTGAAAACCTTACACAACCTCAAAAAGTAAGCATCTGTGGGGTAGTGCCAGAATCGGAAAAGTAAAGATTGTTCAGCTGACATCACAGTTGTCACTCCAGTCCATGCGCCAGAATACTCAGCCAAACAAAGGGCATACAAGGTCCGGGTTTGCAACTCATGCGGGGCAACTGGCAATGGACACCGGACTGTGCGGACTTTCAGCCAATTTGGTTTGGTCATCCGGTGGCGTCGAATCTTCAAAGGGGACAGTCGCTCATGTTTGTAATCATCAGGGAATGCGGCCAAAAAAAAACGACAAACACCATTGCATTTTCAAGCACAAATAATGGCCTCATTGGACCCTGTAGACACAAAGCAAGCTGCAGCTTGACTTGAAATGCATCCGATCATGTGTTCTTTTCAAAACTCGGCATTCTTGCAGCCGCAATCTTATAGTATCTTGCGGCTGCAATGGAAATTTCAAACCACTGAGCTATTCTTGCATGACATTCACAGCGTTGAAGTATTCATAAAGATAAAAACATACATATGCACGACTATATATATATTATAGTCCGGTATACGCAAACGAGGAAAACGTCGGAAAATTGCAAACGCAACATGCTGACATCACAGCTGGAAAACAGTGAGCCACCGGAAATAAAAATTGGGGCAAATGAACATCCGATCGCGAAAAACGTTCCCTTCCTTTTCTGTTTTCCTCCAAGTTCCAAGCGGGGAAGGGTGGTCATCAAAGAGATTGGTGGCGTTTGTCACCTATCTTTTCAACGAAAAAAATCAGCTCAGTTCTTCAAGGAGATTCAGTTCATTTTTTTCAACTTCCCACTGCCACCATCCGTCACGTGTGAAATACAACGTTGCGGGATTTCAAACATGACTGATGATTGGATCACAAACAAACTTGGCACATCAAAACGTTTCATCTTCGAGAAATGAAATTCATTTCAATACGTTGATGAAAACTTTGCAGATTTCGGAAAGTGAAAAACAAACATATATAAAATCCCAGATAACAAAAGTATATAGATCTATAAACATATAGGTGCACACATATACAGGGCGCTCGGGTCTCGGCATTCTTGCAGCCGGTCCGGTATGTTCATCTGACTTTTCACTGGAAAGGAAACGCCACGCCTGGACTCGAGACTCGGACTGATTCTATTCTGTTTAGTAAAGTATGTTTCAAATTTCAAATTTGAAATGTCCATTCCAATTTTTTTGTCCAGTTGTATCATCACAAATGAACGCCCATGCTACACCGCACCGCACCTAAGTCGGGAAAGTTAGTTTGAAAACAAATCACAATGGAGCGCTGCGCATTCAGGACTGCAAAATTATGATGTTTTTTTTTTTAGTGTTTTATGTCAAAAGTCAAAGTCTGGCCCACCAAAAGCCCAACACGGGCCCAACATAGACCCAAAAATGACCCACTCTTTGTCGAGCACGACATAGAACCCAAAATTGCCCACAAAACCCTATCAATAAAGGTTTTTTTTGGAGATTCTTCCACCCAGATAACTCCATCCATGGAAATCATGGAAATTGATGGAAATCATGGAACCCCACAGGCCCCACAGTCAAAGTGATTCAGTGAAGCAAAAATTCAGCCAGTCGATGAGTAACTTTACCTTTTTCAGACAAAAATGTATACGAAACACACAGAAAATCACAAAAGGCTAGGGGATCAACGGGTTTCTTAGCCCATCTTGTCGCCAATGAACAAACCCGTGTGCGCACATCAATTCAGAACTGGTTTGGAACAAAAACATGCCCGGAGAGAACCTACTAACTTGGCCATGTTGATCAACGAAGTTAAGGCCGTCATATAGTTATTCCGTTATTTTGCAATATGTAATTCCAGACTGGCAGGACGTGCTAAAAAGATACTTGATTTTCTCGCTCAAGGCATGGAGCGATTTCTAGGCAAATAAACTCCGATTAAAATCATGATAGATCATGGAAGACATATTCATGAAACAAAATCCACATGTACCAGCAAAACTGACTGACAAGAGTTTCGGTGTGTGGCCGAACTCCTGTTTGCATACTGTACCATGGAGTCCGAAGGCATATGATTCCGCGCAAATTTGCGTCAGCACACTCACCTATTTGTTGGAAAGCATGTTGCATGTTTGACGGACACACAGACCCAGCCCCAAAGAAACAAAAACAATTTAAGGTGTTTTATTTGTCTTTTGCAAAACAGACAATTCTTTTGGTAGGCAAAAAATATCGCACAGTGGCTACGCAAGGCTTTTTTGGCAAAGCTGAACTTCCGACATTGTGAACATCATTCTGGATTCTGTTGTGATTTTTGTGAACATGTCTGTAAATAGGCCGTGCTTCTGAAAAATTTTTCCAGCTTAAACACGGATATATAAGAGTTGACCAAACACGAACCTTCTTCGCTGCCACAGCTTATTATACTTTGAGGGTCGCATGATTCAAAGAAATGGGCCAATGTGAACGAAAGCAGACCTTGCAAATCATGGGATGGGAAACATGAAGCCCAAACAAGGCACATGTTTTCTCGGGCTGAGAGCTGTGCTTTGCATCTTGGCAACGCTGTGCGAAGCACATTGTTGAAGCGAGGACAAAAACACAACGACGCTGCAAAAAAAGGCGTGCAAAGTTGTTCAATTTGCGTTTTCACAAGCATACGGAAAAATACACAACTTTTTCACGAAAATACGCAGCAACTTTTTCACTTTTTTTTCACTGTTCATTTTTGGTTTTCCACTGTGATTTTTGCCAATAAAAAGGTTCACCCAGGCAAACATCTTAAAATCTTGAACTTTTGCCCCTGGATTCCTGGAATATTTCTCTGCAATTTTCAGCCGCGACTTCCTTCTTGGCCGATGGACCCAGACCCCTTGCTGCACTGTAGGTAAAACCAACAAATTGCAGTGATGGGGCAAGACAATCTCGACCCAAAATTGGCTTGACAAGATGTGCATTTTGGAAAATTATGTTGTTTAAATCATCCTGGTGTTGCTTATGTGTTTTCCGCTTTAAACTTGCAGTGTTTGATTCCAATGTGTTTGCAATTCAAGCGTAAAACGCAGAGCTCAATCAAG